>JADJOO010000006.1 GCA_016713725.1 Pseudomonadota bacterium | reverse complement strand
TGCAGCCTGAACCATGAGCGCGTGGAGCCGACGTAGCGTGCACGCGGCATGCGCTTGCGGACCGGCACAGCAGGAGCAGCAACATCATGCTGCCCCCCGCGATGCCGAGTGCGTAGCCGAGTCCGGACTGCGGCGAGAGGTAGGTGGACGTCGGCAGGTTGACGCCGAAGGCGATGGCCGCGAGAACGGCGACGAAGTAGATGCCGGCTGGCGTGAGGAACCGGCTGCGGTGGGTGGCCGTCAGTCCGGATCTCGCCGCTGGCGCGTCAAACTGCGGGCGGGGTGAGTCGACGATCGCGGGCGTCCGCACACGTGACGTATCCTCGGCGACGACGTCGCCATAGCGTTCACGGAGGAGGCGTTGCGCGGGCATCGTCAGCCCTGGCTCGCGGCAAGGCGGGTCGCTTCAGCGATGTTCGCCTCGATGATGCGGGCGTCGGACGAATCGGCCGGCACCACGGCCAGCAGGTTGCGCCACGTCTTGACGGCGTCGCGATAGCGCTGTTCCTCGTGCTCAAGGCTGGCCTTGAGCCACAAGGCCTTGGCATGCCGCGGATCGAGCGCGAGCGCCTTCGCCAGCGCATCGGCTGGCGCACCTTTGAGGCTCGACCCGGCCGAACCCAGCGCGTCGGCGTAGTCGGCCCAGGCGTCGGCATTCATGCTGCCTGCAGCTGCGGCGCGCTCGTAGACTTCGGCGGCTTCCTTGAATCTTCGTTGGCGTCGCAGGTCGTCGGCCTGCTCAACCAGGCTTGGCGATCCCGAGCGGGGCACAGCACCGGGCATCGTCGCCTGCGCATTCGCTGCGGGCGCAGTGCTCATCCGCAGTGTCGTCATCACTGCATCGCCGAGTCCGCGCTCGGTAATGCGCGGGTGCCCTGCCGGTGCCGACGCCATGGCGGCAGCCGGCTCGAGCGAGCGGGCGGCGGGTTCAGTTCCGAACGTGGCAAATCCCTTGCCGACGAATACTCCCAGGCCAAAACCTGCCAGCGCGATCAGCGCGGCACCCTTCTTGTTCATGAGTTATCTCCAAACCGGTCACGGTCGGCCGGTTCGTTCATCGTCGTCTGCAAGCCACTCACGGTCGACCGGATGGTGCGACCATAGCGAGGCACGCGGGTGAGCGACACCAACTCACGTGAACAGTTGGTGTATTCGTGACGTAGTCGACACCGCGGGGGGCGGGCGGATGCGAATCTCGCCCGAGGCGCTATTGTTGCATAATTCCCCTGACAGCCGCAGGTACCCGTCACCCGTCCATGTCATTGCTCGCTGTCTATCTGCTGCCGCTGCTATCGATCTGGGCGTGGTACATCCTCCGGCGCCGGCGGCACGAGCATGCAAGCCTGGCCACCCGCGAACAATCGCAGGCCGCCGGGTTGCTCGATCCAGTATCCCTGCATCCGGTCATCGATGCGGTTCGCTGCATCGGCTGCGGATCCTGCGTTAGAGCGTGTCCAGAACAACCGGAACATCACGTACTAGGCCTGATCGGAGGCAAGGCACACCTGGTGAGTCCGACCGACTGCATCGGGCACGGCGCTTGCCGTGCCGCGTGTCCTGCAGACGCGATCACGCTCGTCTTCGGCACGGAACGTCGCGGCGTGGAGATTCCATTGCTGAGTGCTGAGTTCGAATCGACCGTGCCCGGGATCTTCATCGCGGGAGAGCTGGGAGGAATGGGGCTCATTCGCAACGCGCTCGCGCAGGGCAGGCAGGCAGTCGACGCAATCCATCGCAAGCGGCGCACGACCCTACCCCGGCAACTCGATCTCCTGATCGTGGGTGCAGGTCCGGCCGGGTTCTCGGCCAGCCTTGCCGCGAAGTCGCACGACATGCAATTCGTAACGATCGAGCAGGAAAGTCTTGGCGGCTGCGTGTTCCAGTACCCGCGGGCCAAGCTCGTGATGACGCAGCCGGCAGATATTCCGCTGGTGGGCAAAGTCAGCTTCCGCCAGACTTCCAAGGAGGAACTGCTCGAGTTCTGGCAGGACATCGAACGCAAGACCGGCATTGGCGACAACATGCAGTACCGGGAAAGCGTCGAGAGCGTCAATAGCGACGGTGCGCGCGGCTTCACCATTCGCACCACACGTGCGGAGTACCAGGCTGCGAACGTACTGCTGGCGATCGGCCGGCGTGGCACACCACGCAAGCTCGATGTGCCGGGCGAGGACCTGCCCAAGGTCGTTTACCGGTTGATCGACGCGGAGCAATACCGCGCGCAGCGCGTCCTGGTCGTGGGCGGCGGTGACAGCGCCCTGGAGGCGGCTGCCAGCATTGCGGAAGCCGGCGGCCGGGTCACGCTTTCTTATCGCGGCGATGCCTTTACACGCGCCAAGCCGCGCAACCGCGAACGTATCGCCGCGGCGGAGCGTGCGGGACAGTTGCAGGTGCTGCTGAACTCGCAGGTTGAACGCATCGAGACGGAGCGGGTCCTGTTGCGTGGGAAGGACGGTCACCTGATCCTGCCGAACGACGCAGTGATTGTCAGTGCCGGCGGTATCCTGCCGTCGGATTTCCTGCGGCGAGTCGGGATTCATGTGGAGACGAAGTATGGGACAGCGTAGCTCAGCGGCTGCAGGCGCCGCCGCGCTGGTGGCCGTGCTCATGGGTGCTTTCGTCGCCGGGGGTACCGTTGCAGCAGTGCCGGCAACGTTCGCCGCACCGGACGTGCTCGAGCCGGCCAAGAGCGCACTGCGCCTCAAGCAGTTCGCGGATGCGGCTGGACGACTCGCCAAGGATCCGCTGGCCGCTGATCCGCGCGCGCAATACCTGTTGGGCTCCTTGTACCTCGCCGGCCTCGGTGTCGGCGAGGATGTCCAACGCGCGCAGACTCTCTTCGCTGCTGCTGCGGCCAAAGGCGAGCCACGCGCCGCGTACGCGCTGGCAGCGCTTGCCGCGCACGCCACGCCCGCCGACGAAGCGGCGGCTCGGACCTGGCTTGCAAAAGCTGCGGCCGCCGGGCACCCCGATGCAGCGCGACTGCAGCAGGCGGGCCAGTTGCCACTGCAAGTGGATCCCCGTGCCCTTGCAACCGAACCCGCGGTGACTTTGTCGATGACCATTGCGGCCGCGCGCCGCGGTGACGTCGACACGCTGGCTACGCTCTGGCCGCTGCTGCCAAAGGACGCCAGCGACGCGTTCCGACGTTCCGTGCTGCATCACGCAGCAGAATCGGGCGCTACGGAGTCGGTGCGCTGGCTGGTCAAGCACGACACCCGGGTCGATGCGATCGACGCGCAGGGAATCACGCCATTGATGTTGGCTGCGACGGCTGAAAGTGCGGACGCCATGGACGCATTGCTGCAATCCAAAGCTCACGTTGCCGCGGTGGATGCGCTCGGGAACTCGGCTCTTTTCTACGCGGCACGCCGCGGCCGAGTCGCGCAGGCCGAGCGCCTGGTGGCGGCCGGCCTCGATCCAAAGTTGCGCAATGCGGGTGGCTGGAGCGCCGTCGACTACTCGGTGCAATCGAAGCAGGACGCTGTCACCACCTACCTCGTCCAGCAAGGCGCACAGCCGGCGCGCCGGCACAGTACGGGGGCTGGTTCTGGCTCGAGACCGTCTGGTCCAATACTTCGCTCCTCGGCGGGCGATGCCTACGCCGGTTGGCCGGACGTGGCGCTGGCCGCAAGTCGCAGCGATCCGGCCATGCTGAAATCGGCCCTGGCGCGTGGCGGCGACCCGGAAGCAACGACTGCCGCCGGCCAGCCAGCGTTGCATGTCGCGATCGCCTCGTCATCGCCCGCTACCGTCGGGGTCCTGCTTGCCGCAGGGGCCTCACCGACACGCCCGGATCGCGCGGG
This sequence comes from Pseudomonadota bacterium, assembly GCA_016713725.1. Classification (GTDB taxonomy): domain Bacteria; phylum Pseudomonadota; class Gammaproteobacteria; order Steroidobacterales; family Steroidobacteraceae; genus RPQJ01. Next base: position 328,477 of record JADJOO010000006.1, on the reverse strand, counting down.
CCACACGCCGCTTGGCGTAGCCGTCAGTCAGGCCAGCAAGGATATCGTGCTGATACTGCTCGAGCGCGGCGCCAACCCGAATGAGCATGGCGCCAGCGACAGCACGCCTTTCACTACCGCGGTTCGCCGGGGCGATGCAGGCATCGTGCAGATGTTGCTGGGACACGGAGCCAAAGCGGACACCGGCAAGGGCGATGAGGCGCCGTTGGTTCTCGCGACGCTGCGAGGCGATGCGGCCACGGCGTCGCTGTTGCTGCGAGCGGGTGCGGGGCCTGAAATGACAGATGCCACTGGTCATACCGCGCTGTGGCACGCCGCGTGTCGCGACGACGCCGCTGTCCTTGCGCTGCTGCTGGGTGTTGGAGCCAATGTAAATGCAGCCGCCGCGGACGGCATCACCCCTATCGCCTGTGCCGCGGCGCGCGGCAACGATGCGGCATTTGAAAAGCTGCTGCGTGCGAACGCCGACGTGCGGGCGCGCAGTCAATCCGGCGACACGCTGCTGATGCTTGCGGCTCGTGGCAACCACGCAGTGATCGTTCGCAGGCTGGTCGCGCTGCGAGTCGGACTGGATGCACAGAATACGTTCGGTGATACCGCGCTGATCCTGGCAAGTCAGGCAGGCGCAGGCGACGTGGTCGATCTGCTGATGCAGGCGGGTGCAAAAACGACACTGCGCAACCGTGATGGGGTTGCCGCAGCCGACGCGGCAGCCGCGCGCGGCTTCGATGCCGTCGCGGCACGCATTCGTTCGGGCTAAGTCATGTGCCCGCGGCGCTCGGCTGGAATCGTCACTTCGACCCGCAGCCCACGACCTGTAGCGCCATTGCGGAAGCCCACGGCACCGCCGTGCAACTCCGCGATCCGCTTGACGATCGATAGCCCCAGTCCGCTGCCCGTGGCCGTCGCTTCGATGCGCGGTAAAGCGCCGGCCAAGTCGTTCGAGAGTTTCCGGCGTCACGCCTGGCCCAGTGTCCTCCACAGTGAGTCGAACCTCGCGGTCCTGCTGCACCAGCTTGACCCGTACCTTGCCGTCTGATCCGCCGTGTCGAAGCGCGTTGTCGACCAGGTTGCGCACCAGCGCCTCGAGCAATGCAGCGTCGCCAAGGACGCGCCCGGGATCCCCCGCCTCCAGTGCTACCGAAGTTCCATCCTGCATCGCTGCCGGCGCGCTGTCCGCCAGCACGCGTTCTGCAATCGTACGCAGTTCGCAAGATGTCGCACCTGCAAGGTGACCGGCTTCGTCCGCACGGGCAAGTTGCATCAGCTGCGTCACGAGGCGTGTCATCCGGTCGCAGGCCTCGATGCCGTGACGCAGTGCGGTGTCCCGAACGCCAGGGTCCCTGGTTGCCAACGCCACTTCCGCCTGCGCGCGCAAAGCAGCAACCGGCGTGCGCAATTCATGGGCAGCGTGCGAGGTGAACCGTCGCTCCGAATCGAGCGAGTCACGAACACGCAACAGGAGTTCTTCGAGCCGTGCGGCGAGACCTGTCAACTCGACGGGCATCGGTCCCGCGGCCAGCGGCCGAACGTCTTCGGGACTGCGGTGTGCGAGTTCATCCGCCAGCCGCCGCAACGGACGCAGCGAACGTCCCACGACCCACCAGATCGCGAGTCCGAGCACGGGCAGTGCGACGAGCTGTGGGACGAGTGCGCTCAGTGCGACGCGTCGCGCGATCCGTTCGCGTGTTGCGTGGTCTTCCGCGACGTGCACGACCACGCCCTGCTCGGCTTCGACCGCCGAATACACGCGCCAGCGAATGTCGCCGAGCGCCGCTTCGCTGAAACCGCTGACCGTCCCGGCGAAGGGTGTCGTCGGGGCGTTGGCCGAGCGCAGGATGAGCTTCCCGTCCGCCTCGCGCACCTGGAAGGCAACCTTGGTGCGGAAATCCGGCGGTGTGTCCGGATCCTCGTCGAAGTCGAGTTCCTCGAGTTCGTGACCCGCCTGCGCCACCAGCAGTCGCGCGGCCTGCGCCAGGTGTGCGTCGAGCAAGGCATCGATGTCCCGGTGCGCGTCGCGATAGGTCAGGGCCGCGGACGCCAGCCACGTGCCGGCGAGCGTGAGCAGTAGCAGTGTGAGCATGCGCCGGCGGATCGAGGGAGTTCGCACGTTTCAGTCGTCGCGCGGGATCATGTAGCCAACGCCACGCACCGTCCGGATGAACGCGGGGGCAAGCTTGCGGCGCAGATGATGGACGTGGACTTCGATCGCATTGCTGTCGAGGCTGCGGTCCCATTCGTACAGCTGGGTCTCGAGCTGCGTGCGGGTGACGACGCGGCCCGCGCGCAGCACGAGTTCCTGCAGCAGCGCGAACTCGCGCGGCTGCAGTTCGACTGGATTGCCTGCGAACGTCACAGCACGCGAGGCGAGGTCCAGCGACAGGCTGCCCACGACGATCGATCCACTCCCAATGCCCTGCGCGCGCCGGGCAATGGCTCGCAATCGGGCCGCGAGTTCCTTGAGTGCCACGGGCTTCACGACGTAGTCGTCGGCGCCGAGATCGAGGCCGCGCACACGATCATCGATTGCTTCGCGGGCGGTGAGGATGATCATGGGCGTGTGATCGCCACGATCTCGGACACGTTGCAGCAATTCGAGTCCGGACATGCGAGGCAATCCCAGGTCGAGCACGATTGCCGTGAATTCGTCAGCGGCCAGCGCGGCCTCTCCGGCCGCACCGTCCATGAGCCACTCAACCGCGAAGCCTTGCTCGCGCAGGCCGACCTGTAGTGCGTTGCCGAGCAATGCATCGTCTTCGACCAGCAGGATTCGCATGCCTCAATCGTCGTCGGTTTCGCGTTCTGTCGCCAGTTCGGCTGGTTCAACCTGTCCCGGGCCGGCACCCGGCGCCACGCCTCCGGAGGTCGCGGTCCAGCCCCAGAAGCCTAGAATCGCTGCGACCATTGCCAGGCCGGGGCCACGCGCATTGCGTGGCTCGGCGCCTTCGGCAGCCCCTCGCTTCAGTCCGGTGATCATCGAGCGCGCGAGGTTTTCGCGCTGCATCGCGCTGCTGAACACGACGCCGAGTATGTGCAGGCCTACGAGCACGAGCCAGGCGTTGGCGACGGCTTCGTGCAAGCCCTCCATCGACTCGCCACCCAGCTCGTTGAGGTTGAGGTAGCCGGTCACGCCGGTGGCCGCGCCGAGGATGAGCAGACCCAAGACGGCCCAGCTGCCCGCGGGGTTGTGGCCAAGATGGCGCTGCGCTCGACCTCGCAGTTCATCCCGCAGGTAGTGGAATGCCGCGACCGGGCTGTGAACGAACGAGCTGAATCGCGCATACCGCGGGCCGATGAAGCCCCACACCAGACGGAACGCGAGCAGTCCGAGCACGGTGTAGCCGAGCGCAACGTGGACGTTGCGCAGCCGTTCCGAATCGGAGAGCAGGTAGGCGCCGGCAAACGAGGCGGCCAGCGCCCAGTGGAAGATGCGGGTCGGCAGGTCCCAGACTTTGGTCTTGCTGGTCATCGGTGTTACCTCGGAATGCGGACGGAGTGTTCGTCGAACTGGCCACGGTCGGCACCGGCATGACACGCATTGCAGTTGGCAGCGCTGCGCACGGCCGGAGAGCGAAACAGTTGCGCTGATACTTCATCGTGCTCCTCGCGGAACCAGCCTTGCTGCGTGATCCGTGGCGCTGCCGTGGCAGTGGCCGCGCTGGCGACGGCGGGATCCACGCCCAGCTGCCGCGCCACTGCCGCACGTGCCGTGGCGTCGAGCGATGCATCGACGCCGAAGTGACGGTCGAGTGTTGCAAGCACGACGGCCCAGGCCGCTGGCCGCAGCAAGCTTGCTGGATAGGCCATGTGGCAGGCGCCGCACTCCTCCGCGTAGGCGGCGGGTTCGGCGGCTTGGGCGGGTGGAACTGCCGCCACGGCGGCATGGGCGAGAAACACCGCCGCGAGTGACCAGACGATCCAGTCGATGCGACGAATGCCCGATCGTGTGTGCATTGTCAGGCTCCATTTTTCGGATCGAGGAGAAACGCGATCAAGTCGGCTTTTTCTGCAGACGTACACGGACGGCCGAGCGTGTCGCTGCAGTTGCGCTTGAACCATTTCTCGACCTTGGCGGGATTGCGAAACCGTTCGGGGTTTGCGCTGGGTGCAAGCGGGCCAATCGCCTTGCCGGTGATGGCGTGGCGGCCCGTCGCGGTGGGCTGATCCGTGTGGCAGGTTGCGCAACTCCAGTCGCGCGGCTGCTGGTGAAACAGTCGGCGACCCGCCGCGGGGGACGGGCCGGCATAGGATGCCGACGTGGTGCGTGCCTGTTCGGCATAGCCCCGCAGCAGCAACTCCGGGGTGTCGGCCAGGGCGGGGACGGCCACCAGCGCCGTGGCTGCAATGAGTGCCTTTCTGAACATCGATCCATCTCCTGCATGGGGATCGATGAGAAGGCTAGGCGGTGAAGATTATCGGCGCCTTAACGCCCGGGACGACCTGGAGCGGTCGCTCCCGGCGGTGAGGAGACGCGCCGGCAAGTGCGCGTCTCCTGTTGCGAAATCGCCTACGCCTGCACCTGGATCATCCGCGTGAGATTGGCGGGCGTCGGCGCGGGCCAGCCTGCTTCCCTGGCGACGCGCATCATCGCCTGGTTGGTGTCGAAGTAGACCTGCCAGTAGTGATCGGTGTGACAGTAGGGGCGCACCGCGATCACCGTCCCGAGCAGGTTGATGTCGAGCAGGCTCACTTCGGGCGCGGGCTGCGCGAGGACGTTCGGGATCTGTGCGACTGCCGCCTGGAAGCGCGCAATCGCGTCATTGTGGTCCACGCCACCGGCCAGCTGTGCCGTGCGCTCGACGCGACGGTGCGGCAGTGACGAGAAGTTCTGGATCGTGTCGCTGAAGATCTTGCCGTTGCCGATCAGCGTGAGAACGTTGTCGGGCGTGACGATCGTGGTGCCGAACAGGCCGAGCTCGTGCACGGTGCCCGTGACGCCGGCAATGCTGACGAAGTCGCCCACCTTGAACGGCCGCAGCACCAGCATGAACGCTCCGGCGGCGAAGTTACCGAGCATGCCGCTCCAGGCCGCGCCGATCGCCAAACCCGCGCCGGCCAGCATCGCAGCGATGGAGGTCGTCTGGATGCCGAAGTACCCAAGGATGCCGAGGACCAGGGCGATGTTCAGCGCGACGTTGATGATCGAGCTGAGGTAACGCGTCAGCGTCGGGTCGATCTGGTTGCGGTGCATCGTGGCCTGCACCAGGTGTATGACCCGGCTGATCAGCCAGCGACCGACGAACCAGAAGACGATGGCCGCCGCCACCTTGATGGCGAGCGCCGCTACCGTGGTGCGGAGGAAGGTTTCGACTGTTGCCATGTCCATTGAGTGCTCCCGAACGTTGTTCTGATTCGTCCCGGCCCCCGCGCGGCAGTTTCAGGAGAAGGAGGTCGTCCGTCAATCGTTGCGCCGGCCCCCCCCCCCCCCCCCCCCCCAGGCCCCCCCCGGGGCCCCCGGGCCCCCCGGGCCCCCGCCCCCGGGCAGCCCCCGGGGCCCCCGGGCACCCGGCAGGAAGAGCCAGGGCCCCGCCCGAGCCGGGGCCCCGCCCCCCCCCCCCCCCGGCCGGCGCCCCCCGCCGGCGCGCGGCGGCGCCGGCCGGCCCCCCCCCGGGGGGCGCCCCCCCCCGGGGTGCCCCCCCGCGGCCGGGCCCCCCCCGGGCCCCCGAGGCGGCCCCGGGCCCCCCCTGCGCCGCGCCCGGCCGGGCCGCCGGGCCCGCTGGGCCGCGGCCGGCCGGGGGGCCCCGCCGCCCCGCCCCGGGCCGGCCGGCGGGCCCCCCGCGCCGCCCCGGCGCCCCCCGGGGCCCGCCCTGCCGCGCGGCCCCCCCCCCCGCCCGCCGCCCCCCCCCCCCCCCCGCCGGCCGGGGGGCGGGCGCGCGGGCCCCCGGCGGTCGCCCGGGAGGGGAGCGGGCGCGGCGCCCCGCCGGCACCCCGGAGGCAACCCGCGCCCGGCGCCCCGGCCGCGGGCCCGGCGCGCGGCCCCGCCCGGGCCCGGGCGCAGCCCCCGAAGCCCGGGCCCCGCCCCCCCCGGCCCCGCGGACCCCGCCGGGGCGCCCGGCCCCCCCCGGGGCGGCCGGCCGCCCGGGCCGCGGCGCCGCCCGCCCGCGGAGGACCCCCCGCGCCGGGCCGTGGCCCCGCGCACCGGCGCGGCCGCCCCGCCCGGGCCCGGCCGCGCCGCCCCCCCCAGGGCCCCCCCCCCCCCCGGCAGCCCCGAGGGCCCCAGGGCCTGCCGGGGGCGCCGGGAGGACCCGGCCCCGCGGGCGGTTTGGGCCGGGCCCCCCCCCGGCAGCCCCCCGCGCGCGGCCGGCTGGCCAGGCCCCCCCCCCGCCCCGCCAGGCCGCGGGCCCAAGGGCGCCCAGCAGCCCCCCGGGGGGGGAGCCCCAGACAAGCAAAAAAGACCCCGCGCCGGGGGGGCCGCCCCCCGGCCCCCCCCGGCCCGGCCCAGGCCCCGCGGCCCCGGCCCCCCGCCGCCCCGCGACCCGCCCCGGGCGCGACGGGCCCGCCGCGGCCGCCCCCCCCCGCCCCCCCGGGGCCCGGCGAGCGGGCGGCTGCAAAACCCGCCCCGGGCCCCCCGCGGGCCGGGTGCGGCCCGGCCGCCGGCCCGCCCCCCCCCCGGCTGGGCGGGCGCGGGCGCGGGCCCGGCCGCCCGCCGGTGGCCCCCCGCGGAGCCGGCCCCGGGCGCGCCCACGGGCGCCCCCAGCGGGCCGGCGGCCGGGCGCCGACGGGGACGCGGGGGGGCGCCGGGGCCGGGGCGGCCGGGGCCGCCGCGGACCCCCCCCGGGGCCCCGGGGGGCGCACCCCGGCCCCGGGAGCCGGCCGGGGCCCCCGGGGGGCGCGGGGGGCCCGGGGCCGCGCCGGGCCCGCGGGCGCCCCCGGCGGGCCCCCCCCCCCGGGGGCCCGCCTTCGGGGGGGGCCCCGGGGGGCGGGCCCCGGGGTGGCGGCCGGCCCCGGGCCGCCGCGCCGAAGGCCCCCCCCCCCCCCGGGGCCCCGCCCCCCGGGCCCGCCGGGCCGCCCCGCGCGGGGGCCGGCGCCCGGGGGGGGGCGGTCGCGGGGCCGGCCAGGCGGACGAGGGGGGGGGGGCGAGGCCGGCAGGGCCCCGGGAAAGAAGGGGGGGGGCCCGGGCCGCCCGGCCGCGCGGGTGGGGGCCCCCGGCCCCGCCGCCGCGGGTCGCCGGGCCCGCCGGCGTGCGGGGGGTGGGCCCCGGGTGGGCGGGCCCGGTTGGGCCGGGGGGGGGGCGCGGGTGCGGTGCCGGTGTGCGGCGCCGCGCCGCGCGGGGTGCGGCGCGGCCGCGCCGCGGTGGAGGCCGCCCCCGCGGGCCGTGCAGCGGCGGACGCCCCGGGGTGCCGCGGCCCCCCGCCCGAGGGCGGCGGGGGGGCCCCCTCCGGGGCCCGCCCGGCCCCCGGGCCCCCCCCGCGCGCCCCGGCTGAGCTGACTGCTCCTGCCCGGCCGGCCTGATGCCGGCGCAGGAGGCGCGTGTGGCCACGGAATCTGCAGGCATCGGTCTCGGTCATGCGGTCGTCCTGCTGGCGGCCGCCGTCATCGCGGTCCCGCTGTTTCGCAGGCTCGGCCTCGGCGCCGTTCTCGGCTACCTCAGTGCCGGCCTGCTGATCGGCCCTTTCGGTTTCGCATTCTTCCACGACCCGCAAGCCATCCTGCACGTGGCCGAACTGGGCGTCGTGCTGTTCCTGTTCCTGATCGGGCTCGAGATGCGGCCGTCCAAGCTGTGGGCATTGCGCAAGGAAATATTCGGACTTGGACTCACGCAGGTGCTGGTCTGCGGCACGCTGCTCTCGGGCGTCGGACTGGCGTTCGGCTGGCCGCCCGCGGTAGCCGTGATCGGCGCGATGGGTTTCGTGCTGTCGTCGACGGCCGTGATCATGAAGATGCTCGACGAGCATGGCGTGACGGCTTCGCCCGCGGGCCAGCGCGCCGTATCGATCCTGCTGCTCGAAGACCTCTCGATCATCCCGCTGCTGGCGTTGGTCGCGTTTCTCGCCTTCGCGAATGGATCCGGTGTCGAGTCCTCGCGGCCCGCGTGGCTATCGGCGCTGATCGCGCTCGGTGCCTTCGGCGGTTTGCTGGCGGCGGGACGCTGGGCGATCAACCCTTTGTTCCGCATCGTCGCCGCACTGGGCGGTCGGGATGTCATGACCGCGGCGGCGTTGCTGGTCGTGCTCGGCGCCGCGCTGTTCATGCAGTGGGGTGGCCTGTCGATGGCGATGGGAGCATTCATCGCGGGCGTACTGCTGTCCGAATCGACGTTCCGGCATCAACTCGAAGCCGACGTCGAGCCGTTTCGCGGCATCCTGCTCGGATTATTCTTCCTTTCGGTCGGCATGTCGCTCGACCTCGGCGTCGTCGCGTCGGACTGGCAGATCGTTGCGGCCGGCGTCGCTGCGTTCATGGCCGTGAAGGCACTGGGCATCTACGCAGTCGCGCGTCTGTTCGGTGCGGATCACCGCGAAGCCGCGCAACGTTCGGCCTTGTTCGCGCAGGGGGTGAATTCGCCTTCGTGCTCTATGCCGCGGCGCTGACGGCAGGCATCTTCGACGCGCGGGCGGGCGCGGTCATGTCGGCCATCGTGATCCTGTCGATGGCGCTCACACCGATCCTGGTGTTGCTGCTCGATCGCTTCCTGCCACAACCCGCGATCTTGATGCACGGCATCGAGGAACCGCCATGCCTCACGGGCCGCGTCCTGATCATTGGTTTCGGCCGGTTCGGCCAGGTCGTGAGCCAGTCGCTGCTGGCCCGCGACGTCGATATCTCGATCATCGACGCCGACGTCGACATGATCCGCGCGGCCGGCAGCTTCGGGTTCAAGGTCTACTATGGGGATGGCGCCCGGCTCGACGTCCTGCGCACGTCCGGCGCGGGCAAAGCCGATGCCATTCTCGTTTGCATCGACAGGCCGGAACTCGCCAATCGCATCGTCGAACTGGCGAAGCTTGAATTCGCGCAGGCGCGGCTGTACGTACGCTCGTTCGACCGCGGTCACACGCTGCGCCTGATCCAGGCCGGCGTCGACTACCAGGTGCGCGAGACGTTCGAATCGGCAATGGTGTTCAGCGCGCACGTGCTCAAGGGTCTCGGTTACGAGCCGGACGAAATCGCAGAGACCCTCACGGACGTTCGTCAGCGCGACGAGGATCGCCTCGGCCTGCAGTTGATAGGAGGCATCACCGCGGGCCGTTCGCTGATGCGCAACAACCAGACGACGCCGGAACCGGCACCGCTGACGCGGCCGAAGCACGCGGCGCGCGCGTTGAACCCCGAGGCGACCGAGGCTGTGGAGCAGGGCGGCGTGCGTGGCGACTAGTCGCGCGGCTCCTGCTCCTCTTCCGGCTTCGCCGCAAAGGGGTAGGCGCTTTGCGCTCCGCCCTTTTTCGGCGGAATTTTCAGCGACAGGAACATCGTCAGCACCAGCACGACGACGGTGAATCCGAGCGACCAGGACACCGGGATCTTGTAGATGTCCAGCAGCAGCATCTTCGTGCCGATGAAGACGAGCACGATCGCCAGGCCGTACGAGAGCAGGTGGAAGCGTTCGTGCATTTCGGCCAGCATGAAATACATTGCGCGCAGGCCGAGGATTGCGAAGACGTTCGAGGTCAGCACGATGAACGGGTCCATCGTGATGGCGAAAATGGCTGGAATCGAGTCCACGGCGAAGACGATGTCCACGATGGCAATCAGCAGGATGACCACGAACAGCGGCGTGGCCAGTCTTACGCCGTTCTGCACGGTGAAGAACTTTTCGCCGTCGTAGGTCGGTGAGATCTGCATGTGGCGGCGAATCCATTTGAGCGCCGGATTGGCCTCGAGGTCGGGCTCGTGCCCGGTGGCGACCCACATCTTGATGCCGGTGAAGACGAGGAAGGCGCCGAAGAGGTAGAGGATCCAGTGGAACTGTGCGATCAGCCAGGCGCCGATCAGGATCATGATGGCGCGCAGCACGAGTGCGCCCAGGATGCCGAACATCAGCACGCGCTTCTGGTAGGCGGCCGGTACGGCGAAGTACGTGAACACGAGCAGGAACACGAAGATGTTGTCGACCGCGAGCGCCTTCTCGACCAGGTAGCCGGTCACGAACTCGAGCGCCTTGGCGTTGGCGACTGGATTGCCGTCGGGTCCGCCGAGGTACCACCAGAGCCAGGCGACGAAGACGAACGAGACCGCGACCCAGATCAACGACCAGACGGCCGCTTCCTTCATCGTGACCTTGTGGGCTCCTTGCTTCTCCATCGCGAAGAAGTCGATGAGCAGCGCGACCAGCACGAAGGCCACGAACAGGGTCCACAGCAACGGTGTGCCAGTCGTCATCATCCAGGTACGTCCCTGCAGTGAGTGTCGGTGCTGCGGTCAGCCGCCGGTGAGTCCGGGTACGGCAACGATGAACGAGTGGACCCGTTCCTGCAATTCGAACCTTGCTGGCTCCCGGGTCCATGCGCGTGACGTATGCTTGCCATGTCGAGTTTCGATTTGAATCGCCCGCCAACCTGTGGCTAGCTGCCGTCCAACGGCGCCATCCGCGCCTCAAGTCAATCAAGGAGTTGCAGGTGCAGATGCCTCTCCGCCGCGCGCCCGGCCCGGGCCCGGCAATGATCGTCCATCACGACGCCGCCGTCCGTGAGTTCGCTTACGATCGCGGCAGTCACATCGGCAAGCTGGAACGTGGACTGGACGAAGCGGGCGCGCGCGGTTGGTCGCTGATCAGCGTCGGGAACGACTGGCGGACCGTGTACACACCGCGCCAGTGATCCATTCCCTGGAAACGCACCGAATGTCCATGCGCATGACCCTGCGCCCCGCCGCCGTCCTGCTCACCCTGCTGCTCGCCGGGTGCTCGTCGCTCGCACCGCGACCGGAGCTGCCGGCCCAGAATGCCGTGGCACTCGCACAGGGCACCGCCCTCGATGACCTCATTGGTCAGGCGGAGGCCGCGCATCCCGGTCAGTCCGGCTTCCGGCTCGTTCGCGAGGGACCCGAGGCATTTGCAATTCGCGCGCATACGGCGCTGGTGGCCGGCCGCAGCCTCGACGTGCAGACCTACATATGGCACGACGACGCAACGGGTGCCTTCCTGGCCTATCGCGCGATCGAAGCTGCCGATCGCGGCGTGAAGGTGCGGTTGCTCGTCGATGACATGGACGCCCGTGGCAAGCACTACAGGTTCGCGGCGCTCGATGCACACCCGAACATCGAGGTGCGCATGTTCAACCCGTTCGGTTCGCGCACCGGGGCGCTGCAGTTTGCGTTCGAGGCCCTGGGCAGCTTCAGCCGCATCAACCGGCGCATGCACAACAAGTCCTGGATCGCCGACAACCGCATCGCCGTCGTCGGTGGCCGCAACCTGGGCAACGAGTACTTCGGTGCGAGCAAGGAGGTCAACTTCGTCGACCTCGACTTCGCCATGGTGGGACCCGTCGTGCGTGACGCGTCGGCGTCGTTCGATCGTTACTGGAATTCCAAGGCTTCCTATCCCATGGCGCTGCTGGCACCCGACGACGTGACGACCGCAGCCCTCGATGAGCTGCGAAAGTCCGCCGCGTCTCGTATCGCCGATGCGCAGGACCATCCCTTTGCGGTCGAACTGCGCAACAGCGACGCGATTCAGCGCCTGGTGGCGGGGGACTGGCCGATGCATTGGACGTCGCAGTTTCTGTTCGTTGCCGACGACCCGGCCAAGGCGCTTGACGATGGCGGCGGGGTGGCGGGATCACAGGTCCTGGCCATGATCGGGCCCATGCTCGAGGACGCGAAGCAGCGCATCTCCATCATCTCGCCGTACTTCGTGCCCGGCAAACAGGGCAGCGGCTTTCTCGTGAGCCAGGTTGGCGCAGGCACCGACGTGCGAGTGCTCACCAATTCGCTCGCAGCCAACGATGTGGCGATGGTGTATGGCGGCTACTCGAGATCGCGGCCGACGTTGCTGAAAGGCGGCGTGCAGATCTGGGAACTGAAGCCCCTGCCCGGCACGCAGACACAACGGAGCATGTTCGGCTCGTCCGGCGCGAGCCTGCACACGAAAGCCCTGGCCGCGGATTCCTCGAGACTCTTCGTGGGCAGCTACAACCTCGATCCGCGGTCCACGTCGCTCAATTGCGAGCAGGGCGTGTTCATTGAAGAACCGACGGTCGCGTCCCAGCTCGAGGCGATTTTCGACCAGGAAACGTCGGGTGAGCGTGCCTGGGCGGTCACGCTCGAGCATGGCAAATTGCGCTGGAGCGACGGCAGGCACACATACGACGATTCGCCCGAAGCGTCGGGCGGACAGAAGTTCCAGGCCTGGCTGGCTAAGGTGCTGCGGCTGGATTCCCAGCTCTAGTGCGGCACTGCGGTGATTCGGTGGGGCCGTCCGATGGAAAAATCGCGCCCCATGCGCGACCATGCGGCCATGGACAAGTCCGCAGTGCCCCCGCCTTTCGATTATTCGCGCATTCCCGCGATGCCGGGGTCCGTCTTCGTCGCACCGCTCAAAAGGCCGTCAGGAGTGGGCGACGACTGGCTTGAGCCCGCGCAGCGCAAGTACGGCCCGGAAGAGCACCGGATCTGGGACGAGCTCTACCAACGCCAGATCGGGCTCATGCCCGGGCATGCCTGCCGGGAGTTCATGCGCGGACTGGAGCGCCTCGATCTTGGCCGCGGCGGCGTGCCGGACTTCGGCGAGATCAGTGAGGAACTGCGCAGCCTCACCGGCTGGACCGTGGTGCCGGTGCCGATGCTGATCCCCGACCACGTGTTCTATTACCACCTCGCTAACCGACGCTTCCCGGCCGGCAACTTCATCCGCTCGCGCGCGCAGTTCGATTACATTCAGGAGCCCGATGTCTTCCACGACGTGTTCGGGCACGTGCCGCTGCTGACCGACCCGATCTTCGCGAGCTACATGGAAGCGTATGGGCGCGCCGGCTGGAAAGCGCTCAAGTACAACCGGCTCAAGGCACTGAGCGCGCTCTACTGGTACACGGTGGAGTTCGGCCTGATCCTCGAGGACGACCAGTTGCGAATCTACGGCGCGGGCATCCTCTCCGGGCCAACCGAAACGGTGTTCTCGATCGAGGGGCGGTCACCGAATCGCATCCACCTCAATGTCGATCGCGTCATGCGCACCGACTACACGATCTCCGACCTGCAGGCGACATACTTCGTGATCGAGTCGTTCCGCGAGCTGTTCCACCTGACGGAGCAGCGCGGGTTCGAGCCGATCTATGAATCGCTCGCGCCTGCGTTCCAGTACGCGAAGACGGCCGCGCTCGACACGGATCACATTTATCACCGCGGCACTCAGGAATACGAGCTGCGGGGCGGGCGAGGTTCGGGCGCGAAGCCCGCCTGAGCAGGGGCCGGTTCAGCCGATGGGTCGCGACAGGTAAGTCGCAGCGACTGCGATCGCAGCGCACAGCAACACGGCCTGCGCTGAGTGCAAGCGCGGATTGAGGCTCACGATCCCGGGCAGCAGGATCAGGACGATCGATGCGCGCACCCCGCGCGCCCCGGACAGGTCGTAATCGTTTTCGATGACGAAGTGCGACAGCGCCCCCGCGACCACGACACCGAGCAGCAGGCCCTGCGTCCAGCGTGCATGACGAAAGTAATAGTCACGCATGTCGTGGATGCGATCGTCCTCGAGGTCCGGCACGGCCAGGTGACTGATCAGGTACAGCAGGATCGGCACGCTGAGCAGCAGCAACGCCTGCAGCACCGTCCAGGGCGCGTGTTCATGGAAGCGCCAGATCGTGAACCAGCTGACGACGTGGCCGACGAATGTCAGCGCGATCCAGCAGCTGTGCACCCAGTAGAGGTGCACGCGATCGCGCGCCTCGATCAACTGGCCCACGCTGGTCACGAGCAGCGAAACGCCGAGGCCCGCGACGATCGCGTACAGGGCGAGCAGGAATTCGAATACAGTCACGCGGTGACCAGCCGGCAGGTCCCGTACGACCGCACGCTTATTTGAGCTTTTGTCCCGGGGTCAGCGACTCCGGGACGGGCGAGATTACCTTGAGTTCGTCGAGACCCTTGCCCGCTATCGAGGCCCACTGCGAGAACAGCGAGCGGAAATCCGCCTGGTTGGTGACGCGATTTGCCGGCTGCATGGCAACCTGCGAACGCGTTTCACGACGATCCACGACGCGCCCCAGCAACGCATTCGTCCGCGAATCACGCACCTCGAGGATCAGCGTCGCTTCGCCGGCCTCGGCGGTGTACGTATGCACCCGGCCAGCTTCCAACGTGTCCGGTGCGTTGATGTAGAGGTCGGCAATCGCGGTCGACAGGCGCAGCACGTCGGGACCAGGCGTTGCGACCACCTGGTAACCGGCCTTGTTCAGCGCCTGCGTCCAGACATCGGTGAAGTTGGAGGAGGCGGCAGCCATGATCTTTGCCGCTTCGTCGTCGTCGATCTTGCGCGACACCGAGCGGGTGTCGTTCATGTTCTTCCGCCAGTCCTTGCGGAATGCGACTTCGGTCTTGTCCAGCATGACCTTCGTGTAGGGCCGGAAGTCCGCACCCGGCAGGACGTAAACGAGGTCCATCCGCTTGGGCTTGACCTGGACGAGGCCGTCCCAGTTGTCCGGCGCATCTTCCGCGCTGGCGACAGCGCCGAACGTGACGAGGCAGGCCGCAAGGGCAGCTGTGAGCCAACGGGTTCGGTTCATCACGCATCTCCTGACTTTTCGAGGCAGGTGCCAATCTTACCGCCGAAACTGCCGGCGGATCTTCGCTGGTGCACCAGGGGCCGCCCGAGCTGAAAACCAGCAGCACCTGCCTGTCGCGCAGGCGACGCACTTCGGTAAACTCTGCGGCCGCCGAGTCCGGTGACTGGTCCCCGGGCCGCATTCGTACCGTCCGTACCTCGGGGAGCGTCATTGCAAGTCCGTCGAATTCTACGTGAGCCGCTGCTGCACTTCCTGCTGCTCGGGCTGGCCTTGTTCGCTTACTACGGGCGCGTGGCGCCGGACGACGACGGCAAACGCCGCATCGTCGTGAGCCAAGCCGACGTCGACCTGTTGGCCACGCAGTTCCAGGGCACCTGGAGCCGGCCGCCGAGCCCGGCCGAGTTGCACGGACTGGTCGATTCCTACGTGCGCGACGAGATCCTGTACCGCGAGGGCGTTGCGCTTGGCCTGGACCGTGACGATGCCGTGGTCAAACGCCGCGTCCGCCAGAAGCTCGACGTGCTGTTCGAGGAATCCATCGCGCAGAACCCTGCAACCGACGCCGACCTGCAGTCCTATCTCGATGCGAATCCTGCCGCGTTCCGCCAGCCCGCGGTCGTGAGTTTCGACCAGATCTACTTCGGCTCCGACACAGACACGCCGCGCCGGCTCGAGCAGGCACGCGCGGCCCTTGCGCGAGGCGCGGATCCTGCGACGCTGGGCCAGGCGACCCTGCTGCCGTCCCACCAGGCCGCCATGCCGCTCGACCTCGTCGCGCGCGATTTCGGCGAGCGGGCAGCTTGCAAACGCTCCCTTGAGCGAGTGGTCCGGGCCCGTCGAGTCCGGGTTCGGCGTGCATCTCGTCCGCGTCAACTCCATCCAGGCAGCACGGTCACCCGCACTTGCCGATGTGCGCGAAGCCGTGGCTCGCGAATGGGAAAACGAGCGGCGCAAGCAGGCGCACGCGGCCGCGCTCGCGAAACTGCGCCAGCAGTACCAGGTCGAGATCCAGGCAGCCCTGCCGCCGGTGCCGTCACCTTGAGTGCGAAATTGCGTCGGCTGATATGCGTGCTTGCGCTGTTCGTCGTGATCGTGGCGCCGGCGATAGCCGACGACTTTCGCCCGGCCTACCTGCAGCTCAAGCAGCTCGATGCCACGACGTACGAGGTGCTCTGGCGGGTCCCGGCACTCGACGCGAATACTACGTTGCGATTGCAGCCGGTCTTTCCGCAGGGCACCCAGGACTTGACGGCACGAACCAGCAGCTATGCGGGCAATGCCGCGGTATTGCGCTGGCGTATCCGGGTCGACGGGGGCTTGGCGGGCCAGGCAGTCGAGTTTCCGCAGCTGCCCGGCAGCCGTGTGGACGTGCTGGTGCGCGTGGAGCGCGCCGACGGTACCGAGCAGCTCGGTCGTGTGTTGCCGGTCGATCCGCGCTTCACGGTGACCTCGAGTCCTGGGCACCTCGAGGTGGTCAAGACCTACACCGTGCTCGGTATCGGTCACATCCTGCTCGGCTTCGATCACCTGCTGTTCGTACTTGCGCTGCTGCTGATCGTCGATGGTACGCGCCGACTGATCATCACCATCACGGCATTCACGATCGCACACAGCATCACGCTCGCGCTCGCCTCGCTCGGCGTGCTGAACGTGCCGGGTCCGCCGGTCGAAGCGCTCATCGCACTCAGTATCGTCTTCGTCGCGGCCGAGATCGTGCATGGCCGCCAGGGCCGGCCCGGGCTCACGCAGCGCTACCCCTGGATCGTGTCGTTCACGTTCGGGTTGCTGCACGGGCTGGGATTTGCGACCGCTCTGGCAGAGGTTGGCCTGCCGCAGAACTCGATTCCGCTGGCGCTGCTGTTCTTCAACGTCGGAGTGGAGATCGGGCAGTTGATCTTCATCGCCGCCGTGCTCGTGCTGATTGCGGCCGGCACACGAGTGGCGGCCTCATTGCGGCTGCGCAGTCCGGCGTGGCTATGGCGCGTGCCGCCCTATGCGATCGGCAGTCTTGCGAGCTACTGGGTGTTCGAGCGCGTCGCGGGGTTCTAGCGCGGGACGGCTGGTCAAGCAGACACGCGTAACAGGTCGCCTTGTCCAGTCAGGAATTGACGCGGCGTCCTGCCCGTCCAGCGCCGGAACGCGCGTGAAGTTGCTCTGGTCGGCAAAGCCAAGCAGGAAGGTGATGTCGGCGAGCGTGTGCTGGCCTTCCTTAGCGATGCACGGACCCGCGTCGCCGCGGTGTCCGGTGCGAGACCTTCGATGTAGCGAGCTGCCATGCGATCGGCTTCGTCGGCCAGCTCGGGATTGCCAGTCCGGACCGGGCGTGCCGCGAGCTCCGCATCGAACTTGATTGTGAAGCGATCCGCGCTGAACTCCACCGGGCAGCCGAGTGCCTCGTGATAGGCCTCAGGCGGTACGACGCTCTGGTACGGCAGGGTGACGAGCGTGGGAATGGCGGACGGGCCGGCGCAGAGGCGAAGAATCCTGCATATCGTGACGACGACTGCGCCGAAGTACCGCTCGCACGGCACGATCGTCTGCTCGGTCCGCCGCGTTTCCAGGTTCGCCTGTGGTCCCTCGACAATCAGCACGAAACGGCCGTTGGTGCTGACGACGCTGCTGTAGCGCACGATGCGTCGCAGGGCGGCGAGCACGCTCGTGCTGCTGACGATGCCGAGGCCGAGCGCGTGGAAAATGCCTGGCCGCGCCAGTTGGCCTGCGCGCAGGCCAAAGAGTGGATCGTTTGACTCTTGCGCTGCAATTCGCCGCAGCTTCTGGATGCGCGCCGAGGGCAATCGTTGACCGGGGCGCGTCAGCAGCTCCGGGTCGATTCCGGCGCGGCGCGCCAGCGCCGAGAAGTCGATGCCGTACTGGGGCAGGACGTCCTTCAGCGGGGCCAGCGTCATCGCCAGTGCGGTTGGTTTATTCCACATCCCAGGCTATGAATACGATTGAATTGCCAGAAGTGCAAGCTACTGGATTGCTCAGCACGTGGGAATCAAAAATCTGCAGTCCATGGACCAGATTTTGCCGTCCAGCGACCAGAGTCGAAGTCTTCGCGTGCCTACAGTGCCCGCCCATGGACGACTCGACAAGGCCATGGCAAACCATGCGCAGGCAGACCGGATCGGATCAGCGCTCGACGGACATTGCGGATGACCCGGCGATGCTCGCACTCGCGGAACTGCTTGATGCCGAGCGCACGCTGGCGACCGTCGAGGAGCCGTCGCTGGTGGAACGCGCCGACACGGGCAGGATGTGGCTCCTGTGGTTTGCAATCGGCGTTACCGAAGAAGTCTGTCGGCTGACCGGACGCTGCTCCGAAACCGATCGTAACCAGGTGTTCCGACGCGTGGTGGCCCTGATTTTCAGCGAAGGTGTGCGCTCCGACGTCAATCCGGTGTTGGCGGATCGACGGCTCATCGATCTGTTCGAGTCGGCGGGTTCCCGCGCGGTGCGGACTTGCATCAACGGCGAGACCCGCCTCGGGTACCACTTTGATGCATTGCGCACGGCGACCGGTCAACACGGCTGAGGCTGTGCAGCGGTAGTGAGGGCAACGATGCGTGTGCCGCTGCTGATCTTGTTCGGGCTGATCGCCGCTCCCGTTGCGGCCGAGATGCCCGCAGCGTTGCAGGTCGTGGCAGTCGCGCCGGAATATCCCGGGAGGCCGCCGGGCGACGAGCGCTGGCTGATCTACCTCGACGGTCCGGTCGATCCGGGAGCCACGTCGCGCGTCGTGAGCCTGATCCTCACCGAGCACATCACCCATGCCGTCGTCTACCTGAACTCGCCCGGCGGCAGTCTCGTGACCGCGATGCAGCTCGGTCGAGTGCTGCGGGAACATGGGTTCGACACACGTGTCGGAACGCGCGCGACGGACGCGACGCGGGCAACGGCAGGGACGTGTCACAGCGCATGTCCTTTCATACTCGCCGGCGGCGTCCGGCGTTCGCAGGAGACGGGATCTGCAGTCGGGTTGCACCGAGCCGCAAATCGCACGCCCGTCCGCGACGAAGATGCTTTCCAGCAGGTCGTCGGGACAGATGTCACCGAGTACCTGACCTAGATGGGCGTGCGCGCCGAAGTCGCCAGCCTCATGGCCGCTATTCCACACGACCGGATTCGGGACCTCACCGTCGCCGAGGCCCTGCAGTTGAATCTCTTGACCGAGAGGCGCTGAATCCGGGTGAATGCCCGCGCGGCTGATCGCCAACGGCATCGAGAGGACATGGTCATGCCAGCTTCGACACCGGAATTCCTGCGCACGCCGGACGAGCGGTTCGGCGCCTTGCCGGAATACCCGTTCATTCCACACTACGTCGAAAGCCTGCCGGGCTTCTCTGGCCTGCGCATGCACTACCTCGACGAAGGGCCGCGCGACGCCGGCAATCTGTTCCTGTGCCTGCACGGGCAACCAACGTGGAGCTACCTGTACCGGCGGATGATTCCCGCGTTGCTCGGCTCCGGCGCGCGAGTCGTTGTGCCCGACTTTTTCGGCTTCGGTCGCTCGGACAAACCCGTCGACGAGGCCTGGTACACGTTTACGCGGCACCGCGATTCGCTGCAGGCCTTCGTGCGGGCGCTCGAACTCCGCAACATCACGCTCGTCTGCCAGGACTGGGGTGGCATCCTTGGCCTGACGTTGCCGATGGACGACCCGCAGCGTTTCACGCGTTTGCTGGTCATGAACACGGTGCTGGCGACCGGGAAGCAGTCTCTCGGTGCAGGTTTCGACGCCTGGCGCGCGTGGGTCAATGCAAACCCGGACTTGCGTGTCGGTGCCCTAATGAAGCGCAGTTGCCGGCACCTCACGGAAGCAGAAGCGGCCGCATACGACGCGCCATTCCCGGACCGGCGGTTCAAGGCGGGCGCCCGCCGTTTTCCGAATCTCGTGTGCGATCACCCGGACGCGGACGGCGCAGAGGCGTCGCGCGCCGCGGCACGCTGGTGGCGCGACCAATGGCAGGGCCAGGCTTTCATGGCCATCGGCATGCAGGACACCGTGATTCCACCGCCTGCGATGCACTCGCTGCAACGCCTCATCCGCAATTGCCCGCCGCCGCTCGAACTGGCCGAGGCCGGGCACTTCGTGCAGGAATGGGGTGATGAGGTTGCGCGCGTGGCACTGAGTCACTACGGCTGAACGAGCGCTGCTCTGGCGCTCAGCGGTTACCGCGCCTGCGACGTCGTCCGCCCGCAGTCTCAGTTCCGGCGCACGACAATGTCCAGGTGGCTGGGAGCCGCCCGCGTGATGACGCGGTTCACCGTGTCGCTGATGAACAACAGCTTGCCGCCATCCTCGACTCGCACCTGCACGGCGTAGGTGTGGCAAGGCTGGATACGGGACTCGTCGTACGCGAGCACGAACTCGAACGGAACCTGTTGTCCTGCCGTGACGATGACCTGTTCGACGATCAGCACCGCAGGTGCATCCGGAAAGGAACGGCACCAGGCTCAACAGGCCGCGAGGGAATCGCTTCGGGTCGGACATGAATGCTCCAGGTGCAGAGTCAGTCGCGCTTGATCCGGGCCGTCTCAGCTGCTTTCCCGTGGCGGACAGAGTTCTTCGCGCGCGAGCCACGTACGGTACCTCGGGGCATGCGAGGCCAAACTGCAGATACAACCACGGCGCCGCGGCCAACAGGACGAAGCGCCCAGCGTCGAGTTCTTCCGCGATGCACGGCAGGATCGTGGCTGTCACGAAGTTTGAGGCAGCGAGCAGTCGCTTGACCGGCGACAACCCGCTGCACTCGACCGCGGGAAACGGCCGCGCTGCCGCCAGTTGCGAGGAGCCTTCGCGATGTGCGGCCAGCAGCGGTTCGAGCACGCGCGGCGGAATTCGCGACGGTGCGACGAAGGGCCACCTCATCACGTCTGCGACCCATACACTCGCCTTGCCCTGCGCCAACGGTGTCCCGCGCGTGCGCAGAAATAGACCGGGTGCTTCACCGGCATCGGCGTCATCTCGAGGTCCGGCTCACCCGTCAACAGGCTGGCGTCGTTAACGAAGAAATCGAGGGTCCGGCTGCGCAGGCGGAGGGCGAGATCGTCCCAGCCGCCCGAGAGCAGTTGCACGGTGAACCGCGGAAACTGCTCGACGAAGCGCGCTGTTGCCGGTCCCAGGAACGAGTCCGTCGGGTACGGGCCACCACCGATCGACACACGCCCGGTGCGCTGGGCCGCGTGACCGATCGCCTCGCTCTCGAGTTCGTCCGCCATGCGCAGCAGGTCGCGGGCGTGTTCGACGCTCAGCCGGCCGAGATCGGTGGGTACGACTCCGGCGGCGGAACGCAGGAACAGGCTGTTCCCGAACCCGCGCTCGAGGTTCTGGATGCTGCGGGTCAGCGCCGGCTGGCTGATGTGCAGGGCAGCGGCCGCCCGCACGAAACTGCGGTGGTCGGCAAGGGCGACCACCTGGCGCAACTGCCGGAGTTCCATGGCCATGCCTGACGAGTATGCCTTCGATACAGAACATGCATTGGACACATGGGCTCGGCTAAGCCAAGTTATGCTTCGGATTCGCTCGCGAGTCCCCGGGAGGACATGCCCGGCAATAACAGAATGCAGCTTGCAGCAGGGGTGGGAAACACGTGCAGAAGAGAATCGCAGGAGTTTGCGGTGCCGCGCTGATCGCGGTGCTGGGTGTGCTGGGCGGACCCGTCCACGCACAAACGCAGAAACCCAACATCCTCGTCATCTGGGGTGACGACATCGGCGGCTTCAACATCAGTGCGTACAACCGCGGGATGATGGGTTACAAGACACCCAACATCGACAGCATCGCGGCCGAAGGCGCGCTGTTCACCGACTGGTACGGCCAGCAGAGCTGCACCGCCGGCCGTGCCGCGTTCATCACCGGCCAGTCGCCGATCCGCACGGGTCTCACCAAGGTGGGCCTGCCGGGCGCGCCGGAAGGCATGATGGCGGCCGACCCGACGATTGCCACACTGCTCCGGGCGCAGGGCTACGTCACCGGGCAGTTCGGCAAGAACCACCTCGGCGACCGCGACTCGATGCTGCCGACGGCGCACGGCTTCGATGAGTTCTTCGGCAACCTCTATCACCTCAATGCCGAGGAGGAGCCCGAAAACGTCGATTACCCGAAGAACCCGGAATTCAAGAAAAACTTCGGGCCGCGCGGCGTCATCCACAGCTTCGCCGATGGCCGCATCACTGACACCGGTCCGCTGACCAGGAAGCGCATGGAGACGATCGACCGGGAAGTCACAGAAAAGGCACTCGACTTCATGGATCGCGCCAAGAAGTCCGGCAAGCCGTTCTTCCTGTGGTGGAACTCCACCCGCATGCACATCTTCACGCACCTGCACGCGGACGCAGAGGGCAAGACCGGCCTGGGCATCTATGCCGACGGCATGGTCGAGCATGACGGCCACGTCGGGCAGGTGCTGGGCAGGCTCAGGGACCTGGGTCTCGAGCACAACACCATCATCATGTACTCGACCGACAATGGCGCCGAGACGTTCACGTGGCCTGACGGCGGCACGACCATGTTCCGTGGCGAGAAGAACACGCAATGGGAAGGCGGTTACCGCGTGCCGACCATGATCAAGTGGCCGGGCGTCATCAAGCCGGGCACCGTGATCAACGACATCGGCGCGCACGAAGACATGCTGACGACGTTCCTTGCTGCCGCCGGCGACACGAATGTCACGGCCGACCTGCTCAAGGGTCGCAAGGTCGGCGGCACGACCTACAAGGTCCATCTCGACGGCTATGACCTCGGCCCGGCGCTCAGGGGCCAGGCGCCATGGCCGCGCAAGGAGTTCATCTACTGGACCGACGACGGCAGTGTCGCGGCGTTGCGCTACGAGAACCTGAAGATCACGTTCCTCGAGCAGCCTGCCTTAGGCCTCAAAGTCTGGCAGGAGCCGTTCACCGTGCTGCGGGCGCCGAAGCTGACCAATCTGCGCATGGATCCGTTCGAGCGCGCCGAGGAAGAGAACGCCATGGGGTATCAGCGCTGGTACATGGAGCGCATGTTCGCCATCGCCCCCGCCGGTGCCTATGTCGGCCGGTGGCTGCAGAGCTTCAGGGAGTTTCCGCCGCGGCAGAAGCCGGGCAGCTTCAACCTCGACCGCGTGATGGAAGCGGTGACGCAGGGCTCGAAACAGTAGGCCAATCGCCGCCAGGACCAGAAATTCCACGGCGCCCGCGCGGGAGCCGCCTGCATTCCCGCCCCCCGCAGGCGGATTCCCGGGCGGAGCGCCATGGCTTCGTTGTCAGCAGGAACCTTCGATTGAGCAGGCATTGGTCGAGGCGGCACCGTGGATGGCTGGTGGCCCGCGTGAATTGGTGGGCCAGCAACCGCTGGAGGGCGAGCATCGGCTACGGCAACATCGACCTCGATTGCTTCGGCGTCACCAGCAACACGAAGACGCTGCTGACCCGCCCGCAGTGGATACATTGGGAATTGAACGATGCTCGGCGTGGCGAACCGTGCAGAAACTGATGCAGTGGAGACCGGCATGAATCGACCCGAGCCTCTGTGGACCCTGCTGGTGCTGGCGGTCTGTGGCGTGTGCGCGCCGTTGAATGCCGAAGCACGCAAGACCAGTCCCGTCGCCAGTCCTGCGCCAATCGCGCACTTTCATCCGCAGGGGCAACCGCCGTCGCCAGCGACCGATGCGTTGCAGCGTAACGCTCGGTCGTCGCTGCCGTTCGAGGACAAGCGGGACTTCGAGGAATCGAAACGGGGGTTCGTCGCGGCGCCTGCCTACACCGAGATCAAGACGGCGGAAGGCGCAACGGCCTGGAATTTCGGCCGCTACGCGTTCCTCGACACGAAGCAGGACTTCGACAGTATCCACCCGTCGCTGCAGCGACAGGCCGTGCTCAATGCCCAGTACGGGCTTTACGAAGTCGTGCCCGGCCGGATCTGGCAGGTGCGCGGCTTCGATCTCTCCAACATCACCTTCGTCAAGGGTAATTCCGGCTGGATCGTCTTTGATCCGCTCGTCTCGAAAGAGACGGCGGCTGCGGCACTCGCATTTGCCAATGAGAAACTCGACGCCCGTCCCGTCGTGGCAGTCGTCTACTCGCACTCGCACATCGACCATTTCGGCGGTGTGCGCGGGGTAATCGACGAGGCTGACGTCAGGGCGGGCAGGGTGCAGGTCATCGCACCCGCCGGCTTCATGGAAGCGGCCATCTCGGAAAACGTCTACGCCGGCAACGCGATGATCCGTCGCGCGATGTACCAGTACGGCATGCTGCTGCCGTCAAGCCCGTTCGGCCACGTCGACCAGGCCATCGGCAAGCGGGCCTCCTCGGGTACCACGGGCCTGATCGCGCCAACACGGCTCGTCACCAGGGACATCGAGGAAATCGTCGTCGATGGCGTGACGATGGTGTTCCAGAACACGCCGGGCACCGAAGCGCCGGCCGAAATGAACACCTGGTTTCCGCAGTTCAAGGCGTTCTGGGCGGCCGAGAACATCACGGCGACGATCCACAACATCTACACGCTGCGCGGCGCGCTCGTCCGCGATGCGCTGCAATGGTCGAAGTACATCAACGAGGCGCTGTACCTCTTCGGCTCCCAGGCCGACGTGATGTTCGCGGCTCACACCTGGCCCCGCTGGGGCAACGCGCGCGTACAGGAAGTCATGCGTACCCAGCGTGACGTGTATGCAAACCTGAACAACGACGTGCTGCACCTGGCGAACCAGGGCGTGACGATCAACGAGATACAGAACGTTTACCGCCTGCCCGCCAGCCTGCAGCAGGACTGGGCGGCGCGCAGCTACCATGGGTCGGAAGAACACAACAGCCGCGCAGTCATCAACCGCTATCTTGGCTACTGGGACGGCAACCCGGCCACGCTGGTGCCGGCTTCGCCGCGGGATTCCGCGCCGCTGTACGTCGAGATGATGGGGGGTGCAGACAAGATCGTCGCGAGGTCCCGCGAACTGTACGCGGCCGGCGAGTATCGGCTGGCTATCGAGTTGCTGAACAAGCTGGTGTACGCGCAGCCAGCCAACCAGGCGGCCAAGGACCTGCTCGCCGACGCCTTCGAACAGGTGGGCTACCAGAAGGAAAGCTCGAGCCTGCGCAACAGCTTCCTCGCAGCTGCGCTTGAATTGCGGTCGGGCATCCCGAGCGGCCTGATCCCGCAGTCGTCTTCGCCAGACACCGTGCGCGCCATGACGACGGAACTGTGGCTCGACTACCTGGGCATCCTGCTCGATAGCCGCAAGGCCGATGGGCTGGCGTTCAAGATCAACCTCGTCACACCCGACAATGGCGAACAGCATGTACTTGAACTCAGCCATTCGACGCTGACGAACATCCAGGGGTACCAGGCGAAGGACGCTGACCTCACCATCACGATCAACCGGGCCGACCTCGAGCCGATCATGATGCGCAAGGCAACGTTCGCCTCCCAGGCCGCGGCCGGCCGCGCGAACCTGGCCGGCAACGCGGACGTACTGAAGCAACTGATGGCGAGCTTCGGCGATTTCGATCAGTATTTCGAGATCATGCCGGGGACGAAGACGGTCGTCGCGGTCCCGCCAGCACCCTGAGCCCTATCACGGCTCGTCCGCAGAGAGTCGAGATTCGTGCCCCGCAAGCAAACCCGCGCGCAGCAGCAGCCCAAAGTGATTGGTGGCGCTCCTGCGCCTGACGACCCTGCCGATGGGTCGAGCCGGATGACTGCGCTGTGGGTCGGCGTACTTGCGGGCATTGCGATGCTGGTCCTCGCTGCCTGGTATTTCTTCGCCGGGCGGCAGCCAGGCGTACCCGCGTCGACGGCGGGCACCGAGTCAGTCGCCATAACCGCCGTATATGTCGGCTCGCAGTCCTGCGCGCAATGTCACTCAGTCGAATCGAAGGCCTGGCAGACCTCGCAGCACGCAGTCGCCATGCAGCAAGCCACCGGACAGACAGTGCTCGGCAATTTCAACGACGCGACCTACAGCGTCCAGGGCGTCCAGTCCAGTTTCTTCCAGCGTGACGGCAAGTATTTCATCCGCACCGACGGGCCTGACGGCCAGCTCGCGGACTTCGAGGTCAATTACACGTTCGGCGTCGCGCCATTGCAGCAATACCTCGTCGAGTTGCCCGGTGGGCGCCTGCAGGCCGTCTCGCTGACCTGGGATGCGCGATCGCGCGCGCAGGGTGGCCAGCACTGGTTCCGCCAGTATCCCGACGAGAAGATCGACCACACGGACGAACTCCACTGGACGCGTCGGTCGCAGAACTGGAACTTCATGTGCGCCGACTGCCACTCGACCCAGGTGAGCAAGGGCTATGACGCGTCTGCTGATTCGTTCAAGACGACCTACGCCGAAATCTCAGTGGGTTGTGAGGCGTGCCACGGGCCCGGCTCCGCCCACGTCGAATGGGCCGGCCGTAAGGGCACGGAGGCGGGCAAGGGCCTGACGGTGCAGCTCGACGAGCGACGCGGCGTGACATGGGGGCGTGACGCGGGGACAGGCCAGCCTGTGCGCAACAAGCCGCGCACCACCGAGCGTGAAATCGAAGTCTGTGCGCAGTGTCACGCGCGTCGCGCACAGATCGCCGATGCGTACGAGCCCGGGCGCCCGTTCATGGATCACTACCTGCCGTCGCTGCTGGTGCCGGGGCTGCATCACGCCGACGGTCAGCAGCAGGACGAGGTGTTCGTCT
Organism: Pseudomonadota bacterium; assembly: GCA_016713725.1. Classification (GTDB taxonomy): domain Bacteria; phylum Pseudomonadota; class Gammaproteobacteria; order Steroidobacterales; family Steroidobacteraceae; genus RPQJ01. Next base: position 302,168 of record JADJOO010000006.1, on the reverse strand, counting down.
GGGGTTCGTGGCTGCAGAGTCGCATGCACGCGGCCGGCGTCACCTGCAGCGATTGCCACGATCCGCATACGCAGGCGCTGCGCGCACCGGGCAACACAGTGTGCGCGCAGTGTCACGACGCATCGAAATACGATGCCAGCACGCATCACAGGCACCAACAGGGAGCGGCAGGCGCGCAATGCGCCAACTGCCACATGCCGCAGAACACGTACATGGTCGTCGATCCCCGGCGCGATCACAGCATGCGTGTGCCACGACCCGACGAAAGCGTGGCGTTCGGCGTGCCGAATGCATGTAATGCGTGCCACACCGAGCGCGATGCGAAGTGGGCAGCTGGAACGGTGCGCGATTGGCTCGGCCGCGATGCTGCCGGCTACCAGACGTTCACGACAGTCTTTCATGCTGCCGAGAGTGGCGAACCGTCTGCGCTGGACCAGCTCGCCGGCGTCGCCCGCGACGCGGCACAACCCGCCATCGTGCGTGCTTCTGCACTCGCGCGACTCGCCGGCAGTGGCCAGTTCACGCGCGACTTTGCGCAGAGCATGTCCGGGGACACCAATCCGCTGGTGCGACTGGCAACGGTGCAGCTGGCTGACGTAATGCCCGCCGAGACGCGCGCTACGGTCCTCGGACCGTTGCTCGGTGATGCGAGCCGCGCCGTCCGTATCGAGGCGGCGAGGTCGCTTGCGGGCGGTCAGGAACGGCTGCCGCAGGAACTGCTGCCGCGCTGGGAGGTCGCGTCGCAGGAGTACATCGCGACTCTGCAGTACAACGCAGACCGACCCGAGTCCCGCGTCGCGCTCGGGGGCTTCAGGGCAGCATTGGGGCAGGCTGACGCGGCCCATGCCCAGTTCATCGCCGCAATCCAGCTGGATCCGGAATTTGTGCCAGCTTACGTCAATGCGGCAGACGTGCTGCGCGCACAAGGTCGTGACCAGGAGTCGGCCGACATGTTGCAGCGGGGTTTGCAGCGCGTGCCGGCAAGCGCCACGCTGCACCACGCGCTGGGCCTGGCGCGTATCCGCCTGCAGCAGCCGGAACTCGCGATCGGGTCGCTCCGGCGTGCCGTGGAACTCGACCCCGCTACGGCTCGCTACAGCTACGTCTTCGCGGTGGCGCTGCATTCGACGGGGCAGGCGGATGAATCGATCCGTCGCCTGCAGGCGGCCGTCAAACGCTGGCCCTACGATCGCGACATGCTGATGGCACTGACATCGTTCCAGCTCGAGTCGGGCAAGCGCCAGGATGCGCAGGCGACGGCGCGCAGGCTCGTGGCCGCATATCCGGCAGACCCACAGGTGCGTGTACTGGCAGCACAGGCGCTCGGCGAGCAACCACCCTGATCAGTTCGAAGCGCTTGCCGCGAGGTTCGCGCCTCGCAGCTTCTCCGCCGGGCCAATGCCGAGAAACATCATGCCGCCCGCCAGTGTCGTTTTCAGAAGCGACTTGATCCGGTTCACGTGGGCTCCGCTGGCGGTGAAATTCCAGTCTACACTGCGGCTCCCTGCCGCTGACCTCGAAGTCCGTCCATGACTGCACGCCGTCGCCGATCCCCGCTGTCGAAGCGTCCGCGCGTGGCCATCGTCGGCGCAAATTTCGGGGGCATTCGAGCGGCCCAGGAACTCGGTGTCGAGTTCGACGTGACCGTGTTCGATCCATCGCCGTGGTTCGAATGGCTCCCGAACATTCACGAGCTCGTCTCGCGGGCCAAGCGGCCGGCCGACCTGAGGCTGCCGCGGAAGCGGCTCGTGGCCGCGGCGGGCCATCGTTTCGTGCGCGACGCCGTCACTGCCATCGATGCGAGGCGCGGAACCCTGACGACGGCAGGCGGCACGGTCCACGCATTCGATTTCTGCATCGTCGCCACGGGTGGCGTCAACGCGACTTATGGAGTGCAAGGCGTTGAACGCCACGCCTTGCCATTCAGGTGTGTCGAGCATTGCGACGCGATCGGTCGCCGACTGGCGGCACTGATGAAGGGGCGCAAACGGCGTTCGATCGTCATCGCAGGCGGAGGCTTTGCAGGAGTCGAGGCGCTCGGTGAGATCCTCCGGCGATACAGGGTTCGCGATAACCTGACGCTGCACATCGTCGAGGCGGGGCCTGGACTGATGTCGGGAGTGTCGCCGAAGATCGACGCTGCCGTGCGCAAGCATGTACGGGATTACGACGTGCAGATCCACGCGAGGGCGCCAGTCGCGGCAATCACGCCAGCTGGCGTTCGTCTGCAAGGCGGCAAGCGGTTGCGCTCCGACCTCACGATCTGGACGGGCGGTAGCGTCGCACCTCCCTTGCTGCACGATGCGAGGCTCGCGCCGAAGGCTCTGCAGTGGGCACCCGTCGATGCAACGTTGCGCAGTCGCCGCTTCGACAACGTGTTCGTGATCGGCGATGCGGCCGCATGGCCGGTTGCCTTGCCGAAGCAGGCATTCCACGCGCTCGAGATGGGTGAATGTGCGGCTGCCAACGTTCGACGCGCCGCCGCCGGCCGTGCGCTGCGTCGCTATCGGCCTGCGCGCACGCCGCTGCTGGTGGCGTTCGGCGATCTTGACACGTTCCTGGTTGCGGGCCGCTCGGTCGTCGCGAATCCAGCGCTCGCTGCGGGCAAGGAAGCCGTGTACCAGGTGACGATGGCGCAGATCGACCCGCCCTCCAACGTGCACGCGCTCGGCCGGCTGGCATCCCGCGTCATTGGCGTCACGCGCAGGCTGGCGCCGTCGCGGTGAGAGGCCCGCTGCTCACTGCGCACGTGCATCAGCAAATGCTCCTTGCGCGGCGTCGCGGCGAGCAGGTACTCGCCTGTTCGCTCGACCTGGATCGCTCGGAGACGCAGGTGGAGCTTGGTACGAATGAATGGCGCTGGCGCGAGGGATCGTACCCGTACCTCGAACGCTGCAGGGAGCGGACGATCTATCACTGGAGCGGCGCCGGGTTCGAGCCGGTCGCGCGCTTCGGCACTTCGCTGCTCAAGCTCGTGCCAACCGACTGGGGCCCACCAACGTTCGAGATCGATGGCGTGAAGATGCTGCCGACCAGGCAGGTCTCGCCGTACGACGATGCACGCCGTAAAGTCGCCTTGATCGAACCCGCCGGCAAGCGGGTCCTGGATACCTGCGCGGGTCTGGGCTACTTTGCGGCCTGGTGCCAGGAAGGTGGGGCGAGCGAAGTAACGTCCTATGAAATCAACCCGGATGTCCTATGGCTGCGCACGCTCAACCCGTGGTCGCCGGCGAACGGACCTGGTCTGAATGTAATCGCCGGTGACGTCAGCGCGGCGATACGCGGACTCGCGGACGCTTCTTTCGATGCCATCCTGCACGATCCGCCGCGCTTTGGCCTGGCCGGCGAGCTGTATTCGCAGGCCTTCTACGACGAGCTCGCGCGGGTCCTGAGGCCTGGCGGCCGGTTGTTTCACTACACGGGCACGCCGAATCGATTCACCAGCGGGCGCGACGTCCCGCAGGAAGTTGCGCGGCGACTGCGGGTCGCCGGTTTCACAACCAGGATCGAAGGCGATGGCGTACTTGCCGTGCGTGGCAGCTCATGCGGCTGATCGCGACCTGTCCCGAGGAAGCCAAACCAGCCCTCGTCGCCGAACTAGGGGCGCTGGGTGTCACGGACCTGGCGCCGACGTTTCGCGCAGTGCTGTTCACTGCGACTCCACGCCAGTTCTACGAGCTGCACCTGCGCGTGCGCACGGCGAGTCGCATCATGCGCGTCCTGCGCGAGGTGCCGGCTCACGCGCCGGCCATGCTGCATTCGCAGGTTCGTCGCCTGCACTGGCCCGAATGGTTCGAAGCCCGCCACGGCTTCATGGTCGAAAGCACGGGTGATGAGGGCGGCGGACTGACGCCTAAACAGGTTATTACGCAGGTACGCGAGGGTGTGCGGGAGTCCTTCACGCGGTTGGGTGAGCAGGTTCCGCCGGTCGATACCGCCGAGCCGAAGGTGGTGATCGTGGCGCACGTTGCGCGTGGCCGCTGCATGCTCAGCTTCGACACGTCGGGCAAGTCGCTGCACAAGCGCGGGTATCGCGAGCAGGGTCATCCCGCGCCGCTGAAGGAAACTCTGGCGGCGACGATCCTGCAGTTTGCGGGTTACGATGGCAGCATCGCATTTCTTGATCCGATGTGTGGCAGCGGCACGTTGGCCATCGAGGCGGCGATGATCGCCGTGCGCAAGGCGCCGCAGATCCATCGCAAGAAGGGCGAATTTTACTTCGAGTGGCTCGCGGACTTCGATCGGGTGCTCTGGCGCGAAACGCAGGACAGCATCCGTGCCGAAAAGCTGGACGCGCCGCCGTGTATCGTCGCGGCCTCCGACATCCGGGCCGAATACGTCGACATGGCACGCAAGAGCGCGCTCAAGGCGCGGGTCGAGAAGTACATCCAGTTCGACGTAATGCGTGTGCAGGACGTCATGCCGCCCGCGCCGACTGGCCTGCTGGCGACGAATCTGCCGTACGGGGATCGCATCGGTGGTGGCGAAGTCGAGGTGCGTCAGTTGTACGAGGAGTTTGGCGACACGCTGAAGCAACGGTTCGCGGGTTGGCGTGCCGCCGTGCTCGCGGCCAATGCCTCGCCGTACAAGGCAATCGGGCTCAAGCCGTCGCGAACGTTCAACCTGATGAACGGCAGCATTCCGTGCCGGTTGCTGTTGTTCGCTCTCTATGCCGGCAGCCGGCGTGCTGCACTGCAAACGACGGAGTCGGCGCCACGGGCGTGACCTCGAGCCCCGCCGGCCTCGACAGGATCGCTGTCAGCGCGCGCAGACGCCCGAGCTAAAGCGCGCTGCGGTCGTGCTAGGCTGCGTATTCCTGCATCTATGGGGTGACGACGCATGGAAAACACCGCCGCCAGCGGCGCTCGCTCTCGCTGGATCACCGAACGACGTTTCTTCACGGGCATGGCCATCGCAATGCTGCTCGTTGCCTACGTTGGCTTCGCGCGCTCCTTCTTCCTGCGACCTTTGTTTCCCGAGTGGCCTGCTCCCTCGGAGCCGATCTTCTACGTGCACGGTGCGTTCTTCTCGGCGTGGTGCGTGCTGCTCGTGACCCAGGCCATGCTGATAGGTGTCGGCCGCACGAACGTGCATCGCAAGCTGGGCGCCCTCGGCGGGGTCATCGCAGCAGGGATGGTGATCCTCGGTGTCACCGGTGCGCTGATCGCCGCCAACCGACCGACCGGCTTCAACGGTGTGCCCGTGCCGCCGCTGCAGTTCCTGGTCGTGCCGCTGTTCGATATCGTGATCTTCGGCACATTCGTCGGCCTGGGTATCGCCAACCGCACCAATCCGCAGAGTCACAAGCGCTGGATGGTGCTGGCGACGGTCGCCCTGCTCGGCGCTGCGTTCGCGCGCTGGCCGTACGTGTGGCAGCTCGGGAATCCGTTCGCGTACTTCGGGCTCGCGTATCTATTCATTGTCGCGCTCGCGATCTGGGATTTCCGAACGCGCGGCACGTTGCACCCGGTGACCCGCTGGGGCGGGCTTGCGCTGATTGTGTCGTTGCCAGCCCGACTCGCGCTTTCGGGCACGGCCGCATGGCTTGCATTCGCCGCCTGGCTCACGGAACTCGCGCGCTGAAACGGCAAGTCGACGACGACAGGTGCAGGGGAGGTCGCCCCGCCGCGCTGGTGGACTGAACCCGCAAGATGTGACTTGGTGGTAACAGCGCGGCGGAGCTAACGCGCAGAGTAAAACCCACGCGCTCGCGCGCATTCTGCGTGCTGCAGCGTCGCGAGTCCAGTGTTGCGTCAGATTTGAATACGAACGCGCGTCAGGCGAACACCAGTTTGTCGATGTGCGCAGCCGCACTCGCCGCGAGCGAGCGCAGGTCGTAACCGCCTTCGAGTGTCGAGACGATGCGTCCCCGTGCATGTCGATCGGCGATGCCGCAGGCGACTTCCGTCACCCACGCGTAGTCGGCCGTCGTGAACCGCAGGTGTGACATGTCGTCGGCGCCGTGGGCATCGAAGCCCGCTGAAATCAGCAGCAGTTGTGGCGCAAAGGCCTCGAGTGCAGGCAGCCACTGCTGCTGCACGGCTGCGCGGAACGCATCGCTGCCACTGCCTGGGGGCAACGGACAATTGATGATGCGTCCAGGCCGCGTGGGTGGATTCATGTCAGGCCAAAGCGGGTACTGGTATGACGAGCACAGCAGGACCCGCGCGTCGTCCTTGAAGATGTCTTCCGTGCCGTTGCCCAGGTGCACGTCGAAATCGAGGATCGCCACGCGCTCGAGGCCGTGGTGGTCGAGCGCGTGGCGCGCCGCGACCGCGACGTTGTTGAAGAAGCAGAAGCCCATCGTCGTCGCCCGCTCGGCATGGTGACCGGGTGGCCGGACGCTGCAGAAGGCGCGCGCTGCCGCGCCCGTCAGTACCAGGTCCGTGGCCAGCACGTTGGCGCCAGCGGCGCGCAAGGCGGCCTCGAACGTTTCCGGGCACATCCACGTGTCGGGATCGATGTGAGCGAGGCCTTCGGCGGGAGACCGGTTCGAAAGGTCCTCGACGTAAGCGAGCGGATGCACGCGGACCAGTTGTTCAACGCTTGCGCGCGGCGCCTCGTGATGCAGCAGCACGTCGTACAGGCCGCGCGCGTGCAATTCATCCTCGATCGCGTTGAGTCGCGCCGGCCGCTCCGGATGGTGGTCACCCATGCGATGCAGGCGACAGTGGGCATGAGTCACGAAGGCGACTGCCATGGGCGGCTCCGGTTGCGGTGACCCGCAATGATCCTGCAAACGCTGGAGGCTAGCATTTACGAGTCCTGCTTACCTCCGGGAGTACACTTCAGCCATGACCGCGAAACGCATCGAGGCAGTGCTGCGCCCCGCGTCAGTCGCCGTGGTCGGTGCGAGCGATACACCCGGTTCGATCGGCGAAGTCCTGTGCCGGAACCTGCGCGAAGGCGGCTTTCGCGGTTCCGTCTTTTACGTCAATCCGCGGCACGCAACCATCAGCGACCAGCCATCCTATGCAGACGTGCGCTCGCTGCCGCAGGCGGTGGACGTCGCGATCATCGCCACGCCTCCGCCGACCCTGCCCACCGTGCTCGAGCACTGCGGCGAGCGCGGGGTGCGCGGGGCAATCATCGTATCGGCGGGATTTCGCGAAGGTGGCGAGGCAGGCGCAGCCTGGGAGCGGGCGATGCTGCAGGTCGCGAGCCGGTACGGCCTGCGCCTGCTCGGGCCAAACAGCTTCGGTGTGATCCGGACCGACAACGGCTTCAATGCCTCCTGTGGCGCGGCGCTCCCCAAACCGGGCCGTCTTGCGCTGGTGTCGCAGTCGAGCGCGCTGTGCGCGGCAACGCTCGACTGGGCCCGCTCCCGTCACGTCGGGTTCTCGACGGTGATCTCTACCGGCGTCGGTGATGACATCGGCTTTGGCGACGTGCTCGACTTCCTCGCGCGCGATGGGACGACCGACGGAATCATGCTTTACCTCGAGGGCGTCGGCGACGCGCGCCGCTTCATGAGCGCGCTGCGGGCCGCCGCGCGCGTGAAGCCCGTCGTCGTCATGAAGGCGGGGCGTTCGCTCGAAGGGCGTGGCAGCCTCGCCTTCCACACGGGCTCGCTCGTGGGTGGTGACGATGTCTTCGACGCGGCGATGCGTCGCGCCGGCGTGCTGCGCATCCGCGATTTCAGCCAGCTGTTCAGTGCGGCAAGCACGCTCGGTGCGGGCGTGCGGATGCGCGGGCGCAGGCTGGGCATAGTGACAAATGCGGGCGGGCCCGGGCAGCTGGCGGCAGACCGCGCCGTTGATCGGGGGCTGCCAGTGGCCGAGCTGAACGACGCGACGCTCGCGCGGCTGCATGTGCTGCTTCCGCCCAGTGCTGCGGATGGCAATCCCGTCTACGTTCGCGGCGACGCGTCCGCACAGGTCTACGCACAGGCGGCGCAAACGTGCCTGCAGGACGGCGATGTTGATGCGTTGCTCGCAATCCTGACGCCATTTGCGCTCACCAATGCGGACCAGTTTGCAATCGAACTGATCGCGGTGGCCACGGCCCAGCGCAAGCCGGTCTTCACGTGCTGGATGGGGGGCGAGGCGGTAACGGCGGCACGCCAGCGTTTCGCTGAGAATCGGGTTCCGGCCTTCCAGACCCCCGAAGCTGCGGTCGACGCCATTGCCGCGCTCGCACTGTTCACTGCCAACCAGGAGCAGTTGCTGCAGGTTCCAGCGCCGCTCGGGCCGACCTCGAAACCCGATCGCGCCACGGCGCAACGCCTGCTCGACGCGGCGCGCACGGCGGGTAACGAGTGGCTCAACCCGGCCGATTCCAAAGAACTGCTGGCAGCGTTCGGCATCCCTGTCGTCCGCAGTCGTCCAGCGTACTCGGCGGCCGAGGCCGTGCAGGTGGCCGAGGCGATCGGCTTCCCGGTGGCGATGAAAATCCTGTCGCCCGACATTGCGCACAAGACCGACGTCGGTGGCGTGCGGCTCGGCCGCACCGACGCGCGCAGCGTGCACGACGGCTACGAAAACATGCTGCGCGACGTCGCCATCGCGCGGCCGGACGCGAGACTCGAGGGCGTGCTGATCGAGCCGATGTACGTCGAGCGGCATGGGCGCGAACTGATGATCGGCGCAGTGCGCGATCCGGTGTTTGGCCCGGCGATCAGCTTCGGGCTCGGCGGCACGATGGTCGAGGTGATCCGCGATCGCGCCGTGGCGCTGCCGCCGCTCAATCCGTACCTGGCACGGGACCTGATCCGCCGCACCCGCGCGAGCATGGCCTTGCAGCCGCTGCGCGGAGCGCCGGCCGCCGCGCAGGAAGCAATCGAGGACATGTTGCTGCGCGTGTCCGAGATCGTTTGTGAACTGCCGGACGTCGGTGCGATCGATATCAACCCGGTGATCGTGACTGCCAGGGGTGCCGTTGCCGTGGATGCGCGCATCGGCGTGATGCCCGCGCCCCAACCGCAGCTGCTCTATCGCCACATGGCGATCCACCCGTATCCGAGCGCGCTGGAGTATCCGCTCGACACGCCGGACGGAAAACAGGCGACGATCCGTGCGATCCGACCGGAGGACGCTGAACTCGAGCGGGACTTCGTCCATCGGCTGTCAGAACAATCACGGTTCCTGCGTTTCATGTTCGGACTGCAGGACCTTTCGCCGGCAATGCTGTCCAGATTCACGCAGATTGATTACGACCGCGAGTTGGCCCTGATCGTGGTCCTGCGCCTGCCGGATGGCGCCGAACAGCAGATCGGCGTGGCCCGGTACATCACGCTGCCGGACGAGGAGTCCTGCGAGTTCGCGATCGTCGTGAGTGACGAGTGGCAAGGCAAGGGCGTGGCCCGGAGCCTGTTCCAGCGCCTGATCGACATTGCACGCGACCGGCGCCTCAAGGTGATGACCGGGATCACGCTGCGCGAGAACACCCGCATGATCGACCTCTCGCGGTCGCTTGGTTTCGCGACGCGCTCCGACACCGACGAGCCCGAACTCGTGCGGATGACGCTCGCGCTCTAGCGGCGGCTCCGCAGTGCGGTCCGGACCTGGTCGCGCAGCCAGCGGTTGGCCGCATCCCGTTCCGCATTCGCTGGCCAGTACATGTACGTCTCGAGGCGGATGCCAGCGAGCGGCAGTTCCACGACCTGGTACATGTCGCGCTCGAGAACGTGGCGTGCATACGTCTCCGGCAACGTCGCGACCAGGTCGGTGCTGGCGGCGACTCCGCACGCGGCTGCGTGACTCTGGCAGCGCAGCCGGATTCGCCGGGCCTGGCCGAGCGACTGCAAGGCAACGTCTTCCAGCGAGGCGCCGCGCCGGCGCGACGAAACCTGCACGTGATCGAGCGCAAGGTAGGCGTCGAGGTTCCAGCCGCTGCGCCTCATGCGTCGCAGCCGTGGATGGTCCTTGCGTGCGATCACAACCAGGCGATCGGTGAGCACGCGTTCGTGCGGCACGCGGTCCGCTGCCGGCAGCAGGACGTCGAGCGCGACGTCGAATTCGCCGGCGGCCAGGTCCGTTTCGAGACGAGGGCGGTCGTGCCTCGCGGACGACACGCCGAGACGTGGTCCCGCGGCACAGACGACCCGGCTCAGCGCGGGCAGCACGCCGGGTTCAAGCGCCTCGCGCAGGCCGATGCGGAAGTGCCGCTCGGCCGTGGTCGGTTCGAACCCCGCAGCCTGGCCGAACGTGCGCTCCATCACGCCGAGCGCTTCCCGGACCGGTCCCGCAATCGAGCGAGCGAGCGGAGTTGGAACGATCCCGCGTCCCTGGCGCTCGAAGAGCGGCTCGCCGAACACGTCGCGCAAGCGCGCGAGCGCATGACTGACGGCTGGCTGTGACAGGTTCAGCTTGCGGCTCGCGGCCGTGATGCTGCCCGCCGTGAAGACGGTGTCGAAGACCACGAGCAGGTTCAGGTCGATCCGCGATAGATGCATGATGTGAATGATTATTCATTAAAACATTGCACTATGGAAATGTCATGACAGGCCTACACTGGCCGCCGGACCTGGCCCGGAGCACCCGTCATGGATTTCGAATACAGCCCCAGCACGCGCGAGTTGATGCGTCGTGTCGACGACTTCATGCAGGCGCACATTTTCCCGGCCGAGGCGGAATACGAGGAGTTCGTGCAGGATCCGGCCAGGCGCTGGGTCGTCCCGCCCATGGTCGAAGGACTCAAGGCCAGGGCGCTCGAAGCCGGGCTCTGGAACCTGTTCCTGCCCCACGAATACCAGCCGTGGAGCCCGGGCCTGACCAATCTCGAATACGCACCGCTCGCGGAACTCATGGGTCGCGTCGACTGGGCCTCGACGATCTTCAATTGCGGCGCCCCGGACACCGGCAACATGGAAGTGCTGGCGCGTTACGGCAGCGCCGAGCAGCAGGCGCAGTGGCTCACCCCGCTGCTCGAAGGCCGCATCCGATCGGCTTTCCTGATGACCGAGCCTGCGGTGGCGTCTTCCGACGCGACCAACATTGAATGCTCGATCGTCCGCGACGGTGACGACTACGTCGTGACGGGCCGCAAATGGTGGTCGAGCAACATCTATCACCCCGACTGCGAAATCATGATCGTCATGGGCAAGACCCGCTTCGACGGTCCGAAGCACTCGCAGCAATCCATGATTCTCGTGCCGCGCCGGGCGCCGGGCGTGCGCCTCGTCCGCCCGCTCAAGGTGTTCGGCGAAGTGCACTCACCGAGCGGTCACGGCGAGGTTGCGCTCGAGGGCGTGCGCGTGCCGGCGTCGAACCTGCTGCTCGGCGAAGGCCGCGGCTTCGAGATCGCGCAGGGCCGGCTCGGCCCCGGTCGCATTCACCACTGCATGCGTCTCATCGGCGCGGCGCAGCGGGCGCTCGAACTGATGTGCCGGCGAGTGGACTCGCGCGTGGCGTTCGGCCGCAAGCTGAGCGAGCAGGGCAGTCTGCGTGAAGCGATCGCGCGTTCACGCTGCGAGATCGAGCAGGCGCGCCTGCTGACGCTCGCCGCGGCGGACAAGATGGATCGCGAGGGCAACCGCGGCGCGGCGGACCTCATCTCGATGATCAAGATCGTCGCGCCGCGCATGTGCCAGGACGTCTGCGATCGCGCGATGCAGGCGCATGGCGGAATGGGGTTGTGCCAGGACACGCCGATACCGACGGCCTTCGGCTACGGGCGCTTCGTGCGCCTGGCCGACGGCCCTGACGAGGTGCACATGGCCCAGCTCGCCAAGTGGACGATCGCCAAGGCGCTGCAAGGCGGCAACTCCGGCTGAGGTTGCCCGGCGGAAAGGCGGCATAATGCGGTGCTTCGCAGCGCTGCCGTGGGCGGCGCGCGATCGCACGGGTTCCAGCATGTCACCGACCGGCCGTCACGACGCGCACGTCCACGTTTTCGACACCAGCAATCCGGTTGCCGAGCGCCGCACGCGCCAGGTGATGTGGCTCACGCTGGTGATGATGGTCATCGAGATTGCCGCAGGCACCGTGCTCGGTTCCATGGCGCTGCTGGCCGATGGCTGGCACATGAGCTCGCACGCCCTGGCGCTCGGCGTCTCGGCGGGCGCGTATTACCTGGCGCGACGCCATGCCCACGACCCGCGCTTCGCGTTCGGCACGTGGAAGATCGAGGTGCTCGGCGGCTACACCAGCGCGGTGTTCCTGGTCGGTGTCGCCGCCTACATGGGGATCGAGTCCGTGTCCCGGCTCTTCAACCCGGCGCCCATCCGTTTCGACGAGGCCATACCGGTCGCCATCCTCGGTCTCGCGGTCAATGTACTGTCAGCCTGGCTGCTGTCGACCGGGCACGATTCCGGCAAGCGGCATCATGGGCACGGGCATCATGCGCACGACCACGGCAACGACGGCCATGCGCACCATCACGACCTGAACCTGCGCTCGGCCTACCTCCACGTCGTGGCGGACGCCGCCACTTCGGTGCTGGCGATCATCGCACTGGCGGGCGGCAAATACTTCGGTGCGACCTGGCTCGATCCAGTGATGGGGATCGTTGGCACCGTGCTGGTCGGGCGCTGGGCGGTCGGATTGCTACGCGACACCGGTCGCGTGCTGCTCGATGCCGAAATGGATTCGCCGGTCGTGCAGGAAGTACGCGAGGTCATCGCTGCATTGCCTGGCACACCGCAACTTCGCGATCTGCACGTGTGGCGCGTAGGGCGGGGCAAGTACGCCTGCATCGTGCACCTCGCCCACGCGCAGGCGATGCATGCCGCCGAAGTGCGCTCGGCACTTGCCGTGCACGAGGAACTGGTGCACGTCACGGTCGAGTTCGAGCGCTGACGCAGCTGCTTCCGCTGCGTTTGCGCCGAGTCGACCTCATCGAGCCGTCCGCGCCTCGATCCAGCGGTCGACGCGGGCTTCAAGCAGGTCGAGCGGCATCGGCCCTGCGCCCAGGACCAGGTCGTGGAATTCGCGCAGGTCGAATTTCGCCCCGAGCCGCGTTGCTGCCCGCTGGCGGAGTTCGATGATTTTCAACTCGCCGATCTTGTAGGCGAGTGCCTGGCCGGGCCAGGCGATGTAGCGGTCGATCTCGAACGCGATTTCCGCCGGGGCGAGCGCGCTGTTCTCCTGCAGGCAGGCCATCGCCCGTTCGCGCGACCAGCCCATCACGTGCATGCCGGTGTCGACCACCAGCCGGCACGCGCGCCAGATTTCGAGCGAGAGCCTTCCGAACTGTTCGTACGCGTCGCGGTAGATCCCCATCTCCTCGCCCAGGTACTCTGAATACAGTCCCCAGCCTTCGACGTAGGCGGTCACGTCGTCGGCGCGCCGGAACTCGGGCAAGTCCGTGAGTTCCTGGCTCAGCGAGATCTGATGGTGGTGGCCGGGAACGCCTTCGTGCAGCACCCAGGCCGGGATGCCGAAGGTAGGCATCTTTTCCGCCATCCAGGGCTTGTAGACCACCATGCCCGCAACGCCTTGCTCGGGTGCGCCGGGCAGATAGCCATTGGCGCTGCTTTCCAGGCCGGCGGGCATCGGCAGCACGCCGTAGGAGAGGCGCGGCAGCTTTCCGAAGTACTTCGGCATCGCAAAATCCGCACGCTTCGCGACCTCACTGCACTTTTCGCCGTACTCGGCCGCGCCGACATAAAATCGGGGGTCCTTGCGCACCGACACGAGGAACTCCTGGAATGTCCCCTTGAATCCCGCCTTGGCGATGGCCTGGTCCATCCGGGCCCGGATGCGCTGCACTTCACTTTCGCCGAGCGCATGAATCTCGGCCGGTGTCTTCACTGTCGACGTGTGCCGACGGGCGAGGTACGCGTAGTACTCCTTGCCCTGCGGCACGCTGCCGATGCCAATGTCCGCTCGCGCGGCGGGCAGGTACTCGTGCTCCAGGAAATGCAGCAGCGCCTGCTGGGCGGGTCGTACCTGCGCGTGCAGGACGCTGCGGGCGCGGGCCTCGAGAACCGCGCGCCGGTCTGCCGGAAACGACTGTGGCACGCTGCGGAAGGGGGCAAGCAGCGGCGTCTTGTCGTCCGTCTGGGCAACCTGCCCGCGCACGTCCGCAATGGCGCGCTCGACCGTGCGTGGCGGTTGCGTCATGCCGGTCCTGATGCCGCGACGCAGGTTCTCCGTCTCGCGCGCGTAGTAGGCGGGCAGTGCCTCGAGCCGCGCGATCCAGGCGTCCGCCGCTGCTTCGTCGCCAAGCACCGTGTTGAGCGCGGCATAGTCCGCCGTCGTGTAGAAGCCGTCGCCGCTGATGAAGGGCATGCGCTCCTCATCGAAAGCGAGGCCATCGAGCGCGAGGCTGACGCGGTCGAGCAGCAACTGGCGGTTGAGGTCGTCTTCGCCGGCCAGGCCCCTGGCTGGCAGGGATTGCAGTCGACGCTGAAGAGCCTGGTATGCGGCCTTGCGTGCAGCGATGGCCGGCGGCGAATTGTCCGGCCAGATGCGCGCGGCCTCCTTGTCGCCGCGCTGGGCTGCACGAATCGGATCCTGCGCGCGGTTGAATGCGTCGAAATCCTTGACGATCGCTGCGATGCCATCGGTACCGGCTGCGAGATCGGTCGCGTGGACAAACTGGAAAGTCACAAGTAGTCCCGCCATGAGTGCGAACAGGATCCTGCACATGCGTCCTCCGGAAGCCGGTGAGCGTCAGCCCGCCGCAGCAGTGCGCGGCGCGGCGATGGATTCTTCGTCGTCTGCGTCTTCGCCGAGGAAACCGCCGCTCTGATGCGCCCACAGGCGCGCGTACAGTCCGCCTTGTTCCAGCAGTGAGCGGTGATCGCCTTCCTCGACGATGCGACCCTTGTCCATGACGACGAGACGGTCCATCGCCGCGATCGTCGACAGGCGGTGCGCGATGGCGACGACGGTCTTGCCTTCCATGAGCCGGTAGAGACTCTGCTGGATCGCGTTCTCGACTTCGCTGTCGAGTGCGCTCGTCGCCTCGTCGAGCAGCAGGATCGGCGCATCTTTCAGCATGACGCGCGCGATCGCAATGCGCTGGCGCTGGCCGCCGCTCAGCTTCACGCCGCGCTCGCCGACGTGTGCGTCGTAACCGCGCCTGCCCTTGACGTCGGACAGGCTCTCGATGAATTCGTGCGCCTCGGCACGCCTGGCGGCCGCGATCATCGTTTCGTCTCCGGCATCGGGCCGTCCGTAGACGATGTTGTCCCGTACCGAACGGTGCAGCAGCGAAGTGTCCTGGGTGACCATCCCGATCTGTGCGCGCAGGCTGTCCTGGGTCACGTCAGAAATGTTCTGCCCGTCGATCAGGATCGCGCCCTGCTCGACGTCGTAGAAACGCAGCAGCAGGTTGACGATCGTGCTCTTGCCGGCGCCGGATCGCCCGACCAGGCCGATCTTCTCGCCCGGCTGGATGTGCAGGCACAGGTCGTCCACGACGGTGCGTTTGCCGCCGTAGGCGAACGTGACGTGCTCGAAGGTGATCTCGCCGCGTGTGACACGAAGCGGCTTTGCATCCGGCGCGTCGACCACCGTATGCGCGCGGGACAAAGTGCGCATGCCGTCCTCGACCGTGCCCACGTGTTCGAACAGCGAGGCGACTTCCCACATGATCCAGTGCGCGAGGCCGTTCAGGCGCAGCGCCATGGCGCTCGCGGCGGCGACGGCGCCCACACCCACTTCGCCCTGCACCCACAGCCACAGGGCCACGCCGGCGGTAGCAGCAATCAACACCATGCTGAGCACGTGGTTGATGATCTCGAACCCGCTCACCAGGCGGCCCTGCGCATAGGCCGTCTGCATGAATTCCTGCATCGAGGCGCGCGCAAAGCTGGCTTCGCGGCTCGCATGCGAAAACAGCTTCACGGTCGCGACGTTGGTGTATGCGTCGGTCACGCGCCCGGTCATCAGGGAGCGCGCGTCCGCCTGCGCCGCGGCAACTTTCCCCAGGCGCGGCACGAAGTAGACCAGGCTCACCGAGTACAGCACGAGCCAGCCGACGAACGGGGCGAGCATGCGCAGGTCGAACGTCCCTACGATCGCGAGCATGGTCACGAAGTAGATGACAATGAACGCGAGGATGTCCGTGGCGGTGAGCCATGCGTCGCGCACGGCGAGCGCCGTCTGCATCACCTTGGTCGCGACGCGGCCCGCGAACTCGTCCTGGTAGAAGCTCATGCTCTGGCCGAGCATCAACCGGTGGAAGTTCCAGCGCAGCCGCATCGGGAAGTTCGCGAACAACACCTGGTACTTGAGCAGGGCGAACAGCCCGACGACCAGCGGGCTGGCGGCCAGGACCCCGATCAACAGCAGGAAGTTCTGACGCTGCGTGGCCCAGAGCCGGGAGGGTTCGACATTCGCCAGCCAGTCGACGAGTTGCCCGAGCATCGCGAACAGCATGGCCTCGAACGCGCCGATGACGGCCGTGCAAAGCGTCATCAGCAGGATGTACGGCCGCAGGCCGGCGGAGGACTGCCACAGGAAGGCAAAAAACGTGCGCGGCGGGGTAGCCGGCTTGGTGTCGGGATAGGTTTCGACCAGGCGTTCGAATCGACGGAACACGGCGGGACTCCTCGGCCGCGCAAAATACCACGGGCCTGGAGGAAGCGAGGTCTTGCTAGACTGGCCGCCGGGGAACAGCTGAGGAAAACCGTGGTTTGAGCCCAATGTACGACGCGAATTCCCTGCGATCAATCCTGCTGGTCAAGAATGTCGAAGAGCAGGACCCGGACGGCTCGGTCCTGCCGCTCGCCGAGCGCGATGCCGCGACGCGCGACGCGCTGCGTCGACACCCGGCCGGCAACGGTGATGGTGCGGTTCACGCCTGGCAGGTGCTGGCAACGCGAGCCGACTCGTTGCGGGCGAAACTGGCGGAGCGCCACCCTGTCGTCACCAGGGCGGTCGGCCTCGAATCGCAACTCGCGGGCGTGGGCGGGCTCGTCCTGCTCGCCGCGTTCGGGCTGGGTCTCGCGCTGTCGCTCCTCGACAGTCGCGTGCGGATCGAGATCCTGGCGTTCCCCTTGCTTGGCGTGGTGCTGTGGAACCTGGTCGTCTACGCAGTGCTGGCGGTGTCCTCACTGCGCCGCGAACCTGCCCCGCCTGCAGGTTCCACGTCGATGTTGCCCGGTTGGACCTTGTGGCCTGCGCGTTGGACCTGGCAGCGTGCAGCGAGACTGATCAAGCAGTCTTCCTTCTATCACCGGCCGCTGTCGGCGGCGCTGCGTCGCTTTTCCGACGAATGGTGGCCAATCGCCCAGCCGCTGCTCGTGTGGCAGGGCAAACGGCT
This sequence comes from Pseudomonadota bacterium, assembly GCA_016713725.1. GTDB lineage: Bacteria > Pseudomonadota > Gammaproteobacteria > Steroidobacterales > Steroidobacteraceae > RPQJ01. Next base: position 285,014 of record JADJOO010000006.1, on the reverse strand, counting down.
GTTTCATTTCGGCTCGGCAGTCGTCGCGCTCGGCCTGATCGCCGGCTTTTACCTGCGCGGCATTGCCCTCGAGTACCGCGCCGGCTGGGAGAGCACGTTCCTTGGGGCAGAACAGGTTCGTGTACTGCTGGGAATGATCTACGGTCCGGCCTCGGTGATTACCGGCATCCAGCTGCCCGCGGACGACGTCGCGGTTGCGTCACTGCACTGGCGCAACGGCGAGGGCGGCGGTCCAGCGGCGCCGTGGATCCATCTCATGGCCGCCACGGCCATCTTTTACGTCATCGTGCCTCGCTTGCTGCTGGCGCTGACGGCGACACTGCGCCTGACGCGCGCCGGCGCGAAGCTGGCGGCGCCGGAATCATTGCTGCCCTATGCGCGCCGCACCCTGGGTGCCAGCGATGCCGCTTTACCCGCGCAAACGACGCGGCTGACGTGCTTCGCCTACCAGCCTGCTGCCGCTTCAGAGCAAGGCGTGCAGCGCGTGCTGCGTGCGGCATTCGGCGCGGATTCCCGCATCGAATTTGCGCCTGCGGTTGCGTACGGCGAGGAGGAACGCTTCAGCACGCCGGCCAGCGGCGCCGCAAGTGATCTCGAGATCCTGCTCTTCAGCCTCGCCGCCACGCCCGAGGTCGAGAACCACGGACGGATCCTGCAGCTGGCGCAGGACCGTTGGTTGCGCGCCAAGGCCGGCTCACGCTGGCTCATCTTCGTCGACGAAGCCCCGTTTCTCGCTCATTTCGGTGGCGATGCCTCGCTCACGGTCCGGATCGAGCAGCGCCGCACGGCGTGGCGCGATTTCGTGCGCGCACACGGGTTCGAGGCGTGCACGCTGGATTTCGGTTCGATCCCTGCCGGAGGCGAGGTGCCCCGGGCAATCGTCGATCAGGTGCTTCGCAGTTGCCGGCGTGCAGCCGCATGAGCGATTCCGTGACGACCGTCAGCCTTGCCCTGCTGTCGCACACGAACGTCGGCAAGACGACGCTGGCACGCACGCTGCTGCGGCGGGACATTGGCGCTGTCATGGACCGAGCCCACGTCACCGAGATCGCCGAATCGCACGTCCTGATGCGCAGCTCGGCCGGTGACGAACTGGTGCTGTGGGACACGCCCGGGTTCGGCGACAGCGTGCGCCTGCAGCGGCGCCTGGCTGCCAGCGGCCAGCCGGTTGGCTGGTTTCTCTCGCAAGTGTGGGATCGGTTTGCGGACCGTGCATTCTGGTGCAGCCAGCAGGCCATGCGAGCGGCACGCGAGTCAGCGGACGTCGTGCTGTACGTCGTCAACGCGACGGAGGAACCGACCACCGCCGGCTACGTCGAGCCGGAACTGCACATTCTCGACTGGCTCGGCAAACCGACCCTCGTGCTGTTGAATCAAGTCGGCACCCGCCTCGACACCGCGCTTGAACGGCAACTCACTGAGGCGTGGAGCGCGGTGCTGCGGCGGCACGATGCGGAAGGTACGCGCCGGGTGCTGACTTTCGATGCCTTCGCGCGCTGCTGGCTGCAGGAGCACGCCCTGCTCGATGCCATTGCAGATTGCCTGGACGAGCGGCAACGCCCTGCGTTCGAACGGATCGTCGCGGCATGGCGCGATCGTGACCTCGATGTGCTGCGGCAGAGCGCGGCCGTCATTGCCCGGCAATTGCAGGGCCTCGCGCGGGACACGGTGCAGCTACCGGAGGCAAAGCTCGCGGACAAAGTGAGCCGCGCATTGCAGGGCGGTGCGACCGACGCGCTCGGTGTCGAGGAGTCGCGTGCCCGCCAGGACATGCTCGATCGTCTCGATGATTCCGTGCGCGCATGCACCGCAGAACTCGTCACGCTGCACGGCCTCACGGGCACGGCCAGCGAAGACATCCTGCGACAGGTCACGACGGAATTCGAAACCCGGCGCGCGCCGGATGCCGACAAGGCCGGCCTCTGGGGCGGCCTTGTCACCGGTGCGGTTGGCGGTCTGGCGGCGGACGTCGCTGCCGGCGGGCTGACGTTCGGAGCGGGCGCGATTCTCGGTGGCATCGCCGGTGCACTCGGGGCGCGCAAGCTCGCGCAACGTTATAACGAGGAACGCGGGTTGGCAGGCGGCATGGTGCGCTGGTCGGACGAGTTCCTGGCGGCTCGGCTCGGGGCGGCGATCATCCGTTACCTCGCAGTTGCGCATTTTGGCCGCGGCCGTGGCGACTTTGCCGCCAGTGATCCGGCGCCGCGGTGGCAAGCCGTCGTCTCCGCTGCGCTCGCACGGCGCGCGGCGGAGTACGAGACCCTGTGGCCCGGGATGCGACAGGAGGACGCGTCGCGCGCCCACCTCGATTCGGTCATTCTCGCTCTGCTGGCCGAGGTGCTGACGCAGCTTTATCCCGGGCCTGCTGCATTTTTTCGCGGCAGGCTCGCGTCGACGGGGCAGGGCGGGTCAGCCGTGGTCTGAGCGGCAGTGCTCCGCGATCATCACGGCGATACCCGACATGAGTGCCGGCGGGAAGTCGTGACCCATCCCGGGAATGAGCTTGAGTCGCGCACCGCGAATGTTGGCGGCCGTGTCGCGACCGCCAGCGGTGCGCACCAAGGGATCGTCCGCACCGTGGATTACGAGCGTGGGCGCCGTGATTCCGTGCAGCATCCCACGCCGGTCGCCTGAAGCGAGGATCGCCGCGAGCTGCCGCGACGTGCCTGCCGGATACAGGCCGCGGCGTGCGACCCGCTCGAAGTGCGGTCGCAGTTGCGCGGTGTGTTGTTGAAAACCCGGACTGCCGATGACACCGAACACAAACAGCAGGTGGTCGACGGCCTGTTCGAGAGTGGGGTTGGGCGGTGGGCGCCGCAGCAAGGCGCGCAACGCCCGTGCTTTGCCGAGCGCGATGCTGGGCCGCGGATTGCCCGTCGTGGACATGATCGAGGTCAGGGTGCGCACGCGCTGCGGGTACTTCGCCGAGAAGACCTGTGCGATCATGCCTCCCATCGAGACGCCGACAACGTGAACACGTTCTATGCCCGCCGCATCGAGGACGACCCGCGTGTCCTCCGCCATGTCGCTAAGGTTGTAAGGCGCGGTGACTGGTCGGCGCAGCAGTGCTCGTGACATCGCCCGTGCAATGTTCGGCACGCCGGCATCCGCCATGCGCGACGAGCCGCCGCAATCGCGGTTGTCGAAGGTCACGACCCGGTAGCCGTCGGCCACCAGGGTCTGGACGAAAACGTCGGGCCACATCGCAGCGGGCATGCCGAGGCCCTGGACCAGCAGGATCGCCGGCGCGTCGAGCGCGCCGGACGACTGGTAATCGAACCGGAGCCCGTTGTCTTCCGCGATCGGCATCCTGGTCCGCTTGCTACTTGCCCTTTTCTTCCACGGGGGTGGCCATGGCGCCGAGCAGCTCGACGTCGAATAACAGCACCTGGTTCGCGAGGGGGCCGTTCGACCCGTACGCGAGCTCGGGCGGGATGGCGAGCTGGGCTTTGGTGCCGACCTTCATCAGCTGCAATGCCTCGGTCCATCCCGGGATCACACCCGCGACGGGGAACGTCGCCGGCTGGCCGCGCTTGTAGGAGCTGTCGAACTCGGTGCCGTCGACGAGCGTGCCCTTGTAATGCACGGTGACGGTGTCAGTTGCGGCCGGCGTCTTGCCGGTGCCGGCCGTGACGATCTGGTATTGCAGACCGCTGGCCGTCGTTATTACGCCGGACTTCACGGCGTTCGCGGCGAGGTAGGCCTTGCCGGCCGCGGCCGCCTTCTCGCTGGCCGCTGCCTGGTCCTTTTCGCGCTGTGCGCCGACCTTCTGCTGCAGAGCCGCGAGCGCGGCGCCCATTTCCTCTTCCGAGAGCTTCGCCTTGCCGCCGGTGCGGCCGTCTTCGACGCCCTTCAGCAGGTCCTGCGGGCGCGGCTCGATCGCGACCAGGTCGCGCCCGAGCTGATACCCCAGCGCGTACTGCATGCGCGCGGCTTCGTCCATGGCGGGCTCGGCTGCCAGCACTGACGTGGCGAGCGTGGAGGCGAGGATGATCGTGGCGCAGGTGGGAATCAGTCGCATGAGCAGTGCCTCGAGGCGGGATGGGGAGCGCGCGATCTTACTGGGGCCGCCTGCGGTTGTCCCCGATTTCGTGCCACTTATCCCGGCCGAAACTCCGCGCATGACCCCCCGAGTTCCGCGCGCCATACGGTCTGGCGGCACGTGCCGAATGCCCTGAGCCTGGCTCGGATCGTCTGCGCGCCGGTCCTCATACTGATGGCGGCAGCGGGCGAGCAGTCGATCTACGCTTGGGTGCTGGTGCCGGCGCTCCTGACGGACGCCGCGGATGGCTGGTTCGCCCGCAGTTTCGGGCTGCAGTCCAGGTTGGGGACGCTGATTCGCTCGGGGATTCGCTCGTCTGGTGGGCAGGCCTGGCCGGGCTGATCGCGTTTCAGCGCGAGGTTGTCGCGGCTCATCGCTGGCTTTTCGGCGCCGTGGCGGCGGCCTGGATGCTCGAGAACCTGCTCGCCTGGCGGCGCTATCGCCGGCTGTCCAGCTTTCATACCGTGCTGTCGAAGATTGCCGGTGTCCTGCTCAGCATCTACATCGGCACGCCTGTTCATTTCGGCCACTGGAACTGGCTGCTGTGGCTGGCCGCCACGGCCAGCCTCATCGCGAGCGCCGAAGAGCTCTGGCTGCTCGCATTGCTGCCGCAGTGGCGCGCAGACGTAAAGGGAGTCTGGTGGTTGCGTCAGGTGCGGATTTCACGGAGATCGCGACGGGGACCCGCGCTCTAGGCTAGCCCGACAGGCGGATCATCCATGAAGACGATCATCGAGCCCTTTCGCATCAAGACCGTCGAGCCGATCCGGCTCACGACACGGGACGAGCGCGTCGAGTTGCTGCGCCGCGCGCACTGGAATCTGTTCACGATTCACTCCGATGACGTGATCATCGACCTGCTGACCGATTCAGGCACCAGCGCCATGAGCGCGGAACAGTGGGCCGCGGTCATGCGCGGGGACGAGTCCTACGCTGGCTCACCGTCCTACTATCGCTTTGAGTCCGCGGTGCGCGAGTTGATGCCGTATCGCCACATCATCCCGACGCACCAGGGGCGTGCGGCAGAAGCGATCCTGTTCTCGATCGTCGGCGGGGCCGGCAAGCTCGTGCCATCGAACACGCACTTCGACACGACACGAGGCAACATCGAGGCGACCGGCGCCGCAGCCGTGGATCTCGTCATCACCGAGGCCCATGACCCGTCCAACCGACACCCGTTCAAGGGCAACATGGACGTGGCCCGGCTCGAAGACCTGTTGGCCCGTGCCGCGGATCGAGTGCCGCTCGTGATGCTGACGCTCACCAACAATGCGGGCGGTGGCCAGCCCGTCAGCCTGGAGAACGTCCGCGCTGTAGCTGACGTGGCGCACCGCCACGGCAAGCCGCTCTTCATCGACGCCTGCCGCTTTGCCGAAAACGCGTGGTTCATCAAGTGCCGGGAGCCGGGCCAGGCGTCACGGCCAGTCACCGACATCGTGCGTGACGTCTTCGCCGCCGCGGACGGCATGACCATGAGCGCCAAGAAGGACGCGTTCGCCAACATCGGCGGCTGGCTCGCCCTCAATGACGACGAGCTCGCGGCGGCAGCGCGCAACCGGCTTATCCTGACCGAGGGTTTTCCCACCTATGGTGGCCTGGCCGGTCGCGACCTCGACGCGATCGCCGTCGGGCTGCGCGAGATCGTCGACGAGCAGTACCTGCGTTATCGCGTGCGCACCAACGAATACATTGGCGAGAAGCTCGTGGCGCTCGGTGTCCCGATCATCCAGCCGGTCGGCGGGCACGCAGTGTTCGTCGACGCGAAGCAGTTCCTGCCGCACATCCCTCCGCTGCAGTATCCGGGCCAGGCGCTGGCCGTCGCGCTGTACGAGCGTGGCGGCATCCGGGCCTGCGAGATCGGCACCGTGATGTTCGGGCTCAAGCCGGACGGGGCCGAGGTTCCGGCCGACGCCGAGCTGGTGCGCCTGGCGATGCCGCGCCGCGTGTATACGCAGTCACATGCCGATTACGTCGTCGAGGTATTCGAGGAGATCGTGACGCGGCGCGAGCAGCTGCGCGGCTTCCGGATCGAGCGGCAGCCGGCGCAACTGCGTCACTTCACTGCGCAGTTCGCTCCGCTCTGAGGCAGTAGCGGATTCCACGTTGGCAGCAGGGGGCTTCGCGGTTTAGTCTAAAAGACCACGGTTATCAGCCACTTCTCCCCAGCCAGCCCGCCATCATGGACCCCAAGAAGCCGATCTCCACCCGCAGCAAGTCCCGCGCAACGGCGTCCCGCCCGCAATCGCGCCGATCGTCCCGAACGGTGGCGCGCACTGCCGCCAAAGGCGACATTGCGCCGCGACTGACCGCGGGTGGCATCGAGCGATTCTCCGTCAGCGAAGCCGTCGATGCGGCACACGAGTCGAAGGCGTTTGCCGTCGGCGACATCATGCGTCGTGCGATGCGGGAGGGTTCGACTTCGGCCAGCGAGTCGCTGGAGGCGATTCTCGACGGCGCTTCTCCGGACGACGTCGACGCCCTGCGCAAGCTGCTGCTCCGTCGGGGCGACGAGGCGCGCGCACTGCGTCGTGCAACTGAGGACTCGGAGCTCGCCGAGGGGTGGCGCGACGGCGGCTACCCGTACCGTAACCTGATGTCGCGCAAGACTTACGAGCAGCACAAGTACCGCCTCCAGGTCGAGTTGCTGAAACTGCAGGCGTGGGTCAAGGACACTGGCGCCCGGGTCGTGATCCTGTTCGAGGGGCGCGATGCAGCGGGCAAGGGCGGCACGATCAAGCGCTTCATGGAGCACCTGAACCCCCGCGGCGCCCGCGTCGTCGCGCTGGAGAAGCCGAGCGAAGTCGAGCGGGGGCAGTGGTATTTCCAGCGCTACGTCTCCGAGTTGCCGACCGCCGGGGAGATCGTCCTGTTCGACCGCTCCTGGTACAACCGTGCGGGCGTCGAGCGGGTCATGGGGTTCTGCACGGACGATGAGTACGCCGAGTTCATGCGGCAATGCCCGGAGTTCGAGCGCAACCTGGTGCGCAGCGGCATCCACGTCATCAAGTTCTGGTTTTCGGTCAGCCGGAAGGAGCAGCGCCGTCGCTTCAAGGAGCGCAGGTCGCACCCGCTCAAGCATTGGAAGCTCAGTCCGATCGACCTGGCCTCGCTCGACAAGTGGGACGAGTACACGACGGCCAAGGAATCGATGTTCTTCTACACCGATACCGCCGACTCGCCGTGGACCGTGATCAAGTCGGATTGCAAGAAGCGCGCGCGGCTGAACTCGATGCGGTACGTCCTGCACCGGTTGCCGTATTCGAACAAGGAAAGCGACCTGATCGGGCCGATCGACCCGCTGCTGGTCGGTCGTGCCAACGTGGTGTACGAGCGCGGCGAGCGGCACGCCATCGCGATGGTCTGAGCGTCGGCAACGCCGCGGCGTTCGTCGTGCGGACACTGCCGCGGCAGGCTGCGCGTGGACGGTCTCCGATATGGTTCGGGGGACCGTCGCGCGACATGGACGTCGCGCGCGAGCCTACAGGGACGTATTCATGGCGTGTCCCCCGGGCCATATCGGAGACCGTCCGCGCAGCGCTATCGTCCGGAAAGGAACCTGTCGCACGCCGCGGCCGCGCCGCGACCTTCGTTGATCGCCCACACGACCAGTGACTGGCCGCGCCGGCAATCTCCCGCGGAGAAGACGCCCTTCACGTTCGTCGCGTAGCGACCGTACTCGGCCTGGACGTTGCTGCGTGCGTCGCACGCGACGCCGATGTCCTGCAGCAGCGACTGCTCTGGACCGAGGAAACCCATCGCGAGCAGCGCGAGCTGCGCCGGCCGCACTTGCTCCGTGCCCGGCACTTCGACCGGCACGATCGCGCCCTTGTCGTTGCGCTGCCACTTTACTTCGACGGTCACGATCGACTCGAGGCTGCCGCTGGCGCCGCCCACGAAATTCCTGACCGTCGTGAGGTATACGCGCGGATCGTCGCCTTGCCTGGCCGCAGCCTCTTCCTGGCCGTAGTCCATCTTGTAGACCTTGGGCCACTCCGGCCATGGGTTGTCGTTGGCGCGCTCGACCGGCGGCCGCGCCATGATCTCGATCTGCGTGACGCTCCTGCAGCCCTGGCGCAGCGCGGTGCCGACGCAGTCGGTGCCAGTGTCGCCGCCGCCGATCACGATCACGTCCTTGCCGCGCGCATGGATCGGGCTGTGGTCGGCGCCGCCATTGAGCAGCGCGCGCGTGCTCGCCGTGAGGTACTCCATCGCGAAGTGCACGCCACGCAGGTCGCGGCCGGCGACGGGCAAGTCACGCGGGTGCGTGGCGCCGGTGCAGATGACCGTCGCGTCGAAATCGCGCAGGAGCAGCTGCGCCTCGACGTTCTCGCCGACGTTCGCGTTGCAGAGGAACTTGATGCCTTCGGCTTCAAGCAGCTTGATCCGGCGCTCGACGACGGCCTTCTTGTCGAGCTTCATGTTCGGGATGCCGTACACCAGCAGGCCGCCCGGACGGTCCTCGCGCTCGAGCACCGTGACCAGGTGGCCGCAGCGATTCAGCTGCTGTGCGGCCGCGAGCCCGGCCGGGCCCGAGCCGATCACGGCGACCTTCTTCCCGGTGCGCGCGCCCGGCGGTTCCGGCAGCACCCAGCCTTCGTCCCAGCCCCGGTCGATGATCTCGTTCTCGATGTTCTTGATCGTGACCGGGGACTCGTTGATGCCGAGCACGCACGAGCCTTCGCACGGTGCCGGGCACACGCGGCCGGTGAATTCCGGGAAGTTGTTCGTCATGTGCAGGCGATCGAGCGCCTCGCGCCAGAGCCCGCGGTAGACGAGGTCGTTCCACTCGGGGATCACGTTGTTGACCGGGCAGCCGGCGGCCATGCCGCTGATCAGCTTGCCTGTGTGGCAGAACGGGACGCCGCAGTCCATGCAGCGGGCGCCCTGGTGGCGCAGGCGTTTCTCCTCCAGGTGCGGGTGGAACTCGTTCCAGTCGCCGATACGCTCGGAGTGGCGCGCGGTCGACAGGAAGTTCGCGCAGGTATTCGATGAATCCGGTTGGCTTGCCCATCGTCGTCTTCCGCTCAGTTGCCGCCAACGCGCGCGAGGTCGCGTGCGTTCTGCTCGAAGGCCACCATGATCGCCTCGTCGCCGACAAGCCCCTGCTCCTCGGCGCGCGCGATGGCGGCCAGCATGCGCTGGTAATCCTTCGGGATGACCTTCAGGAATTTCGGCACCATGTCGTCCCAGCCATCGAGGATGAGCCGCGCGCGGTCGCTCGACGTGTGGTCCAGGTGACGCTCGATCATGCGCCGCACGTCGGTTATCTCTGCATCGTCGGTCAGTTGCTCGACGTTGACCATCTGCGCGTTCACGTGCGCACCGAACGTGCCGTGCTGGTCGAGTACGTAAGCGATTCCGCCCGACATGCCGGCGCCGAAGTTGCGGCCCGTAGGCCCGAGCACGACCACGCGCCCGCCCGTCATGTACTCGCAGCCGTGATCGCCCACGCCTTCGACGACGGCATTCGCGCCGCTGTTGCGCACGCAGAAGCGCTCGCCCGCCATGCCGCGGATGTAGGCCTCGCCGCCGGTGGCGCCGTAAAACGCCACATTGCCGACGATGATGTTGTCCTCGGCCGGGAACCTCGAGCCGGTCGGCGGGAACACCGTGATCTTGCCGCCCGAGAGACCCTTGCCGACGTAGTCGTTGGCATCGCCCTCGAGCGACAGGCTCATGCCCGCCGGGATGAACGCGCCGAAGCTCTGGCCGGCCGAACCACGGAAATGCAGCCGGATCGTGTCCTCCGGCAAACCCTTCGCGCCGTGCCGCCGCGTGATCTCGCTGCCGACGATGGTGCCGGTCACGCGGTTGACGTTGCGGATCGGCAGCTCGGCGACGACGTCTTCGCCGCGCTCGATCGCCGGCTCACACAGGTCCATCAGCACGGTCATGTCGAGCGAGCGCTCGATGCCATGGTCCTGCTCGTCCTGCTTGAACCGGCCCCAGTCCGGGTCGACTTCGGGCGAGTAGAGGAGGGTAGAGAGGTCGATGCCCTTCGCCTTCCAGTGCTGCACGGCCTTGCGCGCCTCGAGCTTGTCGACGCGGCCGACCATTTCCTCGAGGGTGCGGAAGCCGAGCTGCGCCATGATCTCGCGCAGTTCCTGCGCGACGAAGCGCATGAAGTTCACGACGTGCTCGGGCTTGCCCTTGAACTTCTCGCGCAGCCGCGGATCCTGCGTCGCGACACCGGCGGGACAGGTGTTCAGGTGACAGACACGCATCATGATGCAGCCCGTCGCCACCAGCGGCGCGGTGGCGAAACCAAATTCCTCGGCTCCCAGCAGCGCCGCGATCGCGACGTCGCGCCCCGTCTTCAGCTGGCCGTCGGTCTCGACCGCGATGCGGCTGCGCAGGTTGTTGAGCACCAGCGTCTGGTGCGCCTCGGCGAGGCCGAGCTCCCACGGCAGCCCGGCGTGTGCGATCGAAGTCTGCGGCGCCGCGCCGGTGCCGCCGTCGTAGCCGCTGATCAGCACCACGTCCGCATGCGCTTTCGCAACGCCGGCCGCAATCGTGCCCACGCCGACTTCGGCCACGAGCTTTACGCTGATGCGCGCACGGCGGTTGGCATTCTTGAGGTCGTGGATGAGTTCCGCGAGGTCTTCTATCGAATAGATGTCGTGGTGCGGCGGCGGTGAAATCAGGCCGACACCTGCCGTCGTGTGCCGGGTCTTGGCGATCGACGGGTACACCTTGGTGCCGGGCAGCTGCCCGCCCTCGCCGGGCTTCGCGCCCTGCGCCATCTTGATCTGGATTTCCTTCGCGCTGACGAGGTACTCGCTGGTCACGCCGAAGCGGCCCGAGGCCACCTGCTTGATGGCAGAGCACTTCGAATCGCCGTTCGGCAGCGGCACGTAGCGCTCCGGATCCTCGCCGCCTTCGCCCGTGTTGCTCTTGCCGCCGATGCGGTTCATCGCGATCGCGAGGGTCTCGTGTGCTTCCCTGCTGATCGAGCCGTACGACATCGCGCCGGTCTTGAAACGCTGCATCAGGGTCTCGATCGACTCCACTTCGTCGATCGGCACGGCATCCGACGGCTTGAAGTCGAGCAGGCCGCGCAGCGTGCAGAGGTTGGTGGCCTGGTCGTTGACCAGCGACGAGTACGCCTTGAATGTCTCGAAGCTGCCCGTGCGCACCGACTTCTGCAGGCGATGGATGCTCTCGGGGTTGAAGAGGTGATACTCGCCTTCGGCGCGCCACTGGTACTGGCCGCCCACCGGCAGCGTGTGGCGATCGGCGGCGGGACGGTCCGGGAATGCAGCGTTGTGCCGCAGCAGGACTTCCTGCGCAATCACGTCCGTGCCGATGCCGCCGACGCGCGATGCGGTCCAGCTGAAGTATTCGTCGATCACGTCCTGGCGCAGTCCGAGCGCCTCGAACACCTGCGCACCGCGATAACTCTGCAGCGAAGAGATCCCCATCTTCGAGGCGACTTTGATCACGCCCTTGGACGCGGCCGTGACGTAGTTCCTGCAGGCCGACCTGTGGTCGATGTGGTTCAGCAGGCCTTCGTGGATCATGCGATCGATCGTTTCGAAGGCCAGGTACGGGTTGATCGCGCTCACCCCGTAGCCGATCAGCAACGCGAAGTGATGCACCTCGCGCGCTTCTCCGGTCTCGAGCACGAGGCTCGCGCGCGTGCGCAGCCCTTCGCGGATCAGGTAGTGATGCAGGCCCGCGACCGCCATCAGCGCCGGGATCGGCGCGAAGTCCTTGTTGACCCCGCGGTCGCTCAGGACGATGACGTTGACTTCTTCTTCCTCGATCAGGCGCCGTGCCATCAGGCGCAGCTCCTCCATCGACTTCACCAGGCCCTTCTCGCCCCGGCTCACGCGGAACAGGATCGGCAGCACGCCCACGCGCAGGCCCGGCAGGTCCATGCGACGGATACGCGCGAACTCTTCGTTGGTGACGATCGGGTACTTGAGCTCGAGGCGGCGGCAATCCGCTGGCTGCGGGTTCAGCAGGTTGCCTTCTGACCCCAGGCGCGTCTCGGCCGAGGTGACGATCTCCTCGCGGATGCAGTCGATCGGCGGGTTCGTGACCTGCGCGAACAGCTGCTTGAAGTAGTCGTACAGCAGGCGCGGCTTGGCCGACAGCGCCGCCAGCGGCGTGTCGTTGCCCATCGAGCCCACGGCCTCGATGCCGTCGCGCGCCATCGGCGTCAGGACGATGCGCTGGTCTTCGAACGTGTAGCCGAACGCGATCTGCCGCTGCAGCAGCGAGTCGGAGTCGGGTTGCGGAAGCTCGGGTGGCTGCGGCAGGTCGTCGACGTGGATCTGGTACTCGTCGAGCCACTCGCGGTACGGGCGCGCAGTCGAGAGCGTGCGCTTGATCTCCTCGTCTTCGACGATGCGGCCCTGTGCCGTGTCGACCAGGAACATCCGGCCGGGCTGCAGCCGGCCCTTGCGCACGATGTCCTCCGGCGGCACGTCGAGGACCCCCGCTTCGGACGCGAGGATGACCAGGTCGTCCCTGGTCACGTAGTAGCGGCCGGGACGCAGGCCGTTGCGGTCGAGCACGGCGCCGATCTGCGTGCCGTCGGTGAACGAAATCGAGGCTGGGCCGTCCCACGGCTCCATCAGGCTCGAGTGGTACTGGTAGAAGGCGCGCTTCTCGTCGTCCATCGACTCGTGATTCGACCACGGCTCGGGAATCATCATCATTACGGCGTGCGGGAGCGAACGACCCGAGAGATAGAGCAGTTCGAGCGTGTTGTCGAACATGCCGGAGTCGCTGCCGTTCGGGTTGATGATCGGACGGATCTTCCTGATGTCGTCGCCGAACGCTTCGGCCTCGAAGCGGGCTTCGCGCGCGTGCATCCAGTTGGCATTGCCGCGCACCGTGTTGATCTCACCGTTGTGCGCGATGTAGCGGTAGGGGTGCGCGCGGTCCCAGCTCGGAAACGTGTTGGTGCTGAAGCGTGAATGCACCAGCGCCAGGGCGGTTTCCATCAGCGGGTTGTGCAAGTCGGTGAAGTACTGGTCGAGCTGCGTCGTGAGCAGCATGCCCTTGTAGACGATGGTGCGCGCCGAGAGGCTCACGATATACCAGTATTCGGCGCCCGAGAGCGTCGAGGTGCGGATTTCGTTGTAGGCGCGCTTGCGGATCACGTAGAGCTTGCGCTCGAACGACAGGTCGTCGGCGATGTCCGGGCTGCGGGCGATGAACACCTGCCGCATGAACGGCTCGCAGGAGCGCGCAGTCTCGCCGAGCATGCCGTTGTTGGTCGGCACAGTGCGCCAGCCGAGCACGGCCAGGCCTTCCGACTGCACGACCTGCTCGAATTTCTGCTCGACCTGGCGACGGACCGTCGGGTTGCGCGGCAGGAAGATGACGCCGCTGCCGTACTGGCCGGCCGCGGGCAACGGTATACGCGCCTTGCGGCACACTTCTTCATTGAAGGCATGCGGCATCTGCAGCAGCACCCCTGCGCCGTCGCCGGTGTTGACTTCGCAGCCGCAGGCCCCGCGGTGGTCCAGGTTCTTCAGTACCTGGATCGCCTGCTCGAGGATGCGGTGCGATTTGTGCCCCTTGATGTTGACGACGAACCCCTGGCCGCAAGCGTCGTGCTCGTAGCGCGGGTCGTAGAGACCTTGCCTGGCGGGTGGGCCCATTTGCGAGGGCTTGTCCACGCGAACGCCGTCGATCGCATCCGTCGCAGAGGAAATCGGTCGCTGTACGCTCATCGTCGGCCCTGCCTGTGGTTCTCAGGCGTCGCTCAGGGGCAAGGAGTAGCCGCCGCTCGCCGGGAGCCGGCCCGCCTGAACCTGTCGACGGTCGTGGATACGCAAGTGATATGACACGTGATTCCAGCTGCGTCAATGCACTGCAACAAAGTGGTCTAAGTCTCAGCCAGGAAGCCATGTCGCCACGGTTGAAAGGGGGTAGCGCGGGTCTCTCCATTGCTGCTAGCGTGCGCCCCGCGGGTGGATCGAAAAACAAAGGGGATTCAAATGGATGCATCGACGGCAGCCGGCACGGTTGGGGCTGGATTCGGAGTCTTTCTGCTGGTCCTGTTGGTGGTGGGCGCCATCAGCGGCCTCATCGTCGGCGGCATCGCCCGCTTCCTGTTGCCCGGTCCCGACCCGATGAGCTGGCCGCGCACGATCCTCTACGGCATCGGCGGCTCGTTCGTGGGCGGCTTGATCGGTCGACTCCTGCATGTCCCCGAGGCTTTGGGTTTCTTGCTGTCGGTCGCCTGCGCCGCCGGCTTGATCTGGTTCTTCACGCGTCGCAACAAGCCCGCGGCCTGAGACCTGGTCCAGAGTCAAGCTCTCGTAACAGATTGATTTGTAACGAATCATAGGTCGGCAAGGGAGCGAACCCGGCCGACTCTGGTAGCGTCGCTGGAACTTTCAGGTCGACGTTCCCGTCCTAACGGGACTCGAATGAACCAGCGGCCACCCTCACAGCCACTCATGGAGGGCTTTGCGCCGGCCGCGCCAACAACGTGATTCGTGTCACCGAGCCGGAGCCTCGCTTTGACCGAGGTTCCCGGAGTCCGTACACCGATACGGCCGGACTGCACCGCAGCAAGGAGCCGAGCCATGGCCAACCATCGATCCGCGCGCATGCTCGCGAAGCCGAGCCTGACCACCCTCGCGGCGTTGACCGCGCTCGCGCTCGGTTTGCCGGGCAGCAACGTCCTGGCGGACAAGCAGTCGTCGAGCCCAGGCGTGGCGGAGATCGCATCGGCGATCGAGCGTGGCATCTTCACGGTGCAGGAGGGTGTCGTATCCTGGTACGGCGCGCAGTTCCACGACCGCAGGACCGCAAGCGGCGAGCGATTCGATTCCGGCGCATTCACGATGGCGCACCCGAAACTGCCCTTCGGCACCATGGTCCGCGTCACCAACCTGCGCAACGGTCGCAGCGTGGTCGTCCGGGTCAACGACCGCGGACCGTTCGTCGGCAAGCGCATCGCAGACCTGTCGCAGGCTGCTGCGTCCGAGATCGGCATGATGCGCAGGGGCGTGGCGCGGGCCCGCATCGAAGTGCTCGCCCGGGAAGCGACGCCAACCTCGACCCACTGACCGATTCGTCGGTCGCAACCTTGTTTCGATTTCGGCGAGGCCAGCGGCGTCGCCTGCGATATCGTGCGTCAAGGCCGATGTCGGGAGCAGGTTTTCGTGACGCAAGCGATCTCGAGCGAGGGCTGGTTTGAACGACTGATTGCCGCGGTGCTGCGCGCTGTGTTGCGCGCGACGTTGCGGCCGACGTTCCGTGCCGGTCGTCCCATCCCGGAGCAACGGCGCCGGCTCGAACTCATTACCAGGCTGACGCTGCCTGCCCGCGGCGTGGCCTACCTCGCGGCCAGCTGTGGCGGCGTCCCCGGTGAGTTCGTCCGCGCTTCAGGCGTTGTCCCGGGCTCGAGCGCTATTCTCTACCTGCACGGCGGCGCCTATTGCGTCGGTTCGCACGTCACTCACCGCTCGGTCACGAGTCACCTGGCACGCAGGACCGTCGCGAACATCTTCGTCGCGGACTATCGCCTTGCCCCGGAGCATCCATGTCCTGCGGCCGTCGACGATGCGATCGAAGCCTACCGTGGCCTGCGCGAACAGGGCTGGGGGCCTGGTCAAATTGCATTCGTCGGCGATTCCGCGGGCGGCGGCCTGACGCTGTCGACCGCGCTCAAGTTGCGGGAGCTGGGCGAAACCCTGCCCGCCGCGCTCGTCCTGCTTTCACCCTGGGTCGATCTTGGCAATCCGGACCGCGGCCAGCCGCCGCCCGGTGAAGTCATGATTTCGCTGCCGTGGGTGCGGGAGTGCGCAGGCCTGTACCTTGCGGGACGCGATGCGCGCGACCCATTGGCTTCACCGATCCAGGGTGAACTGCGTGGATTGCCGCCGACGCTGATCCAGGTCGGCCAGGACGAGATCCTGCTGCAGGACTCGCGCCGACTGCATGCCGCGCTGGTCGCGGCGGACGTACCGACGCAGTTGGAAGAGTATCCGCGACGCTGGCACGTGTTCCAGGCGAACGCGGGCGTGCTGGCTGACGCCGATCGCGCGCTGGAGTCGGCCGCCGGATTCCTGCGGCAGAGCTGGGCGGCTTAGAGCGAGGCTTTGCTGGCCGGTTCGGGCTCCGTGGTCCCGGATGCAAGTGCAGGGGCCATGCGTGCATCCGGTGCTGCCGTATGCGGCAGGGCGGCCACTTCCCGCGCATGCTCCTCGATGAACGCGACAATGTCGCGGATTGCCTGCTTCGCTTCCGGTAGCAGTTGAAACAGCGGGAACACGTGCGGCATGTCGGGCCAGACGTCGATGCGCGAACTCGTGCCGGCCTGTTGTGCGCGGTCGTGCGCGCGCACGGAGTCGTCCAGCAGCATCTCGGTCGAGCCTGCCAGGAAATACAACGGCGGCAGCCCGTTCCAGTCGCCGTGCAACGGGGAGATCAGCGGCAACGTGCGCTCGAGGCCAGGGCAGTACAGGTCGGGTAACAGGTCGCCCGCGCCCGCGCTGAACATCGGGTCGGCCTTGGCGTTGTAACGGATCGACGGACCGCTCATCGTGATGTCGGTGGCGGGTGACAGCAACACGGCGCATTCAGGCAGCGGCAGCTGCGCGTCGCGCGCCCGCATCAGCGTGACCAGCGAAAGATTGCCGCCGGCGGAATCCCCTGCGATGACCCGTGGCCGGCCGGTGGGTAACGCGACCAGCGCGCGATAGACGGCCAGGCAGTCGTCGACTGCCGCCGGGAACGGGTGCTCCGGTGCGAGCCGGTAATCGACGAGCAGCACGCGCATCCCGGTCGCGGCCGACAGTCTGGCCGCAAAGGCTCCGTACATGCCGGGCAGGTGCACACACCAGGCGCCGCCGTGCAGGTACAGCAGCGTGCCGTTGCGGCTGGCGAGGTCTGGCGAGCCGTACCACTTCGCCGTCACGCCATCGATCGTGACCGACTCGGTGGCGCAATCGACCCGGCGTCGCCCCAGCCGCGCGTCGGTCCTGGCCGTGTGCCGGCGGATCGCGTCGACCGTGAGGCCGGGCCGCCACAGCGGCTTCACCGTGAGTCGGAGCATGGTGTTGATCATTCGCGCGCGAAAGCTCGGCATATTGGTGCTCGTCGTCCGCCCCCCCCCCCCCCCCCCGCCCCCGTCAGGCAGCGGGCTGCGACACCATGCGTTCGACCTGGCGGCGCTGCGGACTGCGCAGCAGCGGACTGAACAGCGCGACGAAGTGACGGATGCCATCGTGGATGTCGGTGGACTGGATGGCGCGCCTGCGGTCCATGATCTGCCGGTGCGTGAACCACTGTGTCAGCAGGATCCACGCATTGGTGGTCAGCAGCTCCAGTTGTTCGGGCGTGGCGTCCATCCATCCGGCCGTCACCATCGAGTCGAAGATGGCGCGCGAGCGGACGCGCACGCGCTCGGCGAGGTCGCGATAACGTTCCCTGAGGCCCGGCACCTCCCGCAACAGCGAGTTCACGTCGCGGTAGAAAAGCGAAACTCCCAGAGGTGCCCGAAGACGTCGTCCAGGTAGCGGAGCACGGTATCGAACGACTGCGCTTTTGCGACGTCGCGCGGCGCGAGTATGGCCTCCAGTTGCGCCTCGATGCGTTCGTACAGGCAGAGGACGATCTCTTCCTTGTTCGCGAAGTGGTAGTACAGGTTGCCCGGGCTGATGGCGAGCCGCGCCGCGATGTGCCGCGTCGAAACCGCATGCGCGCCGTCGGCATTGAACAGGGACAGTGCCGTGTCGAGGATGCGGCCGCGGGTGTCGGGCGTCTCGGCGGTAGCGCGTTTCTTGCGGGGCATGCGAGTCGTGGCGGGGAGGCAATGGTTTTGCAGTGCAAAGTATACCCGGCGCGCAGCGACATTTGACACGAGCCGCCGGCTGCGGCACTCTATGTTTAGAACATTTGTTCTAGACAGTTGCCCGGTCCCCGGAGGGACACCATGGTCAAGTACGCTCGGTTCCTGGCGGTTTACCTGTTCTCGCTCGCCACGCTGACCGGCATCCTGCTGGGCGGCGCCTGGATGTGGCTCGGATTCCTCGTGATCTACGGCGTCATGATCCTGGGCGACGAATCCCTCGGCGACTATCTCGAGGAACCGGCCTACCGTCATCCGCGGCTGCTGAACTCGCTGCTGTATTTCGCGCTGCCCGCCCTGTTCGTGCTCGGTGTCGCGATGGCCTGGATGGCGGGCTCGGGCGACCTGTTCGGCCTCGGCGCGTGGGCGCAGGCCAACCTCGGCTTCGACCTGTTCGCGCGCCGTGAGGCGACCGCGCCCTGGCACTGGCTCGGCGCCATCCTGTCGTCCGGCATCACCTTCGCCGCGCTCGGCACGAACATCGGGCACGAGCTCACCCACCGCACGACCGATCCTGGCGCGATGGTGGCCGGGCGCTGGCTGCTCGCCCTCACGTTCGACGCCGAGTTCGCGATCGAGCACGTTTACGGTCATCACCGGCGTCTGGCGACGCCGGCGGATCCCGCCTCGGCACGCCGCGGCGAGCACTTCTATTCCTATCTGCTGCGCTCGGTGTTCGGCCAGACGAAGAGCGCATTCGAGCTGGAGCGAAACCGCCTGCAGACCCTCGGCCACGGCACCTGGAGCCTGCACAATCGCTACCTGCGCGGCTGGCTGATGTCGGCGCTCATCGTCGCTGCTTTCGGCCTCGCCGCGGGTCCGAAAGGCGTATTCATCTTCGTGCTCGCGGCACTCGCGGGCCGTTCGGTGCTCGAGGCCGTCAACTATTTCGAGCACTACGGGCTGGTGCGCGACCCTGGCCAGCCGGTCGAACCGCGCCACTCCTGGAATTCCAACAAGCGCCTGAGCAACGTCATGCTGTTCAACCTCGCGCGCCACTCGCATCACCATGCCGAAGGCGACGCACAGTTCT
Source organism: Pseudomonadota bacterium (assembly GCA_016713725.1). Lineage (GTDB taxonomy): Bacteria > Pseudomonadota > Gammaproteobacteria > Steroidobacterales > Steroidobacteraceae > RPQJ01. The sequence continues at coordinate 266,117 of JADJOO010000006.1, read as the reverse complement.
GGCAACTACGCGCCTACCGCGATGCGCCGACGCTGCCATACGGCTATCTCACCTGCATGCTGCTGGTGTTCCTGCTGCCGGGCTGGTATCGCAACCGCATGACGCCCCTGTTGCTCGACTGGGACCGCCACTTTGCGACGACCAGCGAACGCCGCCTGGCTGCCGAGGCCAACCGGGCGAGCGGCGTGCCCGCGCTGCAACTGGCCGCACAGGGACGCTGATCGTGCTGCGCAATCTCTTCAAACGTAGCGAACCGGAAGCCGCGAAGGTCAGCGTCGAGCCGTTCGGCTGGGAGTTCGACGTCGCGCCGGGGCAGACGATCCTGCAGGCCGCGCTGGCGCAAGGCCTGCCGTGGCCATCGCGGTGCCGCGTCGGCAGTTGCACGACGTGCCGGTGCCGCCTGCTCGATGGCGACGTCCGCGCGCTGACGGACACGTCCTACGTGCTCTCGCGCGAGCAACTGCAGCAGCGGTACGTGCTCGCCTGCCAGTCGCAGCCCAAGGGCAGGGTGCGGGTGCATCTGGACCGGATGAAGGCTACGCTCGCGGCGGATGTCTCCAGCCAACCTGCCGCTGCTGTCGACTGAACCGCTGCAGCTCAACTTGCCGGACGCCGACGTCCGGCTCTGGCGACCTGCTTTCCAGCCCGCCGAGGCCGACGACCTGCTGGCTCTGTTGCGCACGCGGATCGACTGGCAGCAGGAGGAGATCGTGATTTTCGGCGAGCGCAGGCGCGTGCCGCGACTCGTTGCGTGGCACGGCGATCCCGGGACGGCGTACACGTACTCCGGAACGGTGCACGAGCCGTTGCCGTGGACGCCCGAACTGCAGCAGATTCGCCATCGTGTCGAGGAACTCACGGCGCATCGCTATAACAGCGTGCTGTTGAACCTGTATCGCGATGGTCGCGACGGCATGGGCTGGCACGCCGACGATGAGCCAGAACTCGGTCGCGAGCCGGTCATCGCCTCGGTGTCCCTCGGTACGACCAGACGGTTCAAGTTGCGTCACCGCCGCTCGCGTAGTGCAGCCAACACGCTGGACCTGGCGCACGGGGACCTGCTGCTGATGGCGGGGCAGACACAGCATGCGTACCTGCACGCGGTGCCGAAGACCGCGAGACCGGTCGGGGTACGCATCAACTTGACCTTCCGTTGGGTTCACCCGGATCGTTGAGCGGGTTGAAACCGGGGTCGTGCTTTGCGCGACGCATGCGCCCGGTGTTTTAATGCGCACCGCTGCGAACAAGGAAGGCGCAGGATTTCATGCGCCGACGGGGGAAATCGAGGTGTTGATGCGGCCGCGCCGTATGTCGCGATTCGGGGCATGCCTGTTGGCGTGTGTCGTGAACGCAGGTGCGTTTGCCGCCAGTGGGCAGCAGATCTATGCCACTTGCGCAGCCTGTCATGGCGCGAGGGCGGAAGGCGATCCAGGCCTCGGCGCACCCGCGCTTGCGGGCCAACAGGTTGCCTACCTGCAGCGGCAACTGCTGTACTTCCGGACGCGTCTGCGCGGCTCGCACCAGGACGACAGCTACGGGGCGCAGATGCGTGCCGGGTCGCAGGCGGCGCTGCCCGATGACAAGGCAATCGCTGCAGTCGTGACCTACATCGCCGCGTTGCCAAAGACTGGTGTGAAGCCAGGCGGCAAGTTCGACGCGCGCAACGGCAACAACCTGTACCAAGGCAAATGCGGCGCGTGCCACGGCGGTCGGGCCGAAGGCAATGAAGCGCTGTCCGCACCGCGCCTTGCCGGCCTGGATGCGGCCTACATCAAGCGTCAGCACCGGAATTTCAGCAAAGGACTGCGCGGCGCGCAGCCGCAGGATCGCTACGGCAAGCAGATGGCACTCATGGCGGCCACGCTCGCCAGCGAACGCGAACTCGACGACGTGATCGGCCATATCCACGCGGTCGGAACTGTGCGGTGACGAATTGAATTCCAGGTCGGTACGGCCGTTGCTGCTCGCTAGCGTGCTGGTGGTTGCTGCGGCAGTTGCAGCGGTGGCGATGACGCGTGCCGGCATGCGCCCGGCGACGGCGACGGCGACGGCGGCCGCGGACGGCTTCGTCCTCAGTGAACGCTGTCCGCCGAGCTTCGAGCGGATGGCCGACGGAACCTGCGAACTGCGTGATCTCTACCAGTTCTACGATTCGCTGCAGGACCGGGGCGTGGGCGGGACGCGCACATCGCTGCCGCAGCACCGGGACGGTTTCCGGCCCGAGCAGATCGACCTTGGCCGTTACCTTTTCTTCGACCCGCTTCTGTCGGGCGATGGCACGCAGTCCTGCGCGAGTTGTCACCGGCCGGATCGTGGATTCGCCGATGGCAAGCCGCGTTCGATCGGGATCCGCGGCCAGGATGCCGGTCGTGCGGCGCCGACACTCTGGAACGTAGCGTTCCTGCAGTCCTTCTTTTGGGATGCCCGCGTCAGCTCGCTGGAGGCGCAGGCGCAGGGTCCGCTCTTTTCGCCGCGCGAGATGGGCAACGAGCCGGCACGACTGTTGCGCAACCTCAATGCCAGTTCGACCTATCGCCGCCTGTTCCGCCAGGCGTTCCCGGGTGGCGGCGACGCGATCACGGCGGCACAGGTCTACCTCGCTCAACAGCCGCTACGACCGTTATGCGCACGGTTACGCGGCCGCGTTGAATGAGCGCGAACTCGCAGGCCTCAACGTCTTCCGCTCGTTCGTGGCGCGGTGCGCGGAATGCGACACGCCGCCGCTCTTCACCAACGGGCAGGTGGCCGTGATCGGCGCGCCCGAGCCGGCCGGGCACGCGTTCGATGCCGGCGCCGAAAGGACCTTTCATGCAATCAGGCTGCGGGGCGGATTCAAGGTGCCGACGCTGCGCAACATCGCGCGCACGGCGCCGTACATGCATTCCGGCGCTTTCGGCACGTTGCGCGAGACCGTGGAGTTCTACAACAGGGGCCGTGGCAACGCCGTTCCACCAGGCGAGACGCTGTACCTGCACTGGCACATCAGCTCGCCGAACCTGACCGCAACCGAAGTGGGCCTGCTGGTCGATTTCCTGCAGACGCTGACCGACGAGGCCTTCATGCCTGAAATTCCGCGACGCGTGCCCTCGGGCCTGCCGCCGCTCGACAACCCCAGGGGAACCCGTACATGAACAAGATCGTAAAGACCGTACTCGCCATCGCTGCGATCGCAGCTGCGTTTGCGGGCGGCGCCTACCTCGGGCGGGCTTCCAAGTCGGACATGGTGATCACTTCGTCGGCCGGCGGCGCGGAGTACGCGGGCGGGTTCAAGGCCGAAGGCGAGACGGCCGGGAAAGTGCAGTCTGTCGCAAATGCGGGCTCGATCAAGTCCGTGGCGGGACCGGCGGGCAGCAAATCGGTCGTCGTCAAGGACGGGGAGTCGATCGTGCAGGCCGTCAAGAACGCGGAGCCCGGCACGACGATCCGCGTGATGCCCGGCACGTACTCCGAGACGGTCTACATCGACAAGGACAACATCCGGATTATCGGCGTGATCGAAGCGGGCCGCCGCCCGGTACTCGACGGCAAGAAGCAGCTCAACGACGCGATTCTCTATTCCGGCAACAACTTCGTCGTCGAGAACCTCGAGATCCGCAACTACAAGGGCAACGGCGTGATGGGCCAGGCCGGCAACAACTTCGAGATCCGCAACAACGTGATCGTCGATACCGGTGTCTATGGCATCTTCCCGCAGCTCGGCCAGAACGGCGTCGTCGAGCACAACGTCGTCTCGCGCATCGCGGACGCGGCGATCTACATCGGCATGAGCGACAATGTCCACGTCGCGCACAACGAAGTGTTCGACAGCGTGGCCGGCATCGAGATCGAGAACAGCCGCCACGCGATCGTCGAGAACAACTACGTGCACGACAACACGGGCGGGCTGCTGGCGTTCGTCACGCCGGGCCTGCCGATCAAGACCACGCAGGACGTGATCTTCCGGAACAACTTCGTCGTCGACAACAACACCAGGAATTTCGGTGCACCCGGCTCGACGGTGGCGGGCATCCCTTCCGGCACGGGCATCCTGGTGATGGCAGCGGACGATGTCGTGATCGAGGGCAACGTCATCTCGAACAACAAGGTGGCGGGAATCATCGTCACTGATCACGGCCACGCCGCCAACATCACCGTCGACCCAGAGTCGGAGCCGAACTCGGACCGCGTGCGGTTGCTGGACAACGTGATGCTCAACAACGGTTACGACACGATCCCCGAGGGCAAGGCGCTGTTGCTGGCCGAGGGCAAGGGCGGGAAGAACCTCGACATCATCCGGGTCGGCCCCAGTCCGGGCAGCTGCATCGTCAACCGGCACCAGTACGTCACGGCCGGTGTCGGCGATTTCGTCGAATGCGACTTCACGCACACTGCCAACGTCTCGACGTACCTGCTGCCGCCGGTGCCGCCGCGCAAAATCGACATCGGCGAGCGCGGCAAGGTCGCGTTCCTCGGCATCTGCAGCGGCTGCCACATCTACAACGGCCGGATGATCGGGCCGCCGGTGCAGGTAATCCAGGCGCTCTACCTCGACAACCCGCAGGGCCTCGCCGACTACATTGCGAAACCGGTCAAGAAGCGGCCGGATTACCCGGAAATGCCGCCGCAGGACTACCTCGATCCGGAGACGCGCCTGGCCGTCGCGAAATACATGCTTGCCGCGAAGAACTGAGCCGACTCAAAGCAGATGAAACACTCATTGGGGGATTCGATGATTCAACGCAATCGCAAGCTGACGCGCGCCATCGCGACTGTCCTCGCCAGCAACGCCGCATTTGCGGCGCTTGTCGCACCGCGACCGGTCGTTGCGCAGGACACAGCGGCGGTGACTTCCGTGCTCGAAGTGGTCGTGGTTACCGCGCAGCGGCGCGAGCAGGCGCTGCAGGAGGTGCCGATCGCGATCCAGGTCGTCGGCAACGATCTGCTGAACGACGTGGCGGCGGAGGACATGGGCGACCTGAACGGGTTCGTGCCCGGTCTGGTCGTCTCGAGCGACAGCCCGACGCAACCGAAGTACCAGATCCGCGGCGTCCAGACCAGTGACTTCGGCGTCGGCACGGATTCGGCGGTCGGTGTCTATGTTGACGGCGTCTATTCCGCCCGGTCCGGGTCGTCGCTGCTGGCGTTCAACGACATCGAGCGCATCGAAGTGCTGAAGGGGCCGCAAGGCACGCTGTTCGGTCGCAACAGCGCCGCGGGCGCCGTGTCGATCGTCACACGCCAGCCGGCGGACGAATTCGACGGGTTGGTGCGCCTGCGCCTCGGTGAGAACAACAAGCGGCGGATCGACGGCATGGTCAACGTGCCGCTCAGCGATACCGTTGCGCTGCGTGTGAATGGCGTCTGGAACCAGAGCGACGGCTGGGTGGAGGATGCCGCGACGGGCAAGGACCTCTGGCCGGAGGAAAACTGGGCCATGCGTGCCGCGCTCAAGTGGGACATCACCGACGAAACGTCGGCCACGCTGACCTGGGACCACGACCAGATCGACCAGCTTGCGCGTCCTGCGATCGGCCTGGTCGCGCTCGGCCCCAACGACACGAACGCACCGTTTCCGCCGGAGCCCGCAACCTACCTCAATCCACTCAAGGCTCCGGTCTACAACGACGTCATCGGCAACGAGGAATCGCGCAAGCTGGATGCTGCGACGTTGTTCATCGATCACGCGTTCAGCTGGTCGGACTTCCGTTCGACCACCGCGTGACGGACGTTCGAGACGGTCAACCGGGAAGACGAGGACGGCACCAACCGAATCGCGCTGTATTTCGACACGGCCAACGTCGAGGACAACACGAGCTTCTACCAGGAGTTCAAGCTCTCAGGCCAGAGCGACGCGATCGACTGGGTGGCGGGCGTGAGCTACTACTCGGAAGACGCGAAGCAGGCGAGCGATACGCATGCCTTCACGGACAGCATCGACACCGTGCTGCGCAACCTCGGGCTCGCCGGCACGCCCGACGGCACGCTGTTCGGCTTTACCAGCGACGTGCTCGCCGCTAACGGGATTCCGCTGACGATGCGCGGGCTGCCGTGGCGCGAGGTGATGAACAACGAGGGCACGTTCGAGGCGACGGCGCTGTTCGGCGACGTGATCTGGCACGCGACAGACCGCATGAACGTCACGTTCGGCTTGCGCTACACGCACGACGAGAAGGAGTTCAGCTGGCTGAACGGTCCGCGGCAGGCGCCGGAACTGGACGCTACCGTCGCGGCCCTGGAGGCCGCCGGATTCTTTGCCGATCCCGCGTGGCCGATCCCGCCGGAGGCCTACAACTTCGACGTCGTGTTTGCCTTCCCGCCCATCAACGGGCAGGAGATCGAGGGGCAGAAGGTGAAGTTGCAGGACTCGTGGGACGACATCAGCCCGCGCCTGGTGATCGACTACAGGGTTACGCCGGACGTGATGGTGTTCGGGTCGCTGGCAAAGGGTTACAAGGCTGGCGGCTTCAACAGCGTGCAACCGCTGTCCAGGTTCGACAACGAGGACGTCTGGAACGTCGAGGGCGGCGTGAAGAGCCTGTTCGCGGACATCGGCCTGATCGTCAACGCCTCGGTCTTCTACTACGTCTACTACGACAAGCAGTCGATCTCGCTCGAGTGCCCCGCAGGCGAGGTCTGCAGGTACCTGATCGATTCCAGCGACGACGAGGCCTACGGTCTCGACGTCGACGCACGCTGGCAGCCGGTGGACGCTTTCACCCTGACGGCCAACCTCGCTTACATCGACGCGACCTACAAGGACTACGTCACGCCAGGCGGCGTCGACCTCTCGGGCGAGCCGACCGGCGAGCCTCGCTGGTCGTCCTCCCTCGGCGCCAGTTACGTATGGTCGTTCGGTACCTACGGCAAGCTCGACCTGTCGGCCATGCACGCCTACCGCGGCGAATCGCGCTGCAATGCCGATTCCCAGCTGCAGGGCACCTGCCAGTCCAGCCCGAACTTCCAGGTGGGCGAATCGACGAACCGCACCGACCTGCGCCTGGCGTGGTCCAGCACCGACGATCGCTACGGCGTGGCGGCGTTCGTGACGAACGTGTTCGACGACCAGTACGTGACCGGCGTCAACAACATCACCGCCAACACGTTTGGCACGCCCTTCGCGTCGATCTCGGAGCCACGTGCATGGGGCTTCGATTTCCGGGTCGCGTTCTGACGTTGCGCCTCTCCCGGCGACTTGCCGGGAGAGGCTGCGCGCAGCACGGGTGGGCCTGCAGCGACGAGCCTACCCCTGCCTTCTCCCACTGACGCGGCAGCGGGAGAGTCGGACTCCCGGCAAAGCCGGGAGACACCATTCCTTTGCTCTGTCACCGAGACGTGTTGGCAACTGCCGCAAGTTCCAGTAGATAGCAGACGTTCGCGAATTGGTAATATCGGCCACAAGCAGACCTTTGACGAATCCGGGAAATGGGGCGAATCACACTCACGTGCCGATTACCGATCGCAATAACGAAGACCGAGTACTGACGCCAGACGAGACGGCGGTGCTGACGTGGTTGCTTCAGAATGGCGAGGCTTCCGCGAAGCCAGCTGTCTCGCAGGTTGACCGCCTCAGAGTTTCATCGAGATGTCAGTGCGGTTGTTGCAGCATCGACTTCAGCGTCGATGGCGCTGTTCCGCCGGCGAACTCGGGTATGGAGGTGGTATCCGACTTCTGGTGGAGAACGTCACGTGGCAACCTGTGTGGCGTGTTCGCGTTCTTGCGTAACGGAATGCTCGCAGGCATGGACTTCTGGTCGATCGACGGCCAGGAGACGCCCAGCGAACTACCTCAAATCACGGATCTACGGCCAATGAGTCACCGCCACGATGCGGAGACCTAGCGGCTACTTCGGGTCGAGGCTGTGTGAAAACGATCGCGTGATTTATGCGAATATCATCGTGCCACACGAAGAGGTGCACGATGAAGCGGTTCATCGAAGGCGAGTGCCGAGCCCAGTCCACGCTGCTGCCAGAGAGACTGGACGACTGGATCGCCGAGGACAACCCGGTACGCGCAGTCGACGCGTTCGTCGACGAACTCGACCTGGCGAATCTTGGCTTCGAAGGCGCCGAGCCTGCGGCGACCGGCCGGCCTGCGTACCATCCCGGCACGCTGCTCAAGATCTACGTTTACGGCTACCTCAACCGTCTGCCCTCGAGCCGACGCCTGGAGCGCGAGACGCAGCGCAACCTCGAGTTGATCTGGCTCACCGGGCGGCTCGCCCCGGACTTCAAGACGATCGCCGACTTCCGTCGTGACAATGGCCCGGGCATCCGCCAGGCCTGCCGCCAGTTCGTGCAACTGTGCCGCGAGATCGGGCTGTTCGAGCAGGCGCTGGTGGCGATCGACGGCAGCAAGTTCCAAGGCGGTGAACAACCGCGACAAGAACTTCACGCCGCACAAGCTCAAGGCCCGCCAGCAACAGCTCGATCAGAGCATCGCACGCTACCTCGCCGACCTCGATCGCGCAGACCGCGACCCGTCACTTGTGCCTGAGGAGCGGGTTGAGCACCTCAAGGAAAAGCTTGCGACGGTGCGTGCACAGATGAAAAAGCTCGAGGCCATCGGGCGGCAGCTTGAAGCGACACCGGACCAGCAGATCTCACTGACCGATCCCGATGCGCGCTCAATGGCCACCAGCGGCCGCGGCACGGGGATGGTGGGCTACAACGTGCAGGCCGCCGTCGACACCAAGCACCATCTAATCGTGACGCACGAGATCGGGAACGAAGGCCACGATCGCAACCAACTGAGCCCGATGGCGCAGCTGACGCAGGAGACGCTCGGCACGCAGGATCTGACGGTGCTGGCCGACCGCGGCTACTTCAGCGGTGAAGAGATCCTCAAGTGCGAACAGGCGCAGATCAAGGCTCTCGTGCCGAAGCCGCTCACGCGGAACTCGGCGACCACCGGCCGCTTCGATAAGCGCGACTTCCAATACGAGGCAAAGCGAGATCGCTATCGCTGTCCTGCCGGGCAATACGCCACGTGGCGCTTCAGCTCGACCGAGAAGGGCATGGTGATCCACAAGTACTGGTCATCGGCGTGCTCGAGGTGTCCGATCCGCGGCGCGTGCACCACCGATCAGTATCGGCGCATCAACCGCTTGGAGCACGAAGACGTGGTCGAGCGGATGCAACAACGCATCGACGGCATGCCGCAGGCCGGGCAGCTGCGTCGCCAGACCGTGGAGCATACGTTCGGGACGCTCAAATCGTGGATGGGAGCGACGCACTTCCTGACGAAGCGATTACCCGGCGTGCGAACGGAGATGAGCCTGCAGGTCCTGGCGTACAACTTGAAGCGAGTGATGCAGATCATGGGCGTTCAACTGCTGATCGCGGCGATGCGGGCGTGACGCCCGCCTATGCTTCGTCGTCGGTTCGCGCTACAAACGCGTTAGCGCCGGTGTTTTTCACACGGCCTCGGTCGCAATACGACAATCGATGGAGAGCAGGGACTTGACGCCTAAAGCCAGAATCGAAATGCAGCATTGCTGGCCTTCTTGTGTCTGAACCCGCATGCCCAAGCTGCAATTCCGTCCGTTGTAACCTTGGCGGAAATTGAGGAAGGTGGCGCCACATACGATGGCGAGAAGGTCTCCATCGCCGCCTGCGCACACGTTTCAAAACATGCCATGGCTTTGAGTCCCTGTGGGGGTCGTAAACCGATGCTACTTCTCGCTGGCAATAGCTCGGCGGTGCTGGATGCGTATACGTCGGCGCAGCAATCATTCGATACGCCTTTGCAAGCAACATTCATCGGGGTTTTTCGGTTGCGTTACGAGTACCGGGGGCTAGGCGAACGTGTCGTCAAGGCACTATTGGTTGAAAGCGTGGTGAATCCCAAGTTCCCGAAGAGTCACTGACTCGAGATGCGTACGATCCCCCGTGAGCGTCCGTAGTGGGTCGTTTTTTACCTATTAGAGTCCGTATATGGACCCCACCCCACTTTGCTAGCACTCCGTTTTCTGGCGACGAGGTACGACTGCTCACGTATATCCGGCCTCTGTCTGACCTCGATCAGCCGAGGTCGGGCCACGATGGGCTATTCGCGCGTCGGCTCCTCATTGCTTTCTCGGGCTTCTCGCCCTTGGACATTTGCAGGCTACTCCGACGCCGGTTCGACCTGTTCGCCATCCTTCGGGGTGCTCGCAACCGCGGTGATGTTCTCCTCGATCAGTCGGGACGCACGGCCTCAGGCCACCACGCCCTCCGGTTCATAGTTCGTTCCATGGCGCAGCATTGCCCAGGCGACCCGCGCCATCTTGTTGGCGAGAGCGGTCGCCGCCACGTTCGGGTGCGATCTCTCGGCTAGCGCCAACACCCATCGGCTAAGCCGATCGGTCTTGCCTGGGGCGGCTCGTAGCGCCGAGCGCGCCCCGTGGATCAGCAGCGTGCGCACGTATTTGTCGCCGCGCTTGCTGATCCCGAGCTGTCGCTCCTTGCCGCCGGAGCTGTGCTGGCGCGGCGTCAGCCCGAGTGACACGGCCATTTCTCGACCGTTGCGATACTGCCTCGCGTCGCCCACCAGCGCGTATAGCGCCGAGGCCGTCAGGGGGCCGATGCCGCACGCTGTTCGAGGCGACCAACCGCCTCGTGCTCGCGAGCGATCGCCGCGATCTCTTGATCGAGCTCGCGCACTCGCTCGTCGAACCGCTGCAGGTCGCGGTACAGGCCAGCTAGCAGCGCTCGGAAGCGAGCGGTCAGGCCATTGTCGGCATCCTCGAGCCACTCAGGCACCGCACGGCGCAGCGAGATGAGCTCGCGAGGCGCCACCAGACCGTACTCGTAGACAAGTCCGCGCAACTGGTTCGCCTTGGCAGTTCGTTCCCGGATCAGGCTCGACCGCACGCGATGCACTGCCTGCAGATCCTGTTGCTCGACGGTCTTCACCGCGACGAACCGCATGCTCGGCCGGCTCATCGCCTCGCAGATCGCCTCGGCATCGTTCGCGTCGGTCTTGTTCGATTTCACGTACGGCTTCACGAACTGCGGGGCGATCAGCTTCACCCTATAGCCTTTGCCCTGCAGAACCCGGGCCCAGTGATGCGCGCTGCCGCAGGCTTCCATGCCGATCTCGGCGCCCGGTTCGACCGCGCGCTCAAGTTCCGCGATCCAACGAGAGCGCTTCAGACGCTTGCACCAGGCCGGACGCTCCGCCCGATCGACGCCGTGTACCTGAAAGACCTGCTTGGCCAAGTCCACACCCACGCGAGTAAGCTTCATGACGACCCCTCCTCATTCCGTGACTGGTTACTTAACAGCTCCAGTCTGGCATTCGATGCCGTAGGTGTGGGGAGGGGTCCATCCCATTGCTTTCGGGATCGGCGAAATCGGCCAATTGCAGTCACTGCGAACGATCGGGCCTCCCAGACCATAGTGCCCAGCGTTCGGTGATATGTTGAGGACAAAAGTTCCTCACTGAATCTACAGGCCACCACCACATGCGCATTGCTGCTCTTCTCGCCGTCCTGCTCGGCGCCCTGCCGAGCACGGCAACTGCCCAGGAGCGGATGGCGCCCGTTAATCCGCAGATCGATTCCGAGGAAGCGCGGGTCCTTGCCATCGAAGACGAGTATGTCGCTGCGGAGGTCGCCAGAGACGAACCAACGCTGCGGCGCATCGTCGACGAGAGCTTCCGCTTCAACTCCGACCGCGGTATTACGACGGGCAAGGAAGAACTGATCCAAGGAGTCTTGAAGATGAGCATGGTTGGACAGACCGTCACGGAGCGGTCCGTGCTCCTGGAGGGCGAGTTAGCCCTCGTTTTCGGAACCTCCGAGATCGTGATTGCCAAGCCCGGGCAGCAACATTCGACTTCCCTGCTGCGTTACACCGCCACGTACGTCAATCGCGAAGGGCAGTGGCGGATGCTGGCGCTCCAGATGCAGAAGCGTGCATCGAAGTAGCCGCCAGTAGCGATCTCTTGGCTGGGCCTGACCGATGGTTGGCGCGCGTCGTAGCCGACTCTGCTCGGATGACCGGTTAGGGTCGTTCTTTCGCCTACAAGGTCCGCTTTTCTGGAGCGGAGTTGGGGCGTCGCTACTGGCCGCGGGATTGCGGACACTCCCGTACCCAGCGACGAAGTCCCCGCCTATATTTCGCTCCAACGTTCCCGAGGTTCGGGCGTTAACAACAACAACAAGGGGAGCCATATGAAAGCTAAGACTCTTTGGATTGCTGGCCGCGGGACTGCTGGAGGGGCCGATGGCGGCCAACGCCGGCGTGATATTTCGACTGGACGTGCCGCGACACTGCTGCATGCACTCCGGTGGAGTAACCTAGCCCGGCGTCACCACCACTTTCCCAGGTTCTCGGCCCATGAAAAAACCTCTCGTCCGCTTCACTGACCCAGCAGTTTTGTCGCTGGCGTTGATGATGATGCTTGCCGGCGCTATCGCCGGGGCGGCAGACAGCGAATGCAGCGGCTCGGGCGACTACAGCTTTGTCTGCGGGCCGCGAAACGCTGAAGACCTCGTGCGCGTCCCTGGTTCAAAGTGGCTCATAGCGAGCGGGATGGCTGCCGACGCGGCGATCTATCTCATCGACTCACGGCGGAAGACCTGGATGGAACTCTATCCGGCCGATGCGCCACGCGCACGCCAGGACACGGCGAGGTATGCGTCCTGTCCTGGCGCGCCAGACCCAGCCAGTTTCGTCTCGCATGGCTTGAACCTGCGCCAAGGGATTGACGGGCAGTCGACCCTGTACGTCGTCGGCCACGGTGGTCGCGAGGCCATTGAAGTCTTCACCGTGAACGCGCAGGGCGACGCGCCAGTGCTTACCTGGATCGGCTGCGTCTTGACCCCAGGGGGCATGGAGGCGAATAGCGTTGCGTCTCTTGCCGACGGCTCTTTGCTTGCGACCATTCCGCTACACAAGGGTGCTTCCATCGGCGATGCGCTCGCCGGAAAACCTACTGGCGGGGTCTATCGATGGTCTCCGGGTGAGAAGGACTTCACCCTGGTGCAGGGCAGTGAACTACCGTATGCCAATGGCATCGAGATATCTGCCGATGAGCGAGAGTTCTATGTCGCATCGTCTGGCCTGCTGACAGTTGCAGCTTTTTCGACCAGCAATCCCACACGGCTGTTGCGCAGCAGCGAGTCCCTGGCGTTCATACCCGATAACCTGCACATGGGAAGTGGTGGCAGATTGATTACCGCTGGCCTCAATGTCGTCGATCCGGTTTGCGGCAACGTCGCACAGTCAGCCGAATTCAGCCTCGAGAAATTTGCAAGCTGTCCCCGACCTTTCACGGTCCTGGCAATCGATCCACAATCGATGCAGGGCGAGATCCTTGCCAGTGGACCGGCCAACAGGAATTTCAGTAACGTGACGATGGCGCTGGAGGTAGAAGGCGAACTCTGGATCGGCACCTTCGCCGGTGACCGCATCGGCTATCGTTTGTCGAGGTAAGTGCCGTGAAGGCCCGCTCCGGGTCGGTTTGAGCCGGTCGCCAAACGGTAAGATCGGCCAGAAGCGGTCCTACGGCGTGGTTTCCGATACCAGACGTTGGCCGAAATTTTTGGCGCGCGCCTGATCGGCCTAGGCGACGAGCGCCGCCGACGGCGACATGTTGCCGAACCTAGATATTCGCCGACGCATAATTGACGAAGTAATAGATCGGTGCTGTATTCAGATCAACGAGTTGCACGGTACTCGGTCTGCTTATGTTGCAAGAATGCGCTCAGATGCCGGTCGTTATATCGGCAGAGCTGCGACCAAATGTTCCGACCTAATTGTTGTTAGCCCGATCGCTGGGCGACTGAACGAGGCGATCAAAGAGGGACGAATGAGATCCATGACAGCGCTCCTTGTGTTCATCGGGATGGTCCTATGCCTCGGGGCGGGTCCGGTAGCTGCCCAACAGCTCTCAGCCGATCAAGAGAATACGATCAAGGCCGACGTCAGCCGCGCCTTCGATGAGTATCGCCGCTGGTTCATGGAGGATCGGCCTGATCTTGTGGCGCGGCGCATCAGGATTCCGTGGCTCAGGTTGCAGCCGACAGGGCCGATCACCATCTCGATGGACAGTCAAGTCAAGACATGGTTCGAGGATACGCTTCGCCCGTTGGTGGCGGAGGGGTACGAGCGGTCAGAGTGGCCCGTCCTTCGGATCTGCGTACTCAATGAGTCGACGGCGATCCTCAGCGGCAAGTACATCCGGTATCGCAAGAACGGCAGTGTAATTGGCGAGTACGGCACATCGTACGTGTTTGCCAGGAGCGGCGCTGACTGGCAGATCGTTTCGACAATTCCTCACGATCCACAAAAGTTGGTGTTGTGCTGACGGTAACGACCTGTGGAATCCACGACACCGGCCAACCTCCGGCTGCACCCGACGCGGCCGCACCGCTCGCGCGCTGCTTCCCCGCGCGGGTGAGCCGAACCGTTGAGCGTCTGTATATCGACCGCACCCCACTTTGCTAGCACTCCGTTTTCCGGCGACGAGGTACGACTGCTCACGTATATCCGGCCTCTGTCTGACCTCGATCAGCCGAGGTCGGGCCACGATGGGCTATTCGCGCGTCGGTTTCTCATTGCTTTGCCGGGCTTCGCGCCCTTGGACACTCTCAGGTTATGCCGACGCCGGTTCGACCTGTTCGCCATCCTTCGGAGTGCTCGCAACCGCGGTGATGTTCTCTCGATCAGTCGGGACGCATGGCCTCAGGCCGCCACGCGCTCCGGTTCAGAGTCCGCTCCATGCCTCGGCATCGCCCAGGCGACCCGGGCGGTCTTGTTTGCGAGCGCTGTCACTGCGACGTTCGGATGTGAGCGCTCCGCGAGAGCCAAAGCCCAACGACTGATCCGATCCGTCCTGCCTGGTGCCGTGCGCAACGCCGAGCGTGCGCCGTGGATTAGCAGCGTGCGCACGTACTTGTCGCCGCGCTTGCTGATGCCAAGCAGCTTCTCCTTGCCGCCCGAGCTGTGCTGCCGCGGCGTCAGTCCCAGTGCCACCGCCAGATCACGACCGTTGCGGTACTGCCTCGCATCGCCGACCAGCGCGTACAGCGCGCTGGCGATCAACGGGCCAACGCCGTTGATCTGCATGAGTCGCCGGACGGGCTCGTGCTCACGAGTGATCACGGCGACTTCCTTATCGAGCTCGTGCACCCGCTCGTCGAGTTGCTTCAGATCACCGTACAAGCCAGCCAGCAGCGATCGGAAGCGTACGGTCAGGCCATTCTCCGCATCCTCCAGCCACTGAGGAACCGCTCGCCGCAGGGAACTGATCTCTCGAGGCGCCACCAGGCCGTACTCGTAGACGAGCCCACGCAGCTGGTTCGCCTTGGCAGTCCGCTCCCGGATCAGGCTCGAGCGCACTCGATGCACCGCCTGCAGATCCTGCTGCTCGACCGTCTTCACCGCCACGAACCGCATGCTCGGCCGGCTCATCGCCTCGCAGATCGCCTCGGCATCGTTCGCATCCGTCTTGTTCGTCTTCACGTACGGCTTTACGAACTGCGGGGCGATCAGCTTCACCCGGTAGCCTTTGGACTGCAGAAGTCGCGCCCAGTGATGCGCTGCCGCAAGCCTCCATGCCGATCTCGACGCCTGGCTCGACGTCACGCTCAAGATCAGCGATCCAGCGAGCTCGCTTCAGACGCTTGCACCAGACCGGGCGCTCCGCCCGATCCACGCCGTGCACCTGGAAGACCTGCTTGGCCAAATCCACACCCACGCGAGTAAGCTTCATGACGACCCCTCCTCATTCCGTGACTGGTGATTTCCCATTCCCAGTCTGGCACTCGATGCCGTAGGTGTGGGGAGGGGTCCATCCCATTGCTTTCTATCGCGACGAACTTCTGCTGAGGGTCGAACAAGGACAACGGGAGTGCTTTCTTGATCGAGCGTGATGCCGACGACCGCCGAATGCGGGCCGCCGATGCCGCGGCAGCGTATTGTGCGAAGCGAATCACGTGGCAAGAGTTCATGAATGAATTTGGCGAGTCGAAGGACGACAAGATCTGGATCTTGTCGACCTGATCGAACACGAGCCGGCACGTAGCGGCCCTCGCGGTATCGGCGAGAAAGCTTGGTTGGAGTACGAAGACCAGCTCGATCGGGCGATCAAGGCGTTGCGGGGTGCGCGTGGTTCGGCGGGCGAATGACCGGGTAGGGTCGACTGCCGAAGTTCTGGGTCCGCTCGCGGGAAACGGCAAAATCGGCCAGGAGCGGTAACGGACTCGTCGGCAGCATCGCTTGCCGCAGAGCGGAGGCACACCGAGCTATGCCTCTTTAGACAGATCGTCGTACCAGTCAATGGGGTGCCACGCACCCGTGACGATTAGTCGTCGCCGTCCGTCGCGGTGGCCGATGCCGCGGCGTGCGGCAGTCGCATCACCGCCGCCATCGTAGCGATGCCGTCCCAAAGGTGACCGACGCGCAGGTTTTCGTTCTCTGCGTGCTGGTTGTTGTCCGAATTCGCCAGCGGGATGATGAGGGTTGGGGCACCGGTGGCGTCGGTGATGACCACCAGCGGCAGACTTCCGCCCATCGTCGGCGTGAGCAGCAGCGTTTCACCGGCCAGGGTACGCAGGGCGGCGATGACGTCGCGCGCGATGGGCAGGTCCATTGCGGTGCGTGAGGCGGCGTAGCCGCCGGGCTGCAACACCAGGGTGGCGATCTTTGGGTAGCGCGCGCGTTCGGCGTCGGTCGGGGCGCGATCGAGCACGTGAAAGCCCTGGCCCTTGACATGCGCCACCAGCCGGCTGAACTGCCCTTGCACGGCATTGCCCTTCACCAGGCGCAGGTCGAGCGTCGCGCGTGCATCCGCCGGGATGACATTACGCGCTTGCGCGCCGACGTCGGCGGAACGGATGCCGTTGATGTTCAGGGAGGGCAGGTTGATCGCCTCGGGCAAGGACACGCCGCGCATTTCGCCTGCGGTGAGGCCGAAGTCTCGCAATAAGGCGGTTTCGTCGTTGGGGGCGGCCTCCAGGGCCTCGCGCTCGGCCGGCCCCAGTGGTTCGAGGCCGTCGTACCAGCCGGCAATCTGCACACGTCCGTCATCGTCTTTCATCGACGCCAGCAGGTGCGCCAGCCTCAGCGCAGGATTGGCTGCGAAGTTGCCGTAGTGACCGCTGTGCAAGGGACGCTTCGGTCCGTACACCGTGATGTCGACGTTGGCGTCGCCGCGCACGCCGAACACAAGTTGCCGGCGACCGCTCTGGTGCACGGGACCATCGGCAATCAGCCAGGCTTCGGCGGTGAGCAGTTCGCGGTGCACGTCCAGCACTTCGCGCAGGTGGGGCGATCCCATCTCCTCCTCGCCATCGAAGAACAGTTTGAGGTTGGTGGTCGGCTGCAGGCCGGCTGCCTTCAACGCGTCCGTGGCCGCAAGAATCGCGAACACACCGGCCTTGTCGTCGGAGGCGGCGCGCGCATACAGGCGCCAATCGGGGTCGATCGATTGCGAAGCATCTCGTTGAACGATTTCGGGGGCGACGTCGAGCCGACCGCGTCGCCATACCGGCGTCCAGGGATCGCTGGCCCAGTCGGCGGCGTCCACGGGCTGACCGTCGTAGTGCGCGTAAAGCACCAGCGTGCGCGTCGCGCCGGGCACCAACCACTCGCCGTACACGGCCGGTGGCGCACTGCGATCGGCAATCTCCAGCAGTCGCGGCGAGAGGCCGCGACGTTCCATCATCTGCACCAGCGCCTCGGCATTACGACGAATAGCGGCGCGATCCGTGGCGACATTCGGCAGGCGCAGGAAGGCTTCGTACTCGTCGAGCAAGGCGTGCTGGTGGCTGTGCGTCCAGGCAGCAATCGCAGCGCGTTCGGAATCGGCGCCTTGCGCCGTCGCGGCGAGCACTCCGGCGGCAATGATGCCAAGGAGGATTCGTCTCGTCAGTGACATGGGCGGTTCCGTCGAGGAAAAAACGACCATGCCGCATCCGGTGCGCGACCGCAACCTCGCGCCCGGCAGTCACCCCCGCTGCCGCCAACATCCCACGACCCGGCCGTAGGGGGCCAGACGTCCGATACGGGTCGAGGCTGTGTGAAAACGATCGCGTGATTTATGCGAATATCATCGTGCCACACGAAGAGGTGCACGATGAAGCGGTTCATCGAAGGCGAGTGCCGAGCCCAGTCCACGCTGCTGCCAGAGAGACTGGACGACTGGATCGCCGATGACAACCCGGTACGCGCAGTCGACGCGTTCGTCGACGAACTCGACCTGGCGAATCTTGGCTTCGAAGGCGCCGAGCCTGCGGCGACCGGCCGGCCTGCGTACCATCCCGGCACGCTGCTCAAGATCTACGTTTACGGCTACCTCAACCGTCTGCCCTCGAGCCGACGCCTGGGAGCGCGAGACGCAGCGCAACCTCGAGTTGATCTGGCTCACCGGGCGGCTCGCCCCGGACTTCAAGACGATCGCCGACTTCCGTCGTGACAATGGCCCGGGCATCCGCCAGGCCTGCCGCCAGTTCGTGCAACTGTGCCGCGAGATCGGGCTGTTCGAGCAGGCGCTGGTGGCGATCGACGGCAGCAAGTTCAAGGCGGTGAACAACCGCGACAAGAACTTCACGCCGCACAAGCTCAAGGCCCGCCAGCAACAGCTCGATCAGAGCATCGCACGCTACCTCGCCGACCTCGATCGCGCAGACCGCGACCCGTCACTTGTGCCTGAGGAGCGGGGTTGAGCACCTCAAGGAAAAGCTTGCGACGGTGCGTGCACAGATGAAAAGCTCGAGGCCATCGGGCGGCAGCTTGAAGCGACACCGGACCAGCAGATCTCACTGACCGATCCCGATGCGCGCTCAATGGCCACCAGCGGCCGCGGCACGGGATGGTGGGCTACAACGTGCAGGCCGCCGTCGACACCAAGCACCATCTAATCGTGACGCACGAGATCGGGAACGAAGGCCACGATCGCAACCAACTGAGCCCGATGGCGCAGCTGACGCAGGAGACGCTCGGCACGCAGGATCTGACGGTGCTGGCCGACCGCGGCTACTTCAGCGGTGAAGAGATCCTCCGGTGCGAACAGGCGCAGATCAAGGCTCTCGTGCCGAAGCCGCTCACGCGGAACTCGGCGACCACCGGCCGCTTCGATAAGCGCGACTTCCAATACGAGGCAAAGCGAGATCGCTATCGCTGTCCTGCCGGGCAATACGCCACGTGGCGCTTCAGCTCGACCGAGAAGGGCATGGTGATCCACAAGTACTGGTCATCGGCGTGCTCGAGGTGTCCGATCCGCGGCGCGTGCACCACCGATCAGTATCGGCGCATCAACCGCTGGGAGCACGAAGACGTGGTCGAGCGGATGCAACAACGCATCGACGGCATGCCGCAGGCCGGGCGGCTGCGTCGCCAGACCGTGGAGCATACGTTCGGGACGCTCAAATCGTGGATGGGAGCGACGCACTTCCTGACGAAGCGATTACCCGGCGTGCGAACGGAGATGAGCCTGCAGGTCCTGGCGTACAACTTGAAGCGAGTGATGCAGATCATGGGCGTTCAACTGCTGATCGCGGCGATGCGGGCGTGACGCCCGCCTATGCTTCGTCGTCGGTTCGCGCTACAAACGCGTTAGCGCCGGTGTTTTCACACGGCCTCGGTCGGATGTGCGCCTACGACGTCTGCTATCGGGAACGGTATGATCGGCCACAAGCGGTCATTACGACTGCGGGCGGCTCGCTAGGTATCATGAGGGCATGGACGGGGCCGCTAAGAGCTGTCTCAAGTTCTCCAATTGAGAAACCTCCCCATTTTCGATTTGTGGGACTTTGAACGTGATGGTCGATTCCACGAACGACTGGGCATCCGCTGGTTCAAGCGCTTCGCCGCACGGGGCGACTACTGGAATCGACGTCGAAGACGTTCCGATCCAGGCTTCAGACATGTAAATGGTCTCAAGTCAGCGCTCGAATGGGAACCGCGCACCCGGTTCAATGAAATCGTGCACCTCTGCAGTCTTGTCGTTGGCGTGGTCGTTATGGTGTGGCTCCTCTTGCGAAGCGAGTATGCGTGGCTGGTGGCAGTTGCCTTGGTCGTCATCCTGTGGGACGTCTATCCCATCATGCTGCAGCGCTACAACAGGGCGCGAATCTGGCGAATCAGATCATCGATGCTAAGGGTGCGGAAAGTCTGATGTGGCCGAACAGTTCATTGGCAAACGAGTGTCGCCATCGGGACAAGGGACAACATGCTTAACTTGCAGATGGCCGGCGGCATTGCGGCACTGGTCGAGGCGTTTGCCTACATCGTTGGCTTCGCGATCATGGCGACGCTCCTGAACCCGGGCGACACGGGGGAGTGGACGCCCGCACGCAAACTTTCGTTCGCGCTGGAAAGGCAGTCGATCTTCCAGGCGTTGACGATTCTGATCTACGTCGTATTTGGCATCGTCTTGGTCTTACTGTCGGTCGCCCTTCACGAACGGTTGAACGGCAGGTCCAGCGACCTGATGAAGGTAGCCACGCCGTTCGGCCTGATTTGGGCCGGATTGGTGATTGCGAGCGGCATGGTTGGGAGTGTGGGGCTGGAGGCCGTAGCGGCACTTCATGCTCAAGATGCAGAGCACGCGGCGTCCGTGTGGACCGCAATCGGGGCCATTCAAGACGGGCTGGGAGGTGGCGTGGAGATCGTCGGGGGCGTGTGGGTGCTATTATCAGTATTGCGTCGCTGCGCTCCAGCGCGCTACCAGGCGCCTTGAGCTACCTCGGACTCATGATTGGCGCAGCGGGCATTCTGACGGTTGTTCCGTCGTTGGCTGAGTTGGGTACCGCCTTTGGACTTGGCCAGATCATATGGTTTGCGTGGCTCGGCATCATCATGATTCGGGTCCGACCATTGGTTGGCGGAGCAGAGACGTGAGCATTGGTGTTTCGACCGCCATCGGAGCCGCGCTGGGTGCCGCGTACGGCGCGTCACGCGGGCAACTCGCCCTGTTTGTTGCACTCGGAGCGGCCGTGGGCGCATCGCTGGACGTGCTTGTTCACTTCGTCAGATTGTGGCGACGGAAAACCGACGATAGAGACCGGCATTCGTAGACGACGGTGTCGTAGTTGCTCTGCGATGCGGGCAGGTGTCGTGCGGCTTTGAGCGTCTGATTTGTGGAGCGACAAACTTCTGCTGTGGGTCGTTATTCCCTGTTGACGGTCGGCTTTCGGCGTACGGCACGCATCAGAACGAGTCTCACCAACACGTTCTGGTGACGGAGCCATGGAAATTGCCGGTTGCGAATCATCGGAAGACGGTCTTGCGATGTCACCGCTTTGACGCTGCATGCGCCGTACGAATTCTCGGGCTTTGACGAGAATTCGTTCAGGCGCGGTCGATCAGGCGTTCGGTCCGGGTCTTTTCCGGGCGAGCGTGTCTGCCTTTCCGCTCGCCCGGAAAAGACCCGGACCGAACGCCCTCACCGACCGTCCGCTTGCGGGACGCGTCGGCAAGGACGCCAACACGAATCGGTGACAGTGCCTACTTCTTGGCTGCAGCTGTCGCTGCCGCCGCTCGATCCTGCTGCGAGCGCTCGATGATGTACGCCTGGATGTCCGCAACGTCCTGCTCGCTCACGAGGTCGCCCATCCGCGGCATGCCAGCCGAGTGGATCACGCCGTCGTAGACGATCTGCTTGAAGATCGAGTGCTTCTCGGCCGTGAGGCGACGCAGGTCCGGCACGACTCCGCCGGACACCACCAACGCGCCATGGCACACCATGCAGGTGGCCGCGTACCTGTACTTGCCGTTCTCGACCTGCGCAGCCGTCGCCGTGCTCGCCGGAGGCTCGGGGATGTCGAGATTGCGCTCGGAGATCTTCGGCAGCGGCGCCGTGCCGCCCAGTTTGAACGCGAGGATGTGACCTTCGTTCAGGTACTTGCCCGACGCCATCGTGCGCGGGTCGCCACCGGTCACCGCGCCCGCACCGCCATAACCCGCAAGCACGGCGATGTACTGCTCGCCGTCCACCGAGTAGGTGACCGGCGGCGCGACGATGCCGACCATCGTCGGCACGGACCACAGCGTCTTGCCCTGATCGGCCGAGTAGGCGACGAAGCGTCCGTCGCCCGTGCCCTGGAACAGCAGGTTGCCAGCGGTCGTCAGCAGGCCGCCGTTCCAGAACGCCGGGTACTCGATTTCCCAGCGGGTCTTTTTCGCGACCGGGTCCCAGGCCTTCAGGTAGCCACGGTCCTGCGGCAGGTTGCCACCCGTCTGCGCGAGGATGGCGTACACCGTGTTCGCGTAATTGTTCCAGTCGACGCCCGGGTTCCAGAACATTTCCTGCCGCGTGTACTTGCCGGTCCGCAGGAATTCAGTCGACGGTGGATAAATGCCCGCGGGCTGCATCGCCGGTATGTAGACCAGCCCGGTCTGCGGATTGAATGCCATCGGGTGCCAGTTGTGGCCACCGAACGCCGCCGGCACGATGAGTTTGGTTTCCTTGCTCCAGTCGCCTTCGGGCGTCTCGACCGGGCGCCCCGTCTTCATGTCGACGTGGCTGGCCCAGGTCGCCGGGATGTACTTGTCCGCCGACAGCAGTTCGCCCGTGACGCGGTCGATGACATAGAAGAAGCCGTTCTTCGGCGCCTGCATCAGCACTTTGCGCGGTTTGCCGCCGATGGGGAGCTCCGCGAGGATCATGTGCTGCGTCGCCGTGTAGTCCCAGTTGTCGCCCGGCGTCACCTGGTAATGCCACTTCAGGCGCCCGGTGTCCGGATCGAGCGCCAGGATCGACGACAGGTACAGGTTGTCGCCGCCGCCCGGTGAGCGGATCGAGCGCGCCCACGGCGACCCATTGCCGGTGCCGACGTAGAGCGTGTCGAGGTCGGGGTCGTACGCCATCGAGTCCCACACCGTGCCGCCACCGCCGCCGGTCCACCATTCGCCGGTCCACGTCTTCGCGGCCGCTTCCATCTCCGGGCTCTCGAAGCCGTCCCTGGGATTGCCCGGCACGGTGAAGAAGCGCCACGCGAGCCTGCCGGTGTCCGCGTCGTAGGCAGAGAAATAGCCACGCACGCCGTATTCGCCGCCGCCGTTGCCGATCAACACCTTGCCCTTGATCACCCGGGGCGCGCCAGTGATCGTGTAAGGCTTGGTGCGGTCGATCGTGTTGATCTCCCAACGCTGCTTGCCTGTTCGCGCGTCGAGCGAAATCAGCCGGCCGTCGAGCGTCGCGAAGTAGAGTGCGTCGCCCCACAGCGCCACTCCGCGGTTTACGGCGTCGCAGCAGGCATACCGGCCCCATTCTCGCGGCACCTGTGGATCGTAGGCCCACAGTTCCTTGCCGGTCTTCGCATCGAGCGCGTACACGACGCTCCAGACGCCGGTCGCATACATGCGGCCGTCGACGACGATCGGCGTGGCCTGCAGGCCACGCGTCGAGTTCGTCGCATACGACCACGCCAGCCCGAGCTTGTCGACGTTGCCATCGTTGACCTGCTTGAGCGGGCTGTAGCGCTGCTCGCCGTACGTGCGACCGTGCGCGAGCCAGTTCTGGGGCTCGCTGTCGGCTGCGATGATGCGTTCGGCGGTAACGGGTTTCGGCTGCGCGGACGCGAACGGCAGTGCAATCGAGGCGATGAGGGCGAGGAGACGGGTGTGGCTATGCAAGCTGCGCATGGACTTCATGACTGCCGTGGAACAAAAGTTCAAGGGGAGAATGAGTCTCCGCGCGACGCGGCCCGATGGCAAGAGCGGGCCGAAAAGACGATCATTCACCGATCGCTGAATCGGGAGAGCTGGACGTGGCATTCACGGAATACGGCCGTTACGACGCACTGGGTCTGGCCGAACTCGTGCGCTCGGGACAGGTTAATCCGACGGAACTGCTCGACGAGGCGCTGTCCCGCACTGCGGCGGTGAATCCGCAGATCAACGCGGTCATTCACCTCATGGAAGGACGCGCGCGCGAAGCCATCGCTGCGGGCCTGCCGGAAGGTCCGTTCCGTGGCGTTCCTTTCCTGCTCAAGGACCTCATGACAGCGTACGCGGGTGAGCCCATGCGGTTCGGCTCGAGACTGTTCCAGCATTACGTGCCCGAGATGGATGAGGAACTTACGCGCCGGTATCGCGCGGCCGGCCTGGTGATATTCGGCAAGACCAACACACCGGAGCTGGGTGTTTCGAATGTCACCGAGCCCGAGTTGTTCGGACCGACCCGCAATCCATGGAACCTGGAGCGTACCTCCAGCGGCTCGAGCGGCGGGTCTGCGGCTGCGGTCGCTGCGCGCATCGTGCCCGTCGCAAATGCGAACGACGGCGGCGGTTCGATCCGCACACCGGCCTCCAATTGCGGACTCGTCGGCTTGAAGCCTAGCCGCGGCCGTAACCCGACCGGACCCAACGCACCCGACGTCTGGTGGGGATTCATCGGCGAGCACGTCGTTTCGCGCACCGTTCGCGACAGCGCCGCGCTGCTCGATGCCACGTGTGGCGACTACCCGCAGCAGCTCATGAAGCTGCCAGCGCCCATGCGCCCCTACCTGGATGAGACGCGGCAGGAACCCGGCCGGTTGCGCATCGCGTTTTCGTTCGATCCCGGCCTGGGTAAGACGCTGCATCCGGACAATCGCAAGGCGCTCGAAGCCACCACGCATGCACTCGCGGCGCTCGGGCACGAACTCGTGGAGGTCAAGCTGCCGCTGCCACCGGAATCGTTCGTCGCAAGCTACGCGTCGCTGATCGCGGCGGACGTCGCGGGCACGCTGCGACTGGCTCCCATGCTGGTGGGGCGGGAGGCTCGCAGCGACGACGTCGAACTTGCCACCTGGGTGCTGGCGAAGATGGGCGAAGCGCAATCGGGCGGTGAGGTCGCGGCGTCGCTCTGGACGATGCAGTCCTTTTCGCGCCAGTGGCTGGCCTGGTCAGCGGACTTCGACGTGCTGCTGACGCCCACCGTCGGCGTCCCGCCGTTGCCGATTGGTGCGCACAAGCTGACCACGATGCAACGCCAGGGATTGAAGCTGCTGACGTCGCTGCCCGGTGCCGCGCTGCTGAGCCAGCGCGACAAGGTCATCGAAGCCTTCGACCCGGTGTTCGAATCTTCTCCGTACACGATGATCGCGAACGTCACGGGCCAGCCCTCGGTGTCGCTGCCCCTGCACTGGACCGACGACGGCCTGCCGATGGGCATGCTGTTCACCGCACGCATCGGCGATGAAGCGACTCTGTTCCGGCTCGCGGCCCAGGTCGAGCAGGCCATGCCATGGGCCGAGCGCATCGCGCCGCACGCGATTCCCTGAGTTGCGGGGGTGAGTATGGATTTTGAGCAGATCGTGCGCTGGTACTTTGCCGGCGAGAAAGCCGAAGCATTCTGGATTCTTGCCGCGGGCGTCGTGAGCCTGGCAGGCGCGATCGTGCTCTGGTTCGTGGCGCGCGAGCCGTTCGCGCGCGGGCTCGCGATGGCGTTGCTGATCATGGCCGGGCTCGGCCTGAGCGTAGGCGGCACCGTCTACTTCCGCAGCGACGCACAGTCACAGCAATTGATCGAACAGCAGCGCACGGACCCGGCGCAGTTTGCCGACGAGGAAGGGCAGCGCATCCGGGAGGTCGTCAGGAGTTTTGCGCAGTACCGGATCGGCTACGCCGTGGCGGCGCTGCTCGCGCTGTTTTTCGTGTTCGTGATGGGCAAACCGTCGCAGCACGGATTCGCAGTCGGTCTCCTGCTGCTGGCCGCGCTGGGCCTGACGATCGACTTCTTCGCCGAGCGGCGCGCGGAACGGTACCAGCAGGGGTTGCAGGCGGTGGGCGCCTTGCCGGGCTGATCGACCGGGCCCGGTATCCGGATCATTCCGACTTGGCAGGCGTCCGTGATCGCCCCATGATGCGGTGCATCAATACCGGGGATTGAGGCTGTCATGTCGTCGCTATTCGCGTTGCGCCTGTTCGGATACCGCCTTCTCAAACCGCTCGGCTGGCCCGTCTCGCGGGCCGTCGCGATTCCGCGTCCCACGCTGTTCGTCGGCCCCGACGCCTCGCTGCGCCTGTGCGCGAGCATCGGCCAGTTCGGCTACCGGCGCGTGATGATCATCACCGATGCCGTGCTCGTGAAACTGGGCCTCGTCGAACCGCTGCGCCAGGCGCTGCTGGCACAGGGCATCGACGTCGCCGTGCACGATGGCATCACACCCGATCCGACCTATCCCGTGCTGCAGGCTGGTTACGAAGCTGTCCGCGCGCATCGCAGCGACGCGATCCTCGCCGTGGGCGGCGGTTCGGCCATCGACGCGGCCAAGGTCATCGGTGCGATGACTGTCTCGGGCAAGTCGCCGGCCAAGCTCATCGGCATGCTCAAGGTCGGCAAGCCGATGCTGCCGTTGTTCGCGATTCCGACCACGGCAGGGACCGGGTCCGAAGTGACCGTGGCTGCGGTGGTGACCGATCCCGTCCAGCACGTGAAATCGGCCGTCATCGATCCGAAGCTCGTGCCGCTCGCGGCCGCGCTCGATCCGCTGCTGATGAAGGGCATGCCGAAGCCGATCACCGCGGCGACGGGCATGGACGCGCTCACGCACGCCGTCGAGGCCTACATCAACCGCTGGCCGCACGCGGACACCGAGCAGCACTGCGTCGCCGCCGTGCGCATGATCTTCGGCAACCTGCAGCGCGCATACGACGACGGCGACGACATGGAAGCGCGCGAGGCGATGGCGCTCGCGTCCTTCTACGCCGGTCTCGCGTTCACCAAGGCGTACGTTGGATACGTGCACGCCTTTTCGCACAAGCTCGGCGGCATGTACGGCGTGCCGCACGGGCTGGCCAACGCGATCACGCTGCCGTACGTGCTCGATTACATCAAGGATGCGCCGCTGGCGCGCGAGCGCCTGGCAAAACTCGCCGTGGTGATCGGCGCAGGCAACGCGGGTGAGCCGTCGGACGTCCTGGCGCAGCGCTTCATCGATCGAGTGCGTGAGCTCAATCGTGGCGTCGGCATTCCCGAGAAGGTCGCGGCGCTCAAGCCGGCCGACGTGCCGGCGGTTGCGCGTGCCGCGATGGTCGAGGCCGCGCGCGATTACCCGGTGCCGAAGAGCATGTCGCTCGGCGAGGCCGAGACGCTGCTGCAACGCATGCAGGCGTAATCTGCGTCGACGCGGATGTGCGGATCGGTCGCCGAGGAGCTGTAGGCAGAGGGCGCCGCAGGCACCGGGTTCGGGTTCGATCGGGGGAGACCGCCGCGAGCCATGGAGGCGAGCGCGCGCCTCCAGGGACGGATTTCGGCGTGTCTCCCGGATCGAACCCGGACCCGGTTACCGCGCGTGCGATTGCGTGGAAATTTCGCGCATCGAACAAGGGCTGCGGAATCGCGACGACTTACGCCTTCGCGACTTGCATCAGCGTCTGGCCATACGAGTCGCGCAACGACCGCTTGTTGATCTTGCCCGTCGCCGTCATCGGCAGCGCGTCGACGAACACGACCGCGTCCGGCAACTGCCACTTGGCGAAATGCAGCGCCAGGTGCGCGAGGACCGACTCGGCCTGCGGTTGGCTGCCCGGTCGGGGCACGACGAGCAGGAGCGGCCGCTCGTCCCACTTCGGGTGACGTACGCCGATCGCCGCAGCCATCAGCACGTCGGCATGTCCGCACGCGCAGTTCTCGAGATCGACCGAGCTGATCCATTCGCCGCCGGACTTGATGACGTCCTTCGCGCGGTCGGTAATCTGCAGGAAGCCGTTCGGGTGGATGGCCGCGACGTCGCCGGTTGCGAACCAGCCCGGCTCCGCGTGTGCGGGCGAGTCGTCGAGCCGGAAGTAGCTGCTGCAGACCCACGGTCCGCGCACTTTGAGTTCGCCCGAACTCACGCCGTCCCACGGCAGTTCCTTGCCCTCGTCATCCACGATTTTCATCGCGATGCCGAAGATGCCGTGACCGGCCCTCGCACGCTGCTGGGTCTGCTCCTCCAGCGGCAGGACTTCCTGCTCCGGTCGCAGTGTACTCACAGAGCCGAGCGGACTCGTCTCCGTCATGCCCCAGCCCTGGATCACCGTGACGCCGTGCTTGTCGCGGAAATCGCGGATCATCTGGATCGGCACGGCCGAGCCACCGATCACCGTTCGCTTCAGCGTCTGGAGCCTGGCGCCGGTCTGGTCCAGGTAAGCGAGCAGCATCATCCAGACCGTCGGCACCGCCGCGGCCAGCGTCACGCTCTCGTCGTTCATCAGCTGCGTGAGCGTCGCTGCATCGCCCATTTTCGGGCCCGGGAACACCAGCTTGGCGCCGACCATCGGCGCGTTG
Organism: Pseudomonadota bacterium; assembly: GCA_016713725.1. GTDB lineage: Bacteria > Pseudomonadota > Gammaproteobacteria > Steroidobacterales > Steroidobacteraceae > RPQJ01. Next base: position 237,952 of record JADJOO010000006.1, on the reverse strand, counting down.
TACGGCAGGCCCCACGCATTCGCGTGGAACATAGGCACGACGGCGAGAACGGTGTCGCGGCACGAGAGGCCCAGTGCGTCCACCTGCGTGCCGCCGTAGCCATGCAGAACCGTGGAGCGGTGACTGAAGAGCACACCCTTCGGGTTGCCCGTCGTGCCCGACGTGTAGCAGAGCGAACTCGCGGTACGTTCATCGAGTTCGGGCCAGGCGAACGAGTCCGGCTGTCCGGCGATGAAGGCCTCGTAATCGGGCAACGTGCCCGCGACCGCGGCCGGCATTGCCGCGGCCGACGTCATCACGATGGTCCTCGCGACCGTAGGCAACTTGCCGGCGAGCGGCGCGAGCGCCGGCAGCAGGGTCGGATCGATGAACAGCAGCTTGTCTTCGGCGTGGTTGATGATGAACTCGAGCTGTTCCGGGAAGAGCCGCGGATTGACCGTGTGCAGCACCGCCCCCATGCAGGAGACGGCGTAGTACAGCTCGAGGTGGCGGTAATCGTTCCATGCCAGTGTCGCAACCCGGTCGCCTTGCTTGACGCCCGCTGCCTGCAGCGCATTCGCGAGCTTGCGTGCGCGCCGGAACACCTCGCCCAGGTGGGTGCGGTGCCGCGGCACATCGAACGTCACCGAAACGACTTCGCGCTCGGCGAAGTTGCGTTCGGCGAACCGCATGATCTCGGTGATCAGCAGCGGCGTATCCATCATCAGGCCATGCATTGTCCGTTCCCCTGCGGTTGGCTCGACTTGTGTAAAGGCGGATCAGAGCACCTTGAGGCGGTGCCCGTCCGGTTGTTCGAATTCGATACCCGAATATTCACACCGACCATGGCCGCGTTGGAAGAGGCTGTTGGCAATCAGCCAGACCCGTACGATGGAGCGTGCCGGGCCGCCAATACAGCGTCGGTAGTCCTCGTGGACGTCGCGGCGTTCGTCGAGCCAGCAACCCAGATCATCCAACCCGGAGCGCACGACGACGTGCGTCTCCTTGTCCTTCCACGTTGGCAATGGACAGCGATAGACCGTGCCGACCGGCAAGGCCGCGCTCCAGTAGTACGTGAGATCCTTGCCGTCGTCGAATTCGACGGCGATGCTCAGGTAATCGTGCGCGGGCAGGCTGTCTTCACGCAGGTCGGCCGGCAGGCTGTCCACGCGCCATCGCCAGCTGAGGAACGTACCCGGCTGCAGCGGCAGTGCTGCGGGATGACGCAGAATGCCGACGTCGCCGTGCGTGTCGCAGCACACCGAAGGCTTGCCATCCGGCGCATGGGCCGGCCGATAGATTTCGCCGGGACCCAGGGACCAGAGGTAGTCCCAGCCCGCGGGAGCGGACGCAGTCTTCGCGAGACGCGATGCCTCGGCGGCGACAGGTGCTGGCAGGGGCGCGTACCTTTCCGCCTCGCGCAACACTGATTCGAGCTCGACACCCTGGCGCCACTTGAGCAGCAGCACGACCAGGCCACCCGAGACCTTGCCATAGTCACTTGCGCCGTGACCGAGGTCGCCTTGCGGGGTGGACCATTCGCCGGGAAAGTAGCTCGCGAGCTGCAGCGGACCGTCAGCCCCTGCCTGGAAGCTGTGGGTATCGCGCGTGCCGCGCAGCACGGTGCCCGAGTGGCCGGCACGTGCCCAGAGCTGGAACGACGGTGGCACCCAGATATCGAGCGCCCGCGACAGGTACACGCGGCCGGCCGCGAACCAGGTGATCCTGTCGCCGGCGGCAACCTGCAAGCCGGATTCGAACCAGGGCGGTCGCGTTGCGGGCAACTCGATGAAGCGATATTCCGCCAGTGACTCCACCGGAACGGTACGCACCCAGGCTTCGAGTTGCTGGCGCCATCCAGCCAGGTCTGGTGGGGCCCGCTCGGCAGCGGTTGAACCGAACTGGCGCACGAGCTTGCGGGCACCGAGCCTGGCAGCGACAGACAGGTCGCGCGCGATAGCACCGGTGTCCATGCGGCGAGCCTTGCCATTGGGGAGTTGGGACGAAGACTAGTGCAACGTGCGCGTCGAGGTCGAAGCTTTTGCTGGTTTTGCCAGACCCTGGCGGCGCCTGGTGGCAGCACGCTTGCCAACCGCCGGCACCTTCTTGCCGACGGAGGCCGGACGTTGCGTGAGCGAGCGTTGCAGTTCGACCAGCGCTCGCATGGTCGCGTCGGCCAGTCGCTGCACGTCGGGGACTGCCTCACGCAGCGCGATGAACGTGACGTGCAGTTCGTCGTCGTAGTTGCTGATCGTGATGTTGAGCACCTGGTGATGCGCGACGACGGACACCGGCAGCGCGAGTTCGACCGGCAGCCCGTTGAAATAGACCTTGCCTTCCAGACCGGCGGGGTTCGAGATCACCGCGTTGGCCAGCATCGGCAGGTCGCCGAGGTTCAGCGATTCGATTGCGCTGGCGACCGCGTGCTCGAAGATCGAGTACATGAAGAGCGCGTCCGCGCCGATCGACCTGACCTCCTCCTTCACCAGCCGTGTCTCGGCCACGATGTCGGCGAGGCGTTCGGCGGGCGTGCCGCCTGGGCGGCCCATTGGCACCTGCAGGATCGTGATCCGGTTACCCGCACCGGGCCCTTCGTGCAGCGCCACGGGCATGTCGGCGACGAGCGGGCGCTTGGTGTGCAGCCCACGCTCCTCGAGGTAACGGTTCAGCGCGATGTCGAGCACCGCGAGCAGCACATCGTTGATCTTTGCGTTGCCGCGCTTCGCCACGGCGCGTACCCGCGCGAGCGGCAGCGAGCAATGTGCCAGGACGCGGTTCGGCGAAGGCGCCGCCTTGAGCACGTCTGGGGTGGCGACAAAGGGCGTGGCCATGCCCCGGCCGATCCCGAGGTCGCGACGGCTGAGGTGCCACATCAGCTTGACCAGGTCGCCTGCAGTGCGGCCGGCCGCGAGGCCCGTTCGCAGCAGTCCGGTGGCGAGGCTGTCCGTGCGCGACCGCTCCGTCGTGTGCGCGGTCTGCGGCAGTCCCCGCCAGAACGCCTGCGGAGTCCGCGCCGAAGCCGTGCGGGTCACGATGTTCAAGATGACGTTGATGAAGCCGATGCCGTCGATCAGCCCGTGGTGGGTCTTGAAATAGAGGCCGATGCGGTTCCGGGCGAGCCCGTCGAAGACATGCAATTCCCACAGCGGGCGGCAGCGATCGAGACGCTTGGCGTGCAGTGTGCAGACCCGATCGAACAGGGCCTGCGTGTCGCTGCCTGCGGGCAGGTCGTGCCGGACAACCTGTTCCGCCGGAGCGATGCTTTTGTCTTCCACGAGGACCGGCCAGCCGGCGACGACATTCTCGGCCAGGCGCTGATTAAACGGAGGGCCGACCGGGCAGCGCAACATCCTGCGGACGAGGACGTCCCCGGGGCGTCCCCGCGCCGTCCTGCGGCCCTTCAATACGACAAGCACGCCGACATTCATCGGCCTCTGCTCGGTCTCGAGCAGGAAAAACGCCCGATCCATCGGCGACATTCGTGGCATGGCGTTAGCGTAGCGCAGGCCGTGCAACGCGACATTTCGCTTATGGCTAGCTGCGCCGCAGCAATCCCGTCGCTGCCGGGTCAGATCGACGCTTTGAGCACCTTGAACTCGTCCTCGAGATTTTTCTTGAGTTCGTCGCCCGCGAACGACGCGATCAGGCCACCGAACAGCGGGATGCCGCTGGTGATGTCGAAGTTCCACTGCACGGAGCTGCCACCCTTCTCGGCCTGCAGGGCCTTGGTGCCCACGATCTTCACCGGGACGCCCTTGATCTCCACGACGATGTCGGATGAATAGCCGTCGCCTTCCGCCGCCCAGTCCTCGGTGTGGGAGACCTCGTTGGTCGACGGCACCAGCCGCTTGATCGCCGCCGGCGGATTGGCCGGCATCTTGCGCGCGATCTTCAGCTTCACGTTGGGCGCACGACCTTCGCGCTTGATCTTGACATCAGTCCCGGGGAGCTTGCGATAAATCGCCTCCTGGCTTTTCTGCTCGGTGCAGAGCTTGAAGGCGGAATGGACGTCCGTCTTGAGCGAATGCTTGACCTGGATCTTCATGATGTCGCGTTCCCGTGTTGCCTGCGGACTAGATGCCCAGCCAATGGCGGACGAGCAAGGATACCGCCTTCACGATGGCGAGGATCACCCCCCAGGCGAATGCCAGCGCCGCTGTCGTGGTCGCCAGGCCGGCCAGGGTGGCTTTGCCGTCCTGCTCCAGCAGGGCGAAAGCCAGGACGCAGATCGCGACGGCTGGCCCCATGTTGCCGAACGGCACGGGCAGGATGAGTACGATGCTCAGGATCGCGCAGACCATTCCAATCAGCCGTTCGGCCAGCCCCGTCGCCAGCAGCGGCCAGCGCGGCTCCGATAGCTTTTCTGCGCGTCGAATCCAGGGAACCACCACGTTCATCACGCGGGCGAAACTCTGTCGCGTCACCGTGGCCTCGACCACCGCCCGCGGCAACCACGGCAGGGTGAACCCGAGCAGCAGCTGCAGCGACAGGAACAGCAGCGGGATGCCGAGCACGACCGACACGCCCGGTGCGTTGACCGGCAGCGCGTTCGGTGCGGCAAAAACGAACAGCAACGCACCGAACGCACGGTCGCCCATCGCGTTGCGAACGTCGGCAATCGCGATCCGCTCCCGTGCTGGATCGTTGGCGATGTCCGCGAGCATGTCTGACAGACGCCGTGGCCTCCGCTCGGGCGGAAGCGGCTGCGGGGAATTCACGGCGTCATCTCGCCCTGGAGTTTTCGCGCCATGATGCGTTCGTAGAGCGAGGGCGCCAGCCGGCTCACCCACCATGCGGTGCGTGCCGTGCGGCCAACCAACAGCAGTCGGCGGCTGCGTTCGGCGCCGCGAAACACGCGGTCCGCGACGTCGTCTGGCTGCAGCCGTCGTCCGACGACGACCTGTGCGTGCGTCGCTGCGCCGCCTTCCGGCGACGGGCACACCATCATCACGTCGATGCCGTCGGGCGCGAGTTCCGTGCGCAGGCTCTCGAAGAATCCGTGCAGCGCGTGCTTGCTCGCCGAGTAGGCAGTGCGCGCGATCAGCGGCGTGAAACCAGCAACGCTCGAGACTGCGACGATCAGGCCACGCGCTGTCGTCAGCGCCGGCAGGGCAGGGCGCGTGAGGTTGATCGCGCCGAACAGGTTCACTTCGACGACGCGACGCAGGACCGCTGTCTCCGTCGCTGCGAAGGCGCTGCGGTGAGTAATGCCAGCGTTGTTGACGAGCACGTCGATCCGGCCAAAGCGCGCAACAGTCGCCTCGATGGCGGCCTGGCAAGCACCGGCGTCGGTGACGTCGCAGGCACAGGCGAGCGCATCGAACCCGGCACGCGCCAGCTCATCCGCGACCGCTGCGACCGCGCCGGCGTCGCGATCCAGCGCGACGATGCGCCCGCCGCCGCGAGCGAAACGCAACGCAAGCGCACGGCCGAGCCCGCCGCCCGCGCCGCTCACCACTACCGTGGCGCCCGTCGAACGAGCGGCGCATCAGGCCTGGCCTGCGCCGAGTCCGTGCGCGCGGCAGTAGAAGTCGAAGACTTCGCTCGACGTCTTGCGCGGCGTGTAGCCAAGTCCTTCTTTGAGCCGGCGGTTGTCGAGCACGGGCCGGTAACGCAGGAAATCGACCTGTTCGGAGCCGTAGCGGGTGAGTCCAAGCGGATGCAGCGTCGCGAGCACCGCGCGCAGCAGGGACGGCGGCAACGTCAGGCACTTCTTGCCGAGGCGGCCGGCGATCTGCTGGATGCTGAGCGCCCCGTCGCCCGCGACGTTGTAGATGCCGGCTGCGTCGGTGCGGAGCGCATGCTCTATCGCGCCGACCACGTCCTGGTCCCAGATGAAGACGAACGGGCTGCGCGCGCCGCGCAACGCGATGATCCGGGGCTTGTCGAACATTGCCGTGATCTGGTTGCGCGTGGTCTCGCCGAGAATCGTGCCGACGCGGAAGACGACCTGGCGGAGTTCCGGATGCTCGCGCCGGTACACGGCCAGCATTTCTTCCACCAGCCGCTTGTGGTGCGAATACGCAAAGGCTTCGTTGCCGCGGACTGGATCGTCCTCACAGAGCCACTCGGGGTTGTCCGCGTGGTAGCCGTAGGCTGCACCGCTCGAGGTCACGATGACCTGTCGGACGTCCGAGGCCACGCACGCTTCGAGCACGTTCTGCGTGCCGAGCACGTCCACCGCGTACTCGAGCTCGCGGTTGGACCTCGCGCCAGGCGTGACGATGGCCGCCAGGTGCACGACGGACTCGATTGAATGGGCGGTCAGCAGCGACGCGAGACCCGACGATCGCACATCGTGAATGACGTACTCCACACCCGGCAGCCGCGACTGCGCCGGCGTTTCACGCACGTCGCTCGCGACCAGGACGTCGAGCTCACCGGACTGCATGCGCGGCGCCAGCGCCTCCAGCAGCGTGCCGCCGAGGTAGCCCGCAGCCCCAGTGACGAAGACGCGCCGGCCGCTCATGCGGCGGCCCCGGCGGGCAGTGGCGTCGGCGGGTGCCTGCGCCACCAGGCGGCGAGCGACGTGCCCACGACGATATGCCAGATGCCCCACCACGCCGCCACGATCGCCATGCCGCCCAGCCCGCCGAAGAAGTTGAACACCAGCACCAGGCCGAACCCCGAGTTCTGGATACCGACCTCGAGCGCTACCGCACGCCGGTCGGCCTCCGGCAGCCGTGCCGCTTTCGCCGTCAGGTAGCCCGTCAGCAGGGCGAAGGCGTTCAGCAGGAACACGAACAGCACGACGCGTTCCACGTACTTGAGGAAGAAATCCCAGTTCATGGCCAATGCGCCAACGACGAATGCCGCGAAGAACACCAGCGACAGGACTCGCAGCGGCTGGCGGATGCGTTGCGCGAGCGCCGGCCAGTGCTGCGCCGTGTACATGCCGAGTGCGGTCGGGATCGCGAGCAGCACGACGATGGTGCCAAAGACCTCCCACGGACTCAGCGTCACGGCGTGCAGGATCGGCCGCGTGTGGGGATTCAATTCGCCCCAGAACGAGAGATTGAACGGCGTGAACACGATCGACCCGAGCATCGAGAACGCGGCGATCGTGACGGACAGTGCCGTGTTGCCGTGACCGTAGTTGACGAGGAAGTTGGAGATGTTGCCGCTCGGGCACGACGCCACGAGGATCATGCCGAGCGCGATGCTCGGCGCCGGCTTCAGCACCATCGTGAGAGCAAATGCGACCGCCGGCAGCAGCACCGAGTGCGCGAACAGGCCGATCAATGTCCCGCGCGGCGACGTCAGGATGCCCTTGAAGTCGGCGACGCGCATGTCCAGCGCAACGCCGAACAGGACGAACGCGAGGATGACGTCGAGTGCGACGAGCGATTCCGGGCTGAAATGCAGCCGGACCGCATCGAGCTCCGTCATTTGCCCTTGGGCTCGAGGTGCATGTCCTTGAAGTGCATCAGCCCCGGCGCCCACATGTGCTTGACCGGGTCGACGTCGACATGGATGACGGCCGGGCCGCCCGTCGCCAGCGCGCGTTCGAGCGCCGGGCGCAGCTCGCGCGGGTCAGCCACGCGTTCGCCGTGGGCCCCCATCGACTCGGCCAGCTTGTCGAAGCGGATCTCGCCGAGGTCGGCCTTGATCGTTTCGTCGGGCCCGAGCGACTTCCTGATCAGGGTCTTGATCGGCTTGAGCGCGAACTACTGGTTCATCTTCACCATGCCCTGCTTGTCGCAGAGCACGAGGTAGATCACCTGCAGGCCGTTGCGCACCGCGGTCTCGATCTCCTGCGGATGGAACCCCATGGCGCCGTCGCCGATGATGCAGCAGACCGGCTTGTCCGGGCGCGCCACGGCTGCACCGGTGGCCTGGGCAACGCCGGCGCCGAGCATGCCGAACTTGAACGTCGAGAGCAGCGTGTTCGGTACGCGCATTTCGTGGAAGAACATCGCCCACACGGCGGTGTTGCCACCGTCGGCGACGAGCGTGGTGCCTTCCGGAAAAACCTGCTGGCAGACGTGCGCGACGTGTGCCGGATTCATTGGAACGGCCATGTCCCGCAGCTTTTCGTCGAGCTTTGCACGCTCGCTGCGGATGGTCTCGTGGTACTTCGCGACCTGGCGCCGGCGTGAGTCCAGGTTCATGCGGGCCTTGCGGGTCTCGAGTTCGGTAGCCAGCGCGGCCAGGAACAGCCTGGCGTCGGCCAGCACGGCTAGCGCCGCAGGCTTGTTGGCGCCGAGGATATGGCCGTCGATGTCGACCTGGATCATCTTCTGCTCGGAAGGATGCCGCCAGTACGGCGCCTTGCCCCACCAGTCCGTCTCGCCGATTCGCGAACCCACGACCAGCACGAGGTCGGCGTCGTTGCGTACCTCGTTGTTGAGCTTGATCAGAGCCATCGGGATGGCGAGCGCATTCGTTTCGGGCAGTACACCGCGGCCGGCCCAGCTGGTCGTCACGGGCGCGTGCAGCGCTTCGGCGACGCGACGCAATTCGTCGTAGGCAGCCGCATGAATCACACCGCTGCCGGCGTGAATGATCGGAAAGTCGGCTGCGGCCAGCATGTCGGCGGCCTGCGCGACCTGGTCCGGCGCCGGCACGATCGCGTGCGTGTTGCGGAACTGTTGCGGCTGCCAGATGGCGACCTCCGCCTTCACCTTGCCGTTCATGATCGTTTCAGGCACGTCGAGGTGGACGACGCCGGGTCGTCCGTCCCAGCAGTTGCGAATCGCGGTGCGGCCGAGTTCGGCGACGCGATCGAACGAGACGACCGCGTTGCTCCACTTCGCGAAGTGCTTGATCGCACCGACCTGGTCGAACGCCTGGTAGGCGCCGCCGCGGTCCGGGTAGACGATCTGTGGTCGGCGGCAACTCGTGATCGCGAGCACGCGATTGCCTTCCGCATTCTCGACGACGAGGCCAGGCAACAGGTTTGCCACGCCGGGTCCGTTGCTCGCCATGCAGACACCGAGCTTGCCGGTCAGTCGCGCATAGGCGCCGGCCATGTGCGCGGCGCATGACTCGTGCCGCGGCGTAATGATTTCGATGCCGAGTTTGTGCAGGTTGGAGTAGAAGCCGAAGTACGTGCCGTCGATGATGCCGAATACTTTTTCGACGCCCTCTGCCTGCAGCATCTGCGCAAGCACTGCTCCGCCGCTGGTTTCGCTCATGGCTGTGTCCCCGTCCCCGCGTCCGCCGGTGGTTCGTGGCGGACATGTATAGTTGGTTCGTCACTATACCGCGCCTTATTCGAGCCGTAGTGTCGCGCGTCCGCAGTCCCTAGAATCGCTGTGGTTATCCACGATGAATCGAGCCCAATGGAAGCGTACGCAACCTGGTTGCCGGTGATCGCAGCGCTCGTCGCGGCCGGCGCCGCGGGCGGGTTGATCGCGGGGCTGCTAGGCGTGGGCGGCGGCATCGTGCTGGTGCCCGCGCTCGACCTGGCCCTCGGCGCCGCGGGAGTGGACCATGCCGTCTCGCTCCACGTTGCGGTCGCGACGTCCATGGCGACCATCGTCCCCACGGCGATTTCGTCGTCGCGTGCGCATGCGAGCCGCAATGCCGTCGACTTTGCGGTCGTGAAACGCTGGGCCATACCGATCGTCGTCGGTGCGCTCGCAGGCACGCTCGCTGCGGCACACGTGAAAAGCAACGTGCTCGCCGCGGTTTTCGGCACGGTGGCGTTGTTGTCCGCGCTCAAGATGTTGTTGCCGCTGGATCGCGTGGTGCTGCGCCGGGCGCTGCCGGGCGGCGTCCTTGGGGCGCTGATTCCTGCATCCATCGGCGCGATCTCCGCGATGATGGGAATCGGCGGCGGCACGTTGAGCGTGCCTGCCATGACGTTGTGCGGCGCGCCGATGCACAAGGCAGTGGGCACCGCGGCACTGCTCGGATTGTGGATTGCGCTGCCCGCGACAGCGGGCTATCTTTTGGCTCGCCCCGCCGAGGCGGCCGCGCTGCCGCCGCTGACAATCGGCTACGTCAGCCTGATCGGCTTTGCACTGGTTGCTCCCAGCTCCTGGCTGGTTGCGCCACTGGGCGCAAAGCTCGCGCACTCACTCGATCGGCGGAAGCTGTCCGCGGCGTTCGGAGTCTTCCTGCTGATCGTTGCGACGCGGATGCTGTATCGCGTTCTGTCGTGACGGCGAGGTTGGCGTCGCTGGCGGTTCGCCTCAGTCCCGGTCCGGCGCCCCAAGTGGAAAGTACTGCCGAAACGGCCTTGCCTCGTCGACGGCTCGCGCGAACGCAGGCCAGGCAAGGAGACGCGACCGGTACGCCCGCAGCCTCGGAAAGGCAGGCGCGATGGTGTGCACCCAATCGGCATAGAAGAGCGACGGCGCCGCTGCGCAATCGGCCAGGCTCAGGGTAGAGCCGGCGGCCCAGGTACGTCCCTCGAGCTTCTGCTCCAGCCAGTCATAGGCCAGGTCGAGCGCCCGTCTTGCTTCCGCCATCGTTTCGTCCGCGCGAGCGTTGTCTTTCTTGATGGCCTCGAAGACGGGCTTTTGCATCGCTGACATCACGTCGTTGTCGAAGAACCGGTCGAGGAATCGAACCTCCAGCGCTTCGAGCGGGTCGTCGGGTAGCCAGCGAGTCCGGCCGCCATGCTTGAGCATCAAGTGTTCGATGATGATGGTCGACTCAACGATTGTGTGCCCATCGTCGACCAGGACAGGAAAACGCGCGAACGGCCAGCGCGCCTTCAGTTCCGTCATCGCCGAAGGGTCTTCGAGCGTTCGATACTCGAAGGGCACGTCGTTCTCGTAGAGGGCAACGAGCACCTTCTGGCAATACGACGAGAAGGGATGGGCGTAGAGCGTTAGCGACATGAGGCACCTGAACGGGCTGCGCCGTGCAATCGGTGAGAGATGGTGGTTGGACAGGCCTGCTTTGGCAAGCACGCCTGGGATGGCTGCGTGAATGGTGCCCAGTGCTCGGGTTGCCCCATCGACCTGACCGAACCATCGATCCAACTCGTGCCGGTGGCGCACCGACGTCCTTTACCGCACCGGATCATCGCCTCGCCGCATGTACCGTCTGCAAGCCATGACTTCCCATCGGCGGGGGCCAGGATCGCCCGCTCCAGACAACCGGCACGAGCCGGCGGGGTGCGAACGATGATAAACAGCGTGTTTCGAAGCCTGGTGCTCTGCGCAGCATTTTCATGGTCTTTCGCGCAAGCGGCCGATCCGGTGGATGCAGCCGTTGCCAGTGGCGCCGCGGTCGCCGCCGCCATTGCCAGCCCCGATCGTCCCAAGGCCGATCTCGAACGCGACGCCGTCGCCAAGCCCACCGAGGTGCTGGCCTTCCTGGGTGTCGCGCCCGGCATGCGGGTGGCTGACATGTTCTCGGCCAGCGGCTACTACACCGAGCTTCTCGCCCGTACGGTCGGTGTAAAGGGCAAGGTGATTGCCTACAACAATCCCCCATACGCCAGATTCGCAGAGAAGGGTATCGCCAAGCGCTATGCCGACGGGCGGCTCGGCAACGTGCAGCAGGTCACGGCCGAAGTGGGCGACCTGCAGCTCGCGCCGGTATCGATCGATGCTGCGCTGTTCGTGATGAGCTACCACGACGCGTACTGGCGTCCGGAGGACGGCTCCTGGAACAAGACCGATCCGGCCGAACTGCTCAAGCGGCTCTTTGCCGGGCTCAAGCCTGGTGGCGTGGTCGTCGTGCAGGACCACGTCGCGAGTGCCGGTGGTGACGTCGCCAAGGTAGTGGACACGCTGCACCGGATCGACCCGGCACTCGTGAAGCAGGACTTCGCCAAGGCTGGGTTCGTCTTCGACGGCGAGAGCAAGGTGCTGGCGCACCCGGCAGACGACCACACCAAGCTCGTGTTCGACGAGTCCATCCGCGGCAAGTCGGACCAGTTCATCTACCGCTTCCGCAAGCCGATCACCTAAGATGCCGGCGCGAGGCAACGGCCGCGCGTCAGGCTGGGTGACATGGAACGGACGGTATCCTCGGCGGGAGACGGCCTGCTGCGGCTCGCGATGTGGTCGGGGCCGCGCAACCTGTCGACGGCGTTCATGCGCTCGTGGGAAAACCGCGGCGACACGATCGTCATCGACGAGCCGTTCTACGCGCACTACCTGAAAGTCACGGGCCTGGATCATCCCGGCCGCGATGAAATCATTGCGCACCATGAATCCGACTGGCGTCGCGTGGCCGAGTCGCTGCGGGCCCCGGTGCCGTCGCACATCCGGGTCCTCTACCAGAAGCAGATGTCGCACCACCTGCTGCCGCACATGGGGCGAGAGTGGCTCGACTCGGTGACCCATGCGTTCCTGATCCGCGATCCGTCGTCGATGCTGGCATCGCTCGGCGAGAAGCTCTCGAATTTCGATCTGCTGGCTACGGGTTTGCCGCAGCAGGTCGAGATCTTCGAGCACGTGATCCAGCGCACAGGCAAAGTGCCGGCCGTGCTCGACTCTGCCGACCTGCTCGAACATCCCGAGCCGATGCTGCGTGCGCTGTGTGCAGCGCTCGGGGTGCCGTTCACGGATCGCATGCTGTGGTGGCCGGCCGGGCGGCGTGAATCGGACGGTATCTGGGCCAGGCACTGGTACGACCGCGTCGAGCAGTCGACCGGCTTCGAAGCGCCGCCACCGCCAGCGGCCGGGGTCGCCGCGATGACTCCGCTTCCCCCCGCCGTCGCCGAGATCGCGGCGCGGTGCCGTCCCTTGTACGAGAGGCTGCGCGCACACCGACTGCGCGCCTGAGGTGATCCCTTGTTGCAGCAATTCGACGAACGCAATCGCAACCTGATCGTCAACGTCAGCGGCGAACTGGTGCATCGTGACCAGGCGCGCATCAGCCCGTTCGATTCGTCCGTGCAGGGCGGCGACGCGGTCTGGGAAGGGTTGCGGCTGTACGGCGGCAGAATTTTCCGGCTCGAGCAGCATCTCGATCGCCTGGTGAACTCGGCCAAGGCGCTGGCGTTCTCGCAGGTCCCGACGCGTGAATCGATCACCCGCGAGATCCGTCGCACACTCGAGGCCAACGGGATGTTCGATGGCGTGCACATCCGCCTCACGCTTACCCGCGGCGTGAAGTTCACCTCAGGAATGGATCCCCGGCTCAATGCCCAGGGACCGACCCCTCATCGTGCTCGCCGAGCACAAAGCACCCGTGTATTGGAAGGGTGGCCTGAGCCTTGTGACCAGAAGCGTGCGGCGGTTCCCGCCCGACTGCCTGGACACGAAGATCCACCACAACAACCTGATCAACAACATCCTCGCCAAGATCGAGGCGAACGTGGCGGGTGCCGATGACGCGCTGATGCTGGATCAGCGCGGCTTCATCGCCGAGACGAATGCGACACACGTATTCATCGTCGAGCGGGGGCTGCTGCGCACGCCGCGGCTGGTCGCCTGCCCGGAGGGAATCACGCGCTCGACCGTGCTTGAACTGTGCCGCACGCACGTGATCCCACACGAAGAGGTCGACCTGACGCTGACCCAGGCGTACTGCGCGGACGAGATGTTCTGCACGGGCACGATGGGTGAGCTTGCGGCCGTTACGACGGTAGACGGCCGCCAGATCGGCGACGGCCAGCCCGGCCCGGTGACGCAACGCCTGTCCGCGTTGTTCCGCGAGCTCACGGCGCGCGAAGGCATCGTCGTGGCCCAGGCCCCGGCTCAGGTCTAGATCCCCGCGGCTGGCTGGCCGGTCTCAGTCCTTTGCCGACTCGCTCATGTAGTCGATCTCTTCGGCCGTCGAAACGCGTCCAAGCGCGGCGTTGCGAAACGGAAAGCGCCCGAACCGGGCGATCGTCGTCTGGTGGTCCACTGCGTAGCGCGTCCAGTACTCGTTGCCGAGCATTGCGATGAGGCGCACCGCCAGCGCCTGGTCGTCGGCGTTTTCGCTGTGTTCGAACGGCAGGTATGCGAACAGTCGCTCCCGTGGCGTCATCGCTCGATCAAGACCCTGTGCGACGATGTGGCGCGCGAGTTCGCGTGCGACGGCGTCCGCCGCGAAGGCGCGCGGGTCGTCACGGTAGAGGTTGCGTGAGAACTGGTCGAGCACCAGCACGGCGGCGAGCAGCATCTGCAGCGACGATGCCAGCGGCACGCCGCCATTCGCCGTGATGTCGCCGTACACCGTCAAGAAACGTTGCCGGATGCGGTCGTCGACGGCGTCGTCGCGCACGAACCAGTCCCGTTCGGCCATTTCGTCGAACCAGAAGCGCAGGACGTCCGTCACCCAGGCGGGTTCGTTGTCGATCACTTGCGTTCCAGCGACTGGGTGGTCAGCGCGAGTACCTGGTCAGGCTGATGCAGCAATGCCGCGTGGAACGCGATGTGGTCCGGCATGAACGTCTGGATGAAGTAGTAACCATGGTCGTACTGCGCGTGACGCCGGAGCTGCAGCTTCTGTCCAGAGCGCCTGCAGGCGTCCTCAAACAGGTCGGGCCGCAGTTGCTCGGCCAGGAACTTATCGCCCAGGCCCTGGTCGATCAGGATCGTGTCCATGCGTGGCGCTTGCTGCACCAGGTGTGCCGCGTCATAAGCCAGCCAGTCATTGCGATTCGTGCCGAGATAGTTGCCGAATGCCTTGTGGCCCCACGGCACATGCGACGGCGCGACGATCGGTGCGAACGCCGACACCGAGCGGTACTGCGCCGGATTGCGCAAGGCGCAGACCAGTGCGCCGTGGCCGCCCATCGAGTGCCCCATGATCGATTGCCGGTTCGTATCGGCCGTTGCGAATTCCTCTTGACCAGCGCCGGCAGTTCGCGCGTCACGTAACTGTACATGCGGTAGTGCGAAGACCACGGTGCCTGCGTCGCGTCCACGTAGAACCCGGCTGCAAGGCCGAAATCCCAGCTGGCATCGTCACCCGGCAGCCTCGGCCCACGCGGACTCGTGTCAGGAGCAACGAGCATCACGCCATGCTCCGCCGCGAGTCGCTGCGCACCCGCCTTGGTCGGAAACGTCTCTTCCGTGCAGGTCAGGCCCGCGAGGTAATAGAGCACGGGCACGGGACCGGCTTGCGCCTGTGGCGGTTCGTACACCGCGAACCGCATCGGCCCCGCGCACTCGTTCGACTCGTGCTGGAAGAAGCGTTGGTTGCCGCCCCAACAGGCGTGCTCCGAAAGCAACTTCATGCAGTGGCTCTCCGTAGAGAAAAGGGGATAGGGGTTAGGGGTTAGGGGTTCGGAAATAGGGGACGCTCACCTATTACTCATCAATTACTGAAAGTGGGGTGAGTAACATAAGTAATAGGTGAGTAATAGGTGAGCGTCCCCTATTTCCGAACCCCGAACCTCTCAAAAAGTGACGACGGAGCGGATCGACTCGCCCGAATGCATCAGGTCGAACGCGTCGTTGATGCGGTCGAGCGGGAGCGTATGCGTGATCAGCGGATCGATCGCGATCTTGCCGTCCATGTACCAGTCGACGATCTTCGGCACGTCGGTGCGGCCGCGAGCGCCACCAAACGCCGTGCCTTTCCACGTGCGGCCCGTGACGAGCTGGAAAGGCCGCGTCCTGATCTCCTGGCCCGATCCCGCGACCCCGATGATGACCGATACACCCCAGCCACGATGACAGCACTCGAGCGCCTGCCGCATCAGGTCGACGTTGCCGACACACTCAAAGCTGTAGTCGGCGCCGCCATCCGTCAGCGCGACCAGATAGGGGACGAGGTCGCCTTCGACTTCCTTCGGGTTGACGAAGTGGGTCATGCCGAACTTTTCGGCGAGCCGCTTGCGGGCCGAGTTGATGTCGACGCCCACGATCTTGTTGGCGCCGGCGAGGCGCGCGCCCTGGATCACATTGAGGCCGATGCCGCCGAGTCCGATAACCACGACGTTGGCACCCGGCTCGACCCTGGCCGTGTTGATCACTGCGCCGATGCCGGTGGTCACACCGCAGCCGATGTAGCAGATCTTGTCGAAGGGCGCGTCTTCGCGGACCTTGGCGACGGCGATCTCCGGCAGCACCGTGAAGTTGGAGAACGTCGAGCAACCCATGTAGTGATGGATCTTCTCGCCGCCGAGCGAAAAGCGGCTGGTGCCGTCCGGCATGACGCCCTGGCCCTGCGTCGTGCGGATCGCGGTGCATAGGTTCGTCTTGTGCGAGGTGCAGCTTTTGCACTCCCGGCATTCGGGGGTGTAGAGCGGTATCACGTGGTCGCCTTTCTTCAGCGACCTCACGCCGGGACCCACGTCCACGACAATGCCGGCGCCTTCGTGCCCGAAGATGACCGGGAACAGGCCTTCCGGGTCACCGCCGGAGCGGGTGAATTCGTCCGTGTGGCAGACGCCCGTGGCCTTGATCTCGATCAGGACTTCGCCGGCCCTGGGTCCGTCGAGGTCCACTGTTTCGATGACTAGGGGCTTGCCAGCCTGGTGGCAGACAGCGGCGCGGGTCTTCATGGTCGATGCTCCGATCGGTCGGCGGGGTGACGCGGGAGCCTAGCGCATCGAACGCCCGGTTGCAGCGACCTCCCGGGCCGATTGCAACCTTTGGCGGCTCCGCTGCATCGAACTGACAACTGGAAATGTCCCGGGTGGAGCCCTCGCCATGAATTTCGTCACTCGCTGCGTCCTGACCGTCCTGTTTGCCTTCTCTGCCGTCGTCCTCGGTGATGCCGCCCGGGCGGCCGACAACATCAGCAAGGTCAACGGCAGTGTGAAAATCGAACCTGGCCAGCAGGTCGGTGACGTCAGTACCGTAAACGGCTCCGTGACCATCGGCGCCGGCGCCCGCGCTGCGGAAGTCGAGACGGTCAATGGGTCGCTGAAGATCGAGGACAAGGCCGTGGTCGAGTCTGCCGAGACCGTCAACGGCTCGATCACGGTGGGAGCCGAGGCAGAGGTGCGAAGAGGCGTCGAAGCCGTAAATGGTAGCCTGAACCTGCGCCAGGGCGCGAAGGTCGCCGGCGGCCTCGAGAACGTCAATGGCTTGATGCTGGTCGAGGGCGCTCGGGTGGACGGCGGCATCGAGACTGTCAACGGCGACATCCGGCTCGCGACGGGTTCGCACGTTACCGGCGGCATCCACGTCGAAGAGCAGGGGTCATCGTGGTGGAAGGGCAAGAACCCCCGCAATCCGCGTATCACGATCGAGCAGGGCGTGACGGTCGAGGGCCCGCTGCACTTCGAGCGTGCAGTCGACCTGTACGTTGCGCCGGGCGTGAACCTGCCGCCGGTCGAAGGCGTGCAGCCGCAGCGATTCACGCTGCAGTGAGGGAAGGGGATAGGGGATAGGGGGTAGGGGTTAGTCGGAACAGACGTTTCTGTTTCGTTGCGCGACGCAAGAGACTCAATCGTAGAGCTTCGCGGCGGCACGGAGTCTTGTCGCGACTGCCTTGCGCAGTGATTCCGGCGCGAGCACCTGCACGTCCGCACCGTACTTCAGGATGTCCATCACCAGTTCGGGCTCCTGCGAATACGGAAACTGCAGCAGGTAAGTGCCGTCGAGCTGCGGCGTGCCGATCTGCTCCGGGTGCCAGGTCTCGCGCGATACCCAGCGCGCGCTGCCTGCGCCGAACTGCAGCACGGCGTCCTGCGTTGCCGTGCCGGCGAAGATGCCGTAGCCGCTTGCGTAATGACGTTCGAGAGTGTCTTCGCCAATTTCTTTCACGTCCTTGTCCGGCACCACCAGCGCCGTCTCGATGGCGTCGAGCCCGAACGTCCGCAACGCCTGCCGCTTGTGGCACCACGCATCCAGGTACCAGTTGTCGCGGTAGTGGACGAGCCGTTGCGGCGAGACCTCGCGGTCGATGATCTCACCGTCCTGGCGGCGCTGGTGACGCAGCTTGAGGCGCTTGCGTGTGAGCACCGCCGTGGCGATCGTCCGGAAGTGAGCGGGCGTCACGCGTCGCGATCCCATCGACAGGACTTTTATGCGCCGCGCGATGTCTTCCGCCGAATGCTCGCCCGATTCGAGCAGGCCCCGTAGCCGTTTGCGCAACGGCGCGATCAATTCGCTGAGCACGCCCGGCTGCAGATTGCCGAGCAGGCGGTCCATCGTCAGCAGCGCCTGCAGTTCGTCCGCCGAGAACCAGAGACCCGGCAATTGCCAGAGCGTGCTGTCCGCGATGGCGGGATCGAAGCCGTAGGCTTTCTGGTCGCGGTCGTACACGATCGGCGCGCGCATGCGGTCACGCAGGTACTCGAGGTCACGCTTGAATGTCGCACGCGAGATGCCGAGTTCCGACATGAAGTCCTGCACGCTGACGAAGTGGCGGCTCCGCAGCAGGTTCTGGATCTTGTAGAAGCGTTCGGTCCGTTCCATCAGTCACCGTCGTCGCAGGTAGTTCAGGGCGCGCGCACTCCGGCGCGCGTGGTCAGGTACACGGCGAATGTTCCGAGCCAGTGCCCGCCTTCGTAATGTTCACCGGTCACGGCAGGAAGCGCCGCCGCCGCATGGGCCTCGGCGGCCGCGTTCAACGGGCCGATGCGCCGGTCGCCCAGCGGCAGCCCCGTCGCGATCCCTAGCAGCATCCAGCTGCGGCTGAGGTTCAGGCCGTCGAGGTGCGCGAGTTTCGGGTCGCTGCGATCGGTCACCTCGGCGGGCGCGAGCCATGGTTTCTTCGAGCTGTCCGGAATGACCGGCAGGAAGCGGCGCAGCCAGGGGCCGTATTCGCGCTGTGGCAGGATGCGCCGCATGAGATCGGCCTCGGCGAGGCAGGGCGAAAGGGAAATCTTCGCCCGAGGGCTCGTAGGCCAGCGGGCAGTCCGTGTCGCCCGCATAGAACGCGCGCGCTTTCGCTTCGATCAGCGACTGCATTTCGGCATCGCGGGTGACGCGAGCCCAGTCATGCACGAGCCCGAACGCGAAGGCGGTCTGGCTGTGTTCGCCGACGCGGATTGGATAACGCAGCTTGGGCAACCAGCTGCGCAGGCGTTGCGCTGCCTCCGCTTCAAGCGGTGCGAGCCTGCGACCACTGCCTGGCCTGCGGGTCATCCCACGCGCGCAGTTCCGCCGCCAGCAGCAGCAGCCAGGCCAGTGCGTAGGGTCGCTCGTACGACGCGCGTCCTGGTGTCTGGAAGTAGGCGACTTCGCCCGCGATGTGAGGGGGGGTCAGGCTCCGGGCAAGTGCCGCACGCGCATTTGCGGCGAACGGCGCTTGTGGAAACTGCCGCGCGAGGCGCGCGAGCAGCCAGTGCCCGTGCACGGAAGAGTGCCAGTCGTAGCAGCCGAAGAACGCCGGCGCCAGCTCACGCGGCGGGCGTACGTCTGCGTCGCTGCCGAGCGTGTGCGAAATCTTGTTGGGGTACTCCATGTGCGCGCAATGCAGCGCGAGGCTCGCAAACCTCTCCGCCGCGGCTTCGTCGAGCGCAGGCATGGCAACGCACATACCGGGCGCCGCCAGCAGGCCGATCAAACCGAGCGGCCGTACCGCGAGCGCGATGCGGGCCAGGAGTCCAGGTTGCGAAGCCATGCTTCGACTCTCCGTCGATGAACGTTCAGGCGGGGATCATAGCCCTGCCGTCAGCGCAGCACGTTACCGTCCGCGTCGAGCACCTGCACGATGCCGAGCCCGAGCTGGCGAATGGGCGCCTCGATTTTCGACAGGTCGCCCACGATGACCCAGGTCAGCGAGCCAGGTTGGAACGCCTGCGCCGCCGCTTGCCGTACACCAGCATCGGTTTGTGACTGGAGACGTGCCCGCAACGTGCTCACGTAATCGTCGGTCCGACCGAATCGCACGATGTCGCCGATGGCACCGCTGACGGCCGCGTTGGTCTCGTATTGTCCGGACAGCGCGCGCACGTCGCGAGTGCGTATCTTTTCGACTTCTTCCGGGGTGATGGGCTTCGCTGTGAGCAGATCGGCCAGCTCGCGCTTGATCTCCAGGATCGATTCCACGGTCTTGTCGGTCTGCACCGGTGCCGAAAGCAGCCAGGGTCGCTGGCCGCGCGTTTCTGCCAGGCTCGAACGCGCGCCGTACGACCAGTGCTTGTCTTCACGCAGGTTCATGTTGATGCGCGACGTGAAGGTGCCGCCGAGCACGTCATTGGCCGTATTGAGTTCGATGCGATCCGGCGCGAAGCTCGACGGCATCAACTGCCCAGCGAGGATCGAGGTCTGTGGTGCGCCTGGACGGTCGAGCAGGTAGACGCGCGTCCCGCTCGAACTGGCCGCTGCAGCAATGGCGGCACGAGGAGGACGTGCGCGCGCCGGTGGTTGCCAGTCGCCGAAGTGCCGTTCGAGCAGCGGCAGGATCGTAGCGGGAGTCACCGCCCCCGTCACGATGATCGTCGCGTTGTCGGGTCGCAGGTAGTCCCGCTGGTAGGCGATGAGGTCGTCGCGGGTCAGAGCGGACACCGACGCCTCGGTGCCCGACCCTGAAAACGGAATGGCGTAGGGATGGGCTGCGCCGTAGAGCAGCGGCGGCAGCACGCGCAGCGCAAGGGCATCCGGGCTCATCTTTTCGCGCGCGATCCCGGCGATCCACTCCTTGCGCACGCGCTCGATTTCGTGTTCCGGAAACGTCGGGCGCCGCACCACGTCGGCCAGCAGTGCGAGCGACGGGTCCGCCTGGTCGGTCATCATCGATACGGCGGCGAATGCCGTGTCGAGGCTCGCTGCGCTGGCAATCTGCGCGCCGAGCCGTTCCGCACGGTCGGCGATCGCGAGCGAGTCGAGCTTGCCGGCTCCTTCGTCGAGCAGCGACATCGCGAAGCTCGCGGTACCCGGCTTGCGGCCCTGGTCGCCGACGAAACCCCCGTCGAACATCAAGGAGACACGGGCGACGGGTACGCCCGGTCGCGTCGCAATGATCACCGGAATGCCGTTGCTGAGCTGCGTGCGCTTCAGCTCCGGGAAGACAGTGTCCGGAAACCCGGAGGTCACCGGCGGACCGGGTTTGCGGTCGACGACGTCGGTCGCCGCCGCGGCAAAGGCGGCTGGGCAACACTTCGAGCGTGTAATCACCCTGCGAGAGCCATTGACGCGCGACGCGCTGCAGGTCGGACGGCGCCGCAGCTTCGATCCATGCCAGCGACTGGCGGTAACAGCCCGGATCGCCTGCATACACCTCGCACGAGGCGAGCACGTCTGCCTTGCCGCCGAACCCGCCGATGCGTTCCAGGCCGCGGACGAAACTCGCGTGAATCGCGACTTTGGCCCGCTCGAGCTCGGCCTTCGTCGGCCCCTCGTCGATGAAGCGCTTCAGTTCCTCCATCATCGCCGCCTCGACGCGTGCGACGGGAACTCCCTGCTTGACGTCGGCCGAGAGCGTGAAGAGCCCGGCGATTTCGAGTGGCGACTGGCCTGCGCCGGCGCTGTCGGCCAACCGCTCGCGGTACACGAGACGCTCGTAGAGACGTGACGTCTTGCCGCCGCCCAGGATTTCGCCGACGAGCCCGAGGTACTCAGAGTCGCGGGTATTGTCGGGCGGCGTGTTCCAGTGACGCTGCCAGCGCGGCTGCGCGACCTGGTCGTGCATCGTCTCGCGACGACTGTCGGTGCGAGCTGCGATCCAGATGCCGGGCCGGGTGACGGCGGGGCCCGGAGCGATGTGGCCGAAATACCGCTCGGCCTTGGCGCGCGCGGTGGGTACGTCGATGTCGCCGGCCAGCACCAGGACTGCGTTGGCCGCGCCGTAATACGTGCGGAACCACTCGCGCACGTCGTCGAGTGTCGCGGCGTCGAGGTCTGTCATCGAGCCGATCGGCAGCGTGCGGTAGGGATGGCCCGGCGGGAAGCTCGCGCGGTATACGGTCTCGGGCACGCGGCCGTAGGGACGATTCTCGCCCTGCCGCTTCTCGTTCTTGACGACGCCGCGCTGTTCGTCGAGTCGGGGCTGCGTCACGACACCCAGCAGATGGCCCATGCGGTCCGATTCCATCCAGAGCGCCAGGTCGAGCGCCGTCGTCGGCACGTTCTGGAAATAGTTGGTGCGGTCGAAGCTGGTCGTGCCGTTCATGCTGGTTGCGCCGACCTGCTCGAACGGCTTGAAGTACTCGTCATCGTAATGCTCGGAGCCCTGGAACATGAGGTGCTCGAACAGGTGCGCAAACCCAGTCTTGCCGGGCAGTTCGTTCTTCGAACCCACGTGGTACCAGACGTTTACCGCCACGATCGGCGCCTTGCGGTCGGTGTGGACTACGACCGTCAGGCCATTCGCGAGGGTAAATTTCTCGTACGGGATCAGTTCTCCGCCAGCGGAGCCGGGGACTGACACGGGCGTGGACACACCCGGCGCTGCGCCCGCGACCGGGCCCAGCAGGCCCGCCACAATGACCAGAAGCGGTCCCAATGGCACGCTAACCGTCGCCCGGCGGTCAAATTGCGACTTTCTGTTGCCAAAAAACATCATATACTCCGGGTGAAACCGATAAGCAGGCCAGGGCGAAAAGAGTCGGTCCCGCCTGCTTCGGTAAGACCTGATTTACCGCACTGGACTTTGGACCACGTTTACGCGGAAAATTGCGCCGTTGAGTTATGTCGCGTCCGTCCTGGGTGTGGTGACGGGCTGGTGGTCAGCGGCCGCCATTGAATTTATAATGCATGGCATAAAAGCCACAAGGAGAACGCCTCAATGTCATCTCGTTATCTCATCCCTTTGGCTGTAGCCGCAGCCCTCGCGGCCCCGGTCGCTGCCCACGCTCAAGAAGGCACGTACGATCCGGGCAAGTGGTTGGTGCGCGTCGGTATGTCGCAGCTCAACCCTGACTCCTACAACCTCGACCTGGGCAACGGTACTGCCATCGTTGCCGACAGCGACCTCTCGCCGACGGCGACGGTCGAATACATGATCACGCCGAACCTCGGCACGGAACTGCTGGTGGCCTGGCCGTTTACGCACGGCCTTGACCTCGACTCGGGCAGCCGTCCGCTCGACCGCGTCGCGCAAGTCGACGTGTTGCCGCCAACGCTGAGCCTCAACTGGCACTTCAATCCGAACGGCATGGTCCGCCCCTACATCGGTGCGGGCGTCAACTACACGCTGTTCTCGGGCGAAGAAACCCGCGGCGCGCTCGCCGGCAACAACCTTAAGCTTGACGACGGCATCGGCGCCGCCGGCCAGGTGGGTGTCGACATCGGCGAGCGCAACTGGTTCTTCAACGCGAGCGTGCGTTACATCGACCTGTCGAGCGACGTGTCGCTCAACGGCGTCGACATTGGCTCCGCCGACCTGAACCCGTGGGTGTACGGTCTCCACGTCGGTTATCGCTTCGGCCACATGATCGCGCCGGCCCCGGTTGCCGCCCCGGTCGTCGCGCCGCCGCCGCCGCCGCCGCCCCCGCCCGCCAAGTGCGCGGACACGGACAACGACGGTGTCTGCGACGAAGCCGACAAGTGCCCGGGCACCCCGGCCGGCACGAAGGTCGACTCGGTCGGCTGCCCGCTCGAGCAGACCCTCAAGCTCCTGTTCGACTTCGACAGCGCCGAGCTGCGCCCCGAGTCGATCACGGAACTCGAGCGCGTCGTGAAGTTCATGGGCGATGTGCCGTTCGCGAAGGCGATGGTTGAAGGCCACACCGACAGCGTCGGTTCCGAAGAGTACAACCTGGCCCTGTCGGACCGTCGCGCCAAGGCAGTCTTCGACTACCTGTCGTCGCGCGGTGTCGATCCGGCTCGCCTGTCGTCCGTGGGTCACGGCGAACTCAAGCCGATCGCCGACAACACGACGGCCGAAGGTCGCCAGCTCAATCGTCGCGTCATGCTGATCCGCACGGATTCGGGCATGTAATCGACGCTGCAACCGCCCGCGGGTTGCCAACGAGGCCCCGTCGCGCAAGCGCCGGGGCCTTCGTTTTTTTTTGCTGGTTGAATCTGCCGGGTCGCTCCCGCCTAATTGCGGGCAGTCGGACACAAAGGAACGGTCATGAAACTGGCATTCACGAAAGCATTGTTGCTCGGAGTCGTCGCACTGCATGGCACCGCGGCATTCGCTGCGCCTGCGACAGACGACAAGGCACTCCACGCGGCCGTCAATGGCGAATGGCGCACGGACGAGGCCAAGGCACGGGATAAATATCGCCACCCGTTCGAATCGCTCACCTTCTGGGGGCTGCAGCCTGGCATGACGATTCTCGAGATCCAGCCGGGTTCGCAATCGTGGTGGACCGATATCCTCGCGCCCTACGCGAAGCGGACTGGCGGCTCGTTCTACGTGACAGGCGCCGACCTTGCGAACCCCAATCTATCCGAAGGCGCGCGCAAGTCTCGCAGCAGTTTCGAAGCGCGTTACCTGGCCAAGCCGGAATTGTACGGCGACGTGCGCATCCTGAACTGGGGCGACGTGTCGAAGACGCTGCCGGCCGAAAGTTCGACTTCATCCTTACTGCACGCTCGATCCACGGCTGGATGCAGGACGAACCAAACACCGTGCACGACACGTTCGTTGAATTCCACAAGGCGCTGAAGCAGGGCGGCATCCTGGCGGTCGAACAGCATCGCGCCAAGGCCGGCACGACGCCCGAGAAACCCGCCTCCGGCTACGTCACCGAGGCTTACGTGATCGAGCAGGCGCAGAAGGCGGGCTTCACGCTGGCGGGCAAGTCCGAGATCAACGCGAACCCGAAGGACACGACGGACCACCCGTTCGGCGTGTGGACGCTGCCGCCGAACCTGCGTTCGACACCCTACAGCGCGGGCAAGGCGGAGGATCCGACGTTCGACAAGAGCAAGTACGCTGCGATCGGCGAGTCGGATCGGATGACGCTGAAGTTCGTGAAGAAGTGACCATCGGCCCACCCCGGCATGTCTTATGTGCGCCACCGCGCCGACAATGCTGCTTTGCAGCATCTAACCTATACCCGTCTTCAATGTGCGGAGCACACCATGACGATGGGTTGGATGGAAACGATTCGCTTTGTCGGCCTCGACCTCCAGGTCGTGACTGTGTTGGCAGCGGGAAGTCTTGACGTGGCTTTGCGCGCCCTTAGATCCGCATGGGGTCGCCTCCGGTCTGGCGCACTATCGCTGAGTTCGGCTCGCGTCAGGGCAACGACGATGTATGCGTCTCCGCAAATGCATCCCGTGGGATATGGAGCCGGGTCCTCATGAACATGGATTCGATCTGTGTTCGGTTCCGCACAGACCGCATCCATCAGCTAGACGATCGTGTCCTCGAGTGCTCGACCATCCCCCCGTCGGGCGCTCCCAAAGTGGCCCGGTGACACCCGTCGCCGGGCCCTTTGCCTTACCTGGCTACAACCAGTACTGCCAGGGGCAGTCCAACCACTTCATGACGCGCAGGACCGCCGAACGGCGCTGCTACCTCTCGTGCGTTGCCCTGTACCGGATTGCGAGACATCGAGCGTGAAGATCGCTCGTGTGCGGCAGAGTACAGATGGCGCGAGCAGTTCCCGCTAGGCTCCCCTCCGATCCGCCGTCAAACCACCGACTCGCGACGGCAACGACCCCGGAGCACGGCATGAATTGG
The DNA here is from genome assembly GCA_016713725.1 of Pseudomonadota bacterium. GTDB lineage: Bacteria > Pseudomonadota > Gammaproteobacteria > Steroidobacterales > Steroidobacteraceae > RPQJ01. Next base: position 212,650 of record JADJOO010000006.1, on the reverse strand, counting down.
GCAGAAACCATGAAACACAACGCTACCGTCGCGGTGGGGACACGTGTCGCCGACGACGAAAGTGTACTTCGCCGTACGCAGACGGCTTCCTGGGACCCTTTCGAAGTCTGGCTGACGCGGATCAAGCAGCCTCGCGACAGTACTTCCATCTCCGCTGCAGTCGGGAGGTCGACCGGCGCTGCTGATCCGCGCGACTAGCCAGGCTCGAGTTCGAGGACAGGAAAAAAGTGCGCGAACTTCCCAGTCAGCCGACCATCGATGCGTTGTACGGACTCGAGCCCGTGTTCGAGCCGGATGGACCAGAGTCGTTGCAGGTCACTGAGTTCGTCGCGATCCAGTGCCCCTATTGTGGGGAGCGGTTCGAGACCGCCGTCGATCTGTCTGCAGGCTCGTTCAGCTATGTCGAGGACTGCCAGGTTTGCTGTCAGCCGATCGAACTCGTGGGCGATGTGGATGACGACGGTGCGCTCGCTGGGGTCAGGGCAAACAGGGGAACTTGACGCGGACGGCCGATTGGACGCGTCCGCGCGGCTTCTGTCCAAGCAGTTCGAACTTCAGTTGGCCCGCACGATAGGCTTGGGCGGCATTGCCGACCGGTTGCCAGGTGCCGCTGTCCCAGATGATCACCTGGCCGGCAACGTACTGGCTCGCGGGGATTGTCCCTCGAAACGCGAATACGCGATTGGGTGATCCTCGACCTGGACCGCCATGTGTTTGGCTTTGGTATCCAGGCGCGGCCCCTTGGGCACGGCCCAGCACTTCGATGCAACAACGCGCGCCAGCCCTGCCGCTATGCCGCGCGACCCTGGTTTTCGCCTGGGTCATCGTGCTCGCTTGTGATGTTGCCCCTATGCGTGATGCCGTACAGATGCGACGGAACCGTCTCGCGCACAGTGCGCGCTCGAGCCAGGCGGCATTCGTCACGGCTCGGCCCAGAACACGAACCAGTCATCCGAGGTAAAACGACATGAAACTGATCACCAATACAGCGGCAATCGCCGCCGTTGCGCTGCTCCTGGCCGTCTCCGGTTGCGCCAGGGAGACGAGCTCCGAGACGCGCGCTGATGTTGCGGAAGCGCAGGCGGAAGGGGCGGAGGACGTTTCCTCGGCGCGCATCGAAGCCGCCGACGAGATGGCGGAAGCCGGCAAGGAAATGACGGACCTGGGCGTGACGTGGCGAACGACGTCGCCGGCTCCGCGATGGCCGTGACCGTGGCCGAGGCCGAGGCTGCGCACAAAGTCGCAACCGAACGTTGCGAATCACAGTCGGGAGATGCGCGCGCTCAGTGCAAAGACCTGGCCGACGTCGAGTTGAAGCCGCCAAGGATCGCGCCGAGGCGACAAGGCTTGCGGCGAACCCGAAGACCTGAATTCAACGAGCGCAACCGCTCCCCACGTCACTAAGAGGACGCAAGTATGAACACTGGAATCATCAAGCTGGCCGGAATCCTGGGAGTACTGGCGCTGGCCGGCGCGTGCTCCTCCACACGCACGCAGCAGTCCGCTGGTGAGGTCATCGACGACAGCGTACTGACGTCCAAGGTGAAGGTCGCCCTGATCGACGATCCGGTCACCAAGGCCGGCCAGATCAACGTCGAGACCTACCGCGGCGTCGTGCAGCTCGGCGGCTTTGTCGACAACACCCGGCAGAAAGAGCAGGCCACGAAGGTGGCGCGCTCGGTCACGGGCGTCATGGAAGTTCGCAACGATCTGCGCATAGGCGCGAAGGCGGACCCGACCGCGGGTCAGGTTGTCGACGACAGCGTGGTGACGGCCTCGGTGAAAGCGAAGCTCGCGGATGATTCGGCGACCAAGGCACACCAGATCAACGTGGGCACGGACAAGGGTGTGGTGCAGCTCACCGGGTTCGTCGATTCGGCGAGCATGAAGACCCGTGCTGGCGAGATCGCTCACTCCGTGGACGGAGTCAAACAAGTGCGTAACGATCTCGAGATCAGGCAGATGTAATGTGACAGGATCGAGACTAGCGCCCACCGCATGTCGACCGCAGCGGTCATCAACGAGGTCAGCGTCCGCTTTCCCGCTGGGCAAATAGTCTCACTCGCACCGTTTGCTGCTGCAGAGCGAATGCTCGACAGGCCAGCCTTCGGGCGCTCAGTAAGTGTCCCGGTGACGAACCCCCGTCGCCGGGCCCTTTTTTTTCTCGAGCGGGGCGTGCGTCAGAGCTGGGACGACAGGAGCGCCGACGCGTGTTCGAGGATTCGTTCCTGCCAGGGCCGGGCTTCCCACTCCTCGTAGGTAATGCGTCGTGCTCGCTTGAGATCCTGCTCAAAGACTGTGGTCGCACGAGCAGCAAACTTCGCGTCGTAGACGTTCAGGTTCGCCTCGTCGTTGAGCCGGAACGATCGATTGTCGAAGTTGGTCGAGCCGACCGACACCATCAGCTGGTCGACGATGAGCATCTTGCAATGGAACATGGTGGGCTGAAACTCATGGATCTCTGCGCCGGCCGCGAGCAGTTCCCCCCACTGCGCACGTGACGCCTTGCGCACGACTTCCGTGTCGATGTGCCCGCCAGGCACGATGATTCGAACGCGCACTCCACGCTCGAGGGCCGCGCGGATCGACTGCCTAGTCAGGTCGTCGGGGACGAAATAGGCGGCCGACAAGTCAATTGTGTGCACGGCGGCTGTGATCGAAAGCAGGTACATGAGCAACATGCTGTCACCCCCGCTGCTCGGCGAACTGGTGAACACCTGCGCCCGAGCGTCACCGACGGCTGGAAGCTCGGGGAAGTATTCCTTCCCCTGCAGCACCGTGCCGGTGGTCTTGATCCAGTTGTCCATGAACGCCGCCTGCATCTGTGCGACTGCCGGCCCCTGCAGGCGATAGTGCGAGTCGCGCCAGTGATCGGGTGACGTTGCATCGCCGCTCCAGTTGTCCGCGATGCCGACGCCGCCGGTGAAGCCCACCTCGCCGTCGACAACCAACAGCTTGCGGTGCGTGCGATTGTTCATGCGTGCCAGTTGATACCAGTGCAGCGGGTGATAGCGCTCCACCTGCACGCCCGCATCGGTCATCTTGTCCAGCAGCCCTTGCTCCATCCTCTGGCTGCCGACCCAGTCGATGAGCACGTGCACCTCGATGCCGGCCCTGGCACGTTCCGACAGCGCTTCCGCGAACTCGCGACCGACGTCGCCCGACCAGTAAATGTACGTCTCGAAATTGACGTTGTGACGCGCAGCTCGAACCGCCTGGAGCATGGCCGGGAAGATTTCGATGCCGTTTTCGAAGTTCGTGACCCGATTGCCGTCGATGATCGGGGGTCCGAGCAGGGCGCCGAGCTCGCGACGGAACTGGGCGTCGTCAATGGCGTATCGATGTTCGAGTTTTCGCTGGACCTGCTTTTCACCTGTAATGAAATTCAGCGCGATCACGGTGACGACCGCGGCCATCAGCGCCCCGACGAGTCCCGCAACGATCATGCGTCCACGGCTCCACGCCATCAGGTTGTCCACTGCATGCGAACCGGGCGGCGGTATTGCGTCGCCGCCCGGTGTCAGGATACCCGCATTGCAGTCAAGGCGAATGCAACGCGGTCAGGGCCGAGCCAACCCGCTGACGAGCCGTGCCTCTGCGCACCAGGTTGACCACGAACAACAGGACGATTGCGCCGCCGAGCGACACCAGCAGCCCCATCAGGCTGAAGTCGCCCTGATTGACAGTTCCGGCGCCCACCATCGGCGAAATCAGGCAGCCTCCGATCAAGGCGCCGATGACGCGGTCGATGCGCCGTTCTGCATCAGGTACTGCAGCAAGGTGATGGCATTGGCTGGCAGGCATTCGGCGCTACGGCTTGGGGGTGCGTGGATAGTCGCCAGCCTGAGGGCCGTGCCCGCGAAGTTCCGTGCGGTATCGCACCCATCGCGGGGCGGCGTTCATGCTGATTTCCTGATCCGGTAACGGCGTACTATCGTGCGGGCAGTGCATCGCGCATGGCGATCAGGAAGGCTGGACGGTATGGTCGTTGTGGCAGTCGAGCATGAATGTACACTCACGCGCTGACGGCGGGTCTGGCGACCTCTCCCGGATTCGCATCGTTGGACTGGGCGCGTCCGCTGGCGGCCTGGAGGCGCTCGAGCAGTTTTTCGGCAACACGCCGCCCGACAACGGGCTGGCCTTTGTCGTCGTGCAACACCTCGACCCGACGCACAAGGCGATGTTGGTTGAGCTGCTGCAGCGCGTGACGATGATGCCGGTGCTTGAGGCGGCCGATTCGATGCGCGTGGAGCCCGACACGGTCTATGTGATCCCCCCCAACAGCGATTTGAGCGTGCTGCGCGGCTTGCTGCGCCTGTCCAAACCGGCGCAGCCGCGTGGCATGCGGCTCCCCATCGCCACACTATTCTGTTCGCTCGCCCTTGAGCAGGGCGATCAGGCGATCGGGGTGGTGTTATCCGGCATGGGGTCGGACGGGACGGTGGGCTTGGGGGCGATCAAGACCCAGGGTGGCTTGACGCTGGCGCAGCAGCCCGAGTCGGCCCAGTTCGATTCCATGCCGAAGAGCGCCATCACCGCCGGTTCGGCGGACATCATCGGACTTCCTGCCGAACTGCCGCAGCGCATCGCGCAAGTAATGTCGGCTCAGCGCGCGATCCCGAGGCGCAGGTCGGTTGCCGACGACACCGGCACGCAAGTGCTCGGCGCGATCCTCGAAATGCTGCGCGAGCACAGCAAGCACGATCTTTCGCTCTACAAGACCAGTACGTTGAAGCGCAGGGTCGAGCGGCGCATCGGCGTGCACGGGCTGGACACGTTTGCCGCGTACGAGGCGTTCCTGCGGGACAACCCCAAGGAGTTCGACCTTCTCTTCAAGGAAATGCTGATCGGTGTGACCGGTTTCTTTCGTGACCCGGCCGTCTGGCAGGACCTCAAGGAATCCTTGCCGCTTGCGCTGCAGCAACTCGGCGGGGAGCACGGGCGGTTGCGCGCGTGGGTGGTCGGATGTTCGACCGGCGAGGAGGCCTATACGGTCGCAATGCTGTTCCGGGAGGTTGCCGATTCGCTGCCGGCCTCCGATTCCTGCACGTTGCAGATCTTCGCCACGGATCTCAGTGTTGACGCGATCGCCGTTGCGCGAAGGGGGCACTACCCGGCTCGCATCGCCGAGGACGTGTCGCTCGAGCGGCTGGACCGCTTCTTCGTGGCTGAGGGCGACGGATTTCGCGTCAGCAAGGTCATTCGCGAGATGGTGCTGTTCGCCCCGCATGACGTGATAGTCGACCCGCCGTTCACCCGGCTCGACATCCTCTGTTGCCGCAACCTGTTGATCTATTTCAACGCGGCGTTGCAGCGGCGGCTGCTACCGTTGTTTCACTACATCCTGCGTCCAGGCGGCATACTGGTGCTCGGAGGATCGGAAACGGTCGGCCAGGCGCAGGCGATGTTCGCGCCCTTGAGTCCGAAGTCGAGGATCTATCGACGCAGCGACGAGGCAGCCGATCCGGGTTGGGTCGACTTCCCCGTCAATCGCAATCGGTCGTCGCGCCAGGCCGCGCAGGAGTCGAGGGTGTCGCAGCCAGTCAATCCGCACGCGAACCTGCAGTCGCTGGCCGACCAGGTCTTGCTCCAGGAGTTCTCGCCGCCTGCGGTGCTGGTGAATGCTGCGGGCGACGTCATCTACATCAGCGGTCGCACAGGCCGGTTTCTGGAGCCCGCCGCCGGCAAGGCCAATTGGAACATCCACGTGATGTTGCGTCCTGCCATACGCGCTCAGGTGACGGCTGCCCTGCGGCAGGCCATGGGGACCCGCAAGCCCGTGGCATTGCATGGACTGCGGCTCGAGGATGATGCGCAGCGCACTCTCGACGTGACCGTCCAGGTCCTCCAGCAGCCTAACGCCCTGCGGGGCATGGTCATGATCGTCTTCCGGGACCTCCCGGGCGCCAGCACCGGCAAGCGCAAGCGAAAGCGACCGGCCGGTGCGGCCGACGCCGCCGCGGGCGACGAGTTGGTGCGCTCACAGGAAGAGATTCATGCACTGCGCCTGGCGATGCGCGCATCCGAAGAGGAACTGCAGGCGGCCAACGAAGAGCTGCAATCGACCAACGAGGAACTCCAGTCCGCCAATGAAGAGTTGACCACGTCCAAGGAGGAAGCGCAGTCGATGAATGAGGAGCTGCAGACGATCAACAGCGAGTTGCAGATCAAGCTCGACGACCTCGCGCTGGCGCAAAGCGACATGCAGAACCTTCTGAACAGCACGGACATCGCCACGCTGTTCCTCGACAAGGATTTGAACGTGCGCCGCTTCACGGACCAGGTCACGCGCATCATCCCCATGCGCGATGCAGACATCGGACGCCCGTTGAGCGACCTGGTCAGCAAGCTGAATTATCCGCAGCTGCACGACGACGCGAAGGAAACCCTGCGCACGCTGGCATTCTCGGAGAAAGAGATTTCGACGACCGACGGGTATTGGTTTACGGTTCGAATCATGCCCTACCGCACGGTGGCGAACGTGATCCAGGGGGCCGTCATTACGTTCGTCGACATCACGGCCGCGAAGGAACTCGAGTCGCGCCTGCGCAGGGTCCAGAGCCTCGCGCCGCAAGGCGACGGCACCAGTACGGAATCGAGGTAAGAACATGTCCAGCAAGACCAGCAAACCGGCCGGCCCGAAGAGCTTGCGCCTGCGGGCTTTGTCGCATATCACCGGACAGAGCGATCCGCCGGATGCGCGCGTCAATTCGGCAGATGCCCTGGCGGTGCTGCACGAACTGGCGTCTTCGCCGTTGACTGCGGCATCTTCGCTCAAGCTGCTGCACGAGCTGCAGGTGCACCAGGTCGAACTGGACATCCAGGAGGAAGAACTGCGCCGCGCGGTTGCCGATCTGGAGACGGCGTTGTTCAGGCAAGTCCAGCTCCATGACTTCGCGCCGGCCGGCATCTTTTCGGTTGATCGCGCGGGGGTGCTTTGCGAACTCAACCGCACGGGTGCGCAGATGCTGGGGTTCGAGCGCGACCTGCTGATAGGACGCGCCCTCGACAGCTTCCTCGAACCGGATTCGAGTCGTGCGTTGCATGCTGCGCTGACCCGAGTGGCCGACACGGCCACGGTGGATGGGTGTGCCTTGCATTTCGCCGAGCGCGACGGCGTGTCGAAGGCCGCCTATGCCTCGGTGGGCCCCGATCCAGCCGGGCGCGGCTTCCTGATCGTTTGCGTCGAGACCCGCGAATCCGTTCGCGACGCGTTGGTCCAAGCCGTGCCGCGGCCGATCCTCGGCGGCACATAAGCCAGCAAGCGATCCTCTTCCGTCTTGACGACCGAATAGCACTCGCAGCAGAGCCGTTCAAGTTGCGGCCTGTCGAGGACGGTGATCTGCCCGCGGCTGTAGCGAATGGCCCCGAGCTTCTGCAGCTTGCCGGCGGCCTCGGTGACGCCCTCGCGGCGCACGCCCAGCATGTTGGCGATGAGTTCCTGGGTCATTTTCAGTGTGTTCGTGGGCAGCCGGTCGAGCGACAGCAGCAGCCAGCGGCAGAGCTGTTGATCGACGGCATAGTGGCGATTGCAGACGGCGGTCTGCGCCATCTGCGTGATCAGTGCTTGCGTGTAGCGCAGGAACAGGTCCTGGAGCTTGCCATTGCGGTGAAACTCGTCCTTGAGGCGCTGGCCGATCAAGCGGTAGGCGTGTCCGGCGCTCTGCACGACGGCCCGGTTCGGGGTGGTCTCGCCGCCCATGAAGAGCGCTATCCCGACCAGGCCTTCGTCACCCGCCACTGCTATTTCCGCGGATGCGCCGTCAATCAGCACATAGAGCAGCGAAACGATGCAGTCGGTAGGAAAATACACGTGGCTCAACGTGTCGCCGGGCTCATACAGAACCTCCCCGAGCCGCAGGTCGACGGACTGCAGATGCGGGAAGACCCGATCCCGTTCGTCGGGCGCGAGAGCTGCAAGCAGGCGATTCTCGGTTGGATCGTGGTTTGCTGGCATGGCTCGATAATCAGCAGCTGTACCCGCAGCGGTGTCGCTCAGAGTATAGGTTACGCGCTGAGGCTCATTGCGATGACAGATTCCTATATCTCCTCCGGCTGCGTCCGGATCGCCCCGCACGGGCACTCCGAGACGCACAGCCCGCAGCCCTTGCAATAGTCGTAGTTGAACGCGTAGCGGTTGCCAGCGCCGAGCTTGATGACAGCGTTGTCCGGGCACACTCCGTAGCAGTTGTCGCACTCGAAGCAATTGCCGCAGCTCAGGCAGCGCCGCGCTTCGAACTGCGCGGTCGCGGGATCGAACCCGCCGATGACTTCCTCGAACGTCGACTGCCGGCGCACCATGTCCAGCACCGGACGCTGTGCCTTCGGCGCATCCGAGTAGTACCAGGTGTTGAGCTTGTCGAACGACGCTATTTCGGGGCGCGACGGATGCGTCCACGTTTCGCCGCGCAGCCAGGCGTCGATGTTGCGGGCCGCGAGCTTGCCATGGCCGATGCCGACCGTGACCGTGCGCTCGCCCGGCACCATGTCGCCGCCCGCGAAGATGCCGGCATGGCCCGTCATCATGTTCACGTCAACCTTGACCACGCCGCCGTCGAGCTCGAGGCCAGGCACACCGTCGAGCAACGAAAGGTCCACGTCCTGGCCTAGCGCCAGCACGACCGAGTCGGCTTCCAGCGTTTCGAACTCGCCCGTCGGCTGCGCCATGCCTTTCTCGTCGAGCGTCATCTTCTCGACGGTGATCGACGATTCGCCGGCTTCACGAATCGTCGATAGCCACTTCACGAGCACGCCTTCCTGCAGCGCCTCCTCGAGCTCGGCGTCGTGTGCCGGCATCTTTTCGCGCGTGCGCCGGTAGACGATCACCGATTCCTCGGCGCCGAGCCGCTTGGCGGTCCGAGCGACGTCGAGGGCGGTGTTGCCGCCACCATAAACCACCACTCGGCGTCCGAGCAGGGGGCGCTCCTCACCCTCCATGCTGCGCAGGACTGCAACCGCATCAAGCATCTTGCCCGCGCTGCCGGCGGGCAGGTAAGCGCGCTTGGCGATATGAGCGCCCACGGCCAGGAACACTGCATCGAAGTGACCATCGCGCTTTGCCGCCAGCACGTCGTCCACTTTCGAGTTCAGCTCGATCGACACGCCGAGCGCGGCGATACGAGCAATCTCGGCGTCGAGCACCGCGCGCGCGGCAGGCGGTATTTCCGGGATGCCGAACCGCATCATGCCGCCGGCGACAGGGCCGGCCTCGCGGATCGTCACGGTATGCCCGACGCGTGCGAGCTGGTAGGCGGCAGACAGGCCCGAGGGCCCCGCGCCCACCACCATCACGCGCATGCCAGTCGACTTTGCCGGTGGCATGAACTTCCAGCCGTGCTTGAGCGCTTCGTCGCCGATGAACCGCTCGATCGCGTTGACGCCGACGCATTCGTCCAGTTGCGCGCGATTGCACGCGGTCTCGCACGGGTGGTAGCAGACGCGACCCATGCACGCAGGCAGCGGATTCGCTTCGGTGAGCAGTCGCCACGCCTTTTCGTAGTCGCCGGATTCGGCGTGGAACAGCCATCCCTGGATGTTCTCGCCCGATGGGCATGCGTCGTTGCATGGCGGCAAGCGGTCGACGTAAACGGGACGCACCGTGCGCCACGAACCCGTGTGGTTGGCAAGGCTCGAGCCAGGGTCGAGCGTGATCGCAAACGGCTTCTTCACTGCGCGTCCTCCGCGTCGCCCACCAGGCCGAAACGCTGCACGTTGCGATCTGCCAGCGCCTGGATGCGTGCGACGAGGTCGGCATGACCCGGTGCCTTGAACAGGTGCGCGAACCGGGTTTGCGGCCGCAAGTAGTCCTCGACCGGCAACTGGCGGCGGATCTTCGAAACGTGCTTCACCTCGCCGTGCTCGGCCTCGAAGACCGGAAACAACGCCGTCTCCATCGCGAGTCGCGCCATCTTGATGGTCTCGGCGGAACCGTGACCCCAGCCGAGCGGGCAGGGCACGAGCACGTGGATGTAGCGCGCGCCGCGGAATTCCATCGCCCGCCGTACCTTGGCTTCGAGATCGCGCAGCTCGGCGACGGTCGCCGTTGCGACGTATGGAATCTCGTGCGCCATGGCGATGAGCGGCAGGTTCTTGCCCTGGCCGAAGCGCGCGCCGGTCGATTCACCGACCGGCATCGTCGTGTTGGTTCGTGCAGCCGGCGGCGTCGCCGACGAACGCTGCACGCCCGTGTTCATGTACGCCTCGTTGTCGTAGCAGATGTAGAGCACGTCGTCGTTGCGTTCGAACATGCCCGACAGGCAGCCGAAACCAATGTCGGTCGTCCCGCCATCGCCGCCCTGCGCGACGACACGCACGTCGCGCTTGCCCTGCACGCGCAGCGCTGCCGCAATGCCGGTGCCAACGGCGGCAGCATTGCCGAACAGCGAGTGTATCCAGGGAATCTGCCACGACGTTTCGGGGTAGGGCGTGGAGAACACTTCCAGGCAGCCGGTGGCGTTGGCCGCCACGAGTTGCCGGTTCGTCGCCGCCATCGCGGCATCGATGGCATAGCGCGCCGAGCGCTTCGCCGCAACCCTGGCACGCGCGGTGCCCTGAATTGAGCGAGTTGGTGCGCTCGCGTCCCGATTGCACGGAGCGCTGCGCCTCCGGCAGCAGCCGGTTGCCGACGGTGAAGGTGCCGGTCTGGTAGAAGCGAATGGGTTGGTAACTCATGCGTTGCGCCTCATCCGGTCTTCGCGGCGACGACGCCGAGGTCCTTGAGGATCCCTTCCGCGATCGGCCCCGAGCGGCGATGCACGCGCTCGCGTTCCAGCACGCGGTCGACCAGTGCCCGATCGAGGTCGAGGAACGTGAGCGGCTCGAGCGAGTCGGTCAGCGCCTGCTCGAAAACGCGGTGCAGTGAACCGCGCGTGATCGATCGACCACCGAGCCCGGCGATCACCGTGTGCACGCGATCCGGCGAGCCCGAGAACGATGCTGACACATTGTTGCCGACGATGCCGCCCATGCCCACCGCCAGGCTTTTCTCAGCACGACCACCCGCTTCGCCCTTTGCGGTGCACTGCGCACCGCGACGGACGGCCACGGCCGGAAGCACGTGATGCCGAGCACGCCGATCTTGTGCCCCTGCTCGCGCATCTCGTCGACGGTATCCTTGATCGTGCCCAGCACGGACCCGAGGGCGACGACGATCACGTCGGCGTCGCTGGTGCGATATTCGTGCACGAGCCCGCCACTGGGACGGCCGAACACGCGCCGGAATTCGTCCGCCCACGCGGGGATGAGTTCGAGCGCCTGCTGCTGCTTTGCGTGCGCGGGTAGCGTACTTCCATGAACGCTTCGGGACCGACCATGGCTCCCAGATCGACACCGGATCCGCGGGATCGAGCACCTGCCGCAGCTCGTACGGCGGCAGGTACGAATCCACTTGCGCCTGTGTCGGCATGTCCACGCGTTCGTAGGCGTGCGTCAGGATGAAGCCATCCATGCACACCATGACCGGCAACGAGAGTTCTTCCGCGAGCCGGAAGGCCTGGATGTGCAGGTCTAGCGCTTCCTGGTTGTCTTCGGCGAACAGCTGCAGCCAGCCGCAGTCGCGCTGGCTGAGCGCGTCGGTGTGATCATTCCAGATGTTGATCGGCGCACCGATCGCGCGGTTTGCAACCGTCATCACGATCGGCAGGCCGAGCCCCGCCGCGTTGTAAACCGCTTCGGCCATGAACAGCAATCCCTGGCTTGCCGTCGCCGTGTAGGCGCGGGCCCCAGTCGCCGAAGCGCCGATCGCCAGCGGACATGGCCGCGAACTCCGACTCCACGTTGATGAACTCGCACGGCGTCAACTCGCCGGCATCCACGCGCCGGCCCAGCGCCTCGACGATGTGGGTCTGCGGCGAGATCGGGTACGCACAGATGACCTGCGGACGGCAGAGCGCGATGGCTTCCGCGACCGCGGCCGAACCTTCAACCTGTTTCAGCACCGGTGGCCTCCTTCTTCAGTTCGCGCTGCACGAACTCATAGGCTTCAGTGGCCGCGGCCACGTTGCCGGCCGCGACCTTGGGCGGAAACTTTGCGCCGATGGCGGCGGCGACCGAATCGAGCGAGACGCGACCCGTCAGCGCAGCAAAGCCGCCGAGCAGCGAAGCGTTCGGCAGGGGGCGACCGACGTGGCGCATGGCGATCTCCGTGGCTGGCACCGTGCACAGGTGAGTCGCGCTGAATTTCTGAGCGAATTCGGCCAGGCCGAGATCCTCGAACGTCCGCGCAGTATTGATCAGTATGTAGCCGCCGGGCTGGAGGCCACCGAAGACGTCGACCTGGTGGAGCAGGGTGGGGTCCTGGATGATCAGCGCGTCGGGGGCGAGGATGGGTTCGCGCAGCCGGATCGGGCGGTCGTCGATTCGACAGAAGGCAACCACCGGCGCCCCGGTCCGCTCCGAGCCGAAACTCGGGAAGGCCTGTGAGTGCCGATCCTCGCGGAATGCCGCCACCGAGAGCAACTCGGCCGCCGTCACCACGCCCTGGCCGCCCCGGCCGTGAATCCTGATCTGGAACATGTTCCTCCCCGCCCGTCGGGCCCGGAAACGACCATGCCTCGGAACGGCGGGATTGGGCATCGTGTATGTCACGGATGGGGTGGTCGCAACCGTGCAAAATTGCGAAACTGCGCCCTCACAGGACAGACCGGGTCCCCCGGGTCCGCCCATTCACCGACCCACTTGCGGAAGATCTCATGACCAGACCGTCCCGGTTCGCGCTGCTTGCGTCCTCTCTGCTCATGGCTGGCTGGGCTGGCGCACCTGGGGGCGTGCTGGCCGCTGCCGCGCCGGCCGCGGCCGACAGCGCTCAGGCCGAGTCGCAGAAGCTCAATACGATCTTCGACGAGTACTTCGAGGAATACCTGCAGCAGAACCCGATCCTGGCGACCTCGATCGGCGACCCGCGCTACAACGACCGCTTTGTCGTCGGCATCAGCCCGGCCGCCATTGCGGCCGACGAGAAACTGCAGCGCGACTACCTCGCCAAGGTGCAGACGGTCGACCGTTCGGCGCTCGCCGGACAGGACCTGCTCTCGTACGATGTGTTCAAGACGGCCCGCGAGCGCGAGATCGAAGGTCTCAAGTTCCCGGACGAGCTGATCCCGCTCAACCAGTTCTATTCGACGCCGAACAGTTTTGCGCAGCTCGGGTCCGGCAACGGCATGCAGCCGTTCAAGACCGTGCAGGACTACGAAAACTTCCTCAAGCGCCTCGATGGATTCGTCGCCTGGGCCGACCAGGCCATCGTCAACATGAAGGAAGGCGTGCAGCGCGGTTACACGCTGCCGAAGGTGCTCGCCGAACGCACCGTGCCGCAGCTCGAAGCGCACATCGTCGCCAAGCCGGAGGAATCGCTGTACTGGGGCCCGATCGCGAGTATGCCGGCAGACTTTTCCGCGACCGACCGCGAGCGCCTGACCAAGGCTTACCGTGCGGCGATCGAGACGAAGGTCGTCCCCACCTATCGCAAGCTCCGCGATTACATGCGCGACGAGTACCTGCCGAAGACGCGCCTCAGCGACGGCATGGAAGGCCTGCCGAACGGCAAGGCCTGGTATGCCTACAACGTGAAGCGCATCACCACGACGGACTACACGCCGGAGCAGATCCACCAGCTCGGCCTCGATGAGGTGAAGCGCATTCACGGCGAGATGGAAGGCGTGATGAAACAGGTGGGCTTCAAGGGCACGCGCAACGAGTTCTTCAAGCACCTCAACACCGATCCGCAGTTCGTCTTCGATAACCGCGACGACCTGATCGCCGGCTACGACGCGATCCGCAAGCGCGTGAACCCGCAGCTGCCGCAGCTGTTCGAGATCCTGCCGAAGGCCGACTACGAAGTTCGCGCCGTCGAGCCGTTCCGCGAGAAGAGCGCGGCGGGCGGGCAGTACCAGGCCGCGAACGAGGATGGCACGCGCCCCGGCATCTTCTACGCCAACGCGTACGACCTGCGCGCGCGCCCGAAGTGGGCGATGGAGGCGCTGTCGCTGCACGAGGCGAATCCGGGCCACCATTTCCAGATTTCGATCCAGCGAGAACAACAGGGCCTGCCGAAATTCCGCCGGTTCGGGGGTTACACCGCCTACAGCGAGGGCTGGGCCCTGTACGCCGAATCGCTGGGCCAGGCGCTCGGCATGTACACCGATCCGTACCAGTATTTCCCGGCCGCCTCGAAGGCGAACTGGGCGGCGCCATCCGCCTCGTCGTCGACACGGGTCTGCACTCGAAGGGGTGGACCCGTGAGCAGGTGCTCGAGTACATGGACGCGAACAGCTCTGCGGCCGAGGCGCGCCGTGTCTCGGAGACCGAACGCTACATGGCTATCCCGGGCCAGGCGCTCGCGTACAAGATCGGCCAGCTCAAGATCAGCGAGTTGCGCGCACGCGCCGAGAAGGAACTTGGGCCCGGGTTCGATGTGCGCAAATTCCACACGGCCGTGCTCATGGACGGCGCGCTGCCGCTCGACGTGCTCGAAGCCAAGGTCGATCGCTGGATCGCGAGCCAGCGTTGAAATCAGGGAGCGATCCAGTGCGCAGCAACGTTGGAACCGTCCGTGACGTTCGTCGAACCTCGTCGGCGATCACGGCATGTCGCGCCGTCGGGCTGGCGCTTGGACTGGTCTTCGGTGCCGTTGCGCCTGCGGCAGCGCCCGAGGTCCCCGGCGCAAACCAGATCGTGTCGCGCACGCTGCCGAACGGCATGAAGGTCGTGGTCTGGCCGGACAAGGACATCCCGAACGTCGCGATGTACACGTGGTACCGCGTCGGCAGCCGCAACGAGCGGCCGGGCATCACGGGCATTTCGCACTTCTTCGAGCACATGATGTTCAACGGCACGAAGACCCGCGCGCCCGGTGAATTCGATCGCGTGATGGAAGCCGGCGGCGGCCGGAACAACGCCTACACCAGCTCCGACGTCACCGTGTACCAGAACTGGTTTCCCAGCTCGGTCACCGGTCTCGTCTTCGATCTCGAGTCGGATCGCATGCGCAATCTAGACTTCGACGCCGGGAAGGTCGAAAGCGAGCGCGGGGTGGTGTATTCCGAGCGCCGCTCGTCGGTCGACAACGACAACTTCGGCACGCTGGTCGAGCAGATGCAGGCAACCGCATACGTCGCGCACCCGTACCAGATACCAACCATCGGCTGGCCTTCCGACATCGAAAGCTGGAAGGTCGCGGACCTGCAGGACTACTACCGGCAGTATTACGCGCCAAATAACGCGGTGATGTTCATCGTGGGCGACGTCGATCCGGAGGCGGTGTTCAAACTGGCCGACCAGTACCTGTCCAGCATTCCGGCGCAGCCCGCGCCACCCGCCGTCACCACGAAGGAGCCGCCGCAGCTCGGCGAGCGCCGCCTCCGTATCGAGCGCGATGCGCAGACGCCATTGATTGCCATGGCATGGCACACCGCCGCAGCGTCCGCTCGCGAGGCACGGGTGATGGAAGTGCTGTTGTCGATTCTCGGCGATGGCGACTCGTCGCGGCTCTATCAGCGACTGGTCGAGAAGGAGCAAGCCGCGGTCGACGTCGGCACGCAGTTCGACGCTGGGTTCGACCCTGGTCTCGCATGGGTCTATGCCGTCGTGCCACCAGGGGGCGAGGTGATACGCACGGAAAGGATCATCGACGAAGAGATCGCGCGGCTCGCGCAGGAAGGGCCGACGCCGGCGGAAATCACCAAGGCCCGCAACCAGGCGCTGGTCGGTTTCTGGCGCGGACTCGAGACCATCAGCGGCAAGGCGCAGGCGCTCGGCCGGTACGAAGTGTTCCATGGCGACTACCGCAAGCTTTTCGGCGCGCCGGCCGAGTACGAGAGCATCACCGCCGAGGAAGTGAAGAATGCGGCAGCCATGGTGCTGCGCCGCGAGAACCGCACGGTCGGCGTGCTCGAACCGAAGGTCGAGACGACGGCGTCGGCCAGGGAAGGTGCGAAGTGACTTGCCTCGCGGCTTTGCGCGCATTCGCGCTGACCTGCGTACTGCTGCCGGCCGCGCTCGCCTTCGGAGCCGACGGCGTCAAGCTGCCGGAATTCCGATCGGCGACGCTGCCGAACGGTGAGGTCGTCGCCCTGGTCGAGAAACGCGACACACCGCTGGTCTCGATGAACGTCACCGTCCGCGGCGGCGGGCTCGGCGATCCGCCCGGCAGGGACGGCACGGCGTCGCTTTACACGGACCTGATCCAGAAGGGCGCGGGCAATCGCAATGCCGCGCAGTTTGCCGAAGCCATCGAGAACGTGGGCGGCTCGCTGTCAGCCGGAGCGGGCACCGAGAGCATCGGGGTCGGCGCCAGCTTCATGTCCCGCGACGTGGACCTGATGCTCGAACTGGTCGCCGACGTGCTGCAGCGCCCCCGGCTCGATGACGCCGAATTCGAGAAGGCGCGCACGCTGGCCGTGCAGTCGATCGTGGCGGCAAAGGATTCGGACCCGCGCGCCCTGATGAACAGCTACGGCGATGCGTGGCTGTTCCGCGGCCATCCGTACGGGCGGTCAGTGGGCGGCAGCGAGGCGTCGCTGGCAGCGGTCACGCTCGACGACATCAGGCGCTATTACGCCGGGCAGGTGGGCGGTGACCGGCTGATCATCACCGTGGTAGGCGATTTCGACTCGGCGACGATGCTGCAGAAACTCGAGCGTTCTTTCGGCAACTGGCGCAAGGCCGCCGCACCCCTGCCATCCGTGCCGTCTCCTGCCAGGGCGATGGGCCGGTCGGTGCTCCTGGTCGACAAGCCCGGCGCGACGCAGACGTATTTCTGGCTCGGCAACGTCGGTGCCTCGCGCACGGATCCTGCGCGAACCACGCAGTCGGTGGTCAATACCGTCTTCGGCGGACGCTTCACGTCGATGCTCAATACCGAGCTGCGTATCAAGAGCGGGCTCACCTATGGCGCCAATGCGTCCTTCAGCCGGTCCTCGCAGCCCGGCTCGTTCCACATAGCGTCGTATACCGAGACGGGCAAGACGACGCAGGCGATCGACATGGCGCTCGAGACGCTGGCGCGACTGCACAGGGACGGTCTCGACGCCGACCAGCTGAAATCGTCGCAGAGCTACATGCTCGGCCAGTTCCCGCCGTCGATCGAGACCAACGGGCAGATCGCGGCGCGCCTCGCCGACTTGCTGTTCCATGGCCTCGGCCCGGAGGACGTCGACGAGTTCGCAGCGCGGGTGACGAAGGTCGATTCGGCTGCCGTGCGCAGCACGATCGAGCGGTCGTTTCCGCAAGCGGACAATCTCGTGGTCGTGCTGATCGGCGACGCGGCGAAGATCCGCGATGCCGTGAAGAAGTACGGCCCGGTCACCGAAATGAAGGTCACCGACCCGCGCTTCGTGCCGGAAACGAAGTGAAGCAGCGCACGGCGCTGATTGCCGGCGCGTCGGGTCTCGTCTGCGGCGAGTGCCTGCAGCGCCTGCTTGCATCCGATGCGTATTCGACGGTCACGGTCGTGACGCGTCGCTTGCTCGGCATTGCTGCAAAGCATCCGCAAGTCCGCGAGGTCGTCGTCGATTTCGCGCAGCTGGACCGCGTCAAGGCCGATGTGCGTGCTGATCATGTGTTCTGTGCGCTCGGCACGACGATCCGCAAGGCGGGATCGCAAGCGAAATTCCGGCAAGTGGACTTCGACTACCCGCGACACCTTGCGCAACTGGCGCTCGCCCACGGCGCGCGGCATTTCTCGCTGGTGAGTGCACTCGGCGCCAGCTCGAAGTCGGGAGTGTTCTATTCCCGCGTCAAGGGCGAGCTGGAGGACGCGTTGCGGGCGATGGAATGGCCCAGCCTGTGCCTGGTGCGGCCGTCCGTCATTGCCGGCGAACGCCAGGAGTCGCGGCCGCTCGAACGCTTGAGTGAAGCGCTGCTCAGGTTCGGGCCGGCGACTTATCGGCCGGTTGCAGCCTGCAAGATTGCGGCGGCGATGGTTGCGACCGCACTGCGCGAGCCACCCGGCGTCACCGTGATCGAGTCCCGCGAAATTTCCAGGGTGGCCGGCTGGCTTGCTGCCGGCCAAGGCCCGACCACGGTTGCCGGGGGCCGTGCCCTGGCGATCCGCGGTTCGCGTTACGGCGTGTACCAGATTGGCGATGTGTACGCCCGTTCCTGCAGTGTCATCGTCGTGCCCGGCAGCGGCTGGATGCCGAAACGATTGGCGTCATACGCGGTCCAGCGCGGCGTTGGAATCTCGAGCACCCGCGCGTAGTAGACCGCCCGCTGCTTCGCGTCGAACGCCGGGTCCCGCCAGACGGTGATCAGTTCCGGATCGCCGATCGTGTTCATCCAGGATGCGCCCGTCACGTCGACGGTGCTGCCCACGGCCGGAAGCTTGCCGTCTGCACCGGGTTTGCGCATGTCGGCATCGCCCCAGGCAACGTCGTAGACCTGTTCGTGCAGAGTGCCGTTGGCGTCCATCCAGCCCTTCACGATCTGTATGCGGTCGAGGTTCGCACCCAGCGGGTCTTTCATCGCCGCGACGAGGAACGTGGGAGCCTTGCCTGCAGGACACTTGCCGAGATCGCCACCCATCGGTACGCCTTTCGAGTAGCCGATCGCTGCGGGCAATCGATTCACCGCATCCTCTGCCTGAAAGTCCCAGCCGCCGAAGAACCGGACGATCATGCCAGGGGACCGGTCGTCGCGTAGGTCTCACGTCGCTGCATCGCATCGAACAAAGGCTGCGCGCGTGTTATCCGTTGCCCACACCGCGGCAAAACCTGACGCCGAGACTTCCCAGTCCATCACCTTGACCCCGGTCGCCGGGTTGTCGAAGAAGGTCTTCGTCATCCGCTCCGGACTCGGCTCCTGCGGCGTTGTCTTGCCGAAGAAATTGTCTTCTTCCATGGCGGCGAGCCCGGTGTGCGCGTCGCTGCTGCCGATCAGGCCGAATTTGAAGGGATTCACCCCGAGCTTCCGCTCGAGCGCGAGGCCGCTCTTGAGCGCGGAACGCGCGTACTCGAACTGCAGCATGTCCTTGGACTTGGCCGCGCTGCCGTCGAGGTTGCCCTTGTCCCACTTCTCGAAGTTGGCGAACTCGTCGTTGGGCGAGAGGAACGGATGTGACTCGCCGTCGCCCTTGGTCTGCGTCGTCTCGTACAGCCGCTCCCAACGGGCGCGCGTTTCCGCATAGGCGCGGTCCACCGGCTTGCCGAACGCTTCCTCGGTAGGGAACATGAGGCCATTCGACAGGTTGCCGTTGTGCGCGATCGCGAGCACCTTGCCGCCGGTCTTCTGCTCGTACGAGGCCATCCACTTCCAGAGATCGACGGGGTTGTCGCTGCCGAGCGGCTTCATCGTCGTGAATGGTTCGACGGTGCTGGCCCTGGACGCGTCATCCCGGAAGATGACATTGCGGTGAAGGTTGTTGCCGCCCGTATTGGACGTCCATTCGTAGCCGATGAACGCCGTGAAACGGCCCGGATCGTTGGCCTCTTCCGCCGCCTTGATCGTGTCCTGCCAGGCTCCCTGGTAAGCCTGCGTGCCGGGCAGCGGCATGATCGCCTTCGATATCGTGCCCTTGCCGAAGCTTTGAATGATGTCCATCGCGGCGGCGGCTCCCTGGCCGGCGTAGATCATGTCGTGCCATTTCCTGCCCTGCGGGTCGGCCCATCATGTCCAGCCCGCCCGCGGAAGATCAGCGGAAAGAAACCCATGCCGTCGGAATGGTCCGCAACGACGAGGAAGTCGGGCGGCCGGGACAGCTTCACGGGTTGTCCGCTCGATGCGGTCACCTCGTTGCCCTTCGCGAAGACGTAGGCATCACGCGGGGTGACCTCGCGCCGAAAGCCCCGCGTCCATCGAGAACGACGTATGCAGGTGGGTGTCGCCGAAGTAGGGGCGAGTCGGGAAGTTGCGTCCGGCATAGGGCGAGTAACCGGCCTTGGCCGGAAAGGCCTTCTCGAGCGCTGCCTTGCCGGGCTGGCCTGCCTCAGTTTCGGCCCGGACCACGGATGCGAATACGAGAGTTGTCGCAATGGCCGCGCACAATGCGCAAACGGCGGCCGGCGAGTATCCGGCCAGAGGTCGCAGCGGGCTCGGGGGCATGGTTGGTGATCCTTGATTAGGTGAGTCCAGCGGGCTCGTGGCATGAACCAGTGACGCCTCCCCCGTAGTCTGCGGACACGCCGCATTGGCCGTCAACGTCGTCAGGCCCGGCTCCCGACATGATCACTGCGTTCTGGCGGAATCCGGCGTCGTGGCCGGCTGTGCCGCAGTTGCCTGCGCAGGCGCCTGGAACCACTGCTCCTTCGGCACGAACTTCTTGTCGGCCGGGTCCGCCTCGTAGTTGGGCGACATGATCTGCACGCCGTACTCGTTGAATACGTCCTGGATGTGCGCGTGCAGTTCGTTGAGCACGAAAATCTTGTCGCGTGGATTGGCCACGGCGACGACCAGCGTGTATTCGACGTAGAAATCCTGCAGCGCGGTCTGCAACACCCGCACCGGGGTTTCCCTGAACACGCCAGCCGTGCGTTCTGCCGCGATCTGCAGCATCGCGTGCACCTGGCGCCACGGTGTGTCGTAGCCGATCGTCACCGACGTCGTGAGCCGCATGCCGCCGTTGGCAGCGAGCCGGGACAGGTTACGGGTCACGTTGCTCACGAGCAAAGCGTTGGGCAGCGTGACCTCCACGTTGCGCAGCGTCTCGATGCGCGTCGTGAGGAACCCGACCGAGGTCACCGTGCCTTCAGTTTCTCCCACCTGCACGAACTCGCCCGGCCGCAGCGCCTTGGTGTACATCAGCATCAGGCCACTGACGGCCTGGTTGACGACGCCCGACGCGCCGATCGACAGCATCAGGCCGACGAACACGCCGATTCCCTTGAAAGCGTCGCTGTCGCTGCCCGGGATGTACGGGTAGGCGGCAACCAGCGAGAACAGCCAGATGATCGCCGTCAACAGTCGTCCGGTGGGTCGCGCCGTCGTTTCGTCGATCCAGCCGACGTTGATGCGGCCCGCTTGCACGCCTTCGAAGAACGCACGCACGACGCGTACGATGAAGCGCGTCACGAAAAAGATCAGCGCGACGAACAGCAGTCCGGGTATCGCATGCAGGATGCTGCGGCCGAAGCGACCCAGTGCGCCGAGCAGATTGTGAAAGAGGCTCTCGCCCCACGGACGGGTGTACGGAAAGAACTCGAGGACCAGCGCAGTCCATTGGTAGATGAGAAGCAGGGCGCCCGCCCACGCGACCAGCTTCACCGGTACGACTGCGAGGTCGGCGATGCCTGTGTTGCCCACGACCTGGCGGCTCCAGCTCGGCACCAACTTCTCCGACCGCAGGTCGACAAATGCGCGGATCCGTCGCGCCACGAATGCGTAGCCGCGCACGATCAACCACAACAGGACAGCCAGGACCGTCGTCGCCAGCACCGTGTAGCCGGTAGCCTTGAGCATCGCTTCGGAATCGCGGCTCTCGCGAATTTCGTCCAGCGCCAGCTGCGGGTTGCTGACCGCCTTGCTTGCCGCCATCGCGGGCGTCTCGCCCGCTTCCTGGATGGCATCGCCGTCCAGGATGCGGAACAGGAACCTGCCGTCGATCAGGACGGCGAGCCCTTCGGGGATGGGTCGCGCGGTAACGACCAGCGGGCCGCCATGCTGGAGCAGTGTCTGGAGACCGTCGGTGATCGTCGCGACTCGCTCGGCCGGGCCGGCTCCGAACGCGCTCGCGCGCAGGGTCGTGATCGGGCGGTTCGCGACGATCAGCTCGGCGGGTTCAGTCGGATTGACGGCTGCTGCAGTGCCCGGGTCGACCTCGGCATGCGCGCGCGGCAGCGGCCCCGCCATCGCCAGCAACGCTATCAACAGCCCCGGTGCGAGCAGGCGCCCGCAAGAGATCAGCCAACGGCCGGATACAAACATCGTTCGCTGCCCCCAGGCGCCTCGTCGATCGGCCCTGCCACGCGCCCTTGTTCTGGTTTTCGTGACCTGCGGGCCATTGTATGGCCAGCGCGCTGTCCCGTCATCGGGTGCATCTCAGGCGGGCAGGGCCGCGACCAGCGCCGCGAGTTTCCGGGCGTCCGCATCGAAGGCGCGGATGCCTTCCGCCAGCTTTTCGGTGGCCATCGCGTCTTCGTTGTGCTGCCAGCGGAACGTCGGCTCGTCGAGCGGCGCGCGCTCGAGCGGCATCGCACGCGCGGCCTCGACGGTCAGCCTGGCCTCCACCTCACCCGCCGTCGCCGCGAGTTTCTGCAGCAGGTCGGGACTGATCGTGAGCAGGTCGCAACCCGCGAGGTCGATGATCTGCGTCGTCTTGCGGAAGCTCGCGCCCATGACCTGCGTGCGATACCCGAACTTCTTGTAGTACTCGTAGATGCGGGCCACGGATGCAACGCCGGGGTCCTCGGCGGCTGCAATGTCGTCGACGCCACGGGACTTCCTGTACCAGTCGTAGATGCGGCCGACGAAAGGCGAGATCAGCGTGACGCCAGCGTCGGCGCATGCCACGGCCTGTGCGAAGCTGAACAGGAGGGTGAGATTGCAATGAATGCCGTCGCGCTCGAGCCGCTCGGCGGCACGGATGCCCTCCCAGGTGCTCGCGACCTTGACGAGGATACGTTCGCGCCCGATGCCGGCCGCGTCGTAGCGCTCGATAAAGCGTCGCGCCTTCGTCTCCGTCGCTGCCGTGTCGAAACTCGGGCTTGCATCCACTTCGGTGGAGACCCGGCCGGGCACCAGCGCGAGGATCTCGCGCCCGAAGCCAACGAACAGATGCTCCAGCACCGTGCTGCTCCAGTCAGCCGCGGAACGCGGGCCCGCCCCGGACACTGCGGCCTGCAGGATGTGCCGGTAGCGCGGGTCCTGCGCCGCCTTGAGGATCAGGCTTGGGTTCGTCGTCGCATCCTGCGGCCGGAAGCGTGCAATCGATTCGATGTCGCCGGTGTCCGCGACGATCACCGAGTGCCGGCGCAGGGATTCGAGCTGATTGGTCATGCGTGGCACCATCGGGTGGTGCAGTACG
Source organism: Pseudomonadota bacterium (assembly GCA_016713725.1). Taxonomy (GTDB): domain Bacteria; phylum Pseudomonadota; class Gammaproteobacteria; order Steroidobacterales; family Steroidobacteraceae; genus RPQJ01. The sequence continues at coordinate 189,699 of JADJOO010000006.1, read as the reverse complement.
GCCATTTCCGGTCGCTCGGCGGGCCGGTCGATGCCGTGCTCGTGCGCGTAATTGCGACGCACTCGATCTGCAGGTTGCGCATTTGTTCCCTTCCCGTGCGCGCACGCCGCTGCAGCCTCGGCACGCGATCGATGACGTCGATCGCGAGGCTGAAACGGTCGACCTCATTGTTGATCGCGAGCTCGAGCGGCGTGTTGATGTTGCCCTTTTCCTTGTAGCCGCGCACGTGCAGGTTCGCATGGTTGCGACGCCGGTAGGCGAGGCGGTGTATCAGCCACGGGTAGCCGTGGAAATTGAAGATGATCGGCTTGCCGGTGGTGAACAGCGAGTCGAAGTCGCGGTCCGACAGCCCGTGCGGGTGTTCCCTGGGCGGCGTGAGCTTGTACAGGTCCACGACGTTCACGAAGCGAACCTTGAGGTCGGGGAAATGCTGCCGGAGAAGCGCCGTGGCGGCGAGCGCCTCCTGTGTCGCGATGTCGCCGCAGCCCGCCATGACGACTTCCGGTTCGACGCCCTGGTCGTTGCTCGCCCAGTCCCACAGGCCGACGCCCTTGCTGCAATGCTTGATTGCGGCGTCCATGTCGAGGTACTGGAGGTGCTTCTGCTTGTCGCAGACGATGACGTTGATGTTGTCGGTGCTGCGCAGGCAGTGGTCAGACACCGCGAGCAGGCAGTTCGAATCCGGCGGCAGGTAGATGCGGGTCACGGTCGGGCTCTTGTTGACAACCACGTCGAGGAAGCCAGGATCCTGGTGCGTGAAGCCGTTGTGGTCCTGCCGCCAGACGGTCGAGGTGATCAAGAGGTTGAGCGACGACACCGGCGCGCGCCACGGAATCTCCTCGCAGATGTCGAGCCACTTGGCGTGCTGGTTGAACATCGAGTCGATCACGTGCACGAACGCTTCGTAGGTCGAGAAGAAGCCGTGGCGCCCGGTGAGCAGATAGCCCTCGAGCCAGCCCTCGAGCGTGTGCTCGGAGAGCATCTCCATGACGCGTCCGTCGCGCGCGAGTTCGCCGCCGTCGGCGTCCACCGGCAGGTAGTCGCCCAGCCACGTTTTCTTGCTGGCTTTGTACACCGCGTCGAGCTTGTTCGACGTCGTTTCGTCCGGGCCGAACACGCGGAAATTGTCGACGTTGAGCTTGAGGATGTCGCGCAGGAACTCGCCGAGCTTGCGTGTGTTGTCGACCTCCGAACCGCCGGGCTTCTTTACCGCAACGGCGAAATCACGGAAGTCCGGCATGCGCAGCGGGCGGCGGCAACTGGGCGCCGGTGGCGTGGGGATTGGCGCTCATGCGGCGCGGGCCCTGCGGTGCCAGTGCCTTCAGCTCCTGGATCAGCTGGCCGTTCGCGTCGAACAGTTCCTGCGGGCGATAACTCTTGAGCCACTTTTCCAGCAGCTTGAGGTTCGCCGGGTTGTCGCGCACGTCCGACAGCGGCACCTGATGCGCGCGCCAGTAACCTTCGACGGCGTGCCCGTGCACTTTCTTCGGTCCGGTCCAGCCCTTCGGACTGCGCAGCACGATCATGGGCCAGCGTGCTCGCATCGCCTTGCCGTTGCGGCGCGCGTCCGACTGGATTCGGCGGATGTCCTGCACGCAGTGCTCCATGGTTTCAGCCATGAGCTGGTGCATCGTCGCCGGGTCGTCGCCTTCGACGAAGTGCGGCGTCCAGCCGTAGCCGCGGAACAGGCTTGCGATTTCATCGTGCGAAATGCGTGCGAGGATCGTCGGGTTGTTGATCTTGTAGCCGTTCAGGTGCAGCACCGGCAAAACGGCGCCGTCGCGTACCGGGTTCAGGAACTTGTTCGAATGCCAGGCAGTGGCGAGTGGGCCGGTCTCCGACTCGCCGTCACCGACGACGACGGCAACCAGCAGGTCAGGATTGTCGAAAGCCGCGCCGAACGCATGCGAGACGCTGTAGCCGAGTTCGCCGCCTTCGTGGATCGACCCCGGTGTCTCCGGCGTGCAGTGGCTGCCGATGCCGCCGGGGAACGAGAATTCCTTGAAGAACTGCCGCATGCCTGCGACGTCTTCGCCCTTGTTCGGGTAGATCTCGGCGTAGGTGCCCTCCAGGTACACGGGGGCGAGCACGCCAGGCGCTCCGTGCCCGGGACCCGCGAGGAAAATCGCGTCCAGGTCGTACTTCCTGATCAGCCGATTGAGGTGCACGTACGTGAAGCTGAGGCCGGGACTGCTGCCCCAGTGACCGAGCAGCCGGTTCTTGATGTGCTCGGGTTTCAGCGGGTTGCGCAGGAGCGGATTGTCCTGCAGGTAGATCATGCCCGCGGCCAGGTAATTGCAAGCGCGCCAGTAGGCGTCGATCTGCTGAACATCCGTCCCGCTCAGGGTTCCGGTGCGTCGCCCCGTTTGACGTTGCTGCTGCGCCATCTGTTCCTCCGTGCCGTGCATCAGTTCGTGTCCAGGTGTCCAACGGCGGCCCCGGTGGCACCATGCACCCGATGCCGCTGACCCCATGCAGTATGGAGCCAGTCGCGCGGTAACATACGTGCATTCGATTTCAGGGAGCCGTGGCATGACCACATCGTCGTCGCGTAAGCGAAGCGCCAGCAGAGACGTGGTCCGTCACGCCGTCCTGCCCGTGTTGCTGCTGGCATGGCTTGCCTGCTTGTGTCCCGCAGCGCTCGCCGCGCCCAAGACGGACGTCGTGGTGCTCATCAACGGCGACCACATCACCGGCGAAGTGAAATCCCTGGAATACAACCAGCTCAAGCTCAGCACGGATCACATGGGCACGATCTACATCGAGTGGGACAAGATCGCGAGCCTGCAGTCCAGCCAGTACCTGCTGCTCGAACGCACCGACGGCACCCGGTACTACGGCCAGCTGGTCGCGGCCGACGGCGATTCAACCCTGCAGGTCGCACGCTCGGTCGACGAACCGGTAGTGTCGGTCGACATGGCCGTCGTGGTTCGTGCCCAGCCGATCGAGGGTGGCGATTTCATCAACCGGCTCGACGGCTACGTCAGCGCCGGTCTCGACATCGCCAAGGCCAGCGACCGTCGCAGCATCGATCTCGCGGGCGGCCTGTCAGCGCGAACGCGCGCGCGCGCATGGTCGCTCGATGGCTCGGTCAACCTCACGGACGACAGCGCAGGCGATACCAGCGAGCGTTATCAACTGCAGGGGAACTACCGTCAGTTCCACCGTGACCGCAACTTCTACCTGGGCTTCGGCAGCTTCGAACGCAACACCGAACTCGACCTCAACCTGCGCACGATGATGGGCGGCGGCTATGGCCGCTATTTCGTGCAGAACAATCATGCCGAGTGGCTTGCCGGGCTCGGCCTTGGCGTACTCCCATGAAAACTACACCGGGGGCGAGACCTTCGACAGCTTTGAAGGCGTGCTGACGACGTCGTTCAAGCTCTTTCGCTACGATTTTCCAGAGACCGACATCGGAGGTTCGTTGACGCTGCTGCCGAGCCTGACGAAGTCGGGACGTTACCGTGCAGAAGCTGACTTGCGGGCGAAATACGAGTTCGTCGACGACTTGTACTTCGAGTTGAAAGTGTACGGCAGTTACGACAGCAAGCCGCCGCTCACGGACTCCGAGCAGAGCGACTACGGCCTGACCACCTCGCTCGGATACTCGTTCTAGGACGGTCACGGCGACATGCGCGCGTTTCATCACAGCCTGCTGCTGTCCGCTGCGTGGCTTTGCATCGTGCCGGCGAGCGCCGAAACACTGCTCGTCGTCCGCAAGACGGACAACGCAGTCAACTTCATCGATCCCGGCTCGGGATTGCGGCTGGCGTCAGTGCTGACCGGAAATGCGCCACACGAGATCAGCGTGTCGCCGGACGGCAAGCATGCAGTGGTGTCGAACTACGGCACGCGCGAACAACCCGGTTCGACGCTCAGCGTCGTCGACCTCGAACAGCCGCGGGAGATCAGGCGTATCGACCTTGCTCCGAATACCCGCCCGCACGGTCTGGCGTGGTACGCGCCCGATCGGATTGCCGTAACCACGGAAGGTTCGCGACACCTGCTCATCCTCGATCCCGCAGGCGGCAGGATTGTCGGCATGATCGAGACGGCGCAGGAGACCTCGCACATGGTCGTCGCGAGCGCAGATGCGCGTCGTGCATACGTCACCAACATCGGCTCGGGCACGACGACGGCGATCGACCTCGTCGACCGGCGCAAGCTCAGGGACATTGCCACCGGCGCGGGCTCCGAGGCCCTCGCGCTAACTCAGGACGGTCACGAGCTCTGGGTGGCAGCACGCACGGACGGGCACGTTGCAGTCGTCGATACCGCAACTCTTGTTGTGAAGGCGCGCCTGCCTTTGACCGGCATCCCGATCCGGATCGCAATGGCACGCGACGGCCGCACAGCCCTGGTCACGTGCGCGGGAGCCGCGGAGATCGTCGCTTTCGACGTCGAAACGCGCGTCGAACGCCGCCGCGCCAAGGTGACCGCCCCTCTGGCGCCCGGAGCCCCGGAGCGGCCTTTCGCCCGTATGGCCCCCGGCAGCGTCCTGCCTGTGGGGCTCCTGGTCTCGCGCGACGGCCGCAGCGCCTACGTGGCGGCCACGATGGGCGATCGCGTCGTCCAGTTCGACACCCGCACGCTCGAGGTCCTGCGCAGCCTCGACGTGGGTGGCGAACCGGACGGTCTGGGCAGCACGCCGGTGATTCCGCGCCGTGTGCCACGGTTGCAGGCCGCCGGAGAATCCGCGGTAGGGCCCGCTGCGGCGCAGCAAGTTCAGTCTTTAAGTACATTTACGATTGAGGCTTCGGCGGTCAGAGTTGGACCATCCGTCTGTCAAATCAGGAGGGGGGACCGCTCATGCCCAGCGGCTCCGCGATCTCTCACCTGGTACGCCAGTCGACCGCTTTGGTGACAACCCAGAGCCATATCGGCCGCCCTGGCGAAATGCCACTACCAACGGGAGCACGAGATGGGTCGTCAAGAAACTTTCTATGAGTTGATCCGCCGCCAGGGCATTTCGCGGCGCAACTTCCTGAAGTTCTGCTCGCTGAGCGCGGCTTCGCTCGGGCTCGCACCTCACTTCGCCGGCAAGATCGCGCACGCGATGGAAACCAAGCCGCGGGTGCCGGTGTTCTGGCTGCACGGTCTCGAGTGCACGTGCTGCACCGAGAGTTTCATCCGTTCGGCGCACCCGCTGGCCAAGGACGTCATCCTGTCGATGGTCTCGCTCGACTACGACGACACGATCATGGCCGCGGCCGGACACCAGGCCGAGAAGTGTGTCGAAGACATCATGCGCGAATACAAGGGCCAGTACATCCTTGCAGTCGAAGGCAATCCGCCACTCGGCAACGACGGCACGTTCTGCATCCCGGGCGGCCGCCCGTTCGTCGAAAAACTGAAGGAAGTGTCGGCGGACGCCGCTGCCGTGATCGCCTGGGGATCATGCGCCTCGTGGGGTTGCGTGCAGGCGGCGAAGCCCAACCCGACGACCGCCGTGCCGATCCACAAGGTCATCACCGACAAGCCCATCGTCAAGGTGCCGGGCTGCCCGCCGATCGCCGAAGTCATGACCGGCGTCATCACCTACTACGTCACCTTCGGCAAACTGCCGGAACTCGACCGCCAGGGCCGTCCGCTGATGTTCTACGGCCAACGCGTGCACGACAAGTGCTACCGCCGCGGTCATTTCGATGCCGGCCAGTTCTCCGAGACCTTCGACGACGAAGGCGCGCGCAAGGGCTACTGCCTGTACAAGGTCGGTTGCCGCGGGCCGACAACCTACAATGCCTGCTCCACGACGCGGTGGAACGAGGGCGTGTCGTTCCCGATCGGGTCGGGCCACGGCTGCCTTGGCTGCTCCGAACCGGACTTCTGGGACAACGGACCGTTCTACGAGCGGCTTGAAACGTTCCCGCAGTTTGGCGCCGAAGCCAACGCCGACAAAGTGGGACTCGCGGCGGCGGCAATCGTCGGCGTCGGCATTGCAGCGCACGCGGGCCTCACGGCCCTGCGCCAGGCCAAGGTAAGAACGAACGCCCCCGTCGATTCGTCCGAGCGCGTCGGTTGAGAGCGGAGTAACTGAACATGAGTATTGCAACACCCAACGGCTTCCAGCTCGACAACTCGGGCAAGCGCGTCGTCGTCGATCCAATCACCCGCATCGAAGGGCACCTCCGCATCGAGGTGAACGTCGACGAGAACAACATTATCCGCAACGCAGTGTCGACGGGCACGATGTGCGCGGCCCGAGGTCATCCTCCGCGGTCGTGACCCGCGCGACGCATGGGCGTTCGTGCAGCGCATCTGCGGCGTCTGCACCGGCGTGCATGCGCTGGCGTCGGTCCGCGCGGTCGAGAACGCGCTCAAGATCGAGATCCCCGAGAACGCGAACACGATCCGCAACATCATGCACCTGACCCTGTATTCACAGGATCACCTCGTGCACTTCTATCACCTGCATGCCCTCGACTGGGTGGACGTGGTGAGCGCGCTCTCCGCGGACCCGAAGGCGACGTCGGAACTGGCGCAGTCGATCTCGAGCTGGCCGCTGTCTTCGCCGGGCTACTTCCGCGACCTGCAGAACCGCCTGAAGAAGTTCGTCGAGTCGGGACAACTTGGTCCCTTCCGCAACGGCTACTGGGGGCACCCGGCGTACAAGCTGCCGCCGGAAGCGAACCTGATGGCAGTCGCGCACTACCTCGAAGCGCTCGACTTCCAGAAGGAAATCGTGAAGATCCAGACGATCTTCGGCGGCCGCAACCCGCACCCGAACTGGCTGGTCGGCGGCGTGCCGTCGCCGATCAACATGGACGCGGCAGGCGCGGTCGGCGCGATCAACATGGAACGGCTGAACATGGTCGGCCGGATCATCGACCGCACCGTCGAGTTCATCGACAACGTCTACATCCCCGACCTGATCGCGATTGCCGGTTTCTACAAGGACTGGGCGGCGATCGGCGGCGGCCTGTCGTCGAAGTTCCTGATGTCTTACGGCGACCTGCCGATCAAGGCCAACGATTACAGCCCGGCCAACATGATGATGCCGCGCGGCGCCATCATCGACGGCAACCTGAACGAGATCCAGGACATCGACCTCGATGCGCTCGACCAGGTGCAGGAGTTCGTCACGCACTCCTGGTACAAGTACGGCGACGAGCAGACGGGCCTGCACCCATACGAGGGCGAAACCGTCCCGAACTTCGACATCGGCGGCGCCAAGGGCACAAAGACGCGCATCGAAGCGGTCGACGAATCCTCGAAGTACTCGTGGGTCAAGTCGCCGCGCTGGAAGGGTCACGCGATGGAAGTCGGGCCGCTCGCGCGCTACGTGATCGGCTACGTCAAGGGCATCCCCGAGTTCAAGGATCCCACCGACATGGTGCTCGCCAAGCTCGGCGGCGTGCCGGTGACGGCGCTGTTCTCGACGCTCGGCCGCACGGCGGCCCGCGGCCTGGAATGCAGCTGGGCGGCGCACAAGCTGAAAGACGAGTTCAACAAGCTCGTCGCCAACATCAAGGCTGGCGACACGGCAACCGCGAACATGGCCAACTTCGATCCGTCGACCTGGGCCAAGTCGGCCAAGGGCCACGGCTTCGTCGAGGCTCCGCGTGGCGCGCTGTGCCACTGGATCGACATCGAAGACAAGAAAATCAAGAACTACCAGTGCGTCGTGCCGACCACCTGGAACGCCAGCCCGCGCGATCCAGCAGGCAAGATCGGTGCATACGAGGCCGCATTGCTCGATACGCCGATGCACGATCCCGAGCAGCCGCTCGAGATCCTGCGCACGATCCACAGCTTCGATCCGTGCCTGAGCGTGCGCGACGCACGTGCTCGATATGGAAGGCAACGAGGTCACGAGCGTCAAGGTCCGGTAAGGAGTGATGCCATGAGCAAGATGTATCACCCTCTGACCCCGGTCTCGAACAGGGTCCGTGAAGGGCACTTCGGTGAGGCAATCCTGCCGCCCGCCGGTGTGCAGCCGGGTCCGATCTACGTACGACGCGGCCATCCGACTCTGGCACTGGGTGACCGTGCTGGCCATCATCGTGCTGGGCGTCACCGGGTACTTCATCGGTTCGCCGCCGCCTTCGGTCGGCGGCGAGGCGTACGAGTCGTACCTGTTCGGCTGGATTCGCTTCACGCACTTTGCGGCGGGGATGATCCTCGGCGTGGCGTTCGTGCTGCGGCTGTACCGTGTGCTGGTCGGTGGCCCCCACGCGCGCCAGATTTTCTGGATCCCGTTCTGGAGCCTCGCCTGGTGGAAGGAGATCTTCGACGAGGTGCGCTGGTACCTGTTCATCGGCAAGCCGAAAGAGTACGTGGGCCATAACCCGCTCGCGCACATCGCGATGTTCTTCATGTTCCTGCTGCCGATGTTCGTGCTGCTCTTCACCGGGTTCTCCCTCTACGCCGAGGGCGCGGGCGTGCAGACCGCCTGGTACACGTGGTTCGGCTGGGTATTCACGGTGCTCGGTGATTCCATGACAGTGCACACGTGGCACCACGTCGCGATGTGGGTCGTCGTCATCTTCTCGATCGTCCACATGTACATGGCGATCCGCGAGGACATGACGCACCGGCAGACGACGGTCAGCCTGATGATCAGTGGCTGGAGGTTCTACCGCTGAACCAGGGCGCAAGCCCTTCGATAGCTCGCTAACGGGACCGCGGGACGAGGGCGATCGTCGCCCGGAATCCTTCGGTCCCGTTATACTTTTAGACACTATCCAGGTGTCCCGGCAGGTGCGCCGGCCAGTGCACCCCAGTGCAGCAGTGCGACGCGCGGGAGAAGAGACGATGACTGATGCAGCCGCGGCGCCGGAGCGCCGCATCGTGGTCCTCGGGGTGGGCAACCTGCTGTGGGCCGATGAAGGCTTCGGCGTACGCTGCGTCGAGGCGCTCGGCGAGGGCTGGGACCTGCCCGCGGACGTCGGCCTGATGGACGGAGGCACGCTCGGCCTGGCGCTCGTGCCGCTGCTGCTCGATACCACCCACGTCCTGCTGTTCGACGCGGTCGCGCACCGCGGCGAACCGGGCACGCTGATCGTGGCGCGCGATGACGAGATTCCCGCGCTGATGGGCGGCAACAAGATGAGCCTGCACCAGGTCGGGATGAACGACATTCTGGCGAGCCTCGAACTGCTCAACCACAAGCCCGCGCATTTCACCGTGGTCGGCATCAAGCCCGTCGAGCTCGCGGATTACGGCGGCAGCCTGACCGAGCGGGTGCAGTCGCAGATTCCTGACGCATTGCAGCTCGGCATCGACGAGTTGCGCCGCTGGGGCGTCGAGGTCCGTGAGCGGGCCGGGCAACCCGAACGCGACGTCGTGATCAGCGCGCTGCGGCAGGGCCTGTACGAGTCAGGGCGTCCCGCACCCGACGTTGCGTGCCGCCGGGGCGACGAGCGCTTCCTGGCGATCCGCGCGGCGGTCGAGGCGCGCGGCGAAAAAGCTCGCGGACGCCGTGCCGGCCCCCGCTGGAGGGAAACGCATGAGCGAACACGTCCTTGTCTGGCGCCCGAAAGGTGCCCCGGAGATGCTCCCGCGGACCCCGACGACCAGCTGCGCCTGATCGGCATGCCCACTGGCCTGGTGCGGGCCGCGCGCCAGGCACCTGCGGACGAAGAGCTCACGGCTGCCTCGCGCGCAGTAATGAATGAAGTGATTGCGGACCTGCAGCGTCGCGTCACCGTGCCGGACGCACCGCCGACGCGATTCAGCCTGCACGGACTCAGCGAAGCCGAAAAGGCGACGATCGCCGACATTCTCGGCGAAGGCGACGTCTGGGCGAAGGTCGGCCTGGACAATGCGTACTGGCGCGTGGTCGAGTCGGTGATGGCCGGCATCTGGCGCGTCGAAAGCAGCACGGCGGACGGCACGCAGGGCGAGTGGATCGAGACGGGGCCGGTTCCTGCTCCGATTCTGCGCGCTGCATCAGAGTTGCCGCGCGCCGAGATCCAGGTGCCCGAACAGATGCCGCAGGGTGCAATGAACGCACCGGCGTTGCTGCACGAACTGCAGCAGCGTTCGCGGGATTACCGTCCGGGCGCCGAGAATCACGTCGTCAACTTCACGTTGCTGCCGCTCACCGACGTCGATGCCCAGGTACTGACGACCGTGCTCGGGCAGGTTCCGCTGGTGATCCGCTCCGGTGGTTTCGGCAGCTCGCGCGTGTTCGCGACCGGCCTGCGGCACGTCTGGGCCGTGCAGTTCATCAACGGCATGGGTAACGTGATCCTCGACACGCTCGAGATCGGCAACGTACCGATTTCGGTGCTTGCCGCCCGTGAGGACTTCGAGGATTCGGCCGAGCGACTCGGCGAAATCCTGCAGGCGTTCAACTGATGAGCCGGCCTTCGAAGGCAGCCACGGTGGCGACGGCTCGAAGATCGCCGACGACACCAGGCTCGAGTGCGGCATCTGCTGGTGGGTCTACGACCCGGCGCTCGGCGACGACGAAACGCAGACGCCGCCCGGCACGCCGTTCCGGCTGTTGCCGGACACCTGGGAATGTCCGAACTGCGCAGCGAACAAGAGCAAGTTCATGGTGATCGACAGCGCGACGCTGTCGGACGACGACGCCGTGAACAACCTCGCGAACGCGTATCGGCGCGCGGCGCTCAAGGTCAAGGGCATGCCGATCTACAACCCGACGCTGGCCATCGAGGCCGTGGGTTTCCGCGAGCACGAGGGGCGCAAGGTCGGTGTGATGGTGACGCCGTGGTTCATGAACCTCACGGTGCTGCCGTCCCCGGCCGACCTCGCGCTGTGGACGGAAGGCTCGAGCACGCGCCTCACGTTTCCTTCGGGGGCGTACGACTTCGTGGTGAGCGACCTGCGCGACGTCGGCCTGATCGGCACCTGCTCGCTGTTCTCGACGATGACGGAATTCACGGACCACGAGGCCGCGCAGCTTGCTGCCACCCGGTGGCCGATGCGCTGTTCCAGCCGGAGCAGCCGCCGGCACCACCCTCGGTGTCGCGTCGGCGTGTGCTCGGGGGCTGAGTCGCATCAGCCCGCCCGCAACCTGCCGGCGATGCACGCACCATAGAGCTGCTCGAAGTCGTGCTCGGTCATCGGCAGAGGGTTCCCGCCCGTCGAGGGGTCGTTGAGCGCCTGTGGCGCGAACGGCCTGGCGTGCTCCTCGCGTACGCCGATGTCCGCCAGCGTGTGCGGGATGCCGATCTCGCGGCGCAGTTCCAGCACCCAGGCCAGGACGCCGTTGAACGACCGGTCGGCGAGCCCGAGCCAGGCCGCGAGCCGAACCATCTTCGCCTCGATTGCGGTGCGGTTCCATTCCAGCACGTATGGCATCACCACGGCATTCGTGAGCCCATGGTGCGTGCCGAGGTTCGCCGAGCACGGGTGGCTCAGGCTGTGCATGGCGCCGAGCCCCTTCTGGAACGCGGTGGCGCCCATCGAGGACGCGATCAGCATGTGGGCGCGCGCCTCGAGTTCGCCACCGTTCGCGACGGCGCGCGGCAGGTAGTCCTTGACGAGGCGCATGCCCTCGACAGCGATGCCCTCCGCGAGCGGATGATAGCCGGGAGCACAGTACGCCTCGAGATTGTGCGACAGCGCATCCATGCCCACCGCAGCCGTGATGTGGGGCGGCAGACCCACGGTAAGTTCGGGGTCCTCGAGCACGATCGCCGGCAGCATCTTCGGGTGGAAAATGATCTTCTTGGTGTGATCCCGCACGTCGGTGATGACCGACGCGCGTCCGACCTCGGAACCCGTCCCGGACGTTGTCGGCACCGCCACGACCGGCGCCATGCCAGCGACGTCGACTCGCGTGAACCAGTCCTCGCGATCCTCGAAATCCCAGATCGATCGGCTCTGTCCGACCATGAGCGCGATGGCCTTGGCCGCGTCGAGGGCGCTGCCGCCGCCGAACGCAATCACTCCGTCGTGGCGTCCGGCACGGTATGCCGCGACGCCCGCAGTCACGTTCGCCTCGACCGGGTTCGCTTGCACGTCGGCAAACAGCCCGCAGTGCAGGCCGGCGTCGCGGCACAGCCGCACGGCATTCGCGACCATCGGTTGCGGCGCGAGCCCGGTGTCCGTGACGAGCAGTGGCCGCTGCATGCCGAGCGTGCGGCAGTGATCGGGCAGTTCAACGATGCGTCCGGCACCAAACTTTATGTTGGTCGGGTAGTTCCAGTTGCCGCGCAGGGTGGTCATCGGTCGTCTCCGTTTCGTCGGGCTGCGTCGGTGTAGTTTACGCGCTGCAGCGCCGTGACAACTCGCGGCGGTCGCAGGCGACTGATCCGGGGCCTGCCCCCGAGCTTGGAAAGGCAGACACGCGCTCGGGGGCAGGCCCCGGATCAGTCGCCTTCGTACGCAGCGGCTGGGCGAGTCTTCGCCAGGGCGCGAAGACTCGCACGCCGCACGCAGTCTGTAAGCGATCGCTACGATCACCGTCCGCAGCAGTCTGGTGCGACGGTAGTGCAGGCGCGGTCGATCCAGTCGTTCTTCCAGAGCGCGTGTCTGCCTTTCCAAGCTCGGGAAGAACGACTGGATCGACCGCCCGGAACCATCGCAGTGCCACCAACGCCCGAACGCTAGATCTTCACACGAAGATGGAACGACTTCGGCCGCGTCAGGTGCTCATACCCAATGGCAGACAGCGTGCACCCGCGTCCCGAATCCTTGACGCCGACCCAGGCGAGTGCCGGGTCCAGGTAGTCGCATCGGTTCATGAACCACGTGCCAGTCTGCACCTGGTCGCCGATCGCCAGTGCAGCCTCCTCGTCCGCGGTCCAGATCGCGGCGGTGAGTCCGAACGCTGAGTCATTCATGAGGCGGACCGCTTCCGCGTCCGAGCTCACTTTCATGATCCCGGCCACCGGCCCGAAAATTTCTTCCTGCATCACCGGCATCGTGTGATCGACCCCGACCAGTACTTGCGGCGCGAGATAGGGCGTGCCCGGCCTGCTCGCCGCGAACTCCTTCTCGGCGATGACGGCTCGCGCGCCGGCAGCGACCGTGGCTGTGACCTGGCGTCGGATCTGTCCGCTGCCGCGGTGCGAACCACCGGGCCGAGCGTAGTCTCCGGGTCGAGTGGGTTGCCGAGAGCATATTTTCGGGTGAGATCGACCCACCCCTCGACGAAAGCCTCGTACAGGCGTTCGTGCACATAGACCCGCTGAATTCCGCAGCACGACTGCCCGGAATTGAAGTACGCGCCATCGACCAGGTTCTCGATCGCGTGGGCCAGGTTCGCGTCGTGGCGCACGTAGGCTGGATCGCAGCCGCCGAGTTCGAGCCCGGTGCCGATGAACCGTTCTGCCGCCGCCCGCTGCACGGCGTGCCCACCCGCGACCGATCCGGTGAACGCCACGAAATCCACGCGCGAGTCACCGATGACGCGCTCCGTGTCCGCGTGGCTCAGGTGCAGCGCCTGAAACGCGCCCTCCGGCAGTCCCGCCTCGCGCAGGCACTCCTCGAACCGTTCCGCGCACAGCGGTGTCTGTGCCGAGTGCTTGAGGACGACGACGTTGCCCGCCATGAGCGCAGGTACGACGCTGTTCACGGCGATGAGGTAAGGGTAGTTCCACGCCGCAACGGTGAACACCACGCCGAGCGGCTCGCGGCGCAGGAAGCGATGAAACCCCGCCTTCGGGCCGACGTCGATGTCGGCCAGCGCCTCGGGTGCGAGGTCGATCATGTAGCGCGCCCGCTCCAGCGTGCCGCGAATTTCGCTCGGCGCGTATCGGAGCGGCCGGCCCATTTGCCATGACAGCTCCTCGGCGATGGCATCGCCATGGGACTCGAAGGCGTCGCAAAAACGACTGAGGATCGCCGCACGCTCGGACATCGGCACTTCTCGCCAGACGCGCTGCGCAAGGCGCGCGCTTTCGAGGGCGGCTTCGATCTGGACGGGTGTCGCGAGCATCCGCTCGACATAGACGCGGTCGTCGACAGGGGAGATGGTGCGTTGGCTGGTCATGGTGGCAAAGGAATCCGGCAGGAAGGGAAGTGACAGGTCGCCTCGCTCAAATTATCTCGAAGTACCTGGCCAGCTCCCAGTCCGAAATGTGCTTGCGGAACTCGCGCTCTTCCCACTCGCGCGTGGCGGCGAAGTGCTCGACGAAGGCGTCGCCGAACCAGTCCCGGGCCATTTTCGAACCCTTGAGTCGCTGCGCCGATTCCCAGAGAGTGCGTGGAAGCGCCAGGCGCGCCGGGTACTTGCGGTCGTAGGCATTGCCCGTCACGACCGGCTCCGGCTCGACCTTGTTCTCGATCCCCCAGAGGCCCGACGCGAGCGCCGCGGACAGGATCACGTAGGGGTTCGAATCCGCCGCGGCGACGCGGTATTCGACGCGCTGCGACTTGGGACTTCCGGAAATCACACACAATGCCGTCGTGCGGTTCTCGACACCCAGGTTGCGTCCGTGGGCGCCCAGAATCCGGGGATCAGCCGCCGATAGGAATTGATCGTCGGTGCGACCATGGCGAGCAGCTCCGGCATCAGTTTCTGCTGGCCGCCCACGAACCAGCGCATGGCGTCGCTCATCGAATGGGGCTTGCCGGCCTCGTGGAAGACGGAATCGCCGGACTTCGACTTGAGCGACACGTGGATGTGGCCACTCTGCCCCGGCCAGTCCTTCGAACACTTGGCCATGAAAGTCGCCATGAAGCCGTTCTGCTGCGCGATCACCTTTGCGAAGGTCTTGAAAAGCGCGGCCTTGTCGGCAGCCGCAAGTGCCTTGTCCACGGCGATGGCGGCTTCCATCACCCCCGGACCGGTCTCTTCGTGCAGGCCCTCGATGGCCATGTCCATGTCGCGGCAGTGGTCGAGCAGCTGGCGGTAGAAGGCATTGCCCGTGCTGTTACGGATCACGGAGTAGCCGAACCAGCCGGGCGCCATCGGCGTCAGGCCGCGGTAGTTCTTCTCGCGCACCGACTCGGGCGTTTCCTTGAACACGAAGAACTCGTATTCGAAACCGACGTAGGCTTCGAAGCCCATCGCGCGTCCACGCTCGAGCACGCGCCGTAGCAATCCACGCGAACAGACCGCTTCCCCTGGCGGCGAGAACTCGCCCAGGAAGAACAGCCCGTTGTCCTCGAATGGCAGCGTCCGGCAGGTGTCCGGCAGGAGCCGAACGGGAGCGTCGGGATATCCCGTGTGCCAGCCGGTGTACTGCACGTTGTCGTAGAGCTGGTCCTGGCAGTCCCAGCCGAGCACGACGTCGCAGAAACCAAAGCCCCCGTCGAGCGACGACAGGAACTTGTCCCGCGAGATGTACTTGCCGCGCATGATGCCGTCGATGTCGAAGGCACCGACCTTGACGTAATTGACCCCGCGCTCTTCGACGATGGCGCGTGCGTCGGCCGCACTGCGTACTTGCCTCGGTTCCATCTCAACCCCCTGGACGAGGGGCGCGCCGCCCGGCATTGCGCGACACCTGCCCGTTGTCTGCGTTGCACCTTGGCCTGCAGCGTACACAACTGCGCGGGAAAAAACGCCCCGGAAGTCGCCCGCACGCGGCGATTCCCGGCACCCGGACTCTTCTGAATTGATGCGGTCACGGTGGCGTGCAAGAATCCGGTGAAGTCATGACGACGGGGGCAGCCGTCGGCATCCAGAAACAAAGATCGTGCTGAGGGGTTCCTTTCGCTGCAGCAGGGTCCGGAACGCATCTGCAGATGCGCAATTCCGGGCCAGTTCGATTCAGTGACGCACGCTGGACCTCCTCGGCCGACAGCAGGGTGAGTGCTCGGGATGAACCTCGGATAACCCGAATTCCCAGAAGGAGAGCGAGATGCTGCGCAGATCATTTCTGACGAAGGCGGCCCTGGCCGCCACGGCGACCTCTACCGCACTGCTGGCCGCCTGCGGCAAGAAGGAGTCCGGCGAGGTCGGTGCACCGGCCGTGTCCACGGCGAAGAAGACGACAATCAAGTGGCGGCTCCAGACCTACGCGGGCCCCGCCCTCGCCGAGCACGTCATCAAGCCCTCGATCGATGCGTTCAACAAGGCCGCCAACGGCGAGATGGTCATCGAGCTGTACTTTGCCGACCAGCTGGTGCCCACCGGCGAGCTGTTCCGCGCGATGCAGGCCGGCACGATCGACGCGGTGCAGAGCGACGACGATTCCATCGCGGTGGCCCGACCGACGTCCGCGTGTTCGGTGGGCATTTCCCCCTTCGCGACGCGCTTCAGCCTGGACGTACCCGCCCTGTTCCATAAGTGGGGGCTGAACGAGATCTGGGCGGAGGCCTACAACGAGGTCGAGGGTGTCACCTGGCTCAGCTCAGGCTCGTGGGATCCCTGTCACTTCAACACCGTCAAGCCGATCAAGAAGGTCTCGGACCTGAAGGGCCTGCGGATCTTCACCTTCCCGACCGCGGGCAAATTCCTCACGCGATTCGGCGTGGTACCCGTCACGTTGCCCTGGGGCGACGTCCAGGTCGCGATCCAGACGGGCGAGCTGGATGGCCTTGCCTGGTCCGGCATCACCGAGGACTACACCGTGGGCTGGGCGGACGTGACCCCGTACTTCCTTACCAACAACATCTCCGGCGCCTGGATCGGTTCCTATTTCGCCAACACCGCAGCCTGGGCGAAGGTTCCGGAGCATTTGCAGACGCTCTTCAAGCTCTGCATCGACAGTTCCCATTACTACCGCCAGCACTGGTACTGGGCCGGCGAGGCCGATCTGCGCGTCAACGGGCCCAAGATGAAGTTGACGACGATTCCCGCCGCAGAGTGGAAGACCGTGGAGAACGAGGCGCACAAGTTCTGGGACGAGATCGCCGCGACCAGCCCGCGCTGCGCCAAGGTGGTGCAGATCTTCCGGGACTACAACGCCCTGATGGAGAAGGCCGGTCCGCCGTATCGGTAGACCCGAGCGGAGCCTGCGTCGAGACGCAGCTAGCAGGGTCCTTCCCCGCCCGTGGCGGCGCGGGTCGGGGAAGGGAGCCCTGTGGTCACGTTCCGGTTGACGACTTGCACGGACGACCATGAGCGCTATCGCGATGCCCGGAATCATCAAGGCCTACGTCCGCTACGTCGATGCCGCGAACCGCGTCCTCGGCTACTTCGTCATGTACCTGACGCTGGTCATCATGGGAGTGCTGCTGTTTGCTTCCATCACCCGGTACGTCTTCAACGTGCCGTTCGTCTGGATCATCGAGCTGGCGCAGTTCCTGATGGCTGCCTATTACATCCTCGGCGGCGGCTACTCGATGCAACTCGACGCACACGTCCGGATGGACGTGCTGTACGAGCGCTGGAAGCCGAAGACCCGGGCGTTCATGGACTCGCTCACGGCGTTCTTCCTGGTCTTCTACCTGGCTTTCATGGTGCGCGGTGGCTTCGCGAGCAGCGCCTACTCGCTCAAGTACAACCAGACGAACTACTCGGCGTGGGCACCGCCGATGGCGCCGATCAAGATCATCATGACCGTGGGGATCGCGCTCATGCTGCTGCAGGCGATCTCGATCCTCTTCAAGGACATCGCGAAGTTTACCGGCCGGGAAATCGCATGAGCTACGAGGCGATCGCCGTCCTGATGTTCTCGACGTTCATGCTCCTGCTGCTCACGGGGCAGCGGGTATTCGGCGCGATCGGATTCGTGGCCACGATCTTCGCGCTGGCACTGTGGGGCGAAGGCGCCGTCGAGATGCCGTTTGCCTCGACCATCACGCTGCTCAACTGGTATCCGATGCTGACCCTGCCCATGTTCGTCTACATGGGTTACATGCTGTCCGAGTCGGGGATCGCGAGCGACCTGTACCGGATGTTCCACGTCTGGACCGGGCCGATGCGGGGCGGGCTGGCGGTCGGCACGATCCTGCTCATGGTGGCGATCTCGGCGATGAACGGCCTGAGCGTGGCGGGCATGGCGATCGGAGCCACGATCGCGCTGCCGGAACTGCTGAAACGCGGCTACGACAAGATCATGGTGACCGGCGTGATCCAGGCCGGCAGCTCGCTCGGCATCATGCTGCCGCCCAGCGTCGTGCTCGTGCTCTACGGCATGATCGCCCGGCAGCCGGTGGGCCAGCTGTGGCTGGCCGGAGTCGGGCCAGGGCTGCTGATGGCGGCGCTGTTCATCCTGTACATCGTGATCCGCTGCCACCTGCAGCCCCACCTGGGCCCGCCGCTGCCGCTCGCGGAGCGGCAGCAGATTACCTGGGGTGAAAAGATCCGGCTGCTCAGGGCCGGCGTCCTGCCGCTGCTGATCGTCTTCTCGATGACCGGCCTGTTCGTGATGGGCGTCACCAGCATGGTGGAGTCTTCCGCCGTCGGCGCATTCGCGGCCACCCTCGTCGCGGCGTTCAAGGGCCGCATCACGCGCAAGGTGCTGGAGGACACGCTCAGGAAGAGCCTGGCCGTGAGCGCCATGTTCATGTGGATCATCCTGGCGGCGCTGGCGTTCGGCGCTGTCTTCGACGGCCTTGGCGCCGTCAAGGCAGTCGAAGTCCTGTTTCTCGAGAAGTGGGGCCTCGAGCCCTGGCAGGTGCTCGTGCTGATGCAACTCAGTTATATCCTCATGGGCACTTTCCTCGACGACACCGCGATGTTGATCATCGTGGCGCCGCTGTACGTGCCGCTGGTCATCGCGCTCGGATTCAACCCGATCTGGTACGGCATCCTCTATACGATCACCTGCCAGATCGCCTACATCACGCCGCCGTTCGGGTACAACCTGTTCCTGATGCGGGCGATGGCGCCGAAGGAAGTCACGCTGATCGACATCTACCGGTCGATCATTCCGTTCATGCTCATCATGGTCCTTGGGCTTGCTCTCGTCATCATTTTTCCCCAGATCGCGCTCTGGTTGCCTAATCACGTCTACGTGAGATAGCCACGGCTACTTCACCAGCGTCACCGGCACGGTCGCGTAGTGGACGACCCGCTGTGCCACGGAGCCCATGAAGAGGATGCCGAACGAGCTCAGGCCGTGTGTTCCCATCGTGATCGATTCGCAACCGAGTTCGGCGGCCCGACGAGCAATGGTTTCGGCCGCATCGCCTTCCGTCTTTGCTCAGCGTCGGTTGGACGTTCAGCACGTGCAGTTCCGCAGCCGGCGCGTGACTCGCCTGCTGCACCGCGAAATCGAGCGCCCGCAGGGCCGTCTCCGAACCGTCGATCGCCACCAGGACTCTGCGCATCTGGCCCTCCCCAACAACCGTCGGCGCCGCCGAGCGCCACAAACGATGGATTGTACTTCGCTCAGCGGCGCCGCGGACTCGTCCGCATCCCCGGCCTGAGCCTGCGAAACGGCAGCCTGGCCGGATCGGCGATGCTCGGTCCCGGAGCCTCGACCACCAGGATCCGGTCCGCAATCGGACCGAAGTCCGCCCGGAAATGCACCGAGCTCTTGAGCGCCAGCACGGCGAAATCCGCCGGCTCCGCGCGCAGGTGGCGGAACATCGCCTGGTCCGCCGCCTGCTGCTTGCGGGTCGCCACGGCGATGCGTACGCCGCCAAGCTCCAGCAACGCCATTGGTCCGAGTTCGAATCGGGCGCCCCGGTAGAACGGGCCCGTGCCGGTAAACCGGCCGTTGCCCAGTGCCACCACCTTGAAACGCGCTACGAGCGGCGTTTCGCCCGGCGTCCCGGACCCCGCGCCGAGCCTGAGTTCGACCTGCGCGCCTTCTCCCGCGGCGTGAGCGCGCGCAGCCGCCGCAGGATCACAAATTACCCCGGCGAGCACGCCGCGTGCGTTGCTCGCCACGAGCGCCTTGATCAGGCTCATCGTGTCGGCATGGCCACCTGCACCCGGATTGTCCTGCGTATCGGCGAGGATGATTGGCCGTCCACGCGGTGCTGCATGCCTCGTCGTCGCCACGACTGCCTGCTCGATGGAGTACAGCTCGAGTGCGAACTCGTGCTCTCGCGCCCGCACTTCGAGGGCAAGACCCGCCACGGTCTCTCGCGCCATCGCGTCGTTGTAGCCACAGGCGTAGGCGGCTGGACCACAATCGGCGACGTCTGCCGCCGGGAAGCCAGGCATGAGGCACACGGAAAGCAGCGGCGACTGCTGCAGCCTCCCCGCCTGGTCCATCAGCGTGCGCATCGGTTCCACCAGCGTCGATTGCGACGTGAGCGGTATCAGGAAATCCACGTGCTCGAGCGCGACCGCCGGACGTGGGTGCCCGAGCAGGTCCTGCAATACGCGCGCCGCGCGTGCGCCGCATTCCGCCATGTCGATGTGCGGATACGTCCGGTACGAGACGAGTGCGCTTGCGGCTCGTGCCATGAGTGTGGAGACGTTGGCGTGGTAATCGAGACTCGCCACGATGGGAACGTCGGGACCGACCAGCGCACGCACGCGTCGCAGCAGCTCGCCGTCGGCGTCGTCGACGTGCCCGGCCACCATTGCACCGTGCAGGTCGAGGTAGACGCCGTCGACGTTGCCGGCATGCTGCAGGTCGTCGAGCAACAACGCACTGATGTGTTCGTACGCAGCGTGCGTCACGCGCCTGGACGGTTGCGCCGAACACCACGTCAGCGGCAACAGCTCGTGATGCAGTGAACGCGCTTCCTGCACGAAGCCGGCGGCCGGCAGGTTGATGCCAGCCACCGCCTCCAGCATTGCGCCGCCACGCGCGAGTCCCGGCCACGCGTCCGGCGCCTCGAAGTCAGCGAGCGTTGCAGGCGTCGACGAAAAAGTGTTCGTCTCGTGCTGGAAACCGCCGATCGCGATGCGCGACATCGGGTCAGTCCGCGTCCGGGCGTCCGTCGACTTTGTGTTGGGACCGCCGCAGCTCGCCCAGGCGCGCACGCTGCACTCCCGATGCATCGAAGTTGTCGCGGTCGAGCCAGCGTTCGAACGCCTCGCGCAGCAAGGGCCATTCCGAATCGATGACTGAATACCAGGCCGTGTCGCGACTGCGGCCCTTGTAGACGGTCGCCTGGCGAAACACGCCCTCGAACACGAAGCCGAGTCTTGCGGCGGCACGCCGCGATTTTGCGTTGAGCGCGTCGCACTTCCACTCGTAGCGACGGTAACCGAGTTCGAACGCGTGACGCATCATGAGATACATCGCTTCAGTTGCGGCCGGTGACCGCTGCAGCACGGGTGACATTGCGATGTGTCCCACCTCGATGGTCCCTGCGAGCGGGTCGATGCGCATGAATGCGCCCACGCCGACCGCGTCTCCCGACCTCCGATCGACGAAGGCCTGGAACAGCGGATCGGTGCCGGCTGCGCGTTCGGTGAGCCAGCGCTGGTACTCGTCGAACGGTGTAAACGGGCCGTAGGCGAGGTAGGTCCACATGCGATGCTCGCGGTCCCGGCCGTTGGCGTCGAACAGCGCGCGTGCGTGCCTGGTCACGTCGAGCGGTTCGACGATACAGTACCGGCCTTGCAACCGGCATTGCGCGGGACGCGCCGGGGACTGCCAGCCGGGCAGGGCCGGCCCGATGGGCTGGCCCAGATCGTTGTGTTGCGGCCCTTCGCTCAAGGTGCGGCTTCCGTCGTCGTGCCCACGCCGTCCGCGAACTGCAGGGCGGCGAGGCGTGCGTAAAGCTCGTTGGCGCGCACGAGTTCGGCGTGCGTGCCCTGCGCGACGATGCGCCCATGGTCCATGACGACGATGCGGTCGGCTTGCAGCACCGTCGCGAGCCGGTGCGCGATGATGATCGTCGTGCGGCCCTGCATCAGGTGATCGAGCGCTGCCTGCACCAGCCGTTCGCTTTCCGCATCGAGCGCGCTCGTCGCCTCGTCGAGCAGCAGGATCGGCGGGTCGCGCAGGATCGCGCGCGCGATGGCGATGCGCTGGCGCTGCCCGCCCGAGAGTCGCGTGCCCCGCTCGCCGAGGAAGGTGTCGTAGCCCTCGGGGAGCTTGCGCAGGAACTCATCAGCGGCGGCTGCCTTGGCGGCGTCTTCCACTTCTGCGTCGGAAGCGCCCGGGCGGCCATAACGGATGTTTTCGCGCGCGCTCGCTGCAAACAGCACGGTGTCCTGCGGCACGAGACCGATGCGGCTGCGGACGGCGAGCGGGTCGGCCTGCGCGACGTCGACGCCGTCGATCAGCACCCGGCCCGACTCCGGGTCGTAGAACCGCAGCAGCAACTGGAACGTCGTGCTCTTGCCCGCACCCGAAGGACCGACGAACGCGACCGTCTCACCCCTGCGCACCTGCAGGTCGAATGTGTCCAATGCCTTCGCTTCGGGGCGGGACGGGTACCGGAACGTGACCTTCTCGAAGCTGAGCTCGCCGCGCCCAGGCACGGGCACGCGACAGGCTGCGCCGGCGCCTGGATCGTGGGTTGCGCGTTCTCCAGTTCGAGCAGGCGTTCCATCGCACCGGCGGCACGCTGCACCTCGCCCCACATTTCGCTGAGGCTGGCCGCCGCGATCGCAACGTATCCAGCGTACAGCAGGAACTGGCCAAGCTGGCCGCCGGTCATTTCACCACGCACCACCGCGTGTGCGCCCATCCAGAGTACGAACGTGATGGCGCCGAAGACCAGCATCGTGGCGAGCGCCGTGAGCGTGGAGCGCGTCCTCGTGCGCCGCACGGCCGCGCCGAAGGAGTCTTCGACCGCCGCGTCGAACCGGATCGTGTTGATCTGTTCCAGCGTGAAGGCCTGCACCGTCTGCACGGCGTTCAGCGTTTCGCCGGCGATGCTGCTGGTGTCGGCGATGCGATCCTGCGACGTGCGCGAAAGCCGGCGCACCCGGCGGCCCAGCACGATCAGCGGCACGATGATCACCGGGATCAGTACCACGAGGATGGCGGTCAGCTTGAGGCTGGTCACGCCCAGCATCACGAGGCTGCCGATCAGCGAGAGGGTGGAGCGCAGCGTGATCGAAAGATTGACGCCCGCGATCGACTGCACCAGCGTCGTGTCCGCCGTCAGTCGCGAGAGCACTTCGCCGATGCGGGTCACCTCGAAGAACGCAGGGTCCATGCGGATGACGCGCGCGTAGACGGCCGAGCGCAGGTCGGCCACGACGCGTTCGCCAAGCCAGCTCACCAGGTAGAAGCGCAGCGCCGCGAATACGCCGAAGATCGCGGCCGCCGCGAGGAACGCGACGAAGTACTGGTTGATCGTGTTGCTGCTTTTCGACGAAATCCCGTTGTCGATCAGGTAACGCAGCGCGATCGGCAGTGCCAGCATCGCGGCGGCTGCCACCAGCAGGGCGAGGAGCGCAAGCACCAGGACGCCGCGATAAGGGCGCAGGTAGGGCACCAGGGCCCGCAATGGGCCGAGCGAACGCGACTTCGGGCGGTCTGCAGGGACGCTCAATGTGCTTTCACGTCGCGGCTACGCACGCTGCCGTCATTCATTTGCCAGCGGATCTGCAGCACATCTGGTGCCTCGTTGCTTTCCACCCACGCCTCGAGCGCAGGCAGCGGATCGAATTCAAGCGACTTCGCGCCAGGGCCGGGCTGCAGCCCGCAATGATCGACGCCCGGCAGCATGAAGAGCCGCGCAAACTGCGCCGTGGATTCGTTGCCGCCCATGCGGGCACGCACGGTGTCGTAATAGTCGAGCGTGCGCTGCGGCGTCACGATCGGATCGGCCCAGCCGTGAAACAGCAGCAGCTTGCCCCCGCGCTCGCGGAACTCGGAGAGGTCCGGGTCAACGGCGTCGTAGATGCGTGACATGGTCGCCAGGCGCGCCGGGTCGCGGTCAAAGTCGTAGTGGCGCACGTCGAAGGCCTCGCCTGCGTCGGGCACGAAGGCCATGTACCGGAGAAAATCGCTGGCGAAACGCTCCATCAGGGCCGGTTGCTTGCTGCCGGGCATGCCCGACAGCCACACCGGCCAGAACGGCTCCGAGCCTTTCGGTGCGCCACCTGGATACAGCACCTGCCCATCGCCGCCGGTGACGGGCATATACCAATGGTCGAGCACACCGATTTCGCGTGCCGTCAGGCAATCCGGGCCGTCCGGGCCCGTGCACCGCAGCCGTGAAGGTTGCCAGTCGCAGCGCCGTGGATCATCGATCAGTCCGTCACGCCGGCCGTCGTCGGCATCGCAGGCTTCCATCACGGAGCGGGCGATGAGCGGCACTTTCGCACGGTCGAGCAGTTCCTTGCCTGCGGCATCGCTGTTCGCCTGCACGTACCACGCGGCCTGCGTGGCGACGAGACCCGTGTAGTCGAGCGCCGGAGCGCCCGCGATGATGCCGTCGAAGTCCAGCGGGAAGCGCTGCGCCGACATCAGCCCCATGCGGCCGCCCGTGGAACATCCGGCAAAATACGAGTGCGCGGCGGGTCTCTGGTAGAACGCGCGCACGAGATCGCGCGACACGCGGGCGGTTTCGGTGACGGAGCGCCAGCCCCAGTCGGCTTCCGCGCCGGGATTGTCCAGCGCCCAGCGGCCGTCGGTGACGCTCGTGCCAGCGTGGCCCGAATCCGACGTGGCCGACGCATAGCCACGGCGCAGGCCGTGATTGAGCGCGTTGACGACACCGGGGCGGTCAGCCTCCAGCGACCCGCAGAAGCCACCACAACCTGCCATGTAGAACTTGCCGTTCCAGCCCGTGAGCGGCAGGCGGAGTTCGAAGTGGATCGTTTGCGGGATCGTGCCTTGTACGCGGCAGTGCGCCGGGAGGTCGCCCGCAGCGGCAACGGCAGCCGCCGAGGTGATCTTTGCGCCAGGAACGTCGGCAACGATCAACGCCGAGAAGGGATCGGCGGTCGCGTGGGTGGCTGCGGCGCCAAGCAACAAGGAGGCAAGCGCCGCGACGCGGGCGGCGAACGAGGCGCGGTTCGGGTCAGGCATGCCTGCAGGATAGGGGCCGGCCGCACCGGCCACAACAGTGTCTCGTCACTCGGACGCGGGGCCGGGAAACTGCTCGCGCAGCATGCGCTTGAGGATCTTGCCGGACGGGTTGCGCGGCAGCGCGTTCATGAAGACGTACGTCTTCGGCTGTTTGAAGCGCGCCAGCCGCGATTGGACCAGCGTCCTGAGTTCCTGGACGAGGAGTTCGTCGTCGCCTTTCCAGTCGTCGCCGCGCACGATCACGGCGCAGACGCTTTCGCCCCACCTGGGCGAAGGCTGCCCGATCACGCCGACCTCCCGCACACCGGCGTGCCCGCCCAGCACGTCCTCGACTTCGGCTGGGTACACGTTCTCGCCGCCCGTGATCACCATGTCCTTCGAGCGGTCCTTGATGTAGATGAAGCCCTCGGCATCGACTTCGGCGATGTCGCCCGTGTGGAACCAGCCGTCGCGGATCGCTTCCTGCGTCGCATCGGGGCGATTCCAGTAGCCGCTGATCAAGTGCGGGCCGCGCGAGACCACCTCGCCGGGAATTCCAGGCGGCACCGGCGTGCCGGCTTTGTCGACGACGCGCACGTCGATGCCGAAGTACGGCATGCCGGTGGAACCGACCTTGCTGCGCGCGTGCTCGGGCGACATCAGGCAGATGCCGCCGTGTGTCTCGGGTCAGGCCGTACACCTGCAGGATCTCCACGCCCATGGCCAGGTAGGCCTCGATCAGGGTGACCGGGACGGGGGCTGCGCCGCAGATCACCCAGCGCAGCGCGGATCGCGCAGTCGTCGTGCGCTTCGGGTGCTGGTACATCAGTGCGAGCATCGCCGGCACGGCGAAGAAACCGGTGATCTTTTCGGCATCGACGAGGTCCCACATGACGCCCGGGTCGAACTGCTTCAACAGCACCGTCGTCATGCCGCGGTACACGGCCGACATCGCGAGCCCGAGCCCGCCAATGTGGAACAGCGGCGCAACGATAAGGTTGCGTTCCCCATGGCGCAGGTCCGAGGTCGCCAGCATGCTGGCAAGCCATGCGATGTTCGCGGCATGCGACATCAGCGCGCCCTTCGGCCGGCCGGTGGTGCCGCTCGTGTACATCATGTAAAGAGGGTCGGTGCCGGTCGCGCCGATCGGCGGCTCGGCGGTGGCCGCCTCTGCGACCGCGGTGGCGTAGCCGCCCTCGTCGGCGGCCAGCCAGCGGATGTTCGGAAACTGCTGCCGCAGCGGGTCCACCAGGGACTTCTGCTCGGCGGCATAGAGGACTGCGACGGCGCCGCAATCCATGAGCTGGTACGAGAGTTCGGTCACCGACAGGCGCCAGTTGAGCGCGACGAAGACGAAACCTGCCTTGGCGCACGCGTAGAAAGATTCCATGTACTGCGACTGGTTCGGCATCAGGCAGGCGATGCGCTCGCCCGGCCTGAACTCCATGGCCAGCAGCGTGTTTGCAGACTGGTTGGCGCGGTCATTGAGCTGACGGAAATTGCAGCGTGCGCCCGACGCGGTATCGACGATGGCCTCCACGCGTGGTGCGATCTTTGCTCGTTCAGTCAGCACCTGTCCGGAATTCAGCAGCATGCCCCGTCTCCCCCCGCTGGCAAGGCCCGTCTTGGACCCAGCGGCAAAACTAGCTGCCTCTGGACAAGAACGCCAGTTTCCTTTGTGATCGTCGCCTCCTGCGAGGTGAACCCCATGGATGCCTATCGTTCCGCCTGGCTCGATGACGAGCTGGATCTCTTCCGTGACGCCGTCCGTCGCTTCGTCCAGATGGAAATCGTTCCGCACGATGCGCGCTGGCGCGAGCAGCATCACGTCGATCGGGATCTCTGGAGCAAGGCAGGTGAGGTCGGCCTGCTGTGCACGGACATCCCGGCGGAATACGGAGGCGTCGGCGGCGACGTGCGGCACGAAGCGATCGTGGCCGAGGAAATGGGCCGGCACGGGATCTCCAGCCTCGGGCACGCGGTGCACAGCATCGTCGCGCACTACGTGCTCAATTACGGGACCGAGGCACAGAAGCGGGACTGGTTGTCACGCATGGCTACCGGCGAGCTCGTAGGCGCGATAGCCATGACCGAGCCCAGTGCGGGTTCCGACCTGCAAGCGATCCGGACGCGGGCCGTGCGCGACGGCGACGAGTACGTCATCAATGGCTCGAAGACGTTCATCTCGAACGGCCTGCACGCGGGCCTGGTCGGCGTGGTGGTCAAGACCGATCCGACGCAGGGATCGCGCGGCATCTCGATCCTGATGGTCGAGACGAAGGACCTGAAGGGTTACCGTGTGGGCCGCGTGCTCGACAAGATCGGCCAGAACGGCTGGGACACCGCTGAGCTGTTCTTCGACGATTGCCGTGTCCCTGCGTCGTGCCTGCTCGGTCCGGGTGAGGGCCAGGGCTTCATGCAGATGATGCGCGACCTGCCGTACGAGCGCGTGTTGCTCGCCATCGGCGGGCTCGGCGCGATGGAGTACGCGCTCAGGCTCACCGCGGACTACACGCGCGAACGCAAGGTGTTCGGCAAGCCGCTGCTGGAACTGCAGAACACGCGGTTCAAGCTCGCAGAAGTGAAGACCAACGTGCACGTCGCCCGCGTCTTCGTCGACGACTGCATCGTCAAGCTGCGTGCAGGAAAGCTCGACACTGTCACCGCGTCGATGGCCAAGTACTGGGTCACCGACATGCAGAACAAGGTGATGGACGAATGCCTGCAGTTGTTCGGCGGCTACGGCTACACGCGTGAGTACCCGATTTCGCAGCTGTACGTGGATTCACGCGTGCAGCGAATTTATGGCGGCGCGAACGAGATCATGAAGGAAATCATCGCGCGGTCGATCTGACAGTCCCCCGATTTTCGTGGCTCGGCGAGACGCGTGGATCGTCACGGCGCTGGCCTCAAGGCTTGCGCTGCAGCGCCAGCGCGTACGGGTGCAGCGTTGCCGACATCACCCCAGCGACGACGGCGGGGTCCGATTCCATGAACTGTCTTGCGACCGTTTCGTTCTCGGCCTCGAACACCACGAGACCGAATGTCGTGTCGAGCGGTTCGGTGGTCTTGCCCGCGAAGATCACCTGTCCCGCCTTCGTCGCGGCGGCGAGGCGGGCAAATGCCGGCTGACGGCAGCGTTGTCCGCCTGGGTCCATCTGGCCTGATCGTGAAGTGCGGGAGCGACCCGCAGCACGTAGACGTACTGCGGCACTTTCGGTGCTTCCTGCGCCTGCGAGGACACCGGACTTCCGGCGAGCGCGACCGCGAGGAAAAGCGTCGCGATGATTCTCTGCGATTTGAACATCGAGATCTCCTTGTCAACGAGTTCGCGCCAGGTCCTTGAAAAACGCGTTGCCGATCCGGTACTTCCGCCAGTCGCGGCAGTCGTAGTGCCACCACTCGTCGTCGTTGACGGTGAAGCCTTCCGCCTCCATCGCCGTGCGCAGCAGGTCGCGCGCCGCGCGTTGTTCCGCTGTGCCGCCCGAGTAGTTCGGATGTGCGCGCTCCGAGAACTCGTCGTAGCCGCTTGGCATCGGCACTTCCAGCCCCGTCTTCCGGTCGAACAGGGTGAGGTCGATCGCGCAACCCCGGTTGTGACGTGAACCGGTTGCGGGGTCAGCGACGAAGTTCCGCTTCTGGGCCGGCGTCGCCTCCCAGA
The DNA here is from genome assembly GCA_016713725.1 of Pseudomonadota bacterium. Taxonomy (GTDB): domain Bacteria; phylum Pseudomonadota; class Gammaproteobacteria; order Steroidobacterales; family Steroidobacteraceae; genus RPQJ01. Next base: position 161,400 of record JADJOO010000006.1, on the reverse strand, counting down.
ACATCCACGTGACGTACCAGGGCCGGTAACCGTCGAACAGCAGCAGTCCGTACCCGTGCGCCTGCAGGGCACGGTTCGCGCGTACTACGGCCTCGGCTGCCGGGCGCTGCAGGAAGACCCGGGCTTCGGGATAAATCGGCGCTCGCAGGAAGTTGTCGGCGCCCGCGTAGCGCACGTCGAGACGCAGGCTCGGGTCGAGCGAGACGACTTCCACCAGGTCGGTGTCCAGGAACTCGCCGGTCTCGTCCGGCGGCACTGCCAGCAGCGCATCGGCCCGCAACTGCTCCAGCTTGCTGGCCGGCAAGGCCGGCACCGGATAGCGCGATGGAGATCCCGCGCATGCCGAAAGCAGGGTTGCCAGCAGCCCGGCAGCCAGTGCCGCACGCAGCGCGTGGAGTGCTCGCAAGGTCATGCCGGGATCCATTCGTACAGGAGGTCTGGAGTTCGATGGCTTGCATGGCTGTGCATGGTCAGGGCGGCGGGCTCGATGCGGCAACTTCCGCGTCTGGTACGCCCAGTCGCCGTCGCGGGCGTAGAATCGAAGTCCGAGCATACCGTAGTCGTCCGAAGGGGAGCGTCATGACCGATCAGATCCTCGCTGCAGTGCTGAAGCATCCGTTCGTGGAGGGCCTGACGCCCGAACACTGCGCGACGCTCGCGTCGCTGGCCCGGCCTGTCAGCTTTGCGCAGGGCGAGATGATCTTCCGCGAGGGCGACGAAAGGCACGAGTTCTTCCTGCTGCTGAACGGGCGGGTGGCGCTCGAGATGATGGCGCAGGGCAAGGCGCTGCGGGTGCACACGCTCGAGGGCGGCGACGAACTGGGCTGGTCCTCGGTCATCGTGGGCCGCGGCAAGCTGTTCCAGGCTCGTGCACTCGAGCCGGTCGAGGCGCTCGCCTTCGACGGCTACGCGCTGCTGGAACGCTGCCGCGCCGACACCGGCTTCGGCTACAAGATCATGCACCGGTTGCTGGGCGTGGTTTCCGAGCGTCTGCAGGCCGCACGGCTGCAGGTGCTGGACATGTACTCGCCGATCGCGAAGCGGGCGGGGGCCTGACACTGCCCCTGGGGCGGGGACCAACATCGCGCCGAAGCCTTATGCCGAGCGGACCTTCAGGGCGGCGCTGCAGGTCCGTCGCGCGATGGGATGCGGTACAGCCAGACGGCCAGCGCCAGTGCCGTCATCGCCAGCAGCGCCTGCAGCCAGGGCTGCGTGACGACCAGCAGGATCGAGAGGCCAAACGAAACGAGCATCGTCACGATGGCGACGATCTTCGTGCGGTACGACAGGCTGCCGTGCTGGTGCCATTCCTTGAGCATGGGACCCAGCCAGCGGTGGCTCAGCATCCACTCGTGGAAGGGACGATACGCGCGCGCAAAGCACGCAGCCGCAAGGATGAACAGCGGCGTCGCCGGCAGCAGCGGCAGCAATACGCCAGCAATGCCCAATGTGAATGCGACAGTACCTGCGACGAAAAAGAACGCTCGCACCACGGGCGAACCATGCTCGCGGTACGCAGGGCTGTTGCCAGGTGTCGCGGCGGACGAAGGTGGGACGTCGTTCACACGCGCGAGCCTACCTGAGTCCGCTCCGAACCTCAGCGGCAGCCATCAACCGAGGCTCGCTGCTCAGAACCGATCGAGCAACCAGCCGGGGAAGAAGGTCAGGACGATCGCCGGCGCAAGGCAGAGCAAGCTCGCCGCGAGCGCCAGGCGCCGCGGATGCCCGGCAGGCTGGTCCGCTGTCGCCGGGTTCATGAACATGTACTGGATGACGCGCAGGTAGAAATAGATGCCGAGGTAACTCGCCACGAGACCGAGCACCGCGTAACCCGTGTAACCCGCCGCGAGCACGTTGCGGAACACCAGGAACTTGGCGACGAAGCCGGGCATGGGCGGCAGGCCGGCGAGGGAGAGCATCGCTATGCCCAACATGATCGCGGCGAAAGGACGGCGCTGGTACAGGCCCTGCAGCGACTCGAGCCGGTCACTGCGCTCGTCATCGGTGCCGCGCGGCAGCACGGCGAATGCGAGCACGTTCATGATCCCGTACACGACGACGTAGAAGACTACCGCCTGCGCGCGACCCGGACCTGCGCCGAGCAACGCGTAGAACAGGTAGCCCGCGTGCGCAATCGACGAGTACGCGATCATCCGGCGGAAACTCGTCTGCCGGATGGCCGCCACGTTGCCCCAGATCATCGAGACGAGCGGCAGGACGGCCAGCACGTCGACGAGTGGGCGTGTCACCGGGGCTGTCTCGAACAGTCGCAGCGCCGCAAACAGTACGCCCGCCTTGATGATGGTGGCCATGAAGGCTGTCACCGGAACGCTGGCCCCTTCATAGGCATCCGGCGCCCAGCCATGGAACGGTACGATGGCCGCCTTGAGGAACAGCGAGGCAACCACCAGCACAACGCCTGCGACGGGCAGCGTGTCCGACGAACCCAGCGCAGCGGCGAACACGGCGGTCGACATCGAGCCGCTCCAGCCGTACAACAGCGCGACACCCATCAGGAACGTCGCGGTGGCCGTGCCCCCAAGCACCAGGTACTTGAGCGCCGCCTCGGCACTGTCGGCTCGCAGCTGGGCGAGCAGCACCAGAGCGTACACCGGCATCGACATCAGCTCGAGCCCGAGGAACAGCGTGGGCAGGCTGTCCGAGGAAACGAGCAGGCATGCGCCGTACAGCGAAGCGAGCAGCAGCACGTAGTACCGCGTCTCGGCGAAGTCATCGCGCGAGATCAACACGACCGGCAGCGCGAGCGCGATCAGCGCGAACTTGGCGAGCGACGCGTCCGGACCGACGGAGAAATGGCCACTGAAAGGCGCCCCGGTGTAACCCTCCATGTGCAGCGTGAGCGCTGCGGCAGCGGCCGCGGCCAGCGCCAGGAAGGCGACGACAAAGCCATCGCGCGGCCTGCCGCGCAGGATTTCCAGCGTGAGCAGGATGACCATCCCTGCGAGCAGCAAGTGCTCGGGCAGCATCGCCTTGACGACGTCGTACCAGTTCATCGCGCGCTCCCGAGCTGGATCGTCCCGCCGGCGACACGCTGCTGGAACTCGCTTGCGGCCAGTTCCGTCTTGGCGAGCGGGTCGCCCGGGAACAGGCCAATGGCGAAGATCGCGACGACGATCGCAACGAGGATGGCGGTCTCACGCGAGTTCAGGTCCGTGAGCGGCGCATGCGGTGCACGGGCTTCGCCGAACAGGATGCGCTGGGCGAGCCAGAGCATGTAGAGCGCGCCGAGCACCACGCCGGACACTGCGATGACGGCAAGTGTCAGCGGCAGGTCATTGCCCGCGAGGTGCGCAGGCCACGCTGCATTGAACGCTCCGAGCAGTACCATGAACTCGCCGGCAAAACCGCTCGTGGTCGGCAGTCCGATCGAGGCCAGCGTGAGGATCGTGAAGAACACCGAGAACACCGGCAGCATCCTCGCGAGGCCGCCATAGTCGGCCACGGCGCGGGAGTGCGTGCGCTCGTAGATCATGCCGACCATGAGGAAGAGGCCGCCCGCGACCAGGCCGTGGCTCACCATCTGCAGGATGGCGCCCTGGATGCCGATGAGGTCGAGGCTCGCGAGCCCGAGCATCACGTAGCCGAGGTGGCTGATCGACGAGTAGGCGATGATCTTCTTGATGTCGGTCTGCACCAGCGCGAGGCACGCGCCGTAGACGATGCTGATCACGGCGAGGCTCATGATCACCGGCATCATTGCCCGCGCGGCCTCCGGAAACAGCGGGAAGCCGAGCTTCATGAAGCCGTACGTGCCCATCTTAAGCAGCACGCCCGCCAGGATCACGGAACCGGTCGTGGGGGCCTCTACGTGCGCGTCCGGCAGCCAGGTGTGCAGCGGGAACATCGGCACCTTGATCGCGAACGAGAGCGCGAACGCGGACAGCAGCCAGAGCTGCGTGTTCAGCGGCAGCTGCGAGCCGCTCAGGTGGCGCAGGTCGAACGTCATGTAGCCGGACGAACCATGCGTGTAGAGCACGAGGTAGATCAGCGCCGCCAGCATCAGGATGCTGCCGAACGCCGTGTAGAGGACGAACTTCAGCGTGGCGTAGATGCGGCGCTCGCCGCCCCAGAGCCCGATGATCAGGAACATCGGGATCAGCATCGCTTCCCAGAAGACGTAGAACAGGAAGAGGTCCTGTGCCAGGAACGTGCCCAGCATCGCGAACTGGATGAAGAGCACCATCACGTGGAACAGCTTCACGTCCTTGTGCACGGCATTCCAGGCGCCCGCGACGACGAGTGGGCCAAGGAAGGCCGTGAGGGACACCAGCAGCACGTTCAGGCCGTCAAGGCCGATGCGATAGCCGACGCCCCAGTCGCGGATCCACGGCACGTCGGTGGCGAATTGCAGGCCGGCCACTGTCCCGTCGAAACGCTGGTACAGGATTGCGGCGATGAAGAACTGCAGCACCATGCAGCCGAAGGTGACGCTGCGCACGAGGGAGTCACGCCCTTTGGGCAGCGCCGTGACAGCCACCATGCCGAGGGCCGGCAGCCACAGCAACCAATTGAGCCAGGTCGCCTCACCCATGACGCCACACCCACACGAGGCAGCCGACCACGCCGATGACGGCCATTGCCACGTACCACTGCAACTGACCGGTCTGGACGCGGCTCAACCGGCCGGAGGCGCGGCGCGTGAGCGCCGCCAGGCCGTGCAGCGAACCGTCGATCAGGAGCCGGTCGCCGAGGCCAAGGAACACACGATCGGATACCCAGTGCAGCGGCCGGTAGAGGACGGCCTCGTACAATTCGTCGATGTAGTACTTGCCGCCCAGGATCCGGTGCAGGCGCGGGAAGCGTGCCGCCAGCGCCTCGCCGCGGGCGAGGCCGCGACGATACATGAAGGTCGCCGCCGCGAGCCCCAGCAGTGCAACCGCCACCGCTACGAACACGAACGTGTGTTCGTAGTGCTCGAGCGATCCCGCCACCGCCGGAATCGGCAACAGCGGCTCGAGGAAGTGCGGCAGTTCGAAGAACCCGCCGATTGCGGACAGTGCCGCGAGGACGATCAGCACGCCGGTCATCGAAAACGGCGATTCGTGCACGTGGTGCTCGGTGTCGTGGCTCATGCGCGAAGGCGTCAGGAACGTGAGCCACAGCAGCCGGAACATGTAGAACGAGGTAAGGAGCGAGGCGGCCGAACCCAGCACCCACAGGGCGGCCGAGCCGCCGTGCTGGCTGGCCAGGGCGAACCAGAGGATCTCGTCCTTGGAGAAGAATCCGGCCAGCGGCGGGATGCCGGCGATCGCCGCCGTGGCGACCGCGAACGTGCCGAACGTGAGCGGTATCCTGCGCCACAGGCCGCCCATCTTGCGGATGTCCTGCTCGCCGCCGAGCGCGTGAATCACGCTGCCCGCGCCGAGGAAGAGGCAGGCCTTGAAAAACGCGTGGGTGTAGACGTGGAACACCGCTACGCCGTAGGCGCCGACGCCGAGCGCCAGGAACATCAGGCCGAGCTGCGACACGGTCGAGTAGGCCAGCACCTTCTTGATGTCCGTCTGCACCAGCGCGATGGTCGCCGCGAAGAACGCGGTCAGCACACCGATGACCGCGACGACCTGCGACGCCTCGGGCGCGTGCTCGTAGATGCCGTGCAGGCGCGCGACCAGGTATACGCCCGCAGTCACCATCGTCGCCGCGTGGATCAGCGCCGAGACCGGCGTGGGGCCAGCCATCGCGTCCGGTAACCAGACGTGCAGCGGGATCTGCGCCGACTTGCCGGTGGCGCCGATGAAGAGCAGCACGCCGACGAGGCTCGCCGAGACGGCCGGCGCGACGGGCGCGGCGAACGCGGCGTTGATCTCGTCCATGTTCACGGTGCCGAGCGCCCAGTAGAGCAGGAACAGGCCGAGCAGGAAGCCGGCGTCGCCGACGCGGTTCGTGATGAAGGCCTTCTTGCCGGCGGCCGCCTTGGCCGGATCCTCGAACCAGAAGCCGATCAGGAGGTACGAAGCGAGGCCGACGCCTTCCCAGCCAACGAAACAGACCAGCAGCGAGCGGCCCAGGACCAGCGTGAGCATGAAGAACAGGAACAGGTTCAGGTACGCGAAGTAGCGCGCGTAGCCGGGGTCGTCCTTCATGTAGCCGGTGGAATAGACGTGGATCAGCGAACCCACGCCGGTGATGATCAGCGTCATGACCGCGGTCAGGCGGTCGAAGTAGAACGCGACGTCGAACCCCTGGTCGCCGAAGCTCGCCCAGCGATAGGCCACTTCGAGCAGTGCGGCGTCCGGACCCGCCGCCTGCAGCAGCAGGACCGCCTTGAGCGTCGCGAGAAATGCGAGGATCGGCAGGCCGCAACCGACGATCGAGACGAACGTGCGGCCCAGGCGGCGGCCGAGCAGGCCGTTCAACAGGAAGCCCGCGAGCGGCAGCAGTACGATGACGGTGAGCAGCTTCATCGGGCGCGCATCATCCTTGCAGGCGATCGTAGCCCTCGACATCGAGGGAGCTTCGTTGCCGCGACAGCTGCAGCACGATCGGGATCGCGATCGCAATCTCCGCGGCCGCCACGACGAAGATCAGGAACACCAGCACGGCCCCCGACAGGGTCGCCGTCTCGAGCGAGAAAGTGACCAGCGCCAGGATGACTGCGTTGAGCATCAGCTCCATGCACATCAGCATGACGAGCGCGTTGCGCCGCACCATCACGCCGACGAGGCCCAGCGCGAACAGCACGAAGCTGAGTCCGAGCAGCAGTTGGGTGTCAGCCATCCGACCGCCTCCCGGTCCTGATGATCGCGATCGCCGCGACGACCGCCGCGACCAGCAGCACGCTGGTCAGCTCGAAATGCAGCCAGTACTCGCGCAGGAACTCGACCGAGAACGGCTGCACGAGGTACGACGGCGCTGCGCTCGCGCCCGGCTGGATGGCGGGGGCGCCGAGCCTTACCGCAGAGACGCCGAGCGCTCCGGCGAGCAGGGCACCGAGCACGACGCCGGGCAGCAGCATGCGGCTGTAGCGGCGCACGAACGAAGGGTCGCGCACGTCGAGCAGCATGATCACGTAGACCATGAAGACCATGACCGCGCCGACGTAGATCAGGACCTGGAAGACTGCCACCACGTGCACGCCCAGCATCGCGTAGATGCCCGCGAGCGACAGCATGCAGCTGATCAGGGCGAGCGCGACGCGCATCGGATGCCTTGCGACCAGCATCAGCACGCCGCCGAGCATGGCGCACGCGCCGAAAAAGTACACCAGCAGCTGGTCGATGGTCATGCGTCGGGACTCCTGCCGGGCTCCGCCGCCGGCCTGACAGGGTAGGGCTTCGCGACGTCGGCGTGGGCCTGCCAGTTGAGCAGCTCTTCCTTGCCGAGCCACATGCGGTCGCGATCGAAACCTGGCAGGTCGGGCGTCTCCTTGACCATGCGGATGGCGTCCTCCGGGCAGGCCTCGACGCAGAACCCGCAGAACACGCAGCGTGAGTAATCGATCTCGAAGCGCGAGGGGTACTTCGGGTGGGCGGGGTCGTCCGGGTCGAACGCGGCGTCGATCTCGATCACCTGCGCGGGGCAGACCGTCGCGCACATGTTGCAGGCGACGCATTGCGGTCGGCCGTCGGGACGCTGCGTCAGGATGTGCTTGCCGCGATTGCCGGCCGCGTAGTCGGCGCGGATTTCCTCGGGGTAGTACGCCGTGAGCGCGCCCTTGCGTCCAGTCATCCACTTGCCCATGTTGCGCAGGAACACGCCCCCGGTGATCGCGAGGCCGCGCGCGACCTCGAGCAGGTAGGAGCGCTCCCACCAGCCCATCGTGGGCTCGTTCCAGTATTGCCTGCGCACGTGCGGTTTGCGGGGCGTGGTCATGTCGTTGCGCGCCTCATGCCTGCTGCGCCCACAGCGCGACCGCCGTCACGACGAGGTTGGCAATCGAAAGCGGCAGCAGGAACTTCCATGCGAACCGCAGCAGCTGGTCCCAGCGGAAGCGCGGCAGGGTCCACCGCACCAGGATCTGGAAGCTGCAGAGCAGGAAGACCTTGCCGAGGAAGGTCAGCAGCTGCAGCACCACGACCCAGCCGTGACTGAGCGGCACGGCGTGGCCGCCCGGGAAGACGAAGCCGGTGTCGTTCATCCACGGCAGGTTGTAGCCGCCGAAGAACAACGTGACGAACAGCGCGCCGATGACCGCGATCTCGATGAACTCGGAGAGCATGAACACTCCCTGCTTCATCGCGCTGTACTCGGTGAAGTAGCCCGAGATGAGTTCCGACTCGGCCTCGGGCAGGTCGAACGGGATGCGCTTGTTCTCGGCGATGCCGGCGATCAGGAACAACACCGCGGCGAAGGGCTGGTAGACGATGCCCCAGGCCGGCAGGAAGCCGAGCACGGTGCCCGACTGCCGCTCGACGATTGCAACGAGGTTGACGGTGCCGAAGATCAGCACGATGCCGAGCACGGTGAGGCCCATCACCAGCTCGTACGAAATCAGTTGCGAGCCCGCGCGCAGCGCCCCCAGCAGCGAGAACTTGTTGGCCGAGGACCAGCCAGCCAGCATCGCGCCGATGATCGTGATGCCGCTGAAGGCGAAGACGATGAGGATGCCGGCGTCGAGGCGGCGCGATCTGCATCGGGTAGGTGCGGCCGCCGAACCATCCGGCCAGGCTCGGGAACAGCCGGCCTGGATCGAGCGTACCGCCAAACGGCACGACGGCGAAAACCAGCAGCACCGGCACGATGGCGAGCCACGGGCCGAGCGCGTAGGCGAGCTTGTCGTAGGCGAGTGGCTTGAAGTCCTCCTTCAGCAGCAGCTTGAGGCCGTCGGCCATGCCGTGGAACAGCCCGAGCCAGATCAGCTTGACCTGCGTGAAGGGGATGCGGACGTAGGCGCGGTTGGCGCCGATGCGGTCCGACATGATCGCGGCCTGCTTGCGCTCGACCCAGGTCAGGATCGCGCCGAACGTCAGCAGGACCGCCAGCGCGTAGGCGATGTAGACCAGGCTGATGGCAAGGTCCGGGGCGTTCACGGGTGACCTCGCGCCGGCGCGGCCAGCGCCTTGATCAGGTCCTCGGCGTGCAGCACGCCGGGCTTCTTCTCGAAGCAGGGCTCGAACGCACTGATGGTTCCCTCGAAGTTCGTGTAGTGCCCGTGCCGCTCGGTCTGGATGCTGACCGGAAGAAAGACGTCGGCATGGCCGTTCTCCGGTTGCAGGTACGAGTTCAGGAAGATGATCCCGGCTCGCGGCGGCAGTCGCGCAAAATCGAAGCCTTCACCCCAGACCAGCACGAGGTCCGTGCCGTCCTTGAAATCCGGCTCTGCGTGGCCGAACAGTTCGCGCGCCCGGGTCGTGTTCGGGTTCTTGTCCCCGCGGATCAGCAGGTCATCCTCGATCCGCTCACCCGGCTGCCGTTGCCAGTCCTGCTTGACGAAGCAGTGGAACACTTCGCCGAGCTTGTCCTTGAAGGTCTCGAGTTCCTCGTTCGAGCCCCAGTTGGACACGAGCGCGACGGGGTGGCGGGCCGCGCCGATCAGACGGCGCGCCTCGTCCAGTGCGGCCGGCACGGTGACCGGGCGCCCCTTGAGCATCGGTTCGTCGGCGCGGACGCGCTCGAACATCTGCGCCAGGTCGCGACCCTTGTTGCAGATCCACGGTCCGTTGACGGCCGGGTTGTCCAGCGGAGTGACGCGCGCGATGTTCTCGTTCTGCCGCTGGTCGAGCGCCTTGAGCTTCCATTCCGGCTTGCGGTGCCAGATCTGCACAGTGCAGCCGCGGGCGCAGCCCGGGCAGACCGACGGCGTCGGCTGCAGGAACCACACGCGCGACTTGTGCAGGAACTGCCTCGACAGCAGCGCGCCGACCGGGCAGATGTCGATGATGTTGTCGGAGTACGGGTCCTCGCTCAGCGGCCGGTCCTCGACCGGGCGTATGTTCGAGACGTCGCCGCGCCGCTCGACGCCCAGCGCCATGGACTTCGAGACCTCGTGCGTGAACCGCGTGCAGCGCAGGCACAGGATGCAGCGCTCGTTGTCGAGCAGGATGCGGTTCGAGAGGTTGTAGAACTTGGTCGAGCGCACCTTCTCGTCGTGGGAGAGCGAGCGCTGGCCGCTGTACTCGTAGTGGTAGTCCTGCAGCACGCACTCGCCGGCCTTGTCGCAGATGCCGCAGTCCACCGGATGGTTCAGCGTGATGAACTGCAGGATCGCCTTGCGGTGCGCCTGCACTTCCTCCGAGTTCGTGAACACCTGCATGCCCTTGGCAACGGGCATGTTGCAGGCGATGTCCAACCCGCGGCCTTCGACCTCGACCAGGCACATGCGGCAGTTGCCGACGACCGAAAGCTGCGGATGCCAGCAGAAATAGGGAATGAAATGGCCGTGCTCGCGCGCGACCTCCATCACGGTCTGGTCGTCGCGAGCCTCGATGGCCTGACCGTTTATGAAGATCTCAGGCATTCCAGGTTCCCGCCGAACTTTGAGCGCTTGTGTTCGATGCAGTACTCGAACTCGTCGCGGAATTTGTCGAGGATGCCGCTGCAGGCGTAGCCCGCTGCGTCACCGAGCCCGCAGATCGTCGTGCCGTCGTTGAATTTCGAGATGTAGTACAGGCGCTCGATGTCGTCGGCGCGGCCGTCGCCGGCGACGATGCGGTCGAGGATCCGGTGCAGCCAGCCGGTGCCATGGCGGCACGGCGTGCACTGGCCGCAGGACTCGTGGTGGTAGAAGCGCATGAGCACCTGCAGCAGAGCCACCATGCAGGTGCCTTCGGCAATCACGATCATGCCGCCGGAGCCGAGCGTGGAGCCTGCGTCCCACAGTTCTTCGTGCGAGATTTTCAGGTTCGCGATGTCGGCGCCGGTGAGCACCTTGGAGGAAACCCCGCCAGGCACGACGCACTTGATGCCGCGACCATGCGGGATGCCACCGCAGTCCTCGTCCAGGAACTTCATCCACGGGTAGCCGAGTTCGACCTCGTAGACGCCGGGACGGTTGATGTGGCCCGACACCGAGAAGAGGCGTGTACCCGGGCTCTTGGGCGTGCCGACGGCCTTGAAGGCGTCGGCGCCATGGTTGATGATCCAGGCGATGTTCGACAGCGACTCGACGTTGTTGACGACCGTCGGGCGCTGGTACAGCCCTTTGACCGTCAGCCGCGGGGGCCGGTTGCGCGGGTAACCTTTCTTGCCTTCGAGCGACGAAATGAGTCCCGACGCTTCTCCGGCCACGTAGGCGCCTGCGCCGCGATAGACCACGATGTCGCAGGAGAAGTCGGACCCGAGGATGTTCCTGCCGAACAGGCCCGCCGCGTACGCTTCTTCCACCGCTTCCGCGAGGCGGCGGTAGGGGAGGTCGAACTCGCCGCGGATGTAGACAAAGCAGTTGCGGACGTTGAGCGCGTAGCTCGCGATCAGCATCGACTCGAGCAGCATGTGCGGGTTGTTCTCGAGGATCCAGCGATCCTTGAACGTGCCCGGTTCACCTTCGTCGGCATTGGCGATCAGGTAATGCGGCTGGCCGTCGTCGTACTGGACGACCTGCCACTTGCGGCCGACGGCGAAGGCCGCGCCGCCGCGGCCCTGCAGGCCCGACGCCGTGATTTCCTTGACGACATCCTGCGGCTTCATCTGCCCGAGCGCCTTCGCGAGCGCGCCATAACCGCCCCGCGCACGGTACTCGGGCAGCGCGTGCGACGTCGCCGTGACGGGAAAGGTCATGATCAGCTGGCGACCGGGCATGCTATTTCAGCCCCTGCAGCAGTTCGTCGAGCTTCGCGAGCGTCAGGTTCTCGTGGTACCCGTCGTTCACCATCATCATCGGCGCGGTGCCACAGGAACCGAGGCACTCCACGGTGGACAGCGTGTAGCGGCCGTCCGGCGTGGTCTGCCCGGGCTTGATGCCGAGCCTGCGCTCGACGTGCGCAAGGACGTTCTCGGCGCCGTTCATCGAGCAGCTCACGTTGTGGCAGAACTGCAGGTGCCAGCGGCCGATCGGCTTGCGGCGGAACTGCGTGTAGAAGGACAGCACTTCCTCGATCTGGATCTGCGGCACGCCGAGAAAGACGGCCAGTTCCTCGATGTCGGAATCCGCGACGTAGCCGCGGTCCTCCTGGATGCGACGCAGGCACGGCAGCGCGAGCGAGGACTCGAAGCCTGCCGGAAACCGCTCGCGGAGTTTCTCGAACTCGGGGACCAGGTGCTTCATCTATCGCACTCCCCGCCGATCATGTTGATGGAGCCGAACGTCGGCACGAGGTCCGCGAGCTGGTAGCCGTCGAGCATCCGGTGCACGCCGCCCATGTGGACGAAGCTCGGGCTGCGGCAATGGACCTTCCAGGGCACGCCGCCGCCGACGCTGACGAGGTAGAAGCCGAGCTCGCCGTTGGCGCCTTCGTGCGCGGAATACGCTTCGCCGGCCGGCACCTGCGGCCCTTCCATGATCAGCTTGAAGTGGTTGATCAGCGCCTCGATCTCGGTGTACACGGCCTGCTTGTCGGGCAGCGTGCAGCGGCGGTCGTCGACGCTGATCGGGCCCGGCTGCAGCATGTCGATCAGCTGGCGGATCATGTGCTTCGACTCGTCGATCTCGCGCATGCGCACGTAGTAACGATCGTAGTTGTCGCCCTTGATGCCCACGGGAATCTCGAATTCGAGCTCGCCGTATGAGAGATATGGCGTGTCCTTGCGCAAGTCGCGCGGCGCGCCGGTCGAGCGCAGGATTGGCCCGGTGAAGCCCCAGTTGATCGCTTCCGTCGTCCCGATGACTCCGACGTCGCGCGTGCGGTCGATGAAGATCCGGTTGCGGTCCACGAGCCCGTGCACGCGATCGACGAACGTGTCCATCTGGTCCAGGATTTCTTCGAGCCGCTGCAGCCAGCCGTCCGGGAGGTCGCGGGCGAGGCCGCCGATGCGGCCGTAGCTGTGCGTGACGCGTGCGCCCGTCAGGTCGGCGATGTGCTCGTATATGTAGTCGCGGATCGTGACGAGATACAGGAACGCGGTCATCGCGCCCATTTCCATCAGCGCCGCGGCCACGCAGGTCAGGTGGTCGGCGATGCGGGAATACTCGGCCAGCAGCGTGCGCAGGTGGCGGCAGCGCGGCGTGAGCTCGATGCCCATCAGCTTTTCGACGGCCTCGCAGTAGGCGAAGTCGTTGATCAGGGCCGAGCAGTAGTTGAGGCGGTCGACGTACGGGATCAGCGTGTGCCAGGTGTGCGACTCGCATTCCTTTTCGAAGCCGCGATGCAGGTAGCCGCAGTGCACGTCGGTGCGCACCACGCGTTCGCCCGAAATCTCCGCCACGATCTGGATCGTGCCGTGCGTGGCAGGGTGCGACGGGCCGATGTTGACGATCACGGATCCGGGCGTGAGGCCCTTGGTGAACGCCGGGCGGATCGGGTTCGGCAGCGTGGTGAGCGGCGGCAGGCTCATCGCTTCACGTCCCGATAGGGCACCAACGGCTGTTCCCGCTGCTTCGGATAGTCCTTACGCAGCGGATGGCCGACGAAGCCCTCGTACAGCAGCAGCGGACGCAGGTCGTCGTTGCCGCGGAAGCGTATGCCGTACATCTCGTGGCACTCGCGCTCCATGTAGCGCGCCGAGCCGTACAGCGTCACGAGCGTGTCGACGGTCGGGTCCGCTTCCTCGACCCGTGTCTTGAGCCGGACCCGGACGAAATCGCGGGTGGAATAGAAGTGGTACACGACGTCGAAGCGCGGCCGGCGCTGTGGCCAGTCCGTTGCCGTGACGTCCAGGAACAGGTCGAAGCCGAATTCCTGCTTGAGCCGGCCGGCCACGGGCATGAGGCTTTCCGCCGCGATCTGCAGCACGAGAATGCCGTGAGCCATGCCCGTCTCGAGCGACCTGCGCGCCAAGGCCGGCCTGTACACGCTCGAGCAGATTTTCTCCCGGGCTCACGCTCAGAAATCCTGGTTGATGATCGGGTGGCGTTCGCCCGCGATCTTGTCCTGCAGCTTCATGATGCCGTCGATCACCATCTCCGGCCGCGGCGGGCAGCCCGGGATGTACAGGTCCACGGGGATGATCTTGTCGATGCCAGGCAGGGCGGCATAGTTCTGGTAGAAGCCGCCGCTCGTCGCGCAGACGCCGAAGGCGATGACCCACTTGGGTTCGCACATCTGCTCGTAGACCTTGCGCAGGACCGGCGCCTGCTTGTGCGAGACGGTGCCCACGACCATCAGCAGGTCGGACTGGCGCGGCGTGAAACGCGGCAACGCGGCGCCGAACCGATCCGTGTCGTAGAGCGTCGAACTCACCGACATGAATTCCATCGCGCAGCAGGCCGTCACGAAGGGATAGGGGAACAGCGAGAACTTCCGCGCCCAGCCGACGAATTCGTCCTTGCGGGTGGTCAGGTACTCGAAGGCCGCGCTCTTCTGCTGGTGCGGCACGGGTCTCGTCGCGCTCAAGTCGTCACCTCTTCCAGCAGCCCGGACCGCCAGACGTACAACATGATCAGCACCAGCAGCAGCGTGAACAGCGCAAACGTCACGAGCATGAATCCGGTGAGCGGCGTCGCCGCCAGCGCCCAGAGGTAAAGAAACACGGTTTCCAGGTCGAACAGGATGAAGACCACCGCGATGGCGTAGTACTTGACCGGGACGGCCCGCATGTTGTCGGACTCGATCGCCGTCGCACCGCATTCGAAAGGCTCGAGTTTCAGCGGCGTCGGGTCCGGCTTGGGTCCCAGCACCTGGTTCAGCCACAGGGTGAGGGCCACGAAGCCGAGGATGGCCAGCAGGTAAACGAGGAAGGAGAGGTATGCGGTCATTGCGGCGTGCGTGTGAATTGCAGGGCGGACTATATCGACTGCAACCATTCACCTCGCCCCGCGGAAAACACTTATGGCTGCAACAGGTTACATCGCTCTCAATCGCCACACGCCCAGCTCAGTCCAGCTCAGCCCGAGATTTCCGTGCAAGCGATGAAAGGAAGTACGACGAACGCACCGGTCTCCGCCGCGCGGCGCCTGCGCCGCTGGCCAGCCCGGCTGGATTTCCTGCAGAGCGCCACCGGCCTGGCGCTCGGCCTTTTCATGTGGGTGCACATGTTTTTCGTTGCGACGATCCTGCTCGGCAAGGACGTGATGTGGACCGTCGCCCGGATGTTCGAGGGCTATTTCATCTTTGGCCGCCCGGTCTACGGGCTGGTGTCGGCCCTGGTCGCGACAATCGCGACGCTGTTCGTGGTCCATGCCGCCCTTGCGCTCCGCAAGTTCCCTGCCAATTACCGCCAATACCGTACATATCGCGACCATATCAAGGAAATGAAGCACGAAGACACGACACTCTGGTACTGGCAGGTCGTCACCGGATTCGCGCTTTTTTTCCTGGCTTCTGTGCACCTCTACATCATGCTCACCCGTCCGGACCGCATCGGGCCGTTCGAGTCGGCCGACCGGGTCTGGTCCGACCTGATGTGGCCGCTCTACCTGGTGCTGCTGTTTGCGGTGGAATTTCACGGGGGCGTCGGCCTGTACCGGCTCGCGCTCAAGTGGGGCTGGTTCGCGGGCGACGGCCACGATGCGGCCGGGACCCGGCGCAAGCTGCGGTTCTTCAAGTGGGCGCTGACTGGCTTCTTCCTCGTCCTGGGCCTGCTGACCCTTGCGGCGTACATGAAGATCGGCATCGACCACGCTCCGTTCTACGGACAACACTATGTTCCTGGGGCGGCCGCCACCACGGGGGTGACGCCATGAAGGTCGTCTACACCGACGTGCTGGTCATCGGCGGCGGACTCGCGGGACTGCGGGTCGCCATCGGCGCGCGCCGCCGTGGCCACGACGCCATCGTGCTGTCACTGGTGCCACCCAAGCGCTCGCATTCGGCAGCTGCCCAGGGCGGCATGCAGGCGAGCCTCGCCAACGTCACCAAGGGCCAGGGCGACAACGAGGACGTGCATTTCGAGGACACGGTCAAGGGCAGCGACTGGGGCGCAGACCAGCAGGTCGTGCGCATGTTCGTGAATACGGCGCCCAAGGCTGTGCGCGAACTGGCTGCGTGGGGCGTGCCGTGGAGCCGCGTCCGCCAAGGCGACCGGCAGGTCATCATCAACGGCGAGAAGGTCACGATCACCGAGCGCGACGCTGCGCACGGCCTCGTGGCGCAGCGCGATTTCGGGGGCACCCGGAAGTGGCGCACGTGCTACGTCTCGGACGGCACGGGCCACGCGATGCTGTTCGCAGTTGGCGATCGCGCGATCGCCGAAGGTATCCCGGTGCACGAGCGCACGGAGGCGCTGGCGCTGATTCACGACGGCCAGCGCTGCTACGGTGCGATCGTTCGCAACCTGATCACGGGCGAAATCACGGCCTATGTCGCCAAGGCCACGGCTATCGCGACCGGCGGGGCAGGGCGCGTCTATCGCGTCACGACCAATGCGGTGATCTGTGAGGGTATCGGCGCGGCACTCGCGCTCGAAACCGGCGTGGTGCCGCTCGGCAACATGGAGGCCGTGCAGTTCCATCCGACGGGGATTTTTCCCGCGGGCATCCTCGTTACCGAGGGCTGCCGTGGCGACGGCGGGTTGCTGCGCGACGCGAGCGGACACCGTTTCATGCCGGACTACGAGCCAGAGAAGAAGGAGCTCGCCTCGCGCGACGTCGTCTCGCGCCGGATGGAAGAGCACATCCGCAAGGGCAACGCCGCCAGGTCGCGCTTCGGCGAGCACCTGTGGCTCGACATCACGCTGCTCGGGCGCAAGCACATCGAGCACAACCTGCGTGAAGTGAAGGAGATCTGCCAGTACTTCCTGGGCGTCGATCCGGTGGAGCAGTGGATTCCGGTGCGCCCCGCCCAGCACTACACGATGGGTGGCGTGCGCACCAACCACACCGGCCAGACCCCGGCATTGCGCGGGCTGTTCGCTGCGGGTGAGGTCGCGTGCTGGGACATGCACGGCTTCAATCGGCTGGGCGGCAACTCCGTGGCCGAGACAGTAGTGGCCGGCATGATCGTCGGTGAGTTCATTGCGGACTTTATCGAAAGCCCCGAAGGTGAACTCGATATTCCGACGGCGGTGCTGCGCGAGGCGCTCGAGGCCGAACGCGGCAAGCTCGATACCCTGCTGCGGCACGGCGGCCGCGAGCAGGCCGATGCGCTCAAGGCCGAAATGCAGCAGGTCATGACCGACAGGGTCGGCATCTTCCGCACGGGCGCCGACCTGCAGCAGGCCGTCGACAAGCTGCAGGAGTTGCTCGTGCGCAGCCGCGACATCGGCATGCGGTCGCGCCGCGACGGGCCGAATCCCGAACTGGTCACGGCCTACCGCGTGCAGAAGATGATCAAGATCGCGCTCTGCATAGCGCGCGGTGCGCTGACGCGCACCGAAAGCCGCGGCGCGCATTTCCGCGAGGATCACCCGCGCCGCAATGATGCCGAGTGGCTGAAGCGCACGCTCGCGACGTGGAGCGATCCGCTCGCCACGTTGCCGACGCTGAACTACGAAGCGCTCGACGTGGGTCGCATGGAACTGCCTCCCGGCTGGCGCGGCTACGGCAACAAGGATTACGTCGATCACCCCGACACGCCGCAGCGTGCCGCTGAAGTGTCGAAACTGCGCGAGACCCTGGGCGATGCCGACCGTCACTCAGTGCAGGCAGCGCTCATGCCATATGAGCATCTGCTGCCCGCAAGCCTGCGTGGCCGCAACGAACGCATCGACGAGAAACTGCCGACATGAGCTCAGTCACCGATTCTGCACCGCCCAAGGCTGCGATTCCGCCTGCCGACGCACCGAAGCGCATGCTGCACTTCCACGTCCTGCGCCACGATCCGCAGGACCCGGTGAGCATCCCGCACTTCGAGGTCTTCGAACTCGAGGAGGCGCCGGGCATGACGCTCTTCATCGCCCTCAACGAAATCCGCGAGAAGCTCGACCCGTCACTGGCGTTCGATTTCGTCTGCCGTGCCGGTATCTGTGGCAGCTGCGGCATGGTAGTGAACGGCCGCCCGGGCCTTGCCTGCCGCACGCTCACGCAGGACCTTCCCGCAGAGATTTCGTTGGCACCGTTGCCGGCATTCGAACTCATTGCCGACCTGTCCGTGAACACGGGCAAGTGGATGCGTGGCATGAGCGAGCGGCTCGAGACCTGGGTGCATTCCCTCGGCCAGGAGGTGGACCTCGCACGGATCGAAGAGCGCATGGATCCGGAACTCGCAGACAGGATCTACGAACTCGACCGCTGCATCGAATGCGGCTGCTGCGTCGCAGCTTGCGGCACGGCGCGCATGCGCGAGGACTTCGTCGGCGCGGTCGGCCTCAACAAGATCGCGCGCTTCGCGCTCGATCCGCGCGATCAGCGTACCGACCAGGACTTCTACGAGCTGGTCGGCAACGACGACGGCGTGTTCGGCTGCATGACGCTGCTGGGCTGCCACGATGTCTGTCCGAAGCAGTTGCCATTGCAGACACAGATCGCCTTCTTGCGTCGCAAGATGGTCAAGGCCGGCTTGTAGCGCCCTGCTCCCGCTCTCCGGTCAATCGACGAAGGCGGAGTGCGCCGCCCCGTCTTAAGAATCTCTTAGGATTCGCATAGCAAGGATTTAGCTTCCTGTCCGGTCGGGTTTGGGGAAACTACCTTCGACCGATCACACACAGGAGCAGTGACATGGAGTCTCGAATTCGCTGGGCCGCGGTAGCCGCCCTTGCCCTCACGTTGGCCACCCCGGCCGGTGTCTCGGCCGCTGATGCCGGTCACGATGCAGCAAGCATCGCACGAGGCCGCTATCTCGTGACGATCAGCGGCTGCAACGATTGCCACACCCCGGGCGGCATGGAGAAGGGTCCAGCGGTCCCCGAGGCGCAATGGCTGACCGGCCTGCCCGTCGGCTTCCAGGGGCCCTGGGGAACGACGTATCCGTCGAACCTGAGGCTCGCGCTCGGCTCGATGACGGAAGCGCAGTGGCTGCAGAAAGCGCGGCAGGAGCGCCTGCCGCCGATGCCCTGGTTCAACCTCAGGGCGATGACGGACGCGGACCTCAAGGCCATCTATGCGTTCGTCCGCAGCCTCGGGCCCGCGGGCGTGGCGACACCTGCTTACGTCGCGCCGGGCGGCAAGGTGACGACGCCGTACTTCGTGTTCGTGCCGCGGACCGATGCGCAACCCGTTGCCAGCCGCTGAGCCGACAGTTCACGGGGGCCGGCCGATCTCGGCCAGCGTCAGCGGGCGATTCACGTGCAGGCGGAATTGCCCGCGACCGGTCTTTTCGATGCGCAGGCTCGGGCATCTCTCCTCGAGCCTTCGCTGCAGCAGGATCAGCCGGGCCTCGAGGTTTTCGCTGAGGTCCGGCAGGCGGATGGCCGGGTCGAGCCGGAGCTCGCGGTTGGAATACTCGGTGCGCCCTTCATTGACGAAGTCAGACAGCAGCTTCCACAGGATCGCGCCGGCCACACCCTTGATCATGTATTCGTCGCCGACGAAGATGCTGTCGTTCTCGGCGTAACGGCGCACCCGGATCGGCGCTCCACGTGGCGCCGGTGCGGGGGCCCGAACGGCCTGGTTTTTCGGCATCGGTCGCCTCGTCTTCCTCGAGCATGGCCGCGACGGTGCCGACGTAGCTCGCGAGCACGACCAGCGCATCTTCCTCGTCGTAGCCGAAGCGTCCGGTCTCCGTGCTCTCCGCGAACAGCACGCCGAGCAGGCGCTCGCCGGCCAGGATCGGCACGGCCACCTGACTCTGGGACTCGGGCAGGCCCGGAAACGGAATGGCGTCTTCGATGCCGGCGGTGATGCCGAAGCGCGCGGCGTCCTCGCGCATGGCGCGGCCGTAGCCAAACTCCGACGTCGCGTGCGCGATGCGGATCGGCGTGCGCGCGAGGGCTGCCGTGCCGATGACGCCCTCGCCTGGCCGGATCTCGGCGCCGACGCCTGATGCGGTGTAACCACGGCTCGCCACGGTGTGGAGCGCCTCGCCGGCAGGCTCACGCATCAAGACCATCGAATGCCGAATGTCGAAGACATCGCGCAACGAATCCAGCAGCGTGTCGAGCAGGCTCGCCAGGTCCGAGGCCGCGGACAGCCGTTCGATGCAGCAACGCAACTGGGCCAGCGAACTGGCGCTGGTCGCGGCCGGGGCGAGCGCGGTGCGGTAGACCTCGGTCACCGAGTCGACCCGGTAAACGTCCGCGCCGCGCAGGCGGAACACGCCCGTCATGCCGGCGTGCGAGGCGATGCCGGCGAGTTTCGCTTTCATGCATTCGAACAGCGGGCCGGAGTCCTCGGTGCGCAGGTAAGCGGCCGCGAGTTTGTACTGGGCCCCGGTGTCCGGATGGATCACGAGCACGGTCGCGCGCGGGTTCTCGAGCACGTTCTGCCGCGTCTTGCTGAAGAACTGGTACGACAGCGCCACGTGTCCGGGGTCGACATAGTGCACTTCGGAGATGTACGACACGTTCGGCGTGCCGTCACCGGAGCAGGTCGCGACGACTGCGGGCACCGCGCCCTCGAGGCAGGCGCGGATGGAATGCAGTGTGATCGGCGGGGTCATTGCGCGAGCCGCTTGCCCGCGGCGGGTCCCGGCGTCTGCTGGAATGCCGACGTGAGCGTGAACGTGACCGCCGCGAGGTCCGGCGCTTCGCCGCGAACCGCACGGGCGAACTCGGTTGCGTAACCGATCAGCCGCAGGTCCTGCACCCAGGCCAGCAGATGCCGTTGCGCGATGCCCCGGTCAGCGCCGGTCACACGGGTGAGCCGTGCGTCTGACCCTTTCAGCTGGATGGTCCGGTGCGTGCTGGGCTGGCTGAACACCACGGCGACCAGGCCGTTGGCCGCGATGTTTTCGAGTACGGAACCAGAGCGGGCCGCTTCGACCAGGACCGTCACGCGCCGTCGATCGCGGGAGACGCGACAGCCGCAGCCGCGGACCACGTCAGGCACGTGTTGCGTGTTGCGCGACCCGACGACCACCGATACGGCGCCTTGGATGAACGCGGCGTGATCCACGTCGAGTTGCAAAGCCTTGCCTTGCGACTGGTCCATGCCGCGAATGATAGCCGGGACCGACGCCGGCGCGCGAAATCGCGGGCTAGGCGCCCGAGCCGTTGCCGCTGCCGTCCTGCAGCCGGGCGAGCAGGACACGCAGTTCGGCGACGTCGGCCTCCAGCGACTCCACGCGCGCGGCCAGGGACGGATTCGAAGCCGCGGCAATCGGCGCCGACGCCGCCTGCGCAGCCTCCAATGCCGCGACATCGATCGGGCCCATGAACAGCTGCGCGTAACGCGACTCGCGCCGGCCGGCTTCCCGCGGCAGCTTCACCACGAACGGGCCCCTCAGGGCGCGTCGCGAGGTCCTCCAGGGCGTTCTCCACCTCGTCGAGCCCATTGACGGTCGCCAGCCGCCCCGCGTGCGTGCGCAGTTCGCCGGGCGTCTGCGGACCACGCAGCAACAGCTCGCAGACGATGGCCGTCTGGGCGGGCGAAAACTTCAGGCTGCCGAACTGGGTGTTGCAGAACAGCTGGTGATACTTCGGCACCCGGCTGCCGAACCCGGATTTCTCCAGCACGACCTGCTTGCGGATGAGCGCGTCCACGACGGGCTGAACCTCGCGTTCCTGCAGGTTCATGACCGGGTCACGGTTGCTTTTCTGGTTGCAGGCGTTGACGAGCGCGTTCAGCGACAGGGGGTACTGGTCGGGGGTCGCGATCTGCTTTTCGAGCAGGCAACCGACGACCCTCGCTTCGAGGGCCGACAACTCGAGCGGCATGGCATGCTCCAGGGGCGTTGACCGGGGCATAATCGTACACCCCGGGTGGTGAGGATCGGCAGAACGTGCAGACATCGCGTGGCTCGACACTGAAGGGCGTCATCACCATTTCGCTGATGGTGGTGAACGTGGTGTTCTGGGTGCCGATCCTGCTGGTCGTCGCGCTCGCGAAGCTGATCATCCCGCTCGCCGCGTGGCGCCGGTGGACCAGTGCCCTGATGATCTGGATCGCCCAGGCGTGGATCAGCTGCAATGGCGCGATCTTCGGCCTGATGGGCGCGCTGCGGCTGGAGGTCGAAGGCGTCGCAGGTCTCGATCCCCGCGGCTGGTACCTCGTGCTGTCGAACCACCAGTCATGGGTCGACATCCTGGTGCTGCAGCAGGCGTTCAACCGGCGGATTCCGTTCCTGAAGTTCTTCCTCAAGCAGGAGCTGATCTGGGTGCCGTTCCTCGGGCTGGCGTGGTGGGCGCTCGACTTCCCGTTCATGAAGCGCCACTCGGCCACCTACCTGCAGAAGCACCCGGAAGCCCGCGGTGAGGACCTCGATGCGACGCGCCGGGCCTGCGAACGGTTCGCGCTGCTGCCGACGTCGGTCATGAACTTCGTCGAGGGCACGCGCTACACGACTGCAAAGCACAAGGCGACCAAGTCACCGTATCGCCACCTGCTGCGACCGCGCCCGGGCGGCGTCGCCTTCGTGCTGTCGGCGATGGTCGGCATGCTGCACTCGGTGCTGGACGTCACCGTTGCGTACAGCGAAGCCAGCCCGACGCTGTGGGACCTGTGTTGTGGCCGGCTTGGTCCCGTGCGAATGCACGTGTTGCGGCGCCCGATCGAGCCGTGGGTTGCGCAGGGCGACTACGCGGACGACTCCAGGTTGCGCGCGCGCTTCAAGGAATGGCTGGGCATGCTCTGGACCGAGAAGGACGCGAGGCTCGACACGATGCTGCCCGGGGGCGTGCCTGGTCCGGCCGCGGGAGACGGTTCGCAATGAAGTGGGATCTGCCGTCGCCGTTCATCCACCAGCGCATCGCCGTTCACAACGAGATCGACGGTTACGGCCACGTCAACAACGCCGTCTACGTCGCGTGGCTCGACGACTGTGCCTGGGCGCATTCGATTTCACGCGGCATCAGCCCGGACCTGTGCCGGTCGCTCAACCGCGGCATGGCCGTGTGGCGTACGCAGATCAATTACCTCCGCGCCGCACTGGAAGGCGACCAGATCGAGGTCGCGACGTGGCCGGTCCGCAATGACCGCAAGCTGCGCATCGAACGCAGGTTTCAGATCCGGCGCAAGTCGGACGGCGAAACGTTGCTGCGCGCGCTGCTCCACTACGTCTGCATCGACCTGCATACCGGACGCGCGAAGCGGATGCCCGAAGACTTTACGCGCTATGTCGTGTTGCCCGAAGTGGCGGATGCCGTCGCGGCCGAGTCACAGCCCTACCAGCCGGGAGTCGAGCCCCGCTGACCAGACAAGCAACCAGGAGGAAAGACCATGCACGACAAGTGGACCAGTCCGGAACTCGATTCGCTGCTCGGCAGCGCGCGCTGACGCGCAGGCAGGTGCTGGTGACCTCGCTCGCGACCGGTTTCGCGCTGGCGGTGCAGCCCGTGGGCGCACAGACGATCACCACGGACACCGCAGGCCTGACCGCGGGTGAAGTGAAGATCCCCGTGGCGGATGGCGAGATCCCCGCGTATCGCGCGATGCCGGCTGCGGGCAGCAACTTCCCGATCGTGCTCGTCGTCCAGGAAATCTTCGGTGTGCATGAACACATCAAGGACGTGTGCCGCCGCTTCGCCAAACAGGGCTACTGCGCCGTCGCCCCCGAACTGTATGCGCGCCAGGGTGACGTCTCGAAGATCGAAGACTGGAAGCAGATTTTCGCCGAAATCGTGAGCAAGGTGCCTGATGCACAGGTCATGTCCGACCTTGACGCGGCTGCCGCGTGGGCCGGGAAGTCGAGCAATGGCGACCCGCGCAGGCTCGCCGTCACCGGCTTCTGCTGGGGCGGGCGCATCACGTGGCTCTACGCGGCTCACAACAGGAATCTCAAGGCGGGCGTCGCCTGGTACGGCCGCCTCAAGGGCCAGGCCACCGAACTGCAGCCGAAGTACCCGTTCGACGTCGTCGCCGACATCGGTGCGCCGGTGCTCGGACTTTACGGCGGCAAGGACCAGGGCATTCCGCTCGACGACGTCGACGCGATGCGGGCGGCGCTCAAGACTGCGGGCAAGCCGTCGGAGATCGTCGTGTTTCCGGAAGCGGGTCACGCGTTCTTCGCAGACTACCGTCCCAGCTTCAGGGCGGAGGATGCTGCAGCCGGCTGGGCGGCGTGTCTTGCCTGGTTCCGCCAGCACGGCGTCGATTGACGGTTAGTACTTCCAGAGCACGCCGACCGACGGCACCAGCGGCAGCCAATGGCGCAGCTCGCGTTCGAGCGTTGGCGTGCCGTCGATGATCGAGTATTCGAGATCGGTGCAGCAGGGGTTGCGCCGGTCGAGCGCGTTGGTCAATTCGCCGTGCAGCGTCAGTGTGCCGCGCGGCAGCGTCCACTCGTAACTTACGCGGGCATCGAGGGAGCCGTAGTCGGCGTAACGCGCGGCATTGCGATCCCCAAGCACCACATTGCCCTGCGTGTCGAGCCCGATCGGCGTCACGGGCCAACCCGTGTGGTACTGCGCGGCGAGCGTTGCCTGCCACGGTCCCGATGCCCACAGCACGCCCAGGTTGACCGTGTGGGTCTGGTCCCAGCTGCGCCTGACCTCGCCACCGTCGACTGCGTCGTTGACGCGCGACCAGGCGTAGCCGAACCACCCGCTCCAGGCATCGACAGGCTTGCGGGTGAGCAGCAGTTCGCCGCCCTCCGCCAGGGCCGACGAAGGCGCGATGGCGACTCGGTCCCAGCGCAGTTCGGGCGCCAGCGAAAGCGGGTCGTACAGGCTTTCGAAACGAGTGCGCAGGTCGCGGTAGTCCTTGCGGTAGGCTTCGACGCGCAGTGAGTATTCCGGGTTCAGGTCGCGCTCGAGTCCGAGGATCAAGTGGTCCGCGCTCTGCGCCGGCGAGAAGTCCTCGACGCCGTCCTCGACCTGCAGTTCCTCGATGCCCTCGAATTGCTGATAGCGGCCCCAGCTCGCGAGCAGGCGCGTGCTCTCGTCGACGCGCCAGGCGAGATTGATTCGCGGGCCAAGCTGGTCGTCGGCATCGGCTCCGTACGTCTGCTCGTCCCAGCGCAGGCCGACTTCGGCGGTCAGTGCATCCGTCAGCCGGCCGCGCACCGTGTAGTACGCGGCGAAATGCTCGCCGGACGGGTTTGGCGCAAGCGCGCGCGAGATGTCCTGCGCTCCGGCGCCGGGGTACGGATAGTCCGGCGCGAAGTCGACGCTACCCGTGTAGTCGTAGGTGGCCTCGAGTTTGCGCACGTCGATGCCCGCGCGCTGCAGCCAGCGGTCGGTTGCAAAGCGCCCGTCGACCTTGAGCCCGAGTACGTCGTAGTCGCGAATGTCGTCGACCGCCCCTGTCCGTTTGCCTGGCTCGTCGACTGCGGCCTGGCGTTCCGCCGAGACGTCCGTGAACGAAAGGATCGCCGTCGTCGACAATCGTGCGGACCAGTCATGCGCCAGCGTGCCCCAGACGTAGGCGTTCGAATACTCAGCGGTCGCATGTTCGGTGTCGGCCGGGTTGGTGATTTCGGCCTGGTCGCGGGCGAGCAGCGTCTGCAGGCTGCCGCGCGTGTCGGGCGACCACGCGAAATCGACGCGGGCAAAGCCGTCGAGGTAGCTCGATTCGCCAATCTCGGATTCCATGATGTCCGCCACCTCGTCGAGGTTGCTGCGACGGAACGAGGTGAGCCACTGGCCGCGGCCGTCCGCGAACTTCTGTGACGCGAGCGCATTCGCGTGGATCAGGCTCAACCCCAGTTCGTAGTACGCATCCGCGGCGGGACGCAGCGTGCGGGCATCGATGATCGCGCTCATGCGGTCGCCGTACTCGGCGGTGAAGCCGCCGGCGAAGACGTCGAGCCCGTCGACGATGCGCTCGTCCAGCAGGCTGGATGGACTCTGCAGCATCCTGAGGTGAAATGGCTCGTAGAGCGGCAAGCCGTCGAGTATCACCAGTGTCTCGTTCGTGTCGCCCCCACGCATGTGGGCGAGACCCGCGAGGCCGTTGCTCGCGGCGCCCGGCAGTCGGTGCACGACCTTGAGCGCGTCTTCTGCGAGCCGTGGCAGCGCGTCGAGGTCCTGCTGCGACAGGAACGCGTGGACCTGGGGTACGTCCGAGTCCAGGGTATAGCGACTCGCCGTGACCACGATGTCGGCGATTGCTTCGTCGCGCGGGACTGCTGCTGCCATCGCCGCTGTCGTGTGCGAATCGGCCGGACCTGCCTGCGGTACGACCGAATAAATTCGACCTTCGACACGCTGCAGCTTCAGACCCAGCGGTGCGAGCACCTGCGCAACGACTTCCAGCGCCGGTCCCGCGGTGGGTTCCACGACGACCTTGGCCGACGACGGGACGACGGCCGAGGTGTAGATGAGCTGGAATTCGCCGGCGGCTGCGAGTTCACCGAGTACCGCGTCAACGAGGCGGCCGCGATAGGGGGCTGCAGCGTGCGCTGCCGCTGCCCCGAGCAATACGGCCACGGCCAGCGCAGCGCGAACGCTTCGACGAGGCGTATTCGAAGCGCGGCGGAGGGCACGTGGCTGACGGGTGGGCATAGGTCGGCCCGAACCATCGCAGCGGCCGGACGCGGCGATGGTAGCGGAGTGCCACCTGGCCGCCTACCGCGGCTTGTGCATCAGCGGCCTGCGTGATCCACCCGGATCTGACCGCCTGCGATAACGTGGAGCAGGGCGGGTTCGGACGCAAACACTGCAGCCACGGCGGCTTCAGGCGAAAGCCCGCTCGTGGAACCCTTGAGCTGCGTCTGCTCGGCTTCGCGTGCGGCATCCGCCGAGGTATAGACGATCTTGCGGCCCGTTTCCCGGCCGGCCCAGGCCAGGAACTCGTCGAGCGAGCGGCCTTCAATCGCGAATTCGGGCGCTATCGCCGCGGCCCAATGCCACGCCTGGCCATGCGAGTCGACCTGCGAGCGCGCCACGCTGCCGTCCAGGCTCACGGCGAGTGATTCGCCGGCACGGGCGACGACGGGCACTTGCCCGCGGTCGATCGCGATGCTGCCCTCGCGCACGGCCACCCGCAGCGCGTCGTCAAATACCGAAGCGACATACTGGGTGCCGACGTGCCGGACGTCTCCATACGGCGTGACGACGACGAATGCGCCGCTGCCCGAGCCGGGCGTGCCGGCGTCAACGTAGACGTTGCCTGTCGTCAGGCCTGCGCGCTCACCGCCGGCAAAGGCCAACTGCGTGTCCGTGTCGAGACGCACTTCGAGTCCATCGGGTCGTCGCAATGCGACCCGGCCGGAGCCTGAAGTGCGGATCTCGTCAGACGCAGCCACTGGCGCCGTCGCGATAAGCGGTTGCCACGTGCCGTCAGGGGCATGACGCACTTCGGCGGCGCCCGTGACACGAGCCACCATCGCGACAGGACCTCCGGCCGCCTTCCAGCGCGGCAAGGCAACCCCGACGGCGACGGCCACAACCGCGACGGAAGCCGCAATGGCGAGCCACGGCTGCGTGAACCTGCGTTTCGGCTGTCGCGCGGCAACCGTTGCGCGCCATTCCGCGGCGAGGGCCGCGCGGACTTCCGCCGCGACGTCCGCGGGCGGCTTCAGGCGTGAGCCGACGCGCTGCAGCAGAGCGGCAAGGTCGGCGTCTTCGCCCGGTCTGTCGTCTTGTGGTTTGTGATCGTTCATGGCTTTGTTCTCATGCCTCGAGGCTCGCGAGGACGTCGTGTGCCGACGCCCCGAAAACGGCCTCCACCCCTTCCCGGAAGGCGATCCGGGCCCTGGCCAGCAGCGACTGCGCCGCCGTCTGGCCGATTCCCAACCGCTCGCTGATTTCCTCGACCGAGCGGCCTTCGACGTATTTCCATTCCAGTGCGTCGCCATATCGGCCGGGCAGCCGGTCGAGCACCGCGTGTACCAGGCGCCCGAGCTCGGCGCGATCCGCGCCGTGGAGCGGGTCGTCGGTCGACGGCGCCGCGATGGATTCAAGCGCGGCCCGGACTTCCTCGCTGTCGTCGATCAGGACGACCTTGGCGGCATGACGACGCTCGCTGCGCACGTGATCGGCAATCTGCCTGCGGCAGATCTGGCACAGCCAGGTAAAGAGTGCCGCCTCGCCGCGCCAGTCCCCGACCGCGCGCATCGCCTTGATCAACGTCGCCTGCACGACGTCCTTGGTGGCGTCGGCATTGCGGTTCATGCGCGGCAGGGCGAAGCGGTAGACGCGCGGAAAGTAAGTCTCGAAGAAGGTCGTGAACGCGCGCTCGTCGCCCGCGAGCATCGCGGCGACCAGTTCGCGATCGTCGTTCATCGATTCGTGCATCGTGGCATGCGAGTAAGACGCGACTGCCGCTGCAAATCAATCGCGGTTCGGCCGGGCCGCGATCAACGACCATAGGTTGTTGAAATTAAAGAGATTTGTCTGGCGCGATTGATTTCCCTGGCAACGACCGTCTTACCGCAGTCCGCGCAGCAAGGCGGGCTGTAGCCACCCCGGGAGCGGACTTGGAAGCCACCGACCTCATGCTCGATGCCCCGCCCAGGACAGATCCTGCCCCGGCGAGCCGCCGCCGACTTCCGCACGCTTGGAGAACGTCTCCACCTGCAGCCGGTTCGAGCCGGCGACGCGGGCCGCGCCGACCTCGAGGCTTATGTCCAGACCCGGTTCGCCACCAAGCATGGTGCCGCAGTCCGCACGTTCATGCCCACGCTCATCGCGTTTCGTGGCCGCCAGGGGGACCTGCGCGGCGTCGCGGGCATCCGCGGTGCGGACGAAAGCCGTCTCTACCTCGAGCAGTACCTGGACCGCCCGATCGAAGAACGACTGACCGCAAGCCTGCGGTCGGCGCCGGTCGATCGCGGCGGGGCGCGTGTCGTCCGTCGCGATGAAATCGTCGAAGTCGGCAACCTGGCCGGTGCCAGCTGCCGCGCTGCGGTGCGCATGGTCGCGCAGCTGCCCGTGTTCCTGATGAGCCGCCGCTACTCGTGGATCGTCTTCACGGCCACCGGCGCGCTGCGCCAGATCCTCGAAGGTTTTGGCGCGCCGCTGATCGAACTCGGCCGTGCCGATCCATCGAGTGTCGCCACCGCAGCGGATTCGTGGGGCCGTTACTACGAGACCGACCCGCGCGTTTTCGCCGGCTACCTGCCCGACGCGGAGCGGTTGGCGGGCTTCGCGCACCGCTCACCGGGTCACTGATGCTGCTCGATGCGATGCGCTCCGCGCCTGCGCGCGCTGTCGCCCTCGTCGACGGGCGACGCACAATTTTCCATGGCGCCCTGCCGTCGCTCATCGAGCATGAGATCGAGTGGCTGCGACAGGGTGGGGCGGAGCGTCACGCCGTGCTGGCGGACAACGGCGTGCCTTGGGCGCTTGCCGACCTCGCGCTGCATGTCGGGGAACTGCTCTCGGTGCCGCTGCCGGGTTCCTTCACGTCCGCGCAGGTGGCGCATGCGCTGGACGATGCGGGTGTCGATGCAGTCCTCACCGACGACTGCACGCGCTCGCAGGAACTGCTGCAGGGATGGCGCCCGGACGGCACGTCACCCGTATCTGGTCTGCGACGGTTCCGTCGGCAGCTCGACCTCGCCAGCCGAGCGGCTGCACCCCCAGGCACGCGCAAGATTACGTACACGTCGGGCAGCACCTCGAACCCCAAGGGCGTGTGCCTCTCGGGTCCAGCGCTCGAGGCTATCGCGACGTCGGTGGCCGATGCCACCCGCGAACTCCCAATCGAGCGCCACCTCTGCATCCTGCCGCTTGCAACCCTGTTGGAGAACGTCGCGGGCCTGTATGCGCCTTTGCTGCGCGGTGCGACGTGCGTCGTGCCACCGAGTTCAGTCACGGGGATGAGCTACGGTGGCCTGGACGCGGTCCGGCTGCTCGGGACTCTGACGCGTGAGCAACCCAACAGCCTGATCCTCGTGCCTGAACTGCTGCAGGGGATGGTTGTCGCTGCCGAGCGCGGCTGGCAGCCGCCGGCATCGTTGCAGTTCGTTGCCGTGGGCGGTGCGAAGGTCTCAAGCGAGTTGCTCGCGCGGGCCGACGCAGCCGGCATTCCCGTCCATGAAGGTTACGGCCTAAGCGAATGCGCGTCGGTCGTGTGCCTGAACACGCCCGCATCGCGCCGCGCCGGAACCGTCGGCCGTCCATTGCCGCACGTGCGCGTGCGTGTCGATGCAGCAGGGCAGGTGCACGTTGCCGGCAACACGATGCTTGGCTACCTCGGTGATCCACCGCGCGCGCCGCTCGATGAAGTCGCGACCGGGGACCTTGGCGTCTTTGATGCCGACGGGTACCTCCAGCTGCACGGTCGCATCGGCAACCGGTTCATCACCAGCTTTGGCCGCAACGTGTCGCCGGAGTGGGTTGAATGCGAAATCTCGCAGCGCCTGGTTGGCCGGCCGGTGCTCGTCTACGGTGAGTCACGCCCTTACGCCGTCGCGCTGGTCGGGGCGTCCGCAATCGAAGCGCCCGACGCAGCAGTCGAAGCCGCCATCGATGCGGCGAACGCGATACTGCCGAACTACGCGCAGGTGTGCTACTGGGCGCGCGCGCCCGTTCCCTTCACGTTTGCCGACGGCACGCTGACGGCGAATGGCCGGCTGCGCCGCCAGGAAATCCATACACGTCTCGGCGCGCTGCTCGACGGCCTGTATCCCACCGAACTCGCGTCCTGACCTTATTTTGGAATACATCGATGCACCTGTATGAACAACTGCAGCGCGACACCGTCGCCGACCGCAACTACCTGCTGGCAGCGCCCGCCATTCAGCGCGCGCTTGCCGGCGACATCACTCGCGAGCTGTACGTCGAGTTCCTGACGCAGGCCTACCATCACGTGCGTCACACCGTGCCGTTGCTGATGGCGGTCGGCGCGCGCCTGCCGGAGCGGCACGAGTGGCTGCGCGAGGCGGTACTGCACTACCTCGACGAGGAGAAGGGCCACGAACAGTGGATCCTCAACGACATCGAGCACGCGGGCGGCGATCGCCAGGCAGCTGCGGCTTCGCCGCCGTCGATCGCGACCGAATGCATGGTCGCCTACGCGTACGACATGATCGAGCGCCGCAATCCACTCGGCTTCTTCGGCATGGTGTTCGTGCTCGAAGGCACCAGCGTGGCGCTCGCGCTCCAGGCGGCGGACCGCATCCAGAAGACGCTGCAGCTGCCCACCAGGGCGTTCAGCTACCTGCGCAGCCAC
Source organism: Pseudomonadota bacterium (assembly GCA_016713725.1). Lineage (GTDB taxonomy): Bacteria > Pseudomonadota > Gammaproteobacteria > Steroidobacterales > Steroidobacteraceae > RPQJ01. Next base: position 130,379 of record JADJOO010000006.1, on the reverse strand, counting down.
GGCGAACTGGACCAGGAGCACGTCGGCGATCTCGAGAGAATTGTGGGGCGGGTAGCGGACGAAGCCGATGACGGGGCGGTCATCGGTTGCGCAAGAGGAGTGTTCTGGCTGTACGGCAACATGTTCCGGGGCCTCGAGGCCGGCGTCGTCGCGAAGCTGGATGCCGCCCCGACGAGGCTGCGCGCATGAAAGCTGCAGAGATGCGGGCATTGATCACCGGCGCAAGCGGTGGCATTGGCCGAGAGCTGGCTCAGGAACTGCATGGCCGCGGTGCAAGCGTGCTGCTCGTGGGCCGGAACGCGCAGGCGCTCGAATGCGCAGCGCAAGCACTGGGTGGCCGCTCGGCGCGCGTCGACTGGTGTGCAGCCGATCTTGCGACAGCCGAGGGGCGGGCACGAGTGGTCGAAGCAGCGAGTCACTGGGGCGGCAGCGGCATCAACGTGCTGGTCCACAGCGCGGGTCTCGGTGATTTCGGCCTGCTCGACGAACTTGACGATGCAGCGATCGAGCGGCTGTTTGCGATCAACGCCGTTGCTCCGATACAACTTACGCGCGCCCTGCTGCCGATGCTGCGCTCGCAGCCGATGGGTGCGATCCTCAATATCGGTTCGGTGTTCGGCAGCCTGGGCTATCCCGGGTTCACTGCGTACTCCGCCACCAAGTTCGCGCTGCGTGGCTTCACCGAGGCATTGCGGCGGGAGCTGGCCGATTCGAAGATCGGTGTGCACTACTTCGCGCCGCGCGCGACGAAGACCGGCATGAACGCGTCGGCCGTCGACCGCATGAACGCCGAGTTGAAAGTTGCAATGGATCCGCCCGCGCAGGTTGCGGTGGCCGCCTGCGCCATGCTCGAAGCCGGCAAGACCGGCGTCTGCTTCGGCTGGCCCGAGAAGCTGTTCGTCCACATCAACGCGCTGCTGCCGGGAGTCGTCGACGGCTCACTCCGCAGGCAGCTTCCTGTCATCCGTCGTCACGCTGCGGCCGCCGTCGCTGAGCGTGCTACGCAGTCCTGAGGAGAAACCATGCAACACGTACGTAACGCCGTATTCGTCTGCGCGAGCCTGCTTGCCGCCCCGCTGTTCGCAGCGGCGCCTGCCAACCCCGACTTCGATGCCGAGCTGCTCTCGATCCAGCAGGCGTGGGCCAAGGTGAACTACGAGACTGCGGCCGGCGACGTCCGCAACGAGGCATTCGAGGCGCTGGAAAAGCGAGCCGAAGATTTCACGCGCCAGAATCCCGCGCGCCCCGAGGCGCTGATCTGGGAAAGCATCATCGAGAGCAGCTACGCCGGGGCGAAGGGCGGGCTCGGTGCGCTCTCGCTGTGCAAGGAGGCGCGGGGCAACCTCGAAGCGGCGCTCAAGCTCGACCCGAAAGCGCTCGACGGATCGGCCTACACGAGCCTCGGCGCCCTTTACTACAAGGTACCCGGCTTCCCGGTCGGCTTCGGTGACGACCAGAAGGCCGGCAAGCTGTTGCAGCAGGCGCTCAGGCTGAACCCGGACGGCATCGACCCGAATTACTTCTACGCGGAATACCTGTTCGAGCAGGGCCGCTATCCGCAAGCGCTGCAGTACCTCGACAAAGCCAGCAAGGCCGCGCCGCGTCCGGGTCGCGAAGTAGCGGACAAGGGCCGTCGCGGCGAGATTGCCGCGCTGACTGCGAAGGTCAAGGCGAAGATGAGCTGAGCGGATTCGCGGAATACTGCCCACCCAGCCGGGTGAGCAGCGCGGCAAACTCTGCGGCCAGCGGCGCTTCGATTCGGAGCGCCGTTGTGCTTGCAGGCGGCGCGAACTCGAGACACGTGCACGCGAGCAGCAGTCGCTGCACACCGAACAGCTCGCGAAACAGGCGGTTGTGCCTGCCCTTGCCATAGGTCGAATCGCCCACGATCGGATGCGACTCGCCGGCGAGGTGGCGACGCAACTGGTGCCGACGCCCGGTGTGCGGCATGAGTTCGACCAATGCGTAACGCGAGGTCGGGTAGCGATCGACACACACCGGCAATTCGAAGGTCGCGATGCGCCTGAACGCCGTTTGCGACTCCCGAGGTTCTGCGGACTGCGGTCCGACGCGTTCGTCTTCGACCGCGGAGAGCGGCCGATCGATGGTGCCTTCCACGGCAGGCCAGCCGCGCACCAGCGCGACATACGTTTTGACGACACTGCGCTGTGCAAAGAGCGCGCTGTACTCGCGGGCGGTGTCCGGATTCAGTCCGAACGCCAGTACCCCGGACGTGCCCTTGTCGAGACGGTGAATCGTGTAGACACGCTGACCGAGCTGGTCGCGCAGGATCTGCAGTGCAAACCGGGTTTCATGCCGGTCGATCGGTGAGCGGTGCACCAGCAGTCCCGACGGCTTGTCGACCACGACGAGTCGCTCGTCCCGGTAAAGGATCGGCAGCGTCTCAGGCGCGGCAGTTTGCGGGCGATCGCTCACTTCCAGCAGTTCCGTGACGCGCCCGCGCTCAGGACAGCACGAACACCTTGACCAGAATATCGCCGATGCCGACGAGCGCGGCGCCGGCAATCAGGCCGGCACAGATAGGCTCCTGCGACCCGACCCAGATTTCGTGCGCGCGCGTGCCGGGTTGCGACTGCAGCTTGCGCGCCGCGTACCAGAACAGCGCGGCGCCGCAGAACATCATGAACGACGAGTCCGGCGGCAGCACCACTCCCAGGCCGATCGCGAGCGGGGAAAGCGGAAACCGGTTGTTCGTGCGGATGCGCAGCACCTCCATGACGAGTGCTGCAAAGCCGGCGATGGCAATCGACCAGGCTATCGAAGTCGTAAGCAGGCCGCTGGCCTCGGGGCTGCCGAAGACAGCCGCGACGAGGTCGGAAACGCCTTTCCATTGCACCGCGCCGGGAAACGCGAACTTGTCGCTGACCATCGTGTCGGCCACGGACCTGCCGGCGGCCGGGTCGAAGTTGTCGAGCCCGAACAGCACGAAGAACAAGGGCGTGGCCGCGAGCGCGCCCGCGACGATGCCGATGACGTGGCCGATTGCCTGCTGCCGTGGCTTGGCACCGAGCATGTAGCCCGGCTTGATGTCCATGAGCAGGTTCGAGGCGTTGCTGGCCACCTCCGACGACATGACGGCCGTCATCAGGTTCGGTGCCGGAGTGCGCGCATCGAGTGCGCCGAAGGTGAACTGCGGAATCTTGGACAACGACCCCGATGGGGTGATGCCGGTCAGCGCGGTGCTGCTCGCCGCAATCAGCGCCAGCACGAGGATCAGCGGGATCGCGAGCGCGCCCAGGATCCAGCTCACGCCGAACCAGGCGTGCAGCATCCAGACGCCGATTGCACCGAATACCGGCACGCCGATCCCGGACAGCACCAGCGGCAGTTCGATGTCCCGCAGCAGGTCGCGCTGACCCGGTGCGTTCCTGTTCCGTCGCAGGCTCCTGAATGCGGCGACGAAGACTTCAGGCTTCGCGAACAGGGCAACGAGCGAAGCCACCACCATCATCGTGATGCCGTACCAGAGCGCCCAGTTGTTGAGGATGTGCGCGCGCCCGAAAATCGCAGTGCCCGCCGCGATCGAACCTTCGCGCGGCTGGATTTCGCCGAGCGAGATCATGATCGGCGCGACGACCACGAAGTTGAGCAGCGCTCCCAGCAGCAGGCTCGACGCCACGCGCATACCCATGAGGCCGCCAGCGCCGATCATCGCAAAGTCGAGTCCCGGCGACAGCGCGAGCTGGCGGATATCCACGCCCGCGAGCTTTGGCAGGGGTGCGTATCCTTTCTCGACCAGCCAGTAGTACCAGCCGTCCAGCTTGACTGGCAGGTGCCAGGACGAGCTGAAACCCAGCCATTGCTGCTGGATCAGCTTCATGTAGCTTTCGCCGGCGATGAAGCTCGTGACGCCGGCAATCGTCGCTGCGACAGCGAGTGCCTTCGCTTGCAGCATGCCCTTCGCAGCCGCCGCGCCGTGGTAGAGCGTGTCGAGCACGACGCCGCAGGCGCGGCCTTCGGGGAAAGGATGCTGTTCGTCGTTGATGAAACGACGCTTCATCGGAAACGCCACCAGCACGCCCAGGCACGACAGCACGATGTTGAACACCAGGATCTGCCACAACGGCAGGACCTGGTTGGTCGCCCACATATAGGCTGCCAGGCCGGAAGTGAGCGGCATCGTCATGTAGCCGGCCGCGGTCGCGATCGACTGCACGCAGTTGTTTTCAAGTATGGTCATGTCGCGCGCGCCGAGCCTCGAGAAGACCCGGTACAGCGCGAAGGCCAGGATCACCGAGGTCAGGCCGACGCCGAGCGTCCAGCCGGTCTTGGCGCCGACGTACAGGTTGGTGGCGCTGAGCAGGCCGCCGAGCATGAAACCGGTGATCGCCGATCGCAGCGTGAGCTGCGCCATGTCGCCGCGGTAGACGTTGGTGAACCACCAGCGGTCTTTCTGTTCGAGGGTCCAGGTACGGACCTGTTCTGCTGTCAGTTGCTGCAGGGCCATCGTCGGTTCGCTGCGGTCGCAAGTGGGCCGGGGAGCATACCCGACCCCTGCGGCTATGCGCCCGGCATCAGGGCGGCCCACCATGCGCCGGCAATGCCGGCCAGTGCGCCAAGCCCGACCAGCCATTGCACAAGTGGCTTGGGAATCTGTGACAGGCGACCGAGCCACCAGCCGGTGGCCGCGCCCGTGATGAAGCCGGTGAGGTGCGCCAGCACGTCCGTGTTTTCGCCGCCCACGCCGGTGAAACCCAGCAGGAACACTCCCGCGATCAACGGCGCCCAGCGAGAGGCCCAGCGTTCGCCGGAGTCCTCCCGCCGTCGCCACGCGTACGCAGCAAGCAAGCCGAGCAGGGAGAACACCATGGTCGAAGCGCCGGCAGAAACGTGACTGGCCGGTTGCACCGATGCATTGAGGGCATTGGCGAGGGCGGCCGCGGCAACGGCGCCGCCGAAGGCAACACCCGGGCCAAGCAGTTGCGAAGCGAGCCAGCCGAAAAACGCACCGAATCCCAGGTTGCTGAGGAGATGCGCGATGTCGAAGTGCAGCGTCAGTGCCGTCACGGTTCGCCAGTATTCACCGCCCCGCACGACCGCCGTGTCGAGCACGCCCGCGGCCAGCCAGTTGGTCGCGAAAGTTCGGTGACCAGCGAGCCACGCGATCAGCACCAGTACCGACAAGTACATGGCCGGTCCGATCCAGGCGTGCGGATGCATCTGCTCGGGTCGCGCGAGCATGCGCCTCTTCGGCGGGTTCTCGCGCTCGTAGCCGCGCAGGTGACTGCTTGCCGTGGCCGCGAAAGGTTCCAGCACGACGAGACTCCAGAGTTCGCCGTTGGCCACGACCTGCGACCCGATGCCGACCGCATGCAGCATGAAGGCACGCTCTTCGCACGCCGGCCGCCAGTGAGAGCGATAGACCTCGACCGGCAGTTCGGGCAACGTCGTGGACGGCGGCGGGCTGCTCACGGTCGGGGCTGGCCGTGTTCAGGGCCGCAGGGCGCGATAGAGGAAGGGCAGGCTCACGTCCATGCGGTAGTCGATGTCCGAGTGGGTGTCGTCGAACTCCTCGTATTGGTGCGCGACGCGCGCCTTTTCAAGGGCTCGTGACAATTGTCGGCAGCCATAATGGATGTGGTATTGGTCACGCCAGCCGCAGTCGACGTAGATTCCCTTCAGCCGCCGCAGGTTGGCGGCGTACTTGTCGACGAGCCGGACCGGGTCGTGCCGCAGCCAGCGCTGCCAGCGTTGCGGCAGCAATTCACCCGTTTCCAGGTGGAAAGGCAGGCGGAATCCGTTCGGGACGTCCGGATCCGGGTCGTAGGTCGCGGCCATGCAGACGTTCATCAGGGCGTGGCCCTCACCCAGAGTGAACTTGTGTTTCTTCCACATGGCGTCGAGGAACCGGCGCACGCGCCCGTCGTCCAATCCCTGTGCCATCTTGCGGTCTTCGACCGAACCGACGCGGTTCGTGTAGCGTCCGTCCTTGCGCGGCGGGCGGCGGAAGCGGCCCAGCTCGTTCAGCGTATTGGGCCAGTCGGCGCGGTAGATGAAATCGAAGTGGGCATCGCCCGAATGGTTGGCAATCGCGCCCCAGTGCGAGGCGTACTTCATGCCGTGGATCATCGCGCCGTAGCCGCCCGACGACTTGCCGAAGCAGCCGCGGTGATCGCGCGAGGCGAGCGTGCGGAATTCCTTGTCGACGAGCGGGATGACTTCGTCGAGCAGGAAGTCGGCGTAGTTGCCGATAGCCGACGAGTTCACGTACTGGTTGCCGCCGAGGGACGTGAAGCAATCCGGAAACACGATGATCGCGGGACCCATGCGCTTGTCGCGCACGAGGCGCGCCGCTCGCTCGGCCACGTTCTCACTGAACGGTTTCCAGTTGAGGTGCGCAATGCCGGTGCCCGTGAACCCGACGAGGTCGTAGAACACCGGGAATCGCCGGCCGCGACCGTGCGTGGCGTCGCTGTCGTATTCGTGCGGCAGCCAGACGCCGAGTCTGCGCTGGGCGGGATCGCCGAGCGGGTTATCCGCCAGGATCTTCGAGCGGTGCTCGAGCAACACGACGGTGCCGCCGGTCCGCGAGGGACGTTTCCTGGCCATGCCGATCTCCTGCGCGAGGTGAAGTAGGGGCAACAGTTTCGCGTATTCGCTAGGATCGTGCGATGGCGTCCGTCGCGGCGCGATCCTGGTAAGGCCTCATGCACAAGTCGTTCAGCGCATTCGTCGGCTCCCTGTTGCTGGTGTCAACGGTCGCCGCGGTGGCTACCGATCTTCCTGGCGACCGCTTCGGGCCCGCCGACCTGGAGCGACTCGCTGCGGTCGACGAGCCCGCATTTGCTCCCGACGGCGAGTCCATCGTTTACACCGTCACCGTGACGAACGCCGCCGAGGACAAGCAGCAGTCCGACCTCTGGCGCGTGGGTTACGACGGGCGCGACCGCACGCAACTTACCAGCACCCCGAAGCACGACGAGTGGGCGCCGGCCTGGTCGCCCGATGGGCGATGGCTCGCCTTCCTCGCGGACCGTGGCGACGATGATGCGCAGACACAAGTCTGGGCCATGCCGGCCGGGGGTGGCGAAGCCCGTGTGCTGACGAACCTGCCTGGCGGTGTCGACGACTTCCAATGGTCGCCGGACAGCCTGCGGCTGGCGGTGATCGCGTCGGACCCCGAGCGCGCTGCCGGCACGCCGAAGCCGAAGAACCCGCCGCCGATCGTAACCGAGCGCTGGCAGTTCAAGAAGGACGTCGACGGGTACCTCGATGCGCGCCGGTCGCACCTGTACGTCCACGACGTTGCCCGCAGCGAGTCGATGCAGATCACCTTCGGCGAACATGACGAGGCGCTGCCTGCCTGGTCACCCGACGGAAAGCAGATCGCGTACGTCACCCGTCGCGGCGGCGAGCCCGACCGTCACTCCAACTTCGACATCTACCTGGTCGAACCCCGCGCGGGCGCGACCGAGCGCCGGCTCACGACGTTCGACGGTGCCGACAACGATCCCGACCTCGAGTCGCCCATCAGCTGGTCGCCCGACGGCCGGCAGCTCGCGTTCGTGCAGGGCGGTGACGACAAATGGATCTACTACGCCCCGAACCAGCTCGCGATCGTGGACGTCGCGACGGGCCGTACACGCCTGCCGGCTCCGATCGATCGCTGGTTCACGCAGCCGCGCTGGAGTCCCGACGGCAGGAGCGTGCTCGCGCTGATCGAGCAGAGTCGCGTCATCAACCTGTCGCGCATCGAGATTGCGTCCGGCAAGGTCACGCCGCTCACGACGGGTCCGCGCTATGACGCAGGATTCGCAGTGTCGAAACAGGGCCGCATCGTCGTGCTGGGCGGCGACGACGTCACGCCCTACGAGCTTGCGGCGCTGGAGCACGGCGGGCTGCGACCGCTCGGCTCGCACAACGAATGGCTCGCACAGAAGAAGCTGGTCCGGTTCGACGACATCAGCTTCAAGGGCGCGGACGGCACATCGATCGACGGGTTCGTCGTGAAGCCGCCGGACTATGTGCCGGGGCGCCGCTATCCCACGATCCTGCGAATCCACGGCGGGCCGGTGTACCAGTTCAGCCACGAGTTCATGCCGGACTGGCAGGCCTACGCCGCAAGGGGATTCGTGGTCGTGGCTGCGAATCCGCGCGGCAGCTCCGGTCGCGGATTCGAGTTCGCGAAGGCGATCTACGCGGACTGGGGCAACAAGGACGTGCAGGACGTGCTCGCCGCGGTCGATCACGTCGTCGCGGCGGGCATCGCGGATCCCGATCGACTTGGCGTCGGCGGACGCAGCTACGGCGGCATCCTCACCAACTATGTGATTGCGAGCGACACGCGCTTCAAGGCGGCAGTGAGCGGGGCTGGCGCGTCGAACTGGGCCGCGCTCTATGGCCACGACATGTACTCGCGCGAGTACGAGCTGGAACTCGGCACGCCCTGGGTCCAGCGCGAGTTGTGGGATCGCCTGAGCTACCCGTTCCTGCAGGCCGACAGGATAAAGACGCCGACGCTGTTCTACTGCGCCGAGCAGGACTTCAACGTTCCGTGCAACGGATCGGAACAGATGTACCAGGCCTTGCGTTCGCTCGGCGTGCCGTCGCAGCTGGTCGTGTATCCGGGCGAGAATCATGCGCTCGCGGTGCCGAGCTATCTGCGGCATCGGCTGCAGACCCTGCTCGGCTGGAACGAAAAATTCCTGCTGTCGGCTCCCGCCTCGCCGAACTGACTTCGCGCCGGTCAGGAGTGAGGGGCGGACCGTGACCACAGTGAATGACGCAGCAATTCCGGGCGGCCTCGAGCGGGCGCACGCGCTCGACCCGGCGTATTATTTCGGCGAGGCAACGTTCGCGCTGGAACGCCGGCGAGTCTTCGGGGCCTCGTGGCAGTTGGTCGCGCACCGTGCCGAACTGGCCACGGCGGGCGATCACGTGCTCGTGAATATTGCAGGAACGCCGGTCGTCCTGCTGCGAGCGGCCGACGGAACCCTCCGCGCTTTCGCCAACGTCTGCCGCCATCGCGCGGGACCGCTGGTGCACGGCAGCGGCAAGGGCCTCGGCAACCTGCGCTGCAAGTACCACGGCTGGCTCTACAACCAGGCCGGTCAGCTGGTCGCCGCGCCCGAAATGCAGGATGCGCAGGATTTCCGGGTGACGGATGTCCGGCTGCCCCAGTTTCGCGTGCGGGAATGGCAGGGCCTCGTCTTCGCCGCGCTGGAGGACGATGTGCCGGACTTCGATCGTGTCTATGCGGGCATCGCCGAGCGCATCGCTCCCGTCGACCTCAGCGCGATGCGGTTCGTGCGGCGCGACTCGTGGGACGTCGAATGCAACTGGAAGGTGTACGTCGACAACTACCTCGAGGGGTACCACGTCCCGCTGATACATCCAGCGTTGTCGAAGATCGTCGATTACCGCAACTACGATGTCGAACTGTGCGAGTGGTATTCGCTGCAGCATTCGCCTTTGCAGGCCAGCGACGACGTATACGGCGCAGGCCGGGCGTACTACTGCTTCATCTATCCCAACGTGATGTTGAACGTGATGCCTGGACGGCTGGCTACCAACCGCGTCCTGCCGTTTGGCCCCGGCAGGTGTCGCGTCGAGTTCGAGTGGTTCTGCGCGCCGACGGACGAGGCGATGGCGCGCGTCGACAACGACCGGGAATTCACGAACAACGTCCAGGAAGAGGACGTGCACATCTGCGAGCGGGTGCAGGTGGGTCTTGCGTCAGGCCATTACCGGGCGGGAAGGCTGTGCCCTAAGCGCGAGGCTGGCGTGTGGCATTTCCATGAACGCCTGCGGGCCGCATATGCCGACTGACTGCTAACCCCGGAGCACTGCCCGCGCCGCGTTGCGACCCGGGGTGCCACTGATGCCGCCTCCACCATGCAGGCCCGAACCGCAGAGATAAAGGCCGTCGATCGGGGTGCGGTGATTCGACCAGCCCGGCAACGGCCGCATGAAAAAAATCTGGTCGAGGATCAGCTGACCGTGATTGAGGTCACCTTCCGTCAGGCCCCATGTCTGCTCGAGATCGACCGGCGTGATCGACTGCACTGACTGGATCGAGCCCTTGAACGCCGGGAAGTGCAGCGTGAGCGTGTCGATCGCGCGCTTTTCGAGTTCGGGTCGCATCAAACCCCAGTCGGCATTGCGCAACGCATAGGTTGCGAACTGGAAGTGGATCATCACATCGGCGCCCGACGTGGTCACTTCCAGGTATGGGTCCTGGGACATCTCGCCATATTTGGTCGAGTCGTAAGCGCGTTCAAGGTACTTGAGCGTCGGCGCGATTGCGACTGTGCCTGCCGGCAGGCCATGGCGCCCGTCCGTCTGCACGAACAGTTTCGCCACGGAACCGCGCATGCGGATCGACTGCGTCTGCCACACGAACTCCGGTGGCAGTTCCGGCGCGCCCACGAGGCCGAGCAGCGTGCGCCGGGGATCGGCCGATGACACCACCGTCGAGGCCTTGATCTCTTCGCCCGACGCGAGGCGAACTCCGATCACGCGCTGGTGCTCGACGAGGATCTGCGCGACGTCCGCGTCCGTGCGGATCTCGCCGCCGTTCGCATGCACGGCCTTCACCAAGGCATCCGTCAGCCCTTGTGGTCCGCCTGGCGCCGTGCGATGCGCGAGGCCGCCGCGGTTGAGCCAGTTGTGGATCAGGGTGAAGCCCGTGCCTGCGGACATCGAGCCCAGCGTCACGCCGTGGATGGCGACGCCGGCGATGGCGGCATTGAGCGGCTCGGATTCGAACCACTCCTCGGTGAACTCGACTGCCGACATCGACAGGCTGCGCATCACGCGGAACATGTCCTTGCCACCCATGCGCCGCAGCTTCAGTGCGAGCGAGGCGAGCGGCAAGCCGTCCGCGCGCAGTTCAACCTTTGGCAGACGCGGCATCGTCGTCGAATACGCGGCATCGAGGAACGCCGCAGCGCGATTCATGAACCCGACGAACTCAGGCCAGCGCCCCGCATCACGCGGAGAGAGCCGTCGGATGGCTGCGATCGTGGCCACGTCGTTTGCGCTCGAGACCAGCTGCAGCGAGCCACCATCCGCCAGTGCGGAGACGTAGGCCGCATCGGCGGCGCTTGTCGCGAGACCGTGCCGCGCCAGGTCGAGTTGCTTGACGATCGCGGGCCGCAGCTGGCCGGCCGGATGCAGGCCGGGCACCGTTGAGCCCGGACGCGAGCGTTGCGCCCGCCAGTTGGCCGCCTGCCGTTGCGCGCTGCTCCAGCACGAGTACTTTCTTGCCGGCCTGCGCGAGGTAGGCAGCGGTGACGAGGCCGTTGTGGCCCGCGCCGACGATCAGGATGTCCGGGTTCGTCATCGTGCGCCTACCGCCAGTCCTTGAGGATCTCGATCGCGGCCATCTTGCCGGCCGCGCCCATCACACCGCCGCCTGGATGCGCGCCTGCGGCGCCGAAGTAGTAACCCGGCAGCGGCGTGCGGAAATCGGCCCATTGCGGGGCTGGGCGCATGAAGAACAGCTGATGCAGCAGCAGTTCACCATGGAAAATGTTGCCACCCGTGATACCGGCGATGCGCTCGATGTCCTGCGGCGTGATCACCTGCTTGCCGACGATCACTTTGCGGATGTTCGGCGCGTACCTCTCGATCGTTGCGATGACCGTCTCGCCGAACGCTTCTTTCTTCGCGTCATCCCAACCGCCTGCGACGTCGTACGGCGCGTACTGCACGAAGCACGACATCACGTGGTGCCCCGGCGGCGCCATGTCGCGGTCGATCATCGACGGGATGATGATGTCCATGTACGGCTGGCGGGAGAAGTTGCCGTACTTGGCGTCGTCGTAGGCGCGCTCGACGTACTCGATGCTCGGGCTGATCGAGATCGCGCCCCGGTGCAGCGGCCCTTCGCCCGGCAGGCACGAGAAATCCGGCAGCCCGGAGAGCGCGACGTTGACCTTGCCCGACGACCCGCGCACGCGGAAGTTGCGGATCGCCTGCACGAACTCGTCCGGGAAATGCTGCTGGTCGACGAACTGCAGGAAGCTGCGTTTCGGATCCGCGGCCGACATCACGACCCCCGCCAGGAGTTCATCGCCGTTCGCGAGCGCGACGCCCGTCGCGCGGCCGCCACGGACGATGACCTTGTCCACCGCCGCACTGGTGCGGATTTCCACGCCGAGTGCGCGGGCGGACGACGCGATCGCCGCCGTCACGCCGCCGGTGCCGTTCTTGGCGAAACCCCAGGCGCGGAACGCGCCATCGATTTCACCCATGTAATGGTGCAGCAGCACGTAGGCGGTGCCTGGCGAGCGCGGGCCGAGGTACGTCCCGATGATCCCGCTCGCCGCCTTGGTGCCCTTGAGCGGGTCGAGCTCGAACCATTCTTCGAGCAGGTCGGCGGACGATTGCGTGACGAGCTTCGCGATCCGGTAGATCTCGCGCTCGCTCAGGCTGCGTGCGTACTGGCCGAGCTTGAGCAGGCCCTTCACGTCGCGCCAGCTCAGCGACGACGGATCCGGCGGCACCAGGCCGATGATCGGCTTGATCGCCTTCGCGGCGCGCGCCATGACGCGCGAATACTCGTCGTAGGCCTCGGCATCCTTCGGGGAATGACGATGGATCTCGCGATGGGTCAGGTCGTGATCGTCCCAGCCGGCAAGGTAGTCGCCGTTGTCGAGAGGCGTGACCGTGCTCGGCAGCGGCAGGATCTTGAGTCCGTGCCGCGGCAGCTCGAGGTCGCGGATGATCTCGGGCCGCAGCAGGCTCACCACGTAGGAGAACTCGCTGAAGCGGTAACCGGGGAAGACTTCCTCGGTGACGGCTGCGCCGCCGACGATCTCGCGCCGCTCCAGCACGACCACTTTCTTGCCGGCGCGCGCGAGGTACGCGGCCGCGATCATGCCGTTGTGCCCGGCGCCGATGACGATTGCATCAAAAATGTTGGTGGCCACGGCGGTTATTTCTTCTTCCACTCGGGATCGTAGAACGGCAGTGTGACAACCGTCGCGGGCGATTTGCGGCGGTGGTGTTCCACCGTGACTTCGATCTCAACCTTCGTGCCCGGTGCGAAGAACGGCTGCTGCAGGTGCACCAGCGCAACGTACTTCTTCAGCACCGGCGACCAGGTGCTGGTCGAGGCATATCCGACCTGCCGCGGTCCTGCGTAGACGGGAATGCTGCCGCGCACGGCCGAGGCCGGGACCTGTGGCGGCATGCCGACCGCGGCGTATTCGCGTTCGAGTCCTTCCCAGTCGATCTCGAGGCCGACCAGTTTCCACGACGAACCCTCGCGGTGCTCGCGCTCCAGCGCGCGACGACCCACGAAGTATCCCTGCTTGTCGAGGTTCACGGTCCAGCCGAGGCCCATTTCATAGGGCGACGAGCGCTGGCCGGGAATCCAGGCATGGCTTGCAGGTGTGTAATCGACGTCGAGCATGAACAGGCCTGCTTCGACGCGCGCCATGTCCATCGCGAGGATGCCCGTGGGCGTGATGCCATAATCGTGGCCCGCGGCCACCAGCGCGTCCCAGATCACGAGCGCGTCGCCTGCGTCCATCCAGATTTCGTAGCCGAGATCGCCGGTGTATCCGGTGCGCGAGACCGAGACGGCCTTGCCCGCGATGCGGTTGAAGGCCATGCGGAAATACTTGAGCGCATCGACTGGCTGCTCGCACGCAAGATTCAGGATGGTGCGCGACTTCGGTCCCTGGAGGCTGAGCGCCGCCATCTGCTCGGTCAGTTCGGTGACCTGCACCTGCATGCCGACGGCGTTCATCGCGAGCCAGCGGTACTGTGGCTCGGCGGCGGTGAGACGGAAGTTCTGTTCGCCAATGCGGGTCACGGTGCCGTCGTCCAGCAACTTGCCGTCGTCGTCGCACCAGCCGGTGTAATAGACCTGCCCGACCTGCATTTTGTGGATATCGCGTGGAGTCAGGCGATGCAGCAGGCGCGCGGCATCGCGGCCCGTGATCTCGTATTTGATGAGCGGCGAGATGTCGATCAGCGCCGCGTGGTTGCGGATCGCCCAGTACTCGCGGTCCAGGCCGAGGTCGTAGGACCCGACCGCGAGGCAGCCGCCCCAGCGTCGCCAGTTGTGCGGCAGGCACAGCTGGGACGTGCGCGCGTGGAACGGCGTCCGCCGCAGCTGGTACAGCGGATGGTGGCAGGGGGAAAGTTCAGGCACGAGACGCTCCCGGCGTGGTCGGCTGGGGATCAGCGGCGGTCGCGGATGTCGATGAAGGTCAGGAACTCGTTGCGGGTCCGGGCGTCGGACCGGAACGTTCCCATCATCTTGGACGTGATCATCGACACGCCGCGCTTGTGGATGCCGCGCGTGGTCATGCATTCGTGCGCGGCCTCGATCACCACGCCCACGCCCTGCGGCTGCAGCACGTCGTTGATGCAGCGGGCGATTTCCGCCGTCATCTTCTCCTGCACCTGGAAGCGGCGCGCGAAAACGTCGACCACGCGGGCCAGCTTGCTGATGCCGACGACCTTGCCGGTCGGCAGGTAACCCACGTGGGCGCGGCCGATGATCGGCGCCATGTGGTGCTCGCAGTGCGATTCGAACTCGATGTCGCGCAGCACGACCATCTCGTCGTAGCCGCCGGTCTCCTCGAACGTGCGGCGCAGGTAATCGCGCGGGTCGATCGCGTAGCCGGAAAACCAGTCGGTATAGGCGTCGACGACACGTTGTGGCGTGTCGATCAGCCCTTCGCGCTGCGGGTTTTCGCCAGCCCAGCGCAGCAGCGTGCGCACGGCTTCCTCGGCCGAGTCCCGGCTGACCTTGTTGCGCTCCATCAACTGCGTGTCGCCTTGCTTGCCGGCCGTAGCCCCGGCGGGCTTATTGCTGCGACGCCTCGATTGCGGATGCGCGGCCATGGTGACTCTCCCTCTCAGCGCGGCCGGGGCTGACGGCGCCAGCGCAGCAGCAGCACGAATCCCGCCACCATGCCGCCCAGGTGCGCGAAATGCGCCACACCCTGGCCGGACCCGGTGACGCCCAGATACAACTCGAGCACGCCATAGAGCGTGACGAACAGCCACGCCGGCATCGGAATGGGCGGGAACATCAGCATGATGCGCCGCTGCGGATAGGCCATGCCGAACGCCAGCAACAGGCCGAACACCCCGCCAGAGGCGCCCACCGTGGGAATGGGTCGCAGGTCCATGTTGCTCAGCACCAGCAGCTGGGCGAGCGCCGCACCGATCACGCAGACCAGATAATAGGCGACGTAGCGCCGGGTGCCGAGCAGGCGCTCGATCTCGCCACCGAACATGTACAGCGCGAACATGTTGAAAAACAGGTGGGTGAGACTGCCGTGCAGGAATCCGTACGTCAGTAACTGCCAGACCTGAAACGACGGCGCTCCCGGAAACTGGGCTGAGGCCGGCGGCCAGAGGGCGAAGGGCCGCAGCAGCAGGTCACCCGTGAGGTACTGCACCGCGAAGACGGCGACGTTGATGAACAGCAGGGCCCGCGTGGCGGGCGGCATCGAAGCAAGCATGGGTGCATCCTAGCCCAACCGAGTGGCAAAGACCCACGGCGCCGTGTAGGTTGCGCAGCGCCACGCAGAGGCAGGTTCAACATGCGGTCATTGCAGCCCATCCATCGTGTCCTCGGAGTCCTCGTGGCCATGGCGGGGGCTGTGGCTGCCTGGGCGGATGCACCTACTGCACCGGTTTCCGTCTGGTACGGGAGCCTGGTATTTACTCCTTGCACGCTGACGCAGGCTGGGCAGGCGCAGACCGTGCCCGCGCGCTGCGCAACTCTGCAGGTCCCGGAAGATCGCTCCAGCGCGCACGGCCGCAAGCTCGATCTCGCGATTGCCTGGGTGCCGAGCACGGCGAAGACCCCGGCCAGGGATCCTGTCGTCATGCTGGCCGGCGGCCCCGGCCAGTCGGCCCTTGAAGCCTTCCCAACCGTCCACCCTGCGTTTCGCGAGATTCTGCGCCAGCGTCACGTGCTGCTCGTGGACCAGCGCGGCGCTGGCCGGTCGAATCCGCTGGACTGTCCCGATACGCTGAGCGAAGAGGCCTTGCAACTTCTCGATTCCGCGGGTGTCGATGAGGCGCGCCAATTGACGGCCGACTGCCTGCAGGAACTCGGGCCGAACGTCGACGTTCGCGCCTATACGACCAGCGCATACATTGCGGACCTGGAAGACGTACGCCGTGCGCTGGGAGTCGCGCAGTTCAACCTGGTCGGAGTTTCGTACGGCACGCGCGTAGGGCTCGAATACCTGCGACGCCACCCAACGTCGATCCGGGCTGTCGTGCTCGACTCCGTCGTGCCGCCCAGCCTGGCCCTTGGCAATGAGCATGCCAGGAATCTCGAGGCGGCCGTCGACGCCCAGTTTGCACGCTGCACTGCGGATGCCGAATGCACGAAGCGCTTTGGTTCGCCGCGGGCGCGTCTTGACGACCTGTTGCAGCGGTTGCACGAGCACCCGCAGCACGTGACGTATCGCGATCCGCTCACCAACGAGCAGCGCGAAGGTGAGTTCACCGATATCTCGCTCGCCTCCGTGGTGCGCTTCTATTCCTATGCGCCGCAGCTGTTCGGCATGCTGCCGATGCTGCTCGCCGAGGCCGCCAATGGCGAATTCGCAAACCTCATGGCGCAGTCGCGCATGATGGAGCAGCTGATCGGCGAGCAGATCTACGTGCCGTTGCAACTGTCCGTCATGTGCGCGGAGGACGCGCCGGGGATGCGGGTCGATCCGTCAGACGCCGGGACCATCCTCGGCACGGAATTCATCGACTTGACGCTGGCGCAATGCTCGGTGTGGCCGCGTGGCACGGTGCCGAAGGATTTCCGCGACGCAGTGACATCCGACAAGCCGGTACTGCTCCTGTCCGGCGAGCTCGATCCGGTGACGCCGCCGAGGTACGCCGAGGAGGTGCAGCGCACGCTGCCGAATTCCCGGCATTTCGTTTTCCGCGGACAGGGCCACAGCGTGATGGGCGTGGGTTGCGGGCCGCGGCTCGTCGCCGAGTTCATCGCTGCGGCCGACGCGAACGCGCTCGATGGCAAGTGCCTGGCGCAGCTGCAGTACTCGCCGCCGTTCGGTGGCTCGTACGGGTGGGGCCCGTGAGGGCCCGCACGGTGCGGGCATGATTCGCGTCGAAGGATTGCGCAAGTCTTTCCAGACGCGCACAGGCCGGGTGCAGGCCGTCGACGGCGTGAGCTTCGCTGCGGCCGACGGTCAGATTACCGGCTTGCTGGGGCCGAACGGCGCCGGCAAGACCACCACGCTGCGCATGCTCTACACGCTGATGTCGCCGGATTCGGGCCGCATTCTCGTGGACGGCCTCGACGCGGCCAACGAGCCTACCCGCGTGCGCGCGTGCCTCGGCGTGCTGCCCGACGCGCGTGGTATCTACAAGCGGCTCACCGCGCGCGAGAACATCGCGTATTTCGGCGCCTTGCAGGGGCTCGACGATCGCCTCATCGCGGAGCGCACTGAACGGCTCGTGTCGGCACTCGAGATGCGGGACTTCATCGACCGCCGTGCCGAGGGCTTCTCGCAGGGGCAGCGCACCAAGACCGCGATTGCGCGCGCCCTGGTGCACGCTCCGCGCAACGTGCTGCTCGACGAGCCGACCAATGGCCTCGATGTGATGACCACGCGCTCGCTGCGCAACTTCCTGCTCGAGCAGCGTGCCGCTGGCCGCTGCGTCCTGTTGTCGAGTCACATCATGCAGGAGGTTGCGCGGCTCTGCGACCGGATCGTCGTGATCGCGCACGGGCACGTCGTTGCCGACGGTACCCCGGATGAATTGCGCGAGTCCACCGGCTGCACAAATCTCGAGGACGCTTTCGTCAAGGCGATCGGCTCGGACGAGGGGTTGTTCGCATGAAGGCGCTGTGGATCGTCCTGCGCAAGGAGTTGCTCGACGCGTTCCGCGATCGCCGCATGCTGCTGGTCGCGTTCGTCGTGATTCCACTCGCGATTCCGCTGGTGCTGGCGGGCACCAACGCACTTGGCACACGCAAGCAGACGCAGCAGCTCGAGGGTCCGCTGGAGCTGCCGGTGATCGGGGCGGAGCATGCCCCGAATCTCGTCGCCTGGTTGCAATCGCACAACGTGCAGGTCCTGGCCGCACCGCCGGACCCCGACGCAGCCGTGCGCGCGCAGGAGCACGACGTCGTCCTGCGCATCGACGAAAAATACGGAGAAAACTGGCGTTCCGGCCGGCCCGCGAGTGTCGAGGTGATCTTCGACAGCTCGCGCCCGCTGGCCTCCGGCGCGACGGTGTCGCGACTGGGCGGCCTGCTCGACGGATACGGCAGCACCGTCGGCACGCTGCGGCTCGTTGCCCGGGGCATCCACCCCGCGGTTGCCAACCCGCTGCAGGTCGGTACGCGTGACGTGGCCACGCCCGAGGCTCGATTCGACCTGTCGCAACAGATCCTGCCGTACCTGTTGCTGTTGCTGGCGTTCATCGGCGGCCTGCAGCTCGCAATCGATGCCACCGCAGGCGAGCGCGAGCGGCAGTCGCTGGAACCGCTGCTGGCGACGCCCGTTGCGCGCGAGTCGATCATCAGCGCCAAGATCCTTGCCACGGCGGTGTTCTCGCTGCTGTCGATCGCGGTCACGCTCATCGCATATCGGCTGGCTTTCGCCATCGTGCCGGCGCGCGGTATGGACGCGTCGTTCGATCTCGGACCCGGCGGACTGGCGCAACTGTTCCTGATCATCCTGCCGATCGTGCTGCTCGGCGCGACTGTGCTGACGGCTCTCGCCGCATTCGCGCGCAGCTATCGCGAGGCGCAGGGTTACCTGCCGCTGCTGATGTTCCTGCCGATGATTCCGTCGCTGGTGCTGATGGTCGCGCCGGTCCGGACGCAGCTCTGGATGCTGGCGGTGCCGTTCCTGGGCCAGAACCAGATGATCCTGCGCGTGCTGCGCTCGGAACGGATCAGCGCGCTCGACTGGGCAGTGAGCCTGGGCGCTTCCATTGCGGTGGTCGCGGTCGTGTGGTGGATTGCGGCGCGGCTCTATCACCGCGAACAGCTCGCCACCTCGTCCTGACCTGTCAGTGCCAGCAGCGCGGCGGCCCACGCCAACACGGCGGATTCAGCCGGATGAAACCCATCGCGCGCGCCCCCCCCCCCCCGCCCCCCCCCCCCCGGGGGGGGGCCCCCCCCGCCCCCCCGGCCCCTGCCCCCCCGCCCCCCCGTCCCCCCCCCCCGGGGGGGGGGCGGGCCCGCCCCGCCCCCCGCACCCCCCCCCCCCGCAGCAGCGCGGGGGGGGGGGGGTGTGGTGGCGCGCCGCTACCAGCCGATCCCGTAGTCTTCGCCGTGGTTGCTCGAGCCGCCCCAGAACGTGCCGTTCTCCGGGTCGATCATGATCGCGTTGATCGGACCGGACGTGCGTGCTTCGAATTCGGGCTTGTAGCCGCGCCCGATGAGTTCCCTGGTGACCCACTGCGGCATCGACGAGTTAAGCACGATGCGGCCCGGCTGCGATGCGTGCTGATCGAACGACGCCTGCATCTGGTAGCTGTTGAAGTTGGCGGCTTCGGCGGCTTCCTGCGGCGTCATGCCGAACTCCTGCACGTTCAGGAAGAACTGCAGCAGGTTCTGGTCCTGCGAATCGCCGCCCTGCACGCCGAATGCCAGCCACGGCTTGCCGCTCTTGAGGGCCAGGCTCGGTGTCAGCGTGACGCGCGGACGCTTGCCCGGTGCGACCACGTTGAAGGGGTTCTCGGCCGGATCGAGCACGAACGACTGCATGCGTTGGCTCAGGCCGATGCCGGTGCGTCCCGCAATTGTCGCCGGTACCCAGCCACCGCTCGGCGTCACCGCCACGAGCCAGCCGCCCGCGTCGGCGGCCACGACCGTGGTCGTGCCGCTCTTGAAGCCAGCTTCGAAGTCCGCAAGTTGGCGGGCCGTGAGTTCCGACTTGTCCAGTGCATTGAGCGCAGTCTTGCGCTGTTGCTGCAACTGGCCGGCGTACGGGTTCTTGCCGCCCTGGAACGGGTACGGATCGCCGGGCCCGGCGCTCGCGTCGTTGCGATCCATGCGGATCGTCGCGGCGCGCTGTTTTGCATACTCTTTCGAGAGCAGGCCCTGCGTGGGCTCTGCGGGCGGAAAATACGGGTCGCCGTAATAGAAGTCGCGGTCGGCGAAGGCGAGGTTCATCGCCTGGTAGACGGTGTGGATGTAGTTCGCGCTGTTGTAGCCCATCGCGCGCACGTCGAAGTTCTCGAGGATATTGAGCGACTGCAGCAGTGCCGGGCCCTGCGTCCAGACGTCGAGCTTGTAGACCTCGACGCCGTGATAGTTGGTGCTGAGCGGCTGCTCGATGCGGGGCTGCCACTGTGCGAGGTCGTCGAGCGTGATCAGGCCGCCCTGTTCCTGCACGCCGCGCACGAATTCCTGCGCGATGTCACCGCGATAGAAGCGGTCGTACGCCGCCTGCAGGGCTTCCTTGCGCGACTTGCCGGCGGCAAGCGCCTGCTTCTCCGCCTCGACCATCTTGCGCAGAGTGGCTGCGAGGTCGGGCTGGCGAAAGATTTCACCGGCGCGCGGTGCTTCGCGCGCCGAGCCGAGATGCGGCAGCATCACCTGTTTCGAATACGGCCATTCCTTGAGCTTTTCTCGCCAGCGCTCGATCAAATCGGCGGTTTCGCCGTCAATCGGATAGCCGTCCGCGAGTTCGATGGCAGGGGCCAGCACTTCGGCGAGCGAGAGCGTGCCGTATTCCTGCAGCATCAAGATGATGCCGCCCGGCGTGCCAGGCGTGACTGCCGCGAGCGGGCCGTAGGCGGGCGGGTACTTGAGACCCTTGCCCTTGAAGAACTCGGGTGTCGCACCGGTGGGCGCCATGCCGAGCCCGTTGATCGCGATCACCTGCTTCGTGCGCGGATCGTAGATCAGTGCCTGTGTCTCACCGCCCCAGTGCAACACGTCCCACATCGTGGACGTCGCGGCAATCATGGCGCAGGCCGCATCGACGGCATTGCCGCCGCGCGCAAAGATCTTTGCGCCGGCCGTGGCCCCGAGCGGCTTGCCGGTGATCGCCATCCAGTGCTGGCCGTGCAGCGGCGGCTTCTGGGTCTTCGCGAGCGACCGCGCGACCGTGGGCGAGTAGGTCTGGGCGTCGGCCGGCGGCGTTGCGACGGTGCTCATCAGGCAAATACTCGTGGCGGCAAGGGCCGCAATCGACTGGCGAAATGCAGGCATCAGGTTCTCCCGGTCGATGCGGTCCGTGAAGTATGCTGCGCGCCTCGTCTCACGGCTACCAGGGCACCTCAATCATGACCCATCGCCAGTTACTCGCGTCGTTGCTGCTGGTCGCGACCGTCGCCCCGGCGCAGGCCGCCGTCACCGACGCGTCGCTCGATGCCGCCACCGCCGCGGTGATGCCGCAGGTGATCACCTGGCGCCGCGACTTCCATCAGAACCCGGAACTCAGCAACCGCGAAGTCCGCACGTCGAAGATCGTGGCCGAACAGTTGCGCCAGATGGGGATCGAGGTGCAGACGGGCATCGCGCACACGGGCGTCGTCGGAATCCTGCGGGGTGGCAAGCCCGGCCCGACAATCGCGCTGCGCTCGGACATGGACGCGCTGCCGGTCACGGAGCAGGGCGACTTGCCGTTCAAGTCGACGGCTGCGGCGGAGTATCGCGGCGAGAAAGTCGGCGTGATGCACGCGTGCGGCCATGACGGTCACATGGCAGTCCTGCTCGGGGCGGCCAAGGTGCTCGCCGGCATGCGCAACGAACTTCCCGGCACGGTGATGTTCATTTTCCAGCCGGCGGAAGAGGGCGCCCCCGACGGAGAACGAGGCGGAGCCAGCCTGATGCTGGACGAGGGCCTGTTTGCGACCAGCACACCCGAAGCCGTGTTCGGACTGCACCTCTGGTCCGCGATGAACACTGGCTCGATCGGCTACCGCGAAGGTTCGCTGATGGCCGCGTCGGATCGCTTCAAGCTGGTAGTCAATGGCCGGCAGACGCACGGCTCGCGGCCATGGGGCGGCGTCGACCCCATCGTCACCGCCTCGCAGATCGTGCTCGCGCTGCAGACGATCGTCAGCCGCCAGGTCAACATCACCGAGTACCCGGTCGTCGTCTCGGTGGGCGCGATCAAGGGCGGCATCCGCAACAACATCATCCCGGAGTCCGTCGAGATGGTCGGCACGTTCCGCACGTTCGACCCGACCGTGCGCGAGCAGGT
Organism: Pseudomonadota bacterium; assembly: GCA_016713725.1. Taxonomy (GTDB): domain Bacteria; phylum Pseudomonadota; class Gammaproteobacteria; order Steroidobacterales; family Steroidobacteraceae; genus RPQJ01. The sequence goes on along the minus strand of JADJOO010000006.1, from coordinate 108,243 downwards.
CATCGAGAGTATCAAGCGCATTTCGAGCCAGACCGCGGCAGCAGCGGGTGCCACGACGATGTTCGAACTTGGCGGCGACCCGAACCCCGTCGTGGTCAACGATCCCGCGTTGACCGCAAAGGCCGTGGCCTCGCTGCAGCGTGCTGCAGGACGCGACAACGTCGCCGTGATGCCCTTCGTCACCGGCTCGGAAGATTTCGCGTATTACGGGCAGAAAGTGCCGGCGTTCTTTTACATGGTCGGCGTCACGCCCAAGGGACAGGACGCCGCCGCGGCACCCAGCAACCATTCGCCGCTGTTCTTCATGGACGAGGGCGCGCTGCCGGTAGCGGTGCGCACGATCCTCGGCGCAGCTGTCGACTACCTGCAGGGCACGCCGCCGAACTGAGTTCAGTCGGCGGGTTGGCCGCCGCGACCCGCGCCGGCGCCCGCCGGCAGGCGGAAGCGCGCCGCCCTCGCCCCAGACCCGGCGGCCCGGGTTGCGTCCTGCCCCCCAGCGCTGGCCGCCGGCGACCGCGACCCGCGCGCCGCCCCCCCGCCCCGCCCCCCCGGAGGTCGGCAGGCTTCCTGGCCAGGCCGCCGCTGTGGGCGGGTCCACGGCGTTGCGCACGGCGGGGCGGTGCAGGATCACCGTGCCGATGGGGCCATTCGTTGCGACTCGAACCGCGTCAGGCATCGAGACTTCGGGTAAACCTTTTGGTTGCGTGTCGCATCTGATCTGTCACAGGGGCTAGACACGGGCCGCCAGGCGGCCTGTGTAGGATGCCGGACCCGGCCGCACAGTGCGACGGGTAGCAGCGAGGTGGGTCTTGGCATACGCCGGGGAGGTCGTCGATGAACTGCAGCGCATGCGCGAGGCGGCCGAGGAGCGCCGGCTGGTCACGTCCGCGGCAGACGGTTCGTCGGTGGCCTTCGAACAGCTATATCGGCGTCATTCGGCGCGTATCCACGCGTTGTGCCTGCGCATGACTGGCAACGTCACGACGGCCGAAGACTGCACGCAGGATGCCTTCGTGCAGGCGTGGCGGAACCTGCCGCGCTTCGAGACGCGCAGCGCGTTCGGGACGTGGCTGCACAGGATCGCGGTGAACGTGGTGCTGCAGCAGGCGCGACGTCGGGGAGAGTCGCTTGGCGCCGGAGATTCGGTAGAGCGTGAGGTCGCCGACGTCCTGGCCGACCAGTCGACGGTCGATCCGGGTCGCAGCCGCGACCTCGAAGCGGCCATCGCCGGGCTGCCCCCGGGAGCGCGGCACGTGCTGGTGCTGGTGGGCGTGTATGGCCACTCGCACGAGGAAGCCTCGCAGCTGCTCGGCATTGCCGTAGGCACCTGCAAGGCACAGTTACACCGGGCCCGCGCGCTCCTGAGCGCGAGGCTCGGGGAGACGGAGGGGAACCATGACGCAGGATGAGCGAACGCCACAGGACTCCGTCACGCGACTCGATGCCCGGCTCGGCGAGTTGCCGCTCGAGGTGGCACCCGGTCGTGACTTGTGGCCAGACATCGCGGCGCGGATCGAAGAGCGTGCGAAGCCCGTTGCGCCCGCGACGCGTGGTGCCGCCTGGTTGCGGCAGGCAGCGGCTGCGGTGGTGCTCGTCGCAGGTTCCTCACTTCTCACCGCGAGCCTGCTCGACAGGAGTGTTCTGGTACAGCAGTCTGCAATGCCAGCGGCCCCGGCGAATTCAGTTGCGGCGTCGGACGTGGCGGTGGCCATGCCAGCTGCGTTCGGACCGGCCGGTCAGCTCGATCCGGAATACGTCGCAGCCCGCAGTCAGCTGACGCAGCTGCTGGACCAGCGCATCGCCGCGCTGCCGACGTCTGCCCGTGCGAAGCTCGAGTTCAACCTCGGTGAAATGCGTCGCGCCGCGGATGAGATCAATGCCGCGCTGGCCGAACAGCCGGGCGATCCGTTGCTCGAAGAGCTGCTGCTGAAGACGTACCAGGACGAGCTGGCCATGCTGTCGAACATCAGCCAGTTGACCAACAGCCTTGCGAACGCGCCAGTGAATATGCCAGCGAATATGCCAACGTCGCCGACTGGCGAGAGGATGCAGTTATGAAGACCGACATTGTCGCCACCCCCAGCGGCCGAACCGTGGCGCGATCCATCGTGTTTCTCGTCGCGACCCTGCCGCTCGCCGCGCTTGCAGGCACGTCGATCGACCAGCGCACGGCGGCGGATCCGGCCGGAACCGTCGAGATCTCGAACACGGCGGGATCGGTCGTGGTGACGGGTTGGGACCGCAATGAGGTCGAGGTCACGGGTGAACTCGGCAAGGGCACGGAACGGCTCGACTTCACCAAGTCCGACAAGATCACCCGCATCAAGGTGGTCCTGCCCGACCGTTCCCACAACGTCGACGACACCGACCTGGTCGTGAAGGTGCCCGCCGGTTCCCAGGTGTCGATCAACACCGTGAGCGCCGATATCGGTGTCCAGGCAGTGCGCGGCACGCAACGCCTGCAGTCGGTGAGCGGCGACATGCGCACCGAGACGAGCGGCGAGGACCTGGAGTGCCGCACCGTCAGCGGCGACGTGACCATCGCCGGTTCCGGCAGGAAGGGACTGGTGTCGATCACGACCGTGAGCGGTGATGCCAGCGCCACCCGGCTCGCTGGCGAAGTGAATGGCAGCACCGTGAGCGGCGACTTCACGCTGGCCGTCGGCGAAACCAGCAGGTCGCGCCTGCGTTCGACCAGCGGCAACCTGACGCTGCAGGGTTCGCTGGCGCCGGACGCGCGCGTCGACATCGAAAGCATCAGCGGCGACGTACGGCTCGACCTGGTCGGCAAGACCGGCGCGGACTACGATGTTTCGAGCTTCAGCGGCGAGATCCGACCCTGCTTCGGGCCCAAGCCCGTGCGCACCGACGAATACGCCCCAGGCAAGGAATGGCGCCATCAGGAAGCCAACGCGAGCGCCCGCGTGCGCATCAAGACGCTGAGCGGCGACGTCGGCGTGTGCCGGAAGTAGCTGCGCGGGGATACGCTAGCAGCGAAGATTGAGGGACAATGCGGCGCGGGTGAACGTCTGCCTGCGGCGGCGGCCTCAATAACGCGACCCGCGACCGGGCGGGCCTAAGCCCATGGTGGGAATGAAGAAACGGGCAACCGATGGCTTTCCTCGCTGAAATCAAGCGTCGTCGCGTCGGCAAGGTCGCCATCGCGTACGGCGCCGTTGCCTGGGCGGTCACGGAGGCCGCCTCCGTCGTGCTGCCCGCTTTGTACGTGCCCGAATGGGCCATGACCTTCCTCGTCATTTTCCTGCTGGTCGGGTTCCCGATCGCGATGGTGCTCGCGTGGGTGTTCGACGTCAGTGCGACGGGCATTGAGCGAACCGAGCCCTTGCCCGGAGCGCCACCGCAGATGCAGTTCCGTACGCGCGCGGCGTTCGGCGTCGTCGTGGTGATCGCAATGGCGGGGCTGGGCTACCTGCTGTACGAACGCGGCCTCGGCCGTGCCGAGGCGGCCGGGAGCCCAAGTTCGATCGCCGTGCTGCCGTTCGCCAACCTGAGCGGCGACGCTGGCAAGGACTACTTCAGCGACGGCATGTCCGAGGAACTGCTGAACCTGCTGGCGCGCGTGCCCGGCCTCAAGGTGGCCGCCCGCACTTCGGCGTTCGCCTACAAGGGTTGCAATGTCGACGTTCGCGAAGTCGGCAAGGAACTCGGCGTCGAGACGGTGCTCGAGGGCAGTGTGCGCCAGTCCGGCGACCAGGTGCGCATCACGGCGCAGTTGATCGACGCGAAGTCGGGCTTTCACATCTGATCGGAAACCTACGACCGACGGATGGCGGACATCTTCACGGTCCAGGACGAGATCGCGACTGCAATTGTCTACAAGCTGAAGATCGAACTCGCGCCCAAGGAGCAGCAGCTTGCGCAGCGTGACGCGGCGCCCACCCAGAACGTCGAGGCCTACGAGTTCTACCTGCAGGCACGGGCAATCTGGAAGCGCCGCGGTGAAGACAACCTGAGGCGTGCCATCGAGTTGTATCAGTCCGCGCTGGCGCGCGATCCTGGGTTCGCGCGTGCACACGCAGCACTGGCCTCCGCCTACGTCGTGCTGCCTGGCTACAGCAGCGAAGATGGCGACGAGGAGAAGTACCTGCCGATGGCGGAGCAGTCGGCACGGCAGGCGCTGGCGCTCGATCCGAAAATCGGCGAGGCGCACGCCGTGCTGGCGCAGATCAACTCCGAACGCGGCAACCTGCTCGATGCGGAGTCCGGCTTTTTCTTCGCGATTTCGCTGGAGCCGAACGAACCGACCCCGCACCACTGGTACTCGATCCTGCTGCAGAAGGTCGGCCGCCTGGACGCGGCGCTCGAGCAGGCCCGGCTTGCGTATGAACTCGACTCCAGCGCGCCCGTAAACGTCACGAACCTCGCCAACGCCTACCTGATGCGAGGCGATGACGAACAGGCGCTGCGTTACGCGGCGCTGGCGCGGGACCTCGGCAGCGGCACCGGCGGGAGCGAAAGCGTGGAAGCCGTCGTCGCGATGCGCCGCGGCAAATGGGACGACGCCAAGCGTTTGCTGCTCACCCAGAAGAAAATTCCCGACGAGTTCAGGTCGCAGGTCGGCTCGTTCGTCGATGCGGTTGCGGATCCCGCGAAGCGCCGTCGGTCGTCGCGACCTTCCGTGCCGTCGACCCGAAGATCGCCACCCAGGCGAACCTGTTGATGCCCTACATGCAGCTGGGGCAGAACGACCTGGTGTTCCAGATCCTCAACGAGTCGCTGGACCATGATCGCGCCGCCTGGTCGAACGACTGGGACATCATGCACGCCTGGTCGGTCGAGGCCGGACCGATCCGCAAGGACCCGCGCTTTGCGCGGATCGTCGAGCGCATCGGCCTGGTCGATTACTGGAAGCAATACGGCTACCCGGACCATTGCCACGCCGGCACGGGCGACGTCGCCCTCGTCTGTTCGTGACGTGCACCGTCGATGCACTCCCGCCTGGCTCCACGTCGGCGTACTCTGCGCCGGGCTCAACTCCCCGCGCGCCGCCGGGCGCGCCCCGCCCCCCCCCCCCCCGGGCGGCTCCCCCCCCCCCCTCCCCCGGGCTCTTCCCCCCCCCCCCGCGGGCCCCCTCCCTCCGCCGCCGGGGCTCCCCCCCTCCCCCGGCCCCCCCCCCCCCCCCCCCCCCCCCCCCCCCCCCCCCCCCCCCGCCCCCCCCCGGGGGCCCCCCCCCCCCGGGCCCCCCCCCGGGGGCCGTTCCCCCCCCCCGCGGGCCCCCCCCCCCCCCCCCCCCCCCCGCCCGCCCCCCCCGGCGCCCGCCCCCCCCGCCCCCCCCCCCCCCCCCCCCCCCCCCCCCCCCCCCCCCCCCGGCGCCCGGCCCGCCCCCGCCCCGGCCCCCCCCCCCGCCCGCCCCCGCCCCCCCCCCCCCCCCCCCCCCCCCCCCCCCCCCCCCCCCCCCCCCCCCCGGCCCCGCGCCGGGCCCCCCCCCCCCCCCCCCCCCCCCCCCCCCCCCCCCTTCCCCCCCCCCCCCCCCCCCCCCCCCCCCCCCCCCCCCCTCCCCCCCCCCCCCCCCCCCCCCCCCCCCCCCCCCCCCCCCCCCCCCCCCCCCCCCCCCCCCCCCCCCCCCCCCCCCCCCCCCCCCCCCCCCCCCCCCCCCCCCCCCCCCTCCCCCCCCCCCCCCCCCCCCCCCCCCCCCCCCCCCCCCCCCCCCCCCCCCCCCCCCCCCCCCCCCCCCCCCCCCCCCCCCCCCCCCCCCCCTCCCCCCCTTCTCCCCCCCCCCCCCCCCCCCCCCCCCCCCCCCCCCCCCCCCCCCCCCCCCCCCCACCCCCCCCCCGCGTCTGGGTCTCCGAGATCATGCTGCAGCAGACGCAGGTCGGCACGGCCGCCGGCTACTACGAACGCTTCATTGCGCGTTTTCCGAAGGTGCGCGATCTCGCTGCAGCCCAGCTCGACGAGGTGCTGCACCTCTGGTCCGGTCTCGGCTACTACGCGCGTGCCCGCAACCTGCAGCGTGCGGCCCAGATATTGATGCAGCGCCACCGTGGTGAGTTTCCCGCGACACTCGACGAGGTGATGGCGCTGCCCGGCATCGGGCGCTCGACGGCAGGCGCAATCCTGGCGTTGTCCCGCGGCGAACGTCATCCGATCCTCGATGGCAACGTCAGGCGCGTGCTGGCGCGCTACTTTGCGGTCGACGGATATCCAGGCGAAACGGCAGTCGAACGCAGGCTCTGGGCGCTGGCGGAAGAATGCACGCCGCACTCGCGCGTGGACGAATACACGCAAGGGATCATGGATCTCGGCGCGACGATCTGCACGCGGGCCAACCCTGCCTGCCTGTTGTGTCCGGTCAACCCGGCATGCGAGGCCCGGCGGAATGATGCGCAGCGCCTGTATCCCGCGCCGAAGCCGCGCAAGGCGCGCCCGCAGCGCGAGGCGTGGGTCGTGCTTGCACGCCGCGGCAACAAGGTGCTGCTGGAGCGACGGCCGCCCAGTGGCATCTGGGGCGGCCTGTGGGGCCTGCCGGAATTCCCGACGCGAGCGCATGCGTCGCAATGGTGCCGTGAACACCTGTGGGACTCGTCGCCGGTGCAGCCGGGCGAGCCATTGCAGCACGCGTTCAGCCATTTCGACTACGACTTGAAGCCGCTCACCGTGCATTGCGCCGGCAAGGCGCCTGCATTGCGCGACGATGATCGCTACCGCTGGTACGACGTCGAGGCTCCGGCCGCGGTGGGAGTGCCGAAGCCGATCGCGACGCTGCTGAAGGGCCGGGGACCGGCCGCAAGTGAAGCGTCGGCAATGTCGTTCACGGCGCAGCATCAGGTGCAACCTCGTCCTGAAGTCTTCGGCCGTCAACAGGCGAAGGGTCCCCGGCGCGCAGCACCTGGGCGTTTCATCGATATTTCCGCAGACCCAGTGCGATGCCTGCGCCGTAGGTAAGGCCCATCAGGATTACGAGGTGTGAAATTTCGGCGTCGAATCCGATCACGTTGGTGACATCCGTCAAGCCAAACCGCACCAGCCCGCCGAGCGACAAAGCCATCGCCTCGAGCTGGACCTTCTGGGCATCTGTCCAGTTCGCCTGTTGGCCGGATCATGCCAAGCCGACCGCGGGGCCAGAAAAGTGGGGCAAAGTTGCGGGGGGAAAGCATGAACTGGATTAAAGAGTCTCAGAGAATAAGTCAAGTACTTTACACTAGACGCACCAATTTGGGGTCCCCTAACTGCAGAAAGACTCCGCCATCGGGGCCCCTGATTTGCTGATCGCCCGGTTTCCGCGTCGCGTGCTGGGTCCGTGGCTGTCGATTCAGGTGGTGACGCCCTGCAACCCTGCACGGCGGCAGCGCATATCAACTCGCACAGTCAAAGGAAGAGAAGGGTTCAGCGTGTCAGGCAAGCAACTTTCGTCGAAAGATCTCGCCATCGACGGGGTGCTGGACGACGCGTCCCGAAATGCCGTCCGTAGTCACAGCGCAAGCGCCGGGATCCGGCCATCTGGTGCGCTGGATGCTGGCGTGCTTTGCGATGGGACTTGGCTTTGCGGTACCCGCTGTCGCGGCGGAGACCGTCGCAGCGAAGTCCCAGGTGGACCTGATGGCGGTTGCCCAATCCATCTCGGACACTCTCCGCGCCCACGTCTATGACCCTGCCGTGCTCAATTCCGATCGCTATGCGACAGCCGAGCGGGAGACCGAGAAACTCGCTGCGCAGGCAACCAGTTCCGATGATTCATCTCGCAGTTCAACCACCTTTGGCAGCAAGGACCCTTCTCGCACGTGCGGCTGACGCCTGCCCGGCAGAACGCCGGGCAACTCGCGCGCTACCTCGACACCATGAACGCCGGAGAAGGCGCCGCGGTTCTCGAGTGGCGGGGCGACACGGCGGTGCTGACGGTCAACACCATGATGGGTCTGGATACGATCGAGCAGATCCATGACGCCTATCGGAGGATCGTCGGGAAGAACGCCGCGGCGCTGATTATTGACCTGCGGAACAACGATGGGGGCGCCTTCGCCGTCAAGCCCCTGGTGGGTCATCTACTCGAATCCGACCTCGACGTCGGCGCCTTTCTTTCGCAGGGATGGGCACGCAGCAACCATGGACTGCCCACCCGGGAGAGGATCCTGCAGGAGCAGCCGTGGCGCGGCTGGTCACTCGTGGCGTTCTGGAATGACGTGCAGCAGAACGAGATCACCCGGCTGACCTTCGTGCCGGTCGTCATGCCGGACCGGTTTGACCAGCGGCGCACGCGCCAGGGATGCGCTCATGGCGAACGGCCGCGCAGTCGTCGTCGGCGAGCAGACGGCCGGGCAGATGCTGTCGCAGAAGCCCTATGACCTGACCGAAGGTCTGCAGCTTTACCTGCCGATTGCGGACTACGTTTCCATCCGCGCGGGCCGGATCGAAGGAGGGCCGCTCGCCCTGACCTGGCGCGCAACCGGTCCAAGTGAGTCATTGCTCGGCTAACCGTTGGCCCTCGAGCGCAACGATGCCGCCCCCACCCAGCCCCCCCCCCCCCGGGCCCCCCCCCCGGCGCACCCGCCACGAGAGGTGACGCCACTAGCTGGAGTCGGCGTCGCAGCGCCCCCACCCCCAGGGCCCGCGCATCGCCGCGCCACGGTCATTCCGTCGGCTCGGGCGCAACGAATTCCGCGGGCTTGTCCGAACCGCCGCCGAACAGGAACTTCTCCATTTCCTCGGCGAGGAACTTGCGTGCCTTCGGGTCGATCGTCGACAGGCGGTACTCGTTGATCAGCATCGTCTGGTGGCCGACCCACGCGCGCCACGCTTCAGCCGAGATGTTGTCGTAGATCCGCTTGCCCAGATCGCCCGGGTAAGGAACGCGATCGAGTCCATCGGCTTCGCGCTTCAGGTACTGGCAATAGACGGTGCGTGGCATGTGTCGGGGGATAGCGGATAGGGTTTAGGGGTTGGGGACTAGTCGGATGGCGCGTCGCGTCACAGGTCGTGACTGGATCAGGTTAGTGTGGTGGCGGCGACGATGATGCCATCTTCGTCCACGTAGACGAACTCGCCCGGCCGGAACGTCACGCCCGCAAAACGCACGGGCACGTCGCGCTCGCCTTCGCCGCGCTTGTCGCTGCGCAGCGGCATCGTACCGAGCGCGCGGATACCGATATCCATGCGGCCGAGTTCGACCGAATCGCGGATGCAGCCGTGGATGATCACGCCGGCCCAGCCGTTGTTGACTGCGGCGAGGCCGAGCTTGTCGCCCAGCAAGGCGCGCCGGCGCGAGCCACCCCCATCGACGACCAGCACACGGCCTTCGCCCGGACTCTCCACCGCTTCCTTGACCCGCGAATTGTCCTCGAAGCAACGGACGGTGCTGATCGGACCGTGAAATGCGCAGCGGCCGCCGAATGCGTGGAAGGTCGGCTCGCAGACCTGCACCCGATCGCCGTAATCATCGCACAGGTCGGCCGTGCTCCTGGCCAGGGTCGGGGTCGTCATCGTCGCGGTGCCTCGTCGCCTGCTGAAAACCGTCGCCGGCTGAAAATTCTTCGCCGGCGAATTATAAGGCGGGACAGCGGCCGTACGTGCGGCGATGAGCACGCGGACGGGAAGGGCGCCTTGCGACGCCCTTCCAGCAACCCGCGGGCTGGAACGGCTTACTGGATCTGGATCTGCCGCGGCTGCGGCTCGACGACCCGCTGCTTCGGGATGTGAATCACGATCACCCCGTCGCGGCTCTCGGCGCGGATGCCCTGCTCGTCGGCGTTCTCAGGCAACGCGAAGCGACGCGCGAACGAGCCGTAGAAGCGTTCGATGCGATGCAGCTTCTCCTGCTCCTCGACCTTCTCCTGCTTGCGCTCGCCGGCAAGCGTGAGCACGCCGTCCTGCACCGTGATGCTGACGTCTTCCTTGCGGACTTCAGGCAGTTCAGCCTTGATGAGGTACTCGCCGTCGGTCTCGCTCACGTCGGCCGCGGGCGCCCACTCGCGGGCTTGCTGGGCCTGCGCGCCATTGCGTGGCAAGCGGCGCATTGTTTCGGCGAAAAAGCGATCGAACACGTCGTCCACGTCACGGAACGGTTCCCACTTGATGACATGCATGGTTGCTTACTCCTGCCCGGGGACTGCCCACTGCAATCCCACGTGCGCACTTAGTTGTGTGCCGCTGGCAGCGTTTCAAGGGGGGGCAAGCTGCTGTTCGACGCAACCTGTCCCGACCGGAAACGAAAACGGCGCGACCGGTTGCCCGATCGCGCCGTCCAGCAGCCGCTGCAGTGCGGGTTACGGCTTCTTGACGTAGACCTTGCACCAACCCTTCGCGGAGACCGGCCGGCCGGCGAAGATGTTGCAGGGCACTTCGGTCATGCCCGGCTTGGCCGTCGGGGCCTGCAGGCAGTTGGCGCAATTCTGGCCCGGCTTGAAGTTCGGGTTGGCCTTGGCGTCGACCTTCGTCGCGTCTTCAACGTAGCCGAGCGACTTGGCCTGCGGCTCGTTCGGGTCGACCCTGCCGCCCGCTGCAGTTGCGGTACGGCTCAGCAGCGCCGACACCGGCACGGCCGCTACGCCCAGGAGCGCACCCTTCAACAGCGTGCGACGCGGAAACTTCTGTTCGGACATTTGGATACTTCTCCTCGAGAGGGGACAATCGACCAACCGCACGAATTCTACGCAGCCCGGATCCTGCCTGTGCATTGGACTGCGTTTCAAGGTGGAGGTTTCATCGCGGACTCACGGATAGTTGCAAACGTTATTGAGAATTACTCGCAATTGTATGGCTGTCCCACGGGCTCTGCCCCCGCCGTCGAACCTAGAGAGCCCTGATGTCCGATCCCCGCCGCAATCGCCTGAAAACCTATGCCGGAGTGCTCGTGAGCGTGCTGCTCGCAGCACTCGCGGGCTGGGTGCTGTGGCGTACTTTCCAGCGCATCAGGTTTGCCGACGTCCTCGCACAGATGCAGGCGGTGCCCGTCTCGACGCTGGCACTCGCCGGCCTGTGTGCTGCCGGTGCCTTCACGGTACTCGCGTTCTACGAAGTCGCGGTGGTGCGTTACGTGAAGCAGGCAGTCGGCCGCGCCAAGCCGATCCTCACTGCGTACATCGCCTTTCCCCTCGGGCACGCCGTCGGCCAGGCGATGCTGAGTGGTGGCGCGCTGCGTTATCGGATGTACACGCCGGCCGGCTTTTCCGCGACGGAGGTCGGCGCCACCGTGCTGCTCGCGAACATGCCGTACGCGCTCGCCTTCGGGCTGCTCCTGGACATCTCGCTGGTCTTTGCGGCAGAGATGCTCGAACCGATGTTCCGCATTTCGAGCGGCTGGCTGCGTGTGCTCGGCCTGATCGGCCTCTGCAAGGACGCGGGCTACGTCCTGCTGATCCTGTTGCGCAAGCGGCCAGTGAAGCTCGGCGGCTGGTCGGTCAACCTGCCGACGCCGGCGATGACGGCGCTGCAGTTCTGCGTCGGACTCGCCGACATCTTCCTCGTGTCTGCGGTGCTCTTCCTGTTGCTGCCGGCGTCAATGGGTATTCCGTATCTCGCGTTCCTGGGCGCCTACCTTGCGAGCATGCTCGCGGGCGTACTGAGCCACGTCCCTGCGGGACTCGGCGTGCTCGAGTCGATGCTGCTGCTGTTGTTGCCCGACGTCCCGCCCGAGCAGCTGCTCGCGGCGGTGCTCATGTATCGCGTGATCTACGAGATCATTCCCGTGCTGTTCGCGCTGGCGCTCTGGGGCACCTTCGAAGGTTTTTCGCGCGACGGGGTGCTGCTGCGTGTGTTCGGCCGTCAGGAACGGACCATCCGTGACGCGAGTCCGACCATCGACAGGAGCGAGTGAGCGAGGCTGCGGCCGCTTTCGAAGGCGGCCTCGACGCGCGGCGCGATGCACCAGTCGCCACAGGCACCGGCGTTCAGCTCTTCATCGACCACGCACGACAGGCCCAGCGGCCGCTCCACCAGTGCATGACGCCAGCGATGCGCGTCCCGATGCACGGGAGTCGGCAGCTGGTAACCGAGGTTGTCCTCGAACGCCCGCAGCAACACGCTCGCGGCTTCCGTTGCATCGAGATCAATGTGCTCACGCGACCATCCGGTTGACGCATGCAGCACCCAGCATTGCGGCGTTTGCGGACGGCCCGGCTTGCTCGAGTTGCACGCCGCCCAGACGATCGGTCCGCTGGTCCAGCGCCGCGCATCGGCGCCTATGTCGATCGGTGGATCGAAAGCGAACATGCCAGTCCAGCACGGTGCCATCCGCACGTCCGCGATCTGCCTGAACGAGCGGCCATGCGGACTCAGCAGCGAACTTGCCTGCGGTGCCGGTATTGCGACCGCCACGGCACGAAAGGTCACGTTCTGCCGGCCAGAGTCGGTCTGCAGTTCCCAGCCGCGCTGGCTCGGGATCAGCTCATGGACCGCGATGCCGCTCTGGATCTCGATGTTGCGCGCGAGCGGTCGCACCAGCGCACTCATGCCCGGCTGGCCGATCCACCAGTCCTCGATCGGTGCGGGCCACGCGCGGTCGTCCTCCATGATGCGCGGTCGCCAGGCGTCGAGCATGCCGGCACGCAGCGCGATCTCCGCGTAACGATTGAACGTGTGACTGCGCGCCGTGATGAACTGCGCGCCGTGATCGAACGCGAGCTGTCCCATGCGACGCGTGGCGAGTCGGCCACCCAGGCCGCGCGAACGCTCGTACACCGTGACCTTGGCATCTGCACGCGCGAGTTCGTGGGCGCAGGCGAGCCCCGCCATACCTGCGCCGATCACTGCAAACCGCACTTCATCCATCGCCCGGGTCTCCTGTCGCGACCGGTCGAGGATGGTGCCAGCAGGAGGCAGGGTCAAGGCCGATGGTTGCGAGGGTGAGGCAGGCCTACAATTCGCACGAAACCTTCCGGCCGCACACAAAACCCAGGGGCAGGCCTGCCATGAGCCGCACAGCAGCTTCGATGCTTCGCGAAGCCCTCGAGAACGTCGGCGTGAAATTCACGTTCGGCATACCCGGCGTCCACAACACCGAGATCTACGACGAACTTGCGCAGTCGAGTGCGATCACCCCGGTGCTGGTGACTCACGAAGGGGCGGGTGCGTTCATGGCTGACGCCGTGAGCCGCAGCGGGACGAGCCTGGGCACGCTCGTCATCGTGCCGGCAGCGGGCGTTACGCACGCGGCGAGCGGCATCGGTGAAGCTTTTCTCGATGGCATTCCGATGCTCGTGATTGCGGGAGGCGTAAGGCGTGACACGGGTCGCAAGTACCAGCTGCACGACATGGACCAGCACGCGCTGCTGAAGCCGATCACCAAGGGTACGTGGCTGGTCGAGAAGCACGCTGACGTGATCGCCACGATCTACGAGGCGGTGCGTGTCGCAACCAGCGGCGAACCCGGGCCGGTGTTCGTCGAGATTCCCGTGCACCTGCAACTGCTGACGGGCGACGAAGGCCCCGCCGTTGCGGCGCCCGTGCGGGAAGCAGCGCCCGTTCGCTGCACGATGCAGGATGTTGCGGCTGCTGCGGAGTCGTTACGCAACGCCAGGTCTCCCACTGTCTTCGTCGGCTGGGGCGCGGTCGACGCCACGCACGAAGTTGCGTTGCTGGCGGAGCGACTCGGTGCGCCGGTTTCGACCACGCTGCAGGGCGTGAGCGCGTTTCCGGCGAATCATCCGCTGCACGCCGGCTTCTGCCTCGGTCGCGCGGCCGTGCCTGCGGTCGAAAAATCATTCGCCGGAACCGACTGCATGCTGGCCGTGGGCACGCGCTTCGGTGAAATCGCAACGGGCAGCTATGGCTGGACGCCGCCGGCCAGTCTGATCCACGTCGACATCAATCCCGCAGTGTTCAGCGCCAACTACCCCGCGTCCGTTGCACTCGAAGGCGACGCGAAGGCCGTGCTGAAACTGCTGCTGGAGGCCCTGGGTGAGGCGCCCATTGCCGCCGTCCCCGGGCGCCGCGCCAGGTCGAGGCCACGATCCGCGAACAGAAGGCGGCGTATCTCGAGGAATGGCTGCGCCACGACACGCAAGGCCGCGTGAGTCCCGCGCGGTTCTTCGCCAGCCTGCGCCGGCAATTACCTGACGATGCCACCGTCGTGCTCGACGATGGCAACCACACATTCCTGGCCGCCGAACTGCTGCCAATCCATCGTCCGCGCGGCTTGATCTCGCCGACCGACTTCAACTGCATGGGTTACTGCGTGCCGGCGACCATTGGCGCCAAGCTCGCGCGACCGGATTCGCCCGCGGTCGGCATCGTCGGCGACGGCGCTTTCCGCATGACCGCGATGGAACTGGCGACCGCGACTGCGCAGGAACTCGGGCTGGTCGTGTTCGTGTTCAACGATGGCGAACTGGCGCAGATCGCGCAGGCGCAGGAAATCCCCTATAACCGCAAGACCTGCACCGTGCTCGGTCCGCTCGACATCGCCGGCGTCGCGCAGGCGACGGGCGCGAAGTTTCCTGCGCATCGGGAGCGATGGCGAGATCGACGCAGTGATTCGCGATGCGCTGGCCTGCGCCAGTCGTGAGCGCAGGCCGGTGCTCGTCGACGTCGTCGTGGACTACTCGAAGCACACGCGCTTTACGCAAGGCATCGTCAAGACCAACCTCGAGCGTTTCGACTTCGGGACCAAGGCGCGACTCGTCGGTCGCGCCTTGTGGCGGCGGCTAAGCGGCTGATCGCGCTGGAAGCCGGTCCTAGTCGATGAGGTCACCCGGGGTTGGCGGCAGCCGCGGCATCTGCTGGGTCGGGAATGGTCCCGAAAGTGTTTCCAGGAACGCCACGATGTCGGCCACCTGCGTGTCGCTGAGCGACTGGTTCAACTGCGTGCTCGCCATGATGCGGACGGCCTCGTCGATCGTGTGAACCAGGCCGTTATGGAAGTACGGGGCCGTGTACTCGAGGTTGCGCAGGCCGGGGACGCGCCAGACGTTCTTGTCCGCGTCGTCCTTGGTCGCGCTCGCGCGTCCTGTGTCGCTCAGGAAATCGTATTTCGCGACGTACGGGCTGTCCGGGAACGTCGGGAACTTCATGAAGAAACCCGTGCCGACCGGCAGCGGCGGACCGCTGAACGCCGGACCCTGGTGGCAGCTGGTGCACCCGACATCGGCGAAGGTATTGAGGCCACGGACCTGCTGCTCCGTGAGCGCCTTCGTGTCGCCCTTGGCGTACTTGTCGTACGCGCCATTCGGCGTGATCAACGTGCGCTCGTAGGCGGCGATGGCCTTGGCCACGTTGTCCATGGTGACCACGTCACCCTTGCCGAATGCCTTTTCAAAATAGGGCCGGTAGCCGGGAATGTTGCGCACGCGGCCGATGACCGCGTCCAGGTTGGGCATTCCCATTTCTATCGCATTCGCCGGCGGTCCCTTGGCCTGGTCCTCGAGCGTCGCCGCGCGGCCGTCCCAGAACTGGCTGGACAGGAAAGCCGAGTTCCAGACAGTGGGCGCATTGCGTCCGCCGACATGACCGTGCACGCCGATGGACGTCGGCCGGTGGTCGTCGCCGCCCTCCATGACGTTGTGGCACGAGAAGCACGAGACGTTACCGCTCGACGACAGTCGCGGGTCGAAGTACAGCATCTTGCCGAGTTCGACCTTGTCGGCCGTCGTCGGATTGTCCGCGGGCGCCGGGGCCACGTCTGGCAAAGCCTCCCAGGAACGGTCAGCGGGGGCCGCAGCCGTCACAGCGAAAGGCGTTGAAGTCAGGACGATAGCGGTGAACGCAACGAAGCGCATGGCAAGACTCCCGGAGACCGGACAGGGTGCCAATAAGGTAGTGCGGCTACAGTCGCGCCAATAGTCGGGAAAGTACCCAACTTCGCATCGCTCCACGAGCGTTGTTCAAAGCGCGATCGGCAGGATCGTCGTTTCCTTGATCACGGTGACCGTCACCGACGAATTGATCGACTGCACGTACGGCAGCTTCGACAGGTGGTCGAGGTAGAAGGCTTCGTAGGCCTTGATGTCGCGAGTCACCACTCGCAGCATGAAGTCCCATTCGCCCATCGTCGTGTAGCAGTCGAGCACTTCGGGTCGCTCGCGGATCGCCTCGGCGAACGCTGCAATCGCATCGCGGCCCTGGCTCGAGAGCTTGACGTGGGCAAATATCGTGACGTCGAGGCCGAGCGCAGCCCGATCGAGCAACGCAACGCGACCCCTGATGACGCCCGATTGCTCGAGGGCCTGAATGCGACGCCAGCAGGTGGTGGTGGACAGCCCGGTCCGCGAGGCAACTTCGGCGACCGACAGGGCGCCTTCGCGTTGCACCAGGTCCAGGATTCGCCGATCGACTTTGTCCAGACGAGAGGGTGATGCCTCTTCCATGAAAGCTAACTCCCTGAAATGAACATTTCGCATTGCTGCACTGCAATGCAACAATTTCCGCACCCCAGCGTAACGGTCAGTAATCTACCGCGACAACCGTTCCACCGCATCCGTAATTGATCGAGGTAGCGATGCCCCGCCGCTCACGCCTGCACATTCCGCAACACCACTCACGTCCGGGTGAAGAACCGGATTTCAGTTACCTGGAGACGTCGCCAGCAGGTGCCGTGCCGCGTCCCGACGTGAATGCCCGGGTTCGCGACATCGGCAACCTGTCGATCGACCTCGTGCGCGTACTCGACGACAACCACGTTGCGGTTGGGCAATGGAATCCGCACCTCGAGGTGCAGGACCTGCAGATCGGCCTGCGCCACATGCTGCTCACGCGCATCTTCGACGATCGCATGCAGCGCGCGCAGCGCCAGGGCAAGACGTCGTTCTACATGCGCTGCCTGGGCGAGGAAGCGGTCTCGGTCGCGCAGGGCATGGCGCTGCGGCCGAAGGACATGCTGTTCCCGGCTTATCGCAACCAGGGTCTCTACGTGGTCCGCGGGCGACCGCTCGTCGACCTGATGTGCCAGCTGCTCTCGAATACCCGCGACATGTGCAAAGGCCGGCAGTTGCCGGTGATGTACCACTGGGCCGAAGGCCGCATCTTCTCGATCTCCGGCAACCTGACGACGCAGTTTCCGCAGGCCGTGGGCTGGGCGATGGCCGCGGCGATCAAGGGCGAGGACGACATCGCGGTGTCGTGGATCGGCGAAGGTTCGAGCGCCGAAGCCGACTTTCACCACGCAATGCTGTTCGCCTCCGTCTACATGGCGCCGGTGATCCTCAACATCGTCAACAACCAGTGGGCGATCTCTACGTTCCAGGGTTTTGCGGGCGGCGAACAGCGCTCGTTCGCGGCGCGCGGCCCGGGTTATGGCATGGCCGGCATCCGGGTCGACGGCAATGATTTCCTGGCCGTGTATGCCGTGACGCAGTGGGCGGCCGAGCGCGCGCGCACCGGAGCAGGCCCGACGTTGATCGAGCACGTCACCTATCGCGGCGCGGCGCACTCCACGAGCGACGATCCTGCGCGTTACCGTCCCAAGGACGACTACGAGAAATGGCCGCTCGGCGACCCGGTGCTGCGACTCAAGAATCACCTGATCAAGCTCGGCGAATGGTCCGAGGAACGCCACCAGGCGCTGGCACGGGAACTGGAAGTGCACGTGACCGAAAGCTGGAAGGAAGCCGTGCAGTACGGAACGCTCACGGACGGACCGCGCCTCAATCGCGACCTCATGTTCCAGGACGTGTTCAAGGAGATGCCGGAGCACCCCCCCCGCCCCGGCCGCCGGGGCGCCCCCCCCCCCCCCCCCCCCCCCCGCCCCGGGCCCCGCCCGGCTGGCTGCGCAGAGCGCGCGAGCAGCTGCGGACGGAGCAGGGAGTTTGATATGGCACAGATGAACATGATCCAGGCGCTCAACTCCGCCATGGACATCATGCTGGCGCGCGACCCGAACGTGGTCATGCTGGGCGAGGACATCGGTTACTTCGGCGGCGTGTTCCGCGTCACCGACGGGTTGCAGCGCAAGTACGGTGAGCACCGCGTACTCGACACGCCCATCGCCGAAGGCGCGATCGTCGGCGCCGCCATCGGCATGGGGGTGAACGGGCTGCGCCCGGTGGCGGAAGTGCAGTTCGCGGACTACATCTACCCCGCGTGCGACCAGATCTTCTCGGAGCTCGCGCGCCTGCGCTATCGCAGCGCCGGCGACTTCTGGGCGCCAGTCACGATACGCACCCCCTGCGGCGGCGGCATCCGCGGCGGGCAGACGCACTCGCAGAGTCCGGAAGGCATCTTTACCCACGTCTGCGGCATCAAGGTCGTCATGCCGTCGACGCCGTATGATGCGAAGGGCTTGCTGATCGCATCGATCGAAGACGACGATCCGGTCGTGTTCTTCGAGCCGAAGCGGCTCTACAACGGCCCGTTCGATGGCGACGCGAACAAACCGGCCGTGCCATGGAGCACTCATGCGAAGGGTGAGGTGCCCGACGGTTACTACACCGTGCCGATCGGCAAGGCTGAGATCGTGCGCAAGGGCAGCGCGGTCACGATGGTCGCTTACGGCACCATGATCTACGTCTGCGAGGCCGCGGCAAAGGCGCTCGGCATCGACGCGGAGATCATCGACGTGCGTTCGATGGTGCCCCTCGACACCGACACGATCTGCACGTCGGTCAAGAAGACCGGGCGCTGCCTGATTGCGCACGAAGCGACGCGCTTCTCCGGTTTCGGCGCTGAGATTCCGGCGACGATCCAGGAAGAGTGCTTCTGGGCCCTCGAGGCGCCGATCGGCCGCGTCGCGGGCTGGGACACGCCCTACCCGCACGCGTTCGAATGGGAGTACTTCCCCGGTCCGCTACGCGTGGCCGCCGCCCTGAAGGCAGTGATGGAGGCCGCATGACACGTTACGTCTTCAAGATGCCGGACCTCGGCGAGGGCACCGTCGAGGCCGAGGTCGTCGCGTGGCACATCAGGGTCGGCGACATGGTGCAGGAAGACCAGGTCATGGCCGAGGTCATGACCGACAAGGCGGCGGTGGAAGTGCCGGCGCCGGTCAGCGGCAGGGTCGTGACGATCAATGGACAGCCGGGCGACATGGTGCGCGTCGGCTCCGAACTGGTCGTGTTCGAGACCGAGGCGGCGGACGATGATGTCGTCGCGCCTGCTCCCGTTCCCGCAGTTCACGCAACCGCTCCAGCTCGGCCAGCAGAAGTGCAGCGCCTACCGGTGGTTCCCGCGACTTCTCCCGTGCCGGCGGAAGAGGTGAAGAGTGCGGTGGCAGAGGCGAGCGGTCGCGTGAAAGCGTCGCCGGCCACGCGGCGCAAGGCGCGCGAGGCGGGCATCGACCTGCGGCGGGTCCCAGGCTCGGGGCCGAGTGGCCGCATCATGCCGAAGGACTTCGTGGCCGCGCTTAGCGGCGCCGCACCCTCGGGCATGAACGGTGGCTCCGCAGCTGTGCCGTCGCTGCTGCGGCAGCGCACCGGTACCGAACAGATCAAGGTCATCGGCGTGCGCCGCGTCATTGCGCAACGCATGACGGATGCGGCGCGCACGATCCCGCACTTCTCGTATGTCGAGGAAATCGACGTCACCGAGCTCGAGTCGCTGCGCACGCACCTGAACTCGAGGGCGCCAAAGGGCACGCCTGCGCTCACCTACCTCCCGTTCCTCGCAGCCGCGCTGGCGCGCGTGCTCGAAGAGTTTCCACAGTGCAACGCGCATTACGACGCCGAGCGCAACGTGCTGATCCGGCACCATCCGGTGCACCTGGGCGTGGCCACGCAAACGCCGGACGGCCTCAAGGTGCCGGTCGTGCGAAACGCCGAAGCCCGCACGCTGTGGGACCTGTCGGACGAGATCCGGCGCGTTTCCGAGGCCGCCAAGGGCGGCAAGGCCTCGCGTGAGGAACTGAGCGGCTCGACGATCACGATCACCAGTCTCGGCAGGATGGGCGGCATCGTTTCGACTCCGATCATCAATGCGCCCGAGATGGGAATCATCGGCGTCAACAAGGCGATCGACCGGCCGGTCGTCCTGGACAGCGCCATCGCCATTCGCCGCATCATGAATCTTTCGTCATCGTTCGATCACCGCTTCGTCGATGGCTACGACGCCGCGGCCATGATCCTGGCGCTCAAGGACCTGCTCGAGCACCCGGCGACGATCTTCATCCCCGGTTAAACTGGCGTATTCACAGCGCCGACCCGTCCCGAGAACAACCCAATGACCACGACTCCCCCCGCGCGTCCCGCCTTCGGTACCGTGCTCGCCGACCAGATGAGCATCGCCACCTACGCCAACGGTGCGTGGGGTGCCGACAAGTTGGTGCCGGTCGCACCGATCCCGATGCACCCGTCCGCGCACGTGCTGCACTACGCCAGCACCTGCTTCGAAGGTTTCAAGGCGTACCGCTATGCGGATGGCAGCATCCACGTCTTCCGCATGGACCGGCACATGGCGCGCCTGCGCCAGAGTGCGAAGCTGCTCATGCTGCCGGTCCCCGACGAGGCGCAGCTCGAACGCATGATCCTGCAGACGATCGATCGCAACCGGGCCCAGGTGCCGGAACCCCCGGGCGCGCTGTACATGCGGCCGGTGTTGTTCGGCACGATGCCGAACATCGGCGCCGCGTCGCAGCCGTCGAACGAAGCGACGCTGATCGTGCTGGCGAGCCCGGTGTGGGATTACTTCGCGGGCGGCATGAAGCCCCTGCGCATTTATGTCGAGGACCAGAAGCAGCGCACGGCGGAGCACCTCGGCATGGTGAAGACCGGCGGCAACTATGCCGCGGCCATGGGCCCGACGCTCGCGGCCAAGGAGAAATACAAGATCGACCAGGTGCTGTTCTGTCCGGACGGTTCCGTGCAGGAAACCGGCGCCGCGAACTTCCTGCTGATCCGCGAGGGGCACATCCTGACGCGGAGCCTCGACTCGTCCTTCCTGCACGGCGTCACGCGCGATTCGCTGCTGACGATGGCGCGGCAAATGGGGTTCAAGGTGGACGAGCGAGTGTTCGACGTCGCCGAGATGATGGAGTGGGTGAAGACCGGTGAAGCCGCGCTGTCCGGCACCGCGGCCGTGCTCGCGGGCGTCGGCACGCTCGTGCGCAGCGACGGCGCGGACGTCCGCGTCGGCAACGGCGAGGTCGGTCCGGTGACGCGGAAACTTCGCGCGGCGCTGGTCGCGATCCAGAACGGCACCGCACCCGACACGTTCGGCTGGACCCGAAAGGTCTGAGGCCGCTGCTCGCGGACGCTCGCGCCGTCGCGGTGCGTGGCGACGGCCTGACTCAGCCTCGCAGCGCCGGCGACCCGCCGCCGGGACTGCGTGCGTACAGCAGCCCACCCGCTGCGAAGCAGGAAGCCGAGCACCAGCGAGGTCGCCAGCACCGGGCTGGCATCGGTTGCAGCCGTGCCGAATTCCGCCTGCAGTCGCGGCGTAAACGCTGCGATCGC
Organism: Pseudomonadota bacterium; assembly: GCA_016713725.1. Classification (GTDB taxonomy): domain Bacteria; phylum Pseudomonadota; class Gammaproteobacteria; order Steroidobacterales; family Steroidobacteraceae; genus RPQJ01. Next base: position 86,977 of record JADJOO010000006.1, on the reverse strand, counting down.
CGCGATGATCCCGAGTACGACTGGCGCCAGCGCCAGCGCGTCGAGCACGGCGGACCAGCCGAGTCCGCGACCCAGCAGCCGCAGCATCCTTTCATGCTCGCGTTCGGCCGCCGCCAGCGCGTCGGCACGCGTCGGGATGCTCTCCTGTTCGGTGATGCGTGCCTGCAGTCGCGCGTCAAAGTCGGGCGACGGGACAGCGCTCGGCACGGCTAGGGTCAGCGCCTGGTCGAGTTCGTCGAGCGCTGCCAGGTAGGCGCGACAGCGCGGGCAATGCTCGAGATGCTGGCGCAGCACCCGGCTGCGTTCCGCCTCGAGCTCGCCCGCGTGCAGTTCGATGAGCTCGAATTCATGGTCGACGCACGGCCCGAGCGACAGGGCATGGTCGTGACTGGTGTGGTTCATGCGGCCTGGACCTCCTCGGGACGGGCAAGCTCCATCAGGCGCTTGCGTGCCCGGAACAACAGGTTCTTGACCGTACCGAGCGGCATGTCGAGCGCCTCGGCAACGGCATCGTAGGAACGTTCCTCGAGATAAAACAGTCGCACCGCCTGCTGCTGGCTGGCTGGCAGCGCCTCGAGCAGCCGCAGCAGGTTGTCGCGTTCGGGGTCATCGGCGGGACCCGTGGCGATACTCGCCGCAGCGTGCTGGGCCTCGAGCGAATACGGGTCGTCGAACGAGACCGTGGACCGGCGCTTGCGCAATTCCATCAGGCAGGTGTTGCGTGTGATGGCGTAGATCCAGGTGCCCAAGGCTGCCCGGCCGTCGAAGCCGGGCAAGGCCTTCCAGACGCGGACGAAGGTTTCCTGGGCCGCATCCTCGGCCGCCGCACGTTCTTTCAGGATCGAAAAAGCGAGTCGAAACACGCGGTTACGAAACTCCGGCACGATCAGGTCGAAGGCGCGTGCGTGCCGGCCCGCTGCCAGGTGAGCTTGGATTGCCGCGTCCATGGCGCTTTATACGCCCGGGTGCGGCAAAAGGTTGCAGGACGGCAGTGCAACCTTTACCGGTCCCGGCGCATAGAAACGTCAACAGCCGAGGAGGCCCGCACCATGAACGAAGACGTCGTTGCCGTATTCATCCCCATCGTCGCGATCATCATGTCGCTGTCGATCCCGATCGTGTTCGCGATCATCGATTACCGTCGCCGTCGCGACATCGTCGAGTCGTTCCACAAGGAACGGATGGCGGCGATCGAGCGCGGTATGGAAGTCCCGCCGCTGCCGGACAACGTGTTCGACTCGAACAAGCGGCCACGCCATCTGCTGGTCGGCATGGTCTGGTTGTTCATCGGGCTCGGCTTGATGGTCTTCTTCGCCTCGATCGTCGAAGACGAACCCGGCGTGAAGTACCTCGGCCTGATCCCCGCAGGCATCGGCCTGGCCTACCTGATCTACTACTTCATCGAGGGCAAGCAGGAAGTGGCGGAGTTCAAGGCGCGGGCCGCCTCGCGCCCGGCCCTGCCCGGGACCTGACCGCGGCGCGGCGAAGTTCGGTGGGGCGGTCCCCGCTCCCGGGCAACTCGCTACGTTGCTGCCTGGGGTCGCACGTAGAGTGGCTCCGCCGCCCAGTCGGCGCGAGAATGGCGATCCCTGCGTCGACCCGGAAGAACTTCGTGCGATCCACCACTGTCTTGTTGCGTTTGCTGCAGCCGGCGTTCGCCGCCGGCGTCGTCCTCGCGCCAGTCCTGCTGCTCACCGCCGTCTGCGCCCAGGCGCTCGATGAGCCACAGGTCGTAGCCACCGAGCGAGCGAAAGTCCAGCTCGAGGTGATCACGGACGGCCTCGATCATCCCTGGGGACTGGCCTTCCTGCCGGATGGCCGTGCACTCGTCACCGAGCGCCCGGGTCGGCTTCGCATCGTCGACCGCACCGGCAAGGTGGGTGAGCCGCTCGCCGGCGTGCCCATCGTGGATGCGGTCGGGCAGGGCGGCCTGCTCGACGTCACGCTCGATCCGGAGTTCGCCCGCAACCAGCGTATCTATCTGTCGTTCGCGGAACCACGCGGCGACGGAATGAACGGCACGAGCGTCGCGCGCGCGAAGCTTGGACCCAAGGGGCTCGAGGACGTGTCCGTCATTTTCAGGCAGCAGCCGGCGATGAAAGGCGGACACCATTTCGGGTCGCGGCTGGTTTTTGGCCGCGACGGTAACCTGTTCGTGACGCTTGGAGACCGTAACTCCGGTCGCGACAAGGTTCAGCTGCTGGACAATCACGTCGGCAAGGTCGTGCGAATTGATCGCGACGGCAATGCACCGGCGGACAATCCGTACCTCAAGCAGGCAGGCGCGCTGCCAGAACTCTGGTCCATCGGTCATCGCAACATCCAGGGTGCTGCACTTGACCCGGCGACGGGTGAGCTCTGGACAAACGAACACGGGCCGAAGGGCGGCGACGAAATGAACCGCACGCTCGGCGGTCGCAACTACGGCTGGCCGCTCGTCACGTATGGAATGGAGTATTCAGGCAAGCCGGTCAGCAACAAGACCGAGGCGCCGGGCCTGGAGGCACCCGCGCACTACTGGGTGCCGTCGATTGCGACGAGCGGGCTCGCGTTCTACACGGGGACAGCGATTCCGGCGTGGAAAGGCAGCGTGTTCGTGGGCGGCCTGAAGTCGGGTGACCTCTCGCGGCTTGAAATGCGCGACGGCAGGGTCGTGGGCGAGGAGCGGCTGTTTGGCGAGGCAATCAAGAGACGCATTCGTACGGTCGTGAATGGACCCGATGGCGCGCTGTATCTGCTCACCGACGAGAGCGAAGGGCAGTTGATCCGGGTGACGGCGGCGAAGTAAGGCTCAGCGTTCACTCATGCTCGATCGATGAACGCCCCCGGATTGTGATGCTCGGCGTGGCAATTGGAACACAGCGGAAAACTCTCTGGTTGCCACACAGGCATTCGCTGCAAACGACGCATCTGAGCGTTGCAGGGCCTTCCATGGATGCACATTGCCGGTCTGATGCCATCGATTCCAAGCGATTAGTTGCTGCGTTCTGTAGAATCGCGGCGGGGGCCTGTAGCACAGCGGTTAGTGCAGGGGACTCATCGAAAGGTGCCTCCGCGGAGTAATCCACGGAGTGGACGGGATGAATTCAGGGAAACCTAATGGCGAGGGCGCCGATGGCAACCCTGAGCCAAGCCGGCGGTACACCGCCGGAAGGTGCAGAGACTACCTGAGGGCTGCAGTGCCCTTGATAACAGGTTCAGCTTCCCGCACCCGACCGGCATGAGGCCGAGGGTGAAGAGATAGTCCACGCTCGAAGGAAACTTCGGGGCAACGTGAATCCCTTGGTCCTGGGTTCGAATCCCAGCGGGCCCACCACATTCACTTTCCAGGCTCTTTGCCGGGGCGTGCCAGCGGCGGCGTTGGCCCAATGTCGAATGTGTCGACGGTCAGGCGAATGTCACTCCCCCGGGTTGCACCGCTATTTACACCGCGATCCGCTCGACCTTGAACGGGGTCCCCTCTGCCGGAGGCTCGCCAAATTCGCGAGCCGCACGGTGACCGGCAAAGACGGCCTGAGCAATCAGGTTGGGAGCCTCGGCGTCGCCGATGATGCGCAGCGAGTGCAGCCTGCCGTCGTTCAGTGCAGGTTCAAGTTCGTAGTACAGACCGTCTTTCGGACTCCGGTCCGACACCAGCAGCACGCTGTCAATGGGAAGTGCGCGCAAGACTCCGGTCATGCTGTCGGTGACAGTGACAGCATCCACTTCAATCCTGGACAGCGTGTGCCGGGTGAGCAGGGTTACGCCCAGGCTGCGCAGGCGCATTTCGATGCGTTCCTGCTCGAGTGCGAATCGCGTCCAGTACGAAACTTCGGGGGCGGGCGTGACCAGTGCCACTGTGCAGCCGAGGAGTGCGCAGCGCTCGGCCAGCGCGCCGCCCATCACGTAATGATCGTCGTCGTAGATGACGACGCGCCCGATCGGCGCGCGGCCGTCGAAGATGTCATCGGGGGTCAGCACCTGCGGCAGCCCATGGCCCGGAATGGGTTGCCACAACGTGCGGCCGATGCCGTCACGACGATAGGTGCAGCCAGTGGCGAGAATGACGTGGCGAATGCCCGTCTCCAGTACGTCGGCAGCCGTCAGCGGGCTTTCCCGGTACACGTCGACGTTTGGCATTCGTCGCAACTGTCCAATGCGCCAGTCGGCTACGCGACGCCATTCATTCAGGCCGGGCAGCGAGGCTTCCTGCAACACACGACCGCCGAGTTCGCGGCTGGCCTCGGCGAGCGTGACGTGGTATCCGCGTTGACCGAGCGAGCGCGCAGCTTCGAGACCGGCCGGGCCGGCACCGACGACGAGGACTTCTGCATCGGACGTTCTCGCAGCGATGGTCTCCGGGTGCCAACCGCGCCGCCATTCCTCGCCCATCGTCGGGTTCTGTGTGCAGCGAATGGGAACGCTGCGCATGTCTGCAGACACGCAGATGTTGCAGCCGATGCACTCGCGTATCTCGTCGCAACGATTCTCGCGGATCTTGGTCGGCAGGAATGGATCGGCAATCGACGGGCGTGCCGCGCCGACGAGGTCGAGAACACCACGCCGTACCGCCGACAGCATCGAGTCGGGCGAGGTGTAGCGTCCAACTCCGACGACCGGTTTGCTGGTCAAGTGCTTCACGAACCGGGTGTACGGCTCCTGGTAGCCTTCCTTGGCAAAGCGCGATGAGGCCGAGTCGTTGCTCCAGCCGCTGACGTTGACGTCCCATAAGTCCGGCAACTCGGCCAGCATCGCAATGACATCGTGACCTTCGCCCGCATGGGTGATGCCGCCCGCGCCCAGCAGTTCGTCGACTGCCAATCGGACCGCGACGGCACAACTGCCTCCCACGGCGTCCTTGGTTTCCTCGATCAACTCGCGCAGCAGTCGCACACGATTCTCGAGTGTGCCGCCGTATTCGTCGGTGCGATCGTTGCAGCGTCGCATGAGGAACTGCATCGCCACGCTCATGCCGTGGCCGGCGTAGCAATACACGATGTCGAATCCGGCGCGCCGGCGGGCGCAGCGCCGCCTGCCGGTGCCACAGGCGGACGTTTCGAATGTCCTTCTTGTCCATGCGGCGTGACTGGACGGGCTCCCAACCCGTACCTCCCACGGTGCCCATCGATCGCGGTCCGAGCGGTGCCGCGCGCGAGTAGAGATTCGTCGCGTTGATGCCGTTGTACGCAAGCTGAACTCCCGCCAGTGAACCGTGTTCGTGCACGGCGTCCGCCATCAGCGCCATGGCCGGTATGTCGTCGTCGCTCCACAGGCGACCTTCGACGTACGGTGAGAGGTCACTGCTGTGGTGAATCTCCGTTTCCTCGGTGCAAACGACGCCCCAGCCGCCCTCGGCCTTTATTCCGCGCATGGCGGCAAGGCTGCGCGGCATTCGGTGGCCGAGCGCATTGCAGTGGGGGACCTGATAGAAGCGGTTGGGCGCCGTGACCGGACCGATAGCGACGGCTTCAAACAGAACGTCGAAAGGAGAGGGAACCATGGTGCTCCGTCGCGACGAGTTACAGTTGTTCTGCGCGACCTTACAGTAACCCAGGTGCACCCGCGGGCCTGCGGGCGGTTGAGCGGTCATGCGGACAAGGCGCCGGCCGTGCGAAACTTTGATTTCTGTCGACGCCAGACCTTGGTGTCATGCGGACGCACGGCAATGAGGCGAGAATTGAATGCAGCGGCTACCCGCAAAAATATGACGCCATGTCCCGGAAACACACGCGGCGAGCAGCCCGGATGAGTTCCTCGCCCCGCATCGGTTGGCTTTTTGCCTACGACTGGGATCGAGGGGCGATGCGGCGACTCGGCGCGCCCGGTGGCGCTGTGCGCTGCGATCATGCCGGCTTCGACCTGTTCTCGTTCCCGAGCAATCTCCGGTTGCCAGGGTTCGACATCGAGCGTTTCGCGGCGCGGCAGGCGGAGCGCGGGCGGCGGCGCGGGTGGCGGGCAGTGCTGTCCCACCACGAGCAGTTCGGCACGCTGACGGCGGCACTGGTCGCAGAGCGGCTCGGTCTGCCGGGCACGAGCCCGGAGAGCGTGCTCGCCGCGCAGCACAAGCTGCATGCGCGGCGGGTGCTGGAGCAGGTTGCGCCCGATGCCAACCTTCGCTTCACCTGCCTTGATGCGGGCCATGACGCAGCCATTCCCCGGGGCATCGACTACCCCGTGTTTGCGAAGCCGGTGAAAGGTGCGTTCTCCGTGCTTGCGCGTCGCATCGAGGAGCCCGACCAACTGCGCGCGCATACGCGTTTCGGCTGGCCCGAGCGCTGGCTCATCCGCCAGCTGGTCGAGCCCTTCGAGCGGGTGTGCCATGCGCGGCTGCCGCAGGCGGGCAGCGCGTACCGGATGCTGCTCGAGGAGCCGGTAGCGCCGCAGACTGCGCAGTTCAACCTCGACGGCTGGGTGCAGGACGGCCGCGTGCACGCACTGGGCGTGGTGGATGCGATCATGTACCCCGGCACCCAGGCCTTCATGCGCTGGGAACATCCCAGCCGGCTCGCCGTGGCGGTGCAGCGGCGCGCACTCGAGGTGGCGCAGCGCTTCCTTGGCGCCATCGGCTACGCGCACGGTTTCTTCAACCTGGAATTCTTCTACGACGATCACGACAACCGCCTCCGAGTGATCGAGTGCAATCCCCGGCTGGCCTCGCAGTTTTCCGACCTGTACGAGCGCGTGCACGGCGTGGACGCCCACGCCATGGCGCTGGCACTGGCGCTGGGCGAGGATCCGCAGTCACTGCCGCTGCGCCGGCCCACTGCGCAGGTGGCCGCCAGCCTCGTGTACCGGGTCTTCGAAGCGAGTGGTGACGTGCCGCCGGCACCCGCTGTGCCGCAGCGCGAGGCTCTGGCCCGCCGATTTCCCGATGCGTTGTTGTTCAGCTTTCCCAAGACTGGCCGCTCGCTCGCCCGCGACTTCCGTTGGACCGGCAGCCACCGTTACGGGATCGTGCACCTGGGCGGACGCGACCGCGAGCACCTGCGCCAGCGCTGTGAGGACGCCAGTGCGTTGCTCGGCTGGCCGGCGCCCTACCTTGACCACGGCCCGATGCCGGCACGCGCGCACGCCGCGACGCCAGGCTTTTCCTCGCTCGACGCGCCGGCGGCCGAGGCATCCGCGGTATGAGTGGAGCGCCGTCGCGGCAGGGTCCTGCGTCCTTGCCCGACGCGGAGGTCCGCGCTCGCTCGGTGCTGAAGTACCGGAAACGGGCCACGGGCTATGACGCCACCTGCGGTCCGACCTGGCCGATCCGCGAGCGTGCGGTGGCCGCGCTGCGACTGCAGCCCGGGCAGCGCGTACTCGATGTCGGCTGCGGCACGGGCCTCAGCCTGGCCTTGCTGCGCGATGCCGTCGGGGATAACGGCCGGGTCTTCGGCTTCGACCAGAGCCCGAGATGCATGCGGGCGCGCTCGCTCGGGTCGCTGCGGCAGGGTGGAGCAACGTGCTGCTGTTCGAGACACCCGCGCAGGCGCTGCGCCTGCCGGAACCGGTCGATGCGCTGTTCTTCCACTACACACACGACATCCTCCGCTCGGAATCCGCGGTGAACGCAGTGCTGGCTTGCGCGCGTCCGGGTGCCGCGGTGGCGATCGCCGGCATCAAGTACTTCCCGTGGTGGTTCGCCCCGCTGAATCCGTGGGTCTACCTCAAGAATCGCGACTACAACGGGGCACCCGGCGAGTTGCGAACACCTTGGGACCGAATTGCGCCGCGGCTGCTGGACTGGCACATCACGCCAGTACAGTTCGGCATGGGTTACATCGGCATCGGACGGGTCGCGTGACACAGCGCGGCGGCACCGCTATCTGGCGCCGGCCCATGACGGACTATCGCCAAACCGCGGCGGCGCTGCTCGCACTGCTGTTCCTCAATGGCAGCCTGAGTTTTCGCAACTGGTGGCCCACGCCGGGCATCCTGCCCGATGCGCGACTGGCCCCTGGCTTCGTCTGGCTGTGGTTGCTCCTGCTGCTCGTGGTCGCGTGGCGCGGCGCATTGTCACGGCGCGCGGCGGGCCTGCTGGCCGCCGTCTATTCGCTGCTCGTCCTGTTGCGCTACGCCGATGTGACTGCGCCTGCCTTGTTTGGACGAGCGGTCAATCTGTACTGGGACGTGCCACGGATCCCGCGCTTCGTGTGGGTCGCGGTGCAAGGGGGCGCGTGGTGGCAGGCAACCGTTGCGCTGACGGCGTTGGCTCTGCTCGGATGGGGACTGCACCGCCTGTTGCGCGTGTCGATCGAGGTTGTCGCGCGCGAGGCGGTGCCGTATGCGCTGCGTGCGCGCTGGACCTGGCTGGCGTCGGCCGCCGCGGTCGCGCTCGTGCTGGCGAACTACGCTGGCGTGCGCGCCACCTGGCCGCTGGTGTCGAAGCCGGTGCTCGCGAACTATTGGGACCAGTTCGACCTGCTGGCTTCTGCCGCTTCGTCGCAGCGGATCGCCCGTGCGCTGCCGGCGACTACGGTCGTGGACGGCGCGCTGGCGAGCGCGAACAGCCGCGCGTTCGAGGGACTGCAGGGGCGTGACGTGTACCTCGTATTCCTCGAGTCAGTCGGCGCTGTCGTCTACGACGATGAGCGTGCCGTCCGCATGCTCGGACCGGCGCGCGAGCGCCTGGCCGGGGACATAGCCGCGGCCGGCCTGCAGGTGGTGTCTGCCTTCGTGCGTTCGCCCACGATCGGCGGCGGATCGGATCTCGCGCACGTGTCGTTGCTTGCCGGTATGGATCTCGCGGATCCGCGGCGACATGACCTGCTGCTGACGACGACGCGTCCGTCGTTGATCAGCGTCTTCCGCTCGCACGGTTACCAGACTTTCGGCCTGTACTCGTCAGTGTCCTGGGACTGGCCGGAGCGCGCCTGGTACGGGTACGACGTCTACGTGGACGGGCGCACGCTGGACTACCGCGGGCCGACACTCGGCAACTGGTGGAGGGTACCGGACCAGTTCGCCTTTGCCCGCTTCGAGCAACTGTATCCACGCGTACCGCCGGCGCCGCCGCGCTTCGTGTTCGCGGCGACGATCAACACCCACGTGCCGTTCGGCCCGGTGCCGCCCTACCAGCCGGACTGGCAACGCTTGCTGGGCGAGCAGCCTTTCGATGAAGCCGACACCGCGCGTGCGCTGGCCGTGCCCGTCGATTGGCTCGACATGACGCCGGCCTACCTGCGGTTGGTCGAGTACACCTACCGCTGGATCGGTGGTTACCTGCGCCTGCCGCAGTCGCGCGACACCGTGTACGTGCTGCTGGGGGATCACCAACCGACCGCGAACGTCAGCGGAGAGGGCGCGTCCTGGGATGTCCCGGTGCACATCATCTCCCGCGATCGGCAGCTGCTGGAGCGCTTCATCGCGCAGGGTTTCGCCGCCGGGCTGGAGCCGCCGCGCGCACCGCTCGGGGGTATGCATGAGCTCACTGCAATGCTGCTGCAGGCTTTCGGAGCGGTTGCCCCGCCTTAAGGCTGATAACCTTGCCCATTGCCAGCCGATTGAATCCACTTTTTTTCCCCGCCTTTGCGCTGGACAGCGGGCCCACCACTTCTCTCCCAGTCCGGGGTCTTCATGTCGTTCGATCCGCAAGCCGCAACCGCCGCATACATTGATTCACTCGGCACGGATGCGCTGGCAAAAGCCGCGGCCTACACGACGGGTGGCCACTGGCTGCTGCTCTGGAACCTGCTGGTTTCGGCGCTGGTCGCGTGGCTGATCGTGCGCTCCGGAATTCTCGATCGCATCAGCACGATGGTCGGCACCCGCCGATTCAACCTGAGGGCGTTCGTGATTGCGACGTTGTACTTCGTCGCTGCAAACCTGATCTCACTGCCATGGACGCTGTACCAGGAGTGGTGGCGCGAACTCGGTTACGGCCGCACCGGCCAGCCGCTCGGCGACTTCCTCGGCCAGTCGGCCCTAAGCGTCGCCATATTCGCCGTGCTCGTGGGTTTGTTCTTCGTCGGCGTCTATGGGTTGATGCGCCGGACGGGCCGCTTCTGGTGGGCGTGGTCGGGCGCCCTGACGGCGTTCGCGCTGTCGGTGTTCCTGCTTGCGGGCCCCGTCTTCATCGAGCCGCTGTTCAACGAGTACAAGCCCGTGCCTGGAGGCGAGGTGCGCGACGCACTGGTGGTGATGGCGAAGCAGGCGGGCGTACCCGAAGATCGCATCTTCGTCTACGACGGTTCCCGCCAGTCGAACAACTTCACGGCCAACGTCTCGGGCATCGCGGGTTCGGCCCGCATTGCCATTTCCGACATCGCGTACAAGGGCGCGTCGCTCGACGAAGTGAAGGCCGTCACGGGCCACGAGATCGGGCACTACGTGCTCGGGCATGTCTGGCGCACGGTGATCCTGCTGTCGGTGCTGTCGGTGCTGTTCTTCTTCGTCGCGGACCGCACGTTTCCGAGGTTCGCGCGCGCGTTCGGCAGCAGCGCGTCGATCGGCGACCCGACGGGGTTGCCGGTGCTGGTGTTCATGATTTCGCTGCTCCTGCTTTTCGCGCAGCCGCTCGTGAACGGCACGATCCGCATGGGCGAGAACGAGGCTGACCAATACTCGCTCGAGAACGTGAATCTGCCTGACGCCCTGGCAACCGCGTTGGTGAAGACCGCCGAGTATCGAAATCCCCGGCCGAGCGAACTCGAGGAAACGCTGTTCTACACGCACCCTTCGGTCGAGCGACGAGTGCGGCGTGCGATGGATTGGAAGGCTAGCCATCCTCGCTAGTGGGAGGGCCGGCCGGCCCGCGCCGCAGCCAGCACCGGCTGCGGGCGGGTGGCCGCTTGGAGCAACGCTAGAACTTGTAGGAGACGTCGAACTTGAAGACGATGCCGACGGATTGCTCGAGGACGGTGACCCCGCCCTGCTCGATCTCTATCTGCTCGTCCAGCAGGTTCTGCGCACGTAACTTCAGCGCCATCTGCTCGATCGGATAGTAGCTGTACACCACATCAAGCGAGTGGAACGGCTGTTCGTAGGCATCTGGCGCGCCATTGGAGCCGGCGAAAAAGACCCGCTCGTCGAACGCGTTGTAAGCCAGAGAGGCGCTGTGTCGCTCGTTCGGCGCGTCGAATCCGAGCTGCAGGTTGATCACCCACGGCGCGTGCTGCGTGAGCCGGCGCTCGTTGTTGGTCAGGTTCAGCGCGTTGCTGCCTATCGTCAGGTTCGAGTCGCTGATCGTCACGTTGCCGGAGACGAAGAACGCATCGGACCACTTGCCGAGCGACATGAAGTCGAGACCCTTGAGCCACTCGACCTCGAGGCCATACACGTCCGCGGACGCCGCGTTGATGAAGGTCAATCCGATGTTGTCGTCGCTGCCGGGAGCCTCGACTGTCTCGATCGGATTCGTGATGTCCTTGTAGAACAACGAGACCGTCAGGTTGTCGCCACTGCCGAAGAACCACTCGCCACGCAGGTCGAGGTTGGTCAGGTCGGACGACACGAGGTTCGGATTGCCCCGTACGCGAGCCTCGGTCAGCGGATCGATGAACGTCGCATCCGAGATCTCCCGGAGGTCAGCCCGCGCCGTCGTCTCGCTCCAGCCGAAGCGCAGCTGGAACTGGTCGGCCCACAATTGGCCGGGCATCCAGGTGAGCGCGGCGGCTGGATAGAAGTCATCTTCCGCGAACGCCTGGTTCTGAATGTCCTCGAGCGGCACCCGGATGATGCCGACGCCGGTGTCGTACTCATACTGGTCGATCGGCACGGAAACCCGCGCGAAATCCTCCCAGCGGGCTCCAGCGCTCAGCCGCCAGGTCTCCTTCCAGGTTACGTCGACGTTGCCAAAGGCTGCGTCGATCGTCTCGCCAGCGAGGTAGCTCTCCGTGCCGATACCGCCCAGCGACAGCACGTAGCCGTTCGAGGCGTTCGTGATGTTCTCGTCCGTGAACACCTGGCCGGGCGTGCCGACCAGGTTAGGCAGAGCCGCCGACGCCGTCGTGCCGAGACCGAGCTGCGTCTGCAGGTAGCCGCGCCCCTTTTCGTAATAGTCGTAACCGCCACTGGGCACGATCAGGAAGTCGCCGGTCTCGAACGGCATCTCGAACTTCATGCCGTAGCTGGTCACGTCGTCCTGCAACTCCGTGAACCGATAGTCCGCCGCAGTCGCGGACGAACGAATCGACGTGGACAGGAACTCACCGGTGTCCGGGTCGAGCCGGTCGACGGCCGAGAACTGCACTTCGTTCGGAATGTCGGTGTCGGCACTGGCATCCGTGTAGTACCAGTCGAACACCAGGTCCTCGAGGTTCCTCACACCCGGCACGAAATCCAGTACGTCGAGCGTCGCCCCGCCCAGTTTGTGGCGGCCGCTCAGCTGCAACACGTCGAGCTCGCGTTCCTCAAAGCGGATCCGGTAGTTGCGCAGCTGCGACCCGGTGTTCGCCTGGAAGTTGAAGTTGTTGCCAACTGTCAGCGAGGCCTCGTCCTCGGTGTTGCGCAAGTAGAGCCACGATGCCTGCAGCTGATGCTCCTCGGCCCAGTCGAGGCCAACGGCCACGCTGCCGGTCAGCGTCGTCTGGCGGATCGTGCGCTCTGTCACGTCGAAGTCGACGTCCGGACTCGTTGCCGAGCGGTTGATCCGCTCGCGATTCCGCCACTGGTCGCCGTAGTCGACGACCGCGAGACCGCCGACGCGCCAGTCGCCGCCTTCACCGACCTGCCACATGTTGCCGAGTGCTGCTTCGACGTTGATGTCCGGATCGAGCGACTGCTTGCGCAAGTCGAGGTTCCGGTTGAGGTTGAGCGCGATGTCGCGGTTGACCTGTTCCGCATCCGCCAAGGTGTTGAACCCCCCCGCCTCGGTCCAGCGCGCGAAGGATGCCGGTCGGCGTGATGTCGCCGGCATACTGATCGATTGCGCCCGTGATCTCCCGTGGCAGTGCGCGTGTGCCGTCATCGGTGCCCCAGCGGTCGTCGCTGCCGCCCGGATACGTGTAACCGTTACCCGTGCTGTCGGAGTTCCAGCCCGTGCCGACCTCGATATCGGCAACGAACCGATCGGGCAGGCTGCGCGTGCGCACATCGACGTTGCCGCCGCCGAACGCAGCTGGCTTGTCCGGCGAGTAGCCCTTCTGGACTTTCAGCGTCTCGACGATGGCCGCCGGAAACAGATCGAGCGGAATCACGTTGCGCGTAAGGTCCGGGGAGGGCACCTGCGCGCCATTCAGCGTCGTGCTCGAATACCGCTCGCCCAGGCCGCGGATGTAGATGTACTGGCCATCCACGACGGTAACCGCGGGCAGCCGCCGCAGCGCCAGCGAGACGGTACTGTCACCGACGCGACTGATCTGCTCGGCACTGACGACGTCCGCCACGACCGGCAGCTCGATGCGCTCCTGCAGCACCTGCTCTGCCGCCGACCGCTGCCGGCCTTCAACGACGATTTCCTCCAACACCTTGCCGTCGGCCATCGCGGCTTTCGGCGGCAGCGGCGGCGGCGCCTCCTGCGCGACCGCTGGCAGGCCACGGCCTGCCGCGGTCGCCGCGGCCAGGGCGAGCAACGCCCGGACCGTGCCACCCAGTGATGCGGGCCTCATGGGTGCTCTCACTGAGTGATCCACAGGGGCTCGTCGGCATTCGACGCGCGCAGGCCGAACGCCCACGGGGACGTCCAGTCGTCGTTCTGCAGCACGGCGCCGACCTGGCCGCTTGCGGGTGCCATCGTGAACGCGACGCCGGTTGCATCGGCGAACGCTGTGGCCGTGAAGTAGGTCAGCGGGGCGAGCACCGACACGCTGGCATTCGCCGAGTCGGTGATCACGACGTTTCCTGCGTTGAAAGCATAGTTGCCGGCGTTCGTGCTGGGATTGAGGCCCCGCACCCAGTCGACGAGCGGATCGCCGTTCGCCAGCGTGCCCTTGGCCGGCTCCTCGCACGCAATGATCGAGTTGATCAGCGTCGACTCGCCCGCTGCCGCTGCGGCCAGCGAAACGTCGCTTTCGATCTCGACGCACTCGTTCGAGGTCGTGCCATTGGCAGCCACGCCATAGGCTGCATAGACGATGCTGTCCTGCAGCTGGAGCCGGGCGCCTTGCCGCACCAGCGGCCCCTCGGAGTCGCCGTGCGTGCCGGCGTCGAAGTTCGACGTGATGCAGGTCATGTTGCGGATCGTCGGGTTCGTCAACGGGGCCGTGTCGAGCGGCGCACCAGCGTTGCTGCGACCCTCGCCAATGTTGTCGCCCTCGATGCAGCGGTTGCCGTCCGTCCGGTAGTGGATGACGAGCGCCTTGTCGATCGTGCCGCTCCAGCCGTCCGAGAAGTCGAGCGAGTCATCACGTGCGAACAGCACGACGGCGTTGCTGACGTTGACCGCGCCGCCGAAGAACTCGAGACCGTCGTCAAACGTGCTGTAGACCTGCACGAACTCCACCTCGGTGCCCGAACCAACCGCGTTGAACGTGATGCCGTTCAGCTCGTCGCCGGGCGCCACTTCGAATCCGGTGTGCTTGACGACCACGTAGCGAAGCGAGCCGGAGCTCTCGGCGTTGTCGTTGCCGCCGTAGTTCGACGGCTGGCCCTCGGCCGTGACGTGGCACTGGTTGTTCTGCCGCTGGTCGTCCGTGCAGTTGTTCGTGATGCCGTTGCCGTTGATCACCATGCCGCCCCACAGCGAGACGTCGTTGGCGCCGGCCGTGTTCGAGACCGCATCGGCAAACGCGGTGAACGTGATCGGCGCCGAGGGCGAACCCAGCGCGATGATCTGTGAGCCGCGGTTGATCAGGACGTAGTCGGCCGAGTCGGAAAATGCCAGCGTGCTGCCCGCGGCGATCGTCAGCTTCGGCCCGGCACCACCAGCCAGCGCCGCGCCGCTGCTGACGTTCTGGCCGACAAACAGGCTGTCCTGGAAGATGTGCACGCCCGAGATGAACGGGATCGACAGGTCCACGAGCAGCGGGTTGGTCGTGCCGACGAAATCGGCCCCATAGACGCAGTTGCGGCCGTCGAACGTGCCCTGGCGGACTTCGCTCGAGTTCGGCAGCGTGTAGGAGGCGCAAGGATTGGTGCTGCCGCCGCCTCCCGAGGTGTTCTGGCTGTTGTCGACCGAGTTGTCGGTCGTCGAGACCTTGAGGTCCACGCCGCCGCCCTCACAGGCAGCAAGGCCGACGATCGCGACGCCCGCAAACAGCAAGCGGTACATGTTCATGCGCAAACTCTCCTGAGTACGACGGCAAGGAAACTGGAAGCGCGTACCTTAGGGCGGGTGCGTGACCAGAAAGTGACCTGTGCATGACGATCGCGTGACGCTGATCTGGTCCGCCTGTGGGTCGTCGGCGACGAGCGCTGCTTTCACACCTGCCAGCCTTTCGTCGATCCCGCCGTGCAGGACGCGTTCGCGACGGCCAACCTGCTTGACGTGCTTGCGGGTATCGAAGGTGATGGCAGACACGGCGAGACAGCGGGGGGCAGCTTGCAATGCCAAGTCAGTCATATGATAATAAGAATCATTCGTATTTAAGGAATGATCCAACATGACGTTCGATGCGTCACCCCACGCAGCGTCCGCCACGCTCGACAACCGCAAAGGTTGCGAAGGACTCAGCGTCTGCGACCTGACAGGGGCCGAGCGCTTCCTCGTCTGGGCCATCCGCTGGGGATCGTCGGTGCGACGACCCGGACTTCGCGCTCGACTGCCTGCAGGAATCGTTCGACCGGGCTGGGCTGAGCGCGGTGTCGTCGGTGTTTCGCAGCTATGTCGCACTGGTCCATGGCGCGCCACTGCCGTCGTCACCGGCATCGCGGATGGGCTGCTGGCGCGTCAATGCGATGGAAGCTTCGACACTGCATGCCATCGCCTGCCTGCAGGGCGGCCTGTTCGGCGACGCGTGGCGGACCGTGTCGAGTCTCTGCACGCGCGCATGCGCGACGCGCGCGCTGCTTGCGCTCGGCGAGCTGGCGGAAGAGCTCACGCAGATAGGCGGCCACATCCGGCCCTGGCCAGGACTGAACGGTGCCGGCCGGCTCTAGGCGTCGCGCCGGGCCTGCAGAATTTCCAGCATGCGAACGCGCGCTGGACTCGAATGAATAAGCAGTACCAACGCGTCGCCGGGGCGCGCCCAGTCGAGCGCCATCAGCGCTGCATCGACTTCCGACGGGCAGATCGGCACGGCCGCTGCTGGCATCCCGGATTTGAGAAGCGCGTTCCTGATGATCGCGGGCACCTCGCCGGGCTGCCGTCCGCGCAGGTGGCCTTCATCTTCCTTCACCACGATCAGGTCGGGACCGAACTCCGTCGCAACGAGGGCGAGTTCCTCGATGTCGGCGTCGAGCCGGTTGCCCGCGTGGCCGAGCAGCATGCCGATGCGCCCGTCCGGTGCGCGCAGTCGCTGCGCTACGCTCATCACGCCGCGCAAGCCGTCCGGATTGTGGGCGTAATCGACGATGATCTTCACGCCGCCGATCTCGAAGCGCATGAGTCGCCCGGCGTTGTCGGCGAGGTCGCGACCAAAACTCGCAAACACCCGCGCTATGTTCTCCGAGGGGACACCGAGCCTGGTCGCGACCAGCGCCGCGCCCGCCAGGTTCTCGACGTTGTAGATCGCAGCCCCGTCGACGGTCAGCGGCATCGTGTCGATCGCCCCCAGGTCATACTCGCGTCCGCCGGTCGATACCCGCAGCCGTGCAGCTCGCACACCGGACGTTGTGCCGCCCGTGGCCCGGTGCTCGACCAGCGCCGGGTGATCGTAGTCGCGCGCGAACCAGCCGAGCGGCGGCTGCCAGCCCAGGCGTCGCTCGAGCACGCGACCCTTCGCGCTGAGCAGCGGATCGTCTGCGTTAAGGATGAGCATGCCGTCGGCGCCGAGCAGGTGGGTGACGCTCAGCTTGACTTCGGCGAGGCCCTCAAGATCGTCGATGCCGTATTCGCCGAAGTGATCGGGGCTGACGTTGGTGACGATCGCGACGTCGGCACGGTCGGCTGCAAGGCCGCGGCGCAGGATGCCGCCGCGTGCAGTTTCCAGCACGGCGGCTTCCACGGTTGAATCGCGCAGGACCCGGCGGGTGCCGGCCGGCCCGGAATAGTCTCCCGTGGCGACTGCCGTGGAGCCGATGAACACGCCGTCCGTGCAATTGAAGCCGTCGCACCAGCCATGGGCACGCGCGCAGGCGGCGACGAGTCGCACTGTGGTGGTCTTGCCGTTCGAGCCAGTGATGGCCGCGATCGGGATGGTGCGCAGCGAATCCCACGGCGTCTGGTCGATGGCAGGTAGCCCATCGAGCGCCCAGCTTCGTCCGCCCTTGCCAGCGCCGAGCGTCAGCGTCGTCTCGTCGAGCAGGTGGCAGACGCCGCGCGCGTTCGCGGCCGCGATCAGGGCCGTGACGTCGGGGCGACGCTCGCCTGCGGCACGCACCGCGAGGCGGTCAAGCGCGGCTGCCTCGTCGAGCACCGGCGGAATTACGTCAGCCGGATCGCTGGCGTCCGCGAGGTAATCCGCGAGCAGGTCGACTGCAACGTTGGCCCAGCGTACCGGATCACGCTCGAACGCCGTCGCGCACAGCGCCCACTCGTTGAGTTCGGTAGCGGTATAGAGCTGGTCGACCGGCGCCTGCAGCGCGAGCGACGCGCCCGTCGCGTGTCGTCGCGCGACGATGGCGGGTGCCGTCGGCGAGCCCGGCATGGACCTGTCCCAGCCCAGATGCTGACGGGCTCGTTCGACCCGCGCGCGCCAGCCGGACAACAATGCGTCGTCGATTTCGACGCCGGCCGTTTCCAGTACCGCGCCCGTGCCGGCGAAGAACAGGTTGCCGCCCATCAGGCGACGCGAGTCGTCGAGGGGCAGGTTGTGCTCGGTGTTCAGTCTTCCGTCTCCGGAGCGATCCACACACCGCGTTCGTCACGGATCACGCCGGGCATGAGTTGCTCGGTAAGTTCGCCGGCTTCGTGCGTGCCGACGACGTCATCGGGTTCCGCGGGAGCTGGTCGCGGCGTCGACTTGCGCGCAGGCTCGCTCGTCGTGCGGGTCAGGTCCTGGATGTCAGGCATCGGCGCCGGGCTATCGACAGCCATGAAGCCGCCGATACCGGAGACTTCGCCCGCGCCGGGCGGGGCTTCGCCAGCCATCGTCAGCGCTGCGCCCGGGGCCGGCGACGTCGCGGAACGAAACTTGGTGATCTGCTTCCACGACCGGATCAGCGCATCGGCGAAGATCAGCAGCAAATCGCCCGGTTGGCCCATGTCGAGCGCGGCGTCGATCGCTTCCTGCTCGTCCGGAATGATCGATATCGCCGACGCCGGGACGCCACGCGACTGCAGCTGTGCAGCCTGCAGCTTGGGCACTTCGTCCGGTGCGCGTTCGCGCAGGCTGTCATCGCGCCGGCAGATGTAGTGATCGAAGCGGCCAGCGACCGCATCGGCGATCGCGCGCAAATCCTCGTCTCGACGGTCGCCCGGCCCGGCAAGCACGACGATGCGTCGTCCCGTCACGTCCAGTCGCTGCGCCAGGTCAGCCATCGCTGCGACGGCGTGCGCATTGTGACCGTAGTCGAATAGCACCTTGAACGGGTGTTCGTTGAACACGTTCATGCGGCCTGGCGCCTGGAAGAACGTCGAGTCGAACGTGCGCAAGCCGTGGCGGATGTCCTCGAGCTTGACCCCCATGCTGAACGCCATCGCCGCGGCGAACATCGCGTTCTGCACGTTGTGCATCGCGCGGCCTTCGAGCGTCGCCGGAATCAGGTGCGTCCACACCAGCGGAATGTGGCTGCTGCGGTCGTACAGCGTGATCATCTGGCCGTTGACGCCGGCCTCGAGCGCGCAGGCACGGCCCCCCGCACGGATGTGCTCGCGCACCAGTCCGTGCTGCGGGTTCATGGTGACGTAGCAGATGCTCCTGGCCTCGGTGTAACCCGACATCTTGAGCACGAGCGGATCGTCGGCGTTCAGCACGGCACAATCCTTCGCCACTTCGATCACGACGCGCTTGACGTCGGCAAGCTGGTCGAGCGTGTCGATGCCCTTGAGGCCGAGGTGATCCGACTGCACGTTGAGCACGGCGCCAACGTTCACCTCGGGTACACCCATGCCGGCACGCAGCAGTCCGCCGCGCGCGGTTTCGAGGATTGCGATGTCGATCTGCGGATCGGCGAGCACCATGCGCGCAGACACCGGCCCGGTCATGTCGCCCTGCACCGTGCGCTGGCCGTCGATGTAGACGCCGTCGGTCGTGGTGAGGCCCGGCGTGTAGCCCGCCATCTTGGTGATGTGCGCGAGCATGCGCGCCGTGGTCGTCTTGCCGTTGGTGCCGGTAAGCGCCGCGATCGGCACCCGCGTCGGCGAGCCCGTAGGGAACAGCATGTCGATGACCGGGCCCGCGGCATCACGCGGCGTGCCTTCGCTCGGCGCCACGTGCATGCGGAAGCCCGGCGCTGCGTTCACTTCGCAGATGCCGCCACCGATCTTGCGATAACTTTCGGTGATGTCCGTCGAAAGAAAGTCGACGCCGCCGACGTCGAGGCCCACGGCCTGCACGGCGCGCACCGCCATTTCGCGATTGTCCGGATGGATGACGTCGGTGACGTCCGTCGCCGTCCCTCCCGTCGACAGGTTCGCGGTGGAGCGCAGGTAGACGATCTGGCCCGGCACGGGAATTGACTCCGGCGTCATGCTGACTGTCTCCAGCATCTTGAGCGCCTGCGCGTCGAGCTCGAGGCGCGTCAGTACCTTCTCGTGGCCGACGCCGCGTCGCGGATCCTGGTTCACCACCTCGATCAGGTCGACGATGTTCTTGAAGCCGTCGCCGACGACGTGACCCGGTGTGCGGCGCGTGGCCGCGATGAGTTCGCCGTTCACGACCAGCAGGCGGTGGTCGTCGCCTTCGAGGTAGGTTTCGACGATCACGGATCGCGAATGTTCCTTCGCGACCCGGAACCCCTGCACGACTTCGTCTTCGGTCATCAGCTTGATCGAAATGCCGCGGCCGTGGTTGCCGTTGTACGGCTTGGTGACGACCGGGTAGCCGATGCGCCGTGCGGCCCGGGCCGCCTGGCCTTCGGTCTGCACCAGTTCCTGCTGCGGCACGGGCAGGCCCAGTGTCGCGAGAATCTTGTTGGTCTCTTCCTTGTCGCTCGCGAGCTCGACTGCGATGTGCGACGTGCGGCCGGTGACGGTTGCCTGGATGCGCTGCTGGTAGCGACCGTGTCCGAGCTGCACCAGGGACTGATCATTCAGGCGCAGCCAGGGAATACCGCGGCTTTCCGCCGCGCGCACGAGCGACGCTGTCGATGGTCCGAGCGCACGCCGTTGCGCAAAGCGAATGAATTCGTCGCGTGCCTCGGGCCAGTTCCAGCCTTCGGGCACGCTGTCGGCGGGGCGGATCGCGCCGGGCAGCAGCGAGCACAGGAGGCGGAGCGCGAGCTCGCCGGCGGCAATGCCCTCGTCACGCTGCGCATATTCGTAGACGACCGTGTAGACGCCCGGCGCGTCGGCGCTGCGCGTCTTGCCGAAGGTGACGTTCTCACCCGCGATGTTCTGCAGTTCGATCGCGACGTGCTCGAGCACGTGACCGAGCCAGGTGCCTTCATCCTCGCGCATGCGACGGAAAAAGCCGCCCGGCTCGCGATAAGAGCAGCCGTGTTCGGCGAGGCCGGGGAGTGCGGCCGCGAGTCCGTCGACGAAGGTGTCGCCGAGCCGGCCCGTGGGCCAGTGCTCAAGTTCGCCCAGGTCGAGTTCGAGCCGGATGACAGGGAAATGTGCGTAAAGCGAAGGCCCGACGTAAACGGACCGGTCCAGGATGCGCATTCCCGGCTTCCTCCCTGTCGATGAAAGCTTATTCTTTCGGAACGTTGAGCGAACCGGCCTGCGCCAGCCGCGTGTGCAGGTTGTAGGTTGCGCCGGCGACGAGCATGTGCAGCTTGAGGCCCAGCAGGCAGACCGGCTGGCCTTCGCTCACGGCGTCCATCGACGAGAACGAAACATCGCTCGCGTCGACGATCATCACGCCGCCGCTGCCCTCGACCTCGACCGTCTCGTCGGGGCCGATGAAGGCCGCCGTGTCCTCGTCGAGGCCGATACCGATCGCGAACGGGTTGAGCGCGAGCGCCGTGAGCAGGCGGCCGAGCCGGTCGCGCTGGCGGAAGTGCTGGTCGATGACGACGCGATTGGTCAGGCCGAGGCCCGGCGCCAGGCGCACGCTGCCCGAGATCACCGACGAACCCTCGTCGCCGAACGCGATCATGTGTTCGCTCAGGATGCTGGCACCCGCGCTGGTACCGCCGACGGTCACGCCGTTGGCGTTGCGCAGGCGAATGAGTTTTGCGACGGGCGTGCCGCCGAGCAGCGTCGAGATGCGCAGCTGGTTGCCGCCGGTGAAGAAGATTCCTGTCGCTGCTTCGAGACGCTCGAGCCGGCCCGGTTCGTGGCAGTCGCGCCGGGTGTCGAAGTCCATCGACGTGACACGAGCTGCGCCGATGTCGCGGAACAGCTTTTCGTAGCGCGGCCCGGTCTCGGTCAGGCGGCTGGCGGTGGGAATCACTACGATATCAGCGTCGCGGCCGCCGGAGACACGCACGAACCGCTCGAGGATGTGGCGGTCGTTCTCTTTGTTCTCGGCGCCGCCGATCGGGATGATCCAGCCGCGGGTGGCGCCATCAGGGACGATGCTCGGCAACGTGTTGCTCCTGGCGATTCTCGAACGTTCCCCGCCGGACGGCCTGGCCTTCCCGGACGTGGATTTCCCCCGCGAATAATGACCGTATGCGCGCCGCCTGTCGCGTCCAATGCGACAAGATCGGCGTCGGCGCCCGCCTCGACCCGGCCCTTCCCGGCGAGACGCAGCAGTCGGGCCGGATTCGCTGTAAGGGCGGGCAGGGCTGTCTCGAGCGGCATACCGCCGTTTACCAGCACCCGCAGCGTTTCGAGCAGGGCGCCTGAGTGTCCGACGTCCATGCTGCTGATACGGCCCTCGGCGTCGAAGCAGGGCAGACAGCCGCCGGCGTCGGAACTGATCGTCACCCGGTCTGCCGGGGCCCCGCTCGCCAGGTATCGCTGAAGGCCCGCCGCTGCGCTCCAGGCGTCCTCGCCATCCTCGACCGGGAAGGCGGTCAGGTCGATGCAACAACCCTTCCCGGCCAGTGCGACGGCTTCGTCGAACAGTGCCTTGCGACGGTTGACGTGGGTCGGGTTGAACACGCGCGCCGGGATTTCGCTCTCGCTCAGCGCGCGACGCACGAAATCCAGGCCCCGAGGGCCATCGCCCAGGTGGAGGTGCAGCACTCCGGCTTTGCCGGTCATGAGGCCGGACACGTGGGCATCGGCGGCGAGGCGGAGAATTTCATCGATGGTCGGCTGGCTCGAGCGGTGGTCGCTGATCGCGAGTTCGCCGATCCCGAGCAGCGGCTCCAGCAGCACCAGGTCTCCACGCACGCTGCCCGTCAGGGTCGCGAGAGGGACGTGATAGCCGCCGGCGTAGCCGAACGCGTTGAGGCCTTCCTCGCGCAGGGCATAAATCTGCGCGAGCAGGTCGCGCGGTCCGCGCGTGACGTCATCGGTGCCGAGCAGCCCGACGACGGTCGTGACGCCGGCGAGCGTGTAGCGCGTCAGCGGCACCGCTGGGACCCGGGTCCTGAAGCCAGCTTCGCCGCCACCGCCCGTGACGTGGACGTGACCGTCGATGAGGCCGGGGATCAGTCGCAGTCCTGCGAGGTCGATTTCGGTGACGCCTGCGTGGAGCGCCACCGGCAGCGCAGGGAGATCCCTGCCGGGACCCATCCAGAGCACGGTGCCGCCGCCGATCAGCAGGGACTGCAGCCCCAGGGGACGGGGTGAAAAGACGTCGGCGTTGCGGAGCAGCAGCACGCTGCGCAGGTTACCAGACGCCGCGGCGCAGTCAGTAATCGCAGGGATGCGGCTGAGGTCAGAAGGGGCGCCTGTTGCGGGGCGCCCCTTGGCATCACTTTTTCTTCGCAGCAGCCTTCTTCCTGGCCGGAGCCTTCTTTCTGGCTGCCTTTTTCGGCGCCTCAGCCTTTGCGCTCTTGCGGATGTCCGCGGAATGCGCACGCTTGTAGGTCTGGATGTCCTTGAACGTGCCGTCGGCGGCGCGCACCGCGTAGAGCTTCGTGCCCTTCGGGCTGCGCAGCGTCGTGCGACGGATCGTCTTCTTCTTCGCGGCCTTTTTCTTTGCTGCCATGTCTGTTCCCGGCTACTTTTCGATTGCTTGAAAGTTCAGTCAGTCGGATCAATCGGTGCGCAACCTACCTTGCCGCGTGAGCAGGTCAACGAGCGGACGGTTCGCCCGCGCTGCTAGACTGCCGCCAACCTCGGCTCGGGGCCCGCAACATTGAACAAGCTGCCGGAACTCTTCGCCAACAACCGCCGCTGGGCCGCTGCCACGGAGCAGCGCCACCCCGGCTTCTTCGGTGAGCTTTCTGCGCAGCAGTCGCCGCGGTACCTCTGGATCGGCTGCTCCGACAGTCGCGTCCCAGCCAATGAGATCGTGGGTCTCGCACCCGGCGAGCTCTTCGTGCACCGCAACGTGGCGAACCTGGTGTTCCACAACGACTTCAGCTGTCTCTCGGTGCTGCAGTATGCGATCGACGTGCTCGGCATCGAACACGTCATCGTCTGCGGGCATTACGGCTGCGGCGGCGTGACAGCCGCTTACGAGCAGCGGCCGCTGGGACTGGTGGATAACTGGCTGCTGCCGATCCGCGACACCGCACGTGCGTATGCGTCACAGCTGGCGGGCTTGCCGACCGACCAGGATCGCGTCGACCGGCTGTGCGAACTGAACGTGCTCGCCCAGGCGCGCCGCGTGTGCCGCACGACGATCGTGCAGCAGGCCTGGGAGAAGGG
Organism: Pseudomonadota bacterium; assembly: GCA_016713725.1. Taxonomy (GTDB): domain Bacteria; phylum Pseudomonadota; class Gammaproteobacteria; order Steroidobacterales; family Steroidobacteraceae; genus RPQJ01. Next base: position 63,219 of record JADJOO010000006.1, on the reverse strand, counting down.
GCGGTCGCTCGTCGTGCATGCCTGGGTCTATCGGCTCAACGATGGTTTGCTGCGCGACCTGGGCTTCTGCGCCACCGACCTCGCGACCGCCGACGCTGATTTTGAACGCACGGCGGGAACAGGCGCCGGTCGCTAGAACCAGCAGGCCAAGGCCCCGTGACCGTCAATCTCAACTTGCTGGCCACGCTGGCCCTCGCGACGGCGCTGTTTTTCGTTGGCCAGCTGATCGTGGCGCGTTCGGCCCTGTTGCAGCGTTACAGCATTCCAGTGCCGGTCGTCGGCGGGTTTCTGTTCGCGGTCGCAGTCGCGCTTGCGCTTGCCGGGCTGGTCACTCCCGTGCAGTTCAGCATGAACGAGTCGCTCAAGGACCCGCTGCTGCTCGCGTTCTTCGCCACGCTCGGCCTCGGCGCCGACGTGCGCTCGCTGGCCCGCGGTGGCCGCAAGCTCGCGATCCTGCTGGTTCTGTTCGTGCTGCTGATGCTGATCCAGAATGCAATCGGCATCACGATGGCCCGGCTGCTCGACCTGCATCCGCTGGTCGGCCTGCTCGCCGGCTCCATCTCGTTGACCGGCGGCCATGGCACCGCGGCTGCCTATGCCAACAGCTTCAGCGCGACGCGCAATCTGCAGGGAGCGATGGAGCTCGGTATGGCCGCGGCGACGGCGGGCCTGATCCTCGGCAGCTTGTTGTCGGGGCCTGTGGCCGAACGACTGATGAAGCGTGCCAGGGCGCGGGCTGCGGACGTGTCCGGCCAGGCTGCTACGCCGGGGGCTGCACCAGAGAATCCGTTTGTCATGCCGATAACGACTGAGCAGCTGTTGTTCGTGTTGCTTGTCTGCCTCGCCTGCATCGGGGCCGCCCACCACGTGCACGGACTGATGCAAGGCACCGGCATCCTGCTGCCGGACTTCCTGTGGGCGCTGCTGATCGGCATGCTCGTGCGCAACCTCGCGACGGTGTTCAAGATCGAAGGCATCAATGACCGTGCCGCGCAGGCGGTAGGGGGCGTGTCACTCTCGCTTTTCCTGATCATGGCGCTGATGTCGATGCGTATCCTCGACCTCGCCACGCTCGCGGGCCCGATGCTGCTGATCATCGTCGTCAACGCGCTGGTGGCCGCAGGTTTCGCTTACTTCATCACGGGGCGTGTGATGGGCAACGACTACGACGCGGCGGTGGTCGACGGTGGCCAGGTTGCAGCCAGCCTGGCAACTACGGCAGTTGCGATGTCGGTGATGCAGACGTTGACGCAACGCCACGGTCCTGCGCCTCTTGCGTTCCTGTTGATCCCGATCGTGGGTGCGTTCTTCGCCGACATCGCCAACGCGGTCGTGCTGCAGGCGTACTTCGCGCTGCCGGGCCTGGGGTTCTGAGCGTGCGATCGTCCTGGCGCAAACTGTTCCTGCTCGTCACCACGCTCGCGCTCGCCGGCTGCGCACGCGGACCGGACGAGGCCGGATTGCAGAGCGACGTGCAGGCGCGACTCGACACGCTGTTCTGCAGTCGGATTCTCGAGGTCAAATCGTTGCGGCGGCAGGGCAGTGCGCCTCTCGTCCGCGCAAAGGTTGGCAGATCGCAGGCGATCGGTCACTACAATGCGGTGCTCGCGTTTACTGCGCCGTACGATCCTTCCGACTGGAATGGCCTCAGCCCCGAACTCGTCGCCAACGCGCTTCGAGCCACGGATCAAGGGGTCATCGGGCTCGGCGCAGGACGCATGGCCGCCGGCGCGGAACTGCGCGCGTACGGGTCGATGGTCTATGGCCGTGCAGACGACGCGTGGCAGGCGTCGTTGCTGCCCCCGGCGGCCGCGAAGCCGGCCCCCAACGTCAGCGGGCCCGTGAAATCGACGGACCTGATCGAGCATCTTGCGGGCATCGTCAACACCACACCGGGACTGCACGATGCGGACGACGCCATCGTTACCGAGGAACTCGACCAGGCGCTGCAGAACATCAGGCTCCGGCTCAATCGCGGCGAGCAGGGCTTCATCGTGGCCACGGTCCCGCGGGCGGCGAATACGCGCGCTTTATCGACTCGCTGCGGCCTCGGGGTGCGACGTGGTCTGTCGCGCACGCCAACACGCACGGCAGCGTAGCCAATGCACTCATGGTCGATTCCGGCGAGACCCGGTACGCGCTGGTGCAGAGCGACGTCGCTGCCGCGGCGGTCACCGGGCAGGCCGCGTTCGCCCCCTACGGACCGCTGCGGCACCTGCGCGCCGTGGCAGCGCTCTTCCCGGAGCCCGTGCATGTCGTCATCCGCAGTGACGATACCGGCTCGATCCATTCCGTGAGCGAACTGCGAGGCAAACGCATCGCCGTCGGCGGCCGGGGTTCCGGCACGCGAGAGACGGCGATGCAGGTGCCGATGACCGTGCTGCCGCTCGACACTGAGGCAATGACGCGCGTGTCGGAGTTGGTGCCGGGCCTCGTGCCCCTCGCCATCCCCGATCGCACCTACGGCCTGCAGCGGGGAGCCGTCGACACGGTTGCCGCCACGGCGCTGCTCGTCGCGAGCGATGCAGTGCCGGACGCGTCGGTGAAGCAGGTGCTCGAATTCCTGTTCAAGGGCGGGTTTGCGGCCGACCGCGGCGTCAGTGCTTCGCGGCTGTCGCGCGAGCGCGCGCTGGCTGGTGTGACCATTCCGCTGCACGACGGTGCAGCAGACTACTTCGCCGCTTCCAGCGCGCCCACAGTCGAATCGCCTGCGGCAGCGACGCAGTGAACCGGCACGTTGCGTCCACGGGCGGAGTGGCCACGATGACACCGGCGCGGCGACTCAAGAACATCCTTGGCGGCTCGGCCGGCAACTTCGTCGAGTGGTTCGACTGGTTTGCGTACTCCGCCTTCGCCATTTATTTTTCGCGTGCGTTCTTTCCGGCAGGCGACCAGACGGCGCAGTTGCTCGGCGCGGCGGCGATTTTTGCCGTCGGTTTCATCGCGCGGCCCCTGGGCGCGCTGCTGTTCGGCAGGTATGCCGACCGTGCCGGGCGCCGTGCGGCGCTCACTCTGTCCGTGGCGATGATGTGCGGCGGATCGCTGATGATCGCGTTGATCCCGACCGGGCTCGGCGTACTGTCGCCGGCGTTGCTGCTCGTCGCGCGCCTGCTGCAGGGCCTGTCGGTGGGTGGTGAGTACGGTGCGTCCGCGACGTACATCAGCGAGATGGCGGAACGGACCCAGCGTGGCTTCTGGTCGGGGTTTCTCTACGTCACGCTGACGGGCGGCCAGCTGGCCGCGTTGCTGTTGCTGGTACTGCTGCAGCGTGTGCTCACGGAGCCGCAGCTGTACGAATGGGGCTGGCGCATTCCATTCGCCGTCGGCGCGGCCCTTGCGGTCATCGTGTGGTGGATTCGCCGGGGCATCCACGAGACCCGTTCGTTCACGCACGCGTCCGCGTCGGAAAAGGAGCGGGGCCGGGCGTGGTCCTTGTTCACCCGGTATCCGAAGGAGACCCTGACGGTCATGGCGCTGACGGCCGCCGGCGGACTCGGCTTCTACACCTACACGGCGTACATGCAGAAGCTGCTGATCAACAGCGCGGGGTTCTCGAAACCCGTGGCTTCGCAGGTGATGACGCTGCTGCTCGCGACGTTCATGTTCCTGCCGCCGCTCGCCGGCTGGCTCGCCGACCGGGTCGGGCATCGGCGAACGCTGCTCGCGTCATACGCAGGACTTGCCCTGGTCAGCGTGCCGATCCTCAGCGCGATCTCGACGTCGACCAGTGCCGTGACGGCGTACTTCCTGGGGCTGGTGCCGCTGGTCCTGTTGTCTGGTTACTGCGGGCTGAGCGCCATCTTCAAGGCGGAGCTCTACCCGGTGCACGTTCGCGCGCTGGGCGTCGCGGTGCCTTATGCAATCGCCCAGGCGATCTTTGGCGGCAACGCGGAGACGGCTGCGCTGTACCTGAAGCAGATCGGGCACGAGGCTGCGTACTTCTGGCTCGTGTCGGGAATGATGATCGTGGGCATCCTCGCGACCTTGCGACTGCGCGACACGCGCGAGCACAGCCTGATTCACCAGGAACACGAACGAGCGGGTTGATCCGGCCGTCCCGCGGCCTCTCCCACGCGCACGTGGGAGAGGTGAGGACGTTCAATCTTCGAGGAAGCTCCGCAGCTGCTCGCTGCGGCTCGGATGACGGAGCTTGCGCAGCGCCTTCGCCTCGATCTGCCGGATGCGCTCGCGCGTGACGTCGAATTGCTTGCCCACTTCTTCGAGCGTGTGGTCCGTCGTCATGTCGATGCCGAAGCGCATGCGCAGCACCTTGGCTTCGCGCGGCGTCAGGCCGCCGAGGACTTCGTGCACGGTTTCCTGCAGGTCCGGTGGTGGTCGCCGAATCGAGCGGCGATTCGACCGAGGTATCCTCGATGAAGTCGCCAAGATGCGAATCTTCGTCGTCGCCGATCGGAGTTTCCATCGAGATGGGCTCCTTCGCGATCTTGAGGACCTTGCGGACCTTGTCCTCGGGCATGTCCATGCGCTCACCCAGCTCTTCGGGCGTGGGCTCGCGGCCCATTTCCTGGAGCATCTGGCGCGAGATGCGGTTGAGCTTGTTGATCGTCTCGATCATGTGCACCGGGATGCGGATGGTGCGCGCCTGGTCGGCGATCGAGCGCGTGATCGCCTGGCGGATCCACCACGTGGCGTACGTCGAGAACTTGTAGCCGCGGCGGTACTCGAACTTGTCCACGGCCTTCATCAGGCCGATGTTGCCTTCCTGGATGAGGTCGAGGAACTGCAGGCCGCGGTTCGTGTACTTCTTCGCGATCGAAATCACGAGTCGGAGGTTGGCCTTCGACCATCTCCTTCTTCGCGCGACGGGCCTGCGCCTCGCCGACGGCGATCTCGCGGTTGATCTCCTTGATCTCGGCGATCGACAGGCGCGCGCGCTTCTCGCTCAGGGCCAGCCGGTTCTGTTCGCGCTCGATCTCCTCGCGGAACTTCGCGAGGGCCGCCGAGTGCTTGCGCTTCGCCCGCACGTGCTTGTCGAGCCACGTGAGGTTGGTCTCGTTGCGCGGGAAGGTCTCGATGAAATCCGAGCGCGGCATGCCGGCGTCGCGGACGCAGCGCAGCATGATCGCCTTCTCGATCGAGCGGATTTCGTTCAGGTGCTCGCGCAACTGCGTGATGAGCTGCTCGAACATCTTGGGCGAGAGCTTGAGCTCCATGAACTCTTCGGCGAGCTTCTTGCGCAGCTTGACCGTCTTCGGATCCTTGCTGCCCTTCTCCTCGAGCGACTTCATGACCTGCGCGTAGACCTTGCCGAGCGAGGCAAAGCGGCGCGCGGCTTCTTCCGGATCCGGGCCGGTCTCGAGCGCTTCCTCTTCTTCCGTCGTTTCGCCTTCGGCAGCCTCTTCCTCGACTTCGGCTTCCGGGGCTGCCTTCGCAGCGAGCTTCGGGTTGATCGGTTCGGCGATCACGTCCGGCGCGTTCGGGTCGACGAAGCCGACGATGATGTCGACCAGGCGGCCCGTGCCCGACTTCAGCGGCTCGTAAGCGCGCAGGATGTAGTCGAAGGTCGGCGGATAGTGCGACAGCGCGCGACGCACGGAATCGAGGCCTTCCTCGATCCGCTTCGCGATCGCGATTTCGCCTTCACGCGTGAGCAGCTCGACCGTGCCCATCTCGCGCATGTACATGCGGACCGGGTCGGTCGTGCGGCCGAATTCGGCGTCCACGGTGGTGGCGAGCGCCTGCGCGGCTTCCTCAGCCGCCTCTTCATCGGCTACGACCGTCTCGCGCATCAGCAACGCTTCGGCGTCCGGCGCCTTCTCGTACACCGGAATGCCCATGTCGTTGATCATCTGCACGATGTCTTCGATCTGCTCCGGATCGACGATCTCGGACGGCAGGTGGTCGTTGACTTCGGCGTACGTCAGGAAGCTCTGCTCCTTGCCGCGCGCGATCAGCAGCTTGAGCTGCGACTGGCGATCTTCCGGGGTGCTGGCAGGCAGCTTGATCTCGATTCGCTCGGCTTTTTCCTTGCCTGCCTTGCGGCCGGCCTTCCCGGGCTTCTCTTTCGCGACGGTGGCGACAACCGGCGCCGCCGCAGCCGGCTTCGCCGCGGAAGCGACAGCCTTCACTGGCACGGCACCCTTCGCAGCCTTGGCCGGCGCGGTGGGGACGACGTGCCTGGCGGCAACGTGTTTGGAGGCGACCGGCGCCGCTGCAGATTTCACCGGCACGTGCTTCGCCGGTGCGGACTTGGCCGACGCCGCGGGTGCGCGTCCCGCTTTCACGGGTGCGGCAGCAGCGACCTTGCGCTGGCTGGTCACCGGCTTGACGGCCTTGGTGGGCTTGGCCGCAGGCTTCGCCGCCTTCTTCACCGCTGGCTTGGCCCTGGCTGGCGCCGCTGCCTTTCGGGTCAGCGCAGCCTTGGCTTTGGCCGCCGGTGCGGGCTTGCTGGCGGGATGCTTCCTGGCCGGTTTGCGTGCCGTCGTCTTGCTCAAGATGGAACGCCTCACGGGGAGTCTAAAAAAGAGCGGAATTCTACCATGCCGGGGACAGGCCGCGCCCGACTATCGAGGGGTTTCCGGGGGCTTGCGGGCCGCCGGGCTCCGGGCCTGGAGCAGTCCCTGCAATTCGAGCTTTTCGGCATCGTCCAGCGACGAATCCCGGGCCTTGGCCATCAGTTCGTCGAGTCGCCGGACCGGGGATTCCTCGATGATCAGACGGTTCAGGGCCGATTTCAGTTCCGCGGCTGCGCCCGCGGCATCCGGCACCAGGCAGACCGCCGCGGCCAGCCTGGCCAGCGAACCCTGTTCGGGCCGGTCGCGCCAGCGCTCCAGGAGCGCCGCCGTGTTCGCCGGGGGATCCTCCCGCAATCGGGCCAGCATCTCGGCCAACAACGGAATTCCAGGTCGGTCGATAGCCGCCACGGCGTCGATCTGCTGTCCGCTGATGGCCGTCGCGGAGGCCGGGTGGTGCACGAGCAGCATGATTGCCTGCCGGATCAGGGTGCCGCGTCCCGGGGCGGAGGCATGCGAGGCCCCGAACCGTGCGCCACCCAGGCCGCTCGGGCGCTCATAACCGCTTGAATTTCTTTCTGAATACGAGCCGCTCGACGAGGTTGGGGCGCGTGCCTGGCCAGCGCCAGCCTGCAGGTACTGAGCATCACCGCCCAGCATTTCATTGAGTCGGGCAGGGGACATGCCGACTACTTCCGCCAGTTGATTGATCAACAGCTCGCGGTAGACGTCGGACGGAATCCTGCGCACCAGCGGCCGCGCCAGCTCTACCAGCTTGGCCCGGCCGTCGACGCTGCCGGTCTCGACCCGCGACGACAATTCACGGATCAGGTACTGCGAGAGCGGCATCGCGCCGGCGAGGCGCGCCTCGAACGCCTCTTTCCCCTCTTCGCGCACGAGCGTGTCGGGGTCGTGGCCATCCGGCAGGAACAGGAAACGCACCTGTCGACCCTGCTTCACTTCGGCAACCGAGTTTTCCAGCGCACGCCAAGCGGCCGCACGGCCTGCCCGGTCACCATCGAAGCAGAAAACCACCTCGCCGACGAGACGGAAGATGCGCTGCAGGTGCTCTGGTGTCGTCGACGTGCCGAGCGTCGCCACCGCATAGGTGATACCGGCCTGGTGCAGGCTGACGACGTCCATGTAGCCCTCGACCACCATCAGCCGCTGCAGACTGCGAGTTGCCTGGCGTGCTTCGTACAGGCCGTAGAGCTCGCGGCCTTTGTGGAAGAGCTCGGTCTCCGGCGAGTTCAGGTACTTCGGTTCGCCTTGATCGAGCACACGTCCGCCGAAACCGATCGTGCGGCCGCGCGTGTCGCGAATCGGGAACATGACGCGGTCGCGGAAGCGATCGTAGAAGCCGCGCTCGCGCGAGTAGGTGGCTGCTGCTGGCGGCGGCGCGCGCAGCGGCGTCCGTTGCGGCGGAGTTCAAGCGGTGCCTGCACCGTCGTGTCCTGCTGCGGCTGGCGTTCGATGATGAGACCCGCGCGCAGCAGCACGTGCCGTTCGTCCTCGGTGCCGCCATACCGCTCGAGCAATCCATCCCAGCGCGCTGCCGCGTAGCCGATGCCGAACTTCTGCACGGCGTCGGCGTCGAGCCCGCGTCGCTTGACGTACTCGCGTGCGCGCGAATCGCCGCTCAGGCACTGGCGGAAGAAAGCGCCGTGCGTTCCATCGCCACGTACAGTTCGTCGTGCGGGTTGGCCGGACCCGCCGCCGCGCCGCTTTCGCGCGGCACTTCGAGGCCGGCTCGCGCAGCGAGGTCCTCGACCGCCTCGATGAAGCCGAGGTGATCGTATTCCATGACGAAGCCGAGCACGGTGCCGTGGGCGCCGCAGCCGAAGCAGTGATAGAACTGCTTGTCGACGCTGACCCAGAACGACGGTGTCTTTTCGTCGTGAAACGGGCAGCAGGCCTTGTACTCGCGACCGGCTTTCTTCAACTGCACGCGGCTGCCGATCACCTCGATGATGTCGGTGCGGGCGACGATTTCGTCGATGAAATGCTGGGGGATGCGGGCCACGGTGCGGGTTCGGCGTCGGGTCGGGTAGCGATAGTGGGGGTGCGGGTGGGCGCTCGCAAGAGCGGCTTTTCGGGCGGCTGAACTTGCGGCCAGGAGGCGGTTTGCAGGCGGTCGATGCCGTGCTTGTTCCGGCGGGCGGAAAGGCAGACACGCCCGCCGGAACAAGCACCGGGATCGACCGCTTGATACGCGGCACCTGAGCGAGTTTTCGGCCGGGCCCGAAAACTCGTACGGTGCAAGCGACCATCACGGCCCGAGCCCCCCGGTTCGCCCGCCCCACCAAGTCCGCATGGCGGATCCCCGCCGGCGAACGCACCAGCGCGGCACCCAAAGTGACATTGGTCGCGTGCCTGAACCCCTGGTTCCCGCATCAGGCGGCTTTGACGCCTCTCTCCGGCTGCATGCGCCGTGCGACTCGTCGGGCGCGGCAACCGCACCTCGTTCTTGTCGACTGCGTCCTGCGCCCGACGAGCGCTCAGGCGCCGCGTGTCAGGTTGGGGTTCGGGTGTTTCTCCCGCGCCCGTGTCTGCCTTTCCGGGCGCGGGAGAAAGGGCCCGAACCCCAACCTTCAACTGCTGTCGTCCTGAATACCAGTCGCCGCGCAGAACACGCAGCGAAAACAACGAAGTGAATGAAAAGTTGCGCCGGCAGGTAGACCGTCAGCAGTTCGATTTCGGCCTGTTCCCTGGCCGCGAGATCAGCGCGTCCGCCCTGTTCGAACTGGGCGATAGATTCCTTGCGCTGCTTGAGCATCTTCTCGATGACCGACAGCACCTGCGCGTCGTCGAGCGAGATGCGTTCATCAACTTCGCGCTGCTTGATGCCCGCCTGCAGCATGCGGATGGTGCCGAGACGATCTTTCTCGCCCGCGCGCATGGCGGACTTCATGTCCTCGGTGATCCGCACCTTCAGGGAAGCCGTGGTCATCGTGGCGTGCTGGCGTCGCGACCGGAGAGCTCAATCAACCAGGCGATCGGTCGCTCGAGCAAGCGAATCAGAAATTGCGGACGCGGGGTGCCGACGAGAAATCGCGAGAGCTGCGCTTCTGGTGGCGCTTCACGGCGGCCGCCTTCTTGCGCTTACGCTCCTGCGTCGGCTTCTCGTAGAATTCGCGGCGACGAAGTTCCGTCAGCACGCCGGCCTTTTCGCACGCGCGCTTGAAGCGGCGCAGGGCGGCATCGAAGTATTCGTTCTCACGGATGCGGACGCTGGGCATCGAAACCTCGTCAATCGGTCAAAACGGCTGGACGGCCGGCCAGTGGCCTGGGCGCCAGTCATCGAAACGTTGTTGGACAGCCAGCCAGGCCCCGAGGGACGCACGGCCAGTAAGGGACCGCGAATTCTAGAGATCGCGGCGGGGAATTGCAAAAGTACAGCGAGCCGACCACATGCGGGTTCTGGGGATCGAGACCTCCTGCGACGAGACCGCCGCCGCCGTCTATGACGGCAAGGCCGGCCTGCTTGCGCACGAGCTGTACAGCCAGGTCGCGCTGCACGCGACCTACGGGGGCGTGGTACCCGAGCTCGCCTCGCGCGACCACCTGCGTAAGTTATTGCCTTTGTTGGAAAAAACGGTCGACCAAAGCGGTGGCCGGGCAACGATCGACGGCATCGCCTACACCAGTGGCCCCGGCCTGGTGGGTGCATTGCTGGTCGGGGCCGCCGTCGCCCGCAGCCTCGCCTACGCCTGGGGCCTGCCCTGCATCGGCGTGCACCACATGGAAGGTCACCTGCTGGCACCCCTGCTCGAGCTCGAGCCGCCGCGGTTCCCGTTCGTCGCATTGCTGGTTTCGGGCGGACATACGCTGCTCGCCCGGGTGGAGGGGGTCGGGCAGTATGAGCTCCTGGGAAGCTCGCTCGACGACGCGGCAGGCGAGGCCTTCGACAAGACGGCGAAACTGCTCGGCCTGGGATACCCCGGCGGACCGCAACTCGCCGCTCTCGCCGAGCAGGGCCGGCCTGACGTGTTTCGCTTCCCGCGGCCGCTGACCGAGCGTCCGGGCCTCGATTTCTCGTTCAGCGGCCTCAAGACCGCCGTCGTCGTGGCGTTGCGCAATCGCGGCGCACTCGACTCGCAGGCGCGAGCCGACGCGGCCCGGGGGTTCGAGGAGGCCGTGGTCGATACGCTCGTGATCAAGTGCCAACGGGCAATCGATGCCACCGGTGCCTCGACGCTGGTCGTGGCGGGCGGCGTGGGCGCCAACCGGCGGCTGCGTGCCCGGATGCTTGCGATGGGCGAGCGGCAGGGGGTCCGGGTCGTCTATCCTCGCGCCGAGTTCTGCACCGACAACGCGGCGATGATCGCGCTGCTGGGGGAACTGCGGCTCGCCGCGGGCGAACGCGACGACTTCTCGATCCGTGCCCGAGCAAGGTGGCCGATGACGGACCTGGTTCCGCCATCGTCTGCCGCGTGAGGGCAGGCGGATTGCACGAACGCACGACAGACCCGAACCGACCAGCCCGCCCGAACGAACAGACGGCAACGATGGACACCATTTTTCTGACGGGCCTGACCGCCGAATGCATCATCGGCATCTGGGACTGGGAACGGAAGGTCAAGCAGAAGGTCGTGATCGACCTCGAGATGTCCACCGACATCCGCAAGGCCGCAGCGAGCGATCACATTGACGACACGCTCGATTACAAGAAGGTGTCGAAGCGCCTGCTGCAGTTCGTGAGCGAGTCGGAGTTTCAGCTGGTCGAGACGCTGATCGACCGCATCGCGCAGGTCATCCTCACGGAATTCGACGTTCCCGCAGTCAGGATTCGGCTGAACAAGCAAGGCGCGCTGCGCGGCTCCCGCGACGTCGGCATCGTCATCGAGCGTCGACGCGCGGACTACCCGACGCCGTGAGCACCACGACGGTCCATGTCGCGGCGGGCAGCAACGTCGCGCCGCTCAAGAACCTGCGTCGCGTTCTCGACGTGATCGACCATGACTTCGCGCCGGTCACCGTATCCCGCGCGTATGCCAACGCCGCCGTCGGATTCGAGGGCGACGATTTCATCAACCTCGTGGTCGGTTTCGAGACCGAGCTGACGGTGCACCAGGTGATCGAACGGTTGCACGCGGCCGAGACCGCGTGCGGACGCGAGCGCCTGGCGCCGAAGTGGGCGCCACGCGCGATGGACCTCGACATTCTCCTGTTCGGCGACACGGTCTGTGCCGAGCCGGGGCTCACGCTGCCGCGGCCCGACCTGCTCAAGCGGCCCTACATGCTGGGCCCGGCGGCCGAGATCGCGCCGGAAACCGTGCACCCGACCGAGCGACGCACGCTCGGTGAGTTGTGGCGGGACATGCAGGCGACGCAGGCAGCGCACGAGATGCGGCCGGTGGAGCTGGCGTGGCTGGCCGCGCGCGGCGACAAAGCATGAAGACGCGCGGGCCGTTCACGCGGCGAGGCCGGTCAGATGCTGCGTCCGCCGTCGACTGCGAGGATCTGGCCGGTGACGTACGGCGCTTCCGCCGCAAAGAAAAAGGCGGTGCGCGCGATGTCGTCCGGCGAACCGGTACGCTTGAGGGCGGTCTTCGCAACGATCTCGTCCTGCAGGGCTGGATCGAGCCCGCCCTCGGGCCACAGCACTGGACCGGGCGCAATCGCATTCACACGGACGTCGGGACCGAGTTCGCGCGCGAGCGATTTCGTCAGCATGATCAGGCCCGCCTTCGCGGCCGAGTAAACCGGGTGTGCCTGCAACGGCCGCATGCCGTGGATGTCCGCGAGGTTCAGGATCAGGCCGCGAGTCCTGCGCAGTTCAGGCGCGGCAGCTTGCGACAGGAACAGCGGCGCCTTCAGGTTCGAGCCGAGCAGATCGTTCCAGTGTGCCTCGGTGATCGTGCCGACGGGTGTCGGCATGAAACTCGAGGCGTTGTTGACCAGGATGTCGAGCCGGCCAAACCGTGCCACTACGCCTGCAATGAGTGCGGGCAGCTTTTCGACTTCGAGCAGGTCGCAGGCGAAGGCCGCGGCAGACCCGATCCGGAGCGCATTGAGTTCGCTGATGAGGCTGTCGGCCTCGTCACCCGACGTGCGGTGATGCACGGCGACCGACGCACCACCCGCGTGCAGCCTGCGTACGATTGCTTCGCCCAGCCGACGAGCGCCGCCCGTCACCAGTGCGCAGCGTCCAGCCAGCGGATAGTCAGCAGCGTTGCTCATGGATTCACGCATCGGTGCAATTTCGTCGGTAGGAGCGCGCGCCGAAGTCCTTCGATGCGCGTGCACGACATCAAGATACCTCAGCCACAGCGGGCTGTCCGCGGGAAAGGATTCCACCACCGATGACCGTGCCCCTGGACCTGCCCGAGCTGACTCCCGAGGAGGCGACGCACAGCGCCGCACTCACGAAGCGCATCCACGCCGACATCGTGGACGAGGGCGGCTGGATCGGCTTCGACCGGTTCATGCAGCTCGCGCTTTATGAACCGGGCCTCGGCTATTACAGCGCCGGGGCGCGCAAGTTCGGTGCGGCGGGCGATTTCATCACGGCACCCGAGGTGGCCCCGGTGTTCAGCCGCTGCCTGGCCCTGCAGTGCGCCGAGGTGCTGCGGGAGCTGGGGCCGGAATCGCGCCTGCTCGAACTTGGGGCGGGTTCGGGTGCGATGGCTGCGGAGCTGCTCGCCGAGCTCGAGCGGCAGGGCGCGTTGCCGGCCGCATACTGGATTCTCGACCTCAGTGCGGACCTGCGCGAACGCCAGCGCGAGACCCTGGAGCGAGCCGTCCCGCACCTCCTGCCGCGCGTGCAGTGGCTCGACTCGCTGCCCCAAGTGCCTTTCACCGGCATGATCCTGGCAAACGAGGTGCTCGACGCACTGACGATCGAGCGCTTCGCGATTCGCAGTGGCGAGGTCAATGCTCTCGGCGTGAGTTCGGAGTTCGGGCAACTGCAGCTGGCCGAGGTGCGCGCGGCCTCGCGCCTGGTCGCGGCGGTTCGCAGGATCGAGACGGACGCCGGCATTGTGCTGCCGGACGGGTACGAGTCCGAGGTGTGCACCGGCCTGGCCGGCTGGTTCGAGTCGATCGCGTATTCGCTCGAGCGCGGTGTCCTGCTGTTCGTCGACTACGGCCTGCCGCGGCGCGAGTACTACTCCGCCGAGCGCACGCGCGGCACGCTGCTCTGTCACTTTCGACACCGCTTCCACGAGGACGCGCTCACTCGCGTCGGGCTGCAGGACATCACCGCGTGGGTCGATTTCACGGCCGTTGCCGAAGCGGCGCAAGCCGCGGGTTGCGAGCTTGCCGGTTACACGACGCAGGCGCATTTCCTGATCGGTTGCGGCCTCGGCGATTTCGTCGCCAACGTCGAGGGACTCGAACTGGTCCAGCGCCTGAACCTGTCACGCCAGGCGATGGTGCTCACGCTGCCAGGTGAAATGGGCGAACGCTTCAAGGCCATCGCGCTGTCAAAGGACTTCGCTTTGCCGCTGGGAGGCTTTGCGGCAAGGGACCTGCGTCACTCCCTGTAGCGCAGGTCGAGCGCGCTCAGCGCCCCTGAATGTTTTGAATCGCCGCGACCCGGGCAACGCGCAGCGCCTGCGCAATCGCGGGCCCGGCCAGCTGCTTCATTTCGGCGACGTCGAGCTTGACCGCTGCCGCAGCACTGAAACAGTCGCGAAAAAACCGGGCCTGGGGGTAGGTGCGCGCCCGCAACTCCGGGCCGCGCCCGCGAGCATCCGCCTCGCAGGCGAGCAGCATCTTGTCGAAGCGCCCGGGGCGGCGAAACGCGTCGGCAGCTTCCAGCACCTCGAGCACGGTCGTGTCCCGCAGCTCGGCCGCGCGATGAATGCGCTGGTGTTCGCGGGACACGAGTTGTCCCAGCTCCCGGTGCTCGGTGGGCACCTTGAGCCGCTCGCACATCTGGCCGATGACGCGGACGCCCGCCTGTTCGTGACCGACGTGCCTCGGCCACTGGTCCCGCGGCGTGACGCCCTTGCCGAGGTCGTGCACGAGCGCGGCAAAGCGCACCGTCGTTTCACTCGACAGCTCGCACGCGACGTCCAGCACCTGCAGCGTGTGGAGGCCGGTGTCGACTTCAGGATGCCACTTCTCGGGCTGCGGCACGCCGAACAGGCAATCGATCTCCGGCAACAGCACCGCAAGTGCGCCGCACTGGCGCAGCACATCGAAGTAGACCGCCGGCGTCTTCTCGCCCAGCGCGCGCTCGGTTTCGACCCAGACGCGTTCAGCCACCAGGGCCCGCAACTCGCCGGAGCGCACGATGTCCTGCATCAGCTGCATCGTCTCCGGCGCGACCGTGAAGCCGAGCGGCGCGAATCGCGCAGCGAAACGCGCGACGCGCAGCACCCGCAAAGGGTCTTCGACGAAAGCGGGTGAGACGTGGCGCAGAACACGAGCCTCGAGGTCGCGGCGGCCACCGTACGGATCGACCACATCGCTGCCGTCATCGCCACTTTCGATCGATTGCGCCATCGCGTTGATGGTGAGGTCACGCCGCGCGAGGTCTTCCTCGAGCGTGACGTCGGGCGAGAAGCGCGTGGCGAAGCCGTAGTAGCCCGCACCGGTCTTGCGTTCGGTCCGGGCAAGCGCGTACTGGTCGCCGCTCTCGGGATGCAGGAAGACGGGAAAGTCCTTGCCGACGGGACGGTAACCGAGCGCGAGCAGGTCGTCGGGCCGAGCGCCGACGACCACGTAGTCGCGTTCGGTGAAGGGCCGTCCGAGCAGCGTATCGCGCACCGCACCGCCCACCAGGTAGGTTTTCATTGCTGAATCGTAGCCGAGATCGCTACGAGGCGTAGGTGCTACAAGCGGTCGATCCGGGGCCTTTCCCCGAGCTTGGAAAGGCAGACACGCGCTCGGGGAAAGGCCCGGATCGACCGCTTGCCGCACCCGGCGCCTGGGCGACTCGTCGGGCGATACAGCATTGACCAAGGCGGGGCGGCATCCCGCGCCCGACGACTCGCACGGCGCATGCAGCCTGACGGTGGTCGAGCGTCGTGGCCGATTGTTCGGTGCCGTGTTCGTCGTCGGCGATCGAAGAGCCGCGGTCTGAGATTGCGTTCCAAAGCACTTAACGCTGCGTGCGCCGTGCGAGGTTTCGCGCTTTGCGCGGAAAGGGCGCTCAGGTGCCGTGTCGCTAGCGGCCGATCCGTGGCCTTTCCCAGGGCGCGTGTCTGCCTTTCCAAGCCCAGGGAAAAGCCACGGATCGGCCGCCTGCAATGCCCGCCGATTCGCCAATTCCCACGCGATTCTAGCGTCCGACGCTTCGCGCGACTGAGCCGCTTCGCTAAGCTTGCCGCATGCCTTCTCATCACCTGCGACTCGCCGCAATCGCCAGCGCAACGCTCGCGCTGAACGGCTGCTACGTGATGCAGGCAGCAAGCGGCCAGGCCGAGGTGATCCGTCGCAGCGAGCCGATTGCCGATGTGCTTGCGGACCCATCGACACCCGCAAAGACGAAGGCAAGACTGCAACTCGTGGAGGCAGCACGCGCCTTCGCGATCGACGAACTCGCGCTCCACGACGGCAAGAGTTACCGCAAATACGCGGACATGGGACGTCCTTACGTCGTGCATAACGTGGTAGCCACGCCTGAGTTTTCGGTCGAACCGCGTCGCTGGTGCTTTCCGATCACGGGTTGCATCGCGTACCGCGGCTATTTCAACGAGGCAAGCGCGCGCTCCTACGGCCTCAAGCTTTCGTTGCGCGGTAACGACGTCAGTGTCGACGGCGTCCCGGCGTACTCCACGCTGGGTCACCTGCCGGATCCGGTGTTTGGTTCCATGCTCGGCTGGCGCGACACGCGCCTCGTCGGCACGATCTTTCACGAGCTGGCGCACGAGCGGCTCTATTTCGCCGACGACAGCGAGATGAACGAGGCGTTCGCGAGCGTCGTCGCGGACGAAGGAATTCGCCGCTGGCTGCTGCAGCAGGGCAGGGCAGGCGAGAACGTCGCGCACGAGGCCGCGGTGGCGCGGCAAAAGGAGTTCGCAGCGCTGCTGCGCGATACTCGCGGCCGGCTCGCGCAGCTCTATGCCTCGGGCGCGCGCCCCGACAGCATGCGCATCGAGAAGCAGCGCGAATTCGGCCGGCTCGAATTTCGCTACGAACAGCTGCGTGATCGCTGGGGCGGTTATGCCGGATACGATGGCTGGTTCGCGCGCACGCTCAACAATGCGCACCTGGCGGCGGTCGCGACGTACGAGGATTGCGTTCCGGGCCTGCGGCAGACATTACAGGCGGCGGGTTCGCTGCCGGCGTTCTATGCCACGGTCGAATCGACACGTCGGCTCGACGTGAAGGCGCGCCACACCCAGCTGTGTGGGGCACAACCCGGCATGGCGCGCTGAAACTCAGTGCGTCTGCAGGTAGCGAGGCAACACGCTGCGCATCGTCGTCCGCGCGATGCCGAGTTCCGCGAGCCCGTCGCAGTCGCACGTGGAGTCGAGCGTGGCGGACAGGAAGTTGTCGGTCGAGAACGGCTTGCCCGGGACAAAATCCATGACCGCCGCCTGCACGCGCGAGACCGCGCGCGGCAATGGGATCACCATGCGCTTGAGCCCGAGGTAGTGGGCCGTCAGCCGCACGATCTCGCCGAGTGTCATCACGTCAGGTCCGCACAATTGGAAAGTGCTGCCCGCGGCATCCTTTCGTTCCAGGCACGCGACGAACGCAGTGGCCACGTCGCCAACGTAGACCGGCGCGAACTTTGCGTCGGCGCAGGCCAGGGGAAGCATTCCCGGCGTGATCTTCAAAATTCTGGCGAAGTTGTTGATGAATACATCGCCCGGCCCAAAGACAACGGAAGGCTGAAAAATCACGTACTCCGGTGATCCCGCTGCACAGTGCTCGCGGATGTAGTCCTCGGCGAGCCCCTTCGACGTCAAGTAGTGACTCGGACCGCGCTGTGAATCGGCCTTCAGGCCACTCATGTGCAGGTAGCGCCGAACGCCGGCGGCGCGGCAGGCGCGCACGCATTTCTGCGACAGCTCGGTGTGCACGCGGCGAAACTGTTCACCGTTGCCGCGTCCGAGCTTCGCCTCGTTGAGGATGCCGACCAGGTTGATGACGGCGTCGCAGCCCTGGAACTCGTCCTCGAGCCGCTGTTCGTCATGCACATCGGCGCGGACAAGCCGTACCGACGGCAGGACTGTCAGATCCCGGTGCTGCCCCGGGTCACGGGTCAGCACTTTCACGCCGTGGCCGGCTGCGCCGAGTCGCGCCAGGATCTCCTGCCCGATGAAACCCGTCCCGCCGAGGACGCAGACCTGCAATGGCATTTGTGCTGCGACCCTGCGGGACGCGAACCTTCGGTTCAGCGGATCGGGATCACGAGCATCGCATTGCCACGGCGTATCTGCAGCACGAACGCTTCCTGGCCTTCGGTGGCCTTGCGGAACTCCGCCACGCTGGCGACGCGCACACGGCCCACCGCGAGGATCACGTCGTTGGCCCGCAGGCCACGCTGCGCCGCAGGGCTGCCGTCCGCGACGGCGCGGATCAGCACGCCGTTCGGGCCGTCCGTGATGTCCGCGCCATCGAGGCCGGAATGCGCACCGGCTCGCCTTCGCTTCGGCCGTTGCGTCACGCTCGCTGACCGTCGCCGTCACACGCCGGGGCTTGCCGTCGCGCAGCAGCGAGAGGTCCACTTTCTCACCGATGCTGAGCAGGCCGATCGAATTGCGCAGGCTGCCTGCGTCCTTCACCGGGCGGCCGTTGACGGCAGTGATGACGTCGCCCGCCTTGACGCCCGCCTTCTCGGCCGGCGAACCCTCGACGACCTGCGACACCAGCGCGCCCTGCGTGCCTTCCGGCAGGTCCATGCTCTGCGCGATCTCGGGTGCCAGCGTCTGGATGTTCACGCCGAGCACGCCGCGCTTCACGGCGCCGTACTTGATCAGCTGGTTCATCACGACCTTCATCATGTTCGCCGGGATCGCGAAACCGATGCCGATGTTGCCGCCGGTGCGCGAGAGGATCGCGGAATTGATGCCGACGAGCTGGCCGCCGAGATTCACGAGCGCGCCGCCGGAATTGCCCGGGTTGATCGACGCGTCCGTCTGGATGAAGTCTTCGTAGCCTTCCGGGTTGATGCCGGAGCGGCCGAGCGCGCTCACGATGCCGGAAGTCACGGTGTGGCCGAGGCCGAACGGGTTACCGATGGCGACGACGAAATCGCCGACCTCCGCGCGATCGGAATCGGCGATCGGCAGGTCGACGAGGTTGCCGGCTTCGACCTTGAGCACTGCGACGTCGGAGCCGGGGTCGGTGCCGACGACTTTCGCCTTCAGCGAACGGTTGTCGAGCAGTTGCACCGTGATGTCCGTGGCGTTCTCGACGACGTGCGCGTTGGTGATGATGTAGCCGTTCTTCGCGTCGACGATCACGCCCGAGCCCGCGCTCTGGAATTCACGCTGGCGCGGCTGGTTCGGCACGTCGAAAAAGCGACGGAAGAATGGATCGTTCATCAGCGGGTTCTGTTCTTCGACGGTGCCGCGGGTCGCGATGTTCACGACGGCCGGGGTGACGCGCTTCAGCATCGGGGCCAGCGAAGGCACCGGGGTCTCGCCGACGGTGGCGGGGAGCTGCGCGCCTGCCACCGAGGTCCATGCGGCGAGCAGGAAAGTGGCGAGGCTCAAGGGAAGCTTCATGGGCAATGGGTTCCTGGATATCTGCTGACGTTTCCGCCGAAAACGGCACGGATTCTAGCAGGCGAGGTTTCGCCTTCGGCTCCGGCCGGTCACGCTTCGGACTGCCAACCTCGCGCCGAGTTCCGCGGGACGCGCCAACCAGGTGTGTGGGCAAACCTGTGGATATCGTGTGGGGGCCCGGTGCGTTGCCAGTGCAACCCGGCCGACACAAGATGTTGTGTTCCAGCAGGAAAATTCCTCTTGACGGGGAAGTCGTTTCGGGCATCTCAGTGTATTTTGGCTGCGGTGTCGTAAGCGACTGAATTGCAAATGAAAAAACTTCACGTCACGCCACCGGAGGTAGGCGAAATCAGCAGTTGACGGGCGTTCGGACGGTGCATAGTCTTGCCCCCCTGACCCTAGATGTTGTGTCCGGCACGAGTGTCCGCCAGGGGGTTCCTGGACACTCCGAGCAGACCGCACACCGGGGCCGGTCGGTTTTTTGCGGTTTTCGTCGCGCGCGGCGGGGGCAGCGATCCGAGGGGGAGTATTTCCATTTTTTCTGCAGCCGCCGTGAGCCGGGGAGCCGTGTTGCCGCAATGAGCACCGCCGTGAAATTGCATTCTTCTGATGCGCGCAGCATCCCGTTCCAGGAAGCGTCACTCGACATCTGGGACAAGAAATACCGCCTGTCCGCCAAGGACGGGACTCCGATCGACCGCTCGATGGATGACACGTACAAGCGCGTTGCCCGGGCATTGGCCGATGTCGAAACTCCCGAGGTCCGCGAGACCTGGAACGAGCAGTTCCTGTGGGCGTTGCGCCGCGGCGCGATCCCGGCCGGCCGCGTCACCTCGAACGCCGGCGCGAAGGAGCACAAGCCTGCCACGTCGACGATCAACTGCACCGTGTCGGGCACCATCCGCGACTCGATGGACGACATCCTCGGCAAGGTGCACGAGGCCGGCCTCACGCTGAAGGCCGGCTGCGGCATCGGCTACGAATTCTCGACGCTGCGTCCGCGTGGCGCGTACGTGTCGGGTGCGGGCGCCTACACCTCGGGCCCGCTCTCGTTCATGGATATCTACGACAAGATGTGCTTTACCGTCTCGTCGGCCGGCGGTCGCCGCGGCGCGCAGATGGGCACGTTCGATGTCGGTCATCCCGACGCCATGGACTTCATCCGCGCCAAGCGCGAAAACGGCCGCCTGCGCCAGTTCAACCTGTCGCTGCTGGTCACCGATGAGTTCATGCAGGCGGTGCGCGAGGACAAGGTCTGGCGCCTCGCCTTCCCCGTCCGTGCCGCTGAAATCGTCGGCGAAGACACTTCCGACCAGGGCAAGTTCCTGTGGCGCGAATGGCCGGATGCGGCCAACTACGTCCGTAACGAAGAAGGCCTGGTGCTGTGCAAGGTCTACAAGACCCTGCCCGCGAAGCGCATGTGGGACGTGATCATGTCCTCCACCTACGACTTTGCCGAACCCGGCTTCGTGCTGATCGACCGCGTCAACGAGATGAACAACAACTGGTGGTGCGAGACCATCCGCGCCACCAACCCCTGTGTTACTGCCGACCCCCCCCCGCCCCCCCGCCCCCGGGGCCGCCCCGCCGGGGGGGGCGCGCCGGGCGGGGCGCCCTCCCCGGGCGGGGGCCCGGGGGGCGCACGCGCGGCCCCCTCCCCGCCGGCCGCGGCGCGGGTCGTCCCCCCGGCCCCGCCGCGGGGCCCCCGCCCCCCGCCCCCGGGGGGCGGCCCCCCCCCCCGGGCGGGGGGCCCGCGGCCCGCGCCCCCCCCCCGCGCGGCCCGCCGGCGCGGGGCGGCGGGCGGGCCGGGCGGGCCCCCCGCCCCCCCCCCCGGCCCCCCCCCCGCCCCCGGGGGGGGGGGGGGGGGGGCGGGGGGGGGGCGCCGCCCTGCCCGGTTTGCCTGCCCGGGCGGGCCCCCCCCCCCCGGCCCCGGCCGGGCCGGGCCGGGCGGCCCGGCCGGCCGCGGCCCCCGGCGCGCGGGGCGCCGGCCGGGCCGGCCGCCCCGCCCCCCGCCGGGGGGCGCCCGGGGCCGCGGCCCGGGCCGCGCCCCCCTCGTTGCGCCGCCGCCGGCGGGTCGGGCGGGCGCCCGGCGCCCCGGCCGCCCCGGGGCCGCCGGCGGCGGCCGGCCCCCGGGGGCGCGCGATGGGGGTCCGGGGGCCGGCCGCCCCCCGGCGCGCGCGGCCGGCGCGCCCGGCGCCCGCCCGGTCCCCCCCCGCGCTTTTCCCCCCGCGGCCCCCGCCCCCGCCCCCCCCCCCCGGGCCCCCGGGGCGGGGGTCCGGCGCCCGGCCCCCGCCGCCCCGCCCCCCGGCGCCCCGAGGCGGGGGGCCCCGGGTTGCGGCGGGGCCGCCGCCCCCCCCGGCTTCGCCGGGGGGCGGCGGCCGGGCCCCTCCCCGCGCCGCCGGGGGGGGGGGGCGCGCGGGCGCGCGCGGGGCGGGGGCGGCACGCGGTCGTCGGCGGCGGGGGCCCCGCGCGCTTTGCTGGGCGCGTGGGGCCGGGGGTCTCGGACCCGGCCGGCCCCCCCCGGCGCTCCCCGGGCGGCCCCCCGCCCCCCCCCCCCCCCGGGGATTTGCGGCGGGGGCCCCGGGGCCCCCCGGGGGGGGGGGCGGGCCCTCCCCCCGGGGCCCGGCCCCCCGCCCACGCGCCGGGCGCTGCCCCCGGCCTGTGTGCCCCTAACTGCGGCGAGCAGCCGCTGCCGCCGTATGGGTCGTGCCTGCTCGGTTCGATCAACCTGACCAACTTCGTGCGCGATCCGTTCACGGACGAAGCGCGGTTCGACTGGGAGGAATACCGGCAGGTCGTGCGCGTCTTCACGCGCATGCTCGACAACGTGGTCGAGATCAACGGCCTGCCGCTCGAGCAGCAGCGCAACGAGATCACGCGCAAGCGTCGTCACGGCATGGGTTTCCTGGGGCTGGGCTCGACGATCACGATGCTGCGCATGAAGTACGGTTCGCGCGAGGCGGTCGGCTTCACCGAGCGCGTCTCGAAAGAGCTGGCAATCGCCGGCTGGGAAGCCGGCCTCGCCCTCGCCGAAGAGAAAGGCCCCGCGCCGATCATGACGGAAGAGTTCGTCGTCACCGCCGAGATGCTGCGCAAGCGCCCGGAGATGGTCCGCGACGGCATCAAGGCCGGCGACCGGCTGCCGGGCCGCGTCCTGCACGCGCGCTACAGCCGCTACATGCAGCGCGTGGCCGAAGTCGCGCCGGAACTCGTCGACAGGCTGGCGCAGAACGGTGCGCGCTTCACGCACCACAGCTCCATCGCGCCCACGGGCACGATTTCGCTCTCGCTCGCCAACAATGCGTCGAACGGCATCGAGCCCTCCTTCGCGCACCACTACTTCCGCAACGTGATCCGCGAGGGCAAGAAGTCGAAGGAGAAGATCGACGTCTTCTCGTTCGAGCTGCTGGCCTACCGGGAGCTGATCAATCCGAACGCGATCCCGGGCGGCACGACCGCGGCCGACAAGCTCCCCGAATACTTCACGACGGCGGACGACATCACGCCGCGCGAGCACGTCGACATCCAGGCGGCTTCGCAGAAGTGGATCGACTCGTCGATCTCGAAGACCGCGAACGTGCCGACGGACTACAACTACGAAGACTTCAAGGACATCTACCTCTACGCGCACGAGCAGGGCCTCAAAGGCTGCACGACCTTCCGTTTCAACCCCGAAGCGTTCCAGGGCGTGCTGGTCAAGGAAGAGGACCTCAAGAACACGACTTACGTGTTCACGCTCGAGGACGGCACCGAGGTCGAGGTCAAGGGCGACGAGCAGCTGGAGTACGACGGCGAGATGCACACTGCCGCCAACCTCTACGATGCCCTGAAAGAAGGCTACTACGGCAAGTTCTGAGGCCGGTTCGGCTGGCCGCCCTGCGTTGCAAAGCGCGGGCGGCCCGCAAGGAGTTCCAGCGATGAGCGCGCACAGGATCGAGAAGAAGATCACGAAGGTCCGGGTGGTGAAGCCCGGCGAGAAGGAAAAGGCGGAGGCAGAGGCCGCAGCCGCAGCAAAGGCCAGGGAGCCGGTCGCCGACCCTCGCGGCTCGAACATCATCCGGATGCACGAGAAGCTCGAGCGTCCGGAGGAACTGATCGGCTCCACCTACAAGATCAAGACGCCGGTGTCGGATCACGCGATGTACGTGACCATCAACGACATCCTGCTGAACGAAGGCACGGTGCACGAATCGCGCCGGCCGTTCGAGATCTTCATCAACTCGAAGAACCTCGACCACTACCAGTGGATCGTCGCACTGACGCGCATCATCTCGGCGGTGTTCCGCAAGGGCGGCGACGTCACGTTCATGGTCGAAGAGCTGAAGGCCGTGTTCGACCCGCGCGGCGGCTACTGGCAGGCCGGCGGCAAGTTCATGCCGTCGATCATCGCCGAGCTCGGCCACGTGATCGAAAAGCACATGCAGAAGATCGGCCTGCTGCGCAAACCCGAGATGGACGAGCACCGCAAGGCGCTGATCGACCAGAAGCGCAGCGAGTACGAAGCGCAGCAGAAGCAGCAGGACGCTTTTGCCAAGGCAGATTACCCGCAGGGCGCCCAGCTGTGCCTCAAGTGCAGCACGGCGGCGGTCGTCATGATGGACGGCTGCATGACCTGCCTGAATTGCGGCGACTCGAAGTGCGGCTGGGTGGGGCGCACGCAAAGCGTGGGTTTTTTGTGGTTTACAGGCGACCTTTCCCAATCTAACCCCGCGAATTTTTCTTGTTTCCCGTTTTACTAACCCGACCCATGGATGGGCAGACGGGCCGGGGCCGGGACAGGTGAGTTCCCGCCTTTTTTCTAATGCGGATGGCGAGAAGTCGCCTGCGAAAAGTGCCATCAATTTGCGGGGCACCGCTTCATGAGTGTTGGAAAGTTCACGGAAGCTGAGTTCGGGGAGAAGATTCAGCACTTCCTGCGCCCCTCGAGGCCCGTGGTTGAACCACAGATGCTTCGGGGCCGCGGGCACCAACTCGACCTGATTCGCCAGGGCTCTTTACGCCGATGGCCTAGCATCTTCGTTCACGGAGAGCGCGGCGTTGGAAAGTCATCAACCGTCTGGTATCGCGGCGAGCCAATACCGGGCGGATCGACCGATTTTCCGTACGTGCTGTGCGAGCCAGGTTCAACGGTGGAGAGCGTACTTCTTCTGCTTGCGCGGCAAGCGAAGGTGGCCGAGTCGGAGGAACCCACCGCTTCACCGCGCGGTTCGGGAAATTCATTGAATACGTCCAGGAGAGGTCGTCGAACAAAGCTGGGGACAAGCTCGCGCTGCCTCCGACTCTCGACGCTTGCGTCGAACTTGGGCAGGAGATCGCCGATGCCCTCGGGTCCCGGGCGATAGTCGTCATCGATGAATTTGACACCATCAGAGATTTAACAGAGAGGCAGAAATTCGGGGAATTGATCAAGCGACTCGGTGATCGGGACGTGAATCTCAAGTTGGTCCTCAGCGGTATTGGCTCTTCCCTTGAGGATTTGCTGGGAGGACATCCTTCGAGCATTCGCCAACTGCACACGGTTGAACTCGATCGCCTGACTTGGGAAGCCAGGATGGAGATCGTTCAAGGAGCCGCGGACGGCTGGGTGTTCAGATCGACCGAAATTTGCAGGTCCGAATCGCCGCAATCAGTGGGGGATTTCCGCATTACGTACATCTCATCACCGAAAAGCTCCTTTGGCGGATGTTTGGCGATGCCAACGAAGTGCGCGAAGCCACACGCGACCATTACAGATGTGCACTGGACGATGCGGTGGATTCTGTCGCGCCGCAGCTGAAGGAGCCGTATCTACGAGCGACGCAAAGGTCCAGCGAAGACTACCGCGACGCGATATGGGCTGTCGCAGACGCATACGACCTGCAGCGCAATACCAGCCGAATATTCGAATCTTATCTTCGAATCACCGAGGCGTTAGAGGCACAGCCGTTCGCACGCTCAAAGCTTCTGTCGATCTTGAACAGATTGAAGGATGAAAGGTATGGGTCGGTTCTCAAGAGCCTGCCGGATCGGAAGGGTTGGTATGAGTTCCGGGAAAATATGTTGCGCGGCTTTGTCCGCCTGATAGCAGAGCAGCACGGAATCGAACTGCACGATCAGTCCGCCGACATTCCACGGCAGCTGACAGCTCGAGTTCCGCACATTCGACCCCGGCAGGCTTACCGTGTCCCTCAGGCGCCTAAAGTTCGTTTTCGCGGCGAACCAAGCACTTAGCCAAGACTCGATTCGTATCGGTGGACCTACCAGATGCATCAGCATGCTGGAGCGGGCGCATATTCGACGCAGCCCGAAAAAGCTCTTGCCGGAGAAGGGATCAAGGCGCCATACGGCGGTCGTAGGTTCATTTCTAGCCGACTTGCCGCACCGGACACCCGAAGCATCCTTCCCACAGTGGACTTCCCACGGTAAGGAGGACAGGTCCGAGCCTCATTTTGAGGCACTCTCGAAGGCCTCCGGGCTGACGCCGCCGACATGGCCGTGTCGGCGTGTTCGGCTGGCGCTAACTGCGGCTTCAATGTCCGGCGCAACGGGACGGACCCCCACTACCATTCATGTCCGCACAGCATTTTTTCGGTCCGCGACTGGTGGACCGTGGATGGAAGTGGCCATCAGTTCGTATCGGACGAAAAAAAGAGCGAGTGACGCAGTGACCAGCACAAGGCCGCCAACCGCGACCATTCACCATCCCGCCATCCACCTGCTGAACCTTGTTCTTCTGAGCCTCGTCGTGCTGTTCGCGCTGGCAGTCGCAGGCGCCTGGCTCGCGGTTCGAGGCAGCCTGCCCAGGACTGCGGGTGAGCTGTCGGCCGCAGGGCTCGAGGAGTCGGATGCGCTCATCGAGCGGGACGCGCTCGGCGTCGTCACCGTGACTGCCCGGACACGCGAGGACGTCGCCTACGCCACTGGCTTCGCGCACGCGCAGGATCGGTTCTTCCAGATGGACCTCGCGCGACGCCTATCGGCCGGACGGCTGGCCGAGATCTTCGGCGACGCTGTCCTCGACGTGGACGCACGGCGTCGCCGGCATCGTTTCACTACAGTTGCGTCGCAGGTTCTGGCCGGTCTGTCGCCGTCGAGACGCGCACTGCTCGAAGCGTACGCGAGCGGCGTTAACGCCGGGCTCGCGTCGCTGCGCATGCGCCCTTTCGAGTACCTGCTACTGCGACTGCGTCCGCAGCCTTGGCAGCCGCGCGACAGCCTGCTGGTATTGTTTACGATGTACCTCGGGTTGAACGACAGCGAGGCACGCGCCGATCGCCAGCGCGGCCTGCTGCAGGCGGCATTGCCGCCCGACGTCTACCGCTATCTATATTCCGCAGCGTCCGAGTGGGAGGCTCCGGTCGACGGGGACGTAGTCGTGGCCGCGCCGATGCCGCCGCCGGAATCCCTGGATCTGCGACGCTACGTCGAAGTGGCCGGGCGGATCGCAGGACGCGGTACCGTCGGTGGTACCGGTATGACGACGCACGGGAACCGCGCGATCGGCAGCAACAGCTGGGCTGTCGCGGGCAGCCTCACGCAGACCGGTGCCGCGATGGTCGCGAACGACATGCACCTCCGGGCTCGGCGTGCCGAATACATGGTATCGCATGCGAATGCTCGTCGCTGCAGCTGCACCCGGCCAGCGACGCGACCTGACGGGTGTGACGTTGCCCGGGACGCCTTTATTCGTCGCTGGCAGTACCGGCCGAATCGCCTGGGGCTTCACCAACAGCTTCGGCGACTGGAGCGACCTCGTACGCCTCGAGCGTTCACCCGACGGACGGCAGTATCGTGGCACCCGCGGCTGGACGGATTTCGTGCACGTGCAGGAGACGCTGCATTCGAGTTCCGGCGCGACACGTGTCGTGTCGATCGAACTCACGGAGTGGGGCCCGGTGCTGCCGCGCGCAAGCATGCAGGCGACGCAGCCTGGCTCGTCGACGTCGTCGCCGGGAACGGACGGGAATTCGCACTGGCGTGGACGGCACACCGCCCCGAAGCGACGAATCTGGAGTGGCTGCAGCTGGAAGGGGCCTCGAATTGCACGACAGCGCTGCCGCTCGCGAATGCGATAGGCGCGCCGGTCCAGAACTTCGTCTGCGCAGACGTCGAGGGCTTGATCGGATGGACGTTGCTCGGTCGCCTACCGCTGCGAGGGACTGCGTACGATGCTACCGTTCCGTCGGACTGGACCCGGCCCGGCGCAGGCTGGCAAGGCTGGCGCGACGCTGCGAGCTACCCGCGTATCCTGGCCCCGTCGAGCGGTAGGCTCTGGACGGCGAACAACCGGGTCGTGGGAGGTGACATGCTTGCGGCCATCGGCGACGGTTCACCGGACCGTGGCGCACGCGCGCGGCAGATCCGCGACGGCCTGTCGCGCTCGCCGCGGGGCGTACGACTGAGGACGACATGCTGCGCATCCAGCTCGACGATCGCGCAGTGTTCCTCGAGCGCTGGCAGGCGTTGCTGGTCGGGCTGCTGGACCGGGCGTCGGTCGCGCAGCATCCGGCGCGCGCGGCGATGCTTGAGCAGGTGGTCCGCTGGGAGGCTCGGGCGAGCGAGACGTCGGTCGGCTACCGGCTCGTGCGCGTATTCCACAAGACGCTCGAGCGTCGGGTGTTCGAAGCCCTGACGCTTCCGGTTCGCGCCGCGCACCCCAACCTGCAACTACAGGTACCAAGCCAGCTGGAAGAAGCCGTTTGGCAG
The DNA here is from genome assembly GCA_016713725.1 of Pseudomonadota bacterium. Taxonomy (GTDB): domain Bacteria; phylum Pseudomonadota; class Gammaproteobacteria; order Steroidobacterales; family Steroidobacteraceae; genus RPQJ01. Next base: position 35,429 of record JADJOO010000006.1, on the reverse strand, counting down.
CTTGCGAACGCACGTCCGGCGCACCTGCTCGATCCGCGGTTCGTGGACTGGCGTGAATTCCTGCTCGACGTGCTCGACGAGTCGTTGCGGACCGTCGCGAGCGAGTGTTCCGATCCCACCCTCGCTAGCTGCACTTGGGGCGCGCGAACGCCACCCGTATCCAACATCCGCTGAGTCCCGCTGTGCCAGTGCTGGCGCGTTTCCTCGACATGCCGAGCGTGCCGATGGCCGGCGACACCGACATGCCCCACGTGCACGGATCAGGCTTCGGCGCGTCAGAGCGCTTCGCCGTGGCGCCGGGACACGAGGACCGGGCGTACTTCCACATGCCCGGAGGCCAGAGCGGGCACCCGCTCTCGCCATACTACCGTGCCGGACACGAGGCTTGGGTACGTGGCGAGCGACAGCCGTTCCTGCCGGGTCCTGCCGAGCGCACGCTCACGCTTCGGCGCGAATAGCACGAGGCGGCCAACGACACTCGCCGCGCACGTGACCATTCGGCAGGGGGAGGCTTAGGATCGGCTCGGTCGGTGAAAGCGGTTCGGTTGGCCAGATCCGCAGTGACCCTTGTTAAGTCAACATGGCACGATTAACACAATGAAAGCCATCGTCCGCGAGACTTATGGGCCGCCAGCGGTGTTGCACTTGGAGGAAGTCCCACTTCCAACCGTTGGTGACGGCGACGTTTTGGTACGAGTTAAGGCAGCATCCGCGAACGCAGGCGACTGGCATTTGCTGCGCGGAACACCACTTCCATTCCGACTCGTCGCCGGGCTTCGCAAACCGAAATTTAAGATCATCGGCACCGACATTGCCGGTTGCGTCGAAGCGGTCGGCCCGCGGGTCACTCAGTTCCGTCCGGGCGACCAAGTGTTCGGAGAACTCTCCCGGTGCGGTTTCGGTGCGTATGCTGAATTCGCGGTTGCACCGGAGAAGGCGCTGGCGTTGAAGCCAGCCAACTTATCGTTCGAGGAGGCGGCGGCAATACCGACTGCTGGCTGCACGGCGCTTCAAGGTCTTCGGAAAGGACGGATAGAACGAGTGCGGCGGGTGCTGATCAACGGCGCATCCGGCGGCGTCGGGACATTCGCGGTCCAAATCGCAAAGACGTTCGACGTCGAGGTGACTGCCGTGTGCAGCACGCGGAACGTGAACACAGTGCGCTCGATTGGTGCGGATCACGTACTCGACTACACGACGAAAGATTTCGCGGCGATCGGGCAACGATACGATCTGATCATGGCGATAAACGGAGACCGGTCGATTTGGGACTATAAGCGTGCGCTCACTGCGGACGGCACCTATGTGATGACTGGTGGTTCCAATCGCCAACTTACTGATGCCCTACTGTTTGGACCCTTGCTGTCCATAGGCCGTCAGAAGCTAGGAAATGTGTTAGTGAAGCCCAGCCAGGCTGACCTGCTGATCCTGAAGGTACTGTGCGAAGCAGGGAAAATCAGACCGACGATTGACCAGCGATTCCAACTGGGCGAGGTTGCTGCCGCCGTCCGCTACGTCGAGGACGGATGTGCGCGAGGGAAAGTAGTCATTACGGTCTGACGCTGCCTTGTGCCGTTGGGTTGAAATGCGAGCGAGCGACCTTGTGAGAGATCGCCTGAGTTACAAGGCGACCGTTCCACCCCTTCTCTTGGAGCGAGTCATGCCGCTTGTCCACAATGAAGAAAACGTGCGTAGGCAATCTTCCGCATTCATGCCACGACGGCCCGTGCTCACAGGCATTGCCGTGGGGCTAGCGACGCTGGCCCCGCATGGCTTCCTGTCGCCGGCCGGCTCGGTCGGTTATGCCGCGGTTGTCATCTCGCTGATTGCCGGCGTCTACTTTGGCTTTGCGGTGATGAACGGCTCGCCGCGGGACCAGCTAGTGGAGTTCTGTGTTGCCGGAGTATTCGCGGTTGCTGCTCTTCTCGGCTTCTTAGTATGGCCAACGTGGCTGCCGATCGCCTATTTCGCACACGCTCTGTGGGATTTTGCACACCACAACCGGCTGCGCTTTCCACTCGTCGTCATTCCGGCATGGTACGTACCCTGGTGCGTCGTCATTGACGTGATCGTAGGTGCCGGTCTCCTCGCAATATGGCGAGCTCATGACCTCCTCTAACCAATTTTTTCAATGCGAAGCAGCGGGTAATGTTTGGCAAACGTGCGCCGAAGCACTTCGATCAACTTCAAGGCTGGCTCTATCGAGTCCGGAGAATTGGAGTTTGCGACAGGTGTACGAGCCGCGTGCTTGCGTTTCGACAGGCCGAAATCCACGATCTGATCGCACTGTTGACGCGCTGCTGCGCACTGCGATCTAATGGTTTCAGCGCCGATTTGACGTTCAGCTTGCGGGCGCTTAACAAATTCAGCTAAAGCGAGTGGCATCAAACCCGTTGTCGCTCCTGCCGCAGCGGGTTTTTGTTTGTCCGCAGGAACGCTCTTCGACGCTATTCCTCGTTACTTTGGAGTTAGCGTCAATGGTTTCCGACATCACCGTCTTGAAGTTCGGCAGTTCCGTGCTCCCGTCTCCGGAGCACCTGTCTGACGCCGTACACGAGATTTATCGACACCTTCGAAGGGGACGGCACGTCATCGCGGTCGTTTCGGCGTTCGAGGGCGTCACGAACCGCCTAATGAGGGACGCGGAGCAGCACAGTCCGTGCCTTGCCCCGCACGCCCTCGCATCGTTGGCAGCCACCGGCGAGCAGTCCGCCGCCTCGCAGATGGCAATGGCCCTCGCGAAGTACGGGATACCGGCTCGGTTGGCTGACCCGCGCGAAATTGAATTCACCGCGGCCGGACCGCCCCTCGAAGCCGACCTTTTTCATCTGGATCCAGAGATCCTGGTTCGATTGTTCGAATCTGTGAGCGTCGTCGTGCTGCCTGGTTTCTTCGCGAAGGACGCGCAGGGTCGTTGCGTCCTGCTGGGTAGAGGAGGGTCTGACCAAAGCGCGCTGTTCGTCGCCAACACGCTCTCCGCCGAATGCGTTCTTCTGAAGGACGTGCAAGGGATTTATGACCGAGATCCATTTGACGCCGGTCCCCGACCTTTCGCTTCGACCGGATCAGTTGGTCTGACGCTAAGGCCATCGCCGGCCATCTGATACAACCGAAGGCGTTGCGGTTCGCGCTGGAGCGACGACAGGTCGTCCGCGTGGCGGCACCGGGCTATCCGTGGGCGACGACCGTCGGGCCCTCGTCGACCGCCCCGTTGCCCATCTTAAGCTCTCGGCGCCCGCTGCAAATTATCCTGCTCGGCCTGGGAACGGTGGGTCTGGGTGTATATCGGGAGTTGTTACGTCGACCGGATCTGTTCGAGATTCGGCGGATTGCCGTGCAGCATCCAGCCAAGCACATCGCTGCGGGAATTGATCCAATGCTGCTGACCAGAGACGTTTTTGCGGCGATCGCGGAACCTGCGGACATGGTGATCGAATTGCTGGGTGGCCATCAGCCTGCGGCTAGCGCGATCGAGGGCGCCCTAGCTGCCGGCCGCATCGTGGTGACGGCCAACAAGGAATTGATCGCCTCGACAGTGGAGCACTTTGAAGCGGTGGCCAGTCGAAGCGGTGGCGGCCTGCGGTACTCGGCGTCGGTTGGCGGTGCTGTACCTATGATCGAGGCGGTGGCCCGAGTCCAACTCGGGACTCACGAACACAACGCAGTCACATCGCTGCGGGGCGTCGTCAATGGCACGTGCAATTTCATACTGGGGGAACTCGAGAACGGCGCAAGTCTCGAGGATGCCGTGGCGCTCGCGCAGGCGAAAGGCTTCGCCGAACAGGATCCAGCCTCCGACCTTTCCGGTGCCGATGCGGCCGCAAAGTTACGGATCCTCGCCCGCTGCGTCCTCGGCGAGGAAGCGCCGCGAGTCACGTTCTCGGGTGTCGATGAACTCACGCCAAACCGCGCCCGGGTAGCACGACGTGCTGGTCGTAGACTCAAGCTGCTGGCTGAATTCCGCCGGACTTCATTAAAGCCGGTTCTTACGGTGTCCCTCGCAGAGATCACGACTGACGACTGGCTGGCCGACTGCAATGCTGAATGCAATGCCCTCGAGATCGAGATGGCTGACGGATCCTTGCATAGGCTCTTCGGGCTTGGTGCTGGTCGATTTCCCACGACGGCGTCCGTGATCGCGGACGTCTACGACGCCTGGCGCGGTTTCATCGGTTCACCGGCCGCCTCCTGGCGATGACGAACCTCGCGATTCAAGTGGAGCATGTCTGGCCACTGCATACCGCTACAGGGCACTCCAAGGGATACGCCAAGCCGCTATGAGCGGTTAGAGCGAGCCGTGGCCGGTGGACACGCGCTTAGTGGCGTGCCGCCGATCTCGGTCAGCCTCATTCACAACCGCCGGACTATCCTGATACTCGTCAAGATCCGGTACACATCGCCTCGCGAAGAAAGTCCCCCAGCACGTTGAGCGCGAGGCGCCGGCCGTCAGACAAGGGCAACATGCTCTGCGCGGTCTGATAGCACAAAGGCCACCGTCCCAGTCATTCGCGGGGACAAGCCAGTCTTCTTTTCAACGGCGCACTACATCTGCTCTGCAGCCGCGGTCGACCGCGGCGGGACAGGAATCGCGGGCGCACTGCACTACCTGCCTGCATGCGTGGCTGAAACCGCGGTTTATGTGTCCTAGAGCCCAGCGCAGAAACTTCTAGCATCCCTACGTCGACACCTGTTCGAACCCGTCTCCGCTTGCCGCAGCGGAAGCGGTATCCGCGCGGTGCCGACGCTTGGAGATTTCCATCGAGTTCCGAGACTCGTCGGGAAAGTGACAAAGAGGCGCGCCGAACTGAGGCGCCCGCAAAGGTCCAGTCAAAAATGGGGGGTGAAATTGTGCACAAGCCTGTAGGCATGGGTGGTCTGGCAACGCTGCTGCTCGTTTCCGCAATCGCACATGCCGGGGATTCCGGCGCGGGTGAGGGAATGGATCGAGATGCCGCCGTGTCGGCGCCGAAGCTCGAGGAAATCGTCGTCACCGCCCAGAAGCGCACACAGAACCTGCAGGAAGTGCCGATCAGCATCTCGGTACTGACCGAAGACATGATCGAGAAGCGCAGCATGGTCAGCCTCAGCGACTTCATCAAGTACGTACCCGGGGTGACCTACTCGGAGTTCGCGCCAGGCAACAACAGTATCGCCATTCGCGGCATCGGGGGTGAGGGCGACCGTAGTACGGCCATGTATCTCGGCGAGATGCCGCTGACAGCGCTCGGCACCCTGAACGATCCGGACGTCAAGCTGGTGGACATTGAGCGGATCGAGGTGCTGCGTGGTCCGCAGGGCACCCTGTACGGTGCCGGCTCGATGGGCGGCGCCATACGCTACATCCCGAACGCGCCTGACGCGTCGGAATTCTCGGGCCGGATCGAGGTCGGCTACTCGCAGGTCGACAACTCGGGCAGCGACAGCAAGTACACCACCGGCGTCGTCAATCTGCCGCTGGTCAAGGACAAGCTGGCCCTGCGCGTGGTGGGCTTTGCCTACGACAATGCGGGCTACATCGACTACGTCGGAAACACCATTCCCTCCAGGGTGGCATTCGCCGATGCCGTGAATGCGGAGCTCATCTCGGGCGACGACGGTGGTGCGAGCCAGTACACCGGCGGTCGCGCCACGCTGCTGTGGAAGCCCACCGAGAACTTCGACGCGACGCTGACCTACGTCGACCAGGAGATCGACCAGACGGGGTCGTTCGAGGACAGCCTGCACCTGCCGGCCTACCAGGACTATCCGATGAGCTTCGGCAGCCGCACCGAAGACGGCAAGGAGCGCAGGTACATCTCGACGCAGATGTACAACCTGACGATGAACCTGGCGCTCGAGAAATTCGACCTGATATCCAGCACCTCCCGTGTGGAGTACGACGGAAACGAAGCGCGCGACATCAGCCGCGACCTGCCGTTCCCAATCGGAGCCCTGAGCTACGCGGACACGCAGGCAGATACGCAGGAACTGCGCGCCAGGTCCAAGTTCGACGGATCGTTCAACTTCCTGGCCGGCCTCTACTACCAGAAGAACGTCTGGAACGAGGATTCAGAAGTCCCGTGGATTGCCGATCCCTCGACCTGCTGCTTCGGCTTCGGCACCGATCCGAACGACCTGTACGTCTACGTATCGGGTGACACCGTAAAGCAGAAGGCCGTCTTCACCGAGATCTACTACGACTTCGCGGAGAAATTCCGCCTCACCGTCGGTGGCCGGTATTTCAGCTACGACCGTGAGAGGTTTACCTTCACCCACGGAGCCCTGAACGGCGGGGCCAGCGGTTCGCTGTCGAAGGATTCCCGCGACGGGTCGACGGCGAAGGCCAATCTGACCTACACGATCAATCCGGACCAGATGGTGTATGCGCAGTGGGCGCAGGGCTTCCGGCTGGGGTTCCCGCAAACGCCGCCGATCGCGGCCGTCTGCGACCTGGACAACGACGGCATCCTCGACGGCACCAATACGCCCATTAATACCGACCACGTGGATCCGGACTCTCTCGACTCCCTGGAGCTGGGCAGCAAGTCCACGCTGTGGAGCGGTCGATGGGTGCTCAACGCAGCCGCCTATCACATCACGTGGAAGAAGATTCCCGGATCCTCCGGGATTCCGACCTGCGGCATAGGGCTGATCGTCAACGCCGGCGAAGCGAAATCGCTGGGCATGGAAGTCGAGAGCACGCTGTTCCTCACGCCCCAGCTGATCCTGAACGCGGGCGTGTCCGTCATCGACGCGGAGTACACCGAAAACGCCGCCGCGCTGGGCAAGGAGAACGGCGACGACCTCACCATCGCGCCGTTCCAGGGCAACGTCGGCCTGCAGTACAACTTCGACCTGCTCGGCCACCCCGGCTTCGTGCGTGGCGACTATGCCTACGTCGACAGCTACGTCATCGACGACATCTACGAACTAGGCGGCTACTCCAAGGTGGATTTCCGGGCGGGACTGGAAATTGGCCCGATCACGGCCGCCTTGTACGGCACGAATCTGACCAACGAAGACGCGCTGATCTTCGAGAACTTCGGCAACCGGGCCTGGCACCTCATGCCGCGCGTGATCGGCGTCGAGTTCGGATACCAGTTCTGATGTCGGAAGACGCACTCCTGGAACAAACAGACCCGTCGCACTTCGTGACGACAGCCATCGCGAGCCTCAATGGAGGCAGGGGGTTTCTCATGCGCTTGAGTTCAGTCGTCGCCGTTGCATCGGTGTCGATCATCGGGCCGGCCGCCGCAGTCTCCGCTGCGTCAACCGAAGCCGCTTCCGGCCTCGAAGAGATCATCGTCACTGCGCAGAAGCGCGATGAGCGCCTGCTGGACGTGCCGGTGCCGGTGACGTCGATCGCGGCGGATTCGCTGGTCGCCAGCAACCAGCTGCGGCTGGAGGAGTACTTCAGCCAGATCCCCGGTCTGACCCTGACGGTCGGCGACGGTCGCGGCGTACCGATGATCTCGATCCGCGGAATCACCAGCGGCTATACGAATCCGACCGTCGGTGTGGTCATGGACGGCGCTCCGTTCGGGGCGTCCACCAATCTCGCGCTCGGTGCGCTGGTGCCGGACATCGACCCGAGCGAGCTGGCGCGTGTCGAAGTGCTGCGTGGGCCGCAAGGCGCGCTCTATGGCGCAAGCAGCATGGGCGGACTGCTCAACTACGTGACGATCGACCCGTCGGTCTCCGGCTTCAGCGGTCGCGTACAGGCCGGCATGAGCACCGTATACGACGGCGACGACCTGGGGTACAACCTGAGCGGAGCGATCAACGTTCCGCTGAGCGAGACGTTCGCCATCCGCGCGAATGCCTTCACGCGTCGCGATCCGGGTTACGTCGACAATCCCGTGCGCAACGAGAAGGGACTCAACACGGGAAATTTCGAGGGCGGGCATGTCGCCGGCCTGTGGGAGCCCTCCGATCGGTTCTCGATCAAGCTCAACGTGCTGCATCAGAGCAGCCGGACGGACGGGCTGGCCCGGTCCGACGACCTGCCGGGCTTCGGTGACCTGGAACAGGACCTGCTGATCAAGTCCGGATGGCTTGAGAAAGAGGTGACGGCCCTCACGGCGAACCTGGTCGCCGGGCTCGGGCGCACGGAGCTCACCTCCGTCACCGGTTACAACACAAACGAGTTCTCCGATTCCATCGACCTGGTTCCGTTCTCCGAGCTGACCGAGTCCGTGTTCGGCGTGACTGGAACTCCGTTGCTCGACGACATTCGGACCGAGAAGTTCACGCAGGAACTGCGGCTCGCGGTTCCGCTCGGCGAGAGACTCGAGTGGCTGATCGGCGGGTTCTACACCCACGAGAAGAGTGACACGGCGCAGGTCCTGCTGGCGCAGGATGCCGACACCGGGGAGGTGGCGGGACTCTGGTACGACGGCCTGAGTGTGAGCACGTTCACCGAGCGCGCGGTGTTCACCAACCTCACGGTCCAAGTCACGGACCGGTTCGACGTGCAATTCGGCGGGCGCCAGACCACGATCGAGCAGGAGACCTGGGGCCACGCGTCGGGGCCACTCGTGGGCGGAGGCACGGTGGTCGACGATCGACTCGACACCACTGATGACGCTTTCACCTACCTGCTGACGCCACGGTTCAAGGTGACGCCGGATCTCATGGTGTATGCGCGGTTGGCCTCGGGGTATCGGGCGGGGCTGCCCAACGGGAACCTGGCCGAAGGCGCACCGCCGTCGTCCTCACCCGACAAGACCAAGAACTACGAGATCGGTGCGAAGGGGTGTCCTGCTCGACCGCAGGCTTTCCTTCGATGCCTCGGTCTTCCGCATCGACTGGACGGACATCCAGATGATCGTGTTCGATTCGCTCGGAATCGGCTACTTCACCAACGGCAGCGATGCCAAGAGCGAGGCGTCGAGCTCTCGGTCGAATCGACACCCGTCGAGGGCTTGAAGGTCGCGGGCTGGGTCTCCTGGGGCAATGCCGAGCTGACGGAGCCGTTCCCCGCCGGCGCGTCGAATGTCGGAGTCGCTGGCGACCGACTGCCGTACAGCACCGAGTTCTCCGGCAGCCTGTCGCTCGAGAAGGAATTTCCGCTCGCGAACGGGATGAACGGCTTCGTCGGTGGAACGCTGAGCTACGTCGGCGACCGCGTGGGTTACTTCAGGGCGGCTCCCGAGCGACAGGAATATCCCGCCTATACCAAGTCGGACCTGCGCGCGGGGGTGAGGCACGATTCCTGGGCGGTCAACTTCTTCGTCAACAACCTGACCGACAAGCGTGGAGTGCTGGGCGGCGGGCTGGACGCATCGCCGACCTACGGCTTCACCCACATCGTGCCGCGCACGGTGGGGGCGAACCTCAGTTACGCGTGGTGAGTATGGGCATCGACGCGACCCCGGGAATCGCCATGAGCCACCTGCCCGCCACAACGACGAGAATTGCAACGCTCCTTGCTTCGGCCCTGGCGTTCTTTTCGACGGACGCCCGGGCCGGCGGGGCGGAGAAGAACGAAATCGTCATCGGGCGCAAGTTCTCGATCGAGTCCGCGATCCTCCAGGAGAAGCGCGAATACATCGTGTATCTGCCGGCTCCGTACCACGATCGGCTCTACGCCAAGGTGCGCTATCCGGTGATGTACCTGCTCGACGGCGAGGAGTACTTCAACGCGGCCGCCGGGCTCGTTCACTTCATGAGCGAGGCCAACAGCCAGATCCCGCAGCAGATCGTGGTCGCTGTCGTCAATACGAACCGCACGCGAGACCTGACGCCAACCCCTTCAAACATCGACATCAGCGGCAAGGTGAATGCCGCGTTCGGGACCACCGGTGGCGGAGACCGGTTTCTCCAGTTCCTGGAAAGGGAGTTGATACCGAAGATCGAGGCCGACTACCGCACCGCCCCTCATCGGACGCTCGTCGGGCATTCCTTCGGCGGACTGACGGTGCTGCACAGCCTGCTGACGCAGCCTGGGTTGTACCAGGGCCTGATCGCGATCGATTCGAGCCTGTGGTGGCAGGACCAGTTCATGGTCAAGCGGGTAAAGCAGGGTCCCGTCGACGTCCCCGATCGTGGGACCCGGGTCTTCATGGCGCTAGGCGACCACCGGACCACCGGTGAATACGACGGCAGCTCGATGATCGTCACCAACATGCGATTCGCCGAGCTGTTGCAGGGCAGGAAGCTGCAGGGCCTCGACGTGACGCTGCGGCACTTCGCCGGAGAGGATCACGGGACGGTACCGCTGCCCGCGCTCTACAACGGACTGCTGTACGTGTTCGACGGGTACAAGGTCGGCGACGAGTTCGCGCTGAAGGACAACACGGCCGAGCTGGTGGCTCACTTCAGAAAGATCTCCGAACGACTCGGCTACGAAGTGCTGCCGCCGGAGCAGTTGGTGGATCGATTCGGGCAGGGAGCCTACGGCTTCCTGCACGACGCCAAGCTCGCGATGGAGTACGCAATGCTGAATGTTGCCAACTATTCAACGTCGTCCCATGCGCTCAGCAGTTTAGCGAGCCTCGAGCTGGCGACGGGCGAGATGCAGCGGGCACGCGTCCACCTTGGCGAAGCGCTTCGGCTGAATCCCGATAACGAAGAAGCCAGGTCAGCGCTCGAGTCGCTGCAACAGAAGCGATAGCGCACCCGGAGTAAACGATGTCCGCAGTCGAAAACACCCAGGCTCCGACCCACGGAAGCGAAGGGGGCCTGGCACGTAGCCTGCGTGCCCGGCACATCCAGCTGATCGCGATTGGCGGCACGATTGGTGTCGGCCTGTTCCTGGGCTCTGCGCGTGCGATCCAAAGCGCCGGCCCCGGCCTGCTGCTCGCCTACGGCGTCGGCGGGGCGGTGATCTTCTTCATCATGCGCGCGCTTGGGGAGCTGCTGACGTACCGGCCGGTGGCCGGATCGTTTGCAAGTTACGCCGATGAGTTCATCAGCCCGTTCGCGGGTTTTCTAACTGGCTGGTCCTACTGGTTCATGTGGGTGGTCACCGGCATGGCCGAGCTCACCGCGATCGGCATCTACTTTCACTTCTGGTTTCCGGACATTCCGCAATGGGTCCCGGCGTTGATTGCGCTGGTGATGCTGTATGGGTCGAACCTGCTGGTCGTGCGGGTGTTCGGCGAACTGGAGTTCTGGTTCGCGCTGGTCAAGGTGCTGACCATCGTCGCGCTGATCCTGGGCGGTCTTGCGGTCATCGTCTTCGACATCGGCGAACTGGGCCGTACCGCGAGCTTCTCCAACCTCTGGACGCAGGGCGGCTTCCTGCCGTTCGGCATCCTGGGCGTGCTGCTGACGCTGCAGATGGTGATGTTCGCCTACGCCGGCGTGGAGCTGATAGGCGTGACCGCTGGCGAAGCGGAGAATCCGACGGTGATGTTGCCGCGTGCAACCAACAGCGTGATCTACCGCATCCTGATCTTCTACATCGGCGCGCTCGTCATCGTAATGGCGCTGGTGCCATGGCACCAGCTGAGCCCGACCCTGAGTCCGTTCGTGCTCGTGTTCGACAAGTTCGGCGTGCCCGGCGCGTCGCATGTGATGAACCTGGTCGTAATCACGGCCGCGGCATCGTCGTGCAACAGCGGCCTCTACAGCACGGGTCGCATGCTCTACACGCTGGCGCTGCGTCGGCAGGCGCCGCGAGCCTTCGGCGTGCTCAACATCCGGCTCGTGCCCGCGACCGGCATCCATGTCTCGGCAGCCGTGATGCTGATCGGTGTCGCACTCAACTACGTGGTGCCGGAAGAGGTATTCATCTGGGTGACCAGCATCGCGCTGATCGGGACGCTGTGGACCTGGGTGATAATCATGCTCGCGCACCGCAACTATCGCGCGCGCGTGCAGCAGGGGCACGCGGCCGGGGTGTCCTACCGCATGCCCGGGTGGCCGATCGTCAACTGGCTGGTGATCGCGTTCCTGCTGGTCGTGACGGCGATGCTGGGCCTGGCGCCGGGAACCCGCGTGGCTCTCTACGTGGCGCCGATCTGGTTCGCCCTGCTGGGATTTAGCTACCTGCGGCTGAAGAAGCCCGGTACCGCTTAGCGGTCACGGGGCCCAGCGCAGCGTCGGACGGATGCCGGAACGGGGTGGCTTGGCCTTGTTCCGGGTCCAGCCGACTCGCAGCGCAAGCTCAGCGTGTGAACCGTCTTCGATACTCTCTCGGCGTGGTCTCGAGCCTGCGCACGAATGTGCGCTCCAGCCCGTCGACTGAACCGAATCCGGATTGCTGCGCGAGCTTACAGACTGGCCAGTCGGTTTCCTCCAACAGCTGGCGTGCGCGATCCAGTCGCGCAGACTCAACGAACTCGGCCGGGGTCATGCCAGTGTCGTTGCGGAAACGACGCGTGAAATTTCGTTCACTCATGTTCACACGGGCGGCCAGCTCGGAGACGCGCAAATCACCCTTGGGGTTTTCGGCAATCCATGTCAACAGGTCGCGCAAGCGGTGAGAAGCGCGAGCCTGCGCGGCCAGCATCGTGCTGAACTGCGATTGGCCGCCCGACCGCCGCAGGAACACCACCAGGTGACGCGCCACCTGCAGCGCGACCTTGCGGCCGAGGTCAGCTTCCACGAGAAGCAGCGCTAGGTCCATGGCGGCGGTTATGCCCGCCGACGTGTAAAGCGGTCCGTCTTCGACGTAGATCGCGTTGGCGATCACGCTCGCAGCCGGATACATCGCGCTGAGCTCGGCGCAGGAGTTCCAGTGGGTTGTGACCCGGCGGCCGTCGAGCAGGCCGGCGGCGCCAAGCAGGAACGCACCGGTACAGACACTGCCATAGCGGCGCACCTGGTGACTCGTCCCGCGCAACCACTCGAGCACCTCGGGTTCTCTTGCCGTCCGCTCCCGACCACACTCGCTGCCACCCACGACGAGCACCGTGTCCACGTCGGGGGGCGCGTCCGCAATGGCGGTGGTGTCTGCGATCTGTAAACCCGAATTGCTGCGAATCGGGCCTCCAGCGCACGAAACGATGACGATTCGATATGGCAAATGCCCGGGCTCGCAGTAGCGATTCGCGATGCTGAACACTTCGAGCGGCCCGGTGACGTCGAGCGACTGGCACTCGTCGTAGGCGAACAGCACTACGACGCGTGATCGGCGCTCAGGAATGACGTCAGCTTGGACGGAGGGAAGTGCGACTGTCGACATGGATGGCTGGAACCGCGGCTTTTGTGTCCTTTCGGATCTAGCGGCAAATCTTAGCATCTCGGCCATGAGATATTTCACCGGGCTCGTTGCCGTCACGCTCTGTCTGGGCTTCACAACCACCGCGCTTGGGGAAGAGGCCGCGGCTCCCAGGCCCGTCGTCGCTGTCATTGCCTACAATGCAGGCACCGAGGTGACGGACTTCCTCGTCCCCTTCGGCGTCCTCACCGATTCCGGGCTCGCCGACGTTCACGCGGTTGCGTTGGCGGAGGGACCCGTCACCTTCCGCCCGGCCCCGGGGCTGGCGGAGCTGCCGGGCACCGTGGCGGCTTTCGATGTGGCGTATCCCCGCGGTGCGGACTACGTGATCGTGCCGGCCGTGGTCGATCCCGATTCCGCGGCCCTCATCTCGTGGCTGCGCGCTCAGCACTCGAAGGGCGCCGTCATCATGAGTATCTGTGACGGAGCCAAGGTGCTGGCGCAGGCGGGACTGCTGCAGGATCGCACGGCGACTGCCCACTGGTACTCATTGCCCGAGCTGCGCCGCCAGTTTCCCGCGACCACGTGGCGTGACGATCGACGCTACGTGTTCGACGAGAATGTCGTAACGACCTCAGGGATATCGGCGTCGGTACCGGCGACCTTCGCCCTGCTTGAGCGCATCGCGGGCGCGGAAGCGACTGCGCGCTTCGCGAGCAGCCTCGGTATCACCACCTGGCCGGCCGCTCACGACGGGGCGGCATTCCGCAAGGCGCATGAAGCGTGGAATGCGGCGGTCGTCGGCGCACGTCCCCCTGCCATGATGACGGAAGGCGTAGGCCTCAGTTTGCCGGCGCAATTCGACGAAGCGCGGGCGGCACTCGTGATGGACGCCTATTCGCGCACGCACCGGTCGAACGTGGTGCTGCATTCCGGCGATGCGAGTGAGATTCGCAGCAGGCACGGGCTCGTATTCAAGACTAGCCGGGACGAGCGAGTGCACGAGATCGACACTGTTCTCCTGCAGAAGGAGCTCGCGGAAACCATCGACGCGACCCTGAATCAGATCGAACGTGACTACGGAGTCATGGCGGCCGATCACGTGGCACATCAGCTGGAATACGTCCGGTCGCGTGCCAGCGCCGCAGCCCGGCAGTGACTTCCTGAAACCGTGCCACGTGCGACGTCGGTCGCAGGCTGGAATGCCTGATGGCCGGGCGCTGTCTGGCGAATGGATCGGCTGTACTCGGTACCCGGGATTCCACCACCGAACGGATGTGACTGTGAATGATTAACAAGGCGTTTACCCAGATCCAGCTCGATCCGCCGTTTCTGCTGTTCGTGGGCGACGTCAAAGACGACGCTTCTGCTAAGACCGGATTCGGGATCGCGCAGTGGCGTCGCTCGGCCTGTGCCGGCCAGATGAGGCTTCCTGGCTGCGGCGTTGACCTGAGACTGCCAGAGCTCGATATCAGCGGCGCTGTCGCTGCGGGTACCAAGACCGCGATCGTTGGAGTGGCGCCGCGTGGGGGCATGATTCCCGGACACTGGCTGGAAACACTCGCCGGACTGGCTCGCGCAGGTATCGATCTCGCGGCGGGATTACACGTGCGGCTGGCGAATCTGCCGGGCCTCGCTGCTGCGGCCGCTGCAGGTGGCAGCGTGTTGATTGACTGCCGCGTACCGCCGCAGGGCATACCGATCGCCACCGGCCGCAAACGCAGCGGCCGGCGGGTACTGACTGTCGGGACTGACTGCGCCGTAGGCAAGAAGTACACGGCACTGGGCCTGCATATGGAGCTGGCCAATCGCGGCGTCGCGGCCACGTTTCGCGCGACTGGTCAGACAGGAATCATGATTGCGGGCCGCGGCATTCCCATCGATGCGGTCGTTTCCGACTTTGTCGCCGGTGCCGCGGAGGTCCTTTCACCGGACAACGACCCTGCGCACTGGGATGTGATCGAAGGGCAGGGCGCCTTGAATCATCCCAGCTATGCCGGCGTAAGTCTGGGACTGTTGCACGGGTCGCAGCCGGACGCGCTGGTCCTGTGTCACGACGCCGCAAGAACGTCAATCTTCGGTCTCGAGGGGTTCGAGCTGTCCCCAATCGGGAAAATCATCGAGCGCAACCTCGACCAGGCTCGCATCACCAATCCGGCCGCGCGTTGTGTCGGCATCAGTGTCAATACCTCCTCGCTGCCCCCTGATGCCCGACATGCCTGGCTGCAGGGTCTGTCTCGAGGGATCGGTTTGCCTTGCGCCGATCCGCTGATCGACGGTGTCGCTCCCATTGTCGATCGCCTGCTTGCATCGGAGTAAGCCATGGAACCTCGAGAGACGCCAGCCGGCGGAATCCATGCGCCTCGCTCGTTCCTGGGCAGGTCGCAGTTGCTCCCCGAATGAAACGCAAACTGAGTCTGCACACCGAGAGTTGGCCGATCCGGGTCCCTTTCCGGATCACGGGCGCGACCTGGGTGGAAACCCGGGTCGTCGTCTGCGAGATCGAGCAGGACGGCGAGGTGGGCCGTGGCGAGGGCGTGGGCGTCTACTACTGCGATGAAACTCCGGCATCGATGAGCGCGCAGATCCTCTCGGCTGCGGCTCGCATCGAGAGCGGCGCTAGCCGGACGGAGCTCCTCGGTCTCCTGCCGCACGGTGGCGCACGCAATGCCTTGGACTGTGCGCTCTGGGATCTCGAGGCTCGGCAAACCGGCCGCTCGGCCTGGGAGATGGCCGGCGTCACCGAGGGACCGGTCACGACGGTCTTCACGGTCGGTCTCGAAGCGGAGCCGGGCGACATGGCGAAGAAGGCCGGCACAGCTGCCGAGTGCCCGGACCTGAAGGTCAAGCTCGACGACGATCGGCCGGTGGAGCGGATCGCTGCGATCCGCCGGGCCCGGCCCGATGCACGCCTGGTGGTCGATGCGAACCAGGCCTGGAACTTCGAGCAGCTGCAGCGTTTCGCTCCGCCCATGAGGGAACTGGGTGTGACGATGATCGAGCAGCCGCTGGCGCGCGGTGGCGATGCAGCACTCGCGAACTACCGATCGCCTGTGCCCTTGTGCGCCGATGAATCGTGCCTGGACCTGCACGAGCTGGACCAGGTCGTCGGGCGCGCTACCAGATGATCAACATCAAGCTCGACAAGTGCGGTGGCCTGACGGCTGCATTGGCGCTCGCCACCGCGGCGCGTGCGCGTGGCCTGCGACTCATGGTGGGCAACATGCTCGGTACTTCGCTCAGCATGGCGCCGGCGCACATCATCGGCCGACTATCCGATTTCGCCGACCTCGACGGTCCCTTGCTGCTGAGCCACGACCGCGCACTGGGAATGCGGTACGCAGCGGGACAGGTTTACCCGCCAGGCAGCGGCTTCTGGGGAAGCTCGCGCAGTGGAGTTGATCGGCGATGAATTACGTTGGCGCGCCATGGATGCGCCTCGGCTGCCTGCTGCTGTCGATGCTGGTCGCGGGCGGCTGGCCAGGCGCATCGTTCGGCCAGTCTGCCAGCACTTCGGCGTCCAGCACGGCGGCGCGCGCGGACTACGCGGCGGTGGCTCGGATGCTGGAGGGATTCATCCAGCATGAACTGGCCGACAAGCAGCTTCCCGCGTTTTCGATCGCTCTGGTGCACGACCAGCAGGTCGTCTGGGCGCAGGGTTTCGGCTGGGCCGATCCCGAGGCCATGAAGCCGGCAACGGCCGAGACCACGTACCGCGTGGGTTCGGTCTCGAAGCTCTTCACCGACATCGCGATCATGCAGCTCGTCGAGCGGGGCAAGCTCGACCTGGATGCCCCCGTCACACGCTACCTGCCTGATTTCCAGCCCCCGAATCCATCCGGTCAGCCCATCACCCTACGCCAGCTGATGTCGCATCAGTCGGGCCTGACGCGCGAGCCTCCCGTCGGCAGCTACTTTGATCCGAACGAACCGACGATCGCTGAAACCGTTGCCAGCCTCAATCGCACGTCGCTGGTGTACCCGCCGCAGACACGGGCCAACTACTCCAACGCCGCGATCGGCGCGGTGGGCCGGGTACTCGAAAGCACCCGGGACGAGCCGTTCGCGAAGTACGTCGAGCGCGCAGTGCTGGATCCGGTCGGCATGCGCCACAGCAGCTTCGAGCCGCGCCCCGCGATCACCAGGAACCTCGCGCGAGCCGAGATGTGGACCCTGGACGGGCGGGTCTTTCCGGCCCCCACGTTCGAACTCGGCATCGCGCCGGCCGCCTCGCTGTACACCAGCGTCATGGATCTCGGCCGCTTCATGAGTGTGCTGTTCGCTGGCGGGAGGGGAGCCAATGGCGCGCTGCTGCAGCCGGCGACCCTGGAGCAGATGTGGGCGCCCCAATTCCCGTCACCGGCCGGGAAAGGCAGTTTCGGCATCGGCTTCGAAGTGTCCGATCTCGCGGGACATCGCCAGGTTGGCCACAGCGGCGCCGTCTACGGTTTCGCCACGACGCTGGCGGCCCTGCCGGACCAGAAACTCGGCGTGGTCGCAGTGACCACCCGGGATTGCGCCAACGCGGTGACCCGGCGGGTGACCCAGGTCGCGTTGCAGGCCATGCTGGCGGTGCGACAGGGCGACCCGGTCATCCCACCGGAACTTAGCTCGCCGGTGCCGCCCGAGCTGGCGCGCCGAGTCGCCGGACGCTACGTCAAAGGCTCGCGCGCCGTCGAGTTGATGGAATCCGCCGGCGAGCTGTCGCTGCTCGATCTGGACGGCGGCTCGCCCGGGCGACTGCGCAGACTCGGCGATGCGCTGATCACCGACGGCAACCTCGGCTACGGCGAGAGGATCGTGGTGCGTGAAGGCACGATCGCGATCGGTGGCGACGAGTTCAAGCGCGTGCCTGTGCAGAGGCCAGCGCCTGCTCCAGCAAACTGGACCGGGCTCATCGGCGAGTACGGCTGGGACCACGACATCCTGTACATTTTCGAGAAAGACGCCAGGCTCTGGGCGCTGATCGAGTGGTTCGAGTACATCCCGCTCGATCAGGTGTCGGAAAACGAATTCCGGTTTCCGGACCGCGGAAGCTACGACGGCGAGCGACTGATCTTCACGCGGGACGCAACGGGACGCGCGACGCAGGTAAACGCCGGCAACGTCGTATTCAGACGCCGGAGCATCGGTCCGGAGGACGGTGCCGAGCAGCAGCGGGTCACGCCACTGCGACCGGTAGAGGTTTTGCTCGAAGAGGCCCGCGCGGCAATGCCGCCCCGGGAGAGCGGGCAATTCCGCGAGCCGAACCTGGTGGAACTGACCCGGCTCGATCCGACCATCAAGCTCGACGTACGCTATGCGTCGACCAACAACTTCCTGAGCACGGCCTTCTACGCGCAGCCGCGCGCGTTCATGCAGCGTGAGCCCGCCGAGGCGCTGCTGCGCGTCCATCGGAGCCTGGCGAAGCTGGGCTATGGCGTGGTCGTGCACGACGCCTACCGACCCTGGTACGTGACGCGCGTGTTCTGGGACGCCATGCCGGACGACAAGAAGATCTTCGTCGCCGATCCGACCCAGGGTTCACGACACAACCGTGGCGCCGCCGTCGACCTCACCCTGTACGACCTCGAATCGGGTAAGCCGGTACAGATGGTGGGTACATACGATGAGCCGAGCGATCGTTCGTATCCGGACTACCCAGGTGGCACTTCGCTGCAACGCTGGCATCGGGAACTGCTGCGCGATCGGATGGAGGCCGAAGGCTTCACGGTATTCGAAGCGGAGTGGTGGCATTTCGACTACCAGGACTGGCGGCGGTACCCGATCGTGAACCTGTCCTTCGATCGGATCGATGCCCGCTAGCCCAGGAGGACGTTCGTCGATGGACACCGAAGTAGTGCGCAACCGGACGACAGTTGGCATCTTCATATTCGACGAAGTCGAAGTGCTCGATTTCGCCGGCCCATTCGAGGTCTTCTCGAGAACCCGGCTGATACCCGGGCTCGACTCGCGGCACAGCGACCAGTCCGCACCCTTCACGGTATTCACGGTGGCGGAGCAAGTGGAGCCGGTCGAGGCCACGGGTGGACTGTGGGTGATCCCGGCCCACGCGTTCTCCTCCGCGCCTCCCATCGATATCCTGGTCGTCCCCGGGGGCTGGGGAACGCGGCGGCTGCTCGAGCATGCGCGGTCGATCGGCTGGTTACGTACGGCCGCCGCCTCGGCGAAGCTAGTGACGTCGGTGTGCTCGGGCGCGTTGCTGCTTGCGCGGGCCGAACTGCTCCGCAACAAGCGCGCCACGACGCACTGGGGTGCGCTCGATTCGCTCGCGACCCTCGACCCGACTATCGATGTGCAGCGCTCGGCTCGCGTCGTGCAGGACGGCATCATCACGTCGGCCGGAATCTCGGCGGGCATCGACATGGCACTCGCGGTGGTGGAACTGCTGCATGGCCGCGACGTCGCCGACGATACCGCGGCCTACATGGAATATGTGCGGGCGAAATCAGCGGAGAGGACGCTTCAGCCATGAAGTTCATCGGGTTCGCGGTCGCCGGCCTGCTGTGCCTGCTCGGTGCCTGCCGATCGCAGGACGAGGCCACCCGGGTTGATCTCCTGATCCGCAATGGAACGATCTACGACGGCCGCGGCGGCGCTCCGTACAGGGGTGATCTCGCGGTGAGCGGTGACCGGGTTGTTGCCATCGGGCCGAAGCTCGAGCGCTACGCCGCCGCAAGGGAAATGGACGCCCGCGGCCTGGCCGTGGCCCCCGGCTTCATCAACACGCTCTCCTGGGCGCCGGAGTCGCTCATCCACGACGGCCGGGCGATGAGCGACATCAAGCAGGGCGTGACGCTCGAGATCTTCGGCGAGGGCAAGTCCTGGGGGCCCCTCACGCCCGACATGAAAGCGGAGATGAAGAACGAGCAGACCGATATCCGCTACGACATCTCCTGGGGACTCTCGGGGAGTTTCTCGATAACCTGGTCGAGCAGGGCGTCTCTCCCAACGTGGCGTCATTTGTCGGTGCGGCCACGGTGCGCATGCACGAGCTGGGCAATGCCAATCGGCCCCCCAGCCCGGCGGAACTGTCGCGCATGCAGGAGGTGGTTCGCCAGGCGATGCGCGAGGGTGCACTCGGTGTCGGCAGCGCGCTGATCTACACACCCGGCACCTTCGCCAGCACCAGCGAACTCATCGCGCTGTCCCGGGCCGCCGGCGAGTACGGCGGCGGCTATATCTCGCATCTGCGCAGCGAGGGCGACCGCTTTCTCGAGGCGCTCGACGAACTGATCGAAATCTCCCGCTCCGCGAATGTCCACGCCGAGGTTCATCACCTGAAGGCCGCGGGTCAGCAGAACTGGCCGAAGATGAAACAGGCCGTCGCCAGGATCGAGGAGGCGCGCGCCGCGGGCTTGCCCATCACCGCGAACATGTATCCGTACACCGCCGGCGCCACGGGGCTCGACGCCGCCATGCCGCCGTGGGTGCAGGAAGGGGGCCTGGATGACTGGGTCAGGCGCCTCCAGGACCCGCAGATCCGCCAGCGCGTCCGCGAGGAAATGCGAACGCCCGCCAAGGGCTGGGAAAGCCTGTACCGCCGCCGGTTCGCCCGATCGTGTGCGGCTGCTGGGTTTCAAGACCGAGGCGCTCAAGCCGCTCACGGGCAAGACCCTGGCCGAGGTGGCGAAGTTGCGCGGCACGTCCCCGGAAGACGTCGCCATCGACCTCGTGATCGAGGATCACACGCGCGTCGACACCGCGTATTTCCTCATGTCCGAGGAGAATGTGAAACTCGGGCTCTCGCAGCCCTGGGTGAGCATCGATTCCGACGCGCCCGGCGCCGGCGCCCGAGGGGCCATTTCTCAAGAGCAGCCCCCATCCGCGCGCCTACGGTGCGTTCGCGCGATTCCTGGGCCACTACGTCCGCGACGGCGGGTGGCCACGCTATCGGATGCCATTCGCCGCCTCACGCGGCTGCCGGCGCAGAACTGGAAATTGCGCGCTCGAGGATGCATCGACGTCGGCTGTCACGCGGACATCGTGATCTTCGATCCGGCAAAGATCATCGACCACGCGACCTTCGACCAGCCACACCAGTTCGCGACCGGAGTGCTGGACGTGTTCGTCAATGGCGTGCAGGTGCTCGAGGCCGGTGAACACACCGGCGCGAAGCCGGGGGCCGTGGTGCGCGGCCCGGGTTGGACCGGATGGAAGGAGCCGCCGCCGCACTGAGCGCCGCTGTTCGCTGTCCTGATATTTCCGACGCCGTTGCTGCCTGACGGGGACCTCGTCAGCCGGCCCACGATCCCTGATCTCCATCCGTTCCATTCACTCGATACCCTGACTGAGGAGCTTCTGTCCATGAGGATGCCTTGCGGATTCCTGATTGCGGCCATCCTGAGCCTGCCGGCCCATGGCATGGACCGAAGCGCCGACGTGGCCCGCAAGCTCCGTTCCTTCGATGAGCACGTGCAGAGCGTGCTGTACGACTGGAATGGCGTGGGCATCGGCGTCGGGGTCGTAGTGGACGACCAGTTGGTGTTCACGCGCGGTTATGGCTATCGCGATTACGGCAACAAGCTGCCCGTCACCTCGAAGACGGTTTTTCAGATCGCCTCGAACACCAAGCTCTTCACGGCCGTCGCGGCCGGATTCCTGGTGGAGGAGGGGAAACTCACCTGGGACGAGCCCATCCGCAATTCGGTGCCGTCCATCCAGTTCTACAGCGATTCGCTCAACAACACGGTGACGCTGCAGGACATGCTCGCTCACCGCACCGGCATCACCCGGCACGATTCGATCTGGTACCGGTCAGAGTTCACGACCCGCGAGATCTACGAGCGGCTGAAGCTCCTCGAGCCGGCGGCGCCTCCACGACAGGTCCAGCTCTACAACAACCTGATGTATGCCGGCGTGGGTCACGTCGTGGAGCTCGAGTCCGGCCGGCCGTGGAAGGATTTCGTACAGGAGAGGATCCTGGCGCCACTGGACATGGGAGCGACCGGGTTCTCGATCCCGGAGCTGCTTGAGCAGCCCGATCACGGAGTGCCCTATGACGAGCGGCGCGACAGTACCGAGCTTTATCGGATTCCGTACTACGAGCACATCGACGGCATTGCCGCCGCGGGTTCCATCGTCTCGAACATCGAGGACCTCTCGCACTGGCTCATCGCCTTGATGAACGAGGGTCGCTATGCGGGGAGGCAGGTGCTGCCCGCCAGCGTTCTCGAAGCGACCCTGCTGCCGTCGATCGCGCTTCCGAGCGAACTGGGAGAAGCCCACGGATGGTGGGAACTGCAGAACCCGGTGGAGGGGATGGGTCGCAGGACCGCCTCCTATCGCGGCCATCTCATCACCTACCATGGGGGCGCGCTACCCGGCTTCTACTCGCAGATATCCTACCTGCCGCACGAGCGCATCGGCGTCATCGTCTTCACGATCGGCAAGCACACCCGCAAGCTCACAGACGCCCTGAGCTATGAGGTGTATGAGCGGCTCCTGGGCATGAGCGTGACACCCTGGACGGATCGGTGGCTCGAAGTGCGGCGCAAGGAAAAGCAGGCCGACGCCGCCGCTCGTTCCCGCGCCGGTGCCGGGCGCATCAGCGGCACGCAGCCTTCGCATGCACTGCAGGATTACGCGGGTGACTACGAGCATCCCGCCTATGGCGTGATGCGAGTCGGGTTGGAGGACGGGCAGCTTCAGCTGGACTTTCACAATCTCCATCTCCCGCTGGAGCATTTTCACTACGACCGCTTCCAGACGCCGGACGATGAACAGGACGGCCTGCGGTCGGTGAATTTCCTGACCAGCCCACATGGCGACCTCGACCGCGCGACGATGTCGCTTGACGAGGCCGAAGCGACGTTCGTGCGACGGCGGACGCCAGTGGACAAGCGTCTGCTTGAGCGCCTGGCCGGCACCTACGAGAGTGCCGACGGAGCACGGTTCCAGGTCGGGCTGCAGCCGGGCGCCACGCTCGTCGTCGCCTCGCCGGAGGGTCCCAACCGTGTCCTGATTCCCTATCGGGATCTCGAGTTCAGGATTCGCGAATTCTCGGACGTCACGTACGAGTTCGTGATGGACGACGACCGGGTCACCGGACTCAGGCAGACCGAACCCTCCGGTGAATACTTCTCAAAGCGCGTGGACGCACGGTAGTCATGAACGGAGGCTCGTACACGAACTGGCTGCGTGTCGTTGCAGTCGTCATTCTCGCCTGCGGCAACGTAACCGCCGCTGGCCAGGGCGGTGCCTCCGCGGAACCCCGGGCGCCCCTGCTGTTGCGAGACCCTTCGCTGAGCCGGACACACCTCGCGTTCAACTACGCCGGGGACATCTGGGTCGCAAATCGTGATGGCAGCGAGCTGCGTCGCCTGACCCGTACGGGCCATGCGGCCAAACCCGCGTTCTCACCCGACGGTTCGCAGATCGCGTTCCTGGACGAAAGAGACGGCGTACGCAACGTCTATGCCGTGCCCTTCGCCGGAGGCGAGCCCCGCCAGCTGACGTTCCACCCCGCGGATCTCGGCGAGATGCGGATGAACCGGACGGGTGACACGGTGGCCTGGGCTCCCGACGGGAAACGCATCGTCTTCAGTTCGCGGCGAACGGCATTCGCCAGCGGTGTCGTCCAGCTGTTCACGGTGCCGGCTGAAGGTGGCCCCGTCAAGCCCGTGCCGCTGGTGCGGGCGGCGCAGGCTGCGTTCTCTCCCGATGGCAAACGCATCGCCTATGTCCCGAACACCCAGTGGCAAGCGGACTGGAAACGCTATCGCGGCGGACAGGCGACGTCCATCCTGATTGCGGACTTGGGCGACTCCAGCATCCAGGCCAGGATTCCTCGCGAGGAATCCAACGATTTCAACCCGATGTGGGTAGGGGAGTACATCTACTTCCTCTCCGACCGCAGCGGCCCGGTGAGGCTCTACTCGTATCACCTGAGGTCGGGCGCCGTGAAGCAGCTGGTAGACAACGACGGCTTCGACCTCAAGTCGGCAGCGGCCTCCTCAGATGCCATCGTCTATGAGCAGTTCGGGTCGCTGCATCTGCTGGACCTCGAGTCCGGACTCGACCGGGTGCTCGACATCCCCCCCATGGCGGACTTTCCCGAGGTTCGACCTCACGTTCGAAGCGTTGCCGAAATACTCGAATCGACCGACCGGAGCATCCGGCCGCGACTGTCTCCGACCGGAGACGAGGTCGTCTTCGGCCTGCGCGGCGAGATCCTGGTGGCAGGGACGGCGAAAGGACACGGCCGCAACCTGACGCAGACGCCCGGCGCCGTGGAGCGTGAACCGGTCTGGTCGCCCGATGGCCGGTCCATTGCCTACTTCTCCGATGAATCAGGCGAGTATGCCCTGCACATCCGGGACGCGAGCGGTCGCGGGGACGTGCGCAGGATCGGCCTCGGTGACCCGCCGGGCTTCCCTAACTCATCCGTCTGGTCGCCGGACTCCAGCAGGATCGGCTACACCGACAAGCGTCTGAACTTCTGGATCGTCGACATCGAGCACGCGACGCGCGTGCGCGTGGATACCGACCTCTACGTCAACCCAGCGCAGCCCATGCAGTTCGCCTGGTCGGCGGACAGCCGCTGGTTTGCCTACACCCGACAGCTGCCGAGCCATTTGCATGCGGTATTCATCCATTCGGTCGAGCAGGGCAGGAGTTACCAGCTGACCGACGGCATGAGCGATGCGCTGCATCTCGCTTTCGACCGGGGAGGCCAGTACCTGTACTTCACCGCGAGCACCGACGCGAGCATGAAAACGGGTCTGCTCAGGGATTCCGAGCGTCTTTCGCTATGACGCGAAATGTCTACGCCGTCACGCTCGGGGAGGTATTGCCGCTGCTGACAGTCGCGCAGGATTCCGCAGCCAGCACGGGCCGCCCGGGGGCCGGGGGAACGGACTGGACCCGCTTCGACCGTATTTCCAGGCACATCCTCACGCTGCCCGTTCCGGCCCGGAACTACGACGGCCTGACGGCGGGCGAGCCGGGCAGCGTATTCCTCGTGGAACGCGCGCCGATCACGACCCCGCTTTTGTTCTCGGCCGAAGGTCCGCCGCGGAACGTCTACAGGTTCGACCTCACCACCGGAGAGACCGGTGTCGTACTGGATCAGGTCACTGCGTTCGAGTTGTCCTTCGACGGCGGGAGAATGCTGTACTCCCGAGGGAACGAGTCCAGAAAACACGCCTGGTTCGTTTCGCCGGTCGACGAGTCGATCGGCAGGTCGCGCCGACCCACGCCCGGTCGCGAGATCAAACCCGATTCCATCCAGGTCCAGGTCGATCCGCGCACGGAATGGCGGCACATGTTCGAGCAGGCATGGAGAAACCAGCGCGACTTCTTCTACGATCCCGGTCTGCACGGTCTCGACCAACGGGAGACCCGCAGGAGATACGAGCCGTTCCTCTGGAACCTCGCGAGTCGCGAGGATCTCGACTACCTGCTCAGCGAAATGTTGGGGAATCTCTCGGTGGATCACATGGCGGTCGCCGGTCCACAGGCGGCCGCATTCAGGCTCAGGCGCTCGAAAACCGGGCTGCTCGGGGCCGACTACGATGTCAGGGACAACCGCTTTTGCTTCGCGCGCATCTACGAGCGCGACACATGGAATCCCCAGTCTCGCTCGCCGCTGACCGAGCCGGGAATGAACGTGCAGGTGGGCGAGTACCTGCTGGCGATCAACGGCCAGGAGGTGTATCCCTCGACCGACGTCTACAGGTACTTCGAAGGAACCGCCGGAGGCACCGTCGTACTGAAAGTGGGTCCCAGGGCCGACGGAAGTGGCGCGAGGGAGATCAAGGTCGAACCGCTGGAAGACGAAGCGCCGTTGCGGAGGTTCGCCTGGATCGAAAACAACCGTCGCACCGTCGATGAGTTGACGAATGGCCGCGTGGCGTACGTGCCGGTGCCCGATGTGTCGGCGCTCGGCTACCAGAGCTTCAATCGCTATTACTTCGCGCAGGTGGGCAAGGACGCCGTCATCGTCGACGAGCGCTACAACGCGGGCGGCATCATGGCGGACTACATGATCGATTACCTGCGCAGGCCATTGATGAACTACTTCCACATGCGGGACGGTAGGGATATCTCCACGCCCATGGAGGGCATCTTTGGCCCCAAGGTGATGATCATCAACGAGTTGGCAGGCTCCGGTGGCGATCATCTGCCGTGGCTGTTTCGCAAGGCGGGCCTGGGCCCGCTGGTAGGCAAGCGAACCTGGGGAGGCCTGATCGGCGGGGCCACCAATCCCGACGACCTGCTGGACGGCGGTCACGTCAGTACGCCGAATCTGGCTTTCTACAGCACGGACGGCACCTGGGACCGGGAGAATCACAGCGTGCCGCCCGACATCGAGGTGGAGGAGAGCCCGCACGCGGCGCGCGAAGGTCACGACTTGCAACTGGAAAAGGCCGTGGAAGTGGCGCTGCAGCTGCTGGAGAAGAACCCGCCCCCATCGACACCACGACATCCGCCGTATCGACACCTCTAGCACGCGCCCGGCGCGAACTCGCAAACTGCCGAACGAAGGTCGGCATGGATGGCTGGAACCGCGGCTCTTGTGTCCTCTTTCATGCTGCCTAACCACCTAGCATTCACGGGATCGGGCACACCGGCCCGTTCGCACGAACTTCAAGTGACCTGGGATTTCTCGCTGCATCAGAACCTCCTCGCGACGCTGCGGGGCGCCTATGCCTTCACCGACGTACTGTCGGTCGCAGCGGCGCAGCGGGCGTACGACGATATCCGGCTCTGGCACGGCTACGCGCCCACGCCGTTGCGCGACCTCTGGGCCGTGACCGCGCGAGCTGGAGTCCGTCGGGTCCTATACAAGGACGAAGCCTCGCGATTCGGACTCGACAGCTTCAAGGCGCTGGGCGGAACCTATGCAGTCGCGTCCCTGCTCCAGACGCTGCTGCACCGCCAACTGGGTCGGCGAGCCGGCATGGAGGAACTGGCCAGCGGCGTCCACCACGATCTGACGCAAGACATTACCGTCGTCTGTGCGAGCGACGGCAATCACGGTCGCGCAGTTGCCGCCGGGGCGAAGCGGTTTGGCTGCTCGAGCACCGTCTTCCTGCACGAGCGAGTGAGCCGGACGCGGGAGCAGGCGATCCTGAACCTGGGCGGCAGGGTCGTCCGCACGCCTGGCAACTATGACGACTCGGTTCGCGCAGCGAAGCACGCGGCTGCAGTCGAGGGCTGGTACCTCGTCGCCGACACGTCGGACGACGTGTCCGATGCGATTCCAATATCCACGATGCAGGGCTATGCCTCGTTGGTGATCGAGACGCTGGCTCAGTTGACGGAGGCGGGCCATTCCTTGCCGACCCACGTGTTCCTGCAGGGCGGCGTCGGCGGCCTCGCGGCGGCGGTGATCTCCTATCTATGGGAAAAGCTGGGCCCCCAGCGAGTCCCCCGATTCATCATCGTCGAACCCCGTCGCGCCGACTGCCTGTACCAGTCGGCGGTTCATGGCCGACCGACGCCGGTGACGGGCGATCTCG
Organism: Pseudomonadota bacterium; assembly: GCA_016713725.1. Taxonomy (GTDB): domain Bacteria; phylum Pseudomonadota; class Gammaproteobacteria; order Steroidobacterales; family Steroidobacteraceae; genus RPQJ01. Next base: position 7,877 of record JADJOO010000006.1, on the reverse strand, counting down.
ATACGGTGATGGCCGGACTCTCCTGTGGAGAGGTTTCACGAGTCGCGTGGCCGATCGTCGAGGCAGGTGCCGAGTTCTTCATGACGATCGAGGATGCGGCGGCCATCGAGTGCATGCGCCTGCTCTACCTGGGATCGGCGGGTGGCGGTTCGATCATCGCGGGCGAATCGGGCGTGGCGGGGCTTGCTGGCCTATTGGCCGTTGCGAACGACCCGACGGGTGAGGCCCCGAGCTGCCTGCGACTCAATGCGTCCTCGACGGTGCTGTTGATCGGCACCGAAGGGGCAACGGATCGGCAAATCTACGAAATCCTGGTGCACGGCGCGCCGACCGCAGTCACCGGTACGGGGAAGCGATGACGAATTCAGCGCCGATCACGATCAACGGCGATCGACTCGTTGCTCGCATCGAGGCCTTGGCGCGATGGGCCTGGCAGGACGACGGTACGACCAACCGGCTCGCATTGACCGACGCCGACCGGCGGGGGCGCGACCAGGTGGTCGAATGGTTGCACGAGGCGGGCCTGCAGGTACTGATCGACCGCATCGGAAACATCACGGGTCTGCGCTCCGGGTCGCACCGGCGGTCAACCGGTTATGACCGGCTCGCATATCGACACGGTCGGCAACGGTGGTCGTTATGACGGAATCTACGGAGTGATCGCGGGACTCGAGGTGCTGCAGACACTGCACGAGGAAGGCGTAGTCACCGAGCGACCTCTGGCCGTGACGATCTTCACCAACGAGGAAGGCGTTCGCTTCCAGCCCGACATGATGGGCTCGCTGGTCTACGTCGGAAGCTTGCACGTCGACGAGGCCCTGAACGCGAGTCGGTGGACGGGACGCGACTCGGTGACGAGCTGCAGCGGATCGGATACGCGGGAACCGAACCCTGCGGCGAACTCGTGCCCCACGCGTTCGTGGAATTGCACATCGAGCAGGGGCCGATTCTGGACATGGAGGGTGGCCTGCTGGGCGCCGTGGAGAACCTGCAGGGCATTTCATGGCAGGAGGTGACGATTCGCGGAGTCTCGAACCATGCCGGGACGACCCCGATGCGACTTCGCCACGACGCGGGCTTCTGCGCCGCGAGAATCGCCGTTTTTGTACGCGAACTCGCCACGCGCATGGGCGCCTCCCAGGTCGGTACCGTCGGGAGTACGCGTCTGACGCCCAACCTCATCAACGTGATCGCCAACCAGGCGGTGGTGTCCGTCGACCTGCGCAATACCGACGATGCGCGACTGCGCGTGGCCGAGCGGGACCTGGCAGCGTTCCTCGAAGCGCTTGCGCTCGAGGAAGGGGTGTCGATCGAAGCCCGCTCACTGGTGAGGACGGATCCAGTGGTGTTCAGTCCTTTGGTGCTGCAGGCGATCGAAGCCGTGGCGTCGGAGTGCGGACTGCCGATCAGGCGGATGACCTCCGGCGCGGGCCACGATGCCCAGATGATGGCGCAGATCTGTCCGACCGCGATGATCTTCGTGCCGAGCGTCGGTGGCATCAGTCACAACCCACGCGAGTTCACCGAGCCTAGGCATCTCGAGATCGGATCCAACGTGCTCCTGCAGACCATGCTGCGATTGGCCGGGAGCGCATCGACATGAACCAGACGACTTCCCGGGTAAAACGCTCCGCACTCGCAGCGCTCCTGGTGTCATTCGGCTACGGAGCGCAGGCTCAGGCGGATCAGCCCGTCACCGCAGCGGCCCCGACCCCGGTCATGGTCATCAAGGCCCAGCGCGTCTTCGACGGAATGAGCGGCTACCTGGGCACCGGCATCGAGGTGGTCGTGCAGGGCGAGCGCATCGTCTCCGTGGGCACCGAAGCAACGCTCCCGGCCGGCGCCCGGATCATCGATCTCGGCGATGTGACCCTGATGCCCGGGTTCATCGACGCGCACGCCCACCTGACCCTCGAAAGCCGGAAGAACTACTACCTGGGCTTCTACCAGGACATCTTCCGCTTTCCGCCGGAGCAGTCCCACTACGCCGCCGGGTTTGCCAGGAAGACCCTGGAAGCGGGATTCACGACCGTGCGCAACGTCGGCGCAGCCGACCATGTCGACGTGGGCCTGCGCAATGCGATCGATGCAGGGATCATCGTCGGGCCTCGCATACTGACCGCGGGGCACGCCGTGGGGTCGACTGGTAGTCACTGCGACAGCGCACCGTTCCCGCCCGATCGCGTCAAGGCTCCGGGGCCGCTCGAAGGCGTATGCAATGGTCCGGACCAGTGTCGCGAAGCGGTGCGCCAGCAGCTGAAGTACGGCGCCGACGTCATCAAGATCTGCGCCTCGGGCGGCGTACTGTCGCCGACCGACCCGGTCGACGTCCCGCAGCTCACTCCTGCCGAACTGCAGGCCAGCGTCTCGGAAGCCCATGCCTGGAAGCGCAAGGTCGCCGCGCATGCGCACGGGGATACCGCTGCGCGGCTCGCCATCGAAGCCGGCGTGGATTCCATCGAGCACGGCAGCTTTCTCACCGAAGAGACCCTGCGCCTGATGAAGCGCAAGGGCACGTATCTCGTTCCGACACGCTCGGCCATCCACTGGGTGACCAGGATGATCGACACGTTCCCGCCGAAGATCGCCGAAAAGGCTCGGGCCGCCGCCGCCGCCCACGGAGACATGTTCAGGACGGCGCTGCGGATCGGCGTGCCGATCGCATTCGGAACGGATGCCGGAGTGTTTCCGCACGGCATGAATGCGATGGAATTCCGACTGATGACGGAGCTGGGAATGTCGCCGGCAGATGCCCTGCTTACGAGCGCGCGCGGGTCGGCGAGGCTGCTTGGCATCGAGGCGGACACCGGTACTTTGGAAGCGGGCAAATTCGCCGACCTCGTGGCGGTACCAGGCGATGCGATTGCAAATATCGAGTCCACCGAGCACCCGTTATTCGTCATGCAGCGTGGGCGCGTCGTCCTCGAGCGGGGGCCGAAGGCCCAGGATCCTGCATCGGGCTTACATTCGCGGTAGGGCGCTGTCTCAAGTCCAATCTTCACTGACGGGCAATCGGTCGCGTCAGTGCATCGCGGCAGCGCGTGGCGCGCCGAGTCGATCGACTATCGCCTCGATAGCATCGACAACTGCCGCGGGCTTCTCGCGCTGGATGTAGTGGCCGGCGTCAACCGACCGCAGCTCGCCTTGCGGGTAATGCGCAGCGATCTCCCGAAGCAACGTGCCTCGCAGCTTGTGGAAGGCGTCACTCGCGAGCATCTGCTTGCGCTCCGCGGCCATGACGATCACGGGGCCGGCGTAGACCGGCTCGGGAAAGGCGGTCGCATCCCCATGGGCCTGGAATTCAGCGCGCATCGGACCGCTGAACAAGTGGCTGGCGATGCCGACAAATCTGGCGTCGCCGGGTGCGCCGCCACGCACGCGGGCCACCTGATCCGGATGCGTGGGATCGACCAGCACCAGGCCGGCGACCTTCTGCGGGTACGCAGCAGCGTATGCCTGGACGTACAGGCCGCCGAGGGAATGGCCGACGAGGACGTACGGCGCAGGCACCCCGAGCGTCTGCAGCAGCTCATCCAGTTCGGCGGCCACGGTCCGTGGATCGCGCCGTGGGGACCAGGACGTCGCACTGCGCCCGTAGCCGGCCCGACTGTAGGCGAGCGACGTTGCGCGTCTGGCGGTGCTCGAGGCAACTTCCATCCACGGCGACAGATCGTCGCCTAGGCCGGACTCGAAAACGACCGAGGGGGATCCTCGTCCCTGCAGCGCAATCTCGACGGCGCGTCCGCCGACTTGGGTCACTCGACCAACCGGTTCTTTCGCACACGCGCTCAGCAGGATTGAAATGCAGACCGAAGTGAGCAGCCGGCAGCGGATCGTTCGAGCGGCGAGGCGCATTAGGAATCCTGCCATTGGAGTGGACCTCAAGTATCGTACGCCTTCAGCATCGGTCCTCGCGCGCAGTGGCGCCCCGGCGCACGCTGGGTGTTCGAAGTGTTTCACGATATGATCCCGCGGAATCCCGGACTCGTGGTCCGCGTCACCGGGATTCGAGCTGGCAACGTTGCACGGAGCGGTAGATGAATCCCGCGGTGAAACTGGCCTACGAGAGGGAGTTGTCGCTCGCGATGGAAGCCGAGGCGTCCGGCCATTCGCGAGAGGCTTTCGAGCACCTCGAGCGCGCGCACATTCTGGGCCAACGCAGTACGCGTGCTCATGTACGGGCGCACTGGAACATGTTGCGCCTCGGCATTCGAATGCGTGATGGGCGTGAGGTGACCGGCCAGGTGACGCGCCTCATCGCGGCACTGGCGGTCACGCGCATCTGGGTGCCGGTCGGTAACACCGGCGGCGCGAACGTCAGCGCGACGAAGCCGATGCCGATTCCAGAGGATCTGCGGCGCCTGCTGGAAGCGCCATGAATCGGTCAAGTGCGCCGCTCTCGGTGAAGCCAGCCGTGCTCTAAATGAACGGTCGAGTAGCAGCTTCGAAATCGAGCGTGCCGAAACACCCCAGTTTGTTACCCGCCCGCGCAAACGCGGAGACCTACTCGCAGGCCTTCGGATGGGACTGCAGTTCCTGCTGATCGGTGAGGAGTGGGAACCGGGAGTCGTATCGCACGTCAAACAGATCCGCGACGATGGCGGTAGCGGTGGGCCACCGACCCGCACCGCGTCCGCGAATAACGCTCGGTGCCCTCCCGGCACGTGTGATCGCGAGCAGATTCCACTCCGCCGAAACGGCAGCCAGGGGACCGCCGGCGTCAATGGATTCCAACCGGAGACTGGCTGCGATGCCGTCGGCTGCGCGCCGTGCACGCGCGACGTGGCGCAACCGCTCAGCGGGACGCAGCGACGCGTGTTCACGATACGCGCTTCGAACGCGAAGAGCCGGAAGCTGCGAAGTGTGCCGCTGAACGACGCGGCCGTGAGCGTGCTGAACCGGCTCGACCGCGGTGAGGCCGGCGATTCGGTCTTTCTCAGCGGCCGGACGGGCACGGCATTCACCGCGATCGACAAGCAATGGAAGCGCGTTCGTGAAGCCGCCGGGTTGCCGCACCTGCGTCTGCACGACCTGCGCCATTCCTTTGCGAGCTTCCTCGTGAACGACGGGCGGACGCTCTACGAGGTGCAGAATCGTCCCCGTACGACATCTGCTTGGTGGCTATGCGGGTCCGGGGACGAATGCCTGCCTCATCAAGAGGTTCCGAGAAGTCTCGTTTTTCGAGGCAGACCCGACGGGAAATCTCAATTTACTGGAAATTCGGTCTCAACAAATGCCGCCGAAACGGTGCGAGGTCCGCCTCACGAGTGGGTCCGTGGTTTCATTAAACGCGGCAACCCACATGAGTAGCAGAGACTAACCCGACCGAGGATGGAGAGGTCTGAGCAAGGGCGAGGACAAGTGAGTCCTCGCCCTTCTTTTTCCCTAGGTAACAGGATGCTGATAGCCCATTTGGACAGAGTCGACGAAGATTTCTGGTTCAGGTCTGCGCGGACCGGATGCAGAGGGTAATGTCGACTTTGGGAAAGAAACTTCCGACAAAGGACGAGGCGAAATCTAAAGTTCACACTCGATTACGCCGGCGAGGCCAGAGGTCTCGGGAATGCGCTGTACCTAAACGGTTCAACCAATCGCACTGAGAATCTCATGGGGCTCCGGGCCGCTAGATGTGGATTTCGTCTTGATGGTTTCCATCAATTTTGCGGAGTGGTTGCCCCGGGCGCCGTTCATCATGGCACGACCACCCATTGAGCCAGCCAGGTGCGGCTTACCCGTTCGAGACGGCGGGATTCCAATGAGAGCGAACTGACGGTCAAGGCACTCAGCGCCTCCGCTTTCCACCATCTGCCCTTCGCGGCGTCTCCAAGTTGCCCATTATGTGGGAGGTCACCGAAGAAACTCTGCCGACAACCGCCGGACGTCGCCTTACTTCCCGTCCCGATCAGTATCCCCGGGCGTCACGCGTTCAATCGCATCGCTAACGTGCTGCCACGCGTCGCGCGGCGTCCTTGGCGCTTGCCAGGACAATTGTGAACCACCCCTTGGCCCGCCCATTCGCTCCAGTTCCGGCACGGCCTGTTCGAACGAGTGATCTCCGAGCCGCGCATAGGAATCGACTCCGAAACGATAGGCTGGCCCGTAGACCTCGAAGCTCGAGTCGCCCTTCACGTACGGCCGGCTGGAGAAATTTTCGCGCCAGTAGCCTTCCTCGGCGGCTGTGTCGATCGCATTCGCGATGCCGCGGCCAGCGAGGCCGCCGGCCATGGCACCGATCGCTGCGCCCACTACCGCGCCGACGGGACCCGAGATCGAGCCTGCTAATGCGCCAACCGCGACGCCGCCGGCCGCCGCGCCGAGCCCGGTTCCGGCCGGCTGCGCGCCAAACGAACCTGATGTCGGAGCTCCGCCCGAAGTCCCGTCCCGTTCGGGTTCCAGATTGCTGTTGGTCATGTCGTCTCCAGTCGGTGCTCCGAATGATGAAGTCACCATCGACCGCCCGGTACCTGTCTGTCTGTGCGATGGAGTACACAGTGAGCGTCGGAAGTGCGACGGAAGCAGCCGTCGCCGCTGCGTTTGAAGTATCTGACGATGCAGCTACTTGGTCGGCATGGACTCCATCATCTGCTGATGCTGCAGCATCTGGTCCATCATCGTCTGCATCATGCCCATGCGCTCTTCCATCATCTGGTGGTGCTTCATCATCTCGCCACCCATCATGCCCTTGTCACCGGGCTTGCCTTTGTCGCCGCCCATGGCCATGCCGCCGCCCTGGCCTCCACCCATCGGCATCGGTTTGCTCATGCTGCGCATCATCGCCATGCTTTCCTGCATCGTCTGCATGTGCGCCTGCATCAGCTTCTGGCGTTCCTTCGGGTTGGTCGTCGCGTGGATCGTGTCCATCTGCGACTGCATCAACGTCATGTTCGTGTGCATCTGGGACATTTGCGCATCCATCGGCATGCTCATCGCGGGCTTCGCGGGAGCGGCCGTGTCCTGCGCGGATACCATCGGTGCTACCAGAGCACAGGTAACGACGGCGGCTACGAGTAGTGAGGTTTTCATAGTGGCTCTTCCTTTAGGGTTGAAGTAATTGACGTGTAGATATCGGCGACTGCTGGTAGCGAGCCTTACTGCTTGCGGCGGAGAACCGCGAATAGCACCGCGCCCACGACGACGACGGCCAACACGGGCAGCCATACCCCTCCGGTGCCATACCAGTGTCCATTCCCCATTCTCCCGCCATCCATCATGCCCCCTTGTGCAATTGCGGCACCGACGGGCAGCAACACAGCGGCGACAGTAAGGACTGCAGTGGAAAGGCGTGATCTGGTGATCGTGTCCATAAAGCGAGTTTCCTATGAGAGGTGGAATCGGACACTCATTCGCCAGGGTGGTTGTCCGCACGCTGGCAGCTTCTTGCAGCACCGATGATCGACTCGGCCACCGTCCAGGGCGGCCACTGGCCGGGTACGCATGACCGCTTTCACGGATGCTTCTATGCGTATGCGCGCAAACGAAGTCCGCGTCCGTTCGCTACCGCACCGGATGCACCGTCGGCCGGTTGGCGCGCGTGCGAAATTCTTGGCGTCGAGACAGAAAAGAGAACAAGCGTGCTTATGCTGTATCGTTTGCCCGCGCTAACACGCTCAGGAATCCGCCATGACGCCAAGCCTCGTTCCCGCACTGATCCTGATCGCCGCGTTCACGAGTCCTGCGTTCGCAGAAACCGCTCCCCATCAGCACCACAACCCGACGGCTGCCAGCAGCGGCGCAGACGCAAACGTTCCCGCGGCTGCGAAGGACGCCGTTGCCACGGTGGATCGATTCTCGGCGGCGTTGTCGTCCGGCAATCTCGCCAGAGCTGGCAAGGAACTCGATCCCAACGTATTAATCCTCGAAAGTGGCGGCGCCGAGCG
>JADJOO010000005.1 GCA_016713725.1 Pseudomonadota bacterium | reverse complement strand
GACTGCAATTCAGCGAGTCACGCCACCGTGCTGCGACCCGCGCCGAGCTGGCACCCCTCGCCGAGGCCCGCGCGATCTGGCTCGATGCCCGGTCGCTGCGCTGGCCCGGTGTCGAGGCCGGCGGACCTTCCGGGCCTGCACCATTCAGCCAGCGGCCGGGCCGTTGCGATCCCGGGCTTGCCGGTCAGCGGTGCCGACGGAGCGCTCGATCTGCCAGCGCATGAGGGCGCGCTGCCACCTGCCGTCGCCGGACGCTTTCGTCATGTCGCAGCAGGCGTCACGCTGCAGGTGACCAGGCGAACGCCGAACCCTGCGTCGAGTCGCACCGTGAGCAGCTGCTGCTCGTCGCCCAGGAAGACGCGGGTGGTCGCGTGCTACGTGACGACTCAGCCTGCAGGCGCCGTGGGGAGCGCTCGACGACCCGTACGCCACGGCCGCCACCGCCCCACTCGGCGTGTCGGTCCGTCCGGATCGGGACGCGGTTCGCGCTGTGGGCCCCGACCGTCGCGATGTCGGCGCTGTGCCCGCATCGAGGGCGGCGCAGGGCCCGCGTAGCCCTTGCGGGCACCTGCAACCGACGTGCAGACGCACCGGCGTCTGGTCGGTCGACGGCCGCGACCTCCGGCAACTACTACACCTACCTCGTCGACGTGCAGGTAGACGGAGCCGGCCCCGTGCGCAACCGCGACCGACCCCTACGCAGTGAGCCTGACGACCGATTCCCGCCGGGGTTACGTCGCGAACCTGCAGTCCCAGCGCCTGAAACCGGCGGGCTGGGATCGCACGGAGTCGCCGCATCGCGTGCAGGCAGCCACCGACGCCGTGATCTACGAACTGCACGTGCGCGATTTTTCGACCGGCGACGCCACCGTACGGCCGGATTTCCGCGGCAAATACCTCGCTTTCACGCTGCACGACACGGACGGCATGCGGCACCTGCAAGCGCTTGCCGCGGCCGGCGTCACCGACGTCCACCTGCCCCCCGTGTTCGACTTCGGCTCGGTGCTGAGCAGGGCTGCGTGACACCGGATCCGGCGGGCACGCGCGACGGCGAAACGCCAGCAACAGGCTGTATCCGCGGTGAGCGCCGGGTCGATTGCTTCAACTGGGGTTACGACCCGGTGCATTTCACCGCGCCCGAGGGCAGCTATGCGACGGATCCAGCCGACGGCGCGGTCCGCATCGTCGAGTTTCGGCGCATGGTGCAGGCCCTGCACCGTGCTGGCCTGCGGGTCGGCATGGACGTCGTCTACAACCACACCTACGCGTCCGGGCAGGACCGCTGGTCCGTGCTCGATCGCATCGTGCCAGGCTACTACCATCGCCTCGACGAGACCGGCCGCGTCGCGACTTCGACCTGCTGTGCGAATACGGCGACCGAGCACCGCATGATGGCGAAGCTCATGCTCGACTCGACGGTGACGTGGGCGCGCGACTACCGCATCGACTCGTTCCGCTTCGACCTGATGGGGCACCAGCCCCGGGCGGCTATGGCAGAGCTGCAATTGCGCGTCAGATGCCGCGACCGGACGCGGCGTGGCTGATCGGCGAAGGCTGGAATTTCGGCGAAGTCGCCGACGGCGCACGTTTCGTGCAGGCCTCGCAGCTCGGGCTCAACGGCAGCGGCATCGCGACATTCAGCGACCGCGCGCGTGACGCGATCCGCGGCGGCGGGGCCAGCGACGACGATGCGCGCCAGGTGAGCGCGCAGGGCTACGTCAACGGACTGCACTACGACCGCAATGCCGCTGCGCCTGCCGACACCTCCGCGACGGACCTGATGCGCGCGGCCGATCTGGTGCGGGTTGGCCTGGCGGGATCCTTGCGCGATTTCCGCCTGACCACGTTCGAAGGCCGCGAACTTCCGCTCGCGCAGATCCCGTACGGGGGTGGCCAGCCCGCCGGGTACGTCACGTCGCCGGGAGAAGTGGTCAACTACGTCGAGAACCACGACAACCAGACGCTCTACGACCTGAACGCTTTTAAATTGCCGTTCGGCACGCCAACCGCCGAGCGCGCGCGCGTGCAGATCCTGGCTGCAGCGCTGAATGCGTTCAGCCAGGGCATCGCCTACTTTCACGCAGGCATGGAACTGCTGCGCAGCAAGTCGATGGATCGCAACAGCTTCGATTCCGGCGACTGGTTCAACCGCATCGACTGGACCGGACAGGACAACTTCTTCGGCACAGGACTGCCGCCGGCGCGGGTCAACGAACCCAGCTGGCCGCTGATGCGGCCGCTGCTCGCCGACCCTCGGCTCGATCCGTCGCCCGCCGACATTGCGTGGAGCCGTGGCGCGTTCAACGACCTGCTGCGCATCCGCTCGAGCTCGACACTGTTCCGGCTGCAAAGCGCCGCTGCTGTCGCCGAGCGCCTGAGTTTCCTGAACTCGGGTCCGCAGCAGGTCCCGGAGGTGATCGTCGGGCACCTGCGGGGCCGTGGCCTTCCGGGAGCGAACTTCAGCGAGCTGCTGTATCTCGTCAACGTCGATACGAAATCGCGGGCCCTGCGCTTCGAAAGCGAACGCGGCAAACGCTACGTGCTGCACCCGGTGCACCGCGCATCCGGTGCGACCGATCGACGAGCAGCCGAGCAGGCAGGTTTCGACGCAGCAAGCGGGCGCTTCACCGTTCCGGCGCGGACCGCGGTGGTGTTCGTGGTGGATTGACCGGCCGCGGGGCCAACCTCCGACCGACCGGAACCAGGCTGCCAGCGACCTGGTGTTGCGCGAATGCCAGCTCTGCATCCGCCGGGACCGCCGCATGCTGAGGGACTCCAGGAGTCGCCTGGGGACAGGAGGAACCATGCGTCTGAACTTCATTGCTGCAACGCTTGCCAGCGTCGGATTGTTCGGCGGCACGATGTTGCACGCCAAGGACCAGGGCGGGCTGGATCAGGCCGCGCGTGAGGCGCTCGAGCAAGTGGTGGCCGGCACGCAGCGCAGTGAATCCAACCGTGCGCGCGATGCATACCGTCACCCGGTCGACACGCTCAGCTTCATCGGCGTCAAGCCGACGGACACCGTCGTGGAACTGTGGCCAGGCGGGGGCTGGTACACCGAGATTCTCGCGCCCTATCTCGCGGCGAAGGGCAAGTTGATCGCCGCGGCACCGGCAGGTCGTGGCGCCGAGTCGATGGCCAAGCGGTTCGACGCCAACCCGGCGCTCTATGGCAAAGTCGCCCGCGCGAACTTCCCGACGGTGCTGGGCGGAACCGGCGTCGCACCAGGGACCGCCGACGCCGTGCTGACCTTCCGTAACGTGCACAACTGGAAGATGGGTTACATGCAGGCGGAAAAGACCGACTACAGCGAAGCCGCGTTCCGCGAAATCTTCGCCATGCTCAAGCCCGGCGGCGTGCTCGGTATCGAGGATCATCGCCTGCCGGAAGCCGCGGGCGCAGAGCGCGAACGCGAGAGTGGCTACATCAAGGTCTCGACCGTTCGCGCGCTCGCGGAAAAGGCCGGATTCAAGTTTGACGAGGCGTCGGAGGTCAACGCCAACCCGAAGGACACGACCGAGTGGCAGGAAGGCGTGTGGACCTTGCCACCGACGTTGGCCCTGGGCGACACGGACAAGGCGAAATACACGGCCATCGGCGAAAGCGATCGCATGACCCTGAAGTTCGTGAAGCCCGGGCACTGAGCGGCGGCCAGGGGCTCGCGATGAGCACCGCGGCACCGCGAATCACGATTCTCGATGGCGCCATGGGCACGGAGCTGAGGGCCCGCGGTGCCAGCGTGCCTGACTACAGGAGTTCCGCCTGGTCGGCAATGGCGCTGGTGCACGATCCGGGGACGGTGCGGCAGGTCCATAGCGACTATATTGCGGCGGGCGCCGACGTGATCACGGCCAATAACTATGCCGTCGTGCCGAACCTGCTCGCACGGGTCGGGATGACGGATCGACTCGAGGAACTTACGCGACTGGCATGCCAGCTTGCACTCAGGCACGCGCAGCGAATCGCCGCCCGTCAGTTCGTGTCGCCGGTTCGCGCGCCGCCGCCGACACCACCTACCAGTCCGACTTGGTCGCCCCCGAACAGGTTCTGTACGAAGCTTACCTGCGCATCGCCCGCGTGCTCGCGGCGGACGTCGACCTCGTCATCGCGGAAACATTGACGACCGTGCGGGAAGCGGTAGCAGCCGCGCGCGCCGCCGCAGAGTATGGTCTGCCGCTGTGGGTATCGTGGAACCTGTGTCTCGACGCACCGATCATTCGCGGCGGTGAGTCGCTGGAACAGGGAATCGCGGCGCTGCAGTCACTGCCCGTCGAGGGTTACATGGTGAATTGCGTGCCGACAGGACTCGTCCGGCCGGCGCTTGAACTCATGCGACGCTGCACCGACCGGCCGCTTGGAGCCTATGCGAACAGCTGCGAGAAAGCCGTGGACCAGGCCACCCTCGACGCGACTGCCGTGCAGACCCTGTCACCGCAGCAGTACGTGGTCGCCAGCGAGCGCTGGGTCGAGGCAGGCGCCACCTGGATCGGCGGCTGCTGCGATACCCGTCCGGAATACATCGCGGCGCTTGCGGCACGCTGGAATTGATACTACCGCCCCTCGAGTGCCATTCTCCGTCTGCTGCACATTCCTGTACTCGCCCCGGAGTCACGATGATCACCCTTACCGTCAATGGCGTGCGTCGAACCTTCGACGGTGACCCCACCATGCCGCTCCTCTGGTATCTGCGCGACGAGCTCGCGCTGACCGGTGCGAAGTACGGCTGCGGCGTCGCGCAGTGCGGTTCCTGCACCGTGCACGTCGGAGGGAAACCCACCCGCGCCTGCCAGATGCCGATGGCAGGCCTCCGGGACGCGACGGTTACCACGATCGAAGGACTCCACCCCACCGGCGAGCACCCGCTGCAGGTGGCCTGGCGCGAAATCGACGCGCCTCAGTGTGGCTTCTGCCAGCCCGGTCAGATCATGCAGGCCGCTGGATTGTTGCAGGACACGCCGAAGCCGACCGACCAGCAGATCGACGCCGCGATGAATGGCAACCTCTGTCGCTGCGGCACCTATCCTCGCATACGCGCGGCGATCAAGGCCGCGGCGGAGAAAAGCCCATGAGCGCGAACGAGTTCCTGCCGTGGGTCCGTCGCGCGACGGCGCCCAGTGCGCGGGCCGGGATGCCCGCCCCGGTCGCTGCAACCGATGAAAAAGCCGATTCCCCGCATGGCCTGCAGCGCCGCACATTCATCCAATTGCTCGGTGTCGGCGGTCTGGTCATTGCTTTCGGGCCCGGCGGCGCGCGGCGCCTCGACGCTGCCGAGCCTCTGCCGGGCACCGCCGCCAGCCCGTGGTCGCCGCACGTCTATGTGCGCGTCGACGACGACGGCACCGTCACGATCATCTGCCACCGCTCGGAGATGGGCCAGGGCATCCGTACCACGATGCCGATGATCATTGCCGACGAGATGGAAGCCGACTGGGCCAGGTGTCGCGTCGAGCAAGCGGTGGGCGACCCGAAGTACGGCTCGCACAACACGGACGGTTCCACGAGCATTCGCGACTTCCTGCACAAGTACCGGGAGGCCGGTGCAACGACACGCGCGCTCCTCGAGGCCGCAGCGGCCAGTCAGTGGAACGTGGACGTTGCGGAAGTCTTCGCCCGACAGCACGAGGTCGTGCACCGTGCGACCGGTCGCACGAAGCCGTTCGGCAAGCTCGTCGCGACCGCGCGCACGATTGCGATGCCCGCGACGGCAAGCGTGCGCATCAAGCGCCCGGACGAGCGGCGGTGGCAGGGCAAGACGATGCCGTCGATCGACCTGGTGCCGATGACCACCGGCACCGCCGTCTACGGCGCCGACGTCACGCTGCCCGGCATGAAAGTGGCCGCCATCGCACGCCCCCCCGTCTGGGGCGGCAAGCTCGTGAGTGTCGACGACGGCGAGGCACGCAAAGTACCCGGCGTCGAGCGCATCGTGCGCATTCCGGAGACGCCGATCCCCGGCGCTTTTTTCCCGCTTGGTGGGGTCGCCGTGATCGCGAAGGACACCTGGGCTGCGCTGCGCGGGCGCGATGCGCTCAAGATCACCTGGGACGCGGGGCCGAACGGATCACACGACTCGAGAGCGTACAGGGCGGCACTCGAGGCAAGCGTCCGTGCGCAAGGCAAGCCGGGACGCACGAACGGCGATGCGGCTGCCGCTCTCGCGGCGGCAGAGCGCAAGGTGAGCGCCGAATACCACGTCCCTTACCTGTCGCACGCGCAGATGGAGCCGCTGGCGGCGATCGCTCGCGTGCAGGACGGCAAGGTCGAAGCCTGGGCCCCGACGCAGTCGCCCAATGATGCGCGCAACACGATCGCCGAGTACCTCAAGGTCGACGCAGCGAACGTTACCGTCCATGTCACGTTGCTGGGAGGCGCCTTCGGTCGCAAGTCCAAGCCGGACTTCATCTGCGAGGCCGCCTTCCTTGCGCGCGAGACCGGGGTGCCCGTACGCGTGCAGTGGAGCCGCGAGGACGACATGCGGCACTCGTACTATCACGCCGTGGCCGCGCACCGACTGGAGGCCGCGCTCGATGCTACGGGCAAAGTCACCGCCTGGCTGCATAGGTCGGCGTACCCGTCGATCAGCGCAACCTTCGCGCCGAACGTGGCCGGTCCCACGCCGGACGAACTGACCAACGGTGCCAGCGACGTCCCCTGGGACGTGCCCAACATGAGCGTCGAAGCCTGCCCCGCCGTAGCGCACGCGCGCATCGGCTGGTACCGCAGCGTGAACGCGATCCATCACGGATTCGCGATCGGTTCATTCGTCGATGAACTCGCGAACGCGGCCGGTAAGGATCCAGCAGCCTTCCTGCTCGAACTCATCGGCCCAGACCGCAAGGTGGACCTGTCCAAGGCCGGCCTTGTCGGTGCGGGTGACACCTATTACGGCGCGCCGTGGGCGGACCACCCGCTCGACACCGCTCGCGCGCGCCGCGTGGTCGAATCGGTGAAGCAGCGCAGTGGCTGGGGCACGCCGCTTGCGCGCGGCCGCGGGCGCGGTATCGCCGTGCATCGCAGTTTCCTTGCGTACGTTGCGATGGTCGTCGAGGTCGAGGTGCGTCCGGACGGAACCGTGCTCGTACCGCGCGCGACCGTCGCGGTCGACGCCGGCTTCGTCGCCAATCCCGACCGGGCACGGGCACAGATGGAGGGCGCGCTGGTCATGGCGATGAGCAACACTCTCTACAGCGGAATCACATTCGCCGAGGGCAGGGTCGAACAGTCGAACTACAGCGACTACCGGGTCGCTCGCATGCGGGCGTCGCCGCACCTCGTGGATGTGCACGTCGTCGAGAGCGAGGGACTGCCGGGTGGCATCGGTGAGCCGGGCGTGCCACCGGCCGGTGCGGCGATCGCGAATGCGATTTTCGCGGCGACCGGAGTGCGCGTGCGCGAACTGCCGGTGGGGCGCCAGCTCGATGGCTGGGCTGCCGCCCCGCCCTTGCCGGGGAGCACCTGACCTCGGGCTGCCGTTCTACGGAGCGGCACCCATCAGCCTCCTGGCAAAATACGTGTACTCGAGCGCGATCCGGTACGCGAGCTGGTCCTGGTTCGCCGTGCCGCCGTGACCGCCTTCCATGTTCTCGTAGTAAAAGTAGTCACGCCCGAACGACTTCAACTTCGCCGCCGCCTTGCGCGCGTGGCCCGGGTGCACGCGATCGTCCTTGGTCGACGTGTAGTAGAAGACCGGCGGATAGGCGACGTCGGCGCGCAGCATCTGGTACGGCGACCATTGCGCCATGTACGACCAGTCGTCCGTGTCCGGATCGCCGTACTCCGCAACCCACGAAGCGCCCGCGCCCAGCCTGGTATAGCGCTGCATGTCCAGCAGCGGCACACCGCAGACGATGGCTGAGTACAGATCGGGGCGCTGGTTCATGATCACGCCCATCAACAGGCCGCCGTTAGAACGGCCGATGGCGCCAAGCCTGTCCTGCGAAGTCACTCCGGTCCGGATCAGGTCTTCCGAAACGGCGATGAAGTCGTCGAAGACCTTCTGCCGGCTCTCCTTCAGACCCGCATCGTGCCAGCGCGGGCCGTACTCCGACCCGCCGCGGATGTTGGAGAGCACGAGCACGCCGCCGCGTGACACCCAGAGCCTGCCGGCAAGCGCGCCGTGTTGCGGCCGCGATGGATCTTCGTAATAGACCGGCAACGTCGCCGCGAGAAAGCCGCCGTAGGCGTACTGCACCGTCGGCGCGTTGCCGCGGGCGATCACAGCTCGCCTTCCCATCACGAAGTACGGAATCTTCGCGCCATCCTTCGACGTCGCAAACCGCTGCTCGACGACGACGTCCGTCGCGTTGTAGGCTGCTGGCGTTGAGAAGGCCTGCTCGATCGTGCCGTTCGCGCTCGCGTAGTAGAGCGTAATTGGCGAAGTCAGGCTTTCGAACGAAAGCATCGCGTCGTCGGTGCCGCCGCCAGCGGAGGCGATCTTCAGCACCCCGTTCGCGGGCAGCGCAATCTGGGTGGCCCGCCACTCGCCTTGCGGCGTGCGCACGACACGAGCTGCCTTGCCGGAAACATTCTCGAGGTACTGTACCACCAGACCGGTCTTGCCGATTGCCACGGTCTCGATCGACTGCAAGTCGTTCGCGGCAAGCACGGGCTCGGCCGCACCACGCTTCAGGTCGTACGCGACGACCGAACCCTGGCGGTAAACCTTGCCCTGGTAATTCCACGCGTCGCGCAAGGTAAAGATCGCGCGGCCCTCGAGCACGCCCTCGAGGTTCGATTTCGACGGGAGTGGCAGCATCGACGGCTCACCCAGGCCCGGCGCGTAGTAGTACTCGGCCTCGAAAAACGACACGGCGCGCACGACGAATGGCTGCGCGCCACCGTCCTGGTCGACGAAGGTGCGGACCGCGACGTCCTCCTTCCTGCCTTCGAAAAGCGTCGACGCTGCGCTCAATGGCTTGCCGCGTCGCCACACCTTCACGATGCGCGGATAGCCCGAGTCCGTCAGCGTCCCTGGGCCCCAGTTCGTCCCCACGACGAGCGTGTCCGCGTCGATCCATGCAACGTCGGACTTGGCTTCGGGCAGGGCGAACCCGTTTTTCACAAACGCCCGGGCCGTCGTGTCGAATTCACGCCAGGTCGAGGTGTCGCTGCCGCCGCGCGACATCTCGACCATGCAGGAGCGGAATTCTGGCGACAGGCAGACGAACTGCCCGTTGATCCAGTTCTCGCCCTCGTTCTTCGCCAGTTGATCAAAATCGATCAGTGTTTCCCACGCGGGCTTGCCCGTGCGATAGCTCGCGACGCTGGCCCGGCGCCACACCCCGCGCACGTGCGTATCATCCTGCCAGAAGTTGTAGACGGCGCCGTTGTGAATCGAGCCGACTGGAATGCGCGTCGGTGATGTCAGGATCGAGCGCGCTTCAGCGCGCATCTGCGCAAAGCGCGGATCGCCCTCGAGGACGGGCAGCGTGCGGGCATTCTCGGCGCGGGCCCAGTCGAGCGCCTTTGCGCCTTCGATTTCTTCGAGCCAGTCGAACGGATCCGCAGGCTGCGCGGCCAGCGACGGTGTCGCAATCAAGACAACCGCCGACGCGGCCATGACAAGTTTAGTCAACACAGTGCGGCTCCTCGTGGCACAGGTCGGTTCGACCCGCGTCGCGTGCGTCAGTTCAATGGCGAACCGTCAGTCCCAGAGCGAGACCACGTGGCCGATGTCAGCGGCCGTACGACCGCCATGCACCTCGCCCCACGTCGAGGTTGCGGCCGCCGCGCCGTGCGCGTGCTGCACTCGCAGCCACGTGCGACTCCAGTCGACGAAGCCGCCGAGCGCCGTAACCACTCGCTCCTGGTAGCCGCGCGTGCCCCAGTCCTGCACGCGCTTCTTGACCTGCGTCGGTGCAAAGAAGAACGCTGGCTTTGGCCCTGCCATGCCGGAGACGCGTGCCGGCGTGTCGTGGTGGCTGCGACCGATTGCCATCGAATGCTGCAACCGGTCGCTGAAGTGGGCGTGGACCGATGCCAGCACCGGCCCGCTGCCGGCCATGTCGATGGCGACGATCGGCAGGCCGGGCGGGATAGCGGCCACGTCGTCGTACGTAATCACCTCGTCGTAGCAACCAAGCGCATGCGTGAACGCATGGTTGCGCGGCGAGGTCACGCCGATGACTTCGATCCCGGCACGGGCGTCGGCGCAGTGCGCAAAGCCGATCGCCGTCTTGCTCGAGGCGGACAACACCAGCACACGTCGCGCACCGAACCAGTCGTTGTCGGCGAAGTAGTCCTCGGCCAGCCAGCCGGTGAGGAACAGGCCACGCAACAGCGCATGGCGATCCTCGGCGTCGGTTCCTGCCTGGTACAGCGTGTCGCGGTTCGTCGCCGTGTAGGCCCGGTAGACGGGAGCGTGTGCGGCTCGATGCGGCCCTTCGTCACGCAAGCCGTCCGTAGTCGGCGTGACCGTCATGTCGACGTAGCGGGCCAGCGGGAACCAGCCGTAATACCGGCCGCCGGTCGGCACGTCGGCGTGCGTCGACTCGACCACTTCCGCCCAGCCCATGGCTGGCACGGAACCCCAGCCTGGCTCACCGGTCGGGAAGAAGTCCCAGTACCCGAGCAGGTCGCCGGTCGTGGCGTAGGTCACCGTGTTGGCAGTCAGCGCGAAACGCTCGATCCTGAAGCGAACCTGCCCCGGCGCCAGCGCCGGCAGCCCGGCCTCGACGACCCGTGTTACGCCATGCGAGTTGCGGTTGACCTGCAGCGTGACGTTCCGATCTGGCATCGCGGCTCCCCGTTTGGGGGGACACTATAGCCGTGCTGGCGCCGGCCTTCGCGCTCAGTGACGAGCCGATCTTCCTGCCGTGCGACACGGGTCATCGCGACCCAGGCCTCGATTGCTGCCGCTTCCGGCGACGGTCTAGAATCGGTCCTGCCGCAACGGCCACCCGGCCGGGCCCGGAACCACATGAAGCACTTCATCGAGGAACTGCGGCGGCGTGGCGTATTGCGGGCCGGCCTCGTCTACCTCGCGAGCGCGTGGCTCGTGGTGCAGGTACTCGAAACCCTGGTCCCGATCTTCGGCCTGCCCGAGACCAGCATCCGCTGGGTCGTGATTGCGCTCGGCCTGGGCCTCATCCCGGTCGTCACGCTGTCATGGACGTTCGAGTGGACGATCCATGGCTTGCGCAAGGATACCGAGGTCTCGCGGGATCCTGTCACGCGGGCAGCGGGCAAGCGCAGGTTCGATCGCCTCGTCATCGCGGTGGCAGCCGTCGCACTCGGCTACCTTGCCATCGACAGGTTCGTGCTCCAGTCGCCGCATGAGCCGGCATCCGGTTCGCCAGCGTCGGTTGCCGTCGCGGTCCTGCCGTTCCAGACGCTAGGCGCAGAAGCAGGACGGGAATACTTCACGGATGGCGTGCACGAAGAGTTGCTCGCCCAGTTAACGCAGGTCCAGTCACTGGCCGTGCGCTCGCGGACGTCCGTGATGCCGTATCGCAGGCGAACTCAGTCGCTCGGTGAAATCGCACACGCGCTCGCAGCGGACATGATCGTCGAAGGCAGTGTCCGCCATGCCGGGCAACGCGTGCGCGTCACGGCCCAACTCATCGACACGCGCACCGACCAGCACCTGTGGACGGGCAGTTTCGACGCGGAATTGACGGTCCAGAACCTGTTCGATATCCAGGCCCAGGCCGCACGCGAGATCGCGGGCGCGCTGGAGACCAAGCTCTCGACCGTTGGCCGGGTCGCATCCGCCGACCTGCCCACCCGGAACCTCGAGGCCTACGACCACTTCCTGCTCGGCAAGTATCACTATCGCAGGAGCCGGGTCGATGACCTGCGGCTGAGCGTCGAGCACCTCGAATCCGCTGTGGCGCTCGATCCCGGGTTCGCCGAAGCCTGGGACTGGCTGGCATTCGCGCACAGTCATTCGGGAACGAGCAATGGCTGGCTGCTGCCCAAGGACGCCTACCCGAAGGCGCAGGCAGCGGCCCTGCGGGCACTCGAACTCGACCCGACGCGAACTGAATCGCGCGCTTTGCTCGGCTACCTGCGCGGGGTCTATGACTGGGACTGGCCCGGTGCGCTGGCCGAGCTCGACCGCGCGGTCGCGTTGTCGCCCGACACGTCGGGGACGATCTGGAGCTACGGCTATGTGCTCTCGATCATGGGGCGTCACAAAGATGCCTTGAAGATCGCCGCAGGGTTTGCAGACTCGAACCCAGACGATCCGCGGGGCCATGCGGAGGTGGCGTACCGGTTGATGGACGCAGGTCGCTACCAGGATGCTTTGGCACGCATACATCGGGCGCTGTCATTGGGCGGCGAACCCGGACCCCTGCACGACCTCGCCGGCGTCGCGCTGATCGGGCTCGGCCGGTACGGGGCGGCCGTCGACCGGCTCGAACAGGCCGCAGGATTCCAGGGCCGAGCCCACGACGTGCTCGGGCGCCTGGGCTTCGCTTATGCCCGCAGCGATCGCCTCGATTCCGCCCGCGAGGTACTGGCCGGACTCGGCGAAACCGATGCCGCCATGACGCAGCTCGAACGGGCCGCCGACGAGCGCCAACGGGAGGTGTGTATCGCGGGTTACTCGCCGCTGCTGGCCGACCTCCGCGCTGAACCGCGGTTTCGGGCCCTGCTGGCACGCATGGGTCTGGCGCATCAGGCAGTGAAGTCGTCAGCGCTGTAGACTCGCGCCCCCAGGACAAGCTGACGCCATTGGCGCCAGGCAGCGAGATCGGACGACGAGCCTCGCAGGAGCAGCAGGATGAGACCGACGCTGAACGTCATCAGCCCCGAGTTGTGCGCCAAGGTGGTCACGGAGGCCAAGCGCATCCTCGCCGAAACAGGCATCGACATCCGCGGCCCCGGCATGCGCCAGCGCCTGCTCGACCACGGGTTGAAGACCACGGCGGACGGCACCCGCGTCCTGTTCCCGCCCGACATCGTCGACCGCGCGATCGCGACGGCCCCGAAGTCGTTCACGCTCTATGACCGTGAAGGCCAACCGCACGCGGAGCTGGGCGGCAACAACGTCCACTACGTGCCCGGCTCGAGCGGCCTGAAGATCCTCGATCACCGCACCGGTGAGACACGCCTCTCGAACTCGACCGATTTCATCGAATATGCCCGGCTCTGCGATGGACTCGAGCACATCGCCTACCTGGCGACCGCATTCTCGACCAACAAGGACATCGAGTCGCAGGTGTCGGACGCGTGGCGCCTGTACATGCTGCTCACGACGTCGAAAAAGCCGATGGTCTCTGGAGCGTTCACCGAACACGGCGTGCCGCGCATGCGCGACATGATGCAGCTGTTTCGCCGCGACCGGGCCGAGCTGATCGCGAAGCCGCTGTCGATCTTCACGATCACCGCGACGGGTAACTTCCGGTACGGCGAGGATTCGTGCCAGAACATGCTCGATTGCGTCGAGGCCGGCATCCCGATCGAGATCGTGCCCGTCACGCTGATGGGACTGATCGCGCCGGTAACGCTCGTGGGCGCGCTGGTGTTCCACGTGGCCGACGTGCTCACCGGCATCACCATGGCGCAGATCGTGCGTCCCGGCGCACCCGTGCTGTTTGGCGGCGCCCCGGCGACGTTCCACATGAAGTCCGCGAGTTCGCCGATGGCGGCCATCGAGGCGCAGCACCTCAATGTCGCGTACGTCGCGGTGGCCAAGTCGCTCGGCTTGCCGACGCAGGCGTACATGGCGCTGAGCGACGGCAAGTCACTCGACGCGCAGGCCGGCGGCGAGACGTTCAGCAGCGCACTGCTGGCGGCGCTCGCCGGCGTCAATTCGGTCTCCGGCCCCGGCATGCTCGACTTCGTGCTCACGTTCAGCCTGCCGAAGCTGGTGTTCGACAACGAAGTGTGCGGCCAGTGCCTGCACTTCGTGCGCGACATGAACATCATCGAGGACCTGCCGGCGAAGCAGCTGGTGGAAGACCTGCTGGCGAACGATCACCTGATCACGTCGCCGCACACGCTGAGCCATTGGCCGCAGGAGCTCTATCTCACGAACCCGGTGATCGACCGCGAGAACCGCGAGACCTGGGAAAAAGCCGGCGCCAGGGACCTGTACCAGCGCACCTGCGCCGAAGTCGAAAACCGTCTGCAGTCGTACACGCCGATTGCAACCGATGCAGCGATCGATGCGGAAATGCGCCGCATGATCGTGGCCGGCATGACGGCAGAAGCGCCGTTGCCGGAACTGCCGCCGCTGCCAGAGGGCGGTCCACGCGAAACGATGCGTGCGCGGCGGCCGAATCGGCGGCGCGCGTCCTGACGCAGGCGGAGCCCGTCCCCTGCCCGGCACGCCAGACGCACCCTGCGCTATCGACGAGCTCCTGGCGCCGCCCCGGTACCCACCGCAGAATCGAGACTGAGTCCATTCTCATATCGGCTGCAAAAGCAGAGTGGCGACTTCTCGGCAGCCGCGCTGGCAGGTAGCCTCCGGAACGTCGTCTGCCGCCACGGCGCCCGGGCGACACATCAACTCCCTGCTCCGACCCCGGTCGCCGCAAAAAATTGTGACCTGAATCAAGGTCTTGGCCTCGCGGACTCACGCGTCCGAATGGCCGGGCCGCAGTATCCCTGCAATTCAGTCCATGGACGGGCCAATACAGAGAATTCCAAGGTGCCCTTGATGACGACGCCAAAACCGAAGGTTGCCACTTCTCGCCTGCACAGCATGCCGATCGTCGTGTGGCTGGTGCTGGGGTTCGGGGTCGTGATCGGCGCATTCGCGGCCGCCAGCGTCGTGTCGTTGCGCAGCACTGCGCGATGCGACGGTCGACCTCGAGAAGATGCAGCTGGAGTTCGAGCCGTTGTCGCGCAGCGTACGCGACCTGGGCGACGGCGTGGCCACCTACGATCGGGCAGTGCTCGCCTACCTGCGCGCCGATACGCCGGAAAACCGTGGGACGACCGTGGCGGCGGCGGAACGCCTGTCGCACGCGGCAAGCCAGATGCAGGAAGTCGACGCGGCCGAGGAATCCCCGCAGGTGCAGCCGCTGTTAAAGCGAATCGCTGACCATCAGGCCCAGGGCTTCCGGTTGATGAACATGCAGGATGAGCGCAGGCGAGCCATCGCCGGACTCGAGTCAGCTTTTGCCGCGCTGGACCGCCGCACAAAGAGCGCGGGCGGATCCGGCATCGTCGTCGGCAACAGCCTCATGGCGCGGCCCACGATTGCGGAACTGGCGCGCTCCGTGGAGGCCGCGCGACACGACGTGGCGAGCGAATTGACGCAAGGCGGCAATTTCAGTGCCGGTCCCAATGGCGGCGAGACTCAACTGCGCCGGACACTGGAGAATCACCGCGCAGAGTTCGCGGACTCCCCGGGACAAAACTGGCTTGCCATGCAGATGGCGGACTTCGACCGGGCCGTCAAGCTGCGACGCCAGGCTATCGGACTCGGATCGGAGATCGAGGCCTTGCAGGCCACCTTCGCCGCCGATGGTGACGCGCTTGCGGACATCATCCTCGAGAATGTCGAAGCCCCGGCCTGGCGTGAGTTCACGGCCTCGGCGGCCAACGCTCAGCGAGCCGTAGCTCATTCCGAGCAGACGATCAAGGATGCGACCTTCAAGGCGATCCTGCTGACGCTGCTGGCCCTGGCGACCACGGCCTGGGCAATCACCTGGCCGGTGCGCCGGCTCACTGCCGGTACCCGCCGCCTGGCGTCGGGCGACCTGGCGACACGCGTCGCGCGTGGCGGCGCCAGCGAACTCGACGAGCTTGCCAACGCGTTCAATTACATGGCGGCAGAGCTGGCGGACGCAGAACGGTCGGTCAAGACCTACCAGGCTCAACTCGAGCACCGCGTCGAGGAACGCACGCTGCAGCTCAGGCACCTCGCCGAGCACGACCCGCTCACGAACCTGCCGAACCGGCGCCAGTTGTTCCAGCGCCTGAACGACATGCTCGAGTCGACCGGCGGCGAAGGGCCGGTGGCGTCGCATATTGCGGTGCTGTTCCTCGACGTGGACAACTTCAAGACGGTCAACGACACGCTTGGCCACGAGTTCGGGGACCGCGTGCTCACCGAAATCGGCGAGCGCCTGCGCCAGTTCGCCGGCGAAACCGGCTTCATCGCGCGGCTGGGTGGCGACGAGTTCACGCTGGTGTTCGCCTACTCGGGCGACTCCACCGAGGTCCAACGACGCGCCGAGCGCCTGGTTGGCGGCTTCCAGCGACCATTGCTCATCGATCGGCGCGAGGTTTCCGTCGGCGTGAGCTGCGGCGTCGCCATGTTCCCGGAGCACGGTCGCGACGCGACGTCGCTCCTGCGCGCGGCCGACGTGGCGTTGTTCCGCGCCAAGGAACTCGGGCGCAACCGGCTCTGCGTTCACGACCCGGCCATGCTCGTCGAGGCATCGAACCGGTTCCGCGCGGAGCAGGCGCTGCGCAAGGCCATCGAGGGTGGGGAACTGTTGCTGCATTACCAGCCGCAGGTCTGCCTCGGCCGGCGATGCACCACCGCGGTCGAGGCGTTGCTGCGCTGGAAGCGCAGTGACAACCAGATCGTCGCGGCCGGCGAGTTCATCGAGATCGCGGAGCAGTCCGGGCTGATGCTCGACCTGAACGACTGGATTCTCGAAACGGCTGCCGAAGCGGTCGCGACGTGGCGGCGCGAAGGCTGGCCCGAGGCGCGCGTGGCCATCAACGTGTCGGCGCAGCAGTTCGTGACCGGCAATTTTCCGCTCGACATCGAGCGCCTGCTCGCCCGGCACGGCCTGCCGCCCGAGGCGATTGAACTCGAACTGACGGAAACAATGCTGCAGACGGGCGCCGTGACGGTCGAGGCATTGCATGGCCTGCGCCTGCTCAATGTCGATACTGCGCTCGACGATTTCGGGACTGGCTTTTCCTCGCTGACCTCCATCGAGCGGTTGCCCCTCAACCGGGTCAAGCTCGACCGCAGCGTGATCGCGGGAATCGACAGCAATCCGCGCTCAGCCGCGATCGTGCACTCGATCATCGGCCTCTGCCGCAACCTCGGGCTGCAGGTGACCATCGAGGGCGTGGAGCGCCCCGCCCAGCTCGACTTCCTCGCGGCTTGTGGTGAAGTCTCGGTGCAGGGCTTCCTGGTCGCACGACCGGCCGAAGCGGCCGCGATCATCGACATAGTCCGGTTCACCCGCGGTCATCTGGACTCGCTGCTGACAGCAGCGGCAAATGAACGCACTGCGACTCTCGACGATGACCTCTCTGGCTCGGTCCGCACGCTACGTCGCCATCGGTGGTAGCCGAAAACGGCCGCGGTTGACAGGACCGGTCGTCACCCGTAAGTCTTGACGCGGACAATGCGACCCCAGTCCACCGCGAGTCATCGGACATGCCCCAGATTCCCGCGCTGCGAAAACTCGCCTGCGGCCTGTGTCTCGTCGCCCCACTTGCCGTGGGTGCCGCGGAGCCTGCACCGCAACCAGCCCCCAGGCCCGGGTCATGCTGCTCGGGCTGTTCCACTTCGACAATCCGGGGCTGGACGCGGTCAAGTACACACCGCGTGACGTCATGCAGCCGGCCGAGCAGGCGTACCTCGTCGGGCTCGCCGAGCGCATCGCGCGCTTTGCGCCGACCAAGGTAGTGCTCGAGTATCCGGCGGAGCGCGACGCCGCGATCAACCAACGGTACGTTGACTTCCGCGCAGGCAGGCTCGAACTGCCGCGCAACGAGATCTATCAGCTGGGATTCCGGGTCGCCGGTCTTGCCGGACACCCACGGGTGTACGGGTTCGACGTCGATGCGCCGCCGTTCGAGGCAGCCTTGTGGAGTTACCTGCCGCAAGACCCAAAAGCGGAAAAACGACTCATGGACATGATCGCCGCGGAATCCGCGCGTCTCCAGGAAATCCACCGCACACTGCCGCTCGGGAGATCCTCGCGTTGAGCAACACGCCGCAGGAAGACCAACGGAACAAGGGGTTCTATATGCTGCTGAATGACGTCGCCGCGGGCAAAGGCTTGTCCCATGGCGCCGACGCAAGCGCGAACTGGTGGCACCGCAACCTGCGCATGTATGCCTGGTGCAGACTCATGCGCAGCCTGGCGAGCGCGTCCTCGTGATCGCCGGCTCGGGACACACGGCCATCCTGCGCGACTTTCTGCAAGCAGATGCGGATCGCATTGAGGACGACGTCCGGCCGTACTTCTAGGCGCGTCCTGGGTGGACGTTCGCCACCGCCGCGCCGTCCGGTGCACGGGACTTTCACGTCCAGCGGTTGGACTCGAGCGACGAGCCGTGCCTGTTTACGGTCCGAAAGTCGGCCGCCGGCGTTATCGTTGCTGACACTCCCTTCGGCCGACCCGCGGGCCGGGAAAACCAGACTCGGAGATTCCCCTGTGGCACGCATCCCGGCGCTCGCCTTCCTGCTGCTGACCGGCATTGCGCCGGGGTACGCGCAGTCCACCTTCCATGGCGACGTCGCCCGGACTGGCGTGTACGTCTCGTCCGGACCGGTGAATCCGCCGAGCGTGCAATGGACATTCCGGGCGGCCGGACCCGTCGTCACGTCGCCTGCCATCGTGAACGGGGTGCTGTACATCGGCAGCCTGAGTGGACACCTGTACGCGATCGACCAGCAGACCGGCCAGGAGAAGTGGAACTTCAAATCGCGCATGCCGATCGCTTCTTCGCCCGCCGTCGCCGGCGGCACGGTGTACTTCGTCTCGTCGGCGGGTTCGCTGGCGGCGATCGACGCCGCGACGGGGCAGCCACGCTGGGTCTTTGCCCACGAATACGAAAAGAAGTTCGAAGCGCGGGGCCTGCACGGCTACTCCCCGGCGGCCCAGACCATTCCGGACGCGTGGGACGTGTTCACGTCGTCACCCGCGGTGGCGAATGGCAAGGTCTACTATGGCAGCGGTGATGGCAACGTCTACGCAGTGGACGCCGGCACCGGCGTGCTGCAGTGGAAGTTCGCGACGAAGGACGTCGTTCACGCCTCACCTGCCTTCGCCAACGGCGTGGTTTACGTTGGTAGCTATGACGGAAATTTCTACGCCCTCGACGCCGAAACAGGCGTGCAGAAATGGGTGTTCGCAGGCGGGCAGGACCCCGCCATCCACAACCAGGTTGGATTCCAGTCGTCTCCGGCCGTGGTGGACGGCACGGTCTACGTTGGATGTCGCGACGCGCACGTGTACGCGCTCGATGCCGCGAACGGACGCAAGAAATGGGATTACCCGACGAGCAAGTCATGGGTGAACGGCACGCCCGCGGTGCGCGACGGGACCGTCTACGTCGGCACGTCGGACAGCTCAAGGTTTATGGCGCTGGATGCCCGCACCGGCCAGCTGCGCTTCAACTTCGATGCCCGGTCCTATGTCTTCTCGTCGGCCGCACTCGCAGGCGGAATGGCTTACTTCGGCAGTCACAACGGCAGGCTGTACGCCGTCGACGTCAAGACTGGTGCGGCGGCGTGGGAGTTCCAGACGGAGGCCTCCAGGACGGACCCCTGAACGTCGTAAACCCCGACGGCAGCCTCGACCAGGCCGCGTTTGCGCCGGTGTTCGGCGACTTTCAGGATATGTACATCGACTTCTACCGGTTCGTGTCGGTCGGCGGCATCATGGGGTCGCCCGCGGTGGACCAGGGCGCGGTCTATTTCGGCAGCCTCGACGGCAACGTCTACGCCTTGCGATAGACCCGCGTCCAGCCCCCGAATCGTGACGCTGTGCACACCGCGGATCATGGCGCAGGACTACCGTTTCGACCGACGTGCATCCTGCACCCATGCGTGTTCCGCCCATGTCGCAAGTCCTTCCCTGCCTGAGAGTGCGATTGCTGATCGTCGTCCTCGGCGCCGTCCTGCTCGGGGCCTGCGCGTCCAGGATGAGCAAGGACGAGTGCCGGACCGTGGACTGGCGCACCGTAGGCTATGAAGACGGCGTTGCCGGGCAACCGGGCGACCGCGTTGGCGAGCACCGACGCGCGTGTGCCGAATACGGCATCACGCCGGACCTCACTGCGTATCTCGCTGGACGTACCGCCGGGCTCCGGGAGTACTGCCAGCCGCACAACGGTTATCGCGCAGGCGCCAACGGCTACACCTATTTCGACACCTGCCCCCCCGAACTGGCTGAAGGCTTCGAAAAGGCCTACGACGAGGGGCGTGCGCTTTATGTGCGGGAGCGCCGTGTCACCGACACTGAAGAACAGATCGAGGACAAGCGCCGCGAGATCCGACGGCTTGAGGATCGGGTGGCAGAGAGCGCCTTCGACGTGATCGACACTGCTTCCACGGCAGAAGAACGCACACAGGCGGTTCTCGACACCAAGCAGGCCGCGGAGCGAATCGGCCGGCTCAAGGCGGAGATCACCGAACTCGAGAAGGAACGCGCCCGCTACCAGGCGGAACTCGACGCTTACCGCCGGACCGCCGTCCTGCGCTAGCGCGGGCTACGCGTCGCTGCCCGCCGCTTGTTGCAGGGCAAAACGGGCTTTCGCCTCCTGCACGATCCCGATGAAACGCGGGTGGCTCCGCAGCGGATCGAAATCGGTGTCGTTGTCGAGCCAGGTCAGCCATCCCTGCGAGCCCTTGTCGATGACGCCGGACAACAAATCGATTGCCGCCTCGAATTCCCGCAGGCGCGTCAATGCGCACACGAAATTGAAATGCAGGATCGTATTGTCCGGATCCAGCAGCGTGCCGCGCTCGATCCATTCCTTGGCGCGATCGGCCTCGCCAAGGCTTGCGAGCAGCCCGGCACCGTAGCCGAGGGCGCGGCCGTGATCCGGCTCGGCCGCAATGACGGCCTCGATTCGGGTCAGCGCACGCCTCGACGCCACGACCGCACCTGCGGCATCACCTTTGGCTTCATAGCACTGCGGCGCGAAGCTCGCGGCGGTGAACTCGGTATCGACGACCGTCGCGGCCGTCTCGAAATATCGGATCGCGTCGTCGTAGCGGCGCAGGGCCATGCTGCACATGCCTGCAATCCGGTTGCCTTCGTATGAATTCGGGTCGAGTTGCAGCGCAGATTCGCATCCTGGTGCCGCTCGTTGCCCATGACGCTGAACTGGCGTGCCATCAGGTAGAACTTGTAGGCCTTGACGTTGGTCGTCGCGCGCTGCTCGAGCGCCCGCTTTTCCTCGGGCAGCAGCGTGAGCTTCAGCGCCGCAACGATGGCGCGTGAGATCTCATCCTGCAGCGCGAAAATGTCGTTCAAGTCGCGGTCATAGCGCTCGCCCCAGACCTGAGCTTCGGTTGCCGCATTCACAAGCTGCGCGGTAATGCGCACGCGGGCGCGGATTTGCGCACACTGCCCGCGAGTACGTAGGCCGCCTTGGTCTGCCGCCCGATCTCGCCGACGCCGCCCTTGGCGCCCTTGAACGAGAACGCCATGTTGCGTGCCACGATCGAGAGCGCGGACACCTTGCCGAGATCCGTGATGATGTCTTCGGTGATGCCGTCCGAGAAATATTCCTGCTCGGGATCACCGCTCATGTTCGCGAACGGCAACACGCAGATACTGACTTCCGGCTTCTTCTCGGCGGCGGCAGCCACCGCGGTCGTCTTGCGTGGCGGACCCAGCTTCGCCTCCAACGCCTTGCGCAGGCCCTGGAAGGCCGGATGCTGCGGATCGTCGCCCCAGTCGTCGAGGTCAGTGGTGTGCAATGCGCGAAAATCGATCGGCAGCCGTGCCTTGTCGAGGCGCACGGGCACCAGCACGCCGCGATCGGCTGCATCGCGCGCCTCGCCACGCACCCAGCGCGAGTCGACCGACTGTGCCGTCCAGACGACGACCAGCGAACGGGCCGCGTCGAGTTCGCGTGAGATCAACCCGTCGAATTCCTCTCCCGGCGCGATCTCTGGATCCCACCAGACGGACCAGCCTTCGGCTTCGAGTGCCGCCACCAGCGGTGCGACGCGAGCCTTGTCCTGCCTGGAATAGGAGATAAAGATGTCGGCCAACGGTTCACCTCATTGTTTGCCGCGACATTACCACAGCACCGGGGCATGACCCTGCCCCTGCTGCGGCGCAAAGCGCGGCGGGAGGTAACACGACCTGTTCCTGACGGCCTGGCCCGGTGCGCTCGGTGCCTGAGCCGACGGTTCCGCAGTCGTAGCTGCAGTGAACCATCGGCCATGCCATGATCGTCCGGGCATGACGAACGCTATTGCGCGACACCTCCTCCTTGCGCTGCTCATCGCAGCCGTTCACGCCGACCCTGCACGCGCGGCCGTGCAGGTGGTCGTGGGACCGACGCCGATCCCCGACGGCGAAGCCGTCGCCGCATGCGACGTCACCGTGATGAACGAGAAGCTGGCGTTCGCACTCGCCGTCGAGAGTCCCGTACCCTATGGCGTGCCGCGCGGCGCAATCATCGACGTCGGACCCGTCGCGGGCGGCAAGCCGACACGCGACCGTGTCGTCTTCGCCGACTTCGTCCCGAACAACTGGTCGGCTTGGCCGAACACTTACCAGAAGGTGGACATCGTCGAGCGCGGCCCGCAGCAAGTCGTCGTCAGGACGACACGCGACTGGGGCAAAGTCACGATCGCAACTACGTATACGCTCCGCTCCGATGCGGACCGGATCGAGATGCGGACGACGATGACCAACACCGGCGACGCACCACAGGCTGACCTGCTGTCGGGCCAGACACTGTGGCCAAGCACCGGCTATTTCTTCGGTGTCCCCGGCCTCGGCAACCTGCAGCAAGGCAAGTCGACCGGAGCGCTTGCCGACCGCGCCGTTGCGTACGACGAAGACTGGAGCATCACGCTCCACGCCCCGTACATGAACTTCGTCGGCTCCCGCTCGAAGGACCTGTTCCTGCAACACACGCTTCAACCCGGTGAGTCGCGCACGTTCGATGCATGGCTGCAGGTCGGTCTGCGTGGCGACCTGGGTCCGGTCGTTGCCGCCGAGATCGAACGTGGCCACGTGCCGGCGGGCGCGCTCCGCGGCTCCGTGCAGGCTCGCGATGGCAAGCCGGTGAATGAACCGGTAGTCGTCGTGTCGAAGCAAGGCACACCGTACGCATGGAACTCAGGTCAAGGCGGCCGCTACGAAGTGCCGTTGCCGGCCGGCGACTACGAGATCTACGCGACGGGAAAAGGGTATTCGCAGAGCAAGCCGGTGCCGGTCCGGATCGCCGCAGGTGCCGTCATGACGGTGGATTTCGGCGACCTAGAGCCGCCGGGCCAGGTCGACTTTACCGTCGTCGATGCCCGCACGACGCTGCCCCTGGATGCCCGCGTCGGAATCACCGCGGGCCAGCGACAGCTGGTCGAGTACCTCGGCCGCAGCACGTTCTTCACCGAACTCGACCGCAAAGGCCGGTTGCAGGCCTCGATGGCGCCAGGCAGCTACAGCTTCACGGTCTCGTCCGGTGGCGGTTTCCTCGGTCCGAACCAGGCGGTGACACTCGACGTGCGGCCCGGCGAGACCGCGACGTCGAAGGTTGCACTCACGCGTCTCTTCGATCCACCTGCGAGCGGTTGGTATTCCGCCGACCTGCACCATCACGCCGACCAGGCTGAAGGTGTCACGCCGCCGCAATACCTGGCGCGCTCGCAACTCGCCGCCGGACTCGATCTGCTGTTTGTCAGTGATCACGACACCACCGCGAACCATGCGCCGCTGCAGAAGATTGCCGATGCGCGCGGCGTGCCGTTCATTCCCTCGCTCGAGCTGTCGCCGTCGTGGGGCCACTTCAATGCCTGGCCGCTGCGGCCGAACCTGAAACTCGCGATCGACACGGCGACAGCCACCATCGACGAAGTGCTCGGGGAAGCCCGCCGTCAGGGTGCGATCGTCGTGCAATCGAATCATCCGTTCATTCCCTACGGCTACCTGGCAAGCCTCGGTGCCGGCCTCGTGCCGGGCGGCTTCAATCCCGCGTTCGACCTCGCGGAAATCAATTCCGACGTGCCCTACGACACGATCGTGCTCGAGGCAATCTGGCGCTTCTGGAACGAGGGGCATCGCTACTACCTGTCGGGCGGCACGGACGTGCACGACGTCTGGAATCACGAGTCCGGCCGCATCCGGACGTTTGGACGCGTCGACGGCCCGCTCACGCCTGTGTCGTATGCCGAAGCCGTCAAGAACGGGCACGCCTACGTGAGTTACGGTCCGCTGATCGAACCGACGGTGATGTTCGGCAGTGAATTGAAGGTGAAGCCGGGAGCACCCTTCCCGCTTGCGTTCAGTTTGCGATCGGCGACGGGGTTGAAGCAGGTCAGGCTGATCGGCGCGGGCACCGTGGCGTTCACCGAGGTCTTCGCCGACGAGCCGCGCGAAGCGCGTGTCGAGTTCAGGCCTGCGGCGACGGGACACACCTGGTACTCGCTCGAGGTCGAAGACATCGCTGGACTGAAGGCGTACTCGAACCCGATCTGGGTCGATGCGGTCGAACTGCCGCGCTTTCCGGCACGGCCCTGACGCGCCAGGAGAATCGATGGACACTCACCCTCACAGATGGATTGCCGCGATCGTGCTCGGCACGTTGCTCGCGGGTTGCGAAGGCACGTTCACGATCGACCTCTCGACGGACGGCCCGGCCGACCCGGCGATCGCCGATGTGCAGGCCAACCTGCTCGGCGTCGAGTTGCGCAAGTCCGACAGCACGGTCACGACGCTCGAGTTTCGCGACAGCGAATCGGTCGACCTGCGTGACCTCGCCACAGCGAGCACGCCATTGCGACTCTTCACGAGCGAGACGCTGCGAACGGGTGACTACACCGAGAGTTCGCCTGCTGTTCGACTCCGAGGTAGACGCGAAAGTCGTCGATGCGCTTGGGACCACTTTTCCCTTGCAGCTCGCGGGCGGCAATTTCGCTGCAGTCGACTTCTCGGTCGTGGAGGACGAGCGCAGCTCCGAGACGTTCAGCCTCGCGCTCGACCTGCGCCAGTCGCTGGCGTTCGACGACGCCACCGACGAGTACACGCTGACACCCGTGCTGCGTATCGTTCCGACCGTCGATGCCGCGCAGGTCACGGGCACGGTCGGCGTGACCTGTCCCGCGGGCAGCCCGTGCTCGAGAGTGGCGCGGTCTATCTGCACAAGGGCACTGGTGTCGAGCCCGATGATCTCGACCACGCCGGCGTCGAACCATTTGCAACGGCGCGCATCGTCCAGGACGTGGCGTCGGGTGGCGTGCCGACCTACTCGCTGCGCTTCCTTCCCGCCGGCGACTACACGATCGCATTCACCTGCCGGGGCGATGCCGATGCACTCGGCGCGAACGACGACGTCGTGTTCAGCAACGCGCAGAACGTGAGTCTCGACGACGGCGAAGCAATGCGGCTCGATCTCGGCTGACGATACCCCACTTGCTTGTGGCACTCAGCTCACAGCCCGCGCCCGCTGTTTCAGCGTGAGCGACACGAACGCCATCGCCATCACGCAGCAGAAGATCATCGCCGCGAACACGCCGTCCCAGCCCCAATGGTCGGCGATCCAGCCGACTCCCGTGCCCGCGATGGCCGAGCCGAACGCATAGCCGAAGAAGCCGGTGAATCCCGCGGCGGTGCCCGCAGCCTTTTTCGGCACCAGTTCCAGCGCATGCAGGCCGATCATCATGATCGGACCGTAGACGAAGAAGCCGATGACGATCAGCGAGGCCATGTCGATCCACAGCGGCCCGGTGCGATTCAAGCCGTACACGACCAGGCCCAGCAGCGTAAGCGCCATGAACAGGATGGTCGCCGGGCCACGGCGTCCGCCAAAGATACGATCCGACACCCAGCCGCACAGGAGGGTGCCCGGGATCGCGGCGTATTCGAACATGAACCAAGCTGCACTCGACTCGTGGAACGAAAAGCCTTTCGCCGTCTCGAGGTAGGTCGGAATCCAGTTCTGCACGCCGTAGCGCACGAAATAGACGAACGCATTCGCCGCGGCGATGGCCCAGAGCAAGCGATTGCTGAGCACGTGGGCGAAGAAGATCTCGCGGAAGCTCAGCGTCCGCTCCGAGTGCTCGGAGTAGTTTGCCGGAAAGTCATTGCGGTACACCTCGACGGGCGGCAAGCCACACGTCTGCGGTGAATCGCGCAACAACACGTAGACGAGCGCCGCGATCGCGGCCGCGACCAGCGCATTGAAGTAGAACTTGGCGCCCCAGTCGCCGAACAGGCCGACGCCGACGACGGCCAGCGCGGCGACCAGGCCGCCGCCGATGTTGTGCGCGGTATTCCACAGCGACACGACGCGCCCGCGCTCGTTGGCGCTGAACCAGTGCACCATGGTCTTGCCGCTCGGCGGCCAACCCATGCCGTTGAACCAGCCGTTCAGTGCCTGCAGCAGGATGATCAGCGTCAACGAAGCGTAAATACCCTTGAAGAGGCCGAACGACGCGGTCACGGCGGCTGACAGCAGCAGGCCGAGCGGCATGAACCAGCGTGGATTGCTGCGGTCGGACACCGAGCCCATCAGGAACTTCGAAACACCGTACGCGATCGACAGCGCGGTCATCGCGGTGCCGAGCTGCGCCTTGGTGTAGTCGGGGTACTCGCGCAGGATGTCGGGGATCGCCAGCGACAGGTTCATGCGCACCAGGTAGTACGCCGCGTAACCCACGAAGATCGCGACGAAGACCTGCCTGCGCAGGCGCCTGTACTCAGCGTCCGTCCGGTCGATCGGAAGAGCGTTCAAGCGGGGCCCCCTGCAGTCGAGAACGTTCGGGGCCTGCGCGGCCGCCTTGGTGTTCTGCGTTCGTCCGCTATAGTACCGGTCGGCGGGCCCACCGGGCCCGTTCTCGCGTCACCGGTCCCGCGTCCCGATCAAGAGGCCACAACCCAGATGAGAGCAACGACAAGACGTTTCGCGAGTGGCCTGTTGGCGCTGATTGTTGCTGCGGTCGCAGTCGCAACAGGCGCCGACGCGCCGAGTCGGACAGGCATCGATGCACCCGAGCTCGCCGCGCTCGGCAAGCACGCTGTGGGCGTCCGGTCGATCACGCTGGTCGACCGCAACCAGCTCGACCTGGGTGCGATCGATCCAAAGACCGGTGTCCCGGCGCAGCACGACCGCAGCCTCAAGGTCGAGATCTGGTATCCCGCCAGGGCCGTGGCAGGCGCTGCGCCTGTCACGTACGAAGACGCGATGGTGTCCGAGCCGCCGGCGGCGCCAGCCAGGTTCAGGATTCCGGGCCTTGCGGTGCGTGATGCGAAAGCCGACAGCGGCCGCTTCCCGCTCGTGATCGTCGCGCATGGCTACGGCAACGTGCCCATCGCGATGAGCTGGCTCACGGAGAATCTCGCGTCCAAGGGCTACGTCGTCGCCGCGATCCGGCACGAAGACATGTACCTGAATCCGGCCGGGTTTCCGCAGGCTGCCCTGCGCCGCCCGCTGGACATTGCATTCGTCGCACGCGAATTGCAGGGTTCGCTCGGCAAGTCCGGCGAAGTCGATCCGACGCGCACGGCGCTGATCGGCTATTCGATGGGGGGCTATGGCGTGCTGGCCGCCGCCGGCGCTACCCTCGATCCGGAAGGCGGTCTCGTCGCGCGTGTTCCCGGTGGCCTCATGCAGCCCTTCGCACGCGGCGGCGAACTGAGCGCGTCGCTCGTCGCACCGGCCGTGAAGGCAGTCGTCGCCTTCGCCCCCGCGGGTGGAGCTTTCGGCGCATTCGGAGCTGACGGCCTCGCCGGCATCACGGCACCGTTGCTGCTGATTGCTGGCGATCACGACAACACCGTCGACTACACGAGCGGCGCGCGCGCGTATTTTGACCAGGCTGTCCATTCGAATCGTTACCTGTTGACATTCCTGGGCGGGGGTCACGCGCTCGGCCTCGGACCGGCGCCGCCCGAGATGCAGACGGACCTGTGGAACCAGGACTGGTTCGAGGACCCGGTCTGGCGCAAGGATCGCCTGATCGGCATCAGCCTGCACTTCATCACGGCGTTCCTCGACCGGTTCGTGAAGGACGACGCCGGTCGCAGCGCATTCATCGACGGCCTCGTCGTCGAATCGAGCAGAGGCAAATGGGACGCGCCGCAGGGGACTCCGTGGAGCGCACGCAGCCCGGGTGGCGAAGTCACGCTCTGGAAAGGCTTTCAGCGCCGGCATGCCGAAGGACTCAGCCTGATGCATCAGGACGCCGCGCCCACGCATTGAGCCGCGGCCGGGCGCAGCGGCATCAGCTGCGCAGCCACAAACCCGCGGGATCGTAAAGGGGCTGCAGCCGAACGATCGCCCGGCAAAGGGTGCCGAGGATGTCGATCTCCAATTGCTCGCCATCGCGAGCGAGCGCCGTCGGCACGTAACCCGCCGCGAGACTGCGGTCGACACAGTGTCCGTACGCACCCGAGGTGACGTAACCCACCGCCTTGCCGTCCTTCATGATCGATTCATAGCCGACCACGTCGGCATCCTGCGCCTCGACTTCCATGACGACGAAACGACGCTGCGGCCCGCTGTCGCGTTCGGCCAGCGCTGCATCGCGCCCGATGAATGCCGGTTTCCTGAAATCGACGAAGCGATCGAGGCCGGTCTCGCCTGGCGTGTAGTCGGGCCGGAAGTCCTTGTTGAACGAACCGTAGTTCTTTTCGAGCCGCAGCGACGACAGCGCGCGACCACCGAACAGTGTCAGGCCGAGGCCCTGCCCGGCCTCGCGCAAGTCGTCGAACAGAGACGCGAAGTAATCCGGTGTCGTCCAGATCTCGTAACCGAGTTCGCCGGTGAAACCGGCGCGCGTCACGATCGACGGCGCGTAACCGACCGCGGTTTCCGTGACGTCGAAGAACCTGAAGGCGGCGGCCGTAAGGTCCTTCCGCACTAGGCGCTGCAATATCTCGCGCGAGTTCGGGCCGGCGAGCGAGAACCCGCACAGTGTCGAGGCGGCCGAACGCACGAAGACATCGGCCGGCGGCTCGCAGGTCCAGAACCAGCGCAGGTGAAATTCCTCGGCGAAACCCGAGCCGACGATGAGGAACCGGTCCTCGGCCAGGCACGCAATCGACAAGTCACCCACGATGCGACCTGATGGGTTCAGCATCGGCGCAAGACCGAGGCGTCCGGTCTGCGGAATGCGGCACGCAAACACCGTGTCGAGCCAGGCGCGAGCGCCGCGGCCGCTGACCTCGTACTTGCCGTAGTTGCTCGTTTCATAGAGACCGGCGGTGCGGCGTACCGCGCGACACTCCTCGCGCACGAACGGAAATGCCTCCGATCGCCGGTATGCCGGCGTCTCGGTCGGTGCGACTCCCGGCGGCGCAAACCACAACGCGTGCTCGAGACCGAAGTTGGCGCCCATGACCGCGCCCGCAGCCAGCAGCCTGTCGTAGATCGGCGAACGACGCACGGGCCTGGCAGCCGGCAATTCCTCGTTGGGATACGCCAGGCGAAAGCGGCGACCGTAGTTCTCGGGCACCTTGTGCGACGTGTACTTCGGCGTGGCGAAGTGCCCGAAGCGCGAGACGTCCATCGAGAGGATGTCCTGGCCCGGATCGCCGTCCGCCATCCAGCGCGACAGCACGAGGCCAATGCCGCCGCCCTGGCTGAATCCCGCCATCACCGCACAGGCCACCCAGTAATTGCGCAGCCCACGCACCGGCCCGACCAGCGGATTGCCGTCGGGTGCAAACGTAAACGGACCGTTGATTGCCTTGCGGATGCCCGCACGGCCGAGCGCCGGGAAATGCTCGAAACCGACCTCGAAGTACGGCGCCAGCCGCTCGAACTCGTCCGGCAGCAACTGCATCGAGAAGTCGTCCGGCGTCTTCACCGGTGACCAGACCTTGCCGTGCGGCTCGTAGGTGCCGATCAGCGCACCGCCGCGCTCCTGGCGCATGTAGATCTCGCCGGCATAGTCGGTGGTGTTCACTATTTCCTGCGACCGGCCCTTGAGCTCCGGGATGTCGTCGGTCAGCAGGTAGTGGTGCTCCATCGCAAGCACCGGCAACTTGACGCCGACCATCAGGCCCACTTCGCGTGCCCAGAGCCCGGCGCAGTTGACCACGTGCCCGGCGTGCACCGTGCCCTTGTCGGTGACGACGTCCCAGGTGCCGTCGGCGCGAGGATTCAGCTCGAGCACGCGCGTGAAGCGCTCCACTGACGCGCCCAGCTTGCGCGCCGCCTTGACGTAGGCATGCGTCGTGCCCGAGGGATCGCAGTGTCCGCCGTCCGCGCGCCACAAGGCGCCGATGAAGTGTTGCTTGTCGATCAGCGGATTCAGCTCGACTGCCTCGTCAAGCGTGATCATCTCGGTTTCCATCCCGAGATAACGCGCGCGTGAACAGATCAGTTTCAGGCTGTCGAGTTCACCCTGAGTGGCGGCGAGCATCAGGCCGCCGTTGGGGTGCAACCCGCAGGACTGGCCCGATAGTTCCTCGAGCTCGCGGTAGAGGTCGATGGTGTACTTCTGCAGCCTCGAGATGTTCGCTTCACCGTTGAAGGTGTGCATGCCGCCGGCCGCGTGCCAGGTAGACCCGGACGTCAGCTCGCTTTTCTCGACCATCAGCACGTCGGTCCAGCCGCTCCGCGCCAGGTGGTACAGGACGCTGGCACCGACGACGCCGCCGCCGATGATCACGGCCCTTGCAGACGACTTCATGCGTGAGCTCTCCGGATGGACGGGCGATGTGACCATGCCGACCGGTGATTGACAAGCGGCTGGCCCGCACCACGCGTTGGACTTGACGACCCCCGCGAGTCCGGACACCGTGGCACGACCGTGGCCGCGGGCCATGCGTGGAGGCTTCCATTGGCGCAGGTCCTGAAGGCGGTCACTGTTGCAATGCTGCTGCTCACGGGAGCCGTGGCGTCGGCGGCGGCTCCTCCCGTCGTGGTGTCGTCCAAGCTGTCGAGCGAGTCAGCGATGCTCGGCCAGATGATCCGCCTGCTGCTCGAGGACCGCGGCATTCCGACGCTCGACCGGATGACACTCGGCGCGACGCCGGTGGTGCGCAAGGCACTGCTCGCCGGGGAGATCGACCTTTACGTCGAATACACGGGCAACGCCGGCTTCTTTTTCAACCGGGCGAACGATCCCGCGTGGAAGGACCTGCAACTCGGGTACGAACTGGGCTCGAAGCTCGACCTGGCAGCGAACCGCATCGTCTGGCTGGCCCCGGCGCCAGCCAGCAACGCCTGGGCGCTCGCCGTGCGGCGAGACATCGCCACTCGCCACCGGCTCGTGACGATGAGCGACTTCGCGCGCTGGGTTCGCGAAGGCGGAGCCGCGAAGCTCGCCTGCTCTGCCGAGTTCGCGAATGGCGGCACGCTGCGTTCGCTGGAACGGACGTATTCGTTTCACCTGGCACCGCGCCAGAAGATCGTGCTCGCGGGCGGCGAAACGGCGGCGACCATCGGGGCGGCGGCTGCGCGCACCAATGGCATCAACACGGCCATGGTGTACGGCACGGACGGCGGCATCGTCGCGGCCGACCTCGTCCTGCTCGAGGACGACAAGAAGGACCAGCCTGTCTATGCTCCGGTACCGATCGTGCGCGAGGCGGTGTTGCGGGCGCGCCCGGAAATTGCGGACATCGTGCGGCCGTTGCTGGCAAGCTTCACGCGCGAGTCCCTGCAGGCCCTGAACGCCCGCGTGCAGATCGATGGCGAGTCGGCCGAAGAAGTTGCCGGGGACTACCTGCGCAGCAAGGGCTTGATCGGCCCGGCCCGCAATCGTTGAGCAGGGAACCACACCAAGTGCAACGCATCGATCGCCTGGGCGTGCTGCTGAGTTTCTCGGGAGCCCTCGCCCTCACGCTGCTGCCGCTCGTCGTCTTCAAGGCCAACCGCATCGTGCCGGGCGAGCCGCGCGCACTACTCGACCTTGTGCCCACGGCCGCGCTCGCACTGTATTTCACCTTGGCTGTTGCGGCAGCCGTCGCGGTGTTCATCCAGAGTCCGCGGATTCGGTTGCTCACCGCACTCATCGGCATTGCCGCACTGGCCATCGCGGTCGCATCCGCGGCGGACATCCTGACACCCGCAGGCAATCGCGTCGTGCGCGTCGCACCCGGGGCGGGATTCTGGATCGTGCTGATCGCACTCGGCCTGCTTGCCACCGACGCGCTGACACGCCTGCGGCCCGGCCCCGTGCTGCGTGTTGCGACGCTGGTCGTTTTCCTCGCCGCCACGCTCGCCGCACTCGGCTCGGGCTTCTTCGACGACCTGTCGATCATGCGCGAGTACGCAGTGAACGCCACGCGGTTTGCACATGAGGCGCAGCGACACCTGCTGCTCGCGCTGGGTTCACTCGGCGCCGCAGTCATCGTCGCGCTGCCGCTCGGCGTGCTCTGCCATCGCCAGCCGCGACTGCGCAACGCCGTGCTCGGCGTGCTTAATGTTGTGCAGACGATCCCGTCGATTGCGCTCTTCGGCATCCTGATGGCGCCGCTGGCGGCGATGGCGCTGGCGTTTCCAGCGCTGGCGGCGCTGGGCTTGAGCGGCATCGGCGCCGCACCCGCCGCCATTGCGCTCTTTCTCTACTCCCTGCTGCCGATCGTGGGCAACACCGTGGTCGGCCTCGGACGCGTGTCGCCCGCCGCTGTCGACGCCGCGCGCGGCATGGGCCTGACGGCTGGACAGATCCTGCGGCAGATCGAACTGCCGCTGGCGTTGCCGACGATCCTGACGGGCATTCGCATCGTGCTGGTGCAGAACATCGGACTGGTCACGATTGCCGCGCTGATCGGTGGCGGCGGATTCGGCGCCTTCGTCTTCCAGGGCATCGGCCAGACGGCGATCGACCTGGTGCTGCTCGGCGCCATCCCGACGGTCGTGCTCGCATTTTCCGCGTCCGTCGTGCTCGACGCGCTGACCGATCTCACACGCCGGGTGCCGCGATGATCCAGATCGACAAGCTCTGCAAACGCTACGGCGAGTCCACGGTCGTGGACGACGTGTCGATGGTCATCGAGCCACGCACGATGACCACGATCGTCGGCACGTCGGGGTCGGGCAAGTCCACGCTGCTGCGGATGATCAACCGGCTGGTCGAGCCGACCTCGGGCCGCGTGCTGCTCGACGGCAACGACACGACTGCGGAACCGGCGTACCTGCTCCGTCGCCGCATCGGTTACGCCATCCAGGGCCTCGGCCTGTTTCCGCATCGTACCGTCGCCGACAACATCGCAACCGTGCCGCGGCTGCTCGGCTGGAGCGCCGAGCGCGTCAGCGCGCGCGTCACCGAATTGCTTGAACTGTTCCAGCTCGACCCGGGCCTCTACGCCGCAAAGTATCCGCACGAGTTGTCGGGCGGCCAGCAGCAACGCGTCGGGGTTGCCCGCGCGCTGGCCGCAAAGCCGAACGTGCTGCTGATGGATGAGCCGTTCGGCGCCCTCGACCCGATCATCCGCACCAAGGCGCAGGACGACCTGCTCGGGATTCAGCGGCGCTTTGGCACGACGATCATCCTGGTGACGCACGACATCGACGAGGCCTTCCGTCTCGGCGACCGCGTCGCGGTCATGAGCCAGGGCCGACTGCTGCAGCATGACCGCCCTGCCGCGCTGCTCACGCAGCCCGCGGACCCCTTCGTAGCGCAATTGACAGGCTCGGGCGACAAGTCGCTCAAGCTGCTGTCGCTGACGACGGCGGGTGAAGTCGCCGACCAGGGGATCGTGACGGGCCCCAACGTGTCGTGGTCGATGTCGCTCCGCAACGTTCTGGCTGAACTCGTGTGGTGCGGAGCGGCAGCCGCGACGGTCGTTGGACCCGACGGCGACCCGATCGGCCACGTGACCCTGGCGAGCATCCTGGCGCGGGGACGGCAGGCCAGATGAGCCGCTCTGCACTGGTAGCGCGTCTCGCCATTCTCGGCTTGTTGGTTGCGTTCCTGGTCGCGCCGCAAGCCTTCGCGCCGGTCTTTGCGCCCCTGAACGAATACGGTGCCCCGGCGATCTACGACCAGGGCGACCTGCTGGAGCTGGCGCTGTCGCATCTGTGGCTGGTTTTGATCGCCGCGGCGGCGAGCACCGTGGTCGCAGTCGCGCTCGGCATTTTCGTGACTCGCCCGGCCGGAGCACAGTTTCTGCCTCTGTCCCGCACGCTGGTGAACGTCGGGCAGACGTTCCCGCCGGTTGCCGTGCTCGCGGTGGCCGTGCCGCTCGTGGGATTCGGCCAGGCACCGACGCTGATCGCGCTGTTCGCATACGGCCTGCTGCCGATCTTCGAGAACACGATTGCGGGTCTCGAGAGTTGCCCGCCTCCGGTGCTGGAGGCGGCAGACGGCCTGGGCATGAACGCATGGCAGCGCCTGCGACAAGTGGAGCTGCCGCTGGCGGTGCCGCTGATCATGGAAGGCGTGCGGCTCTCGCTGGTCATCAACGTCGGCACTGCGACTATTGGCTCGACCGTCGCGGCCAGGGGCCTCGGCGAGGTCATCATCGCCGGCTTGCTCTCGAACAATGCGGCCTTCGTCCTGCAGGGGGGCCTCGTGACGGCACTCATGGCCATCCTGCTGTACGACGGCATGCGGCTGCTGGAGCAGCGCTACCTGCCGACTTCAAGGAACTGAACGCAGTCGCTTCCGCTTGCGGCCCGCTTTGCTAAGATCGGGCCGGTACCGCCCGCTCCCGGGGCGTCAAGAGCCGATGAGCGCATCACCGACTGCCCTGGCCAACCCGCACAGCGAAGTCGCAGCTTGCCGGCCATCGAATGGCCGACGATCCTGCTGGCCGTCGCCGCGTACGGTGGCTGGCTGTCGCTGACCCACGCGTATGGCACGTGGCCTGCCTGGTTGGTCGTGCCGGGCGTGGCGTTGCTGCTCACCTTCCACAGTTCCCTGCAGCACGAGATCCTGCACGGGCACCCGACACGCTCGGCGGCGATGAACCGGTTGTTCGGCATCCTGCCATTGTCGCTGTGGATTCCGTACGACCGCTTTCGCGCTTTGCACATGATCCACCACGTCAACGACCGCCTGACCGACCCGATCGACGACCCGGAATCGAACTACGTGACACCGGAATCGTGGTCGCAGCGCTCCGCGTTCAGCCGTTGGATCTTCCAGGTGCAGTTGACCCTTGCCGGCCGCATGTTGCTCGGCTCGTGGTGGCGGATGGGCTGGTTCCTGACCAGCGAAGCCAGGGCGTTCGCGCGCGA
The DNA here is from genome assembly GCA_016713725.1 of Pseudomonadota bacterium. GTDB lineage: Bacteria > Pseudomonadota > Gammaproteobacteria > Steroidobacterales > Steroidobacteraceae > RPQJ01. Next base: position 223,387 of record JADJOO010000005.1, on the reverse strand, counting down.
CGAGCCCGGCGTGCGCGCGGCGTGGGCCACGCACCTGATCCTGTGTGTTCCGGTCGTCTACTGGGTCGCGGTCCGGTGCGGGATCCCGTTGTGGCTGTACTTCGTCGGCATGGTGGTCCCGGCCAACGGCATCCTGCTCGTCCGTTCGTTCGCTGAACATCGCGCGCGCGCGGGCGTGCCTGAACGCACGGCGACGGTTGAACGCTCGTTGTTGCTCGGACCGCTGTTCCTCTTCAACAACCTGCACTCGCTCCATCACGCCGAGCCGCTGCTTCCCTGGTATCGCTACCACGCCCGGTACGAATTGACGCGCGCCAGGCTGCTCGCCGAGAACGGCGGTCTGGTGTATGCGACGTACTTCGAAGTGGCGCGGCGCTTCCTGTTCAGGATGCACGACCAGCCACAGCATCCGCTGGGGCGCGCGCCGTCGCAACGCGCTGCCTGAAGTCCGTGCGGCTAGGCCGGGTATGCGTACCCGGCGGCATTCGCTGCGCGGTCCCACTCCAGCGTCCGCGCGTAGTCCGGCGTGTCAACCACCGCGAAGCCCTCGATCAGCAGCGTGTCCGCGTATTCCCCGAACCACGCGTGGCGGGAGACGCTCGCAAACGCACGGCGCAGCCCATTGATTGTCGATGCCGGAGTAGTGGCTGCAGTCACGAACGCGGGAATGGTCGCGACCTCGGTGGAATCGAGGACGCGAACATCCGCGGTCAAAGTGGGATTGTGTTTCGCGATCAGCGTGTGCCAGTACGCATCCAGCGGCCCGACGTCGATGCGTCCTGCACGCACCGAATCGAGAACTGCGCGCGCAGTCACGAGGCTGGGAACCATCTCGCCGTAAAGTGCCGGCCGCGCCTGCGTACGGTAAGGCAGCAGGTGATGCCGGAACGCATTGAACCCCGAGTGCGAGTGCTCGACGGTCCAGCCGGCGCGACCGCCGAAGGTGTCCTCGAGAGCTCGATACCCTGAGTCTGCGCGCACGATGAGATCCGACCGGTAGACCGGACGCCCCGCCGCCCAGGTGGCCCGCGGTATCGGCGCCGCGAGTGGCACGACCCTGGCCAGCTGCAGCGCCACCGGATAGCCGCACATGAAGGCGCAGCCAAGGTCGGGACGCGTCCACAGCGTCTCCAGCGGTCGGGGCGCCGGATAGTCAACGTAGTCGAAGGTCACGCCTGCTTCCTCCGTGATCCGCTCCAGCAGCGAGCGCCACGCGGCCTCGACCGCCGGGGTCACGGCGTACATGCGGGCATTCATGATCGAGTTGGTCATTCGACGCTCGGTGCGCAGGCCGGTCTACGGTGCGTCGCTGCCGAGTTCGACCGAGCGTTTCCTGACGAATGCGTCGACGGCCTCGCGCACTGCGGCATCGAGCGGCGGCGGCGAATATTCGGCCAGCAAACGCTTCCAGACGTCGGTCGCACGTCGCGTCGCGTCCTTCGCCCCGGCTTCGCTCCAGTTTTCGAAGTTCGACCAGTCGGAGAGCAGCGGACGGTAGAACGCGGTCTCGAACCGCGCGAGCGTGTGCGCAGCCCCGAAGAAGTGGCCACCTGGCTCGACGCCCTTGATGGCGTCGACCGCGAGATCGTCGTCGTCGAACGCGACCGGCTTGAGGATCTCGGCCCAGCCCCGCAGCATCTCGGCGTCGACCACGATCTTCTCGAGCGACGCGACCAGCCCGCCTTCGAGCCAGCCCGCGGCGTGGTTGATCAGGTGACTGTGGCTCAGGATCGCGGCCTGCAACGAGAACGCCGTCTCGTAAGTCGACTGCGCATCAACGGCGGGGGACGCGTTGACGGCACTGGTCCGCACGGGAACGCGCAGCCGTCGACCGATCTGTGCCGTCGCGAGCGTCGCGTGCACGTATTCCGGCGTGCCGAATGCCGGCGAACCCGTGCGCATGTCGACGTTCGAGGTGAAGCCACCCATGACGCACGGCGCTCCCGGACGCACCAGCTGGCACAACGCGATGATGCCGAGCGCCTCGGCCGTCTGCTGCGCCAGTGCGCCGGCCAGTGTGATCGGCGCCATTGCACCCATCAGCGTGAACGGCGTGATCACGACGCACTGGCCGTGCCGCGCCATGATCATGATGTTGTCGAGAATCTCCTCGTCGACGCGCCGCGGCGAATTGACGTTGGTCACCGTCATGAGCGTCGGCCGCGCGGCGAGATCGTCGATCGAGCAGCCATGCTCGATGGCCGACATCGCAATGGCGTCCTCGGCCTGGACACCGCCGACCCCGCGCGCTGCCCAGACGATATCGGCGCATTCCATGTGTGCGCGATACGCGGCGAGGTGGCGGACCGGCACCGGCACGTCGACGGGTTCTACGACGATGCCGCCCTGCCAGTGCAGCACGCCGAGCGTGTGCGTCAGCTTCAGTATGTCGCGGAACGCGGCGATGTCGCCGAAACGACGGCCGCGCTCGGCGTCGCCGGCATTGGGTGCCCCGTTGACCGGACCGAAGTTCACGACGCGGCCGCCGACATGCAGGTGCCGGCCGGAGTTGCGCGCGTGCAGGACGAACGCAGCCGGAGCGTGGGCCAGCTGCGCCTCGACGAGGTCCCGGCCCATCCGGACGCACTGGCTCTCGTCGTCAACGAGTGCGCCAGCCCGACGGAAGATCTCGCGAGCGGCGGGACTGCGAATCTCCAGCCCGGCTTCCTGCAGGACACGGAACGCGGCCACGAGGATCCGCTCGACCTGCTCAGCCGTCAGCACCTCGAGCGGCGACCAGGGCACCTCGAGGCGGCCCAGCGGGGCGAGCGTCGGCCCGGTCGATCGCGCCGTGCGTGCGTGTCCGCGGCGGCGCGATGGCGGGACGATTTCACTCATGATCTGGCGGCCAACGGCATGCCCCGCGGTTTTTCGCGGACTCTAACATAGGCCTTCGCGACGGCGGCCGGTGATGTTGCGCCGCAATATGGCGCGATGAGCCTGACTCCATGGATGTAATTTGCAGCGCAGCCCGTTTCTTCTCGGTTCCGCGACGATGAGCTACCCTTGCCGGACCGAAGGCGCGCAGCGCCCGCCACAACCCCGACCTGCAAGCCTCGACCGTACGGAAGGATCCCATTGGCACATCCGGCAGATGTCTTCATCAGCTACTCGCGCGAAGACAAGGAGCGCGTCCTCGACCTGGCTGCGCGCTTTCGTGCGGCGGGCGTCAATCTCTGGATCGACCAGGGCGGCATCGACGGTGCGACGATGTGGGGCGAGGAGATCGTCAACGCGCTCGAAGGCGCCAAGGTGCTGTTGCTGGCGATCACACCGGCTGCGGCCCGTTCACATAACGTCGCCAAGGAGGTCGTCCTGGTCAGCGAGCGCAAGGGTTACATCCTGCCAGTGCACCTCGAGCCGACGACCATCCCTGCGAGCCTCAAGTACCCGCTGGCCGGCATTCAGCACATCGAGTACTACCAGGGCGACGCCGACGAAAATCTGAGGATCGTGCTCCGCTCGCTGGAACGCGCCGGCGTCGTCATCACGCCGCCGCGCGACTCGAATCCTGCACGCGTCGCAGAAGAAGCGCCTGCGAAGCCTTCCGCAGCTCCCGCGACCACGGCAGGGGATGCCGCGATCGAGCGCGGCGCCCTGGCCGTCCTGCCTTTCGACAACATCAGCCCGGACAGCGAGACCGACTACTTCAGCGATGGCCTGACCGAGGAACTGATCGCGAGATTGTCGCTGGTCAGCGAGATCGAACTGGTGTCGCGCTGGGCGTCGATGCAGTTCAAGGGCCAGAAACAGGACATCCGGGCGATCGGCCGTGAACTGGGCGCGCGTTACATCGTCGGCGGCAGCGTGCGCAGGTTCCAGGATTCGGTCCGCATCACGGTCCAGCTCGTCGATGTCGAAACGAACCGCCAGATCTGGGGCAACACCTACAAAGGCAAGCTCGACGACATCTTCGATATCCAGGAGCAGGTCGCCAGCCAGATTGTCGAGGCGTTGAAACTCAAGCTCACGTTCTCCGAGAAGGTGTCACTGACCAAGCGGCAAACCGTCAATGCCAATGCCTACGATCTCTATCTGCGCGGCCAGGACTTCCTCTACCGCCTGAGCCGACGAGGTACCGAGCGCGCGATCCAGTTGTTCGAGAAAGCCATCGAGCTCGACCCCCGGTATGCGGCGGCGTATGCCGCCTGTTCGAGCGCCTACGGCCAGATGTACCAGTGGTTCTCGCGCGAAGACAAGTTTCGGGACAAGGCGCAGGAGATGAGCTTCAAGGCGCTCATGTATGACAGCAGCCTGGCGGAGGCGTACACCGCCATGGGGCTGTCCTACTTCATCTGGGGGAAGCTGGACGAGGCCGCTGCGTCCGGCAGGAAAGCAATCGAGCTCGATCCCGATGACTTCATCGCGTACTGGACGCTCGGGCGGATTCAATTCTCGACGGGAAACCTGACTGAGGCGCTGGAGTTGTTCCAGCGAGTCATCGAGATCAAGCCCGGCTTCTACATGGCCCACAGCGATCTGAAGCAGACCTACACGGGCCTCGGGCGCACGGCGGAAGCCGAAGCCGTATCCCGCAAGGTGCTCGAGCTGCTGCCCAACTACCTGCTGCGGAATCCGGACGACGCCCGCGCGAGGATGTTCTACGCGATCACGCTGCTCGAGGTCGGGCGGCGGGACGAAGCGATCGCGGAGGGCGCCGCGGCGCTTGAATTGAGCCCGGGCGATTCAGTCATGCTCTACAACGGCGCCTGCCTGTACTCGCGGCTGGGCGACACACGGCGCGCAGTTGACACGCTGCGCCAGGCGGTCGCGGCCGGCGTCACCAATTTTGGCTGGATGAAACACGACCCCGACTTCGCCCCGATCCGCAATGATCCGGAATTCATCGAACTGACAGCGGGCGCTTGAGTCGAAGGCGCTAAAGCGCAGCTCCTTCGACGGCAATTCTGCCGTCGCTCACGACCAGCCGTGGCTCGAAGAACGTCCTGGTGTCGGTGAGCGGGTCGCCGTCGTAGGCCACGAGGTCCGCTTCCAGGCCCACGCGGATGCTTCCCGTACGGTTTTCGATGCCGATGACTCGCGCGCCATTCAGCGTGGCCGCCGTGATCGACTCGAGCGCCGTGAACCCCTCGTGCTCGCGCAGCATCGCAATCTCGTGCGCGATCCGGATGCGCCCGGTGTCGTCCTTGTCCGCATAGCTGCCGTCGGTCGCGGCCGCGATCGTGATGCCGAGCGCGTGCGCCTTGCGCACGGCCGCGCGCAGCGGCCCCATCATCGACTGTGTCCGCAACTGCAGCGCCACGTCTTCGGCCGAGTTACCCTGCGGATCGCCGAGCGGACTCATCACCGCCAGCGTCGGCACGAAGAACGTGCCGCGCCGCTTCATTTCTTCGAGCGTCGCATCGTCGACCCACGTGCCGTGCTCGACGCTGCGGACGCCGGCGCGCACCGCGGCAGCGGCCCCTTCGCGGGCGTGGGCATGCGCCGCAACGTAGAGGCCCTTCTTCCCGGCTTCGGTGACGGCCGAGCGGATTTCCTCCTCGGTGAGTTCCTGCTTGCGCGGATCGGTGCTGGCGAGGCCAGCCCGCTCGCTCGCGCCGACCTTGATCACGTCGGCGCCCTTCGCAATCAGCGCGCGAGTCGCCTCCGCAATGCGATCCGGGCCACGCAACTCACCGTCGATCGCGTCGCCGAACTGCGGATAGACCTCGTAGAACGCGATGCCCGGCTTCGGCCGGATGTGTCCCGGTGAGACGAGGAGATCGGGCCCGGGCACGTGTCCGGCGCGGATGAGGTCCCGCGTTCCCATCGCCTGCAGGTTCGTGTCGCCCAGCACCCGCGACGTGGTCACGCCTGATTGCAGCGCGCGCTTTGCCGCGGCAGGGGACTCGATGTGCGAATGCGCGTCGATCAGTCCGGGCAGCAGGTAACGTCCGCCGAGGTCGATCTGGCGCACGCCGCCCGTTGCAGCGGGTGCCCGCTCGGCAATCGAAGCAATCTTGCCGCCGCGAACTGTGACCGTGACGCCCTTGCGTGGCGCCGCACCCGTGCCGTCGACCAGCGTGACGTTCACCAGGTCCAGATCCTGGGCCGACGCGGCCCGTGGCCCGGCCAGCAGTCCCGAACACAGGCAACCGACGACGGCTGCAACGAGAACCTTGCGAACCGCAATCAACATGCCCCGACTCCCCGCGTGAAACCGGCGCCTACCTTATACCGGATCGCAGGATTCGGTCGCGGGGCAACGCGGGGCGTCAGCGCTGCAAATAGGTGTCGAGCGTCTGGTGGAAATGCCGGATCCGGCTTTCCTGGTAGGACCCGAGTTGCACGCGACCCGTTGCGGAAGCCACCAGGCCTTCCTGCACGTAGGGCATGTTGCTCATGTCCTGGTCGATGACCGGACCCAGGATCGGGATCTCCTTTGCATCCGACCAGGGCTCGTCGTCGCGCAACCAGTGCACGGGCACGGGCTCGGGCCGCGACTGTCCGCGATCGAGTCGCTTCAGGATCATGACTTCCATGACGCACGAGCCGACGTCGCGGCCATGCGGGCGCCACCGGTACACGATGTTCGGCGCAAACCCGCCCCACGGCGAGAAATTCGGGAAAACGTTGTAGACGATGGCGTCGAGCGTCTCCGCATCAGTGACATTGCTGAAATCGCCCTCGAAGGCACGGCCAAACGCGCGACGGTTCAGGTCGCCAAGCTGCGCGCGCGGCCCGCGTGCCTCCTGCGCAGTGAATTCGCCCAGGGCTCCCGGCCTGCGGCCCATCAGCTGCAGCATGCCGTCCAGCGTCTGCTGCGGATCCACGTTCCCGCTGCCGAGATGCGGGCTCGGCGCGGCGAATGCGGCAAGGTTGCGGCTCACGTGCGGGCCGTAGAGGTCGTACTGCGAATTCGCGTCCGCGATGATCGACAGGATCTGCGGGTGCGTCGCGACGACATGGTACGACTCCATGAACGCTTCCTGCGCCACTTTCCAGTTGCAGCGGATGACCTTGGCGACGTGCACCGCCTTCCAGCAGTCTTCGAGACGCCAGCGCGAGAAATGGTCCGGCACGACCTCGAGGTACTGCTCGAGGGGCATCGCGCCGGCATCGAAGTTGACGAAGACGAAGCCGCCCCACGTGCCGACTCGCGCCTCGGGCAGGCAGAAGTCGCCATCGCTGACGTGTTCGAAATCCCACCGGCACGGAATCGACCGTACGGTACCGTCGAGCTGCCAGCTGATGCCATGAAACGGACAACGGAAGTGCTCGATGTGCTCGTCCGCGAGCAGCAGCTTGCGCCCGCGATGCGTGCAGGAATTGTGGAACGCGCGGATCGAACCGTCGGCCTGTCGCGTGACCAGCAGTGACCGGCCGACGATGTCGTAAACGATCGTGTCGCCTGCCTCGGGCAACTCCTCCTCCCGGCACGCCATCTGCCAGACGCGCGCCCACATCCGCTCGACTTCGAGGTCGAAGAACGCCTGCGACGTGTAGCGCGACGCGTCTAGCGGAGCGTTGCCGAGGTCACGCCACGAGCGCTCGAGCAGCGATCGCGGCACCTCGCGACTGTCCCGCGCGAGGTAGTCCTGGTAACTGGGCGCGGCACCCGATGCGCCTCCATCACGCTCAGTCACTACCGTGGCCTGCCTTCAGTCCGTGTCGAGCCACGGGCCGAGCACCGGCCGCACACTCAGCTCGGGCGGCAGGTGCTCCGACCCGATGCGACGGTCGAGCTCTTCGTGCCAGTGATAGATGCGCCGCTCCTGGTACGACAGGTAGATGCCCCTGAAGCCACCCGTCTCGACAGGATTCCTGGATCCGCGGCGCAAACTGCGTGTCTTCCTCGAGGATGCGCTCGAAGTTCGACATGCGCGTGGGCCAGAGTTCGTGGCCCTCGGCACCCTCGGGGGCAAACCAGTGCACGTCCACGGTCATGCTGCGGGCCGTCCTGGGCCAGAACGTGATGAAAGGTGTGCCGGTGGCAGCGGGCGGCGTGATGAGGTTCGGGTAGAAATTGTACGACGGGTTCTGGCTCAGGAAGATCTGCTCGGCCGTGGGCACCTCGGGCATGCCGACCGCGCCCGGATCACGCCATTCCGCACGGCGGTGCGGCGTGCACATCATCGAATTTCCATGCGGCCACAGCACGATGTGTGTACCGCGCGAATCGAGGAAGCGGTCCACCGTCTGCGGGTGGATCGACTTCAGGTGATAGGTCTCGAGGAACGCGTCGAGCAGGATCTTGACGTTGCACGCGATCTCGAAGCTCGAGCTCGCGATATGCCGGATGCTGTCGAAGCCCAGGTTCTCGAGGTGCTGCGGGATCGGGCCCAGCGATTCGAGCAGCGGTGCTGCCTGCGGGTCTTCGTTGATGAACACGAAACTACCGAACTGCTCGCAGCGCACCTGGTTGAGGCCAAAGCAGGACGTGTCCATGCCCGGGAAATCACGCTTCTCGCGCACTGCGGTCAGCCGGCCCGCGAGGTCGTAAGTCCAGCCATGGTAGCGGCAGAAGAAGCCCTTGGCCTCACCCTGCTCCTTCTCGACCAGCGGCGCACCTCGATGCCGGCAGGTGTTGTAGTAGGCGCGAACACGATTTTTCTTTGTCGCGCACGATGATGATCGGCGCGCCAGTCTTGCGCCATAGGCGGTAGCTGCCCGGACGGGGCAGTTCGTCGACGTGCAACGCATAGAGCCATGCGCGCTTCCAGAGGTACCGCCGCTCGAGTTCGAGGAACGCGGGGTCGGTGTAGCGCCCACCAGGAATCAGCGGCAGTTCCGGGAAACCCGGCGGCGGAGCTTCGCGGCTCTGCTCGTGCTTCATCCCGTCGTACAGGCTGTGTTCGATTTCGGCTCGCATGGACACCGATTTCTAGGGCATGCGAATCCCGTGGACCATGCGTAAACACCGCAAGACGGCGCGTCAGTTGTGTCCACTCCCCGTCCCAACGCCTGCTGACGTCGCCGAGCGACTCGCCGACCGGCCGGCTGTTGGACGGTGGGCACCACGAGTTGAAGGCCGAGCGGAATCGTTGGCGCGCTGCTTGTGCCTGTGCAGTTCCAGCTCGGACGCCCGTAACTTCCGGCGACCTGTCCGTCAGGATGAGATGCCGTCAGCTGCAGCTGCGTCTGTCGCCACGTCCGGCAGCAGGCGGTCGTACTCTCGCTTCACCACGCGATAGCACTCGCAACTGCGCGTCTCGAGGCCGCCACGGTCATCGACCGTGATCCGACCCCGGCTGTTGCGCACCAGGCCGAGCCGCTGCAGCTTGCCCGCCGCTTCGGTCACGCCCTCGCGGCGGACTCCCAGCATGTTTGCGATGTGCTCATGGGTCGTGGTCAGGACACTCGAGGACGAGCGGTCAAGGCTCAGCAGCAGCCAGCGACAGAGTTGCTGGTCGATAGTGTGGTGCCGGTTGCAGATGGCCGTCTGCGCCGTCAGCGTGAGAAGCGCCTGGGTGTAGAGCAACAGCAAGTGCTGCAGGGCTCCGGCCCGGGTGAACTCCTCGTGCAGATGATGGCGCTGCAGGCGATACGCCCATCCCGATGCCTGCACGATGGCACGATTCGGCCGCGACTCGCCTCCCATGAACAACGCAATGCCCACGACCCCTTCGCTGCCGACGATGGCGACCTCGGCAGACGCGCCGTCGGCCGTCACGTATTCGTCCGCAACGATCGTCGTCGCAGGGAAGTAGGCGTAGTCCAACCGGACGCCCGGTTCGTAGAGCGTCTTGCCCGCAACGACAAACACTGGCTGGAGGTTGCGCTGGACACGTTCACGGTCAGCTTCCGGCAACGCCGCCAGAATTCTGTTCAGTCGCACATCCGCGGGCGCCGACCTATCCTTCAAGGGACGCTCCTATCCCCTGCGAAGGCCATCGCGGCCTGCATCCATCGAGCAGTCAGACGACCGCTGCGCCGTCCCCGCCCGACGAAAGTCAGGCGCGGCGGCCCTGGATGACGTTGAGCAGTACGACGACGATCGCAATGACCAGCAGGATGTGGATCAGGCCACCCATCGTGTACGACGTGACCAGGCCCAGCAGCCAGAGAATGATCAGGACAACTGCAACGGTCCACAGCATTTGCGTATCTCCCTTCGTTCGACCAGGTGAGATCCACCTGACATTTTGCCAGTCGGGCGACCACAAGTGATTACGTAGAAGTCAGGCGCACGCGAACCTGCTCTGTACCCTGGCGTACAGATAGTGCGCACGTGAACCGGTACGATTCTTGCTGCGGATTCCAGCAGCAAAAACGGGAAGTGTCATGAAAGGATTCGTACAGGACATCGAGCGACTGGCGGTCAGCAACGTCGACTTCCGCAGGGTTCTCTACACGGCACGGCACTCCCAGCTTGTACTGATGGCGCTGGCGCCAGGCGAAGAGATCGGCGCGGAAGTCCACGAGCTCGACCAGTTCTTCCGCGTCGAGGAAGGAACCGGGGAGGTGGTCATGGACGGCAAGCGCACCTCCGTGAAGGCGGGCTTCGCGATCGTCGTGCCCATGGGTGCGAATCACAACATCATCAACACCGGTACCACGCCGCTGAAGCTCTACACGGTGTACTCGCCGCCGAATCACCGCGACCGCGTCGTGCACCACACCCGCGCCGACGCAGAGGCCGACGTCGAGCACTTCGACGGCACGACCTCCGAATAGTCCGGCCCATCCGCGCGCGCGTCAGGCACCAGAGGTTGCCTGCGCAGGGCTGAACAGGACATAACCGCACCCGCCGTTCTTGGCGCGGTACATCGCCGTGTCGGCGTTTCGGACCAGCTGGTCTACCGTCGTGCCGTCACGCGGATACAGGGCAACCCCGATGCTGGCGCGGATGACGAGGTCGCGTCCACCCACTTTGATCGCCTGGGCAATGTCGCTCAGCACGGCAAGGGCCTTGCGTTCCACATCAGCCCTGCTCTTCGGATTGACCAGCAGGTACAGGAACTCGTCACCGCCACCGCGGCAGATCGTGTCTTCGTCGCGCGCATGCTGCGAGAGACGGCTGGCAACCTCCCTGAGCACGAGGTCTCCCGCGGCGTGACCATGATCGTCGTTGATGCTCTTGAAGCGATCGAGGTCGAGGAACATCACCGCCAGGCTCCAACCGTGTCGCTCGGCCAGTGAGATTCCCTGCGTGACGCGATCATCGAACAGCACACGGTTGGGCAGTCCCGTTGCGGCGTCATGCAGTGCCCGCATCGTGGCGTGGCGCTCGTCCTCCTGTGCCGTCAACAGCGATGCCTCGGCTTCCACCAAGGCCACGCGTGAGCGGGTCAATGCGACCTCGACCTGCTTGATGTCCGCGATGCCCCGGGCCAGGGTGGCGGTAACCTCGTCCAGGTCGTCGGCGCACTCCTGCACCGTGGCTTCGACGACCTGGCTGTCCTGCAACGCCTGGCCGGCGGGCAGCGTCGTCGCACCCCTGTCGATCTGCTGCTGCACCGCGTCGTTCTGCAAGGCCAGGTCATCCGCGCACGCCTCCACCTTGACCTTGACGCCATGGCTTTGCTCGAGCGCCTGCTCCAATGCCGCGGGTGGATCCGCAGTCATGCCGCGGCCTCGACCCTGCCGCGCAGGCAGCTCGAAGCGAAGGTCTGGGTTGTCATGCGGGGATTCTCCTGTGTTTGCCGGCGACGCAGTCGCGCGGCGTAGTGTGGTCGTCACCCGAGGACGACGCGGACCTGGTGAGTCACGCCGTCGTCGACCAAAGGCACCACCCCTGGGCGCGGAGCCAGTTCGGCGCCGTCGAGCTGCAGCGTGACGAGTCCCTTGCTGACGCCGCCGGGATTCTCGAACGCGATCTCGTAGTGGGTCCCACGGTAGCGAAGGCTGACGTGGAATTCGGTCCAGCTCCGCGGCACGCACGGATCGAGCAGCAGGTCGGCGCCTCGAATGCGGCAACCGAGAATCCATTCCAGGCCGGCGCGAAACAGCCAGGCGGCCGAGCCGGTGTACCAGGTCCAGCCGCCGCGTCCCACGTGTGGCGTCTCGGAATAGACGTCAGCCGCCACGACGTAGGGTTCGACCTTGTAACGCAATGCATCGTCGTGCGTGAGCGCGTGATTGATCGGGTTCAGCAGCGCAAAGAGTTCGGCTGCCTTGTCGCCGTCACAGAGTTGCGTGAATGCGATTGCCGCCCACGCAGCCGCGTGCGTGTACTGGCCACCATTCTCGCGGATCCCAGGCGGGTAGGCCTGGATGTAACCAGGATCCGGCACGGAGTGGTCGAAGGGCGGCGTCAGCAGCAGGGCCAGGCCGTGTTGACGGCGGACCAGATGCCAGTCCAGGGACGCCATCGCTCGCGCCGCCCGGGCAGGTTCGGCGGCACCGGACAGCACACCCCACGATTGTGCTATCGAGTCGATACGGCACTCGCCGTTCGCCGCCGATCCCATCGGCGTGCCGTCGTCGAAGTACGCGCGTCGATACCAGTCGCCGTCCCAGCCGTGTTCCTCGAGCGACGAACGCAGGCCGTCAGCGTGTGCACGCCAGGTCGCGGCTCGCCCGTGCTCTCCACGGGCCTCTGCCAGTGGCACGAAGGCCGACAACACGAAATGCAGGAACCATCCCAGCCAGACGCTCTCGCCCCGTCCCGCAGCGCCGACGTCGTTCATTCCGTCGTTCCAGTCGCCGGTGCCGATCAGTGGCAGGCCGTGTGAACCGACGGCAAGGCTGCCGTCGAGTCCACGGGCGCAGTGTTCGAAGAGCGTCCCCGCCTGCTCGTCGACGGTGGGCAGGAAGAAGTTGTCGGTCTCACCGGGCTGCAATGCCGGTCCGTCCAGGAACGGGACAAGCTCGTCGAGCACGCCAGCGTCGGCCGTCGACTCAACGAAGTGTGCGACGCAATAGCCGAGCCAGACACGATCGTCGGAGACACGGGTGCGCACTCCGCGTCCCGTTTGCGGCAACCACCAATGTTGCACGTCGCCCTCGACGAACTGCCGGCCGGCGGCCCGCAGCAGGTGCTCGCGCGCGAGGGCCGGCTGCGCCTGGATGAGCGCCATCGCGTCCTGCAACTGATCGCGGAATCCGTAGGCGCCACTGGACTGGTAGAACGCACTGCGGGCCCAGACGCGGCACGCGAGTACCTGATACAACAGCCAGCCGTTCAGCATGAGGTCGAACGCGCGATCCGGCGTCCTGACCGTGGCGGTGTCGAGCACGGCACTCCAGTCCGCGCGCACGGACTGCAGCGCGCCGTCCACGTCCTCACTGCGCCAGCGCGAGATCGACGCCTGGGCGGCTTGCGTAGTGCCTGCCTCACCCAGCAGCCACACGATTTCCACGGAAGAATGCGCGGCGAGCGCGACAGGGGTCTGCAGTGCGCCGCAGGGTCAAGGCCTGCGCCGGTGCGACCGGAAAGCTTCGCCCCTGTCGCGAGCGCCGCGGGCCGCTCGAGCGTGCCGTTGCGACCAATGAACTCCATCCGGTTGCCGGTCCACGCTGTCTGCAGACCGCCCAGGTCGGTGAATGCAATGCGGGCGTCGGTGCCACCCCAGAGGTTGCGTGCCAGCATGCCACCCGTGACCGGATCGATCTCCGTCGCGACGAACGGCGCAGTGCTGCTGCGCGACGTGCCGAGCACCCACTCCACGTAGGCGGTCAGCGTCAGGTGGCGCGTGCGACCCGAGAGGTTGCGGATGCGCAGGCGCGACACCTTGACCGGCTCGTCGCCGGGAACGAACTGCAGCAGGTCGAGCGCGATGTCGGCACACGTATGTTCGAATCGACTGTATCCCCGCCCGTGCCGCGCCAGGTAGTCGCCGCTTGCCTTGCGGATCGGCAGTGCCGTCGGGCCGAACAGCAGGCCGGAATCGTCATCGCGAACATAGATGGCTTCTCCCGACCGATCTCCAACCGGATCGTTCGACCACGGCGTGAGTCGATGCTCACGACTGTTGCCAGCCCAGGTGCAGCCGCCGCCATCAGCCGACACGTGGAAGCCGAATCCGGCATTGGCAACCACGTTGACCCACGGCGCGGGCGTGCGCTGCCCGTCGCGCAGCACCGTCACGTATTCCTCGCCGTCGGGCGTGAAGCCACCGAAGCCGTTGAAAAACTCGAGCGTCGGCACGTCGGGGGAGGCATCCGCCGAATCGCGGCGTGAGCGCACGACGGCAGGCGGGGGTGGCGCGGCCGGCGGCCCCTGCTCCAACCGATCGAGTTGCTCCGCGAGACTGCCATGACGACTGAGGAGCACGGCGCCCGCAGCGGCCAGCAGGGCCAGGCGCGTTTCGCTCGGAATGATGTCCGAGCGCAGGATGTACACGCCGCCCCGCACCGAATCGCCGTGGATCTTCACCCGTGACAGGCCGGTACGTGTCAGTGACTCCAGCGCCGACTGCAGGTCCTGCACGTAGGACGACGAACGCTCGTTCAGGATCACGACATCGACGTTCAACTGTTTCAGGCGCCAGTACTCGTGCGCACGCAGAACCTGCCGCACGATGCCGAGATCGTCGATATCGTCTATGCGCACGAGCACAATCGGCAGGTCGCCCGAAATGCCGTGGGCCCAGAGCGCCTGCTGTCCGCCGTTGCGGCGCCGAAGCACTTCGGACGACGGCCGCAGAGCCGGGTCGTGGTAGAGCAGGTGGCCGGCCAGGCGCTGGAAGCGCATTGCCTCGTCGGGGGCGATCCCAAGGTGGTGCAACTCCACCTGGCCCTGCGTCCATGCAAGCGTCACGGCACGGTCGAAGGCCGGCACGTCTCGGTGCTGGTCCACGAGATCCAGCACCTCCTCACGCGACGGGGCGACCAGCGTCCAGAACGCGACGCGCGCCGTGGCACCCGGCGCCAGTCGCACGCGGCGCGTAAGACTGAAAATTGGATCGAGCACTGTCCCCGTCTTGCCTGGCTCGGGGGGATCGCCGTCAAGAGCAACCGGCGCGTGCACTTGCCGGCCGCGGCCCACGAAGCTCGCGCGATCCGTTTCGAAGCGACCGGACCCGATGACGTCGCCCTCGGTGACCGCGAGGTGTGCGGCCCAGACGGCTGGCTCCTGCGGTGAGCGTCGGCGTCGTGTCGCGAGCAGCGCGCCGATCGACGGCAGGTGTTCGGTCTGCACGAATAGCTTGGAGAACGCCGGATGCGCCTCGTCGGCAGCGCGCGGGGCCAGCACGACTTCCGCATAGGAGGTGACCTCGATCGTCCGGACGCGATCGCCCATGTTCGCGAGACAGACGCGGCGCACCTCGGCGTCGCACTCGGCCGACACGACCACGTCCAGTGTCGTCGTCAGGTCGCCGTCGCGACGGACAAACTCGGCCCGGTGCTCGCTGAACGTAACTTCGTAGGCGTCAGGTTCGACCCCCGTCGGTTGATATCCAGCAGACCAGACCTTGCCGTCGTCGACGTCGCGCAGGAAAAGGTACGACCCCGAGGCGTCGCAGGTGACGTCGGCCGCCCAGCGCGTGACAGCCTGGTCATGCCACTGGCTGTAACCAGACCCGGCGGCCGTGAGCATCACGGAGTAGTGGCCGTTCGACAGCACCCGCGTGCGCGGTGTCAGGTGGTGCGGCGTGTCGATCGTACGAGGCAGCATCGGCATGACTTCGTCCGACCACTCCGCGGTACCGCTCTCCGGGATGCTCGCGACAGGGAGCGACACCTCGCGCGGCGTCCGTTCCTGCAGCAGCAGTTCAGTTGCCTTGATGCGCGGCTCCGCGTGAAATCGCTTGCGCATCACACCGTCGAGCAGCGTGTTGGCGAGCGCCACGATCGTCATGCCCTGGTGGTGCGCCATGTAGGCGCGCACGATGGCAAACGGCTCACCAGCCTGCAGGCGTCGCGCGGTATAGTCCAACGCCTCGTAGAAACCATACAGGCCCCGCGCGTCGATGTGCTCCAGCCTCGCGAAGTTGCGGACCGCCGCGTGCGGCCTGACCATCGCAGCCAACGCGGTCGCGTACGGTGCGATGACGGTGTTCTCGCTGAGCCCGCGTTTCAGGCCGAGTCCAGGCACGCCGAAACTCGAGTACTGGTAGGTGCGCTCGAGGTCGCGCGCGTTGTAGGCAGACTCCGAGATTCCCCATGGCACGCCGAGCTTCCTGCCGTACGCCTGCTGACGATCGACGACGAGGTGGCTGGTCTGCTCGAGCAGGCTGCCGGCGGGCGCGCGCATGACGAGCGACGGCATCAGGTACTCGAACATCGAGCCGGACCAGGAGACGAGCGCCGCGCCATGACGAACGCGGACCAGGGAACGCCCGAGGCGGAACCAGTGCCGCGCGGGGACGTCGCCGTTAGCGATCGCGACGAAGCTGGCCAGTCGCGCTTCGGACGCGAGCAAGTCGTAACAGTTCGAATCGAGGCTGCCCTCGAGGACGCGGTAGCCAATCGAGAGCAGCCTGCGTTCCTGGTCGAAAAGAAAGCCGAAGCCCATCGCCGCGGCCATGCGGCGCGATGTCGCCGCGAGCGCATCGAGGCGCTGCGACAACGAACCGGCGCCCGTCGTGGGCGCTGGCACCAGGTCGCGCAGGTGACTCTCGATTGTGTGGAGCGTGGCTTCGGCCCACACGGCCGTCTCCGCGCTGCCTTCGTCGCCCCCCTCGCTCGCCAACTGCGCAACCAGTGCGACGAGCTCGCCGACCCGGATCACCAGCGCGTCCAGGCTCGCAGCGAACGGTGCGGACCTCGGCGTCCGGTCCGAAAGCCCGGTGCGTATTGCTTCGATCGCTGCGACGAGCCGAGCATCGGCCGTGGTGCCGAGCGAATCGCGGGCCAGCGCCAGCCCGTCGCCGATCCCGGCAAGGATCCGTGCGGCGCCAGCGGACCCGGCTCTCATTTCGTCGCAGGCATTGGCCAGCGTGAGCAGATGCGCAGCCAGGTTGCCGCTGTCCACGGACGAGACGTACCGCGGCTCGAGGGGCCGCAGGTCCTGCGTGTCGTACCAGTTGAAGAAGTGTCCGTGGCACAGCTCGAGTCGGCCCATGGTTGCGAGCGTCGACTCGAGCCGCTCGATGGCGTCGATGGTGCCGGCCCAGCCAAGATCGCGCGCCGAGACGATCGACAGCAGGTACAGGCCCAGGTTGGTGGGTGACGTGCGGTGGGCCAGCACCGGCCTCGGCTCCTCCCGAAATTGTCCGGCGGCAGCATGTTGTCCGCGGGCGTCACGAACGTGTCGAAGTAGTGCCGGCGCGGCGAGCGACCAGGCGCAGCGCACGAGCATCGACGTCGGACACGGGCTGCGATTCAGCGATGCGCGACGGCTGGCTCACCCAGCACGCCATGAGCGGTGACGCCAGCCAGAGCAGCGTGAACGGCAACGCGAACAGCACACTGACCTTTCCCGCTGCCACGAGCCCGAGGACCGAGAAGCTGATGACGAGTGCGCCGGCCATCAGGCGGTAGTGCCCAGCCACGTCCAGGCGCTTGCTGTTCTGCTCCTGCGCCGTGACCCACTCCAGCAGGCTGCGTCGGCTGACGAACAGCCGGTACAGCGTCCGTCCGATCGCATCGCACATCAACCATGCCTGGTGTGCCAGCAACGCCAGGGTCAGCGCCGTCCTGGCCGCAGCCAGCCGGGCGTCGGCCGCGACCGCCAGAACATGGCTCCGCAGTGCGATGCCGGTGTGACGCGGCAGGAGACCGGCGAGCAAGGGAGGCAGGTTCGGAATCACGAGCATTGCGACGACGAATGCCGTCCACAGCGCAGCGTACGGCAGTGGCAGCATCCACGCGATCACGAGTGTGATCATGCTTGCCGGCGCCATGAGGGACCGGCGCAGGTTGTCGAACATCTTCCATCGACCGAGCATGGTGATGGAACGGCGACGCCGGGCGACGGCCGGACCGCAACCGAAGACCCATGACAGCAACTGCCAGTCCCCGCGCACCCAGCGGTGGGAACGAGCCGTCGCCGCTGCGTAGCGGGCGGGATACTCGTCCACGAGCTCGATATCCGAAGCGAGTCCGGCCCGGGCGAAGATTCCCTCGAAGAGGTCGTGGCTCAGAAACGTGTTCTCCGGCACACGACCCGCCAGTGCCGCCTCGAACGCATCGACGTCGTAGATGCCCTTGCCGACGAACGAGACGTCGGACACGGCGGACGCATACGGGTCGATGCCGCCGGCACCGGAAACGAGGCGCTGGTAGCGCGAGCCGTCGTAGCCGAGCGGCAGCGACGACGCGATTCGGGGCTGCAGTACCGCGTAACCCTCGACGACTCGCCCGCTCCGTTCGTCAAGGCGCGCGCGCATTCAAGGATGCCGCATCTTGCCGACCAGCCGCCGCACCGTGTCTCGCGGCAACCGTGTCGGCATCGAGCGTGACCACGTAGCGCACGCCGGCTGGAACGGTGGGTGGCTTGCCGTCGACGGCCAGGAAGCTCGTGTCGACGGCGCCGCGCAGCAGGCGATTCAGCTCATGCAGCTTGCCGCGCTTGCGCTCCCAGCCCATCCAGGCTCCCTGCGCCTCGTTCCACAACCGTCGCCGATGCAGCAGCAGGAAGCGATCGCCTGCCGCCCCGGGACCGTACTTGAGGTTCAAGCAGCGGATGTCCTCGGCCGCGCACCCGAGCAGCGCTTCGTCGCCTGCGACCCGGTCGCACGCGGCATCGGCCCAGTCCGAGAGCAAAGGCGAAGCTGACGTCACCGTCCAGGCTCGCCAGGTGGTGAATCCTCAGGTGTTCGACGTGCTCGGCGATCGCCTCGCGACTCGTGAGGATGACGGGCACGACCACGAGCGTTCGCATGTCAGCGGAAATGCCCTCCGCGAGGTCCATTTCGGGCAGCGGCCTGGCGCCGAAGCGGCTCGTGATGCTGGCATTGGCGATGGCCATCGCAGCGTCCAACGTGAGCACGAGACCCGACAACCCCAGCACGACGCAAACCAGCGCACCGACGCCGCCGCTCAGCAGTACCGACAATGGCCACGCAAGTCCGACGACCGCAAGCAGCACGACGCCCGCGATGTAGCCGCGGATTCCCATGCGGGCGATGAGCCGGTTGATCCCCGCCTGCAGCGACGGCCGATAGTCGAGTCGATCCTCGAATTCCCGGCGCCCCCGCGAGATGAGATAAAACCCGGAACTCCGCTCGCGCTGGTCGCAACCCGCGCCCGCGACCCGCATCGCGTGCTCCGCGATCTCCAGCTCGGAGTGCCGCGAACCCCGCGCCAGCTCCTCGATCGCGTGACGACAGCGGTTGCGAGTCGGAAAGTTCGACTGCGCGTATTCGGTATCCGCACGCAGCACGGCGTCGACGAGGCTCATCGCTTCGAACAGGTCTGTCCAGTCGACCGCCGAGATGGAGCGCATGCTCGTGATCACGTTGCGGACAGTCACGCTCGATGCGCCCTGGCGCTGGTGCTCGTCGCGGACGACTTCGTCCGCCGTCGTGCCGGCAGTCGCCAGACGCGATTCGAGCCACGTCAATGCGGGAGTTGCTTCTGGGTCCTGGTCGCGCAGCCGCTGCAGCAACTGGACGGCGAACGTCGTCGACAGCTGGACGCTTTGCAGCTCCTGCAGCACCGTCGCCAGCGGCTGCGCCTCCTTGCCGCCGATCCCGAGGAGCCGGTCCGCCACGCGGTCAGCCTGCTGGCGGACGTCGCGCCGGCTCGCGATCAACTCGGCCGCACGCCGCAGGTTCTCGATGAGCACGATGCGCAAGGTGATTGCGATCGCCCATAGCTCGCCGATCGTCAGCGGCTGCACGCGTTGATAAGCAGCCACGAACTGGCGCAGCAGGTTGGCATCGAAGCGACTGTCCGTGTGCGCGACGAAGGCCCACGCCAGCCCGAGCACGCGCGGATAGCCGGCCAGCGGACCGTCGGCCAGCTTCGGCAGTTGCCGGTAATAGCCGGGTGGCAGGTCGTCTCGGACCTGACGGATCTGCGCTTCGACGACGTGATAGTTGTCGACGAGCCATTCCGCCGCCGGCGTGATGGCCCCGCCCGCGGCCATGGACTTCGCGATGGCACGATGGGCGTCAAGGAGCGCCCTGTGGTTGTCGCGCAGTCGTGCGGTCAGCGGCCGGACCGCGACTGGTCGCGTCGTGACGGCCTGGGCCGCCGCCAGGCTGGCGGCGTGCTGTTCCAGTCGCTCGGCGCTGAATATCTCGGCCCGGATTACCTCCGCGAACTCAAAGGCGGATTCGCGATCGGAACCTACGACGTGACTCAGGAGGGACAGCATCAACTCGTCGCATGGGCCAATGACGTGCCGTTGGTACGGAAAACCACGTCCCAGAGGGCGCTGCTCACACCAAAGCGGGACGCAGCGGCCACCGGGCTATGGTGCAGCGCGTGGTGCCGCTTGATCCGCCGCAACCAGCCCTTTTCCGCACGCCAATGGTGTGTTGCATGATGCACAACCGCGTACACCATGTAGCCAGTGAGCAGCCCGAACGACAGCGCGGACGCCCGCCACAGGTCACTCAGCACCAGGACAGGTAGAAAGACCAACGCGGCGATCAGCGCACTGCTCAGCAATTTCGGCGTGCCGATCAGCGCCCGTGGATGACGGTGATGCTCGGCGTGCCAGGCCCGGAACGGCTGCATGCCGTGCAGCACGAAGCGATGCAGCACGTACTCGACGAACGTCCATACCGCGAGACCCAGCAACGCAAACGCCAGGAGCTCGGTCCGGCGTTCGAACGGGGCCACGATGGCCACGAGCAAGGCCAACGCTGTGGCAGCCGTTGCATAGACGATGAAATCGGCGAGATACCCCGCTTTGCCATGCTCTGTTGTCAACAATCCCATGCCCCTTCCTCGATGTGGCGATCAGCCGGCCAACGGCCGGATTCTCTCGTCCGGCGTGAGACCCGACAGTAGGAGTCATGGCGCATTCAGTCTGTGCGTCAGCGTACCGACGGCCGGCGACGGACTCGGCCGTGCGCCGACCGGCGCTTCACGCAGCACTACAGCCAGTACTGCCAGAGTCGGGAGAACCATTCCTTGAGGTACAGGTCGAACGAGCGCTGCCGCCACTGCTCGAGGGTGACCTGCTCGGAATGCGCGACGTCATCCGCGAAAGACGCGCGCATGCGGTCGCCGAATTCGGTGCCCAGCACGACCGCGTTGACCTCCTGGTTGTGCAGGAAGCTGCGCCAGTCGAAATTGGTGGAACCCACCGTGGACCAGACGCCGTCGACCACGGCAGTCTTCGAGTGCATGAGCGCATCGCGTCGCTCAAAGATGATCACGCCATCCCGCAGCAACTGATCGTAGTACGACCGCCCGGCGTGGAACACGAGGGCCGAGTCCGTCCGACCGGGCAAGACCAGCCTGACGTCGACACCACGCGCGGCTGCCGCTTTCAGCGCGGCCAGCAGCTGCGGGTCCGGTATGAAATAGGCGTTGGTCAGCCAGGCCTCGGTCTCGGCACTGCCGATCGCGGACAGGAGCGTCACGTAGATCAGGCTGAATTCATCGTCGGGTGAGCTGCCGATCGCGCGCACGACCTCCTTGCCCTGCGCCTGCAGCGTCGGATAGAAGTTCCGCGGTGCCAGGGGCTCGCCCTTCTGCGCGAGCCAGGTGGCCAGGAAAAGCTTCTGGAACTCCGCCACCACCGGCCCTTCGATCTGCACATCGGTATCGCGCCAGGGTTGCTCGTTATCCGGGCCTGCTTTCGATGCACGACGGGACGAGCCTCCGGAGTAAACGCTGCTGATGTTGATGCCACCGAGAAACACGACTCGGCCATCGACGATCAGCAGCTTGCGATGGTCGCGCTGGTTCACGTCCCAACCCGCGGTCGCCGTCGCAGGATTGACCGGATTGAACTGCAGCGTGCGGACGCCGCTGTCGCGCAGGCGCTGGAAGAACTCCTCCGGCGTGCCGAGCGTGCCCACAGCGTCGTAGATCAGGTTCACCTGCACGCCTTCGCGCTGCTTGGCGATCAGTGCGTCCGCAAAGCGCCTGCCAACCTCGTCGTCCTCGAGGATGTAAGTCTCCATGTTGATGTGGTCACTCGCGGCAGCGATGGCCAGGAACATGGCGCGGTACGTGTTGGCCCGTCCTCGAGCAGCCGGACACGATTGCCGCTGACGAGGGGCGTTCCGGTCACGGCCTGCTCGACCGCGAGGTGGCGATCGAAGATCCCCGTGTCGTCGGCGCCGCGCTCGAGTCCGGCGAGGATCTCGCGACTGCGCGACGCAGGGAGCGGCCCGCGGGGACCTTGGACTTGCGTCGGGGTCGTCGCGGGCGCTGTGTCCGGCGCGATCCTGGGCAGCGAGCTGCAGGCCGCGAGCAGCAGCAGCAATGACGCGGCAAGGTGCATGAAGCGCATGCCGGGGATCGTCATCCGCGGCCGTGCCGGTGTCAGTACGGTTGCGCACATACCGAGACACATTGCGGGCCGCACGCGATGCGGCACGATCAGTGCGCTAGCGAACAGACCGTTGCGCCAGTCGGAGTAGCTTGCAGCACATCGACTTCACTATGCCGTAGCGGGAATTCTCCGTGCGACGTGTGCCGCCGAATGGAGAGACCAGATGAACAAATCATTGCTTACCGGGCTCGTCGTTGGCGGCGTGGCGGTGACGGCAGCCGGCGCCTACGCCGGTTACCAGACCCTGGACCAGGGAAGATCTGCCAAGGTACTCAACGTCGAGCCGATGTCACGCACGGTCAAGACACCGCGACAGGTCTGTGCCAGTGAAGTTGTCACGCACCAGGCAGCTGTCAAGGATCCCAGGCGCGTCACGGGCTCGATCATCGGGGCGGTGGCGGGCGGAGTGCTCGGCAACCAGATCGGTGACGGCGATGGCCAGACGGTGGCCACCGTGGCAGGTGCTGCAGCCGGTGGTTACGCCGGCAGCAAGGTCCAGAAACACATGCAGGAAGGCAACACGACCCAGACGGTCGAGCAACGTTGCCGCACGGTCTACGACTCGGTCGAGAAGCCGGACGGTTACCAGGTGCGTTATCGCCTTGGAGACCACGAAGGATCCGTGCGGATGGACCATGACCCCGGCAACAGCATCCCGGTCGAGAACGGCGAACTGGTCCTGAACGATGACACGGCTCGCCGCTGAAAAGCCCGAACACCACATGACCTCATTAGGAGATAACAAATGCTATGGACTATCGCCGTCGTATTGGCCGTGCTGTGGTTGCTGGGGCTCGTCAGCTCCTACACCCTGGGCGGTTTCATCCACATCCTGCTGGTGCTGGCCATCATCGTCGTGCTGATCAACGTGATCCAGGGTCGACGGGTCTAGCCACGTGACATTGACGCTCTGCGTGTGATGTACCCCCACGCACGCGGAGCACTTCGGGTTCGGCGACGAACCCAGTTTTTTCGTGGGGCACCGTACAAACCACGGGTTGAGTCCCGAGCACGCTCGCCTTTTCGGACGTCCGCAGACGTGATCGAGCAATTCCCCATGAAGACTGCCAGAAGAAAGGCCGAGGCGACCAACCGGTTGCTGGCACGCCTGCCTGACCTGGACCGGCGACGCCTTCTGGCCAAGTCCACTTCCGTCCAGCTCAGGACAACCGACGTACTGTATGAACGTGGCAAGCGCATCCGTGAGGTCTACTTCCCCACCGGCGGGTCCATCTCGCTGATCGCGACACTGCATGGACACGACAGGCTCCAGGTGGGACTGGTCGGCGACGAAGGGATGCTGGGCACGTCGCTGGTGCTTGGCGTGACTGTCTCGCCGACTCTCGCGCTCGTGCAGGATTGCGGGACGGCCTGGCAGATCGACGCCGCCTCCTTTCGCGAGGAACTCGAATGCAGCGTCGCGCTGCGGGGCTGCCTGCAGCGCTACGTTCATGTCGTCATGTGCCAGTCGGCGCAAACGGTCGCCTGCACTCGATTCCACGTCGTCGAGGCACGCCTGGCGCGCTGGCTGCTGATGACTCGCGACCGTGCACACTCGGACCACTTCCATTCGACCCACGAGTCGCTCGCGACCATCCTCGGTGTGCGCCGCGCAGGAGTGACCCATGCAGCCGGCTCCCTGCAGCAGCAGAGACTGATTCGCTACAGCCGCGGCGAAATCACGGTCCTGGACCATCACGGACTGGAGGCTTCCGCCTGTGCCTGTTACGTCGCCAACCAGGACACCTACGCGCGCGTCATGAACTGATGCGTGTGCACGGGGTGCGGTGCACGCCGTGCCGTGCACGATGTCATGCCGGGTCGCGGCCCTGATGTATCCTGAGGCACCGTCAAGCCCTGGATGGCCGCCATGACCGACGCAACGGCTTCGCTGCGCAAGCACCTTCCCGAGGACAATTACCTGCTGGCTGCGCTCACGGCCGACGAGCGCGCGCGCGTCTTTCCGCACCTGCGCCTCGTCTCGATGCCGCTCGGCAAGGTACTGTACGAATCCGGCGACGCACTCGAGTATGTCTACTTCCCTGCCGATTCGATCGTGTCCCTGCTGTACGTGCTGGAAAGCGGCTCATCGGCGGAAATCTCGGTCGTCGGCAATGAGGGCCTCATCGGTATCGCACTGTTCATGGGGGGCGGCACCACGCCCAGTCGCGCCATCGTGCAGAGCGCCGGTCACGCTTACCGCCTGGGCGGCCAGCGGCTGAAGGATGAGTTTCATCGCAACGGCGGGTTGCAGCTGCTGTTGCTGCGCTACACGCAGGCGCTGATCACGCAGATGGCGCAGACCGCCGTGTGCAACCGGCACCATTCCGTCGACCAGCAGTTGTGCCGCTGGCTGCTGCTGTCACTGGATCGCCTGGAATCCAACAAGCTCGTCATGACGCAGGAACTCATCGCCAACATGCTGGGCGTGCGCCGCGAAGGCGTCACGGACGCCGCCGGCAAGCTGCAGAAGCTCGGCGTCATCAGCTACAGCCGCGGACAGATCACCGTGCTCGACCGGCCACAGCTCGAACAGCTGTGTTGCGAATGCTATGCGGTCGTCAAGCGTGAAACAGATCGCATCGAAAGCCTGGCCTCGAGCAAGGGCGCCTGACCCGCGGCGTACTCGCACGCCACGTTCGTCGCTTCAGGCAATCTCGACGAATACGCGCATCGCGACGCCGCGGTCGCTCCACACTTTTTCCGCATCCGCAAGAATCGAGCGGGCCGTGTCGAACGCCTCTGGCGACGCGGCCTGCAGTTCACCGGCATGGCGCAGCACGATCACGCAACCGCGCGCCCGGCGTGCACTCGCGAGATCGATGAGACAATCGAAGAACGCGTCCCAGTTGTGGCCGAACCAGCTTGGAAACCGCAGCACGTCGGCGCACCGCTCGAGCAGTTGTGTCTTGTCCACGCACCCCCTGAGGTCGACGACGTAGCACGGCCAGTCGAGCGACGACGCTAGCAGCTCGAGGCCGCGCACGGTGTCGTCGGTCAGAACGACGTCTCGCATGAGCTCTGTCATCGGTGCGGCACCTCGATCCGGCGAAAGCTGCGGTAGTGATCGCCTGTGTAATAGAACTCGACTGGCGGGTTGCCCCCGCTCACGATCCGGCGAGCGCCGCGATCGGGCGATCCCGGCGTCCGGACCGTGTACTCGCGATAATAGCCGGGGGGCTGCGCCGGCAGTCGTCCCTCGCGATTCTGGAAGCGCGAGCCGTCACGGTCATACGGAAACGGGCCGCCGGCTTCGATGAGCCGCAATGTCTGCTGCGCCTCGGCCGGAAGTCCGGCGCTGTCGGGTTGCGGGGCAGCGGAGCCCCAGTCCGACGCTACCTGGGGTTGGGTGCTCGACCCGCGCGGGGTCTCGCGCGACAACCAGCCGCTGGCCGCCGCAACGGCGAGGCCGGCCAACAGGGCGATGTGAATCCAGCGCATGGTGGGAACATGCCGTTCGCTGCGTTAGGAACGCGCAGATTAACCTGCTGCCTGCTTCGTCGAAAGCGCTGCCTGCCAACTGCGCGCCGGCGCGCTTCACTCCCGCATCACTTGCGCATCAGGGTGCTCTTGCCGAACAGCGACCCGATGAGGTCCACGGCGACCTCGGCTGTGCGATTGCGGATGTCGAAAGCGGGATTGAGCTCGACGATGTCGAGCGAGGCAAGCCGGCCCGTGTCGGCCACCATTTCCATGCAGAGCTGCGCCTCGCGGTAGGTCGGCCCACCGGAAACCGTCGTGCCGACGCCGGGCGCGATGTCGGGATCGAGAAAGTCGACGTCGAGACTCACGTGGACGTGGGTGGCGTCATCGACGCCGAGCAGGGCCTGCTCAAGCGTGTACCGCATCCCCATCTCGTCGATGTAACGCATGTCGAAGACCTCGATGCCCACCTCGTGCACGAAGCGCTTCTCGCCCGCGTCGACGCTGCGGATGCCGATCTGCCGCAGCTGCGCGGGCTCGATCGCCGGCACCTGGCCGCCGATCGACACGAGTTCCGCCGGGCCGTGACCGCACAGGCAGGCGACCGGCATGCCGTGCACGTTGCCGCTCGGCGTGAGGACGTGCGTGTTGAAGTCGGCGTGCGCATCGAACCAGAGCACGCGCAGCTTGCGCCCCGTGGCGCGACAGTGCCTTGCGGCGGCGCTGATCGAGCCGATCGCGAGGCTGTGATCACCGCCGAGCAGCATCGGCAGTCGCCCCGCGGCGAGCTCTTCGAGTACGGCTTCGTGCACGAGTCGATTCCACTCGGCCACTTCAGGCAGGTGCCGGTAGCCGCCGACTGGTGGTTGCCAGGGATTCGGCGGACCACCCAGGTTGCCACGGTCGATCACTTTGAGCCCCTGCGCCTCGAGCACCGCCTGCAGTTTCGCAACGCGCAGCGCCTCCGGGCCCATCGACGCGCCGCGCGCACCCGCGCCGACGTCGGTGGGCGCGCCGATCAGCGTGATGGTTCCGGTCATCGCCGCACGTCAAGCCGACTTGCGCTTGCGCGGCCGAGCTGCCTTGCAGCCAGCCAGTGTCCCGCCGAACAGGTCCTTCGGGTCGTCGAGCACCGGCACCAGGTCGAGATCGCGGCGGCCGAGCCGCTGCTGCGAGATGAGGGCGTGCAGGAACCGCAGTGCCGAATAGTCTTCCAGCGCGAAGCCGACGGAATCGAACAGCGTGACATCCATGGCCGAACGGCGCGCCACCGCTTCGCCACGCAGCACCTGCGCGAGCTCGATCACGGGATAGTCCGCTGGCATCTGCTGGATTTCGCCTTCGATCCGCGATTGCGGCTCGAACTCGACCACGACGCGCACGTCCGGCAACCGCAGGATGTCCGCATGCAATTCCGTCTTGCCCGGGCAATCGCCGCCGACGCCGTTGATGTGCATGCCGGGAGCAATCATCGGCGGCGTCAGGATGACCGCGTTGCGCTTGTCAGCCGTGACGGTGGTGACGATGTCCGCGCCCTTGCAGGCTTCGGCCGCAGAATGCGTACGCACCACTCGCAGGTCTGCCAGCTCCGGCATCGCGGCGAGATTGCGCACGAGCTTGGCCGTGGCTTGCGGGTCCACGTCGTAGACGCGCAGTTCGCGGATACCGCACAGGCGATGGAACGCGATGGCCTGGAACTCGCTCTGGGCGCCGTTGCCGATCAACGCCATCACGCGGCTGTCGGGACGAGCCAGATGTTGCGCGGCCAGCGCCGATGTCGCGGCCGTCCGCAATGCAGTCGTCACCGTGAGTTCCGACAGCAGCAACGGGTAGCCCGTGCCGACGTCGGCCAGCACGCCGAACGCCGTCACGGTCAACAGGCCCTCGGCGGTGTTCTTGGGATGACCGTTGACGTACTTGAACGAGTACAGCTTGCCGTCGGTCGCCGGCATCAGCTCGATGACGCCAACGGGCGAATGGCTCGCAAGTCGCGGCGCCTTTTCGAACTCCGGCCAGCGCCGGTAATCCGCCTCGATTTCGCCCGCCAGCCGGGCCATGAATTCCGCCGGTCCGAGCGCATTCACGATGCGCTCGATGTCACTGACGCCGATGTAGTCGACCATTGGTGTGCCCCTGCCCGGGCCGCCAGAGAACGACAAATCACCGGCCCGTCAGAGCATCATCGGTCGGGCACGAGCCAACAGGAAGCCAGCAAACCAGTCGATCTGGTCTATAATTTGATCGTTTCGCTAGCCTACTTGAACAGTTCGCCAGAACAGCAGGCACACTATGGACGACCTCGACCGCCAGCTCGTCAGCCTCTTGCGCGGCAACGCCCGCCTGCCCGCGGCGACCATTGCACGCACCTTGCGCGTGGCCCGCGGCACCGTGCAGAACCGCATCGCCCGGCTCGAGCAGGAAGGCGTGATCGCGGGCTACACCGTTCGCCTGGCAGCACCGGACGGTGACCGCCGCATCACGGCGCTGATGCTGATCGCGGTTGACGGCAACAACGTCGAAAAGGTGCTGCGCTCGCTGCGAGGTGATGCATCGGTGTCCACGCTGCACACGACTAACGGTCGCTGGGACATCATCGCCGAGTTGCGCGCCGACACGCTCGAGGAGTTCGACCGCGTGCTGAGCCGCATCCGTCGCATCGAAGGGGTGGCCAACTCCGAGACCAGCCTGCTGCTCTCGACGCACAAGTACTGACCGCGCGCGGTTGTATCATGCGGCCCCGTGCCGAGTGCGCGGACGACCCTGGAGGACTCATGTACGAGATCTACATCGGCAACAAGAACTATTCCTCTTGGTCGCTGCGGCCATGGGTCCTGCTGCACGCGCGCGGCATTCCCTTCGTCGAACTCGTCAAGCCGTTTGCGCGCGGCTCGAACTTCGATGCGTTCCGTGCCTTTTCGCCGTCGGGCAAGGTGCCCTGCCTGCGCGATGGCGCCACCGTGGTGTGGGACTCCCTCGGCATCAGCGAGTTTCTCGCCGAGAGCCACCCGGGCCTCTGGCCGGCCGATGCCGCGGCACGCACATGGGCGCGCTGCGCGACGGCAGAGATGCACTCGGGCTTCACCACGCTGCGCAACATCTGCACGATGAACGTCGGTTTGCGCGTCAAGCTGCACACCCAGCCGCCCGCACTCGTCGCGGACATCCGCCGCATCGACGAACTATGGAACGAAGGCCTGTCGCGCTTCGGCGGCCCGTTTCTCGCCGGCCCCGAGTTTACGGTGGTCGACGCGTTCTACTGCCCTGTGGCTTACCGCGTGCGCACCTACGGTATCGACACAACGGGCAAGGCCGCTCAGTACGTGCAGCGGTTGCTGGAACTGCCCGCGATGCGCGAGTGGGAGCAGGCAGCGCTCGCCGAAACGTGGCGTGAACTCGACCACGAGGCGGAGGCGCTGCAGGTCGGCGTCGTCACGGCCGACTATCGCGTGCCGGCGGCTACGCCATGAGCGAGCGCATCGATGCGCTCGAATTCAAGGTGGCGCATCTCGAGCGGGCACTGCAGGAGTTGAGCGACGTCGTCTACCGGCAGCAGCGCGAGGTCGACTCGCTGCGCGACCGCAACCAGCAACTGCACGAACAGCTGCAGCAACTCGAGGAACGTGGCGGCGACCCGAACCAGGTCGAGATCCCGCCGCACTACTGAGGTGGCCGGGCATCTGCTCAGCGGAGCCAAGGCCGGCTGGGTCGTGTATGCCGCCCTGCTGACGTTCGGCGTGCTCGCGGGCGAAGCTGCGAATCTCTCGCGCGGCGGTGAGGTCACCGCGCTGACGCTCGGCAACTGGACGCTCAGCGTTGCACTGCTCACGGCGCTCTGGGGCTACGCGCTGCAACGACGTATCGGCAGCGAAGCCTACTGGCGAGCCGCGTTCTGGCTGGTGCTGTTCGCCAACTCCGTCATGCTCATACCGGTACTGCTGGGCGACCGAGCCATTGCGATGTTCACCGCAGCGCTCACGTTGCTGATCGTTCCCGCGTACCTCGCCGCGTACATCTACGCGTATCGCAGCCCCGCGCTCTGGGAGTGGTGTGAGTGGTGGGTGGTGGTGGTGGTCAGGTGGTGGTGGCGCTCCCTGTTCACTCTCGCTATTCCCCACTCACTACTCACTACTCACTACTCACTACTCACTCGTGAGCCGCGCCCCCACTTCGAGCGGGCCCGGCCGCTCGACAATCGCGTTCTGGCCGAACTTCACGCCGTGCAGGGCGCCATCCCAGCGGTACGTCTTCAACGTGCGCAGGGGCTCATCGCCCTGCGGCACGGCCGTGGCCTGGTCCGTCGTCGTGATGACGCAGCGGGTGCAGGGCTTCACTATTCGCAGCCGCATCTGCCCGCTATCGAGCCCGCTGATCGCGTCCTCGGCGTAGGGCGCACAGCCATCCAGGTAGAGGTTCGGCCGGAAGCGATCGACGGGCAGCGGTGACGGCAGGCGCGCATTGAGGTCATCGAGCGAGGCGCGCGAAAGCACCAGCACCGGGTAGCCGTCGGAGAACGCGCTCGTGCCATCGAGCCCCTGTGACCACGCGGGATCCGTGGGTCGCGGCCGGGTGTCGTCGAAACGCACGAGCCGCACGTCGCGACGCAGGTGCTCGCCGAACCAGTCCGCGGCGCCCTGGCCCTCGTCGACGGCCAGCACGCGGTCGCGCCAGACGGTGACCTCGACGGACGCTGCGCGCGCCGGTCGTTGCAGCGGCACGGCCAGTTGCGGCAGGCCCGGCGCGGAGAGTTCAAGTTGATCGCCGTGAAGTGCCGTACCGACCAGCGCCAGCCGCGGCGTTTCGCGCTGCGTCATGAAACGGCCGTCGCGCGATACGACCATCCACTCGCGATCGTACTGCAGCCCGCGCGGCGTCAACCTCGCCTGCAGCAGCGCGATGCCGCGACAGGACTTGACGGGGTAAACGAAGAGCGAGGCGATCGTGATCACGCCCGCTAGGATAACGCAGTAGCGAGGGTATTCCCGTCGTGGATCGCGGCACCAGGGTGTGCGCGACGCCGCGAAGGTCCCTGCTGTCAGCTGGCCAGCGGCAACGGCGCCGGGCGTCCGACCTGGTAACCCTGGACGAAGTCGACGCCCATGCGGCGTGCCGAATCGAGTGCGCTCAGGTCCTCGACCTGCTCTGCGATCACCTTGAAATTGAGCGATCGCGCGAGCTTGACCATGGCGGTCACCATCGCCTGGTTCACGCTGTCGGAGGCCAGGTTGCGAATGAACGAGCCGTCGATCTTGAGGTAATCGAGCGAGAGGTGCTTCAGGTTCGCAAACGAACTCAGGCCACGGCCGAAGTCGTCGAGTGCGAACTGGCATCCCATGCCATGCAGCACGCCGATGAAGCGGCGCGCGTGCTCGATGTTGGTGATCACGGAGTTCTCGGTGACTTCAAAACAGATGCGGTTCGGCGCGATGCCGGTGCGATCGAGGCAATCGACCACGAACTCCAGGAAGGCGCCATCGCCGAGCGTCTGCCCGGACAGATTGATGCAGAGACTGCGCTCAGGCGCGAGACGGATTGCCCCGCGCGCCAGCAAGGTGAGCGAGGTCTGCACGACCCACCGGTCCACGTGCGGCATCAGCCGATAGCGTTCGGCCGCGCGCATGAATTCGGCCGGGGCAATCGCCACACCCTTGTCGTCCTTCAGCCGCAACAGGATCTCGAGGCCGGGACCGCCTTCCGGCGCGTCCGCCGAGGCATGCATGATCGGCTGCGCGTGCAGCTCGAAGCGGTCGTCCTTGAGCGCCGACTGCAGCAGCTGCAGCCACAGGATCTCGCCGCGATGGCGCGCGTCGGCTTCGTCGCGTGCCGAATACACATGGACGTGGCCGCCCTGGTTCTTTGCGACGTAGCAGGACGAATCCGCGGCGTGCAGCAGGTCTTCGATGGAGGTGCTCTCGACCGTCATCTCGACCAGGCCCACGCTGACGCCGATGCCGAAAATCTTGTCCTTCCAGACGAAGCGGTGATCGTTGACCGCGCGCACGACGTCGTCGGCAATCTGGCGGGCCTTCTCGAGGGGGCAACCCGCAAGCAGAATGGCGAACTCGTCGCCACCGAGGCGGCCGACTGTGTCCGAATCGCGGACCGCGTCCTTGATGAGAGCGGCGACCTCCCGCAACATGCTGTCGCCCGCGACGTGGCCGCATTCGTCGTTGACGGCCTTGAAACGGTCGAGGTCGAGGTAACACAGCACGTGCCGCGCACCACCCCTGGTTGCTTCCAGCGCTTCCTCCAGCCGGCGCTCGAACTCGCGGCGGTTCACGAGGCCGGTGAGGGCGTCGTGGCTCGCCTGGTACGTCATCACCCGCGTGAGGCCACGCAGGTCGCTCACGTCGCGCAGCGCGACGACGGCGCCGTCGACGCGGCCATTCACGTCGCGCATCGGCGACACCGTCAATTCGATCGAACGTTCGCCGTCGCTTGCGGCCGCGACGAGCATGCCGCGGCGACCAAGGCTCACGCGGGTTCCCGTCGTCAGGCTCTGCTGGACGGGGTCACTTGCCGCCTTGCGGTCGCCTTCGTCCACCAGCTCGATGACCTCGCTGAGCGTGCGGCCGAGGATCTCGCTGGCCGGTTTGCCCATCAGCTGCTCGCCGGCCGAGTTGATGTAGACGATGCGGCCGTCGACGTCGGTCGTGAGCACGCTCTCGGCGAGTGAATCCAGGGCCTCCCACGCGCTGCCGTGGCTGCGCGCGCTGCTCGGTTCCGTGGGCACGCGCGGCGTCATCTCGACGCCCGTCACCATTACGGCGGGGCGGCAATCCAGCATCGTGCGCGAGAAGCTGAGTTCGAGACGGTGCGGCTTGCCCGCGGCATCCGGCTGCAGTTCGACTTCGAGCCGCCCAGGCGCGGCTTCGCCTGCCGCATGGCGGCGCAGGTATTCGGAGACGAGTTCGGCATAGTCGGGGTGGACCAGGTCAGCCAGGCGGCGCCCGGAGAGCTTGCCGGGATTCACTACGCCCGCAAGTTCGGCGAAGCGCGCGTTCGCCAGCTGGATGCCGTCGCGCTCGACCAGCATCGCTTCGGTCATCGTCTCGAGCAGCCGCCGATAGACGGACTCCCGCTCTTCGCGCGACGAGGTCTCGACCTGCAATCGTTCGATCAGGCGGTCGACGCTGCCGGCGATCTCGCCAGCGCTGCCCTCTCCCGCATGGGGCTTAAGGCGCTCCGCCAGGTCGCCGGTGTCGGCCACGGCCTGCAACCGCTCGCCGAGTTCGCGCAGGCGCTGGATCTCGCGCAAACGCTGCAGCAGCGCCACGGCCAGCATGACCGCTACGGCACCCAGCAGGATCAGCGCGAACATCACGGTGTCATTCTCCGGGCTGGCCATGTCCCTGTCGGCCGCGGACACCCGCGTTCAAGCAGGGTGTTGTAGTTGTTTTCATGCATGCCCCAGGCGTGCGTCCGCAGCATATAGGAACGTGTCGCGCGCACCCTCTGGATTCACCATAATCCGCAGGCAGATTGGCTTGTCGCGCCGGTGCCGAGACTTTAACCTTCGCGCCGGCCGCGCTGCCGGATCATCGTTCCCTCAGCCCTGGAAGCACCCGCATGTTCGACGTCCAGTTCGCCCGTCGCCAGATGATCGAGCAGCAGGTCCGCGCCTGGGAGGTCCTGGACCTCAAGGTGCTCGATGCCTTGAGCCACGTGCCCCGCGAGGAATACGTCCCGGCCGCCTATCGCGAGATCGCGTTCGCCGACACCTGCGTGCCCCTGGCGCATGACCAGTGCATGCTGCCCCCGAAGGTGGAAGGCCGCATCCTGCAGTCGCTCGAAATCCGGCCGCACGAGCACGCACTCGAGGTTGGCACCGGCAGCGGCTTCTTCGCGGCCTGCATCGGGCAGCTCGCCCGCAGCGTGCGCACCATCGACCTGTTCCCCGACCTGGTCGCCGGCGCCACGGCGACGTTTGCACGCACCGGCATCCACAACGTCGTCGCCGCGACGGCCGATGCAATGCAGTTGGCAGAACGCGACGCGTACGACGTCATCGCCGTGACCGGCTCGCTGCCGGTCTACGATGCGAGATTCGAGCGCGCCCTCAGGGTTGGCGGCAGGTTGTTCGCCTGCGTCGGCAACGGGCCGATGCTCGAGGCGGTCCGGGTGACCCGGACAGGACCGTCGGACTGGTCGCGCGAGAGCCTGTTCGAGACGGGGATGCCCGCCCTGCTGCACGCGCCGGCACCGCCCAGGTTCATTTTTTGATCCTGCGGGGCGGGGGGCTAGCCAATCGGCCTTCAGGTGATATAGTCTAGTACAACACTAGTTGACCAATTGCGCGGTCCCGCCCGCCACGGTGTACTCATGACGACGAAATCCTTTTTCTCGCCTGCAGCGTTGCGGCGGCCCTGCTGGGGACGGCTCCCGTCCGCGCCGAAAACCTGATCGAGGTTTACCTGGACGCGGTCCGCAGCGATCCGCTGGTGCGCGAGGCAGAGGCCCGGCGCTCCGCCGCGCTCGAGGTCAAGCCGCAGGCGCGTGCCCTGTTGCTGCCGCAGGTCAACCTCGGCGGCCAGGTCTACACGGCCAATTCCGATGGCGAGTCGACCTTTCCGCAGGTGAACCAGACCACTGGCAACATCGTCACGGTCGGTAACAAGAGCTCGACCGACGTCAGCCAGTACTGGGATTACAGCGCTGAACTGACCCATACGGTTTTCCGGTGGGACCAGTGGCAGGAACTGAAGCGCGCCGATTCGCAGGTGGCCGTGGCAGAGGCGACGTATCGTGCCGCGCAACAGGACCTGCTGGTGCGCGTCGCGCAGGCCTATTTCGACGTGCTGGCCGCCGAGGACACGCTCGGCGCCGCACAGGCGACCCTCGAAGCGTTCAGCCGGCAGCTCGAGCAGGCCGAAAAGCGCTTCGAAGTCGGACTGATCGCCGTCACGGACGTGCAGGAATCGCGCGCCGCGCACGACAGCGCGACGGCGAGCGTCATCGCCGCCAAGCGCACGCTCGCGACCTCCCAGGAAGTACTGCGCGAGCTAACCGACAAGGATTACCAGGCGTTGGTGAAGCCGGCAGAGCAGATGCCGCTCAACAAGCCAGACCCCGAGGACGAGCAGGCGTGGGTCGATCTGGCGCTCGCCGACAACCTCAACGTGATTGCCGCGCGCCTGAATTCGGAAGTGGCCAGCGCCAACGCCAAGATCGCGCAGGCAGGCCACATGCCGACGGTCGATCTCTTCGCCCAGTACAACGAGAGCAACCGCGACGCGACGCAGACCAACCAGTCGTTCGACCCGTCGGGCGGCCTCGGGGCAGGCGACCGCGTCGGCGGCTCGGCCGACTCGAACGTCACCAGCGACGTGATCGGCCTGCGCGTGAATATCCCGATCTTCAGTGGCGGCGGGACGCAATCGCGCGTGCGCGAGCAGGTGCACCTGCACCGCGCGGCCCGCGAGAAACTCGAGGGCACGATGCGTTCGGCCGAACGCGAGACGCGTGATGCCTACCTCGGCGTGATCGCCGAGAAAGCACGCGTGCAGGCGCTGAGCCAGGCCGTGAAGTCGAGCCAGACAGCGCTCGAGGCGACGGAAGCCGGCTTCGAGGTCGGCACGCGCACGACGGTCGACGTGCTCGATGCGCGTCGCCGCCTGTTCGAAGCCCAGCGCGACTACGCCCGCAGCCGCTACGACTACCTGATCAACATCGTGCGCCTGGAATCAGCCACCGGCGGCCTGAAGCAGGACGACCTCGACGCGATCAACGGCTTCCTGACGCAGCCGACGGCGCTGCCGGTCGTCAGGCCGAAGTCCTGAGCAGCGGCTCGATCATGTCGACCAGGCGGTCGACCGCTCCACGGTTGGCCGCCACCGCCTCGCGACCGAGGGCACCCGTTGCCCGCGCCCGCTCCGGATCGCCGATCCACTCGATCAGGCGATAACCCAGTTCCTCCTGGCTGCGCACGATGCGCAGTGCGCCGACCTGCTCGAACAGGTCGGCGATGTCCTGCGAATTGTGCGTGTGCGGACCCGAGAGCATCGGCAGTCCGAGCACGGCAGGCTCGAGCAGGCTGTGCCCGCCGACCGGCACCAGGCTGCCCGCGACGAAAGCGATGTCCGCCGCAGCGTAGAACATCTGCAACTCGCCGAGCGTATCGATCAGGAAGACCTGGTCGCCCGGCGCCGGCACGGTGCCCGAGCTGCGCTGCGCATGCGGCACCCCGCGCTTGCGCAACAGCGCGCGCACCGCATCGAAGCGCTGCGGGTGACGCGGCACCAGCAACAGCAGCGTATCGGGATGGCGGGTACGCACGGCTGCGTGCGCCGCCAATGCAGCTTCTTCTTCGCCTTCGTGCGTGCTGCCGGCGATCCAGACCGGCCGCTCCTCTCCCCATCGCTGGCGCAAGGCGCAACCGGCATCGACGGTCGCGGCGGGGATTTCAGGTCGTACTTGATGTTGCCGGTCACCTGCACGCGGCCCGGTGCGGCACCTATGGCGCGAAACCGGTCGGCGTCGGCCGGCGTCTGCGCACCGATCAGGATGCCGTGCGACAGCGTGTCGCGGAACAGCGACGCCATGCGTCGGTAGCGATCGACGGACCGTGTCGAAACGCGTGCGCTGCCGAGCAGCAGCGGAATCCGCCGCTGTCCGAGCTGGTGGTAAAGGGTGGGCCAGATCTCGGTCTCGAGGATGACCACCACCTGTGGCGAAATCCGGTCCAGGAAACGGCCGACGGAGCCCGGCAGGTCGTACGGCAGGTAGCAGATCTGCACGCCCTCCTTGAACAGCGACCTCGCCCGCTGCGCGCCGGTCGGCGTGACCGTGGTGAGCACGATCGGCAGCGTCGGATACCGGCGCTGCAGTTCGCTGACGAGTCCAGCTGCCGCCTGCACCTCGCCCACCGACACGGCATGAATCCAGACGGATCCAGTTCGCGTCGCTCGCTGCACGAAGCCGAGCCGTTGCCGCAGTCGACCCCGGTACTCCGGATTGAAAAGTGCTTTCCACACTTCGTGCGCGATCACGAGGGGTGCGACGAGATAGATCAGCAGGACGTACAGCAGTCGCATGGCGTGTGTTCAGCCTGTCCCGGCGCCCGCCAGCAGCGCCTGCCAGTGCGCCTCGGTAAAGCGCTCGGCCGGCAGGCCGGTGGTCACCTTCCGCAACGAGCGCTGCAACCGCGCAAGCACCGCTCGTTCCCACGCGCCGCGCGCACGGATCCGGCCGCGATCAAAGTCGAGCACGTAGATGTCGTTGCTCCCGCCAATGAGCAGGTTGTGCGCGTTCAGATCCGCGTGCTGCACGCCGCGCGCATGCAGCGAACCGATGCACTGGCCGACGGCATGCCACGTCTCGATCGGCAAGGATGCCTGCTGCAACGCCTGGGTCAGCGTACGGCGCACCGGCAATTCTGCGGTGATCAAATCGGCGCGGTAAAAGAGCCCGACACGCTGATACCTCGCTGCCACCGGCGTGGGCACGGGCAGCCTCCAGGCTCGCAGCTGGCGCAGCAGGCGCCACTCCCTGAGCGCGCGAGTGCGGTCGGCACCTGTCCACACGTAGAGGTCGTCCGAAACATGGGCAATGAGCCCGCCGCGACGATAGTGGCGCAACACCCAGCGTTGGCCATCGCTCGATCGCACGAAGGCAACCGTGCCGCGCCCGCCACGAGTCGTCTCGAGCGCTCCCTGCGCCTGCCAGTGCGCCGGATCGAACACCGCAGTGTCCGGATGGTGGAGACAGGAGGCATCGTATAGCATCGCGCCGCCCGCCCCGCGCGCGAGCGCCTCCTCCCCGGCGGCGGCTGCTCCGTTCATCGGTGCGGATTGTTCACGATCCCGGCGCCGCTGCCTACCGTTTCGAACCGCAGATGAAGCAGCCCCTCTTCACCACACCGCCGTCGTCCATCTGCATCCTGCGCCTGTCGGCGCTGGGAGACGTGTGCCACGTGCTGCCGGTCGTCCGCACGCTGCAGGACACCTGGCCGTCGACGCAACTCACGTGGATCCTGGGCAAGCTCGAGCACAAGCTGCTCGGCCACATCCCCGGGATTGAGTTCATCGTTTTCGACAAGAACGCCGGCGCCAAGGGATACCACGACCTGCGCTCGCAGCTGCGCGGGCGGCGTTTCGACGTATTGCTGCATATGCAACTCGCACTGCGCGCGAGCATCGCGTCGATGATGGTGCCGGCGCGGCACCGGCTTGGATTCGACCGCGCCCGGGCCCGCGAGGGCCAGTGGCTCTTCACCAACGCCAAGATCGCCGCGCGGTCGCGCGAGCACGTGCTCGACAGCCTGTTCGGATTCGCCGAGCGGCTCGGGGTCACTACGCGTTCGATGCGCTGGGACATTCCGCTGCCGGATTCCGCCCTGGCCTACGCCCTCGACGCGATCCCGGACCGCGGCAAATCCACCCTCGTGCTCAGTCCATGTTCGAGCCATGAGCTGCGCAACTGGAGCGTCGCTCGCTATGCCGCGCTCGCCGATCACGCGGTGCAGCGCCACGGCATGGCAGTGCTGCTGTGCGGCGGACGCAGCCCGCTCGAGCTGGAGTACGGTGCGCGGATCGAGCAGCAAATGCGGCAGCCATGTCGCAACCTGGTCGGGCGCGACACGCTGGTCGAATTCCTCGCGACCCTGCAGCGGGCGACCGCGCTGGTGTCACCCGATTCGGGTCCCGCGCACATGGCAACGACGGTAGGCACGCCGGTGATCGGGCTGTATGCCGCGACCAATCCGGAGCGCAGCGGCCCCTATTACAGCCGCCGCTGGTGCGTGGATCGCTACGATCGCGCCGCGACACGGTTCCTGAACCGGTCGGCCGGAAACCTGCCTTGGACCGAGAAAATCGAGATGCCGGGCGTCATGGACCTGGTCGAAGTCGACGACGCGATCGAAAAGCTCGACGAGCTGATGCTGGCAGGCGCACCCCGCACCCCGACCGGCGCGTGACATCCAGCCCGCTGCAGCGGGCTGGATCGCGCATGGCACGGGTGACACCAGCTGCGCGATAATGCGCTCACAAGTCGGGCCGCCCCGTTTCTCACTTCGACACAAAGGCAGCAGCACCGTGACGGCCGAACGCAGCGACAGGCTCATCCAGCCGAATGCCCAGCACCAGTACGAGGTGACCGAGGCGGACCTGCCGCTCGCCTGCCCGATGCCGAGCATGCACCTGTGGAACTCGCATCCCCGCGTGTTCCTGGCCATCGAGAAGACCGGCTCGGCGAAGTGCCCCTATTGCAGCGCGGAGTACGTGCTGAAGAAGTAGAGGAAGGGGAGGAAGGACAAGAAGGACAAGAAAGGCAGGAGAGGCAGGAGGGACAGGAAGGGGTTGGTCGGAACGTCCTCGCTTTCCCATTCCCGGCGTTGCGGTGAGAACCAGGCAGGCTCGCACCGATACTCGACATAACGTCACCCGTTTTCCTGGTCGAACGGATTGTCCGCAACGCCAAGAGATGCCTCGCGCCGTTCCGACTCCTGATCTGTGACGTGGCACAAGGTCGGGGAATGCACCTTATTTACACTCCTGAGTGCAGCAGCCATCGCGCCAGGCGCATCGGCTCGGCGTCCTGACAGGAGGTTTCCCTTGACCGCGATACCTGCGCCCGTTCATGCGCACCCGACCCCGGCGCTGGCTGGCGAGCCTGGCGCCTCGCGCCCACCGCGCGTCGAAATCATCGCCCTGACTGACGATGACGCGCTGCTCGAGCAGATCGGCCAGGCCCTGGATGGCGAAGCCACGTTTCGACACGTTGAGTCGGTCGATGCGGCCCGTGAATTCATCCGGCCCTTGCGGCCGTGCGTTCTACTGTTGGATGCACGCGGCCAGCAGGACCTCACCGCGACAGTCGAAAGCGTGCAGTCGCCCGACGGCACCTGCATCGTTGTCGTGCTTGCGCCACCCGACGAGAGCGCCAGCGTCGCGCGCTCCCTCAAGGGATCGGCAACCTTTGCGATCTTGTCGATTCCCTTCGAACCAAGCCAGACGAGCGCCGTACTCGACGGGGCACGCGAGGAAGCGCTCGCTCGACTCACCCTGGCCACGCAACCGATCGTCGAACCGGCTGCCGCCGAGTCCGCGCCTGTCGTTGTCGCGACTCCACCCGCGCGTGCAATGGACCGGCGCGGCAGTGAGGTTCGTCGAACGCAAGGTGCGCCGGCCAGTTCCAGCGGTCCCGTGGGCGGCAGCAAGCGGCGAACATGGGGCCCAGTCCTGGCCGGCGTGGTGCTCGTCGCGATCACCGCGGCGTGGCTCACGCTGCGTGCACCGACCACGGAGGATCGCGCTCCCGCGACCGCCACCCATGACAGCCAGGTTGCCGAGCCCGCCATTGCGCTCCCGGCGACGGACACCGTAGATGTCCAGGCGGGCTCGAGCGAGGAGCTTCTGGACAGGGCGCGCGTTGCCCTGAACGCGCGTCATTACACCGATCCCGAAGGCGACAATGCTCTCGCCTATTTCCGAGCGGTACTCGCGCAGGATCCCGATAACGACGAAGCCCAGGAAGGACTGCAGCGAATCGGGGGTCTGCTCGACGAGCGCCTGCAGTCGGAACTTGCGCAGCGCCAGCTCAACGACGCCGCAGCCACGCTCTTCCAGCTGAAGCTCATTCGCCCGGGTGATCCCGGGTTGGCTCAGATCGACTCGAAGCTGGCGGAAGCGCAGATCGCGGCGGCAAACGAGATCAGTCGCCGGCAGGGAGACGCACGTGCGAAGCAGCTGGCGCAACTCGTCTCGACGCGAATCCGCGAAGGCAAGCTGGTCGAGCCGGCCACGGACAGTGCGAAGGTCTATCTGACGCAATTGCGCAGGCTCCCAGCGGACCCCAAAGGGCTGGCCGATTCGGCGACGGCCGAGCTCACGCAGGCGTTCCTGCTCAAGATTCGCGAAGCTGCGGCACGGCCGCAACGCGACGACCTGGAAGGCTGGCTGGCAGAAGCGCGCGCCCTCGGCGTGAGTCCCACGCGAGTTGCCGCCGCAATACGCGCTGCACCGCCTGCGGCAACGGCGCAGCCAACCATGACGCAACCCGAGCGCCTCGCACAACCGGTGGCGGACCGCGTCAATGACGGACGCCCGGTCGAGTCGTCACAAGGCAGCGCCCTCGCCAACCCGAATGCGCCGCGCCAGCTGCCACCGAGTGAGTTGAAGCGCACCAGGTACGTGCCGCCGGAATACCCGAAAGACGCCTTGAAACGCGGCGTCGGTGGCGAAGTGCGAGTGCGCTTCACCCTGGATCCGGACGGCAAGGTCAAGTCGGCGGAGGTCGTGAACTCTAGTCCGGCCGACGTATTTGATCGGGCTGCGCTCGATGCCGTCCGCCGCTGGCGCTTCAAGCCACTCGCGGCCGGCAACCCAGGCTTCGAGGCGTCCGTCGTGACCAATATCGTATTCCGTCCCGACGACGCAAGGACGCCATGAGCAGGACAGGCCGCTCGCCAACAGGACAGCAGGGCAACATGACCACACGCTTGTCGGGACGAGTGCGCGACCAGGCCGCGACCGTCGGCTTCCTGGTCCTGCTCGTAGCATTCATCGGGCTGGTGCTGGTTCCCGGGTATCGGCATGCCGATCAACTGTCGGCTGACACTGCAGCGCTCAAGCTGGCGAGCGAGCAGCGCGGCCAGCCCGTGGCGATCGCAAAGTCGCTGGCGGCGATCCGCGACCGGCTCGGCTCGCGGGCCTTCGTCGGCCAGGCGGTCAAGGACCTGCGTGGCGCCGTGCAGGCCTTCGACCAGTCGCTGGCTCAGCTCAGGCCATCGGCGGCCGGCACGTCCGCCGATCTGCGTGAAGTCGAGCGCCTTTGGTCTGATTACCGCAAGGCTCTGGATCCCGTTGCAGGATTTGAAGGTCTTCCCTACCGCGATTCCGATTCCGCCGGCACGCAGCTCAACTCCCGCGGGCGCCAGCTGCTGCAGGACACGCGCCAGGCCATCAATTCCAGCCGCGAAGGGACAGATCGGCTGAACACGGCCCTGTCTGCGATCGGTACCGGTCTCGAGCAGCAGGTGGTCACGGCGTCCGCGACTCTGCGCAAGCTGATGATCACCGGCGTCGCGTTCGCCTGCCTGCTGGTGACACTGCTGGCGTACTTTCAGTGGCTGAAGGTGCGCCATGAGCGACTGGCCGTTGAGGCTCAGAACCAGACGCGTGACATCCTGGGCACGGTCAAGGACGGGCTATTCCTGCTCGACGCCGACTTCCGCATCGGCAAGGCACACTCCGCCGCGTTGTCCGCCCTGTTCCGCCGAGACGACTTCAGTGGGCTGACGCTCGAGGAACTGCTCCGGGACACGGTGACCGAGAAGACGCTGGCGACGGCGACGAAGTACGTGAGGCTGCTCTGGGGGGAACGTGCCAACGAAAAACTGATCCGGAGCATCAATCCACTCGCGGAGGTCGAGGTCCATTTCGATCGTGGGGACGGCAGCCGCGACCTGCGATACCTGGAATTCGATTTCCATCGGGTCAAGGGCGACCACGGCGTGCGCCAGATGCTGGTGTCCGTCAACGACGTGACTTCGCGGGTGCTGCTGGCGCGCGAACTGAAGGAGTCCCAGGCCAAGTCCCAGGGACAGATGGACATGCTGCTCGGCCTGCTGCAGGTCGACCCCGAGCACCTCCTGTCGTTCCTCGACGATACCAGCGCGGCGCTTGCACAGGTCAATAGTGTCCTGAAGGTTCCAGCGCGCGGCGACGGCGATTTTCGCACCAAGATCGACCAATTGTTCCGCGAGATGCATCGAATCAAGGGCGATGCCGCGACACTCGGCCTGGCTTCCGTCGAGGCCCGCACCCACGCATTCGAAGATCTACTGCAAGAACTGCGGGACCGCTCACAGCTGTCCGGCAACGATTTTCTGCCGCTCGTCGTAAGCCTTGACGAGATCATTGGCCATCTGCAATCGATCCG
This sequence comes from Pseudomonadota bacterium, assembly GCA_016713725.1. Classification (GTDB taxonomy): domain Bacteria; phylum Pseudomonadota; class Gammaproteobacteria; order Steroidobacterales; family Steroidobacteraceae; genus RPQJ01. The sequence goes on along the minus strand of JADJOO010000005.1, from coordinate 180,855 downwards.
CGAACTGGCGAGCCGCGCCGATGCCCTGCGCGCGAATGCGGTGTTGACCACTGCGCCGCGCGCGCAACCCGCGACGACGACGATCGATGCCGGTCCACAGGACATTGCGCCCTCCCTGGATACGCTGGCCCGACGCATCGCGACGGATGCCGGCAAGAAAGTCCGGCTCGTCACCGCGGGTCTCGACGAGGTGCACGGCGACATTCGCAGAACGGTGCGTGACATCGCCATCCAGCTCGTACGCAACGCAGTGGTGCACGGCATCGAGGATGCCGGTACCCGGCGCGGACTCGACAAGGACGAAGTCGGCCTGCTGCAGATTCAGTTCAAGTCAGGCGAGCAGCGGTTCGAACTGGTGTTCCAGGACGACGGGGGCGGCATCGTCCCCGAGCGGCTGCGCGAAACCGCGGTGCGGCGCGGTGACCTGAGCGCGGATGCAGCCCAGCAACTCGACACGAAGGCAAGCCTCGCCCTCATTTTCAAGCCCGGCTTTTCGACCCACGACGGCAATGACCGGGACGCAGGACGCGGGGTAGGCCTGGACTTCGTGCTGAAAGCCGTCCATTCGATCGGCGGCAAGATCAGCATTGCGACTGCACCCGGAAAGTACACCCGGTTCTCCATCCTGCTGCCCGCGCAGAGTGGTCAGCAAGGCGCCGTCGCCTGACGTTCGCCCCCTCAGGAAACCTCGCGATGGCCGCCAACGCTCCACTCCTGACGACGCAGCTCAAGCTGCTCATCGTCGATGACTCCAATGTCATCCGGCGGCGCATCGAGCGCTGCCAGCAGATCGAGCACCTGGAGGTCGTGGGACTCGCAGCGAACGGCGTCGAGGCCATCGAGATCTTCCGACGGACCGACCCGGACGTCGTCACGATGGACATCACGATGCCCCGGATGGATGGCATCGAGTGCGTCGAACAACTGGTCGCCATCAAGCCGCATGTCCTGATCCTGATCATCTCCGCTCTGGCCGACAAGGCCACCGCCGTCGAAGCCATGGAGAAAGGTGCCAATGGCTTCCTCAACAAGCCGTTCTCGGACCGCCAGCTCAATGAAGCGCTGGAAGAACTGATCGGCGGCGCCTGATACACCCATGCTCGAAGAACAGGACATCCGCGCGTTCGTCTATGGCACGACCCGCTATTTCGAGGTCGCTGCACAGCAGGCGGCCTCCGTTGGCTCACCGTACCTCGTCACCGAGGGTGCGCCCGACATCCACGACTACAACGGCGTCATTGCGGTGTCGGGCCGTCGCAACGGCATCGTCTGCTTCTCGGCGCCGCGCGGCATGCTTACCGTGCTGCTGATGAAAATGAACGAAAGCAATGTCTCGCACGAGTACCTGTGCGACCTGGTCGGCGAGGTCGCGAACACCATCGCCGGCACCGTGCGACGCGACCTGGGCAAGGATTTCGCGATCTCGGTGCCCACCGTCGTGGCCGGCGCAGGCAACACCGTCGAATTGCCGATCGGCGACCGGCCGGTCGTGATCCCGATCAACTGGCGCAGCCACGTGGCCAAACTGGTCGTGTGCCTGAAGTAGCCCCTGCCGCCTTCTCCCTTCCTGCCCTTCCTGCCCTTCCTGTCCTTCCTCCCCTTCCCCTACTTCCTGTACTCCCTGTAGCTCTTCTCTTCCACCAGGGCCGACCCGAGCCTGGTGTTGATTCGGCGCTTGATGGCCGCCCGCTCATCGTTCGTCACGTACACCGCGCGCGCGAGTTCGATGAACTCGGCGTCGAACAGGCTTTCCCGTTCCTTGTCGCGGATGCGGTCCTCGATGTCCCACAGCTGTCCGTTGACGTCACGCAGGCCGGTCCAGTCGGCAGTGATGTCCACGGCCGAAAAAGCGGAGGCGCGCCAGGTCTCGTTGAGCAGCGCCAGTTCCGTGCGCACGTTGTGCAGCTTCGCCGCGTCGGTCATGCGCGCCGACTTGATCTCGAGGATCGTGATCTTGTCGATGAGCTCGCCGGGCGAGATCGGGACGAGGAGTTCGGCCATAGAGTTAGGGGATAGGGGTTGGGGGATAGGGGTTAGTCGGAAGGCAATTGTAGGCTCGTTTCCATGGTTTGCCGCCAGATCGCCCGCACGGTATCCCGCGTGGCCTCGAACTCGGCGGCCGGTGCGATATTGTTGTCACCGCCCTCGAGCGACAGGTGGTGCATCCGTTGCCGATAGGCACGGTAGGCGGCAGTAAGCACGTCGACAGTTTCCTGCGGCACCAGGCAGATCGAGGCCAGGCTTTCGAGCTGGCGGATGTTGTCGGAGAACGTCACCAGCTCGGCGTATCGGGCCGACCAGAGCAGCGTCCAATACTGTGCGAGAAACTCGACGTCCGTGCTGCCGCCCGCGTCCTGCTTGAGATCGAACTCGCCGGCCTTCGATTTCGACAGCTCCGACCGCATCCGTTCACGCATGGAACGCACGTCCTCGCGCAGGGTCTGGCGGCGCACCGCCGTGCGCAACAGGTCGACTCGCAGCGACTCGTAACGGTTGCGCAAATCCGCGCCACCCGCGACGGCGCGAGATCGCAGCAGTGCCTGGTGCTCCCACGTCCATGCGTCCGTGCGCTGGTAGTCCGCGAAACCTTCGATGCTCTGCACCAGCAGACCACCCTTGCCGCTCGGGCGCAGGCGGGTATCGACTTCGTAAAGGCGCCCAGCCGCCGAATGCACCGTGAGCAGGTGCACCAGCCGCTGCACGAGCCGCAGGAAAAACACGCCGTTGTCGACGACGTGCGGGCCGGCGGTACGCTGCACCTCGCCGCTCGAATCGTGCAGGAACACGAGGTCGAGGTCGGATCCATAGCCGAGTTCGATGCCGCCGAACTTGCCGTACGCGACGACGATCACCCCCGCCTGTCGCAACGCATCGTCCGTCGGTCCGCACTGCGGCACGCCGTGCCGCGCAACGATCTGCTGCCAGGCGAGGTCGAGCGTTGCCTGCACCAGCAGTTCGGCCAGGTCCGTCAGGCGGTCGCTCACTTTCATGAGCGGCAGGCGGCCCGTGAGGTCCGGAACGGCAATGCGGAACATCGCCGCGCGCTGGAATTGCCGCAGGGCTTCGACCTGTTCCTCGGTATCGTCGGCCAGGCAGTTCGCCATCCGATCGCGCAGCTCGACGGCCAGCTCGGCGCGCGTCGGCGTCTCGTCGAACAACCGGTCATCGAGCAGTTCGTCGAGCAGCAGCGGAAACGCTGCGATCTGGTCGGACAGGAACTGAGAATGCGCGCACAGCTCGAACAGCCGCTCGCGCGCCACTGCGTTCTCGTTGAGCAACGTGAGGTATACCGTGCGGCCGCCGATGCGCTCGATCACGTGCAGAACCCGCGACAGCGCGGCCTCGGCATTCGAGACGCGCGCCACGGCGCGCAGCAGGCGCGGCAACAGGACCTGCAATCGACGTCGGCCGGTCTCGTCGAGACGTCGGTAGTAGCCGCCCTCGCGCAGCTGGTCGAGCTGCCGCAGGAACGGCTCGACCAGGTCCGGCGCCCGCAACACCGCGAGTCGTTCGCGCCTGCGCGCATCGTCGAGTTCGGGATCGAGGATGTGCTCGAGCCCCGTACTCGCCTCGTCGTCGGCAGTCGTGGCGCCGGGCGCAAATACGGCGCGCTGGAAATGTGCGCTGACACGACCCCGATGGTGCTCGAGCTCGCGTTCGAGTTCAGGCCAGCCGGGCAGCCCCATCGCGAGCGCAAGCCGCGCACGTGCGTGATCCTCCACGGGCAGTTCGTGCGTCTGCTCATCGTTCCATTCCTGCAGGCGGTTTTCGACGCGCCGCAGGAAGCGATAGGCCGCGAGCAGTTCGGCCACGGTGTCGGCCGGCAGCAGTTTCTGCCCGGCCAGTTGCGGCAGCGCCTCGAGCAGGCTGCGCGTCTGCAGCCGCTGCGTGCTGCCGCCGCGCAGCAGCTGGAACGCCTGGACGATGAACTCGATCTCGCGGATGCCGCCGGGGCCGAGCTTCACGTTCTGCTGCAGTTCGCGGCGTTCGACCTCGCGCGCGATCAGCTCCTTCATCGCGCGCAGCGATTCGAACACTCCGAAGTCGAGGTAGCGTCGATACACGAACGGTCGCAGCGCGTCGCGGTAGAGGCCGGTGAAACCGGGCTCTGCCCCGTAAACGGGTCGCGCCTTCACGTAGGCGTAACGCTCCCAGTCGCGCCCGTGCTGCTGCAGGTACTCCTCCATCGCGTCGAAACTCACGGCCACGGGGCCCGAGTCGCCGAACGGTCGCAGCCGCAGGTCGACGCGATAGACGAAGCCGTCGTCCGTGGGCGTGCCGAGCAATTGCGCGACGCGCTTGCCCGCGCGAACGAAGTACTCTTCGTGCTCCAGTGGCCGCGGGCCCGCCGTCTCGCCATGTTCAGCGAAGAGAAACACGAGGTCGATGTCTGACGAGAAGTTCAGCTCGCCGCCGCCGAGCTTGCCCATTCCAAGCACGAGCAGTGGCAACTCGACGCCGTTCCTGTCCTTCGGCACACCGTGACGCGCGCCGAGCAGCGCGGCCGCCTGGCGGCACGCTGCGTTGATGCACGCATCGGCGAGCCACGACAACTCGGCCAGGACCTGTTCGATCGGCGCGTACTCCGCAAGATCGCGCCACGCGATGCGCACGAGCTGCCGGCGGCGGAAGTTGCGCAGCGCCGACATGAAGGCCGCATCGTCGATGCTGCCCGGCTGGGTGACGGCGTCGGCCGTCTGCGCGTACCACGCGACGTCGGCATGGTCGAGCAACCGTCCCTGTGTCGCGAGCCACTCGAGCAACCCTTCGTCACGCAGGCAGGCATCTGCGGCAAACGCACTGCAGGCCCAGACGTACTCGAGGCTTGCCGAGATTGCAGCAGTGGCCGGCGTGTCTGGCAGCATCGGACGAGTTGCGAGACGCTCGAGTTTGTCGACGATGCCGGTCCGGATGGCTTCCGGCACCACAATCCTTCCGGTCATGCCGGCACCTGCGGACGCGTAGCCCGCTCGGCGATGATCGCGGCGACGACGAGCAGCAGGCCCGCGAGCGCATAGGCCGAACCCGGGAAATGCCACGACGCGCCGTCGCGGATGGACCACGCGAAGACGGTGGCAAAGAGCGTCGGACCGATCACCGTGGCAATTCCCGCGAGACTTCCCATCGCTCCCTGCAGTTCACCCTGGGCAGAACTTCCGACCGCGCGCGTCATGATTCCCTGGGACGTCGGTCCCGCGAGGCCCCACAGCCCGACGATCGGAATGGCCGCTACGAACCACTGGCCGGTGGGAGCGAAAGCGTACAGCATGAACCCCACAGTGCCGGCGAGCAGGCCACCTATCATGACGCGCCGTTCGCCGAAGCGACGCACCAGCGGCCCCACGAGCGCCCCTTGCACCAGGGCCGAGGAGATCCCGACCCCCGCCAGCGCGAGTCCGACCGCGCCTTCGTCCCAGCCGTAGCGGTACGCGGAATAGAGCACGAAGACGGCGGGTAGCACCGCATGCGTCAGGTTGCTCAGGAACGCAGCGCCCGCGAGTGCGAACACTTCGCGGTGTGCGCGAAGAAATCGCAACGAGCCCAGAGGGTTGGCGCGGCGCCACTCGAAGGCGCGACGTTTTTCGCGCGGGAGCGACTCCGGCAGGATGAAGTACCCGTAAGCCGCGTTGAGCAGGCTTGCGCAGGCGGCCGCCCAGAACGGCAGGCGCGGATCGACCGACCCGAGCAGGCCACCGATCGCAGGGCCGAGCACGAACCCGAGGCCGAAGGCGACGCCGACGAAACCAAAGCTTTGCGCCCTGCGTTCGGGTGGCGTGACGTCGGCCACGTAGGCCATCGACGTGCTGACACTGGCGGCGGTCACGCCGGAGATCAATCTCCCGACGAAGAGCCATGACAGCGTCGGCGCGAGCGCCATCAGCACGTAATCAAGTCCCAGTCCGAAATTGGACAGCAGGATCACCGGTCGGCGCCCGAAGCGATCCGACAGCGCGCCCATCACCGGCATCGAGAAGAACTGCATCACCGCCCACACCGTGCCGAAGAATCCGACCAGCTGCGCGGCGCGTGGAATGTCGCCGTCGAGGAAATCTTCGATCAGGTGCGGCAGGACCGGCACGACCATGCCAAGCGCGAGCATGTCGAGCACGACAGTGACGAAAATGAAGGTGAGTGCCGCGCGGCGCGGGGCCTGCGGCGTGCCGGGCTCGTTCACGCGGCGGCCTCAGCCGTACTGCAGGACGATGCGGGGCACGTGGTCCTCGCAACGGAAGCCGGGCGCGATGCCGATGTCAATCAGCACGCCGACGCCCTGCACGACGTATCCTGCCTGGCGACTGAGCACCATGGACGCGGCGAGCGTGCCGCCCGTGGCGAGCACGTCATCCACGAGCAGCAACCGGCCCTGCCCGGCCTGCATCTCGAGCACGCCCGTGCCGTACTCGAGGTCGTAGGCTATGTCGACGACGGGAGGCGGCAGCTTGCCTTTCTTGCGGATGGGCACGAAACCCTTGCCGCGGCGCTCGGCCAGGGCGGCTGCAAGGATGAACCCGCGCGACTCGATGCCCGCAACGGCATCGACGGCGCCCCACTCCGGCTCGCTGAACAGGCGCTCGATCGACTCGATCGTGGCTGCAAAATGCCGGCGCAACAGCGGGCTGATGTCACGGAACAGGATGCCCGGCTTCGGGAAGTCCGGGATGTCGACGACGAACTGCTTCAGATCCTGCATGCGCACCTCGGTCAACGCGCGCGCAGCGTAGCGAAAAACGGCGGCGGCCGCGACACGGTCAAACCACAGGCACTGGCTTCTGGCAGAATTGCCCGCCGCCAGGAGGAACGCCAGTGAACGTGAACGAAGCTGTGGCGAGCCGCATGAGCTGCCGCGCGTTTCTCGACACCCCGGTCCCGGGTGACACGCTGCATGCAATCCTGGACGCGGCCCGACGCGCACCGTCCGGCGGCAACCTGCAGTCGTGGTGGGTGTATGCCCTCACTGGCGAGCCGCTCGCCGAGCTGAAATCCGCGGTGCGCGCGCAAGTCACGGCCAACCCACGCGGCGACGGCTCGCACGAGTACGACATCTACCCCCCCGGTCTCGGCGAGCCCTATCGCACGCGCCGCTTCAAGGCCGGTGAAGACCTGTACGCGACTCTCGGCATCCCGCGCGAGGACAAGACAGCGCGACTGCGGCAACTGGCGCGCAATTACGATTTTTTCGGTGCACCGGTCGGGTTGTTCTTTTATCTCGACCGCAGCCTTGGTCCGCCGCAGTGGTCGGACGTCGGCATGTACATGCAGACGGTAATGCTGCTCGCGCGCGAGCAAGGCCTGCACACGTGCGCCCAGGAAATCTGGTCGCTTGTGTCTGTTACCGTACAGAAGCGTCTCGACGTACCTGCGAACCTCATGCTGTTTTCCGGCATGGCGCTTGGCTACGCGGACCTGTCGCACCCGATCAACACGCTGCGCACCGAACGCGCTGCGCTTGAAGACTTCGTCAGAATGAAGGGGTTCGAGGCGTTGTAGGCGTCCGCTGCTGCCGGGAAACCTGACTCGTCAAGCGAACGGGCATGCCACCAGGCACCTGCCACGGAGAGCATCGAAATGAACCTGAGCTGGATTGGCCGTAAGCGCAGCCTCGAACTTTCACCGCGTGCACGCCTCGTCGACGACATTGACGCGGACGTCCTGCAACGCAAGCGCGAGGCCCTGGCCTGGCGCCCCCGGAATGGATTCCTCAGGGACGAACGGAACCAGCGACTCGTGTTCGACGTGCCCGCTGACTGCGCCGCCTGAGGCCGGCGCTCAGCCCGGATCGCGCCGGTTGCGTCGCGCCACCATCGGGTGCTCGACCCGGCGCGCCTTGTCGGTGAAATGGGCCAGGCTGAGCCACGGATGACGCAGCAACATGCGCGGCCCGGCATAACGCATGATGTCGCGGGCCAGCTGACGCGGCTGCGGCTTGTAGCAGTGGATCGGGCACTTCGCGCAGGTGGGTTTCTCCGGTCCGTACGGGCATTTCTCCAGCCGACGCTCGGCGTAGTCCAGGAATCCCTGGCAGGCCACGCACAACCCGGCAGCGGTCGCCTGCGGGTGTTCATGCCCGCGGCAATAGATTCCCACCATGGCCTGCATCGTGTGCCACTCGCGACGCAGGCGGCCGTTTTCGAGACGGGGGTCCATGGCAGCAGCATGCCCTGAGCCCGGCGCGACGGCGCTCCGGACTTTCCACGAAACCGCACGGGGGGAGCACCGCGTCGCGATTTCCGGGCTGCTGCCACCGGGATTTGCCACAATGCGCGCCCCATGACCGGCCAGAATTCAGCGTCTGCCGCACCCGCCCCGCCGCGCGCGGGTGCCGGCCTCGCGGCCGCCATCGGCGCCTTCACGATCTGGGGCGTCCTGCCTCTCTACATGAAGCCGCTTCAGGCCTTGCCCGCGCTCGAGATCATGGCGCACCGCATCGTCTGGAGCTGCCTGCTGGTGTTCGCCTGGCTGCTCTGGCGGAGTGAAGTTGGTGCGGTGCGCACGGCGCTCGCAAATCCCGGCACGCGCTACCGGCTGATGATCACGGCCGTGCTGATCAGCATCAACTGGCTGCTCTACGTCTGGTCTATCGCCCACGGGCACGTGATCGACGCGAGCCTCGGTTACTTCATCAACCCGTTGCTCAATGTCGTGCTGGGAGTGCTGTTGCTCGGCGAGCGGCTCAACACGGCGCAGAAGTTCGCGGTTGGCCTGGCCGCGGCGGGTGTGCTTTACCTCGCCGTCATCGCTGGCCGCCCGCCCTGGATCGCGCTGGCGCTCGCGGCCAGTTTCGGCGGGTATGGCCTGATCCGGAAGGTGGTCAAGGTCGAAGCCGTGCCCGGGCTTGCCTCCGAGACCCTGTTGCTGCTGCCGTTCGCCGTCGGCTTCCTGGTGTGGATGCAGTTGCAGGGCGCGGGTGCGCTCGGTCACGCCGCCCCGCATGTCAATGCACTGCTGCTCGGCAGCGGACTGGTCACAGCGCTGCCGCTTGCCCTCTTCGCCTACGGAGCGCGACTGATACCGTTGTCCACGGTGGGATTGGTGCAATACATCGGCCCGACGCTGCAGTTCCTGCTCGGGGTGTGGGTTTTCCACGAAGCCTTCACCCTGCAGCGTGGCATCGGCTTCGCGTTCATATGGGCAGCGCTCGCCGTCTATGCGAGCGACGGCCTGTGGCGCAGCCGCAAGCAGATGCCCTACTGGGGGCGCTGACTCTTCACGCCACCGCGAGGAAAGGGCGACCACGCTGCCAATGCCGACAAACCAGGCCAGCGACCGCAGCGTCGCCATGTCGGCGACGTAGAACGCAATATAAAAGAGCCGCGCCAGGATGAACGCGACTGCGAACAGGTCGATGCGTCCCTGCGGCGCGCCGGCGACGTGGGCGATGATGACCGCGGCCGCGAAGAACGGGAACGCCTCGAAGCTGTTGTGCTGCGCCGCGTTCGCCCGCTTGCGGAAACCCGACTGCGCGTCGAGCCAGTCGCGGGGATTGCTGTTGTCGAAGCGCTCGCCGCCGATCTTGGCAGTCAGCGTGCCGAAGTACGGCAGGAAACCCGCCACCAGCACGCACCAGAAGGCTATCGTCATGCTCGTTCCACTCCCGTGGGGTTATCGGCAACGGAGCATACCGGATGCCCGCGGCAGTGGATCGCCCCCGACTGTGAAGTTGCCCCCCGAGCCGCTACTCTTGCGGAACAGGAATATTCCCATGCCGTCATTCAGATCCAGTAGTAACGGACGCCGGTTGCTCGTGCACCACCGGCTTCGCGGTCGCGCCTATCCGACGCTCCCCTATTGGGAGCGGCTGCACCTGATGCTGCTGGAAGAGGCCGAGAAGCGCGGCAAGACTCCGCCGCCGGCGCCGCTGGTGCATGGACTGGAGACCGAGCCCACGAAGGCAGACCGCATGGAACGGCTCGACGAACAGGTTGCCTGGGCCGACCACAATAAGCTGCTGCACCGGATCCAGATGTTCTTCGATGCCATGCCCGCGTCGGGCTGGGTCGAGACGGACAAGTAGCAGCCCGCGCTTGCGCATCGCCCGTCCGATCCTGCTCGTCTCGACGCCGATTGGCGTAATTTTCGGCCTGCGCGAAGCCTGGCGGCTTGCGGGTCCGAAGATGGCACTGCTGATGCTGGCAATGCTCGCGGTCGTCGGCTCGCTCGTCTGGTGGACGGTGCGGCGCATCCGGCAGGAGAACGCGCACGAGCGGGCACGGCTCGGGAACCCGGCGAACGAACGCTGATCGAGCAGCCGGCCGCGTCGTTCAGTTGTCGGCTCAGCGCCGGTTGACGAGCCACAGCCCTGCGAGACACAGCACGATGCCGACGCCGTGCGAGAGGTCGAGCTTTTCGCGGAACACGAGTACGCCGATACCGACGAGCAGCATGGCGGCCGCGGTCTGCGTGACCAGCGCGCCGAGGCTCACCTCGAAGCCCGTGCGGTAGAGCAGGATGAAGCCGAGGTCGAGCCCGATGATCGCCAGCGCCAGTGCAATCGCGGTCCAGTTGAGCTGGCGCATTTCCTCGCGCCACGCGAACTCGCCGGGGGCTAGCACGAGCACGCCTGCGAACAGGACCGTGACGGCACCGTAGGTCAGCATCAGCGACAGCAACGGATTCGCGCCGGCCGGCGTCAGCTTGAGGATGATGTGGTACGCGACCGTGGCGACGATCGCGAGGGAGAGCCAGGCGAGTTGCATGCGGCGAGTATGCCGGACTCCGCGCGAGGAAATCCCGCCTCGGGTCGCTTCGAGAAGGCGGACGACTTCCTGCCACCGCCGGATCCGCTTGTCTTGAGGGAGGACCGCGTTAGGATGGGCCAACACCGGCCAATAACAACTCGAGGGGAGACGCCGATGAAAGCCGCTTTCGTTTTATGTGTCCTGGCACTGCTGCCGTCCTTCGCTGCCGCAGACTATGTGGCGACCGCGGAGGAAGAGGCGGCCATGCGAACCCGCATCACAAAGCATCCACCGACCGCGGAGACCTTGACTGCCCAGCCGTACCCGGGCGCCAAGCTCGACGTGGTGTGCTCTGCCTCGAAGAGCGCAGAGCGGCAGCCCCAGACGATGGTGTACTGCTTCTATACCCGCGACCCCATCGACAACGTAAAAGCCCACCTCAGCGGCCCGGGCAAGCCGGACCCGGCGGTCTACGTCAGGGCCGACCTGGACTCGGTCGTCGACGCGCAAAGCAGGGTCGTCATATCCGACGTCACCATGATCGAGTACTACGTCAAGGTCGCGCCGCCCACCGCGAAGCAACCAGCGGCAGCGGCGACCTCAGCATCAGTGACGTCGCCGACCCCCGCGGCCGACGCGACTCCGGTCGTGTCCGCCTCGACTTCGCCTGAGCCTGCCCCGGCCGCCGCGCAGCCTGCGCAGGTGCCCGACGCCGCGAAGCAGGAGGATGATCCGGCGACCGTGCAGAAAGCCGTCGAACAGGGCAAGAAGCTGAAGGGGTTGCTGGGGTTCTAGCCGTCGTCAGTCGGCCAGGTGACTGCTGCGGACTGTTCCCGGTTGTGCGTGAAGTTTTTCCAGGCGTTGCAGTGGCGGGCGAGCGAATGATTCGACCGCCTGTCGCAGCGCGGGCGATGCAGCCGCCTGCTTCGTCGCAGCATCGCTGGAAAACTCCGCAACCTTGCCGACCGGCGCTTTCGCATTGACCCGCGCGGCCTGCGCCATGCGCTCTCGCTGGTGACCATCAACCGACTGCGAGAAATGCGGAGCCACGATTTCCCAGACTGCCGCGGGCAGCGTCTCGTAGCGCACCAGCCGGCCTCGCCCGGGATCGAGACGACCCGCGGCATCGCAGAAAGCTCCGTACAGCCGCGCGACGAATTCTTCCGGCGATTGTGCCGCGCCCCCCGCATCGACGTAACTCCGGAGACCCCTGCCAGGCCCATCCACGTCACGCATCCACCCGGCCGGTCGGCTCAGCAGCGACACGCCCACTTCGACCGGATCGCGCACGCTGAGGACCCAGCGCGAATCCGGAAACGCCTCTGCCAACAAGTCGCAGAACAACGTATTCCAGCTGCTGAATTTCAGGACATAGGGCTTGCGTGCATGGCGGGCGAAGGCGTCGCCAAGAGACCGCAGTGCCGCCGCCAGTTCTTGACGCGGCCACTTGTGGGGTGGCAACAGCAGCTCGTTGAACGGCAACGGCTCCGCATACACGACGAGGTTGTCGTGCGTTTTGAGCAATTGCGAGATCAACGTCGACCCGCAACGTGCGACGTGAAATATGAGGCCGGCCGGTGCGGTGGCAGGGGCGACTTTGCCGATGTCTTCCCGGGCGACCTGGACGAACGATTCCGCTGCAGGGACCCGCACGATGGTTTCCTGCATGAAGGCATCGCGGAGTTCCCCGGGGCCGATGTCGCGCAGCGCAAGGTACAGGCCGTCGGGGCGCAGGACCGCGCGCGCCGGCAGCGAGTTCCCTTTTTTTTCAGGCATCTGGTGGCGCTCGCAGTTCATGGACAGCAACGGACGGCCAATGCTAACGTCTATTCGTCATGGAATTTTCAGATTTCATCGCGCCTTTCGATGCGGCCAGCTTCTGCACCGGGTATTTCGGCAAGCGTCCGCTGCACATTCGTTCCACTGGCGACAGCCGTCCTGGCCTTTTGCCGTGGTCGCGCTTCAATGAAGTGCTGGCCATCACGCCGTATTGGAACGAGGACACGCTGAAGGTCTACTTCAAGAGCCGCGCAGCGCTGCGGGAGAACTACTGCGACACGAGCGACCTGCGTGCGGGCACGAGTGCGCCCGTCAATCCTGCCAAAGTCAAGGCGCTGATGGGACTTGGGGCCAGCCTCGTCGCCAATCACGTGCACCGCGTTTGCCCGGAAGTGGGTGCGGTCGCCCACATGCTCGAGCGCGAATTCGCCGCGCGCGTGGCTGCCAACGTCTACTGCTCGTTCAAGGGCGTGCAGGCATTCCAGACCCACTTTGACCTGCACGATGTTTTCGCCGTGCAGGCGGAAGGCGAAAAAGTCTGGCGCGTGTACGAGTCACGGGCGGATGCGCCGGTCCTGCCGCTGCCGCCGGGCGACGAAATCGAGAAATGGCTGTCCGAATCCCGCGGCCGCCTGCTGTTTGAAGTGACCATGCAGCCGGGCGACATTCTCTACCTGCCGCGCGGGCAGTATCACGACGCGCTGACAGGCTCGCAGGCTTCGCTGCACGTGACCTTCGGGGTTTCGCCGGCGACCGGGCTGTCACTGTTCAAGCTGCTGGAGAGCGCGGTGACACCGGAACCCGCGTTCCGCGCCTATCTGCCGGATGCGCGCAAGGAGGCGGAACTGCGTGAACGGCTGGGCACGCTGGCAGACCGGCTCAAGGCCGTGATTACGTCGTCCGCTTTTGCCATCGACGTGCTCAACCACCAGCGCGACCTGGCCCGCGCGCCGGCAAACTACGAGCTACCGGCACAAGCGCGTCCGTCCTGGTATTCCGTCGCACGCCGGGCCAAGGTGCTGCGTCGCGATCATGGCTTCGCCGTCGTCTTCGACGGCGGCGAGATCGCACTGGGCGCAACCTATCCGACCGTCGAGTGGATTCTGCGGCAGCGCCTTTTCTCGCTGGACGACGCGGCCGCGCGCCAGCCGAGCGTCAACCGGGTGGAACTGCGCCGCGACCTGGATTTGCTCGCCAGGGCCGGCATCATCGTCGAAACCGAGATGCAGCAGTAGCTGCAATGGATGACGACCGAGCCCCGCGAAACTTCGATCCCGCGTGGTGGCAGCGCGACGACCTCCAGTACCGCGCGGGACGGCTGCATTTCGCTGGCCGCGACCTGCGAGCGCTGGCTGCGCGGACTGGCACGCCGGCCTTCGTCTACAGCGCCGCGCGCGTGCGCGCGAACCTCGGTCGACTCCAGGTCGCGCTTGCAGCAGAGGGCGTGCCGCACCGCGTCTTCTACGCGATAAAGGCCAACCGGTTCCGCCCGCTGTTGCAGGCGATGCATGAGTGGGGGCTGTGCGGCATCGACGTCTGCTCGCCGGCCGAACTGCAGTACGCGATGGAGCTCGGATTCGATGCGGCTGACATTTCGTTCACCGGGCATGCCGTCTCCAACTCCGACCTCGATACCTTGGCGCGACACCCCGAGGTCCACGTCAATTGCGACGCGCTGTCGACCATCCGTCGGCTCGGCGAGCGTTGTCCCGGGCGCTCGATCGGCATCCGCGTCAACCCGCGCGTCGGCGCCGGCTACAACGACCGACTGCACTACGCAGGGGTCCGCCCGAGCAAGTTCGGCATCTACCGCGACCGCTTCGACGAGGCGCTGGAACTCGCCGCGCGCTTTCGGATGAAGGTCACGCAGATCCACTTCCACTTCGGCTACGGCTACCTGACGCGCGACCTGCCGCAGTTCGAGGAAGCGCTCGCCAATGCCGCGTGGTTCGTCGACCGTTGCCCCGACATCGACACGCTCGATGTCGGCGGCGGCATGGGCGCGCCGATCACTCCGGAACATCCGCCGCTCGACCTCGGCCGCTGGGCCGCGCTGATTGCGCGGGCGACCCGCAGCCGTAACCTCAAGGTCCACCTCGAGCCCGGCGACTACCTGATGAAGGACGCCGGCGCGCTGCTCTGCGAGGTCAACACGGTCGAGAACAAGGGCGGCGTGAACTTCGCCGGCGTCGACGCCGGGCTCAACCTGCAGAACCTCTGGGCGTACTACCAGACGCCGTTCATCATCGCGCCGCTGGCCTTGCGCGCCGTCGGCGAGGCATGCGAGACGTACACGGTGACCGGCAACATCAACGAAGCCATCGACGTGCTCGCCGAGGACGTCCTGTTGCCGCAGTTGCAGGAAGAAGACTTCGTCGCGCTGCTGAACGCAGGTGGCTATGGCTCGGCGGCAGCCTCCAATCACTGCATGCGCGGCGGCTTCACCGAGCACTTGCTCGACTGAATGCGAGCACCGCCCTCGGCCACCTCCGTTCAGGCAGTAGCGGCCAATAGCCCGACCCCACTTGATCGGAAGCGGCGCGCGGGCCCCCAGCCGTGCCATTGCGTGGCGGAGCCGGCGCACGTTCGATCGTAGACCGCCCGGACAACCGAATAGCACTCGCAACTGCGCGCTTCGAGTCCAGTTCGATCCAGGACGGACAGGCGCCCCCGGCGATACTGGATCACGCCTGCTTTCTGCAGCTTCAACGCGCTGGCGGTCACGCTTTCCCGCCGCACGCCCAGCATATCGGCGATCTGCTCCTGGGTCACGAGCATCACGTTGCCATCCCGCCGGTCGAGATTGAGCAGGAGCCAGCGGCACAGTTTCTGGTCCACCGCATGGTGCCGGTTGCAGGCCGACGTCTGGGCCATGTGTGCAAACAGCGCCTGGGTATAGCGGAGCAGCTGCTGCATGACCGACTCCGACTGCCAGGCATGGCATGCGATCGACTCCGCGGTCATCCGCAATGCCTGGCCCGCGCTTTGCACGACGGCACCGCTCAGGGCGCGCCCGCCGCCCATGAACGCGCAGACCCCGACGACACCCTCGTTGCCGACCACTGCCACCTCGGCCGATGCCCCGTCCTTCATCGACGAGACCAGCGAGACGATCGCAGTCCCGGGGAAATAGACGTGCTGGAGCACGGTGCCGGCGTCGTAAAGCATCGCACCTAGCGGCAACTCGACCCACTCCATGTGCGGTTCGATCAGCTGCCACTCCGCGGCCGGAATCGCCGCCAGCACTTGGTTCTGCAAACGAAAGGAATCAGGTGTCATGTGGGTTCTCCTATGCGCCTTCCGAAGCCGAACTGCCTGAGCAGCTTGATCACGGAGTTCGTGCGCGCGCCGGTCCGCAACGCCCAACCGCGGGCGGCGCACCGCCCGCGGCCATTGCGGGAGTGTCACTGCTGCCGGATCTCGAGATCGTTGCGCACCTGTGCGACGCCGTCGACGGAGTTCGCCAGTTCACCGGCGCGGGCCTTCACTGACGTCGTATTGACGAACCCGGCGAGCTGTACCACTCCTTTCTGCGTCTCCACGTTGATCTGGTGCGCCTTGGTCGATGAGTCCTCGATCAGCTTCGCCTTGACCGAAGCGGTGATCGCACCGTCGTCGACGACTTGTTCAACCGTCGACTGCGGAGTGCTGATACGAAGGTCGTTGCGGACCTCCTGCACTCCCGTCACGGAGCGGGCCACCTTCGTGGCCTGTTCTTTCTGCTGGGCGTTGTCGACGAAGCCGCCGAGTTGCACGACACCCCGGAATGTCTCGACGTTGATCTGGCCAGCTTTCGTGGTCGGATCGTCGATCAAAGCCACCTTCACCTTGCTGGTGAGCACACTGTCGTCGATGACCTCGCCGGCGGACTGCTGCGTGCGAGTGGAGGAACAGGCGCTGGCAAGCGCCAGCATCCCGAGAATCGCGGTCAGTTTGAGCACTTGAGTCTTCATGGGTATTTTCTCCTGTCAGGCCAATCATTGCTTTCCGGCAGCAGCCATCTCTCGACGTCTGGCCGGTCTGCTTCCGGTGGCAGGTCGCGGGCAGGTTTCATTTCCAGGCGAGTGACTGCGCGGTGCCGTTCTAATCTGACGGTGCGTCTGCAATCGACTGCAGCGCATCGCCAGCGCTTGTCGGCTTCGAGCGCGCCAGGTCACCCAGTGACACGATGCCGACGAGCCGCCTTTCGCGGTCCAGGACCGGCAGGCGCCGGACGTGGAGATCGCCCATGATTCGCGCCACGTCCTGTACCGAATCGTCGATGTAAACATACTGGACATCCATGGACATGATTTCGCGCACCTTGCTGTCCTGGGGCCGCAGACCGCGCGCGACGGCGCGAATCGCAATGTCGCGGTCCGTCAGCATGCCGACCAGCCGGTCGTTCTCGGCGACCGGCAGGCTGCCGAAGTCCTCATCCTCCATGACGCCAGCAACGTTCTGGAGGGTGTCCTCCGGCGAGGCGACCCTGACTTCGCGTGTCATGACTTCGCTGATGCTCATGGCGTGGCTCCTGGCGCTGCGTGATGATTGACGGCTTCGACGGTACCGTGGTGTGGCTGCACGTCACTTCCGAGCATGTCCGGAAATCCTGTAGGACGCGTCCGGCGCGGGCGGCAATGCGCGGACTCACCGGGGAAAAGAGCGAGCAAAGGCCCGGGCGCGACGTCGCCCTTGTAGGACACCACCTACAGGAATTCGCGTGACCATTGCGACCGAACGCCGTACGCGGCGACGTAGACTTGCGCCATGCAATTCCCAACATCGAACGCGCGACTGAGTCGTAACGACACGACGCGGACGTATTGGGTTGCAGCGTCGAAACGTTGTATAAACGGCTAAATCGCCATGCCAGCCAGCCGGCGAAGTGTGATGGGAGGCGCATTTTGTTGACTCGCGTTCTGATCGCCGACGACCACGCGCTGTTCCGTGCCGGGCTGCGCCAGTTCCTCGTAGACGCGCTGCCTTCGGTCGAGATCGGCGAAGCGGCTTCGGGGAACGAAGTGCTGACCTGCCTGCAAAACAAGGACTGCGACATGTTGATCCTCGACATCAACATGCCCGACCGTACCGGTCTCGACATCCTGCGGCACGTGAAGTCGGGACACCCTGCCACGCGCGTCCTGGTGCTCTCGGGCTATCCGGAGCGCCAGTACGCGCTGAACGTGCTGCGGGCGGGCGCCGCGGGCTACATCGCGAAGGACGCCGCTCCGGAGGATCTGCTCAAGGCCGTGCGCACGGTGCTGCAGGGCCGTCGATACGTCAGCGAAAGCCTGGCGGAACTGCTGCTGCTCGACATGGACCGCGCGGACAAGCCGTTGCACGCGATGCTTTCCGACCGGGAGTTCCAGATCTTCGGCAAGCTGGCCACAGGACTCAGCGTTTCCGAGATCGGCCGCGAGCTGTGCCTGTCAGTAAAGACCGTCAGCACTTACCGGACGCGCATCCTGGAAAAGATGCGCATGAAGAACAATGCGGACCTGACCAGCTATGCGCTTCGAAATGAAATCATCCAGTAGCGACTCCGATGAGCGTGGCGTGACGGGCGCGCGGCCCGACCTGCGAGTCCTGCTGGTCGAGGATTCGCCGGTCATTTGCGGATTGATCGCCGGGATCATCAACGACGTGCCGGGCGTCAGGGTCGCCGACAGCGTTGGATCCGAGCGGGACGCGATCGAGGCGGTCGGTCGCCTCGCCGTGGACGTCGTCATCCTCGACCTGCAACTGCGCAAGGGCACAGGCTTCGGAGTGCTGCGGGCGATGCGCGACATGCCGAATAGGCCGATCGTCGTGGTGCTCACGAACTTCGCGCTCAGGTCGTACCGGGAGACCGCGCTCGCGCTTGGCGCACGCGATTTCCTCGACAAGTCTCGCGACTACGACCGGTTGCCCGCGATCCTCACCGAGATCGCATCCTCGCCACCCGCCTGACGCTCAGGCCGCGGGCCCTGGCCCGACTGCCCGGGGAACGGACGTGAACGTCCCAGAGTCGCCGTCGTCCGCACCTGACGTCCCGCTCACGTTGGCCAATGGAACCCGGACCCGAACCGTGGTGCCACGGTTCGGCGCGGACGAGATGTCGAGCAGACCGCCGAGCACATGGATGCGGTGACGAAGCCCTGCGACACCGTGCGAGCGGGGTCGGTTCAGGTCCTCGGGCGCGGCACCGACGCCGTTGTCCTGGACCGTCACGACCACTTCGCTGTCGGTCAGTTCGAGTGCGATGTCTACTTCGCTCGCCCTGGCGTGCTTCGCCACGTTGGCGAGGGCTTCCTGCACGACCCGGAACAGCGCAATCGCTCCGGCCCGGCTGAACTGCGGCTCCTCGTCGGGGAATCGTTCGGTGCATCGCAGGTCCGCGCGTCGGCACGTTTCCTCGCCTTGCCAGCGTAGAGCCGCCAACAGGCCCATGGTGTCGAGCAGGGTCGGGCGCAGTTCCTCCACGACCCGTCGCTTGAGTTCGATGCCCTGGTCCAACACCTGCTTCAACCGCTCGAGACGCATCGTGACGTCGGCGTCGTCGCCCGTCGCGTGCCGCTGCATCCAGGTCACGTCCATGCGCGCCGCCAGCAGCACGCCGCCGAGTTCGTCATGCAGACCGCGCGAAAGGCGTGCCCGTTCCTCCTCCTGCACGTGTTGCAGATGGCGCGCCAGCCCGGTCAATTCTCTCGTCTGGGCGTCAAACTGCGACTTGAGTTCGTCGTGCTGTCGTTGCAGGCCGGTCGCGGCCTCCGCGCGATTGCGCTCGATGCGGACCAGCGCAATGGCCGCGGTCACGGCGAGTCCCAGCCCGAGCAGGAGCGTTGCGAGATTCAGGCGCCCGGCGAGCATGAGGTCGCGCTCCAGGTTTTCCAGGGAGCTGCCCATCAACGCCCGCTGGTAGTCCCCCGTAATCTGCGCGCTTTCACGAAACGTGGACTCGGTGTCGTGCCGTGTAGGAGAGTTCGCCAGACGGAACCCGGCTGACTGGCCCAGAGCCTCGTACACGGCAATCGATTCCTGCATCTGCTTCATGCGCGAGCGGGCGAGAGGGCCGAGCTGACGGATCGCCGAGTCGACCCGTTCGTCCCTGCCTCGGTACGTCTGCACGAGTTGGCGCCCGAGGTTATCGATTTGCCCCTCGGCGCGGTGGAGCGGCTCGAGGTACGAGGGGTCCCCCGTGAGGAGGTAGCCGCGGTGCCCTGATTCGGCATTCATGACCAGCTGGTAAAGGTCCACGACCCGTGCCAGCTGTCCCTGGGCTCGGCGCACGTCGTCCTGCGCCGTGACGAGCCGCAAGCGTCCGAACTCCGCCACGACGTACAGCAATATGACGAACCCGATGGAAACGGATACGACGAGCGCGAGCTGCCACCACTTGAGTCGCATCGACGTCTTCTACCCCCCGCTGCCGTCGACTGTCTATCGTACCGTGCGGCGATGCTCGGCTTGCGCTGGACACCGGGCAGCGGCATGTCGCCGCCGCCCGATGGCAGCTTACCCGCACGTCAAGTCCGGCGGGTTGTGGGGCGCTTAGTCTCGAGCGAAGGCGGCTAGCGGACCGCTCCCCGGCGAAGGAGATTCACCACGACGAGCAGGATGATCGCCCCGCCGAACGAGACCAGCAATCCCAGCAAGCTGAAGTCGCCCTGGTTGACCGTTCCGGCGCCAAGCAATGGCGACAGCAACCAGCCTCCGAGCAGCGCGCCGACGATTCCCACGACCACGTTCAGGATCACGCCCTGCTGGGCATCGGTCTTCATCACCAGACTCGCGAGCCAGCCGATGATGCCGCCCACGACCAACCAGATGATCAGGTTCATGTTGTTCTCTCCGTAGTCGGTCAGCGACCATCGTCGTCGAAGTCGCCTGGCATGATCCGCTCGACGCGATTCCAGGCGGCCCGAACGGCATCCTTGGCATGCTCCCAGGTCAGCCGGGACTTGCCCTTGACACGCTCGTAGTCCGCCCGCAGTTCGGGCTCCAGGTCGTCGAACCGCCTGTTCTGGCCGTGATACCGGCCGGCCGCCTCATACCCGGTGCGATACGCCGGGGCGTAGTCGTCGTACGTGTAGTCGGTCGTGTAATAGGGCTCGCGCGCAAGCGCTTCCCGCCAGTAGATGTCGTGCACGCTGGGATTGAATGCTCCGCCCGCGGCCGTATCTACCGGGCGTGAACCGGGATCACCGGTCCTCGGGTCGCGATTGCTGTCCGTACGATTCAGGTTTCCCATGTTTCCCTCCGGCTGTGGGTTGCGGTTCGAGTGCCGGTGAATTCTGGCAAGCGTCGCGAGGGTGCTCCATAGGACCCGGCCGCGCATCGATGTAGGACGGACGACTCGGGCTGGACGCTGTCCGACACGGGGATGGGTCCGCCACCGACATGAAGTGTCGAGCCACGCGCTCATTCTGCAGCGGGCGCGCCTTGCGCAGACACCGACGACGGAGGACCTGGACATGGAATTGCGACAGTTCGAAAACCTGATCCTGCAAGCGCTCGAGCACGAGAAGGGCGGGCTCAAGGTTTACCAGACGGCGCTCAAGTGCGCCGTCAACGACGATCTGCGGGAAGAGTGGGAGAAGTACCTCGACGAGACACGCTCGCATGTCGAGAAGCTCACCGCCGTGTGCCGGAGCCTCGAGATCGACGCCTCGGCAGAGACTCCCGATCGGAAGATCGTGCGTCATCTTGGCGGCGCGCTGGTCGAGGCCATGGAAATGGCGCTGAAGAGTGACACGCGGGAGGCAGCCGAGCTCGTGGCATGCGAGTGCGTCGTGATCGCGGAGACGAAGGACCATCTCAACTGGGAGCTGATCGGCAAGTGCGCGAAGAAGCTCAAGGGCGAATCAGCGAAGGTGGTCGAGGAAGCCTATGGGGAGATCGAGGAGCAGGAGGATGAGCACCTCTATCACTCCCACGGATGGTGCCGTGAGCTCTGGATCCAGTCGTTGGGAATGAAGGCGGTGCTGCCGCCGCCCGAGGAGCGCAAACACGTCAAGACCGCGATCGGTGCGTCACGCGCGCAACAGGCGAGTGAACGCAACCGTTGATGATGAAACGGCGCCCTGGTCCCGAGACTCGCCGTAAAAAGAAGGCCCCGCAATGCGGGGCCTTCTCGTTGCCACCCGAAGGTTGCGAGGCAATTACATGCCCATGTCGCCCATGCCGCCCATGCCGCTCATGTCCGGCATGCCGCCATGCTTGTGGTCGTCATCCTTCGGGGCCTCGGCGACCATCACTTCCGTCGTCAGCAGCAGGCCCGCCACCGAGGCGGCGTTCTGCAGCGCGAGACGCGTGACCTTGGTCGGGTCGAGGATGCCCATCTCGATCATGTCGCCATAGACGCCCGTCGCGGCGTTGTAGCCGTACGTGCCCTTGCCTTCCTTGACCTTCGCCAGGACGACGGCAGCGTCTTCACCGGCGTTGGCCACGATCTGGCGCAACGGCTCTTCGATCGAGCGCGAGAGGATCTTGATGCCGATGGCCTGGTCCTCGTTCGAGCCCTGCAGGTTGGCAAGCGCCTTCTGCGCGCGGATCAGCGCAACGCCGCCGCCCGGGACCACGCCTTCTTCGACGGCCGCACGCGTGGCGTGCAGCGCGTCTTCGACGCGGGCCTTCTTTTCCTTCATCTCGATCTCGGTCGCAGCGCCGACCTTGATCACGGCAACGCCGCCGGAGAGCTTCGCCACGCGCTCCTGCAGCTTTTCCTTGTCGTAGTCCGAGGTCGCTTCCTCGATCTGCTGCTTGATCTGCGCAATACGGCCCTTGATGTCGCCCGCCTTGCCGTGACCGTCGATGATCGTGGTGTTTTCCTTCTCCACGACGATCTTCTTGGCCTGGCCCAGGTTGGCCAGCGTGGCCTTCTCGAGCGTCAGGCCGACTTCCTCGGCGATCACTTCGCCGCCGGTCAGGACAGCGATGTCCTGCAGCATGGCCTTGCGACGGTCGCCGAAGCCCGGGGCCTTGACGGCCGCGACCTTGACGATGCCACGGATCGTGTTGACGACCAGCGTCGCCAGCGCTTCGCCTTCGACGTCTTCGGCGACGACGAGCAGCGGACGGCCGGACTTCGCGATGCCTTCGAGCAGCGGCAGCATCTCGCGGACGTTCGACACCTTCTTGTCATAGAGAAGGATGTACGGGTTCTCGAGTTCGGCCGACTGGCTGGCCTGGTTGTTGATGAAGTACGGCGAGAGGTAGCCGCGGTCGAACTGCATGCCCTCGACGACGTCGAGTTCGTTCTGCAGGCCCGAGCCTTCCTCGACGGTGATCACGCCTTCCTTGCCGACCTTCTCCATCGCGTCGGCGATCGTCTTGCCGATCGACTCGTCGCTGTTGGCGGAGATCGTGCCGACCTGGGCGATCGCCTTCTGGTCCTTGCACGGCTTCGAGAGCTTCTTCAGCTCTTCGGTGGCCGTGATCACGGCCTTGTCGATGCCGCGCTTGACGTCCATCGGGTTGGCGCCGGCAGCGACGGCCTTGAGGCCTTCGCGCACGATCGCCTGGGCGAGAACCGTGGCGGTCGTCGTGCCGTCACCGGCTTCGTCGGAGGTGTTGGAAGCAACTTCCTTCACCATCTGTGCGCCCATGTTCTCGAACTTGTCCTTGAGCTCGATTTCCTTCGCGACCGACACGCCGTCCTTGGTGACGGTGGGGGCGCCGAAGCTCTTCTCGAGCACTGCATTGCGGCCCTTGGGGCCGAGCGTCACCTTGACCGCATTGGCCAGGATGTTGACGCCGCGGAGCATGCGGGTGCGGGCGTCATCGCTGAAACGTACTTCTTTTGCTGCCATGTCTGTGTTCTCCGATTACTTCTCGATGACTGCCATCACGTCTTCCTCACGCATGACGAGGTATTCCTCGCCATCGACCTTCACTTCGGTACCGCTGTACTTGCCGAAGAGGATGTGGTCGCCGACCTTGATGTCGAGCGCGCGAACGTTGCCGTTCTCGAGGATCTTGCCCTTGCCGACGGCGACGACCTTGCCGCGGATCGGCTTCTCGGCGGCGCTGTCGGGGATGACGATGCCGCCCGGCGAGCGGGTCTCGGCGTCGAGCCGCTGGATGATCACGCGGTCGTGGAGCGGGCGAATCTTCAACTTGTCTGCCATTGCTGCAAACTCCGTGCTGCTTTGTTCAGCCGTTTAGGGGGGAATTCGGGGTAGCGCCATTTGTTAGCACTCTCCCGATACGGCTGCTAATAATAGGCGTGACGAGCCAATTTTCAAGAGGCACGTCGGGGCGACGCATCGTTCTGGTGCTAACGGGAGCCACCGGGAATGTTTGTTTTTAATACTTAACTCATTGTTTTTATTTATAAATACAATCTTTTGCACGGCGAGGGACGCAGTCTGCCGGCCCCGCCAGACGATTGCGATTGATTCTTGAGCGGATTCACGCAACGGCCCCGTGAACATCGTCCAGTCGAGCCGGTCCATGTATCGTTCGTGCTCGCATCGACGCCACCCGACGGACCCACTTCCCATGCCATTGATCGCCGACCTGCCGGTCCGCCAGTGCCTGCGCCTGCTGATGCTGCTGCTACCGCTCTTTGCCGCCGCACGACCTGGCCTCGCCGCCGACGATTTCCTGCCGGCGAAGACCGCCTACAAGGTCACGACGGCGGTCGAGTCCGGGCGCGTGGTCGTGCGCTACGAGATCGCACCGGACTATTACCTGTACCGGGACCGGCTCGGCTTCGAAACCGTCACGCCAGGAGTTACGCTCGCCGCGCCGACACTGCCCGTAGGTATCGATCACGAGGACGAGTATTTCGGCCGCCAGGTCATTTACCGGGGCGTCGCGATCGTGGGCGTGCCGGTTACCTTTAAGGGCGCACCGCACGACTTTGAGATCAAGGTGAAGTTGCAGGGCTGCGCGGACGCGGGCCTTTGCTACCCGCCCCAGACCTGGCCCGTGAGCGTCACGTGGCCGCAAGATACGGCGCAGGCGAGCCAACAGGGCATGGACGCCGCAATCGACGCCGCGACGCCTGCGCCGCTACAGCAGCCGCCGAAGAAATCGGGCGGCTTCGACCTGCGCTCGCTGCTCGGCAGCGGCGCCAAGTCCGACTCGGACTTCCTGCTCGCCGACCAGGCCTTCGTGCTCTCGGCGGACAGCACATCGCGCGACCGCGTGCGGATACGCTGGGACATCGCCGACGACTACTACCTCTATCGCGACAAGGTCACGGTCAAGACGACCGCGACTGGCGTGCAGCTCGGCAGCGTGTCGATCCCAGGCGGTGAGAAACAACACGACGAGTATTTCGGCGAACAGGTCGTCTTCCACGACGAGATGATCGCAGACGTGCCAGTGGTTGCCGCGGCGGGTGTCACCGAGGTACCTCTCGAAATCACGTACCAGGGTTGTGCCGACGCAGGACTCTGCTACCCGCCCATCAAGAAGACCGTGGTCGTGCCGCTTGCAGCGACGACGGTCGCCGCCGCTGCGACTGGCGCTCCCGCACCGATGCGCTCGGAGCAGGACCTGCTCGCCGACAAGATCCGCGACGGCAACCT
Source organism: Pseudomonadota bacterium (assembly GCA_016713725.1). Classification (GTDB taxonomy): domain Bacteria; phylum Pseudomonadota; class Gammaproteobacteria; order Steroidobacterales; family Steroidobacteraceae; genus RPQJ01. The sequence goes on along the minus strand of JADJOO010000005.1, from coordinate 155,900 downwards.
GGTCGCCGTGCTGGCGACCTTCTTCGGCCTCGGCCTGCTGCTCGCCTTCACGCCCTGCGTGCTGCCGATGGTGCCGATCCTGTCCGGCATCATCGTCGGCGCGGGCGGCGGCAAGCCAGTCCCGCGCGGCCGCGCGTTCGCGTTGTCGCTTGCCTACGTGCTCGGCATGGCACTCACTTATACGATTGCGGGCGCCGCCTTCGCGGCCGCCGGTCAGCAGGCGCAGGCGTTCTTCCAGAAACCGTGGATGATCGTGCTCTTTGCCGCGCTGTTCGTGTGGCTCGCGCTTGGAATGTTCGGGCTCTTCAACCTGCAGGTGCCGGGCTGGCTGCAGGAGCGCGTCTCGCGCATCAGCGACAAGCAGCAGCAGGGAACGTTGTTCGGCACTGCGATCATGGGCGCGCTGTCGTCGCTGATCGTGACTGCCTGCGTCGCGCCGCCGCTGGTCGCCTCGCTCGCGGTAATCGGCCAGAGCGGTGACGTCTTCCGCGGCGGTGCGGCGCTGTTCGCGATGAGTCTCGGCATGGGCGCTCCGCTGTTGCTCGTGGGCGCCTCGGCCGGCGAACTCCTGCCGCGTGCAGGCGCCTGGATGGACACCGTCAAGCAGGTGTTCGGCATCATGATGCTCGGCGTGGCGATCTGGATGCTGAGCCGCATCCTGCCAGGCCCGGTCACGCTCGGGCTCTGGGCGGCACTTTCCTTCGTTACAGGGTATTGGCTCCTGATGATGGGCAGCCGCGATATGAACCGCGGCTCGACCGTTGTCCGCCGCGCACTCGGCGCGCTTGCGGCGATTTACGGCGTGCTGATGCTGGTGGGCGCGTTGTCGGGGCGCAGCGATCCGCTGCAACCGCTGGCCGGCGTGGTCGGCGCTCCTGCGGGCACTCCCGGTGCAACTGCCTCGGGCGAGGTCGAAGCCGGAGCGCACTTCAAGCGGATCAAGAACCTCGCCGACCTCGATGGCGCGATCGCCGCGGCAAATGCTTCTGGCAAGACCGTGCTGCTCGATTTCTACGCCGACTGGTGCGTGTCCTGCAAAGAGATGGAGAAGTACACGTTCCCCGAGCCGTCCGTGCAGGCGGCGCTCACCAAAACCGTGCTGCTGCAGGCCGACGTCACGGCCAACGACGACGCCGACCAGGCGCTGATGCAACGCTTCGGCATTCTCGGTCCGCCGTCGATCCTGTTCTTCGGTCAGGACGGCGCCGAACGAACCGCCTATCGCGTCGTGGGATTCAAGCCGGCCGACGAATTTGCACCGCACGTCCAGCGAGCATTCGGGGGCCAGCCGCAATGAACAGTCGCTCGCTCGCGCTGATTGCGGCGCTGGCCGGACTCGGCGGCGCGGCCGGCTATTACTTCGTCACCAAGCAGCGCACGATTGCCCCGGTCGGCGTCGAGGTCCCATCACCGGCTGCGACTACCACCGATCCCGGCGCCGCCCCGGCGACGCAGCTCGCCGCGGTCATTCCAGAGTTCAGGCTGGCCGACGGCGACGGCGCGCTGCGCTCGCTGAAGGACGACTGGAAGGGCAAGGCGCTGATCGTCAATTTCTGGGCGACGTGGTGCGCCCCCTGCCGCCGCGAGATCCCCCTGCTCAACCGGCTGGCTGCAGATCGCGCCAAGGACAACTTCCAGGTGGTCGGCATCGCCATCGACTTCCGCGACAAGGTCCTCGCCTACGCCAGGGAAATGCAGATCGATTACCCGATGCTGATCGGGGAGCAGGACGCGCTGGACGCGGCCGCAGCGTTCGGCGTCGACGCAGTGGGCCTGCCGTTCACGATCTTCACGGACACGAGTGGCCGGGTGATCGCCCTGCACATGGGTGAGTTGACCGCGGACGAAGCGGACCTCATCCTTGGCGCGGTCTCCGACGTGAACGCAGGCCGGACCGATCCCGCCCAGGCCCGCCAGGCCATCGCCGCCGCCCTCGCAGGGCTACCGCCCAAGACGGAGCAGAAAAGCGGCGGATAAGCGTGAATACGACGCTATCTCCGGCGAACCGGAACAAAAACCTGTCGCCAATTGGCGACAGATGGGGGTAGACTGCGCGCCCACCCACGCCTCCACCCAGCCCCAAGGCAATGGCGCACATCCTGCTGCTGAACGGACCCAACCTGAACCTGCTCGGCAGTCGCGAGCCTGGCGTCTATGGCCAGGTCACGCTCGAGCAGATTCATGCGCGAGCCACGAAGCTGGCGGCGGAGTTTGGACATAAGTTAACTGCCAAGCAGAGCAACGCGGAAGCTGAGCTGATCGACTGCATCCACCAGGCGCCAGACAGCCACGTCGCCTACATCGTCTTCAACCCGGCCGGTTTCACGCACACGAGCGTCGCACTCCGTGACGCATTGCTGGCAGTCAGGATTCCGTTCATCGAGGTCCACCTGAGCAACGTGCACGCGCGCGAAACGTTCAGGCACCACTCTTACTTCTCCGACATTGCTGTCGGGACCATCTGCGGTCTCGGCGCCGTCGGTTACGAACTGGCGCTGCGCGCCGCCAGCCACCAGCTCGCCGCTGGCAAGCCTGGCAACGCGCCGCTGCCCAACTGATTCGCGATCCGGGGGATCACACCAAGATGGATATCCGCAAGGTCAAGAAGCTGATCGAACTGCTCGACGAAACCGGCGTCGCCGAGATCGAGATCAAGGAAGGCGAAGAGTCGGTCCGCATCAGCCGGCACCCGACCGGTGCCGCGTACGCGATGCTGCCGCAGCACATGATGTACGGCCCGCCCCCTGCGCCAGCGGCTGCGGGCCGCCGTTACGCCCGCGGCAGGAGCAGGCGCAGTAGCCGCGGCCGCCGCCGCGACTGCGGACCAGACGGTCACGGCACCGATGGTCGGAACGTTCTATTCGGCGCCGGCGCCAGGCGCCAAGCCTTTCGTCGACATCGGCTCCGAAGTGAAGTCGGGCGACGTGCTCTGCATCATCGAGGCCATGAAGATGATGAACCAGATCGAGTCGGACAAGGCAGGACGCATCGTGTCCGTGCTGGCGAAGAACGGCGATCCGGTCGAATTCGGCCAGCCGCTCTTCGTCATCGAATAACCGAGCACCGCCCAGATGCTCGAGAAAGTCGTCATCGCCAACCGCGGCGAGATCGCACTTCGGATCCTCCGCGCCTGCCGCGAACTCGGCATCAAGACCGTGGCCGTGCATTCCACGGCCGACCGCAACCTCAAGCACGTGCTGCTCGCCGACGAGACCGTGTGCATCGGTCCGCCGAGTTCACGCGACAGCTACCTCAGCATGCCCGCGATCATCAGCGCGGCCGAGGTCACGGATTCGGTCGCGGTCCATCCGGGCTACGGTTTCCTGTCCGAGAACGCGGATTTCGCCGAGCGTGTCGAAAAGAGCGGGTTCAAGTTCATCGGCCCGCGTCCCGAAACCATCCGCCTCATGGGCGACAAGGTCTCCGCCATCAAGACGATGAAGGCCGCGGGCGTGCCCTGCGTGCCGGGGTCCGACGGCCCGCTCAGCCAGGACCCCGACGAACTCTTCCGCATCGCGAACGAGATCGGCTACCCGGTCATCATCAAGGCGTCGGGCGGCGGCGGCGGCCGCGGCATGCGGGTCGTGCACAGCGACGCGACGCTGCTTCATTCCGTGAGCGTGACCAAGGCGGAGGCGCTGGCCGCCTTCGGCAACGACCAGGTCTACATGGAGAAATTCCTGGAGAAGCCACGTCACATCGAGTTCCAGGTGCTGGCCGACCACTACGGCAACGTGATCTGCCTGGGCGAGCGCGATTGCTCGATGCAGCGGCGCCACCAGAAGATCATCGAGGAAGCTCCCGCGCCGGGCCTCTCTGCCAAGCAGCGGCGCGCCATGAGCGAGCGCGTCGCCTCGGCCTGTGCCGAGATCGGATATCGCAGTGCCGGCACGCTCGAGTTCCTGTACCAGGACGAAGAGTTCTATTTCATCGAGATGAACACCCGCATCCAGGTCGAGCACCCGGTGACCGAACTGATCACGGGCATCGACCTGGTCAAGGCGCAGTTGCGGCTCGCAGCTGGCGAACGCCTGCCGTGGACGCAGGACGACGTGCAGATTCGTGGCCATACCATCGAGTGCCGCATCAACGCCGAAGACCCGAAGACTTTCACGCCGTCGCCGGGCCCGGTGAGGCTCTGGCACGCGCCGGGTGGTCCGGGCATCCGCGTCGACAGCCACCTCTACACCGGCTACAACGTGCCACCGTATTACGACTCGCTGGTCGCGAAGGTCATCGCGCACGGCGAGGACCGCGACACCGCGATTGCGCGCATGCGCAATGCGCTCAATGAGATCGTGGTGGAAGGAATCAAGACCAACACGCCGTTGCACCAGGAGATCTTCCAGCACGCGGCGTTCCGGGCGGGCGGCACCGACATCCACTACCTCGAGCGTCGGCTCGGGCTCAAGTAGTCGTCGCGGTGGAGTCGCTGCGCCACACGTATCTGCGTGTCGCGGTTTAGAAGCTTAGGTCTGCCTGAAAGCAGCGGGAGGCGGAGCAGCACAGGCGGTTGATCCGTACTTCTTTCCGCGACGCGGAAAGGCAGACACGCGTTGCGAAAGGGGGCCTGGGCCCCGGGGGAGGGTGCTGTCGATGCGCCCGCCTGGCCCCTGCGATCACGGCCGCGCGTAGATCGTCTTCCCTTCCTTGATCGTCTCGACCACCTTGATGTCCTTGATGGCCATCGGCTCGACCTCGAGCGGGTTCCGGTCGAGGATCACGAGGTCGGCCAGCTTGCCCGGCTCGAGCGAACCCTTCGAGTCCTGTTCGCCGTACTGTTCGGCACCCCAGATCGTCATCGCCTTCAGGCCCTCCAGCGGCGTCACCCTCTGATCGGGCCCGACCTCCGCGCCGGCGCGCGAAATGCGGTTGACCGCCGACCACAGCATGAACATCTGGTCGAGCGGCGCCACGTAAAAGTCGGTGTGATTGGTCGGGTGCAGGCCCTTGTGGATCGCATCGCGCACCGGGCTGATGTACTGGGCCTGCTCCTTGCCGAGGTTCTGCAGGTGAGCTTCGTAGAAGTAGTAGGTGTGCAGCGTGTAGAACGAAGGCCGGATCCTGTACTGAACGTATTTATCGAGCTGATCCTTGCGGGTGAACTGCGCGTGGATCATCGTGACGCGACGATCCTTCGACAGGTCGCCGGCCGCCGCGAACTCGTGGGCCTTGAAGAATGAGTCAATGGCGCCGTCGCCATTCGCATGCAGGTTGAGCGGTACGCCCATGTCGTACACGCGCTTCACCATCTGGTTGACAGTGTCTTGTGGGAACGTCAGCTCGCCGCGCCAGCTCTTCTCGCCGCCAGGACCGCCCGTGAGGTAGGGGATGGTGAAGAAAGCCGTCTTGCCTTGCGGCGAGCCGTCGATGGTGATCTTGACGCCGCCGATCTTGAGATGATTGTCGTACCGTCCCCAGTTCGAAAGCGGCGTCGACTCCAGGATCTTGTCGAGGTCGGTGATGAAAGGGTACGCGATGACGTCGATGATGTTGGCGCCCGCTGCAGTGGCGCGCTTCATCACTGCGAGGTCTCCAGCGTGCGTGGCGCCCTCGTGGGCGGTGGTCACCCCTGACTCGGCGTACAGCATCTGGGCTGCCCGGCTGAACTCGACTTCCTGCTCCTTCGTCGGCTGGGGCAGATTCGAGAACACGGGCAGATAAGCCGTCTCCATGATCAGGCCATGGGGCTCGTCGCTGCCGGGCTTGCGCACGATGACGCCGCCCGGAGGTGTCCTGGTGGCGGCCGAAAAGCCGAACTGCTTCAGGGCGGCCGAGTTCATCACCCCACCGTGCATCGAAACGTGGCCAACCAGGACCGGGTTGTCCGGGAAGGCCTGGTCGAGGTCGTCGCGGTTGAGCAAGCGGCTTTCCGGCATGACGGAGTCGTCATAACCGTAGGCCTGGATCAGCTGGCCCTGCGGGATGCCGTGCTCTGTCCGGAACTTGTCGATCGCCGCGATGATGCTGGGCACGTCCTTGCCGGGCCCCGCGGGCGGTGCGTACACCTTCGCCTGGTTGGCCACCGACAAGGCGCTGACGTAGTGGCTGTGCGCGTCGAGAAAGCTCGGCAGCAAAGCCTTGCCGGCGAGGTCCACGACTTTCGTGGGTGTCGCCCTTGTGGGCTGACTCGACGTCGGCACGCGTGCCCACGGCAAGGATCTTGCCGTCCTTCACGGCCAGCGCCTCAGCGACTGGCTGGGAGTCGTTGATGGTGACGATGTCGCCGCCGACGTAGATCGTGTCGGCCGCGGCCGTGGGTGTCGTGTCTTCGACCTTGGACTTGCTGCACGCGCCAGCAAGCGCAAGGCTCGCCGCGAGAGCCGGCCAGAGGATTCGAGTACGCATGTTCGACGAATTCCCGGAAAGTCGTGGACTTTACTGTGGGCTATCGAGTGCTGACGCCAGTGGCTAGCGGCCAGCGCTAGATCTTGCCGGTCACCCGGTCCCAGAATTCTGCGCGGTGATTGGTGCGCGGAAACGGTTCAGCCGGTTCCGGCACGTCAAGGAACTGGCAGAGCGGACCCCACCCGTCTTTTACCTGATACACCAGCAGTCGACTGGCCGGGATCGCTGCCTTGACCGCTGCATTGTGTGCAACGTAGGCCCTGGCCAGTTCTTCCTGGGTCATGCCCGCGCGAAAGCCTGTCCTGGCGATGACCCCAGCCGCCATTTCAAGCCACGCTTTCTTGTCGGGTGGAGCCTGGTCCCTGTCGCCGATCAACTTGTAGATGGTCGCCGCAAAACTGTCGGCCCATTTTTCCGGGTCACGAGTGGTCAGCACGAATCTGGCCAGCGGGTAAGCCGCGCCCAATTCGCGAAAGAAGCAGGCGGTGGGCCAGTCGACGGCACTTTCGAATCCGCTGTAGACGGCATGCCAGTCTGGCCGCCCGCTCAAGACGCCGTTCCAGAGCGGCACCTGGATGGAGATGCCGAGGAGCACGGCCTCCATGTGGTGACAAGGACCAAGGCCGAGCTGATTGACGGCAAGTTTCAGAGAATAATCGCAAGACTACCGGCGCCAGATGGCCGGGCAATGGACCCACCCCCGACTCGCAGCGCTCTCTGTCATCTTCACCTGTTGACGCCACTTGCGCCGTGCGGGCTCGTGAAACGCAGAAGGCGCGAGCGCGGCCTGTGCGTTTCCGAAGTCGCTAAAAACAAAAGCCCCCGGGGGGGGGGGCCAACCCGCCACCCCCCCCCCCCCCCCCCCCCCCCCCCCCCCCCCCCCCCCCCCCCCCCCCCCCCCCCCCCCCCCCCCCCCCCCCCCCCCCAGGCGCCGCACCGCAAGCGGTCGATCCAGGTGTTCTTCCGGAGCGCGTGTCTGCCTTTCCGCGCGCCGGAAGAACTACCTGGATCGACTGCTTGCAGACCGCGCGCCTGCACCTCGAAAAACGCACTAGACTTATCACATGCCCTTCCTGCAACTGAGCCTCGACATCGGCCCGCGCAATCCCGAGCCGTACGAAGACGCGTTGTTCGAACTGGGCGCGCTTTCCGTCACGCTGCTCGACGCAGCCGACGACCCGGTCCTCGAGCCAGCGCCCGGCGCCATGCCGCTCTGGCCAACGATCGTCGTGCGTGCCGTTTTCGCGGCGGACACGGACGCCCGTCAACTGCGCGCCGCACTCAGCTCGGCGCGCGGCCTCGACGCCCTGCTCATCGCCGAGAAGGCCCAGTTCGAGTCCATCGCCGACCGCGCCTGGGAGCGTGAGTGGCTCAAGGACTTCAAGCCGATGCGTTTCGGGCGGCGATTGTGGGTGTGTCCTGGCGGACAACGTCCCACTGCAGAGGCCATCGGGCGCGATACGGACGTGGTCCTGCTCGAGCTCGATCCGGGACTCGCCTTCGGCACCGGCACCCACGCGACCACCGCTCTCTGTCTCGAGTGGCTCGACCTGGGAGCTGCAACTGGCAATGACGGCGCCAAACCGTGGCTCGAAGGCGCGAACGTCATCGATTACGGGTGCGGCTCCGGCATCCTGGCGATCGCGGCGCTGCGCCTGGGGGCCCGCCGGGCTGTCGCCATGGACATCGATCCCCAGGCCCTGCTGGCGACGCGGGAAAACGCCGAGCGCAATGGCGTGCTCGACCGAGTCCAGGTGACAGCCGACCGGGAAGCGGAACGGGCCGAGGCCGACGTGTTGCTGGCCAATATCCTGGCTGGACCCCTGATCGACCTGGCACCCCTGCTGGCCGGGAGGACCCGCGTCGGCGGTCGAATCGCCCTGAGCGGACTGCTGGTCGAGCAGGCAGATGCAGTGACAGCCGCTTACTGCCCGTGGTTTGATGTCGGCCTGACCGGTGAACGCGATGGATGGGGGCTGTTGACGGGCTGCCGGCGCGCATGAGGCGCCGTCCGGAAATAGAATAACGACCGATGTATTCCCAGTGTCCTGATTGCCTTACGCGCTTTCGCGTGCCGGCGGCCGCGTTGCGTGCCGCGCACGGCACCGTCCGTTGCGGCCGCTGCGGCAGTGCGTTCGACGCCTTGCCGCGACTCAGCGACACGTTGCAGGCCGACGCCCCGGCCTCGGTGCTGGGTGAGCCTGTGCCACCGGGCGCGACGACCGCGGGTGGCCTGGCAGGCGCAACGGCTGTCGGCTTGCTGTCCGCCGACGACGCCAGCAGTGGTCCGGAGTTTCATTTCTCGGCCGACGACATCGAGCAGGTCTTCGTCGACGTGCGCGACTGGCAGAGCAGGTTCGGCGCGTCGTCGTCACCTGGGGATCGCGCCGGACTCATGGGCGACACCAGTTCTGCTGAACTGGTCGGGTTCCTGAAGGAAGGCGAAACGGGCGAGGAAGACGACCCGAACACGACGCGAACGATCCGCCGGTCTGGGTCCACGAACCCGAATCGGTCGAGGACATCACGCTCGAAGGCGAGCGTATCCAGATCGAGCGTGCCGAAGGCTTCGACGGGTTCGAGGAGGATTTCCTCGAGCGCGAGATCGAAAGGGAAATCGAAGAGCAGCACCTTGCAGAGATCACCGGCGCGCATGGACGCCTGTCCGGGAGCGAGGTCGCGGTCGTGCCCGAGGTCGCAGCCATCGATTCAATCGAGCGAGCAGCCGACGACCGCGTGAACCCCATACAGACCGTCGCTGCGGAATCGGTCAACCCCGAGCCAGCCGTTGCCGGTTCAGCCGAACGGATCCCTCCCCTGGAGATGATGCCGGCCGCCGTTGCAGCAACTGCGGCTGCGATCGCAGTGGATTCGACGGCAACTGTCGCACCGCCGATTGGCGAGGGGCAGCCAGCCATGGCACTGGTGACGGCACGCTGGCGTCGCCCGCCCGAACCTGAGCCGGAAGACTCGTTCGAGATCGGCGACCGCGATCGCGGGCTAGTGGACCATCTGGCCGCAGCCGCCAACGACAGCAGTACGCGCTGGACGTGGGGCGTCGGCGCACTGGTGCTGGTGCTGCTGCTCGCCGTGCAGCTCACACACCACAACCGCCTGCAGCTCGCGCGCAGCGCGACGACCGGGCCCGCGTTGCGCGAGGTCTACTCGAGTCTCGGCATGCCGCTGCCGCCCAACTGGAACCTCGCTGCATTCGAGCTGCGCCAGTGGGGCGCCAACGAATCTGCACCCTCTTCCGCCGGCACGATGATAGTGCGCGCCAGCCTGAAGAACGGTGCGACCTTCGCACAACCGATGCCGCTGCTGCGACTCGAACTCGAAGATCGCTTCGGTGGCACCGTCGCGCGACGCGATTTCCAGCCCGCCGAATACCTGAACGTCCCCGCACAGGCGACGCGACTGCTGCCTGCAGGCGCGTCGACCGAAGCGGAACTCGAGATCGTCGGCACCACGTCGGAAGCCGTCGGCTACCGGCTCGACGTCTGCCTGCGCGATGAGAACGGCGTGGTCCGGTGCGCCGAGCCGGTCGCTGCATCGCCGCCTTCGAGCCAGGCGCCACAGTGATCGCCTCGACCGCTGCCGGGCGCGGGCCATGGCTCGCGCCGCCCCCCATCGTCATCGGACCCTACCGGCTCGAGGGCCACGCGCTGCTGGCGCCAATGGCAGGCGTGACGGATCTGCCCTTCCGCCGACTCTGTCGCCGACTGGGCGCAGCGCTCGCCGCCGGTGAAATGATCGCGGCGGATCCGCGCCTCTGGGACACTGCAGAATCCCGCAGGCGCAGGGATCACACAGACGAGCCGGAACCGCGCGTCGTGCAGATTGCGGGTGGCGACCCCGAGTTCCTCGCCGACGCTGCGCGTCGCAATGCCGACGCCGGCGCGCAGGTCATCGACATCAACATGGGGTGTCCGGCGAAAAAAGTGTGTGCCAGGGAGGCCGGCTCGGCGTTGTTGCGTGACGAGAGCCACGTGGCCGCCATTCTCAGCGCCACCGTCGCGGCCGTCGACGTGCCGGTGACGCTCAAGATCCGCACCGGCTGGGCGCCCGATCAGCGCAATGCGGTCAACATCGCGCGCATTGCCGAGCAGTCGGGCATCCAGGCGCTCGCCGTGCATGGCCGCACCCGTGCCTGCCGTTTCAATGGCGAGGCCGAGTACGCGACCATTGCTGCGGTGAAACAAGCCGTCGGCATTCCGGTGTTCGCCAACGGCGACATCGACTCGCCCGCCAAGGCGATTGAAGTGCTGCGGGCAACCGGCGCCGACGGGATCATGATCGGGCGCGCGGCGCAAGGCCGGCCGTGGATTTTCGGCGAGATCGACGCCTTGCTCGAAGGACGCGTGCTGTCGCCTCCTGCCATCCCGGAAGTGCGTGATATCATGCTCACGCACCTGCGCGATTTGTACGAATTTTACGGCCCCGAGCCAGGCGTCAGGATCGCGCGCAAGCACATCGGCTGGTATTGCTCAGGACGCCCGCAGGCCAAGGCGTTCCGTCAGTCCGTCATGCAGGCGGTGTCGGTCGAGACACAGCTCGCGCAGGTGCGTGACTACTTCGACGAGCTGGAAGACTCCGCGGCCGCCGTGGCGGCCTGACGATTCTTCTCTCGCTCCGCGGCACGACGAACAGAACGAGAGGAAGCCCCGCAATGGCGGCGCGCAGCAAACAAGCAACGACCCGACGCGAACCGAAACCGACCAGCCACGCGACCAACGGCCACGGCGTGCCGCTGCGCTCGCTCACCGAGCAGGCGCTCGACAGTTACTTCGCAAGCCTCAATGGCCACGCCCCCGGCCACCTGTACGACCTGGTGTTGCGCGAAGTCGAAGAGCCGCTCTTCCGTGCGGTCCTCGATTTCTCGGCCGGCAACCAGAGCCGCGCCGCCGATATTCTCGGCATCAACCGCGGCACGCTGCGCAAGAAACTGCGCGTCTACGGCATCGCAGGCTGACGCCGGTGAACCCGTCCATCCAGTGCGCGCTGATCAGCGTATCCAACAAGGAAGGCCTGCTCGAATTTGCACGGGAACTGGCACGCCGCGACGTGCAGATCATATCGACCGGCGGCACGGCCAGGCTGCTGCGCGGCGAAGGCATCGAGGCGATCGACGTGTCCGCGGTGACCGGCTTCCCGGAGATCATGGACGGCCGCGTCAAGACCCTGCACCCGAGGGTGCACGGCGGACTGCTCGGCCGCCGCGGAGTCGACGACGCGGTGATGCGCGAGCACGGCATTGAGGCGATCGACCTCGTCGTCGTCAACCTGTACCCATTCGCCGCGACGATCGCGAAGCCTGGCTGCACGTTCGAGGACGCGGTCGAGAACATCGACATCGGCGGACCGGCGATGGTGCGCGCCTCCGCGAAGAACCATGACCGCGTCGCCATCGTGGTGGATCCACTTGATTACGGCTCGGTGCTCGCCGAGATGGATCGCGCAGACGGCAGCATCGGCGACGACACCCGGCTGCGGCTCGCCGCCAAGGCATTCGCACACACGGCGCAGTACGACGCAATGGTCGCTTCGTACCTGTCGCAGGCGGTTCGCTCCAACGGCACCGGAGGCACGACCGCGGCCGACTTCCCCGACCTGCTGCCGTTGCAGTTTCGCAAACGGCTCGACCTGCGCTACGGCGAAAACCCGCATCAGCAGGCTGCGTTCTACGTCGCGAGCGACGCGCAGGGCGCGAGCGTGGGTTCGGCTTCGCAACTGCAGGGCAAGGAACTCTCGTTCAACAATCTGGCCGACGCGGACACCGCTCTCGAATGCGTGCGGCAGTTCGAGGCGCCAGCGTGTGTCATCGTCAAGCATGCGAATCCCTGCGGCGTATCCGTCGCCGCCACGATCCGCGCAGCGTACGACAACGCATACCGCACGGATCCCACGTCGGCTTTTGGCGGCATCATCGCGTTCAATCGACCGCTGGATGCCGGGACGGCGTCGGCGATCGTCGAGCGCCAGTTCGTCGAAGTGATCATCGCGCCGTCGGTCGAGCCGGAGGCGCGTGAAATCTGCTCGAAGAAGGAGAACGTGCGCCTGCTGGTCACCGGGCCGTTCACACCGAGCAACAGCCGGATCGAGATGCGCAGCGTCAACGGCGGTTTACTGCTGCAGACGCGCGACCTCGGCATGGTCGCGCCGGCGGATTTCAAGGTCGTCACGAAGCGTGCTCCCACCGCGCAGGAATTGCTCGACCTCACGTTCGCCTGGCAGGTGTGCAAGTACGTGAAGTCGAACGCGATCATCTTCGCGCGCGACGGCATGACCATCGGCATCGGCGCAGGACAGATGAGCCGCGTCTACAGCACGCGCATCGCCGCAATGAAGGCGCGCGACGGCGGCCTCGAGCCGGCGGGTGCGGCCATGGCGTCCGATGCGTTCTTCCCGTTCCGCGACGGTCTCGACGCGGCGGCCGAGCACGGCATCAGGGCCGTGATCCAGCCGGGTGGCTCGATGCGGGACGCGGAAGTCGTCGCGGCCGCGGACGAGCATGGTATCGCCATGGTGTTCACGGGGATGCGGCACTTCCGGCACTGAGGAAGGGGTTAGGGGATAGGGGTTGGGGGTTAGTCGGAGGTGCAGCTTGCACATGTCGCTTGTCACCTCCCGCATGAAACGGCATGACCCCTCGGCGAACAGATCCGCCATTGCGACGGCTGCGGTCGCGCAACGCGCGGGAGAGAACTCCGGCTTCCAAATCCGCTCTCCGATTTCTGACTTCCGACTATCCCCTAACCCCCATCCCCTAACCCCTTTCCGACCATTCCCCAGCCCCTCATGAAAGTGCTGATCATCGGTTCCGGCGGCCGCGAACACGCGTTGGCCTGGAAGGTTGCGCAGTCGCCCCGCGTGTCTCAGGTCTTCGTCGCGCCGGGCAACGCGGGCACGCGGCTCGAGCCGCACACGACCAACGTCGACATCGTCGCGGACGACGTGCCTGCCCTGCTCGCTTTCGCCCAGCGCGAGGAGATCGGCCTCACCATCGTCGGCCCTGAAGCGCCGCTCGTCATCGGCCTCTGCGACACGTTTGCGGCCGCGGGACTGCGCTGCTTCGGGCCCAGCAGACTCGCTGCCCGGCTCGAAGGCTCGAAGGCCTTTACCAAGGACTTCCTCAAGCGCCACGACATTCCCACCGCGGCGTACGCCAAGTTCACCCGCGACACCTTCGACGCGGCGTGGATTCGCGCGCAGAAGGCACCGCTGGTCGTGAAGGCCGATGGCCTCGCCGCCGGGAAGGGCGTAGTCATCTGCGCGACCGTCGACGAAGCCGTGCGGACCGCAGAGGACATGTTTGCGGGTCGCTTCGGCAAGGCCGGCGACCTGGTCGTGGTCGAGGAGTTCCTCGAAGGCGAAGAAGCCAGCTTCATCGCAATGGTGGACGGCACGACGGTGCTGCCGCTCGCCACATCGCAAGACCACAAGCGCTTGCGCGACGCCGACGAAGGCCCGAACACAGGAGGCATGGGAGCCTATTCGCCCGCACCGGTCGTCACGCCTGAGATACACGAGCGCATCATGCGCGAGGTGATGCTACCTACGGTAGCCGCGCTGGCCCGCGAAGGTACGCCCTATCTTGGCTTCCTCTACGCGGGCATCATGATCCATCCTGACGGCACACCCAACGTGCTCGAATTCAATTGCCGTTTCGGCGACCCGGAGACGCAACCGATACTGGCCCGCATGCGTTCGGACCTCACGCCGCTGTGCGAGGCCGCGCTCGACGGCAAGCTCGAGGGCATCAAGGTCGACTGGGACCCGCGCGCAGCCGTGGGTGTCGTCATGGCCGCTGGTGGTTATCCGGACGATGTGCGCAAGGGCGACGAAATCCACGGCCTCGACGCCGCGGCGAAGATGCCTGGCAAGGTGTTTCACGCCGGCACGACGCTGACTGCTGCCGGCAAGGTGGTGACGAACGGTGGTCGCGTGCTCTGCGCCGTCGGTCTCGGCACCACCGTGCGCGCCGCGCAGAAGCAGGCTTACGAACTTGCAGGGACGATCTGCTGGGAAGGCCTGCAGTACCGCAAGGACATCGGTTACCGCGCGATCGCGCGGGAGTCTTAGCGCCGGCGAGTTGCGCTGGATTTGCCCTGCAAGGGCTCGGGTGTCGTAGCAAGCAGTCGATCCGGCAGTTCTTCCGGCTCGCGGAAAGGCAGACACGCGAGCCGGAAGAACTGCCGGATCGACTGCTTGCGGTACGGCGCCTGAGCGAGGTCCCGGGCAAGTCCGGGAACATCGCACGGCGCATCGAAATTCCGCCGAAGCGCGCGGAATACCAGTGGATCGCCGTACGATACCCGTCACTGGGACTTCGCGTTGCGACATCGATGACTTGCTCGTCGACGTCTACTCCCCCCTTCCTGCCCTTCCTACGGCGTGTACCAGATCGGCGACGTGTACGCGCGCTCCTGCGTCGTCATCGGAACGTCCGCCGTCATCTTCACCCCGTAACGCAGTGCCTCGTACGCCGTCCAGCGCGGCGTCGGAATCTCGATGACGCGCGCATAGTAGAAAGCGGCTGCTTCGCGTCGAAATCGGGATCGGTCCAGGTCGTGCTGAGTTCCGGCGCGCCGATGGTGTTCGTCCAGGTTGCCTGCGCCACGTTCACGGTATTGCCGACCGGCGGCACCGTGCCGTTCGCACCGACCTTGCGGCCGTCGCTCCAGGCGACGTCATAGACTTTTTCGTGCGTCTTGCCGTCCTGGTCCAGCCAGCCCTTTATGATCTGGATGCGGTCGAGGTTACCGCTGTACGAATCCTTGAGCGCGGCCACCAGGAACGTGGGTGATCTGGCTGCAGGCGCCTTGCGCAGGTCACCCCCCATCGGCACGCCCTTGGCGTAACCCACCGCGGCGGGCAGCCGCGAGCGCGCGTCATCGGTCGTGAATTCCCAACCGCCGAAGAAACGTACCACCATGCGCGGGCCGGTCGTGGCGTAGGTTTCCTTGCGCTTCAGCGCGTCGAAAATCGCTTCGCGCGAGTTTTCGGCGGCCCAGACGCCCGCATAGCCGGCGGACGCCTGCTGCCAGCCGTGGATCGTGTACTTGGGATCGGGCGCCTCGATGACGACGTGCTCCCAGCGATGTGGCCCCGGCTCGACACCGGAGTGCTTGCCGAAGAAGTTTTCCTCTTCGACCGCAGCGAGCGACGTGTGCGCGTCGGTGCTGCCGAGCATGCCGAACTTGTACGGGTTCACACCGAGCGAGCGCTCGAGCGCCAGGCCTGTCTTGAGCGCCTCGCGCGCGTACTCGAACTGCAGCATTTCTGGCAGCTTGGCCTCGGTGCCGTTGAGGTTCGACCGGTCCCACTTCTCGTAGTCCGCGAACTCGTCGCTCGGCGACAGGTACGGGTGCGACTCGCTGTCACCCTTGATCTGCGTGGCTTCGATGACCGGCTCGAACCGCGCGCGCAGCGTTGCCAGGTCTTTCGTCAGCGGCTTGCCGTCGAACGTCTCGACCGCGAACATGCGGCCGTTGCTGAGGTTACCGTTGTGCGGGATCGCGAGCATTTCCGCACCGTTGCGCTGCTCGAAGTCGGCGAGGTAGCGCCAGAGATCCTCGGGGTTCTGGCTGTCGAACTGCGAATACGGCACAGTGCGGTTCGCGATGCTGGAGTTGCCGCGGAACACCACGTTGCGGTGCAGGTTGTCGCCGCCGATCGCGGTCCATTCGAAGCCGATCAGCGCGGTGAAGCGGCCGGGCTCGTTGTACTTGTCGGCGAGCGCCGTGTACGCCTGCCACGCATTGCGCACCGCCTTGTCGCTCTTGATCGGCGCCTCCTTGCCCGAAAGCGAGGCGACGATTTCCATCGCGGTCGCGAAGATCGTATCGGTATTGCCGGACGTCAGCGCCGCGTGCCACTTTCTGCCCGTGTCGGTGGCGAGAACCTCGGGGTCGCCGCTGAGCAACTGCGGCATGAGCCCGTACATCTCAGCGTGGTCCGCGATCACGAGGAAATCGAGCGGCCGCGCGAGCTTGGCGCGCAGGCCACCGGTGCTCGTGACTTCCTCGCCGCGTGCAAACCGGAAAGCATCTTCCTGTCCGACCCGGTTCATGGTGCCGGCATCGACCGAGATCGATGTGTGCAGGTGAGTATCGCCCCAGAAAACACGCGTCGGATAGTTGCGGCCAACATACGGTGAGAATTGCGGCGCGGTGACCCGGGCCACACCGCTCTTCGTCGCGCCTTCGTGATTGCCGGGATCCACTGCACCGGCACCCGCTGCACAGGCGCAACCCGCGAACACGATGATCGTCCTGAAGGCTTTGTGCACTTGGCGAATCTCCCGCTTAGAGTTTCCTGCAGGCAACCATTGCCGGTACAAGTGGCGGCATCCAGGCGCGCCCTGTTTT
The DNA here is from genome assembly GCA_016713725.1 of Pseudomonadota bacterium. Lineage (GTDB taxonomy): Bacteria > Pseudomonadota > Gammaproteobacteria > Steroidobacterales > Steroidobacteraceae > RPQJ01. The sequence goes on along the minus strand of JADJOO010000005.1, from coordinate 139,182 downwards.
GGCGATGATGACTCAGGACACTGCCGCATGGAATCCCGCAGCGTGCCGACCGTGCTTGGTGGGTTGCATGGATGGATGGCCGGCGGAGGGTACGCGGCGACGATAGCAACGGCATTTCAACCCCGGCATTCGCGGCCCGGCCACGCCTGATCCGGACGTCGATCGCAGCGGCAACCGCGGCGGTCCTTGTACGGTGACGCTGCTGCGCCGTGCGCCGTTTTCGGGCGTGCCCGAAAACTCGCCCAGGCGCCGTATCGCAGGCGGTCGATCCAGTCGCTCTTCCCGGGCGCGTGTCTGCCTTTCCGCGCCCGGGAAGAACGACTGGATCGACCGCACTGGCACTCCGGCATCGCGGGCAAAGCCCGAGCAGCGCACGGCCCGGAATAACTACGACGACGCAGGCTTCCCGGACGCGGGAACCGCCGCCTGCCGCCGCTCGCGCTGGATCAGGTACAGCCCCGCGCCGATGACGACGGACGCGCCGACCAGCGTCAGCACACTCGGGTAGACGCTCCAGATGGCGACATCGAGCAGCACACCCCACAGCATGGCGGTGTATTCAAACGGCGCGACGACCGCAGCCGGGGCGCTGCGGAACGCGACCGTGATCAGGTTCTGGCCGATGGAACCCATGATGCCGACACCGAGGATCAGCGCGAGGTCCCTGCCCCAATGGATCGGCTGCCAGCCCGGAAGCGCCAGCAGGCCCGCACCGATCATCAACAGCAGCGTGAACCCGAGCACCATGCTCTCGGTGGAATCGGTGCGCGACAGCAGGCGCAGCGAGACCACCGCCAGGGCATACGTCCACAGCGCAACGATGGCCCACAGCGAGCCCGCCGACAGCCACTTGCCATCGACCGGTCCCAGCATCAGGAGCACGCCCGACAGGCCGACCGCAATGGCAAACCACTGACCGCTGACGACCTTTTCCTTCAGCATCGGCACGGACAAGGCCGCGACGAGCAGCGGCGCGCACATGAAGATGGAATAGGTGGTGGCGAGCGAAGACTCGCGCACGGCGCTGATGAAGCTGTACAGCATCAGCACCGAGAGTGCACCACGCAGCAGGTGCAGCCGGATGTTGACGGGCCGGATCCGGCCGAGCCGCCCGCGGATGGCGATGACGGCCAGGACGAACGGAAGCGACGACGCTGCGCGGAGGTATGCCACCTGCAGCGAAGGGTAGTGCTCTGACAGGAGCTTGAGCATCGAGTCCATGACCGAAAAACAGGCCACGGACACGAGCATCGCGACGATGCCCCGGACGCGCTCCGACTGCGCGGTCAGCGTTTCATCGCCTCGAAGAACTCACCGTTGGTCTTGGTGTCCCGCATCTTGTCGATGAGGAACTCCGCGGCCGCCAGTTCGTCCATCGGATGCAGGAGCTTGCGCAGGATCCAGATCTTCTGCAGTTCTTCCGACGACGTGATCAACTCTTCGCGGCGCGTGCCGGAGCGGTTGATGTTGAACGCCGGATAGACACGCTTTTCGGCAATGCGGCGATCGAGGTGGATTTCGCTGTTGCCGGTGCCCTTGAACTCTTCGTAGATCACGTCGTCCATGCGCGAACCGGTGTCGATCAGCGCGGTGGCGAGAATCGTCAGGCTGCCGCCTTCTTCGATGTTGCGCGCGGCGCCGAAGAAGCGCTTCGGTCGCTGCAGCGCGTTGGCGTCCACGCCGCCCGTCAGCACCTTGCCGGAACTCGGCACCACGGTGTTGTAGGCGCGCGCGAGGCGCGTGATCGAGTCGAGCAGGATGACCACGTCTTTCTTGTGCTCGACCAGGCGCTTGGCCTTCTCGATCACCATCTCGGCGACCTGCACGTGGCGGCTGGCCGGCTCGTCGAACGTCGACGACACGACTTCGCCGCGCACGGTGCGCGTCATTTCGGTGACTTCCTCGGGCCGCTCGTCGATGAGCAGCACGATCAGGTACACCTCGGGGTGGTTGCCGGTGATCGAATTGGCGATGTTCTGCAGCAGCATCGTCTTGCCGGCCTTCGGCGGCGAGACGATCAGGCCGCGCTGGCCCTTGCCGAGCGGCGCGATCAGGTCGATCATGCGCGCGGTGAGGTCTTCCGTGCTGCCCGTGCCGCGTTCCAACTTGAAGCGCCGCGTCGGGTGCAGCGGCGTCAGGTTCTCGAACAGGACCTTGCTGCGTGCATTGTCCGGCGAATCGAAGTTGATCTCGCCGACCTTCAGCAGCGCGAAGTAGCGCTCGCCGTCTTTCGGCGGGCGGATCAGGCCGGAAAGCGTGTCGCCGGTGCGCAGGTTGAAGCGGCGGATCTGCGACGGGCTGATGTAGATGTCGTCGGGGCCCGCCAGGTACGACTGTCGGGCGAGCGCAGGAAGCCGAAGCCGTCCTGCAGGATCTCGAGCACGCCGTCGCCGTAGATGTTTTCGCCCTTGCGCGCATGCGCCTTCAGGATCGAGAAGATGATGTCCTGCTTGCGCGAGCGGGCCAGGTTCTCGAGGCCCATCGACTGGGCGAGCTCGAGCAGCTTCGGGATGGGCTTGTGCTTGAGCTCGCTCAGGTTCATCGACTTGCGGCTGGCTTCCAGCTCGGCCGGGCTGATGACGTCGAGGTCGTCGCCTTCCATCATGTAATCGTCCGGCGGCAGTTCGTCCTGCCGCGGGCCACGATTACCGTCTGGGCCACCACCACGACCGCGCTTGTTTCCTCCCTGGCGGTTGCGGTTCGGGTTGCCCAGGTAACCTCTCACAGGTTGCTGTCCAGAAAAGCCACGACGTCGCCCTTGCGGACCGCGCCGATCTTCTGGCCTTGCAGCTGACCGTTCTTGAACAGGATCAGAGTTGGGATGCCTCTGACGCTGAACTTCATTGGGGTTTTGGGGTTCTCGTCCACGTTCATCTTCGCGACGACCACCTTCCCCGCGTACTCCGCCGCTATCTGATCCAGAATCGGTGCGATCATCTTGCATGGTCCGCACCACTCAGCCCAGAAGTCCAGAAGGACGGGAACATTCGACTTCAATACGTCTTGCTCGAAGCTCGAGTCCGAGACGTGAACGATCTGCTGGCTCACCAGAGATTACCTCCGCTGGCTGAAAAGGGTATTTGGGCACTTGGTACTTTCTTGAGGGGTTTGTGTGCGTCCCCGGAATCGGGTGACGGCAGGGGTCCGCGTAGGGCAAACTATCGAGATTGCTGGCCGTTGACTGGAGTTCTAAGGGGATTCCGTTGCGCCGGGTCCGCCGGTCAGGTTCACCGTTATGGTGGAACCTGGACTCAGGCCCGATCGGCCGGCGACATGCTCAGGCGGGAGCGGATTGTTCCGCGTTCCTGTTATTTGAACCCGCTTTTCCGTAATTTGCAAGGCCACATGCGCCGATCCGGGACCGATGTCAGACACTCACCTCAGCGACATTTCGTTTACTCACCTCCACTTGCCTGAGTCGCTCGCCCGCGGCATCGCCGACGCCGGCTTCGAGCGCTGCACCCCGATCCAGGCTCAAACCCTGCCGCGCGCGCTCGCCGGCTTCGACATCGCGGGACAGGCCCAGACCGGCACCGGCAAGACCGCCGCGTTCCTCGTGGCGATGTATTCGAACCTGCTGCGGAAAGAGGCTCCCGCCGATCGTCCGGTCAACGCCCCGCGCGCGTTGATCATCGCGCCGACGCGCGAACTCGCCGTGCAGATCCATCACGACGCAGAGATCCTCGGCCAGTACACGGGCCTGACGCTCGGCCTGGCCTTTGGCGGCGTCGACTATGAAAAGCAGCGCCGCATCCTCGAGGAAGGCGTTGACGTGCTGATCGGCACGCCTGGCCGCCTCATCGACTTCTACAAGCAGCGCGTGTTCGACCTGCGGCCGTGCAGGTCCTGATCCTCGACGAAGCCGACCGCATGTTCGACCTCGGCTTCATCACCGACATCCGCTACATCATGCGCCGCCTGCCGGCGCCGGATCAGCGGCTCAACCTGCTGTTTTCCGCGACGCTCGCGCAGCGCGTGCTTGAACTCGCGTTCGAGCACATGAACGACCCGGAACTCGTGCGCATCGAGCCCGACAAGATGACCGTCGACCAGGTACGCCAGGTCGTCTACTACCCGTCGATGGACGAGAAGCCGCGCCTGCTGGTCGGCCTGCTGCGGCAGATGGACCCGCACCGCACGATGATCTTCGTCAACACGCGCCGTGGCGCCGAAGAACTCGAGACGATGCTCAAGGCCAACGGCTTCAATGCCGAAGCGATCTCCGGCGACGTGCCGCAGAACAAGCGCCTGCGCATGATCCGCGACTTCCACAGCGGCGAGCTGGCGATCCTGATCGGCACCGACGTGGCCTCCCGCGGCCTGCACATCCCCGACGTCAGCCACGTCTTCAACTACGACCTGCCGCAGGACCCGGAAGACTACGTGCACCGCATCGGCCGCACGGCGCGGGCGGGCGCCGAGGGCGACGCCATCAGCCTCGGCTGCGAGGACTACGTGCAGTCGCTGCCGGACATCGAGGACTACATCGGCCGCAAGATTGCGGTCGCCTCCGTGGCGCAGGAACTGCTCGCGGAGATTATCGTGCCGCGCTACGAACGCCGCCGCTTCAGCGGACCGGGCGGTGGTTCGCGCGGGGGCAGCGGTGGTGGCGGCCGCGGTGGACGCAGCGGCCCGCCGCGCAGCGGTGGTGGCGGTGGCGGACGCAGTCGCAGCGGCAGCAGCGGTGGCGGTCCACGTCGGGACGGGCATTCGTCGTCGAGCCGGCCCTCGCCCAGACCCAATCCCCAACCCACTCCCGCGGGCGCGGGAGACGGCGGCCGAGCAGAGCCTGCACCTCGGCAGTCAGCTCCCGCGGGCGAGGGAGAAACCGGCGCTCCCCGCACGCGTCGTCGTCGCGGCGGACGCGGACGTTCGGGCGGACCACAGGGCGAAAGCACCGGCGCGCCTCAGGGCGGAGGCGATTCCGGCCCCGCGCCAGCGGCAAGCTGACCCAGGACCGATTCGCGCAGGTCTGCCAGCCTGCGCACCCCGGCGATGCCAGCGACCGGGGGATGCGGCGGCCGCGTCGAGTCCGGCTGCAGCACCTGATAGATCCAACCCACTTGCGCCAGGCGCGCTGCCTGCAGCACGGCTGCGCTATCGTCCACGAACAATGTGCGGGCGAGCGGCACATCGTGCCTGCGCGCGAGCTCCACCCAGAACTCCGGACGTTCCTTCGGCACGCCGAGTTCGTGCGAAGACACGAGTTCGTCGAAGTGCCGCGACAGTTGTGTCTGCGAGTCCTTCACCTGCAGGCTGAGCGGATGCGCGTTGGTCGTGAGCAGCACGCGCTTGCCGAGGACCCGCAGCAGGTCAAGGAAGTCCACGGCGCCGTCGAGATAGCGGATCTCGTCGCGCAGCTCGTGCTTGAGCGCCGGGATGTCGAGCCCGAGTTCGTCGCTCCAGTGATCCACGCAGTACCAGTCGAGCGTGCCCCGCTTCGCCTCGAACCGGGGCCGCAGTTGCGCCATCGCCGCGTCGTAATCGAGGCCGCGTGCCTCGCCCCAGCGCCGCGGCAGCACCTCGAGCCAGAACAGGTTGTCGAAATGCAGGTCGAGCACGGTGCCGTCCATGTCCAGGCACACGACGTCGATGCGGGACCACTCGGGGATCGGAAAGGAGGACATCGGCGCGGGGTGTCTGGACGACGCAAGCGGGTGGGCGAGGCCGGTATGATACGGCTGTCCATCACCGGGAGATGAGCTTGAACACTGCCGTAACCCGCGACCCCGCGTCGCTGCTGCCCGAAGTGCTGCGGATCGTCGACGCCGCCGGCACCGCGATCCTCGAGGTCTACGCTTCCGGCCACGAGGTCGAGTACAAAGCCGACGATTCGCCGATCACGCGCGCGGACCGCGCCGCGCACGACATCCTGAGCGCCGGACTGCGCCAGCTCACCCCGGACACCCCCGTGCTTTCGGAAGAGTCGGCGGCTGAGCAGGCACCGGAAGTCAGGCACCGTTGGAGCGATTTCTGGCTGATCGACCCGCTCGACGGCACCAAGGAATTCATCAACCGCAACGGCGAGTTCACGGTCAATGTCGCGCTGGTCCGTGACCACAAGCCCGTCCTCGGCGTCGTGGCGGCGCCGGTGCTCAACCTCGTTTACTACGGCGTCGCAGGCGCCGGCGCGTTCGTCGCGCACGAGGGTGGCGTTGCGCAGGCCATCCAGGTACGTCACCCCGCCGCGGACCCGCTCGTGATCGTCGGCAGCCGCTCACATCGCGGCGACTCGCTCGACAGCGTGCTCGAACGGATCGGAGCGCACGAGATGCGGCCGATGGGCAGCTCGCTCAAGTTCTGCCTGGTCGCCGAGGGGACGGCGGACTTCTACCCGCGCCTGGGACCGACCTGCGAATGGGACACGGCGGCCGCGCAGGCGGTGGTCGAGGCGGCCGGCGGGTCGGTGACGACGCTGGATGGCCTGCCCCTGCGCTACAACGAGCGCGACACCCTGTTGAACCCGCATTTCCTGGCGTACGGCGACGCCTCACGCCACTGGCACAAGCTGTTTTGAGCCCCGCCCGCCGTGGAACTCTCGTGGAGCCTGCTGCTCCTGTGCATCGCCTTCAGCGGCGTCGTGCTGTTCTGGCACGACGCGCTCGGGGCACGTGAACGGGCCAACGACGCAGCCCGTGAAACATGCGTTGCGACGGGCGGCATCCTGCTCGACGGAACCGTCGCCTTCCGGTCGATCAAGGTTGTACGGGCCGCCGGCGGGCGGCTGGCCTTCGAGCGCACCTATCTTTTCGATTACACGCTCGACGGCAATACCCGGCAGCAGGGGTTCGTCGTGATGTTCGGGCAGCGCGTGGAGACCATCGGGCTGGACTAGCTCCCTTTTTGCGCGGCCGGGGGCTAAAGTATCTGCCCCGCACCGGACCACGAACAGCGCCCGCGATGGCTGAACAGACGGACAACGTCGACACCGAGACGTTCCAGAACCTGCATCGATTGCGGGGCCTGCGCATCGAGCACCGCGACCTCGACGACGTGATCCATCGCCTGCAGCTCGACCTCTACGTGGACCAGGTGCAACTGCGCCGGCTGAAGAAACGCAAGCTCCTGCTGAAAGACCAGATTGCCCGCCTCGAGAGCCAGCTGATCCCGGACCTCAACGCGTGACCGGATGAAAACCCAACTGCAGGTGATCGGGGACGCCCTGGCAACCCTGCAGCAGCCTGAAAACTTCCTGCAGCTGGTCGTCATCGCCGGCGCGCTGCTGCTCGGCTGGTGGGCCGCCGTCCACGCCCGCTCGCATATCACGGTCTCGCCCGAGCCCGAGAACCTGCCCGACCGCGCGCGCGAACTGCTCTTCGTCGGTGCGCCACCGGCCCTGATCCTCATGATCCTGGCCGCGGTCGACGGCCTGCTGCATGCGTCGGGGCTGCAGGCCAGCATGGTCGACGTGGCGGTGCAGCTGATCGGGCTGCTGCTGCTGATCAGGGTGGTCATTTACGTGCTGCGCGTGTCGCTCGGTACCCGCGCCCGGCTCAAGGGCTGGGGCGCGGCGATCACCGGCGTGATATGGATGTTTCTATCGCTGCACCTGCTGGGCTGGGGCGACGAGGTCATCCGCGCCCTCGACGGCATCGGCATGCAGGCGGGCAAGACGCGCATCTCCGCCTGGTCGGTGATGAAGCTGCTGGTCACCGTCAGTGTCTTCGTGCTGCTCGCGCTGTGGATCTCGCGCTGGCTCGAGCGCCACGTGCTGAAGCTCGACGCGCTCGCCCCGACGATGCGCATCGGCATCGCGAAGTTCGTGCAGGCGTTCCTGGTCGGCCTCTCCGTGCTGGTCGGGCTGAATGCGGCCGGCCTCGACCTGACGACGTTGAACGTGCTCACGGGTGCCATCGGCATCGGCCTCGGCTTCGGCCTGCAGAGCATCGCGGCCAATTTCGTCAGCGGCTTCGTACTGCTGATGGACCGCTCGATCAAGCCGGGCGACGTCATCAGCTTCACCGGCACGACCGGCACCGCCACCGAGGGCTTCGGCTGGGTCGAGGAACTGCGCGGCCGCTACGTCGTCGTGCGCGACCGCGATGGCGTCGAGACCCTGGTGCCGAACCAGCACCTGATCACCAACCCGGTGATCAACTGGAGTTACACGGACCCGCGCGTGCGGCTGAAGCTGCCGATCCGCGTGAGCTACAAGGATGACCCGGAAGTCGCGATGAAACTGCTGTTGCAGGCCACCGACGGACATCCCCGCATCCTGCACGAACCGGCGCCGGTTTCACGCCTGATCGGATTCGGCGACCACGGCATCGAGCTCGAGCTGCGCTTCTGGATTCCCGACCCGCAGGAAGGCGTCAACAACGTCCGGTCCGACGTGAACCGCCGCATCTGGCGGCTGTTCAGGGAAAACGGCATCACGATTCCCGTTGCACAGCGCGAGATCCGCGTCGAGATGGCACCCGCCTCGCCCGTCGCCCCGCGCGATTGAGAGCGGGCGGTGCCCTTCGCAATCAACGAATCGCTCTCGATTCCGGACGACCTGATTGAGTTTCGCGCCGTGCGTGCATCGGGACCTGGCGGCCAGAACGTCAACAAGGTCTCCAATGCCGTCGAGCTGCGCTTCGATTCAGCGCTCTGGAACGAGCTGTGGCCGAACGCACGCGCACGACTGAAGCGTCTCGCGGGACGCCGCATGACGGACGCGGGAATGATCGTCATCGATGCGCAGCGCCTGCGTTCACAGGAACAGAATCGCGCGGATGCGCTCGAGCGGTTGCGCACGATGATCGTGGCAGCGCTGGTCGAACCCAAGCCTCGCCGCAAGACGAAGCCGACGCGGGCATCGAAAGTGAAGCGCCTGGAGGGCAAGACGCAGCGCGGCAAGGTGAAAGTGCTGCGCCGCAAATCGTTCGATGACTGAGAGCGGCAGCTCGAAGGAATCCCGCGGGATGACTGAGGGGCAGTCGTCTCGAGGAATCCCGCGCGGGGACGACCGAGGGGTCGACCCGATAGGGGCGGGGGGGGGGGGGGGGGGGCCCGCCGGGGGCCCCCCGCCCCCCCCCCCCCCCCCCCCCCGGCGCGCCCCCCCCCCGCGCCGCCCGGCCCCCCGCCCCCCGAAACGCCCCGGGGGGGCCCCCCCCCCCCCCCCGGGCCGGGGGGGCGCGGGGGCCGCCCGCCCCCCCCCCGGCCCCCCCCCCGGCCGGGGGGGGCCGGGGGGGGGGGGGGGGCGGGGGGCGGGGGGGCGGCGGCGGGGGGCGGCCGCCCGGGCCCCCCCCCCCCGGGGGGCCGCCGGCCCCCGGGGGGGCGCGGGCCGCGGCCCCGCCCCCCCCCCCCCCCCCCCCGGCCCGCCCGGGGCCGCGCCCCCGGGGCCCGGCGGGGGGGGGGCCCCCGCGGGCCCGGGGGGGGGGGGGGGGGGGGGGGGGGGCCCCCCCCCCCCCGGGGCCGGGGGGGGGGGGGGGGGCCGCCGGGCGCCCCCCCCCCGCCGGCCCCGCGCGGGGGGCGGGGGGGGGGCCCCCCCCCCCCCGGGGGGGGGGGGGGCGGGGGGGGGCGCGGGCCCCCCCCCCCCCCCCCCCCCCCCCGGGGGGGGGCGGCCCCCCCCCCCCGCGGGGGGGGGGGGGGGGGGGGGGGCCGGAAACACCCGGGGGACCGCCGGCCCGGGGGGGGGGGGGGGGGGGGGGGGGGGCGCCGGGGGGGGCCCCCGCGACCGCGGGCCCATGGCGCAGCGGCTGGGCGCCCGGCTGCCCTCAGCGGTGAACCACCTGCAGGATGGAGTTGCGGATCTGCTCGTGCAGTACGAACTGCGCGTCGGAGGCGACGGCCTCGAGTACCTTCGCGTCGAACACGAGCCTGCCCTCGGCGGCCTCGCTGACGACGTTGCGCGCGCGCAGGCGCCCGACGAAATTTCCGAACAGCGCGCGGTCGAAGAACTCGGGTGAATTGAGTTCGTACAACATGGCCATGCGTTGCGCAGTCAGCTGGCACTGCCGCTCGAGCGCCTCCTGCGTCAGGCGCCCGCTGCCCGCGCGCAGCAGCAGGGAGATTGCCAGGTAATAGCGCTCGAGGATCGGCACGCTGATGCGAGCCAGCACCGACAGCTGCACGGATTCGCTCGATTCGGCGGCCGGCCGCCGCCAGTCACTGCGATCGTCCGAGGCCGTGAGCAAGCCGTGGTTGAGCAGGTCCTCGAGCAGCTCGTCGACCACCGCCGGCAACTCGTGCTCCCGCCAGTGCAGGAAGTATTCGTCCGCGACGTACGGATAGACTCGGCCCGCCAATCGCAGCAGGTCGACCCGCCGCACGGAAGTATTGTTGAGGAAGGCGCTCGCCAGCAACGAAGGCATCAGCAGCAGGTGCAGGACGTTGTTGCGGTAGTAGCTCGACAGCACCGCCGTCGATTCGGACATGCCGACGATGTCGCCGAGCGGATGCGATTGCCGGTACAGCATGCGCAGCGAATCGCAGTGCCGGATCATCGACTGGCCGTCGAGCGGCGTGACCCAGACGCGCGGCGAATACGGCGCCTGCCGCATCAGCGACGCATACAGCTCGAGCTGACGGGCCAGGTCGGCCTCGCCCATGCGCTGCCGCGGCGTCGCGAGCAGCACCGTGCCCATCAGGTTGACCGGCGTCACGCACGCGGCGGCATTGATGCGCGTCATGATCTGGTGGGCCAGGTCGACGCAGAGCGGCGACAGCCAGGCGGGCTTTTCTTCCGTGACCGGCTGCTGCCGATCCCAGCCCGGCACGTGGTGCTCGAGCAGGTCGTCGAGCGGTAGTGGCTCGCCGAAGCTGACGTAGACCTTGCCGAAGCGGCTGCGCAGTTCGGGCAGCGTGCGCAACATGCCGATGACCGATTCCTTCTCCTTCGGCCGTCCGGCCAACTCACCGATGTAGGTGCGGCCTTCGACGAGGCGCTCGTAGCCGAAATAGATGGGTACGAACACGACGGGGCGCACCGGCTTGCGCACGTAGGCGCGCACGGTCATTGCAAGCATGCCTGTCTTGGGCTGCATCAGGCGCCCCGTGCGGCTGCGGCCACCTTCGATGAAATACTCGATCGAGTGGCCGCGCGCCATCATCGCGCCCAGGTAGCGGGAGAACACGGCGGAGTACGTCGCGTTGCCGCTGAAACTGCGGCGCAGGAAGAACGCGCCGCCACGTCGCAGCAACGAGCCGATGACCGGCATGTTGAGGTTGATACCCGCCGCGATGTGCGGAACCGCATAGCCCTTGTGGTACACGACGTACGACAGCAGCAGGTAGTCCATGTGGCTGCGGTGGCACGGCACGTAGACGATTTCACTGCCTTCGTCGACCGACTGCAGGCTCGCAAAATTGGCGAGCTCGACGCCGTCGTAGAGCCGGTTCCACAGCCGGCCGAGCATTCCCGACGCAAACACGACGAACGCGTGCGAGTAGTTGGCCGCGACCTCGTAAGCGTAGTCGCGCGCCACCTTCAGCGCGTCGCGGCGCGAGATCTTCTTGTCCCGGACTTCCTGGCGCACGGCATCGCGCACTGCATGCGTGCGCAGCACTTCGGTCACGATCGTGCGCCGATGCGAGAGATCGGGACCGATCGTCGCCGCGCGCTGGTTGCGGAACTGCATGCGCAGCTGGCGCCACATCCGGCGCGGGCCGCGCGGCATGCCCCGCGTCTCCGACATCGCGGACTGCACCGGCATCGTCTCGCCGAGCAGCACCAGCAGGTTGCGGCCGTTGATCAGCAGCGAGAGGAACTTGCGGAAGCGCCCGCCAATGTCCCAGTCCTCGGCAATCAGCAGCCGGAACCACGTTCGCTCACGATCCGGGGCGCGGCCCCAGAACAGGCTCACAGGAATCAGCTCGGGGTCGAACGAAATATCCTCGCCTGCCGCGACCGTCAACGCGCGCAGTGCCTCGGGCATGCGGCGATCGATGCGCTGCCCGAAAAAACCCGTGCGACGCTCGAGGAAGATCAACGAGTCCGCCAGCACGGCCTTGGCGCCGACTGGCAGGTGTGGATCCGGCAGGCCTCGCTCGCGACAGACGTGCTCGAGCACCGCGAGGTCGATCACGCTGCGCTTTTCGAGCGCATACACGGGAACTCGACCAGCCCCGTGCTGCCACTTCGCATCGTCGGGCAGCACCGAAGGCCGCACCCACATGGCAACGAGCCCGCGAACGATCGGCAGTGCAAGCCGCTCGAAGGCGGAGAAGTCGCTCATCGCGGTGGCAGTCGACCCGTGACGAGCAGATGCCGGTCGGAGACGGTCCTGACGCGGAAACTGTCGAGGCCATGTGCCTGCAGTTGCGCGCGGATTTCGTCGGGTTCGAACGCGGCGCAGAGCGATGCGAGGAAGTCCAGGCGCAGCACGTCCGGCTCGTTCGCGGCGTACTGGTCGACGATGGCCTGCGCCGCCGCCGCGGATTCCGGCCGGAACAGGTCCATCACGAGCACTGCTGCGCCTGGGGCACCCGCCTCGCGCACCGCCCTCCAGAACACGTCCGGATCGTGCAGGTGGTGCAGCAGACTGTTGCTGACGACGGCGTCGTATCCCGGCAACGGCAGCGTGGCACCCGGCAGCAAACCCTCGATGAACTGCACGCGGCCGCCGAGTTCCGGGGATTCGTGCAGGCTTTCGCTGGCAAACCGCAGCATCGCCGCCGAGCCATCGATGCCATGCACGGTGAGTCCGGCACGTCGAGTAGCCAGGCGCAGCACGATGTCGCCCGGACCGCAGCCGAGGTCGAGCACCGAACCAGTCTGAAGTTCGGGAAACTCCGTTTCGAAATACCCGACGAAGCGTTCGTTGGGCTCGGCAAAGTCGGCCATCGCATAGGCGCGCGCCTGCTCGGCCTCGTCCATGAGTTCAGGTTCCGTGATGCGCTGCATGGTCTCGCTCCGCCGCGGTCGCGGCGTGGAGCTAATTGCCGCCCGACTCGTCGCTCGCGTCGCCCGTCTGGGCGTCAATCGCCTCGTCGAGGTTGCGCTTGGCGTCCATGGTGACGTCTTCCACGGCACGCGCCCTGTCCTGGGTCTGGATCATGTCGTCCAGCACGGTCTCGTCCGTATCCCGGCCCAGTTCGCGGGCCTCCGCCTCACTAGCGGCATCGTCTTTCGGATCCGGCGTGGACGACCCGCACGCGACGAGCATCGACAGCGCGAAGGCGGCGAGAGGTAACCTGGCTGCGATAGACATGACGCTTCCCCAGGGCAAGGGCCCGGGCGGGGATTCTATAGGAAGGGGATAGGGGTTAGGGGATAGGGGTTAGTCGGAGGCAGTAGGTGAAACCGATGATGCATCTGCACCTCCGACTAACCCCTTAACCCCCTACCCCAACCCCTATCCCCCTTCCCCCTCAATGGAACTCGTCGATCTGAAAGAGGAAGTACGCGAAGAAATGGTTGATCGCGCGGATCTGGTCGAGCAACTGATGGTCCGAATCGACGACGTGCAACGTCGCCTTCTGCTCTTTTGCGAAACGGATGCTGTTGTCGACCGGGATCACCTCATCGCGCCAGCCGTGGACGATGGTTGTTGGACAGTGCGCGGGTCGCGGGCTGAATTTCTCGTAGCCGGGCATGTAGAGCGCCGGCGCCAGCAGGAACATGCCACGCGCCTGCAGCAGCGAGGAACCCGCCACCGACACGTAACCGCCCATGCTCGAACCGACGAGCACCAGCGATCCACGCAGGTCCTTGCAGAACGCGAGCAGTCGCGTCACGCGCGCCTGCGGATCCTCGATGCCGCGATAGTCGACGGATTCGACGTGGAACCCTTCCTCGCGCGCGATTTCTGCCATCGCCGCGATCTTGCTGCCCCACGGCTCGCTGTCCTTGCCGTGGGAAAAAACGACGTATCGCTCGGTCATCCGGGAAGCGCTCCAGTCCGCATGCCGGGCATGATAAGGCTTTCGCGCACCGGGTATCGCGGCTTGGGTCTCATTCACCCGACCACAGCAACTGGTCCAGATCGCCCACCGCTGCACCCCAGCCGTGCCGGACCAGGTTCACGCGTCCGTGCGCCGCATCAATGCCTTCGGCGCGCAGGCGGGAAATCTGCCGTCCGCGCGCTGGCGAACCTGCCGGAAAGGCAATGCGTCCACCGGCGGCCACGACTCGCTGCCACGGCACCCCGCTGTCACCTGGCAGGCCGGACAGCACCTTGCCGACGAGTCGGGCCTGGCGAGGGAGTCCGGCGCGAGCCGCGACGGCGCCGTAGGTCGTCACCCGGCCGTGAGGGATCTTGCGCACGACCCCGATGATCGCTGCGATCCTTCGCTCCCTCTCTGCGACGTCCGCGGGCACGCGCGCGGCAGGCGCAGGTCGGGCAGGACGTGCGGGCTTCGGCATGATGGGCCGCATCATGCCATGCGACCGGTGACTGATCTGACGGTATATTTGCAGGCCCGGACGAGCCTTCGGGGAGCCCTGATCCAACGCTGGTTGCTGCCGAACGGGAGTCGGCCTCGATTGCCGCACACTGCACAACGCGACACGGTCGGTTGGACGTTCGCCGTGGATCGCGGCGGCACGTTCACCGACGTGGTCGGCACCGCTCCGGATGGTTCGCTGCACACCTGCAAGGTCCTGTCGCGGGACCCGCATCGGCGGGCCGATCCGGCATTGCGCGGCATCGACTTGCTGCTCGAACGGCACGGCGCTGTCTGCGGCCGTCGCGTGGCTTCAGTGCGGCTCGGCACGACCGTCGCCACCAACGCACTGCTCGAGCGCGCGGGCGCCCCGACGCTGCTGGTCACTTCGCAGGGAATGCGCGACGCGCTGCTGATCGGCTACCAGGATCGGCCCGACATCTTCGCGCGTGCCATCCGTCGCCCATCCCCGCTGTACCGGGACGTCGTCGAAATTCCAGAACGCGTGGACGCCCAGGGGCAGGTGCTGCTGCCGCTGGACGAAGAAGCGCTGCGCCGCGCACTCGTGGCAGCGCGGGCGGCGGGCATCGAGGCCGTTGCGGTCGCGTTCCTGCATGGGTTCCGGCATCCGGCCCACGAGATCCGCGCCGCGGATATTGCACGCGCGGCGGGTTTCGAAGAAGTGATCGCGTCGCACGCTGCGGCGCCGCTCCTCGGCTTCGTGGCGCGCGGCGACACGACCGTGGCCGACGCCTACCTCTCGCCCATACTTCTGCGCTACACGCGGAATTTCCGCGCGAGCCTGCGTGCAGCGCATGGCAACGCGACCGTCGCGTTCATGCAGAGCAATGGCGGGCTGGTCGACGCCGAGGGCTTTCGCGGCGTGAACGGCATTCTTTCGGGACCCGCTGGAGGCGTGGTCGGCATGATTGCCGCCGGTACCGCCGACGGCCCGCGCCGGCTGATCGGCTTCGACATGGGAGGCACGTCGACGGACGTCAGCCTGTCCACCGGCGACATCCCGAGGCGGTTCGCCGCCGAGATCGACGGGGTGCGATTGCAGACTCCGATGGTCGACATCACCACGATCGCGGCGGGCGGTGGTTCGGTGCTGCGGTTCGCGGACGGACGCCTGCAGGTTGGCCCCGCGTCGGCCGGTGCCGATCCCGGGCCGGCGTGTTACCGCCGCAACGGCCCGGCAACGATCACGGATTGCAACGTGGTGCTGGGACGCATTCCAGCGGATCGCTTTCCGCGTGTCTTCGGCCCGGCGGGCGATCGGCCGATCGATCCGGCTGCCTCGCGCGCGCGGCTTGCCGAGCTGGCCGCAGCGGCCCACGACGAAGCGGGACTCGACTACAGCGTGGAAGCAATGGCCGAAGCCTTCCTGCAGGTTGCCTGCGCGCGCATGGCCAACGCGATCCGCGAACTCGCCCTGCACCACGGCGAGGACCCGGCACGCTTCGGCCTGCTCGCGTTCGGCGGCGCGGCGGGTCAGCATGCGTGCGCCGTGGCCGGGTTGCTCGGCGCCGATGAGGTGTTGCTGCATCCGCTCGCGGGAGTGCTTTCCGCTCATGGCATCGGCTTGACCAGTCGTCGCGCAATACGCCGCCGCACGGTCGAAGCAGAACTCGATGCGTCGGGGCACGCGGCTGGCAGGCAGGCATTGCAGGGACTCGAAACCGATGCGCGTGCAGACCTGTTGCGCCAGGGCATCGACGAGTCGCTCGTTGAAATGAGAAGCAGTGCACACGTGCGACTTGCGGGCTCCGACACCACGCTCCAGCTTCGCTGGCAGTCCGCGGACACGCTTCGGGTCGCGTTTTTCGAGGCTCACCGCCAGCTCTATGGCTTTGCTGACGAAACCGCGACGCTGGTCATCGGCCCGGTCATGGCCGAAGCCATCGAACGCGTGGCAGCGGCAGCTCCGGACCTGGCCACCGCCAGGGAACCGTTGATTGCCGATGCTGCGACGCCGACCGCGAGTGCTTCGGTATGGATCGAGGGGGCATCGCGCACGGTGCCCGTCGTCGCACGCCGCGATCTCTCCCCGGGCGACCAGCTGCAGGGGTCCCTTGCTGCTCTGCGAGGACGGCGCGACGAACTGGATCGCTCCCGGCTGGGTGGGCCGCGTCGCGCCGAGCGGCCTGGTTGTCCTGCACCGGTCGCAGGCCGCACGCAGCATCGCTCGCACGGACGCGTCTTCCAACGAGCCCGATCCGATGCGGCTCGAGGTGTTCAACGCCTTGTTCATGCACGTCGCGGAGCAGATGGGCGCCGTGCTGCGACACACGGCCAGTTCGGTCAACATCAAGGAACGACTGGACTTTTCGTGCGCGATCTTCGATGCCTCGGCGAACCTCGTGGCCAATGCGCCACACATGCCCGTGCACCTGGGGTCGATGGGCGCAAGCGTGGCGGCCGTGCTCGACACGTTCGGCGGCGAGTTGCGCCCTGGCGATGCCTGCCTGGTGAATTCACCGTACGCCGGCGGCACCCACCTGCCCGACATGACGGTCGTCTCACCGGTCTTCGACGAGGGTGGCGCGCGCGTCGAGTTCTTTACGGCCTCGCGTGCGCATCATGCCGACGTGGGCGGGATCTCGCCCGGCTCCATGCCGCCGGACAGCCGCACGATCGACGACGAAGGCGCGCTGGTGGCGCCGACGCGCATCATGCGGGAAGGGGTGCTCGACGTTGCACGGCTGCGCCAGCTGTTCTGCGGCAATCCCTGGCCCGCACGGAATTTCCTGCAGAACCTGGCGGATCTGCGGGCGCAGCTGGCGGCAAATTCCCGTGGCGAACGGGAATTGCGCCGCGCCGCGGCAGACCATGGCGGCGCCACGCTGCTTGCGTACATGCGCCACGTGCAGGACAACGCCGAACGCTGCGTGCGCCACGCAATCCGTCGGCTGCGCGCCGGGAGCTTCCGCTACGAGATGGACAACGGCCAGGTGATCGCCGTCCGGATCGCCGTCGATGCCGCAGCCGGCACGGCCGCAGTCGACTTCGCGGGGACATCACCGCAACAGGCCAACAACTTCAACGCACCTCTTGCCGTCACGACCGCGGCGGTGCTCTACGTCTTCCGTACGCTGATCGACGAGCCGATCCCGCTCAACGCGGGTTGCCTGCGACCGCTGACCATCGTCGTGCCGCACGGGTCGATGCTCGACCCGGTCGCGCCCGCAGCGGTGGTCGCGGGCAACGTCGAAACCTCGCAGTGCATCGTCGATGCGCTGTACGGAGCCCTGGGACTGCAGGCCGCCGCGCAAGGCACGATGAACAACTTCACCTTTGGCAACGAGCGCTTCCAGTATTACGAGACCATCGCGGGCGGCGCAGGGGCCGGCCCGGATTTCGATGGCGCGAGCGGCGTGCAGACGCACATGACCAACTCCAGGCTCACCGATCCCGAAGTGCTCGAGACGCGGTTCCCCGTGCTGCTGCGCGAGTTCTCGATTCGTCGCGGATCCGGCGGCGCAGGCCGGCACCGGGGTGGCGACGGTCTCGTGCGGCGCGTGGAATTCCGGGAGGCGATGACGGCGAACGTCCTCGCCAATCACCGGCGCATCGCGCCATTTGGTCTCGAGGGAGGCGCCCCCGGGGCACCCGGGCGCAACATGGTCAGGCGGCGTGGCTGTGCCGACTCAGAAACGGTCGCCGCGACGTTCGGGCTCGCCGTAGAGCCGGGCGATGAGATTCAGATCGAGACGCCGGGCGGCGGCGGCTTCGGGGCACAGGGTGCCTGAAGGTACGGCGGGCCGCTGATCGGGCGGGGGCGCGAATAACTCCTGTGCCAGCGTCCGGCGTGGCGCGGTGTCTTCGAGCAAGCCGACGGTCACGGGACGCGGCCGGTCGCGCACCGTGAAGCGCGTGCCTGGCGGTAACTGCCGCGGACTGACGGCCCGCACGGTGCTGCCCTCGAGGCGATGCGTGAGCATGAACGAGCGGCTCTCGCCGAGGCGCGGCGCGGGCAGCGAGACCAGGCAGTGCACCACGCCATTCCTGAGGTCGTCCATCGCGTTGACGCGCTCGTCGCAGACGACTTCGCAGTGCTGCGCGTCCGCGCCCTTGCCAAAGGCGCCGCTGGCGGCAAGTCCAAGCAGGAAAGTCTGCACCTGCCGTGCGAGTCGAGGCCAGGTGTTGCGGTCGCGCCCTTCGAAACGCGCCCAGCGTGTGCCGCTCTCGATGCAGTTGAGAGTCAGCAGCTGCCGCCGACGGAACGTCAGCAGCGAACTTTCGGGGCCGGCGCCTGTACCACGCGCCAGCGTCTTGAGCTGCGCCGAGCCGGCAACACTGGCACGGACGGCATGCAGCGGGTTGACCCCCTGCGCCGTGAGCTTCTGGCAGTCGGTCTCCGACAACACGTGCAGGGGGCGCGTGCCGGGACGCAGCAGGATCTGCTCGTCGGGCAGGCCGTCCCAGGGCGATCGGTGCGAATCCATGCGTGCAAGCGCACCCGCGACCGCGCCGCAGTTGGCGAAAGACTCGAAGCGCCCTCGCAACCGATCGAACGCCTGCACGCGCGGGAAGCAGATGAACGCAGAATCGCTCTGGAACGCGAGTTCACGCAGGCCCTGCAATGCGTCATCGGTGGTCTGCCACGCAGCGGGCGGATCGACGACGAGCAGCGCGCGTTGGTCGCGGCAGAACTGCGCCGCGACGAGCAGCACGCCAGGCCCGATGTCGCGATCGCGCGCCGGCGGCGGCACGCAGACGAAATGCAGGTCCTCGACATCGCGCAAGGCGAAGAGGCCGGTGCCGCGTTCAGCCGAGCCGATCAGGTCGTAATCGGTGAGCGGCGAGCCATCGTCACCGTCGGGATTCGAATCGACGTAACCGATCGGGTGACGTGCGCCCGCACGGAACGTGCGGTCCGGACGCGCATTCGGCACGACGCCACGCACCCGCACCAGCAGGGATTCCTGCAGCGCCGAGGTGACGAATCGCGTAGTGCCGGGAGTCGTCGACAGCCGCCGGAAAATTTCCTGGTCTTCGATCTGCTCGGACCCGAGCGTGCGCAGGCGCTGCAGGACGAGGTTGAAACGATCTTCCTCGCCGGGCGCGATGTTGTCGTAGTCGACGGAGGCCCGCAGGATTTCCCGTGTGCCGGGACTGAGCGCTTCGAGCACCAGTTTTTCGTCGCCGCAAGGCAGGCTGATGGTGGCCGGCGCTCCGCCGTTCACGACGCGCACGATGACCGCCTCGCGGCCGCCGTTGTCGAAGTACTGCTCGACGGCGTACGACAGCATGCTCGGCTGCCAGAGCCCGCCGAACACCTGCTGGTACTCGGCGAAATCGCGCACACGCACGGGACGGTTCACGGGACCGCGCAACGCACGGCCGACGAAACCCGTCGTCGCCGTCGGCAGTCGAACGATCGGCACATCGGCGCCAACCGCTTCCGTCACTGTGATGCCAGTGTGGGCAATATCGCGCAAAGCCGCGCCCCGCCTCAGAAAAGTGCCCTAAAGTATCATAAGTTATCGGGCGTCGAAGCGACCCCTGGCCCACCCGGAGGCAGCGCGGGCGAATTCAGGCTCCACCGGTAGGGAGCATCCTGCGGCGCTTGCGGCCGCCAATCGACAGCGTACTGGACGCCGGTGCGGACAGGCGCGCGACAGTGCTCGGCGAACCAACGCAACCCGACCTCGCCGGTTGGCGATCGGGCCCGTTTCATCGGCGCCCAGCATCCCGATTCCCTGCTGCACGCGTGCGAGCAAGCGCGCGTCTGCCGCGAAAGCCTGGCGCCGCACACGCTGATGCGTGTAACGCAGCAGACGCATCTCTCGACTCACATCGGGTGCCGCGTAGCGCAGCTCACGCAACGTGCTGTGACCGGTGGCGCCCGGCAGGACCTGCAGGATGGAAAGGCCATCGGGCGCGAGCTGCAGCAGCAGGTTTGGCCACAGGTAGAGATATTCGGCACGTGCCGGGGCCGAACGCCTGTCGTGCAGCAACTGGCGGTACATGCGCGACGACCACGTGTCGCCGACGGCGCCCGTGGCGACTGCAGTTGTCGCACTGAGGGCATCACCCTCGCCCCGCTCGAAAACCAGGGGCGCAAACAACCGCGGCTTCAGCGCAGGTCGCGCAACGTCGACGTGAGCGGTGTCGAGCGCGTGCTCGCACGCGAGTTTCCAGTCGGCCGCGCAGGGCGTCGCGTGCGGCTCGATCACACGTCGCATCGACGTCAGGTCCGGCCAGGCGCCGGCGACGGCGTCGAGCACCTGCTCGACCGGTTGCCGCGGCGCCTGGAAGGCCGCAAAGACCAGGCCGCGCCACTGGGCGACGTGGAGTGGATGCAATGAATGAGCGTCCGCGTCGAACTCATCGAAGTGCTGGCCAGCAGGAATGCTGACGAGCGCGCCCGATTCGTCGTACGTCCAGCCGTGGTATGGGCAGCGCAAGCGGCCGTCGATGCAGAACGCGAGCCCGGTGTGTGCGTCGCCTTCGACGAGGCGCGCGCCCCGATGACGGCAGGCGTTGCGAAAGCCCTGCAGGCCGCCCGCCTTCGTCCGCAGCACCACCCCGGAATGCCTGCCGCAGTCGTAGCGCACGGCGGTGCCGGACGCAGGCAGGTCCGAGACGTGGCAGACGAACTGCCAGCTCGGTGCGAAGATCGCGGAGTCTTCGAGCGGAGCGCGGTCGGGGTCCAGGTACCAGCTGGCCGGGAGTCCTCGCACGGTCGCCTAGCGTCCGCCGCTGGCAGCGACCGGAGTAACGGCGGGTGCCTCATCGCGGATCGGCACGGGCCGGTCGCTGCCGTCCCAGGTCGCGCCCTCCGGGATGCGATTCTCGACGAGAAGCGCCGACGCCAGGAACTGGTCGAGCCCGACGGCCGGCTGCGAAACCGGCACGGCCACGCCTTTCGACGCGTTCACCACCTGCTCCACGAGCGCCCAGTCGACTGTGACGGCCGCCGGTTTCGCGCGCGCTGCGCCATCTTTTCCTGCACTTTCTTGTTGAAGCGCTGGCCCTTGGCTGCCGCTTTCGCTTCCGGATGCTCCTCGTGCGGAGGGAACGACTGCACGTAGAACTGGCCGTCCTGCACCTTGTAGAGCAGCGGCTGGTTGACGACCGTGACCTTGGTGCCGATCGGCAACTGGGGAAACAGCGTCGCGATGTCTTCCGGATACAGCCGGATGCAGCCATGGCTCGCGCGCATGCCGACACCGGCAGGCTTGTTGGTGCCATGCATGAGATAGCTCGGCCAGCCGAGGTTCATTGCGAACGCGCCGAGCGGATTGTCGGGACCGGCCGGGACCCGCGCGGGCAGGATGTCGCCTTCGGCCGCGTGTTCCTTGCGCACGGAAGCAGGTGGGGTCCAGACCGGGTCCTTGCGCTTCGAGACGATCTTCGTGGCGCCTTCGGGCGTCGCCCAGCCGACCATGCCGATGCCGATCGGCACCGTGACCACCACGCGTTGCTCGCCCTGCGCGGGCTTCGGGAAATAATACATCCGCAATGCCGCGAGGTTGACGACCAGGCCTTCGCGCGGCGCATCCGGCAGCACGAACTGCGTGGGCAATACGATGCGGGTGCCCTCCTTCGGGAGCCACGGGTCGACGCCTGGATTGGCATTGACGACTTCGTCGTAGCCGAGATTGAAGCGGCGCGCGATGTCGGGGAGCGTGTCTTCATGGGTCGCGATCGTCGCCTGCAACGCGCCTACGACCGCCGTGGTCTGCGGGTCGAATGGGAACGTGTGCGTCGCGAGCGGCTCCGCGTACTGCGGTTTCGGCGGTTCCGGCGGCGGCGACGGCTCCTGCTGTTGCGGCGTGAAGATGCTGCAGCCAGCAAGTGATGCGAATACGGCGACGAGCGCCACGCGGCGCGTCGTCTGGTTGCCTGGAAGATTCACGAATCCAATCACTTTCCACCTCTCGTCAGCGTCGGACGGCCCGTGGCCGTTCAGAGCACGGCGGGGCGGTTCGGCAGTTGATCTTCGTCGCGCCCGCCGGGGAACGGCGGGTAGTGACGGGCCAGCAACCGGCCAGCCTCGTGCACTCCTTCCACCGCGCCCCGCTCATATTGCCCGGAGCGGAACATCTCTTCCATCGTGTTGCAGACCGCGGCCCACTCCGCGGGGCTCACGCGACCGTTGAAACCCCTGTCCGCCACGATCTCCACGTCGCGATCCGCCAGCAGCACGTAGACCAGGATGCCGTTGTTCGCTTCGGTATCCCAGACCCCCAGCGCAGCAAAGACCTGCAGTGCCCGGGCCCGCGGCGTCCTGCCTTCCCAGATGTCGCGGGGCTCGAGCGCCGCTTCGATCGCAAAACGGATCTCGCCGCTGTGCAAGAGTTCAGATTCCGTGACCGCTGTTTCGATCGCTGCGAGGGCTTCGACCGGGAAAGCGCGCGCAAGTTTGCCACGCGTCGATAACAGGTGACGAAATAGACGCGTCCAGTCCATGGCCATCACCAGCTGCCTGAGGCGCCGCCGCCCCCGAAGCCGCCGCCCCCGCCGCCGAATCCGCCCCCGCCGCCAAATCCGCCGCCGCCACCGAAGCCGCCGCCGTAGCCCCAGCCGCTGCCGTGACGCCGGCTATACCAGCCGTTGCCGCCGGCACCCGGTCCGCCGCCCCCCATGCCACCCATGAGCGCAAAGATGAAGGCGACGATGCCGGCGAACAGCGAGATGCCGAGAATGCTGATCAGCATCCAGGTCAGGAAACCGACCAGGCCGCCGGTGGCGAGTGCGCCCCCCACGCGACCGAACAGGCGCCGGAAGATCGAGCCGCCAACCAGCGCAAAGATGAACAGGAACGGCAGCAGTTGCACCATGCCGGGGATGCCCGCGGCCGGCGGGCTGAACTCGGGTTCGGGCAAAGGCTCGCCCTCGATCACACGCATGATGCGATCGACGCCGGTGCTGATGCCGTTGTAGTAATCGCCGCGCTTGAATGCTGGCGTGATGTCCTGCTGGATGATCCGGTTGGCGGTCGCATCGGGCAGCGCGCCTTCGAGGCCGTAGCCGACTTCGATGCGCACCTTGCGGTCGTTCAATGCCACGAGCAGCAGGACGCCGTCGTCGACCTTGCCGCGGCCCAGCTGCCACTGATCGACCACACGGACCGAGTACTGCTCGATTGCCTCGGGCTGTGTCGTCGGCACGATCAGGACCGCGACCTGGCTGCCCTCCGACTGCTCGAACGCGGCCAGCTTGGCTTCGAGCGCCGAAGACTGGTCGGCCGCCAGGGTACCGGTGAGGTCAGTGACCCGCGCCGTGAGCTGAGGAACGGCGACAAGACCCTGTGCGAATGCGGGGGAGACGACTGCAGCCATGAGCCACAGCCAAGCAGCGAGCAACGGGCCTCGCAGCAGCGGACGGGAATCGAGCGGGTACGTCGCGTCGACCATGGGATCACCCCGCGTCGCGCCCCCAGCGGGGGCACGACGCGAGGAGCACCTCAGTTGGTCGCAGGTGCGGGCGTGGGCGCCGGGGCCGGGGTGGCCGACGGTGCGCTGAAGTCCACGGTCGGCGGCTTCGCGATCGCAGCTTCGTTCTCGACCGCAAAGTTCGGCTTCACCTTGTAGCCGAAGATCATGGCCGTGAGGTTGGTCGGGAACCTGCGGATCGTCACGTTGTAATCCTGCACCGCCTGGATGTAGCGATTGCGCGCGACGGTGATCCGGTTCTCGGTGCCTTCGAGCTGCGCCTGCAGGTCACGGAAATTCTGGTCCGACTTGAGTTCCGGGTACTTTTCGACCACGACCATAAGGCGCGAGAGCGCGCTCGACAGCTCGCCCTGCGCCGCCTGGAACTGCTGCAACGAAGCCGGGTCGTCGGCCTTGACCTGAACCTGCGTCGCCCGGGCGCGCGCCTCGGTGACGCCGATGAGCACGGCCTGCTCCTGCGCGGCGAAACCCTTCACCGTGTTGACGAGGTTCGGGATCAGGTCGGCGCGGCGCTGGTACTGGTTGACGACTTCAGACCATGCCGATGTCGTCGCTTCGTCCTGCACCTGGATCGTGTTGTAACCGCAACCGGACAGCAGCGTGGCCACCGCCACCAGCAAGAGCGCTTGCAAAACTCGCATCGGGAAGTACTCCTTGATTGCCGTTCGGCCCACCCCGGACGACTGCGAATTTAACAGAATCCGGTCACCAGATACGGACGGCCTGTTCCGGTGCGAGGTACATCTTGTCGCCGGCTTTCACGTCGAACGCCTCGGCAAACGTCGGCATGTTGCGCAGGATGCCGTTGGCGCGGTACTCGCTCGGGCTGTGGGGGTCCGTCTTCAGGCGCTTGCGCAGCTCGTCCTCGCGGTAGTTCCGGGCCCAGATCTGGCCCCAGCCGAGGTAGAACCGCTGCTCGCCGGTGTACCCGTCCAGCACGGGCGCGGTCTTGCCGTCGAGCGCAATCTGGTAGGCCTTGCGGGCCACCGCGAGACCCGACAGGTCGCCGATATTCTCACCGAGCGTGAGTTCGCCGTTGACGTTCATTCCGGCAATCGGGCTGAACGCGTTGTACTGCTGCACGAGCGCATTTGCTCGCGCCATGAACAATTCGTTGTCCTTGTCGGTCCACCAGTCGCGCAGGACGCCCTTGCCGTCGAACTTGCGGCCCTGGTCGTCGAAGCCGTGGCTGATCTCGTGGCCGATCACCGCGCCGATGCCGCCGTAGTTCACGGCGTCGTCCGCGTTCAGGTCGAAGAACGGCGGCTGCAGGATCGCCGCCGGGAACACGATCTCGTTGGCGAGCGGGTTGTAGTAGGCGTTGACCGTCTGCGGCGTCATGCCCCACTCGGTCTTGTCGACCGGCTGGCCGACTTTCTTCAACTCTCGCTGCACGTTCACGGCACGCGCACGCAGCACGTTGCCGAGCAGGTCGTTTTTGTCGACGACCAGGCCGGTGTAGTCCTTCCACTTGGTCGGGTAACCGATCTTGACCGTGAAGTTGCGGACCTTGTCGTGCGCTGCCTGCTTCGTTTCCGGACCCATCCAGGCCAGCTCGTCGATCGACACGTCGAACGCCTTGAGCAGGTTACCGACCAGCACGTCCATGCGCTGCTTTGCTTCCGGCGGGAAGTGACGCTTGACGTATTCCTGGCCGAGCAGGTCGCCGGTCGAGCCTTCGAGCTCGCCGAGCGCGCGCTTCCAGCGCGGCTTGATCTGCGGCGTGCCGGAGAGCGTGCGCTGGTAGAAGTCGAAGTTCTCATCGGCAAACGCCTTGCTCAGGTAGGGCGAGTACGCGTCGAGCGTGCGCAGCGTGAGATAGTCCCGCCACGTCGCGAGCGGCACGTCGTTGATGGCCTTGCCGACTTCCTGGAAGTAGTCCTTCTGCGTGAGCACCAGCTGGCCCGAGCCCGGCAGCGTCATCTGCGTGAGCCACGTCGACCAGTCGATGCCGGGCGTCGCCTGCTCGGCGCCTTCGACGGTCATCGGGTTGTAGAGCGCCTCGATGTCGCGCAGCTTCACCGCGGGCCAGGAGGCCTTGGCGAGGCGCGTCTCGAACGCCATCAGTTCCTTCGCGACCGCAGCAGAATCCTTGCGGCCGGCGAGCTTGAACACGTTATCGATGTGCTTCTCGTAGGCGCCGCGGATCTCCGTGAAGCGCTGTTCCGTCGAGAAGTAGTAGTCGCGCTCCGGCAGGCCGAAGCCGGACTGCGTCACCCACAGCGTGTTCAGGTCGGGGTTCTTCGCGTCGGCGAAGATCTGGGCACCGATCGGGTTGTCGATCAGCAACAGCTGCGCGCGTGACAGGTACGAGAGCAGTTGCTTGCGGTCATCGATGGCCGCGATGCGGTCGAGTTCGGGCTGTAGCGGCGAGGCCGAGCTGCTCCGCCTTCGCTTCGTCCATGTAGCTCGAGTAGAAGTCGCCAACCAGCTGCTGGGCGGAGCCGGGTGCAGCATTGGCCGCAGCCGCCTCTTCGACGATCACGCGCAGGTTCCTTTCGGCTTCATCGGACAGCAGCGTGAAGGAGCCGTAGTTCGACTTGTCGGCAGGGATTTCGTTGGTCTTGAGCCACGTGCCGTTGACGAAGCGGTACAGGTCGTCCTGCGGCCGCACCGTGCGGTCGAAGTTCTGCAGGAACAGGCCGGACGTCAATGCCGGAGCAGCCGGGGCAGCGGCGACAACGGGCGCAACCGGTGTGACGGGCGGCTCGGGCGCGTTGGGCGCGGCCTGGGCGGCAAGGGTCGTCAGGGTCAGGGCGACGGGCAAGGACCAACGAATCTGCATCGTCAGGACTCCATGGGTACTGGGTGCGGCCGTTATGGGCCACGAGGCCGACGAGTATAGAGGATTCAGCTCCCACCCAGCCGCAGGCGGATCGGCCAGTTGCGACGAAGCGTGCCCGCCGCAGGCCAGGGCGTTGCCCCCCCCCGCCCCCCCCACGCCCCCTCCCCCCCCCCCCGCCCCCCGGGAGCCCCGGGCGGGCGGGCCCCCCCCCGGCGGGGGCGGGGGGGGGGCCCCCGCCCCCCCCCGGGGGGGGGGGCGCGGGGGGGCCCCCCCGGGGGGGGGGGGGGCGGGGGGGCGGGCCGGGGGGGCCGGCGGCGGGGGGGGGCGGGCCGCGGGGGCGGGGGGGCGCCCGGGGGGGCCGGCGGCTCCCCGCCCGGGGGCGTTCCCGCTGGCTTCAGGAGCGACCGCTTCCGCAACCGTCGGTCCCGTGCGGCCGGGATGGCCGCTGGTCCGCTGGTCCGGTCACGGCTCAAGACCTTCTCGGCATGCGCCTCGATGGTGCACGGGAACCGCGCCGCCTGGCAACCGGCGAGCCACTACAATCGCGCATTGGATCGTGCGAGGTGCAGCGCCGTGGATGGAATCGAAGTCGTCGACATTGCCCACGCGATCCAGCTCGCGCTCGCACCGGTGTTCCTGTTGTCCGGCATCTGGGTTTTCCTGGGCGTGCTGGCGAGCCGCCTCGCGCGTATCGTCGACCGCGCACGCAACATGGAGAAGGAGTTGCGCGTGCCCGAGGCGCGCGACGCCGATCGCATCCGCAGCCAGCTGCAGGCGCTGTCGAGACGCGCTCGCTACATCTACATCGCGATCACGCTCGGCACCATCGCGGCCCTGCTGGTGGCCATCGTCATCGCCCTGCTGTTCTCGAGCACGTTCATTCCGCTCAATCTCGCGCCGCCGCTGGCGTTCCTGTTCGTGATGGCGATGTGCGCTCTGGTCGCCGCATTCGTGAGTTTCCTCGTCGAAGTGCGGGTCGCGATCGCGGTGCTGCGGATCGGCGACGTCTAGTCGTCGGTGTCCCCGGCGCGGGCCGCTGCCACCTGCGACTGCAGTCCGCCAACGAACGTGCGATAAGAATCGCCGACTGCACGGATCGGGGAGATCGATCAAATGACCGGCCCAACCGCTCGCGCCGCCGCACTGCTGCTCGCACTGTGCTGCGCCACGCCCGTCCTCGCCCACCAGGAGACGCAGCCGTCGGCAGCCGTTGCGGTCGCCGGCAGCCTCGGCGAAACGAACTTTCCGAATTCCGGTGCCGCCGCGGCACAGCCGGACTTCATGCGCGGGCTGCTGCTCCTGCACAGCTTCGAGTTCGATGCAGCTCGCGAATCCTTTCGTGCCGCGCAAGCAAAGGATCCAGGGTTCGTCCTGGCGTACTGGGGCGAGGCGCTAAGCCACAACATGCCGCTCTGGGGCGAGCAGGATCTCGAGGCCGCACGCGCCGTCCTGCAGCGCCTCGGTCCAACCCGCGAGGCGCGCATGAACAGGGCAGCGACGGAACGTGAGCGCGGGTACCTGGCGTCGGTAGAGGCGCTGTATGGCGATGGCTCGAAGGTCGAGCGCGATGCCAGCTTCAACCGGGCACTCGGCGAACTGACCAGGAAGTTTCCAGATGACCTGGACGCCCGCTCGTTCCTTGCCTTGTCGTGGCTGGGGCTCTCCGGGTCCACGCGCGACACGGCCAACTACATGCGCGCGGCTGCTGAAGCCGAAACCGTTTACGAGGTCGACCCCCGCCATCCGGGTGCGCTGCACTATCTCGTGCACGCCTATGACGATCCCGTGCATGCGCCCCTCGGCCTGCGAGCCGCGCGACGCTACGGCAAGGTCGCGCCGGCAGCCGCACATGCACAACACATGCCTTCGCACATTTTCTTCGCGCTGGGGTTGTGGGATGACGCGATCGCAGCCAATGTCGCATCGCTCGCGACGGCGCGCAGCCAGGGACAAGGCGGCTATCACGCCCTGGAGTGGCTGGCCTACGCCTACCTGCAGCAGGGGATGCGTGACGATGCCGCGAAGCTGGTGCAGTCCGTCGCAGACGATGTCGCCAGGAAGCCCACGCAGGGCAATCGCACGAGCCTCGCATACGCCCGGGCGATGTGGCTCATCGAAACGGGCAGTGCCGACCCGATGGGGTGGGAAGATGTCGACGAGACGGGCATCAAGGCAATCTTTGCGTTCTCGGCCTACGATTTTGCGCGCGGCGTGGTCGCGGCCCGAAGTGGCAACGTGTCTGCCGCTGAAGCCCAGGCGCGACGCCTGCGAGCCCGGTCCGACGCTGCACGCGCGAACGCAGTTGGCGTCGTCGCGAGCCGCTACGACTCCGTCACGCCGGAAGAGCTCGAGCAGGGGCAGATTCTCGCCACTGCACTCGACGGAGCGATCCTGTTCGGACAAGGGAAGCAGGACAACGGCCTCGACAGCGTGCGGGAGGCGATCGCCAGGGCCGACTCGATGGCATTCGAATACGGCCCGCCGTACTCGGTGAAACCCCTGGACGAATTGCTGGGCGACCTCCTGCTCACTGCCGGAAGGCCGGTCGAAGCCGCCGCGGCCTACCGGAAAACGCTGGCCGTGCACCCGGACCGCAGGCTGGCCGTTGCGGGTCTCGCCACGGCAGTCGGCCCAGGATCGCGCGGCGACTGACCTGATGCAGCGTCGGGTCCGCTGATTCCACCGGAACGGCCGGTGGACTCCAGGCCATGAAAAAAGCCCCGGGCTTTTGGGGACCGGGGCTGGAGTAGGCGGACTTTGGTCGAAGGGAAGGGGAAAATCCGCCAGGGGAACTGTTGCGCCGTGGCGCTCAGTGCAGCCTTGCCCACTGCAGGACCTTGACGTCCTGCTGCGCGCGGCCGAAGTTGCGTGCAATGATCCGAGTCGCTTCGTTCATGCCCTTGGTCGGGCGCGGCTGGCTGTCGAGTTCGACCACGCCACGGAACTCTTCGAGTCCCCGCGGTTGCGGCTGCTCGACGATGAAATGCGCGTAGAACTTGATGCCCATGGGCGTCAAGCTACTGTCCGCTCGCGGCCTTTTCCGTGACTTCGTGCACACTAATTCGGCACCCTGCGCCCGCCTGCTGAAAACATGACGCGCTACCGAAAACCCGCCACGCCGGGCTCCAGTTATTCGACGCCCGCAGGTGAGCTCCGGCTGCGCGCCGAACTCGACGAGCTGTGGCGCGTCCTGCGTCCGCAGGTCACCAAGGCGGTGCAGGAAGCAGCAGCGCAGGGTGACCGGTCCGAGAATGCGGAATACATCTACGGCAAGCGGCAACTGCGCGAAATAGACCGCCGGGTGCGTTTCCTGCGCAAGCGGCTCGAGGGAATGATCGTCGTGACTCGGCCACCGGACGACCGCGGCCGGATTTACTTCGGGCGTGGGTGCGGGTGGAGGACGACAGCGGCAACGAAACCGGGTTTCGCATCGTCGGGCCTGACGAACTCGATCCGGCGCGACGTTACGTCAGCATGGATTCGCCACTCGCGCGCGCATTGATGGGCAAGCGCGTCGACGACGAGGTCACGATCGAGATTCCAGGTGGACGACGCTCTTATGTCGTCGTCGACATTCGTTACGAGGATCCGATCGAATCGTGACGCGGCAAGCCGTCGTGGATCGCTCCGATCCACGGCACGTGCTCCAGCCAGTGCACGTGCGCCTGTGGCTGCAGCTCGGCGGCCAGCAACGGATCGACGCTGCCGAGCGTGATGTGCAACTCACCCGGCCAGCGGGTCGATTCAAAGAAAAGCGGCGTCCCGCAGCGACCGCAGAAACTTCGTGTCGCCTCGGGCGATGAAAAGTAGGTGCACGGGCGATCCGCACCACCAATGAGTTCGAAGTGCTCGCCGTTGGTACCGATCCACGTGACGAAGCCGGCGCCCTGGGCGCGTCGGCAAATCGTGCAGTGACAATGCGCAACCCAGAGCGGTGGCAGCGCAAAGCGATACCGTATGGCGCCGCAAAGACAGCTGCCCTCACCGCTGCTGCCCACTCCCGCTGACGCGTGCGCGGGCGAAGGAGTGCCGGGTGCAGTCACACCACGCGGACGTTCTTGAACTGCCAGGGATCCGTCTCGTCGAGATCTTCGGGGAACATCCGGCCGCGATCGACCAGCGGATGCCACTCGGAATACTCGCCCACGACCAGGCCAAGGTAAGGCCGGCAGATTTCCAGGATGCGCTTGTAGTCGATGTCGTCGGGTTCGACGATGCCGCTGTTCGGGTTCTCGATCGCCCAGATCAGGCCCGCCATCGCCGAGACCGTGACCTGCAGCGACGTCGCGCTGTTGTGCGGCGCGAGCTGGCGGGCTTCCTGTACGGAGAGCTGCGAGCCGTACCAGTACGCGTTCTTCTTGTGGCCCGCGAGCAGCACGCCGAGCTCGTCCACGCCCTTCACGATATCATCCATCATGATTCGCTTGCTGTCCTGCATGCGCCAGTTGCGGCCTGCGAGTTCGTGCACGGACAGAACGGCGGCATCGCACGGGTGATACGCGTAATGCACCGTCGGGCGATAGACGACCTGCTCACCCTTTTTCACGGTGAGGTAGTCGGAGATCGAGATGGCCTCGCCGTGCGTGATCAGAAAGCCGTGGAACGGTCCGGCCATCGGCGTCCAGGTGCGCACCCGCGTCGCCGCGCCGGGCTGCATCAGGTAGATGGCGCTGCCGCGGCCGAAGTCGTGCTTCTTGCCGTCGCGAGGCCAGTTCTTTTCATGCGAGCCCCAGCCGAGCTCCGCGGGCTGGCAGCCTTCGCCGACGAATCCATCCACCGACCAGGTATTGATGAACTCGTTCGGCTCCTTCTGCCGGTTACCCACCTGCGTGTCGCGCTCGGCGACGTGAATGACTTTCACGCCAAGCGTTTGCGCGAGCGCAGCCCAGTCGGCGCGCGTGCCCGGCTCGACCGTTTCGACGCCCGTGTCCCCAGCGATGTTGAGCAGCGCCTGCTTCAAGAGGTGGGAGACGAGCCCCGGATTGGCGCCGTGCGTGATCACCGCCGTCGGCGCGCGCTGCTTCGAATCCTTGAGCGTCAGCGCTTCTTCGCGCAGCGCGTAGTTGGTTCGCCGCGCCGGTGAGACCGTCGGGTCGGTGTAGCCACCCGGCCACGGCTCGATGCAGGTGTCGAGGTAGAGCGAACCATTTTCCCAGCAGAACTTGATCAGCGCGATCGACGACACGTCGACCGCCAGGTTCAGCAGGAAATCGCCGCGGCCCACGATCGGGTCGAGCACCTTTTTGAAATTCTGGCGCGTCAGCGCGTGCTTCACGAAACGCACACCGTATTCCTGCGCGATCTGTTCACCAGCCTCGTCGGCGGCGACGATCGTGACCTGGTCGGCCTGGATGCCGACATGACGCAGGATCAGCGGCAATACGCCCTGGCCGATGCTGCCAAAGCCTACGAAGACCAGGCGGCCGGGAAAGACGACGTGAACGGGATAGCTGGTCATGATTTTTCTGTCGGGAACCCTGTATGGCCGACCCCGAACGGACGGCTGGTTGGCAAGTTTACCGCGAAACCTTCCCGGGCCGGATGCCGGCGCCTCGAGCGTATTCAGCTCCGATGGGCCATGTCACGCCAGTGCGGGGGATAGGATCGGTCGTAGCCCGGCAGCTGTTCCACGCGCGCGATCCAGCGGGCGATTGCCGGATAGGTCGACTCCATCGGCAGGAAGCGCGACCGGAGGTCGCCGGCCTCGCGTTTTTCCATTGCGCGACGGAGCAGCATGATGCCCGGAAAGACTGTCAGGTCGGCCGCCGACGGCTGCTCGCCGACGAGCCAGTCCGACTTGCTGAGCCGACCCTCGATCGTGCGGGCTTCGCCCCCGACGAGGTGCATCGCCCGGGTGATTTCTTCAGCCTGCTGGTCAAGCTGATCGAGGAACACCGCGGACACGATCTGCGTCACAAAGTTTTCGGCGTACGCCTGATACTCGCAAATGACGCGCATGATCGTCCCGGCCTCCTCGGCCGACGTGCCGAAGAGCGGGTAATCCGGGTATTTGCGGTCCAGGTAGAGCAAGCAGGCCAGCGACTCGAACACGACGTAGTCGCCGTCCTTGAGCACGGGCACCCGGCCACGCGGATTCATTCGCAGCATCTGCGGCGACTTGTGCTCCTGCTTCGAGAACTGCAGCAGGTGCGAGTCGTAGGCGAGACGCTTGTACTCGAGCGCGAGCAGCACGCGCCAGGAGTACGGGCTGCCGCTGCCCCAGTAGATTTCGATGGCCATGAACTTCTCCGCCGCGCCCCTTGCGGCGCAGGTGCATCCGGATTGTACTGGCAGCTGCGGAGGAAGCGACGATGGCCTGGCAGACACTGGTGAGCGCGGAACAGGTGGCCGACATGCTCGGAGATCCGCACCTGCGGCTTTTCGACTGCCGCTACGAACTGGCGCGTCCCGACGCTGGCCGTGAGGCCTATCTGCAGGGCCATCTGCCTGGCGCCGTCCACGCCGACCTGCATCACGACCTCGCGGGGCCGACGTCGCTGACCAGCGGCCGGCATCCCCTGCCGGATCCGCAGGCATTCGCCGCGCGGCTGTGGCGCTGGGGTGTCGACGATGATTCGATGCTTGTCGCTTATGACGACGCCACCGGCATGTGGGCCTCGCGCTTCTGGTGGATGACAGCGAAATGGCTCGGCCATCGGCACGTCGCGGTCCTGGATGGCGGTATGCGTCGCTGGCTGCAGCTCGACCTGCCGACGACGACGGACCCGGCTCCGTTGCGTCCGGCCGGTGACTTCGCGGCACGTCCGGATGCGGGAGCGCATGTCGACGCCGACACGACGCAGGCGGCTGCGCTCGATCCGCAACGCAGAGTGCTCGATGCCCGCGCCGCGGAACGCTATCGCGGCGAGGTCGAACCGATTGACCCGGTCGCGGGCCACGTGCCCGGCGCGATCAATCATCCATCGTCGGGCGTCGTCGCTGTGGACGGCCGGTTGCTGCCGCCCGCCGCGCTGGCGGACGCATTCACTCGCACGCTCGGGTCCGTCAGTCCAGCCGACACGATTGCGATGTGCGGGTCGGGCGTCACGGCCTGCCACCTGCTGCTGGCGATGGAACACGCCGGACTGCCCGGAGCGCGCCTCTATCCCGGCAGCTGGAGCGAGTGGTCGCGGGATCCCTCGCGGCCGGTGGCGCGAGGAAGGGGATAGGGGTTAGGGGTTAGTCGGAGGTGAAGTTGTGGCGTCCAGCTCAGCCGCGCCTCCGACTATCCCCCAACCCCCATCCCCTATCCCCTCAAGTTCTTGTTTACGTCAGCCCCCACAGTGACTATCGTGCGCGCCTCTTTTTCCCGGCCTGAACACCGGACACAGGTGGAACGTCCAAGACAGTGGAAAACCCCGAACGCAAGACTGGCTACACCGGCCCCTGGAACGTAGAGGACTCGCTCGACCTCTACGGCGTCAACGCCTGGGGCAACGGCTACTTCGGCATCAATGCCGCTGGCCACGCCATCGTGCGTCCCGACTGGACCGAGGGCCGGGAAATCGACCTGCACGAGGTCGTCACAGGACTGGCCGCGCGTGACCTGTCCACGCCCGTGGTCGTCCGCTTCTCCGACATCCTGCGGCACCGCCTGACACGGCTGCGCGACGCGTTCGCCACCGCGATTGCGGAGAACGAATACCAGAGCCGCTATTGCGCGGTGTTCCCGATCAAGGTCAACCAGCAGCGGCTGGTGGTCGAGGAGATCTACGGCTACGGCCGCGAGTTCGGCTTCGGCCTCGAGGTCGGCAGCAAGCCCGAGCTGCTCGCCGTCATGGCGATGAGCGAGGGCTCGTCCGACCGCCTGATCGTCTGCAACGGCTTCAAGGACGACAGCTACATCGAGGCGGTGATCCTCGCGACCAAGCTCGGTCGCACGATCATTCCGGTCATCGAGAATTTCAGCGAGCTGGCCCTGATCTTGAAGCACGCGAAGAAGTACGACGTGCGTCCACGCCTCGGCGTGCGCGTGAAGCTCGCGAGCGAAGGCGCCGGGCGCTGGCGCGAATCATCGGGCGAGAAGAGCAAGTTCGGCCTGTTCGTCACCGAGATCCTCGACCTCGTCGACGTGCTCAAGGAACACGGCTTGGAGGACTGCCTGCAGCTCGTGCACTGCCACCCGGGCAGCCAGCTGCAGGACATCCGCCGCGTGAAGGACGCCGTGACGGAGCTCGCGCACGTCTACGCCGAGCTGAAGCAGATGGGTGCCGGCCTGCAGTACATCGACATCGGCGGCGGACTGGGCGTCGACTACGACGGCAGCCGCACCAATTACGAATCGTCGATGAACTACACGCTCGCCGAATACGCCAGCGACGTGGTCTACCGCATCGCCAACGTGTGCAACGCCCGTGGCATCGACCACCCGATCATCGTCAGCGAGTCGGGCCGCGCAATCGCCGCGCACCACAGCCTGCTGATCTGCGACGTGCTCGGCAGCTCGCAGCTCGACCGTTTCCGCGTCACCGAGACCGACGAGCAGATGGTGCGCGAGAAGAAGGAAATCCCGCAGCCGGTGCAGGACCTCCTCGACGCCTACCGTTCGGTCTCGGAGCGGCGGCTGGTCGAGTGCTATCACGACGCGCTGCAGGCCCGCGAACAGGCGCTGCAGATGTTCAGCGTCGGTTACCTCGGACTCGAGGCACGCGGCCTGGTCGAGCGCCTGTACTGGGCCACCTGCGCCAAGATCCGTGATCTCTGCCGCAAGCTGGATTCGGTGCCGGAGGAACTCGAAAGCCTCGAGACGATCCTGAGCGACATCTATTTCTGCAACCTGTCGATCTTCCAGTCGCTGCCCGACAGCTGGGCCATCGATCAGCTGTTCCCGATCATGCCGGTGCACCGCCTCGACGAGCGTCCCACGCGCACGGGCGTGCTGGCCGACATCACCTGCGACTCCGACGGCAAGATCGATCACTTCGTCAGCCTGCGCGAGACGAAGCGCTCGCTCGAACTGCACGACCTCAAGCCGGACGAGCCGTACTACATCGCGTTCTTTCTCGTTGGCGCCTACCAGGAAACGCTCGGCGACCTGCACAATCTCTTCGGCGACACGCACGTCGTGCACATCAAGCTGCACGACGAGGGTGGCTGGTGGATCGAGGAAACGGTGAAGGGCGATTCGGCGGCCGAGGTGCTGCGTTACATGCAGTACGACGTCGAGCGGCTGGTGCCGCAGTTCGCGCGTGACTGCGAGCGCGCCGTGCGCGAAGGCCGCATCACGCTGCCGGAGAGCCAGGCGATGCGACGGTTCTACGAAGCCGAACTCGCTGGCTACACGTACCTCGAGCCCTGAGGAAGTGATTAGTGAATAGTGATTAGTGATTAGTGAGTAGTCACCATTCACTAATCACTATTCACTAATCACTTCCCTGGCGCTCAGCCGAGCCGGCCATAGCCCAGGAGCACCGTGACGCCGAGCGCGAGGAAGATCGCGGCGGCGATCCGGTGCACCACCTGCATCGGCAGCTTCTTCGCGGCCACTTCGCCGAGCAGCACCGCCGGGACGTTCGCCAGCATCATGCCGAGCGTCGTACCCGCGACGACCGCCACCAGCGAGCTGTACTTCGCGGCCAGCGCGACGGTCGCAATCTGCGTCTTGTCGCCCATTTCGAGCAGGAAGAACGCGATCAAAGTGGTGACGAACACGCCGAATCGGGGAGCGGCATCTTGCTTCGCATCGTCGTCGTACTTGTCCGGCACGAGCGCCCAGGCCGCCATCGCGATGAACGAGAGCCCGAGGATCCAGCGCATCGTCACCGGACCGACCGTCACTGAAATCCACGACCCGGCGACGCCCGCGAGCGCGTGATTGAAGAGCGTCGCCACGAGGATGCCGAGAATGATGGGCGCGGGCTTGCGGTACTTCGCCGCGAGCACGAGCGCGAGCAGCTGCGTCTTGTCACCGATCTCGGCAAGAGCAACGACACCGGTCGAGACGAGAAAAGCTTCCATGGTCCGGGCTCAGGCGAAGGCGGCCGCGGACCTTAGCACCGCGCCAGACGGGACCGCCATCCGCATCGACACCGGGCACCGGCCCACTGCATGACTTGCAACGCAAGTCATTGAACGTTCACGACGATTTAACAAGGACGTCATGGGTTGGCGGTGCAATGCAGCCCTGTCACACCACACGGCGTCACCCCCGATGCTCGAAGAAGCTCTCGATCCGCGACCGCCCCCGCCGCTCGAATTCGCCCGCATATTTTCCGGCTCTGCAGCAGTCCCCGCCGTCTCGGTCGATGCGCTTGCACGAATCTGGAACGACGACGCATCGTTCTGGAACAACCTGCGCACCCTGGAGTACTGGACCGACCGCGCCCGTCGCTGATGCCGGTCCGGCCGGGTCCCTGCTTGACAGTGGGGCACCCGCCACCATTTTTTTGCGCTGCATCAACGATTTAGGTTGCAGCGCCCCCGATCTGCAAGTACATTCGGCCCTGGTCAAAGTTTGACCAACGAGCGCCCAGCGCGAAAACGGCACCGAGACGCAATCGATTAACGAGCCGAGTTCCGAGGATTCAATCCTTCGCTTCGCCTGGTGCCGACCATTCCATGAAGACCCTGCCCATGGGCTCACTGCCCCTCGCTACCCCGGTCCGGCTTGCCGCCGTTAGACCTGGTCTGGAGGTGCGCGTGGGTCGCCCAGGCCGGCATGCGCGGGGCCGCCCGGGGTCGATTTCTGGGGGGGTGTGCTAGCATGCGCCGCGATCGTTGCCCGTACGTGTCTTGCAGAGCGCCAGTCGGCGCCTCTAGTTTCGAGCCAAAACGTCTTCGATCAGTGACAGGAAACGTCGCTGGAGCGCCGGCTGGATCAGCCAGGCGACACGAATGACTCACGGCTGCGAACCCCTGTTTGAATGAGTGTTGAGTAGTGCCGGCCAGGCAATGACGCCTGTGTTCCGGTTTGATGTGTTACTTCTGAGGATGTTCGAATGACCAAGATTTACGTGGGCAACCTGCCTTTCACAGCGACGGAACCTGACGTGCGCGAGCTTTTCGCCCAGCACGGCACCGTCGAATCCGTTGCCCTCCCGACTGACCGTGAGACCGGCCGGCCGCGCGGCTTCGGCTTCGTCGAAATGCCGCAGGCTGATGCCCAACGCGCCATGCAGGCGCTCAACGGCTTCAACATGGGCGGTCGTCCCCTGCGCGTCAATGAAGCGCAGGATCGTCCCCGCACCGGCGGCGGTGGTGGTGGCGGCGGTCGTCCGGGTGGCGGTGGCCGTCCGGGCGGCGGTGGCGGCGGCTACGGCGGCGGTGGCGGCGGTGGTGGCGGCTACGGCGGCGGCGGCGGCGGCGGCGGTCAGCGCCGCTGGTAACCCCGTTCGGGACTGAGGCCTGAGGCCTCGTCCCGGCCGAACCAGCAAGCCTGATGAAGGCCGCAGCCTGCGGGTTGCGGCCTTCTCTCCCTGGCGCTCGAAGCACCATTAATGGTGCGGCGGGATCGCGCGCCCGGCGGCGAATCTTCGATTCGCTCGCTCACCACATGTCCCGCAACCGGTTCGCGACGTCAATGCGCGGGCCCGCGGCTGCCTTGCGCCCGCCGAAACCGTCCTTCGCTTCCCCGGCGGTCTCCCGCTGGAATCTCGTCAGCACCGTTTCGGTCAGGAATCTGCTGCGCGCGCCATGCACGTAGCGGTCACCCATGACTTGCTGTTGCGTGACGTAGAAGCGTACTGGAGCAATCAATCGCAGTTCGGTGCGGGCCCGCGTCATCGCCACGTAGAGCAAGCGGCGCTCCTCCTCCAGCAATTCGGCCCGGCCGGCCGCGAACTCCGACGGGAACGCCCCGTCGGTGACGTTCAGCACGTGCACCGACTCCCATTCCTGTCCCTTCGCGGAATGCACCGTCGACAGCACGAGGTAGTCCTCGTCGAGCAGCGGATCGCCCGCCAGGTCGCCCGTGGCCTGCGGCGGGTCGAGCGTGAGTTCGGTGACGAACGATTCGCGAGTGAGGTACTGCTGGCTAAGGCGCTCGAGCTGGTCGAGATCGCCGCGCCGCGCGTGCGCGGCCTCGTACAGGCGCTCGAGCTGCGGTTCGTACCATTGCCGCACGCGTCCCACCTGGCCTTCCCAGGGTGCGTCTTCCGCGCCGATGTCGGCCAGTAACCGCGTCAGCGGGCCCCAGGTTTCGCGCGTCGCAGCAGGCACGGGGTGCGCCATCAACGCCAGCCACGAAAACGCCGCGGCTTCGAACGCTTCGCACGCGCGCTGTGCATTGGCTGGACCCATGCCGGGCAGCAACTGCAGCACCCGGAAGGCCGCGATGCGGTTGCGCGGGTTGTCGGCCCAGCGCAGCAGCGCGAGCAGGTCCTTCACGTGCGCGGCTTCGAGGAACTTGAGACCGCCGTACTTCACGTACGGGATGTTCCGCCGCATCAGTTCGAGTTCGAGCACGTCGCTGTGATCGGCGTTGCGGAACAGCACGGCCTGACGACGGAGGTCGACGCCGCGCTCGCGCGCCTCGAGCACGCAGTCAGCGACGAAGATCGCCTGTGCCTGTTCGTCGAGCACCGTCACGTACTGCGGCAAACTGCCGGGACCACGCACGCTGTGGAGGTGCTTGCGGTACTGCCGCGCGCCTTCCGCCATCAGCGCGTTGGCGGCGTCGAGCACGGGCTGCGTCGAACGATAGTTTTGCTCGAGCGTGACGACGTGCGCGGGCGGCGTGAAGCGCGACGGAAACTCGAGGATGTTGTCGATCGACGCGGCACGGAAGGAATAGATCGCCTGTGCGTCATCACCGACGATGGTGAGTCCGGCGCCGTCGGGCTTGAGCCGCAGCAGGATCTCGGCCTGCACGACGTTGGTGTCCTGGTATTCATCGACCAGCACGTGGTCGAAACGCGAGCCGATCTCGGCGGCCAGCGCCGGATCGGCCGTCATCACGTGCCAGTAGAGCAGCAGGTCGTCGTAGTCGAGCACCTGCTGTTCGAGCTTGGCCTCGACGTAGGCGCGGCAGAGCGCCGTGAGCTGCTCTTCCCAGTCCAGGCACCATGGGTACGCCGTCTCCAGCGTGTGCCGCAGCGGTCGCTGCGAGTTGACGCGATGCGAGTAAATGCCGAGGCACGTGTCCTTGCGCGGGAATCGCTTCACCGTCTTCGAGAAGCCGAGCCGGTGACGCACGACGTCCATGAGGTCCGCGGCGTCCCCGCGGTCCAGCACGCTGAAGCCGGGATCGAGACCGAGCCGCGGCGCGTACTCGCGGAT
The DNA here is from genome assembly GCA_016713725.1 of Pseudomonadota bacterium. Lineage (GTDB taxonomy): Bacteria > Pseudomonadota > Gammaproteobacteria > Steroidobacterales > Steroidobacteraceae > RPQJ01. Next base: position 99,465 of record JADJOO010000005.1, on the reverse strand, counting down.
CAGGCGATTGCCGATCGAGTGGAACGTGCCGGACCACGGCAGGCGCAAGCGGTCGGGGACGCGGGTCGTCAAATGCGACTGGGCCGCGAGCGCCTCGGCCATGACCTTCTGCGCACGTCGGGTCATTTCGAGCGCGGCCCGGCGCGTGAACGTGAGCAACAGCATGCGCTCCGGCAGCACGCCGGCGAGCAGCAGGCGCGCGACCCGATGCGCCAGCGTGCTGGTCTTGCCCGTGCCCGCCCCGGCGATGACGAGTAATGGCGCGGCTTGAATTCCACCACTGCCGCGCGGTTCGCCATGCATCACCGCGTCGCGTTGCGCGGCGTTGAGCGTGGCGAAGGCGGAGTTCGTAACGGACATGGCAGGCAGTCACTATAGGGAGCGGCTGTATGGATATCCAGTAGAAGGGGTTAGGGGTTGGGGATGGGGGTTAGTAAGATGCCGGTCGTGCGGGGTTTCGTTTCGACTACATGGGATTGGACTGGAAAATGGCGAAAGGGAACAGCGACGAGTTCGACATCGGCAGCGTCGTCATGCGCGTGGTGTTTTCACTGGCGATCGTCTTCCTGACGTTCAATCCGACCGGGCACTCATCCTTTCACTGGTTGCAGCAGAACCTGACACCGGTGCAGCCGGTGGTCGTGATCGCCGGCATCCTGTTGCTCGGCGCCTGGCTGTTCTTCATCCGTTCGACGTTCTCGTCGATGGGCACCATCGGCGTCGTGCTGCTGCTGGCGCTGTTCGCCGCGATCGTGTGGTGGATGGTCGCGCGAGGCTGGCTCTCCACTGCCGACAAGTCGACGATGGCGTGGGTGGTATTGTCCTGCCTTGGCCTGCTGCTCGGCATCGGCATGTCGTGGGCGCACATCCGCGCGCGCATATCGGGCCAGGCGTCCGTCGACCGCGTCGACCAGTAGCCGTTGCAGCCGATGCCGAAGGAAATCCGATGACCAGCGACGCACCGCAGGCGGAGCGATATCCGTCACAGCCGTCACACGTGACCGCGCTCGACCTGCCGTTGCCACCGCGCGAGTCGTTGCCGCCAGACCTGCAGAAGTACTTCCGCATGTGCGACGAGAAGATCGGCTTCCTGCCGAACGTTCTCGCCGCCTACACCTTCGACGAGAAGAAGCTGCGCGCGTTCATCGGCTTCTACAACGAACTGATGCTCGAGGACTCGACGCTCAGCAAGCTCGAGCGAGATGATCGCGGTGGTCGTCTCGTCGGCCAATCGCTGCTATTACTGCCAGGTGGCGCACGGGCAGGCGGTGCGCGAACTTTCGGGCGACCCGGCGCTCGGCGAATTGCTGGTCATGAACTACCGCGCGGCGGCGCTGACGCCGCGGCAGCGGGCGATGCTGGACTTTGCGCACAAGCTGACCGTGACGCCCGCTGCCGTCGTCGACGAGGATCGTGCCGCACTGCGTAACGCGGGATTCGACGATCGCTCGATCTGGGACATCGCCTCGGTGACTGCATTCTTCAACCTGTCGAACCGGATGGCGACCGCGGTCGACATGATGCCGAACCTCGAATATCACGCGAAGAGCCGTTGACCGATCGACGGCTGTCGCGCGCAATGCTGGGCGAACGCAGGCTGGTCCTGCGATCGAGGCAACGCCATCGACTGGCAATGCCCGCCGGCTTGAAGGCGAGCATCCTGCAGGCCTAACATGCCTGATTATCGCCGCGCCGGGAGAGTCATCGAGAACCAGCGACATTTCCATCAACGCCTGCTGCTCGCTGCTGAGCCTGCCGGTGGTCACTGGTTGTGCCTCAGGCCCGACGATTCGCAGCAACGTCGATGCAAGTGTCGATTTCAAGAGCTTCCGCACGTTCGGCTTCATCGAGCCGCTCGCCACCGATCGTGCGGGCTATCAGTCGCTGATTTCACAGCAGCTGGTGGCCTCGGCGGAACGCGAACTGGTGGCCCGAGGCCTGCAGCGCACGGACACCAGTCCTGACCTGCTGGTGAACTTCAGCGCCGATCTCGACCAGCGTCTGCGCGTCACGCAAACACCGGTAGTCCACTCGCGCAACTTCCATAGCCACCGGCGGGGCTTTTACAGCACCTGGCCGATGTACCAGCAGACCGAAATCCGCCAGTACACGAAAGGCACGCTGGGGATCGACATAGTCGACGCTGCCCGGCGGCAACTGGTCTGGGAAGGCTTCGCCCTCGGCAGGGTTACGCAGCGGACGACCGACAACCTCGGGCCCGTGCTCGATGCGGCGGTCGCGGATATCTTCAGCAGTTTCCCGCTGCAGCCCTAGCGGACGAGTTCCATGAACCTGCGCTTGAAGTCGTTGTACGGCGGATAGCGCATCGGCGCGTCGAAGCGAAAGCCGCGCTTCATGACGGGCTTCATGTGGCTGAACGTTTCGAAGCCGTACCAGCCGGTGTAGCGGCCCATGCCACTGTTGCCGATGCCACCGAACGGCAGCTCCGGCGAGACCATGAAGATCACCGCGTCGTTGATGCAGACGCTGCCGGCGCTCAGCTTGTCCAGCACGGCCGCTTCGAGCGCCTTGCTCTTCGTGAACAGGTACAGGGCAAGCGGCTTCGGCCGGTCGGCGACAAACTTGATCGCGTGGTGCATCTCGTCGACGGTGATGATCGGCAGCACCGGACCGAAGATCTCCTCCTGCATCAGTTCGGAGTCGGGCGCCGGATCCAGCACGATCGTCGGGGCGACGTAACGCTTTGCCACGTCCACCTGCCCGCCAGTGTGGATCCTCTGCCCTTCCAGCAGCCTGGCAAACCGCGCGGCGTGGCGCTCGCTCGCAATTCGGCAGTAGTCGGGGCTCTGCCCCGGGTCTTCGCCGTAGAACTCCTTGATTTTTGCCGCCAGGAGCTCGGTGAACTGCGTGGCCACCGCCTTGTGCACCAGCACGTGATCGGGCGCGACACAGGTCTGTCCGGCATTGATGAACTTTCCCCAGGCGATGCGCGACGCCGCGACCTCGAGGTTGGCGCTCTTGTCGACCAGGCACGGGCTCTTGCCCCCCAGCTCGAGGGTGCATGGGGTCAGGTGCTTCGCGGCGGCGGTCATCACGATGCGCGCGACGCGCTCGTTGCCGGTGTAGAGGATGTGGTCGAACTGGTTTTCGAGCAGCTCGGTCGTCTCCGGTACACCGCCTTCGACCACGGCGAAGGCGTCCTTGTCGAGGTAGCGCGGCAGGATCCGGGCGATTGCCGCCGAGGTGTTCGTGGTGACTTCAGATGGCTTCATCACCGCGCAGTTGCCGGCGGCGATCGCACCGACCAGCGGGGCGCACACCATCGACAGCGGATAGTTCCAGGGGGCGATGATCAGCACGACGCCCTTGGGCTCGGGCTGGATGTAGCTGCTTCCCGGGAGCGCCATCATCGGCGTAGTCACGCGCTTGGGCCGGGCCCAGCGGTGCAGGTGCTTGCTTGCGTATTTCGCCTCGCTCGCGACGAAACCGAGTTCGCTGAGCGCCGTTTCGAAACTGCCCTTGTGCAGGTCGGCCTGGAGCGCCTCGGCGAAATCCGCCTCGTGCTCGCGCATCATCCGGGCGAGTTCGCCAAGCTGGTGCAACCGCCATTCGATCGGGCGCGTTTTCCCGGTCGTAAACGTGGCCCGCACGCGCTGCAGCACGTCCGGTATCGATTCTGCTGTCGTCATCCCCGTCTCCCGCGGCCTGCAAGCACCCCCGACGTGCCACAACGCTACCATACGGCGAGCTGGCTTGGTGCGGCGCACCAAATGCAGAATGCGGGATCGTCGGGGTCGGGGAAAGGCATGGCTGGCAGGGTCCGCAACGTCTACACGGGCAAGGTCCTCAAGCTCAACGTCGAGCGCGTCAAACTGCCGAATGGCGCGGTAGTGGCGCTGGAAGTTGCTCACCACCCGGGTGGAGCCGTCGTCGTCGCGCTCGATGCGAGCGGTCGAGTTTGCCTGCTGCGGCAATACCGCCATGCAGCGGGTGGCTGGATCACTGAGTTGCCGGCCGGCAAGATCGACAACCGGGAGCCACCGCTACGGTGCGCGAAACGCGAGCTGGCCGAAGAAGCGGGCGTGACCGCGCGGTACTGGAGACGCCTGGGCCGGTTCTTCAGTTCGCCCGGCGTGTTCACCGAGGTCATCCACGTCTTCCTGGCGCGAGGACTGGCGCCATGTGGTGCGGCGCCGGAAGCCCACGAAGTCTTCGAGGCGCGCTGGGTACCGATGACGGAGGCCACGGCGCTGGCTGCAGGCGGCAGGCTGCAGGACGCCAAGACGACCATCGGCCTGTTCTGGGCCCAGGCCCGCCTGCAGGCCGAGGCGCGCGCCGGGGCTGTCGTCCGACCGAGAACGTGATGCACTTCACACTGCTGGATTCTTGCATTTTGTAGCATTACGGCCGACGTCCGTCCTGCAGAAGACTGAACGAGACCCCATGGCCGACGAATCTTCGCGCAAGCCGCCGGGCATCCCGGCACTGCCGCCGGCCCCAACGGAGCCGGGCGAGCCCGGTCGCCTGGCCGAGGACGATCGCGGCAACATCACGTGGCAATGGGCGAACGAGGACGTTCTCCAGGCGGACGACACCGCCGGCGCCATCGAGCGGCTGCGCGTCCTGGTCGATCCGGGACTCGACGTAGTCGACGACGACGGCACGCGGAATTCGGTCCGGGACAACCCGAAGGGACTGAAGATCGGCTACAACCCGTACGACAGCGGGTCACTTGGCAAGACGGCGCGATTGAAAAAGATGGACTTGCGCGAGCTCTCGAAATGGATCGATGCGAAGCGTAAGGCCGGGGAATCCAGCGACCCCGAGGAGTGAGACCGCCCGGGCGAGCTCACGCGAACTGCAGTGCGTGCCTGAGCTTGGCGTGGCTCCCCAGCCGATAAAACGACCGTAACTCCGCGAGCAATGCCGCGGGGCGGGCCTGTCGCCTGCGCAGGAATCTCGTCTCGAGCCGCTCGCAGAATCGCGCGGCGCAACGGTGAGCTTCGGAGTAGCGCTCCCGCTCCGCAGCCGTCAGGTGCGGCAGGAAGCGACACCCTTCGAACAAGCGCTGGAACAGCTCGCCCGGAAAGCGGCCCTCGCGCTGCGCCAACAGCAGGCTGAGCGCGCTCGCATACTTGTCCACCTCGGCCTGCAGTTCGAGTTCGAGCAACGACACGCGGCGATCGAGGCCCGCGCTCCAGGTCACGTAGTGGAAATGGCTCACGCCCTCGAGGGCCGTGCAGTAGTCGCCGAGGTTCGATTCATCGAGTGCGATGAGCGGACAGCGCCGGCCAAGCCGTTCCAGCACGGACCCATCGAGGTACAACCCCAGTTCCAGGCCATCGTCAGTCGCGGCGATCAGCAACTGCTCGTCGGTCCCGGGTGGTGACGGCAACTCCTGCAAAGCGGCGGCACGCGCAGGATCAGTGATCAGGTAATCGTGCACATCGTGTGCGACAGGCGCGTCGTAGAGCGCCGGAAGCAGTGACTGCTTCTGCCGGAGCAAGGCCATGGGCCAGCCTCAGTTGGGAGTGCGCCCGGTCGGCACGACGGCCGGCTCGACACCGAGACTGCGCAGGATGCCATGCGCACGCGGACTGCCGGTCTTGAGCCAGATTTCGTACTGGCGCAGCACATCGCGGTGATCGTGGCGGCGCGCCATCTCGCTCACGTCGTTCAGCGCATCGACGAGCCGCTGGAACTTGTGTGCGAGTTCGGTGAAAACGACGCCCAGTGCCCGCCTGCGACCACTAGTGCGGCACGAGTCGGCGAGCGTGCCGTAGGCACGGCCACCCATGGCAATGTGATAGTCGATGTCGACCAGTCGTCGCGCGAAGCCCTGCGCGAAGAAGCCGGCCATGAACAGCGAGACGTCGCCGAGCCGCTGCAGCGTGCGCAGGCGGTCCTCGCGCGTCGGTGCTTCGCCCGCTTCCGCCAGCATCAGTGCCAGGGGTTTGAGTTGCGGTCGGCCGGAGGCGCCGTCGAACAGGGCGTCCGATCGCGCGAACATCGTCAGCAGGTTGACGACGTAATGTTCGGTGTGGTCCTTGACCTCGACCCGTTGCCGCTCGAGCGCGGCATGGACCGAATCGCGGAAGAACTCCCGCAAATTGCGCACGTCAATCGTCGGATCGTCCGCCATGCCGCGTTCCTCCGCAGTGCCGTTGGCAGCCAGCGATCGCGCCTGCTGACAGATCGCGTCGCCGCGAGCTTTGTCCCACGCAGCTGAAACTAAAGGCAGTCGCAAGGATTTTTCAAGGGGCACGTAGTGCGATCTGCGAGCCAGCGCACGGATCGGTACCATGCGCGTATCGTTCAACGGCGACGCAGCATGAAAGTCTTCGGCATCGTGGGTCGCAAGAATTCCGGCAAGACGCACCTTGTCACCCGGCTGGTGCGACTCGCCTCGCAGCGCGGGCTGCGTGTGTCTACGATCAAGCACGCACATCATACTTTCGAAATCGATCGCCCCGGCAAGGACAGCCACCTGCATCGCGAGGCCGGCGCGCATGAAGTGCTGGTCGCATCGGCCGAACGCTGGGCGCTGATGCACGAGCATCGCGGCGTACCGGAACCTTCGCTGGTGGAACTGCTGTCGAAGCTGGCGCCCTGCGACCTGGCGCTGGTCGAGGGTTACAAGCGCGAAGTGAACCTGCGGCTCGAGGTGTACCGCGCCAGTTGCGGCCAGGCGCCGCTCGCTTTCGAGGACCAGGGCATCCTGGCGGTGGCGACAGACGACGTCGCGATTTTCACCGCACGCGGCAATCTATCCTGCCTGCCGCTCGATGACGACGCGGCGGTGCTGGACTACGTGCTGGCGCGGGCCTGAGGCGCTGGCGCAATCGCAGCAGCCAGCTCATTGAGTCCGCGAATTGTGATTGCGGGCGGCTCGGATGCACGCGGCCAGGGCGTGGCTTCGCGGTTCAACCAGACCGGCAGCACGCCGGCGGCGCGCGCACCTTCGACGTCGGCTTCCGCATCGTCGCCGACGTGCACGACCTCGTGGGCTGCGAGCCCGGCACGCTCGAGCAGGATCCCGAAGATTCGCGGATCAGGCTTGAGCATCCCTGCCTCCCGCGCTGCCAGTCCCATCTCGAAGTACTGGCCGATGCCGCACAGGGAAAGGTCCGCATTGCCGTTGCTCAATGCGAACAGGCGATAGTCACGCGCCAGCACCTCAAGTACGGGACGCACGTCGTCGTAGAGCGTCACCTCGTTGCGTGCCCGGTAGAACGCGTCGAACGCATGGTCGGCCATGGCCTCGGGATACCCGACCTCGCGCGCATGTTGGCGCAGAGCCTCGAGTCGCAACCAGGTGAAGTCGTGCTGCATCGCCGGATGGTCGGTGGCCATGCGCGCGCGCACGTCGCGCATCGAGCGCAGGTCGTGTCGCTCGGTCACCCTGGGAAAGTGCCGCGCCAGGAAGTCGTGCATCGCGTGCTCGGCGCGCACGATGACCGGCCACACGTCCCAGAGGGTGTTGTCGAGATCGAAGATGATCGCCCGGATGCGGACCATGAGGATTGCCGTATGATGCGCCGCGAATCAATGCAGGCGGCGAGTCTACATGAGGACGTTCGGGACACGATTTGCAGCGCGCATGGCGCGGCCCACGGGCGCGCTCGAACTGATGGCGGACCTGGGCACCGCCATGGCGCGTGGGGGCGAAGCCGACATTCGCATGCTCGGTGGCGGCAATCCCGCGCGCATCGCTCCGGTCGAAGCCGTTTACCGGCGGCGGCTCGAGGAAATCGCAGCGGATCCCGTCCAGTTCGGCCGGTTCATCGCCGGGTATTCCGCGCCCGAGGGCGATCTCGGGTTTCGCGAGGCCGTCGCGCTTTCGTTGTGCAATGAATTCGGCTGGCCCTTGACGGCGGGAAATGTCGGACTGACGAGCGGCAGCCAGTCGGCATTCTTCTTCCTGTTCAACTTGTTCGCCGGCGAGCGCACCGACGGCGGCCATTCCCGCATCCTGCTGCCTCTGGCACCGGAGTACATCGGCTACGCCGACGTCGGCCTCACTCCGGGCATGCTGCTCGCGCGGCCCGCCGCAATCCGTGAGCTTGATGACGGGTACTTCAAGTACTTCGTCGATTTCGATCGACTCGACGTGCCTGACGACATAGGAGCGCTGTGCGTCTCGCGCCCCACCAATCCGTCAGGCAACGTCCTGACGATCGAAGAACTTCAGCGGCTCGATGCGCTCGCCCGCGCGCGCCGGGTGCCGTTCATCGTCGATGCGGCCTACGGCCTGCCGTTTCCCGGGATTCAGCATGAGCACCTCGATTCGCTGTGGAATCCAAATGTCGTGCTGTGCCTCAGCCTGTCGAAGCTGGGACTGCCGGCGGCGCGCACCGGCATCATCGTGGCGGACGAATCGATCATCGAAGCACTGACCGCATTCAATGCGACGGCCGCACTTGCGCCACCGTCGACCGGGCCGGTCATCGTCGAGCCACTGTTGCGCAGCGGTGAACTCACCAGACTCTGCCGCAATCACCTGCGACCGCACTACCTGGCGCAAAGTGCCGCAGCCGTGCAGGCGTTGCGCGCGGCCTGCGCCGGCCTGCCGCTGCGGATTCACCGGCCCGAAGGCGCTTTCTTCCTGTGGTTGTGGTTCCCGGGCCTGCCGATTTCGAGCGACGAACTCTATCGACGGCTGAAGCAGCGCGACGTGCTCGTGCTGTCGGGACACCATTTTTTCCCGGGCGTCGAACAGGACGATCCCCACCAGCACGAATGCCTGCGCCTGAGCTACGCGCAACCGCCCGAGAGCGTGCGGGCCGGCATTGCGATCCTCGCCGAGGAAGTGCGCCGGGCGTACGAGGGCGGGTGATGCAGCCCCGTCCGGGTGCGCCTGCACCGGATTTCGGGCCGGGACGCCGTAAACCCATCCACGGGGGCTCCGGCCGCGACGTCCATGTCGCGGACGGCCCGGCCTCGAAACCCGTTGCGGGCGCACCCGGACGGGGCAGCCCACTGCGCTAGTGGGTCCGGCTCCGATTGGCCAGGAACTCCGACAGCACCCGCGACGTATGCGATTCGCTCGGCGCCGCAGCCAGCTGCTCGGGCGGGCCCTCGGCCACGAGGCGACCGCCACCCGCCCCACCCTCGGGACCGAGGTCGACGATCCAGTCCGCCTCCGCGATCACGTCGAGGTTGTGCTCGATGACCACGACTGTGTTGCCGGCATCCACCAGTCGATGCAGCACGCGGACCAGCTTCTCGACGTCGGCCATGTGCAGGCCAACGGTCGGTTCGTCGAGCACGTAGAGAGTCTGCACGGCGCCCTCGCGACCCGGACGCAGGCGCGCGAGCTCAGTGACGAGCTTGATGCGCTGGGCCTCGCCGCCAGAGAGCGTCGGGCTGGGCTGACCGAGAGTCAGGTAGCCGAGGCCGACGTCCTGCAGCAGCGTAAGCGCGTGGTGCACCTTCGGGTGGGCCTCGAAGAAGCCGACCGCGTCGTCCACGCTCATGGCGAGCACGTCACCGACGCTGCGGTCGCGCCAGGTCACGGCGAGTGTCTCGGCGTTGAAGCGCCGGCCGCCACAGACGTCGCAGAGCACCTTCACGTCCGGCAGGAAGCTCATCTCGATTGTCTGCACGCCCTGGCCTTCACCGCCCTCGCCACGTCCGCCCGCGGTATTGAACGAGAACCGCCCCGGAGCGTAGCCGCGAACCTTCGCGTCGGTCGTGGTGGAAAACAGCTTGCGCACGTCGTCCCAGAAGCCCACGTACGTTGCCGGGCACGAGCGCGGTGTCTTGCCGATCGGCGTCTGGTCGACCTCGAGCACGCGCGTGATTGCCTCGGCTCCGTCGATGCGATCGCAGCCGACCCATTGCGGCACCTTGCGCCGACTCTGCTTCGACGTGCGAACGCTCATGTTCGCGTGCAGCACGTCGCGGGCCAGCGTCGACTTGCCCGAGCCCGACACGCCGGTGACCACCGAGAGTCGTCCGAGCGGAAAGCGCCCTTTCGTCCTGCGCAGGTTGTGCAACTGCGCGCCGCGCACGACCAGGCTCGGTGTAGTGCGCGTCACCGGGCGGCGCGGCACGAGCGGATGGCGCAGCGGATGCGCGAGGAAACGGCCGGTCAGCGACTGCGGCGAGCGGATGAGGTCGTCCACCGAGCCCTCGCCCACGACGTGGCCACCGCGCGTGCCGGCGCCCGGGCCGAGGTCAAGCAGATGATCGGCCCGGCGGATCGTCTCTTCGTCGTGCTCGACCACGAGCAGCGTGTTGCCCTTGCTGGCGAGCTTCTGCAACGAATCGAGCAGGATGCGGTTGTCGCGCGGATGCAGGCCGATCGTCGGTTCGTCCAGCACGTAACACACGCCCTGCAGGTTCGAGCCGAGCTGTGCGGCCAGCCGGATGCGCTGTGCTTCGCCGCCCGACAGCGTTGGCGCCGAGCGGTCGAGCGAGAGGTACCCGAGTCCAACGTCGTTGAGGAAGGCGAGCCGTGACTTCGCTTCCGCCTGCAGGTCGCGCGCGATCTCGGCCTCACGCCCCTGCAACCGCAGCGTGCCGAAGAACGCCAGCGCCTGCTCGACCGGCAACGCAGACAGCTCTGCAATCGACTTGCCCTTGAACGTGACGTTGAGTGCGACGGGGTTCAGCCGCTGGCCCTCACAGGCCGGGCACGCCGTGGCTTCGCCTTCGAACCAGTCGTTCCACCAGGCTTCCTCGCCGGACTGCTCCTCGTCGAAGCCGCTGATCTGCAGGCCGGTACCGAAACAGTCCTCGCACCAGCCGTGCTTGGAGTTGTAGGAGAACATGCGCGGATCGGGCTCGGCGAAGCTGCGCGCGCAGGACGGGCAGGCGCGCCGGATGGAGAAGACGCGCGTGCGGCCCTTGTCGACGATGTGTGCCACGCCCTTGCCGAATTCGAGCGCGCGGTCGAGCGCGGCCCGCAACGGCGCCTCCGTCGCGGCGCCGACCTTCACGGTGCCGACGGGCAATTCGATCGTGTGCTCGCGGAACCGGTCGAGACGGGGCCACTGGCCGGTCGGCTGCATTGTGCCGTCGACGCGCAGTTCCGCGTAGCCCTTCGCAAGCGCCCACTGCGCGAGGTCGGTGTAGTAGCCCTTGCGCGACACGACCAACGGCGCCAGCAGTTCGATCTTGCGACCCTTCGCCTCACGCAGCAGCAGTGCGACGATCGAATCGGCGCTCTGCGGCTCGATCGGCACGTGGCAATCGGGGCAGTGCTGCACACCGAGCTTCACGTACAGCAGCCGCAGGAAATGGTGCACTTCGGTCAGCGTGCCGACCGTGCTCTTGCGACCGCCACGGCTGGTGCGCTGCTCGATCGCGACCGTCGGCGGAATGCCGAAGATGCCGTCGACGTCGGGCCGCGACGCCGGCTGCACGAACTGCCGCGCGTAGGCGTTCAGCGACTCCAGATAGCGCCGCTGGCCCTCGCCGAAGATCACGTCGAACGCCAGCGTGGACTTGCCGCTGCCCGACACGCCCGTCAGCACGGTCATGCCGTCGCGCGGGATGGTGACTTCGATGTCGCGCAGGTTGTGTTCACGCGCACGGTGCACGACGATCGAATCGCGGGCGCGGTCGGCGACTGCATCCCGCACTACTGCGGGCGGTGACATTGGACGAATCAGGGCGTGGCCGGCCCTGAGGACCGCCGCACGCTCCGTGTCATGGTCGAGCAACGCGCGACCCGTGTGCGATGCGGGCTCGGCCATCACCTGTTCGGGTGTCCCTGCCACCAGCAGACTTCCGCCGGCATCGCCGCCTTCCGGACCCAGGTCGAGAATCCAGTCCGACGCGCGGATCACGTCGAGATTGTGCTCGATGACGAGCAGCGAATGACCCGCATCGAGCAGGCGCTTGAACGCTCCGAGCAGCTTGGCGACGTCGTCGAAGTGCAGGCCCGTGGTCGGCTCGTCAAAGAGGAACAGCGCGCCCTGAACGGGCGCTCACCAAAAGGGGACGCTCACCGATTTTCCCCGATTTTCGACGGAAAATCGGTGAGCGTCCCCATTTTTCCGGTGAGCGTCCCCATTTTCCCCATTTTCCGGTTGGCCGGTTTCACGTCGGCCAGTGGCCGGCGAGTTTCAACCGCTGGGCTTCGCCGCCGGACAGCGTCGGCACGGGCTGGCCGAGCCGCAGGTAGTCGAGACCCACCGCGGCGAGCGGTTCGAGCCGGTCGAGCACTTCCCGGTCATCGGCGAAAAACGCCACCGCTTCGGAGACGGTCATCTCCAGCACGTCGGCTATGCTGAGTGCGGAGCCTTCGTTGCGACGAATCCGCACTTCGAGGATTTCCGGGCGGAATCGCTTGCCGTCGCAATCAGGGCAGCGCAGGTACACGTCGGAGAGGAACTGCATCTCGACGTGCTCGAAGCCGTTGCCGCCGCAGGTGGGGCAGCGCCCGTTGCCCGAATTGAAGCTGAACGTGCCGAGCGTGTAGCCGCGCTGTACCGCGACCGGGTCGCGGGCAAAACGCTTGCGGATCGCGTCGAACGCGCCGACGTAGCTCGCCGGATTGGAGCGGGTCGTGCGGCCGATCTGTGTCTGGTCGACCATCACGACTTCACCGACGAGGTCCGCACCTTCGAGCGCCCTGTGCGCGCCCGGAGTTTCGGTCGGCTTGCCGTGCGCGCGTCGCAGGCCCGCATAGAGCACGTCCTGCACCAGCGTGGACTTGCCCGAACCCGACACGCCCGTCACGCAGACCAGTCGGCGCAGTGGAATATCGACGTCGAGGTTCTTGAGGTTGTGTTCCGTCGCGCCGCGGATTTTGATTGCAGGCGCACCGCGCTCCGGTGCGCCGCGCTTGCCGGCTGCCGTCACTGCGTCGAGGCGGCCCGACAGGTACCGCGCCGTCAAAGTGTCCGAACGCGACGCAAGCTCGGCGGGCGTACCTTCGAACACCACCTGGCCGCCGCGTTCGCCAGGGCCGGGACCCATGTCGATGACGCGGTCGGCGGTCAGCATGATCTGTGGATCGTGTTCGACGACCAGCAGCGAGTTGCCGTTGTCGCGCAGGCGGTGCATCACCTCGATCACGCGGCGCATGTCGCGAGGATGCAGCCCTATCGATGGCTCGTCGAGCACGAACAGCGTGTTGACAAGTGACGTGCCGAGCGCCGTAGTCAGGTTGATGCGCTGCACCTCGCCGCCCGAGAGCGTGCGCGACTGGCGGTCGAGCGTCAGGTACCCGAGGCCGACACGGACCAGGAAGGCGAGCCGCGAGCGCACTTCTCCGAGCAGTTGGTCGGTCGCTTCGTCGAGCGGTGCGGGCAGCGTGATGCGTTCGAAGTACGCAAGGCACTGGTCGAGAGGCAGCAGCATCACTTCGTGGATGTCGAGGCCGGATCCCGGCCGCTCGCGGTCCGCGAGCCGCCACAGCAGCGCTTCTTCCTTGAGCCGCGCGCCCTTGCACGCGTGGCACGGCGTGTAGCTGCGGTACTTCGCGAGGAGCACGCGCACGTGCATCTTGTAGCTCCTGGTTTCGAGCCGCTGGAAGAACCGGCGCACGCCGTACCAGACCTTCTTATCCCAGGGCCCTTCGCCTTCGAAGACCCACTGCTGCTGCGCTTCGGTGAGCTCTCGCCACGGCGTGTCGACGGGGACGCCCCGCTTCTTCGCGAAGCGCAGCATGTCTTCCTGGCATTGGCGGTTCGACTCGGTCTGCCACGGCTTGATCACGCCGCCGCGCAGCGTCTTGCTCGTGTCCGGGGTCACGAGCCCGAAATCGATGCCGATCACGCGGCCGAAGCCGCGGCACGTCTCGCAAGCGCCGAGCGGGGAGTTGAACGAGAACAGGCTCGGCGTCGGGTCGCGGTAGTGGATGTCGCAGTCGGCGCAGTGCAGGTCGGTCGAGAATCGCCAGACAGTTGCCGGACCCTCGCCCGCGCCGCTGCTTTCTTCCGCTGCAGTGCGCGAGGGAGCAAGCGAGGGCACCCGCACGTTCACCCGCCCGCGCCCTACCCGCAGCGCAGCCTCGAAGGCATCGATGACGCGGCCGCGGTCGACGTTGCCGAGCCGGAAGCGGTCCTGGACGATTTCGAGCTTCCGAGTTTCGCTCGCGTGCACGCGGGTATAGCCCTGCTGCTCGAGCAGCTTGAGCACCTCCGCCGCGCTGAAGTTGAGCGGCACCGTCACCGGGAACGTGACGAGCAGCCGGGGGTCGCCCGCGGCCTGTGCTCGCTGAACCAGCGCGCCGTGGATCGAATCGGGCGAGTCGCGGCAAACCGGACCGCCGCAGCCCCGGCAATGCAGCTGGCCGGCACGCGCATAGAGCAGCTTCAGGTGATCGTTCAGCTCTGTCATCGTGCCCACGGTCGAGCGCGAGGTCCGCACGGGATTGGTCTGGTCGATCGCAATCGCAGGCGGGATGCCCTCGATCCTTTCCACCTGGGGCTTGTCCATGCGGTCGAGGAACTGCCGCGCATACGGCGAGAACGTCTCGACGTAGCGGCGCTGGCCCTCGGCATAGACCGTGTCGAAGACGAGTGAAGACTTGCCCGATCCGGACACGCCCGTCACGACGACGAGCTGGCGGAGCGGGATGTCCAGATCGAGGCCCCGCAGATTGTTCTGCCGGGCCCCGCAAATGCGGATGCGGTCGTGAGGCGACTTTGCCATGGGAATCGAGGGAGGCCCGGGGGAAACTACGGGCCAGGCAACGCTACCACGATCCGTCCCGATCGCCGATACTTCGCGCAGAACGAAACCGATAAGCCTGGGGGTTCGACATGCGGTGGTTATCCGCCCTGATGCCGCGGGAGACGCGGTTCTTCGCATTGTTCGATCGCCACGGCGCGCTGATCGTCGAGGGCGCCAATGCCGTCGTCGAACTGGTGCAGCACTACGAGGACATGGTGCGCCGCGCTGAGCTGATCCAGCGCATCGGCGACGTCGAGCGCAGTGCCGACAAGATCACGCACGAAACCGTCTCGGTCCTGCATTCCACGTTCATTACGCCGTTCGACCGCAACGACATCCACCGGCTCATCTCAGGCATGGACGACATCCTCGACCTCATGCAGGACGCAGCCGAGTCGATGCACCTGTTCGACATCCAGACCTTGCCGCCTGCCTCGCTGCAGCTGGCCGAACTGCTGCAGCAATGCGCGGTCAGGGTGCAGGCGGGCGTCGCGTTGCTGCAATCGATGGACAACGCCGAGAAGGCGCTGACGCTCACCGAGGAAATCGACCAACTCGAAAGCGACGCCGACAAGGTCTCGCGAGATGGCATCTCGCGCCTGTTCCGTGAAGAGCAGGACGTCCGCCAGCTTATCAAGCACAAGAACGTCTACGAGTACCTCGAGGAAGCCATCGACAAGTGCCAGGACGTGGCCAACATCATCGAATCGGTGATCGTGGAAAACGTCTGATGGACGCCGGGCTCACGATTCCGCTGGCGACGCTGGTGCTGCTCGTCGCACTGGCGCTCGCATTCGACTTCATGAACGGCTTCCATGACGCGGCGAACTCCATCGCAACGGTAGTCTCGACGGGCGTCCTGCGCCCGCACTATGCGGTCGCCTGGGCCGCGTTCTTCAACTTTGTCGCAATATTCATCTTCCACCTCAAGGTCGCGGCCACCGTCGGCAAGGGCATCGTCGATCCCCTCGCCATCGACCACTACGTGATCTTCGGCGCGCTGATCGGCGCGATCATCTGGAACCTGATCACCTGGTACTACGGCATCCCGTCCAGCTCGTCGCACGCGCTGATCGGCGGCATGATCGGTGCCACGATCGCCAAGGCGGGAGTGGATCCGCTGGTGATGAAGGGGATCGTCCGCACCGTCACCTTCATCTTCGTCTCGCCCATGCTCGGCATGCTGCTGGGCGGGCTGCTCATGATCGCGGTGTCGTGGATCTGCCTGCGTTCCGCGCCACGCAAGGTCGACCGGTGGTTCCGGCGCTTGCAGCTGGTCTCGTCCGCGGCCTACAGCGTCGGCCACGGCAGCAATGACGCGCAGAAGACCATGGGCATCATCTGGCTGCTGCTGATTGCCGCCGGCGTCACCTCGACCGAAGCCGCCATGCCGCCGAGCTGGGTAATCGTGAGCTGCTATGTCGCCATCGCGCTCGGCACGATGTTCGGCGGCTGGCGCATCGTGAAGACCATGGGCCAGAAGATCACGAAGCTGCGTCCCGTCGGGGGCTTCGCGGCCGAGACCGGCGGCGCCATCACGTTGTTCATGGCGTCAAGCTTCGGCATCCCGGTCTCGACGACGCACACGATCACCGGCGCCATCGTCGGCGTGGGCTCGGCGCAGCGCGTGCGGGCCGTGCGCTGGGGGTTGGCGGGCAACATCGTGATCGCCTGGATCGTCACGATGCCGGCAGCGGCGATCATGGCCGCGCTGGCTTACTACCTGGGCCGCCTCATCATCTGACACGACGGGCGTTCAGCTTCCGCGCAGTCGAGCGTTCGCCAGTGACAGTACCGCGGAGGACCGCGACAACTTAAGCTGCGGATCATGAACTCGCCCTATCCGCATTTGCTCGCACCCCTCGACCTGGGCTTCGTGAAGCTGCGCAATCGCGTGCTGATGGGCTCGATGCACACAGGACTCGAAGACGACCCGAAGAAATTCGCGCGCCTGGCGGCCTATTTTGCGGAGCGTGCGCGCGGCGGCGTCGGCCTGATCGTGACCGGCGGTTTTGCCCCGAATACCGAAGGCTGGGCTGCACCGTTATCGGGCCGTCTCACGACGCGCGCCGCCGCTGCACGGCACCGGCCGATCACGGCTGCCGTGCATGCCGAGGGCGGCCACATCGCACTGCAGATCCTGCACACGGGCCGGTACGGCTATCATCCGCTGGCCGTCGCGCCCTCGCGCCTGAAGTCGCCGATCTCGCCCTTCACTCCACGGGCGTTGAGCGAGCGCGGGATCGAGCGCCAGATCCGCGCCTTCGTGCGCTGCGCATCGCTCGCTCGCGAAGCCGGCTACGACGGCGTCGAGATCATGGGATCCGAGGGCTACTTCATCAACCAGTTCATCGCGTTGCACACGAACCGACGCACCGACAGCTGGGGCGGCAACTTCGAGAACCGGATCCGGTTGCCGATCGAAATTGTCTCGCGCACGCGCCAGGCCGTGGGCAAGGACTTCATTCTCGTCTACCGGCTGTCGATGCTGGACCTCGTACCCGAGGGCAGCCACTGGAACGAGGTGGTACAGCTGGCGCAGGCGATCGAACGCGCGGGCGCCACCATCATCAACACCGGCATTGGCTGGCACGAAGCCCGCGTGCCCACGATCGCAACGTCGGTGCCGCGTGCCGCGTTTGCGTGGGTGACGCGCAAGCTCAAGGGACAGGTCGGCATTCCGCTGTGCGCGACCAATCGCATCAACGCGCCCGACGTCGCCGAACGGATCCTTGCGGACGGCGATCCCGACATGGTGTCGATGGCACGTCCGCTGCTCCCAGACCCGGACTTCGTGAACAAGGCGGCAGCGGGACGCGCCGACGAAATCAACACGTGCATCGCCTGCAACCAGGCCTGCCTGGATCACGTGTTCCAGCGCAAGATCGCGTCGTGCCTGGTCAACCCGCGCGCCGGTCACGAAACGGAACTGCGCTACGAACCGGCGCAGACGCGGAAGAGTTTCGCCGTCGTCGGCGCCGGGCCTGCCGGGCTGGCATGCGCCACCGTGCTCGCCGAGCGGGGTCATCAGGTCGACCTGCTCGACTCTGCCGCGGCGATCGGCGGCCAGTTCAACCTGGCACGGCGCGTACCAGGCAAGGAAGAATTCGAGGAAACGCTGCGCTATTTCCGGCGACGACTGCAGGTCACGGGTGTCAACGTGCACCTCGGCGTGCGCGCCGACGTGCCGTTGCTGCGTAACGGCAGGTATGACGAAGTCGTGCTGGCGACCGGCGTGACGCCGCGCAATCCCGACATTCCCGGCGCCGACGCGCACCGCGCCTCAGGGCGCGTGCTCGGGTATGCCGACGTGCTGCTCGGCCACCACGAATGTGGACTGCGCGTCGCCGTGATCGGAGCGGGTGGCATCGGCTTCGACGTGGCAGAGTTCCTCGTCTCGGGAAAGCATTCGAGCGCGCTCGACCTCCCCGCGTGGCAGCGCGAATGGGGCGTGACCGATCCGGAAGTGGCGCGCAGCGGCCTGGCCGCGCCTGCCCCGGATTCGCCGGCGCGCCACGTCTACCTGCTGCAGCGCAAGGCCACGCCGCCCGGCAGGGGCCTCGGCAAGACCACCGGCTGGATTCATCGCGCGGCGCTGCGCATGAAGCGCGTCGAAATGATGGGTGGCGTGAACTACGAGAGCATCGACGAACGCGGATTGCGGGTGAGCTTCGGCGAGGCCCGCACCCGTCCCACGCTGCTCGAGGTAGACAACGTGGTGCTCTGCGCCGGACAGGAGCCGTTGTGCGACCTGTACGAGCCACTGCAGATCGCCGGGGTCACCGTGCACAAGATCGGCGGCGCGGACGTTGCTGCCGAACTCGACGCCAAGCGGGCGATCGACCAGGGATCGCGGCTCGCAGCGCGACTGTAGTGCGCCAGCGGAAATAGAGAAATAGGGGACGCTCACCTATTTCCGGAACTGGGTGGGAAATAGGTGAGCGTCCCCTATTTCTAGGTGAGCGTCTCCTACTTTCCCCGGTCAGGCGCGGTAGGCGCGTGGCGCCACGCCGGACCGGTCGAGCAGCATCTCCACCTTGTCGCGGAAGCTGCGGCTCAACTTCACTTCCTGTCCGGACTGCAGCTTGAGGAAGCATTCGCCATTGAGGTGCGGTCGCAGCGAACGCACGCGGGCGAGGTTGACGATCGTGGAGCGGTGCACGCGCTGGAATACCAGCGGATCGAGCATTTCCTCGAGCTCCTTCATCGTGGCACGCAGCACGTGCGTCTGGCCGTCCGCGTGCAGGCACATGTAGTCGCCCGCGGCGTCGATCCAGTCGATGGTGGTCACGTCGAGACGGATCGTCTCGCGGCCCGACCGGATCGGCAGCATCTTCGCGTAGCGGCGCGCGTCGGCCGCGCTGGCAGCACCGGCCCGGTCGGCGTAGTCCGGCGAGATCTCGCCATTGCCCTGCACGTCGGCCAGCAGCGCCATCAGCTGCTCGCGCTGCGCGATCGCCTGCTTCTGCTGCCACTGCGCGCGCACCCGGTCGAGGGCGGCGGCCAGGCGGGCGTCGTCCACGGGCTTGAGCAGGTAGTCGAGCGCGTGGGCTTCGAAAGCGTTGATCGCATAACGGTCGAACGCGGTCACGAACACGACCATCGGCATGCTCTCCTGTGGCACTTGCGCGACCACCTCCAGCCCCGACAGACCCGGCATCTGGATGTCGAGGAACATCAGGTCCGGGTCTTCCTCGGCGATAGCGGCTATCGCTTCACGGCCGTTGGCGCACTGGCGCACGATGGTGATGTCGGCCGCGTCCCGCAGGCGCAACTCGAGGCCGCGCCGCGCCAGGGGTTCGTCGTCCACGATCAGTGTGCGGATGGTCATGTCGGTTGCGTCGCCCGTTCGAATGGCATCGTGATCTCGAGCCGGAGACCCGGCCTGGAGAAGCGCACGGCGAGTTTCTGCCGGTCCCCATAGAGGACGGCGAGCCGCTCGCGCGTGTTGCGGAAACCTACGCCACGTCCGGCACCGAGTTCAACACCCACCGGCAGGCCCGGACCGTCGTCCTGCACGACGAGCCGCAGCTTGCCCTGCTCCTCGCGCGCCTCGATGCGAAGCCGGCCGCCCTCTTCGCGCGGCGCCACTGCGTACTTGAGCGAATTCTCGACCAGCGGCTGCAGCACGAGCGATGGCACCAGCGCCTGCGTCACGCTCTCGTCGATATCGTAGTCGAGTTTCAGGCGGTCGCCGAACCGCAACTGCTCGATGCCCAGGTAGAGGTTCAGCGCGTCGAGTTCCTGCCGCAGCGTGACCTTCTTCATCGGGTCCTGGTCGAGCGTGTACCGCAGGAAGTCCGACAGCCGTCCGACGGCCTGGTTGGCGATCTTGCCCTGGTTGTCGAGGATCAGCGTCGAAATGGCGTTCAGCGTGTTGAATAGAAAGTGCGGGTTCAGCTGGTACCGCAGCATCTTCACCTGGGCCTCCTGCGCGAGCGCGGAAGCACGCAGCATCGATTCGCGCTGCTCCTGCAGGGCCTCGTAATACTTGATGCCGAAGTACAGGCCCGACCAGCACAACAGCAGGTAGGTCGAGCTGAGAGTCCCGACGAAGATGCCATACCACGGTTCACCGGCCATCGACTCCGTTTCGACCCAGCGCAGGTACGACGAGTTGATGACAACGCGCCAGCAGAGCGCGACGACCCAGGCTGCGAGCAAAACGGCGGGGGCGACGATCGCGAACCGCTGTCCCCAGAGGCGCCGATAGAAGTAGCGCAGCGGCGCGGAGAGCAGGAAACCGCCGGCAGCCGCCGCGAGCACGACCTTGATGTAGGACGTCGGCTTCTCATAGAGGAGCGCACCCAGGTACTGGGTGATCAGGTACGCGCTCCAGCCAAGCGTGTGCAGCGCCCAGAAGAGCAGGTCGCGGTTGCGGCGGAGGTCGTCGAGAGTCACCGCGGGAGCTTAGCGGGGCGGCCCCGGCCCCGGTAACGATTCGTCGCACGCCGGGCACCGTTCGTCCTGCCGTCACTGCGCAAACCCCGTGACGTAGGCCGCGCAGCCGGCTTCGAAGGCCGACCCCGCCCCCGGGCAAAGGCAGGTGTCGTCAAGCTCGTTTTCGCGCGCCCATTCGAAACCGGCCTGCTCCGGAGTGACGGCCTCCTCCGCGAAGGCGCGACATCCCTCCACGAACCCCGGGTCGTTCCGCGAGGTACAGGCAAGGGCGTCGGCGATCCCATTGCGTTCGGCCCAGTCGAACCCGGCCTTGTGCGAGTTGCAGCGATCGTCGAGGCAAGCGTAGCCCAGGAAGTCGCGCGGGGCGTACGACTCGCGTGCGGACTCATGGACGCACACCGGTGCAGCCCCGGAGGAGAACCCCACGGCCGCCGCGACGAACGGAGCCGCGTGCAGGCGGGTTGCAGCGATGACGAGCAGCGCGACGAGGGCTCTCCGACCCTGCAATCCCCACCGAGGCCTTCGCGTCGACGCCGTATTCATGCACGTACCCTCCCGACCCTCCCAGGCCCGACGGGTCCCACGCTAACGCCGCTGGGGAAACGTGCCGCGTCGAATTTGCATGCAGTTCCGGCAGATTCTGCCCAGGCGCACAATGGCGCGCCCGACCGTCGAGGAAGATCTTCCATGCATGCTGCTGCTCCCGCCCAAGCCGTGACGGACCTCGACGAGACCTTCGCCCGGCACGACCCCGACAACCCGCGCGGCCCGGCAATGCGGCAAGACGCGGCGGACTGACGATGCGACCGGGCCGCTCACCTGGCTCAGCCGCTTCCTGGCAGTCGCCGCGGGATTGATTGCGCCGTCCTGCCAGGCCGAGGTAGCCAACAACCCTGCGGTACTGCAAGGTGTCGTCGTGGGGGTGATCGATGGCGACACCGCCGACGTGCGACTCGACTCCGGGATGATCCGAGTCCGCTTCCACGCGATCGACGCGCCGGAATTCGGCCAGCCGCACGGCAAGGCCGCCAAGGCAGCCCTTTCGGACCTGATCTTCGGTAAAGCCGTCGAGGTGGAGCCCTTCGAACAAGACCGCTACGACCGGCTGGTCGCGCGCGTGTGGCTCGATGGCGTGGACGTGAACGCGGCGATGATCAAGTCCGGCAATGCCTGGACGTACCGCCGCTATGCCGACGAACCCGCGTACTGCGCGCACGAGAAAGCGGCGCGCGAGCAGGAACGGGGACTCTGGCGCCTGCCACCAGCCGACCGGGTGGCGCCCTGGGAATGGCGGCAACGCAAGTCGCGCGAGGGTCACTTTACCGACTACTCCCGGGAAACCGTCGCCGCGTGCGTTGCGGAGCTCGGTAAGTGAGCTGGCGCGGTCTCAACCCTTGGGCTTGAACGCAACTGCCATCAGTTCCGGCGTAAATCCCGCGAACGGACGGCCCGGCTCGGTTGCGTGGCGATAGAGCGCGGCGGAATAGACGCCCTGCATGGTCGCCTGCAGCGTCGACAGCGCGACGAGGGCGACGAGGGCCAGCAGCAACGTGACGATGGCCATGAACGGCAACCCGGCCTTGATCGCCAGCAGGATGAGCCCACCACCGGCCAGCAGCACGACGAGGTACGCGACGACGAAGGCCATCCCCAGGCCGACGGTCCCGATCAGGTTCTCGCCCCACGTCTCACGCAACAGCGCAGCGCTCGCCTTGACCGCGTCGATCGGGCCCACGTCGCGCGTCACGAGCACCGGTACGACCAGGAATGTCGCGAGCGTCCAGGCAACGCCGACCAGCTTGATGACGAACCGGCCAACCCAGCCGACACGCTCCTCGAGCGCCTGCAGCAGCAGGCCGACCGTGGCGGCGATGACGGCATAGCCGAAAATACGACCCGCCCGCGACCTTGCGATCGCGAGCCCGTCGCGGAGCGTCGGGTTGCCGCCGTCCATGCGGATCATCGCGGCGCCGACCAGCGCGGTATTGAAGAAAAGCGCGACGAAATAAGCGAGCACGTAGAAGACGAACGCGACGAGGGCGAAGCCGGCGGGGGGATCACCCGTGGCGACCGCGGCATCGAAGGCGCCAAGCGCGACCGCCGGGGCAACGAAGCTGCCAACCAGCAGCATCAGCGCCAGGACGGAGAGCACGGGAAGCCAGAGGAGTTCTTTGTCCGCCCGGATGACGGACCAGGATGCCCTGGCCAGCACGAGACTGCGTGCGAAACGACCTGCCATGACATCGCCCTCGTTACCCCGCGTGAGGGAACGCTTGTAGCCGCTGCGCGCCCTGCCGTGCAAGGGCAGGCAGGCTTGGCTCCGGGATCAGACGTGCTTGACGCCGCCGAGCCTCGGCTGCGGCCGGGTGACTGCGTTCGAGACGCGTGGGCGACGGCCGCGCGCCGTGTCCCAGGCCGAATGCACCGCATGCTCGACGAAGTTGAGCAGCAGGAGCGTCAGCAGAATGACGGCAAGGACGTCGAGGCCAAGCAGTTCGAAGGTTTCCATCCAGGACATTTCCATGATCGTCTCCTCCGTCGGTGTCTGCGTGCCGCCTGGCGGTCATCGGGCCATGCCAGTTCACGGGCTCGGTCTCCCGCAACGGTGCGCTGGGACATCGACTCGGGATGATCCTAAACCTGTTTTGCTGCTATGCAGCAGAACTGGCTCTCACTTTTCGCACAAGTGCTTGGGTTGCCTACGTACGACCAGCAACCAGATAGTGGTCTATCGATCGGGAATTGCGCCTATGGCCGGGTGCCTGGACGCGATCTGAAATCCAGAAGACCGGCATTGCCGGTCCTCGGACTAACCCCTAACCCCTGACCCCTAGTCACTTCCCCTCAGGGGAACTGGATCTTTCCACGAGGTGGCGCGCCCTGACCCAACGCGGCGGCGGCTCCGGCATCCGGAATCACGATCGAAGACGCCTGCTGCCGGCGCATCTCCTGCAGTTCCTGCATGGTCTCGTCGAACGCGATCTTGGCGCCTTCGGCAAAGCCTGCGCAGGCTGCAGCCAGGTTCGTGGCGGGAATTTCGAACGACAGCGGCAGCACGCCGGCCGGCGTCATGATCTGCCGTCATCACGCGTATCGTGCCGACCTTGCGGTCGGAATAGATCTCCTCGCGATAGAGGTCGTTGACGTCCATGCGGGGATCGGGTGCGTTCGGGCCAGCCATGTCTGCGTCCTCGGAGTGTGTTCGTGCCGCGCGACGCGCGGCGAATGCCGGCGCACGTTATCAGAATTTCGCGTTGCCTTGGCCGTCTCCCGGTCCGGCCCCGGGGTCGAGCCAGCGGCCCTCGCGCGGCCACGGCGACAACGCGAGGTAATAGAACAGGATCAGGTTCACGAGCGGGATCGACGCCATGATCGCGAGCCAGGGCGGAAAGCCCATGCGCGGCAGGATCTTCCAGAACGCGACGAGCTGCAGCAGCGAGAGGATGAAGAAAGCGCGGATCATGCGGCACTCCAGCAGCGTACGGCTCCAGTGACGGCCTGGATGATATCCCGTACGGATTCCACGTGAGTCGGCCGCTGTGCGGGAACGATTCGGGCAGACCCGCTTTTCACGGCGAAAAGAGTTAACTTGTCAGGACCCTTTGACGTCACAAGCGTTGCGGAGCCGGACATGAGCAAGCTGGTGGAATGCGTGCCCAATTTTTCCGAAGGGCGCGACGCCGCGGTGATCCGCGGTATCTCGGCGGAGATCGAGGCTGTCCGCGGCGTGACGCTGCTCGACGTCGATCCGGGCGAAGACACCAACCGCACGGTCATCACCTTCGTCGGTCCGCCGGAGGCGGTGGTCGAGGCGGCCTTCCGCGCCGGCAAGCGCGCCGCCGAAACCATCGACATGACGAAACATCACGGCAGCCACGCGCGCATGGGCGCGATGGACGTCTGCCCCTTCGTGCCTGTCGCCGGCGTCACCATGGCCGACTGCGTGGCGTTGGCACGGGAATGCGGCGGCCGCATTGGCAACCTCGGCATCCCGGTGTATCTCTACGAACACGCCGCAACGAGTCCGTCCCGCAAGAACCTTGCCGCAGTGCGGGCCGGCGAATACGAGGGGCTGGCAGGCAGGCTGGAGCAGCCGGACTGGAGGCCCGATTTCGGCCCGGCCACGCACAATCCGCTGGCCGGCGCCTACATCATCGGCGCGCGCGAGTTCCTGATCGCCTACAACGTCAACCTTGCAACCACCGACAAGCGGTACGCGGACGACATCGCCTACAACCTGCGCGAGCGCGGCCGCCACAAGCGCAGCGGCAACGTCTCGCCTTTCTACTACAAGGGCGAGGTGGTGGTGTTCGGCAAGGACCGCTTCCCCTGCGGCGCCTGCGAGCATGTCGCGAAGTCATGGGACGCGCTTGCGGCGCATTACCTCGACGCCCACGGCAGGGACCTGGCCGCCCGCTACGCCGCACTCGACTACCCGACGGAAACGGTCGCGGGAAGGCCCGTGTACGTGGACGGCCGCTTCTCGCACGTCAAGGCGGTCGGCTGGGTGGTCGACAAGTACCGTCGCGCGCAGATCTCCATCAACCTGACCGATTTCAAGGTGACGCCGGCCCATGCGGTCCTGGAGGCCGCGCGGGAGGAGGCCGCGCTGCGCGGCATTGCCGTCACCGGTTCCGAGATCGTCGGCGTGGTCCCCTTCGACGCCATGCTGGAGTCCGGCCGCTATTACCTGCGTCGCATGCGCAAGTCCACCGGGCTCCCCCTTGGCGACGTGATCGAAACCGCGGTGCAGGCCATGGGTCTGCGCGACGTCGCGCCATTCGAAACGGAGAAGAAGGTACTGGGCCTGCCCCGCCCCGCCGGTGACCTTGTCCGTAAGACGGTCGGCGAGTTCGTCGACGAGGTCTCGCGCGACACGCCCGCTCCGGGCGGAGGTTCGATCGCCGCGTTGTCGGGCTCGATCGGCGCGGCGCTGGCCGCGATGGTCGCGAACCTCACGGCCGGCAAGGCCGAGTTTGCCGGCCGCTACGAGGAACTGGACGGGCTTGCCGCCAGGGCGCAAGGCGTCAAGGACCTCCTGCTGGCCGCGGTCGACGCGGACACGCAGGCTTTCAACGGCGTGATGGACGCCCTGCGCATGCCGAAGGACACGTCGGACCAGAAGTCCGCGCGCAGCCAGGCGCTCCAGTCCGGCTACAGGCACGCCACCGAGATCCCGTTGCAGACTGCCCGGCAGTGCCGCGCGGCAATGGAACTGTGCCTGCAGGCCGTGCGCTGCGGCAACGACGTCATGATTACTGACGCCGGAGTCGGCGCCCTGGTCGCCCTCGCGGGGGTGAAGGGCGCGGCCTACAACGCGCGCATCAACCTGAAATCGATCAAGGATCCCGAATTCGTCGAGCGCGCCCGCGCGGAGATCGCGCACCTCCTCGACGAGAGCAGGAGCATTGCCGACCTCGTCGAACGCGAGGTCGAGCGCGTAGTGGGCTGATCTTCCGGGCGCCCGCCGTCCAGATCCCGCTCGGCCGCAACACTCCGGCTGGTGCTGTCGGCCGTGGCAGGAATGCTATAAGGCGCGCATGAACGACTCGCATCGCTACCGGTCCCAGCGAGGTCCGATCCGCGCTGCCCATGGCACGGAACTCACCGCGCGCAGCTGGCTCACCGAAGCGCCGTTGCGCATGCTTATGAACAACCTCGATCCGGACGTCGCTGAACGCCCGGACGAGCTGGTCGTGTACGGCGGTATCGGCCGGGCCGCACGCGACTGGGAGAGCTACGACCGCATCGTGCGCTGCCTGCGCGAACTCGGCGACGACGAGACGCTGCTGGTGCAGTCGGGCAAGCCCGTCGGCGTGTTCCGCACGCACGCGGATGCGCCGCGCGTGCTGATCGCCAACTCGAACCTCGTCGGCCGTTGGGCCACGTGGGATCACTTTCACGAGCTCGATCGCAAGGGACTCATGATGTACGGCCAGATGACGGCCGGTTCGTGGATCTACATCGGCAGCCAGGGCATCGTGCAAGGCACCTACGAGACCTTCGTCGAGATGGGCCGCCAGCACTACGGCGGCAACCTGGCAGGCAAGTGGATTCTCACCGCGGGCCTCGGCGGCATGGGTGGCGCGCAGCCGCTCGCGGCGACCATGGCAGGCGCCTCGATGTTAGCAATCGAGTGCCGTAGCGACCGCATCAGGAAGCGGCTCGAGACGCGTTATCTCGACGTCGGCGTCGAATCGCTCGACGAGGCGCTCGAACTGATCGCACGCGCGACGCGCGAGGGCAAGCCAGTCTCGGTTGGGCTGCTCGGCAACGCCGCGGAAGTGCTGCCGGAGATGTTGCGGCGCGGAGTGCGCCCGGACGCGGTGACGGACCAGACGTCGGCGCACGATCCGGTCAATGGTTACCTGCCGGAAGGCTGGACCGTTGAGCACTGGGACAAGCTGCGCGCCAGCGACCCTGCGGCGGTCGAAGGTGCGGCGCGCAAATCGATGGCGAAGCACGTGCAGGCGATGCTCGATTTCCAGGCGCTCGGCATCCCGACGTTCGATTACGGCAACAACATCCGGCAGGTCGCGTTCGACGAAGGCGTCGCGAACGCGTTCGACTTCCCGGGTTTCGTGCCCGCATACGTGCGACCGTTGTTCTGCCGCGGAATTGGCCCGTTCCGCTGGGCCGCGCTTTCGGGCGATCCCGAGGACATCCACCGCACCGACGCGAAGGTCAAGGAGATGATCCCGGACGATCCGCACCTGCACCGCTGGCTCGACATGGCGCGTGAGCGCATCCAGTTCCAGGGCCTGCCCGCGCGCATCTGCTGGGTGGGACTCGGCCAGCGTCACCGGCTCGGCCTGGCGTTCAACGAGATGGTGAAGCGCGGCGAGCTCAAGGCGCCGATCGTGATCGGCCGCGATCACCTCGACTCAGGCTCCGTCGCCAGCCCCAACCGCGAGACCGAGGCGATGAAGGACGGCTCCGATGCCGTCGCCGATTGGCCGCTCCTCAATGCCCTGCTGAATACGGCGAGCGGTGCGACGTGGGTTTCGATCCACCATGGCGGCGGAGTCGGCATCGGGTACTCGCAGCACTCTGGCGTCGTCATCT
This sequence comes from Pseudomonadota bacterium, assembly GCA_016713725.1. GTDB lineage: Bacteria > Pseudomonadota > Gammaproteobacteria > Steroidobacterales > Steroidobacteraceae > RPQJ01. The sequence continues at coordinate 71,907 of JADJOO010000005.1, read as the reverse complement.
GTTGCGATGGCACGGATGCCGCAGCACGACGCATCGAGCGCGTGCTGTGGAACGATCCGGCGACCGGCGTGATGCGTCATGCGGATGCGGGTTACGAGATCGCCGCGGACTGCGCGCGCGCGAATGGCTTGAACCTCCCTTTCCTGGACTAAGGGCGCCGCGGTCTCAGGCTACGCTGTACATTCCGACTAACCCCTAACCCCTAACCCCTATCCCCTTTGCGGACCGTCTGGCGCAATCTCTCCCTCCTCACCTGCGACGAAGGTCGCCGCGTCTTCCGTGACGGTGCCGTCGTCTCCGAAGACGACACGATCACCTGGGTCGGTGCAGCGCAGGATCTGCCTGCCGGCATCTCTGCCGAACGCACGATCGAGCTGGCGGGCCGCTGGCTGACGCCCGGCCTCATCGACTGCCACACGCACATCGTATTCGCCGGCCAGCGCGCGACGGAATTCGCGCGCCGCACCGCGGGCACGAGTTACGCCGACATCGCGCGTGCGGGCGGCGGCATCCTGAACACCGTGCGCGCGACTCGTGCCGCAGACGTCGACGAGCTGGTTCGACGCAGTGAGCCACGGTTGCGCGCCCTGCTGCAGGAAGGCGTGACGACGGTCGAGATCAAGTCGGGATACGGGCTGGACTTCGAGTCGGAGCGGCGCATGCTCGTCGCGGCACGCGCGTTGGAGCAGCGGCTACCGGTGACCGTCGTGACCTCTTTGCTCGCGGCTCACGCAACACCACCCGAGTTCAGGGGACGCGAGGACGCGTACATCGACCTGATCGCCCAGGAATGGTTGCCGCTCTTCGCTCAAGAGCGTAGCCCTCCCCCGCCGACGGGGGAGAGCTCGCGGGCAGTCGAGCGGGCGCTGGTCGACATGGTGGATGCGTACTGTGAAAGCATCGCGTTCAGCGCGACGCAGTGCGACCGGCTCTTTGCTGCCGCGAGAACGCACGGCTGGCCGGTGCGACTCCATGCCGAACAGATCAGCAACATCGGTGGCAGCCGCATGGCCGCCCGTCACGGTGCGCTCGCTTGCGATCACCTCGAATACGCGACGGAAGACGATGCGATCGAACTGGCGCGGGCCGGCACCGTCGCGGTGCTGCTGCCCGTAGCCTATTACGTGCTCGCCGATCCGCGCCTGCCACCGATCGACATGTTCCGTCGGCACCGCGTGCCCATGGCGGTTGCGAGCGACGCGAATCCCGGCTCGGCGCCAGGCGCATCGCTGCAGACCGCAATGAACATGGCACGCCGGCTGTTCGGCATGACGAGCGAAGAGGTGCTGGACGGCGTCACGCGCAATGCCGCCCGCGCGCTCGGACTGGGCGATCGGCTGGGCCAGATAGCGCCGGGCTTCCAGGCGGACTTCGCAGCGTGGTCGATCGATACACCTGACGAACTCGGTTACTGGATCGGCTTCAATCCATGCAGCATGGTCGTGCGCGGTGGCGAGATCGTGCTGGAGCGGGACGCATGAACGCAGCACAGGGTGACATGAGCGAGATGAAGCTGAAATCAGTCGCCTGCACGACCATCGTCGCTGCATTCCTGCTGGCGGGCTGCGACCGACGCAAGGACGAACCGCCCCCTCCGCCCGACACGCAGTCGGTCCTTGCAACGGATGCCGCGAAGTCAGCGACCGGCGAGAACCACCTGCCCCCGGGCATCGACTGGTTTGGCGGCGACGTCGACGCGGCATTTGCGGCCGCCAGGACGGCCAACAGGCCGGTGTTCCTGTACTGGGGCGCCGAGTGGTGCCCGCCCTGTGCACAGATCAAGACGACGATCTTCAGCAAGCGCGAGTTCCAGGAGCGTTCACGCCTGTTCGTGCCCGTCTACCTCGACGGCGACACGCCCAGTGCGCAGAAGTACGGCGAGCGCTTCGGCGTGATCGGCTACCCGACGATGATCCTGTTCAAGCCGGACGGGACGGAAATCACGCGCCTGCCGGGCGGCGTCGACGTCGCACGCTACGCCAAGATTCTCGACGTCGCGCTCGCCGACGCGCGCCCCGTCAGCGATATTCTGGCCGCTGCGCGCAGCGGCGACGCCGTCACGTCGAACGACTGGAAGCTGCTCGCGTATTACTCCTGGAGCACCGACGCCGGCCACGTGCTGCCGGCCGACCAGCAACTGGCCACCTTCCGCGCACTCGCGAATCGCTGCCCCGTCGAAATGCAGGCGGAATGCGCACGATTCTTCTTCGACTACCTCGGTGCCGCTGCCACTGCGTCGGAACCCGGCGAACCAGCCCTCGATGGGCTCGAACGTGCCGCTGCTCGCCGCAGATTGCTGGCGATGCTGCCGTCGCCAGCCGTCCAGGCGGCAAACGTCGACAACCTGCTGTACGGCCCCAGGGACGTGATCGGCGTCCTGTCGGTTGACGGCACACCCGAGCGCACCCAGCTCACTCGCGCATGGGGCGACGCGCTCAGCCAGCTCGGTGGCGAAACCAAGCCCCTGTCGGCGTCGGAAGAACTGCTGCGCGTTCGCGCGCGCGTGATGCTCGCCAGACTCGACGCACCCGGCGCACCTCTGCCGCCGGCATTGCTGGACGAAGCACACCAGGCGGTTGCGCACGTGGACGCCGCCACGCCGGCGGGTTACCCGCGACAGGCGGCGATCAACGCAGCTGCCAACCTGTACTGGGAAGCGGGCCTCGACGCCGAGGCAAATTCGCTGCTGACCGCCGAACTCGACAAGTCCGGGTCGCCCTATTACTTCATGCTCGACCTCGCCGACCTCGCCGCGAAGGCGGGACGCAAGCAGGAAGCGGTGGACTGGCTGGCCCGGGCATATGCGGGCGCAAAGGGGCCGGCCACGCGCTTCCAGTGGGGTTACAACTACCTCGTGGGCATGCTGGAGCTGACGCCCGAAGACGTGCAGGGCATCGAGCGCGCGGGGCTCTCGGTGCTTGGCGAACTGGACGGCTCGCCCGACGCGTTCTACCAGCGCACTCGCATGCGGCTCGAGCAGCTCGACGCCAAGCTCCTGGAATGGGGCCAGACCGGTGCAGCCGCCGGAGTGATCGACACCCTGCGCGCGCGCACGGGTGAGATCTGCCGCAAACTTCCGGAGAAGGACGCAGGCCGCACGAACTGCGAAAAATTCCTTACCGCGAAAGTGCGTCCCACTCAGGCCGCGTGATCGCGTACTTCACGGCTGCGCGCTCTTCCTCGCTGCGGCCATCGATGACGTCCCGGGCGTAAACGAAATCGCCGACTCGCCGCAGCCCGCACTTTTCCATCACGCGCTGCGAGGCGCGGTTGCCGAGCAACGTGCGAGCCGAGATCCTTTCGAGCTCCAGCCCGTTGAATCCGTGCGCAAGCAACGCGCGGGCGCCTTCGGTCGCATACCCATGGCCCCACGCTGAACGCTTGAGCCGATAGCCGAGTTCGACGTACTCCGGCTCGATGCGGTCGCCGCGGAGGTGGAACCAGCCGAGGAACTCGCCCGTGTCACGGCGTTCGGCGGCGAAATACCCCAGCCCCGGCTGTGCCTGGTAAATGGCAAACCAGCGCGGCAGGTAGGTTTCGACATAAGCCGAACGCGGAGTCGGCTGGCCGTAGGTGATGTAGCGCATCACTTCCGGATCTGCATCGAGTTCCACCAGCAGATCCGCGTCCGCCGGCACGAATCGCCGCAGCCGCAGCCGCCCGGTCTCAAGTAGGATGTGCAGGGTCACAGGTCCATTCGCGTCCAATGAGCGCCGAAGTTTACGATTTCCGCAGCGACAACGTCGGTGGCGTCGCGCCCGAGCTGCTCGAGGCGCTGCTGGCCGCAAACCGCGGAACGGCTGCCCCGTACGGCGACGACGACTGCACGCACGCGATGACCGCCCGGTTTCGCCATGCGTTCGAACACGATGGCCTGGCGGCGTTCCCGCTGGCGACTGGCACGGGCGCGAATGCCGTAGCGCTCGCCGGATTGGCGAATCCGTACGGCGCGATCTATTGCCACGAGACGGCGCACATCAACGTGTACGAGTGCGGCGCTCCTGAACTGTTCACCGGCGCGAAACTCGTCGGGCTCACCGGCGACGGCTACAAGCTGCAGGCGGCCGTGCTCGACGCAGCGCTCGCGCTGGCGGGTCGGGGTAACGCGACGCGCGTGCAGCCATTTGCGCTCAACCTGACGCAACCGACGGATTTCGGCACGCTGTATTCGATCGACGAGCTGCGGCACCTGAGCGAAGTCGCGCATCGCCACGGACTGCTCGTGCATCTCGACGGCGCGCGCTTCGCCAACGCCATCGCCGCACTTGGGTGCAGCCCTGCCGAGATGACGTGGCGCGCCGGCATCGACGTCGTGTCCTTCGGGGCGACCAAGAATGGCGCGATGAACGCCGAGGCCGTGCTCGTGTTCGATCCCGCAGTGGCGGCACGGATACCGTACCTGATGAAGCGCGGCGGCCAGGTCGTGTCGAAGGCGCGCTTCCTGTCTGCCCAGTTGGAGCGTTACCTCGCCGACGACTGCTGGCTCGATCGAGCGCGTCGGTCCAATGCCAATGCGGCCAGGCTCGCCCAGCGGTTGCAGGCTATCCCGGGCGTTGAACTCAGCGGCAAGGTAGAGATCAACATGCTGTTTGCGCGGCTGCCCGCGGCGGCCGTCGCCGCGCTCGATTGCGGCCCGTTCAGGTACTACAAGCTCGGCCGCGAGCAGCGCTTCGTCTGCCGGCACGATCAGGAACCTGCCGGCATGGAGCTGCTCGTCACCACGGTCGAACGGGCGCTCGCGTGAAACGCGCGGCGCGATCTGCGTGCGTTTGGTTCGCACTTTGTGCCGGCTGCCTGCCTGCGGCACTGCTCGTCGCACCGGGCGTGCAAGCGGAGTCGCTCGAACAGATCCCGCTGCATTACCGCATGGCGGAGGAGCTGCTGCCGATCCTGCAACCACTCCTGCCAGCGGGATCGGCCATCACCGGCACTGGCAACGTGCTTTTCGTTCGGGCGGACGCAGTGACGCTCACGCAGGTGCGCGATGCCGTCGCAAGTCTCGACCGCGCACCACGCCAATTGCTGATCACCGTCGGCCAGGCCATGGTTGCTCAAGGCAGCGGCACGTCGGTGCGCGGCTCCGGCACGATCGGGTCGGGGGACGTGCAGGCCGGCGTCAATCGCCCGCCTGCGGCCAGCGCCGGCGGACAGGTCGTCGTCCGCAGTGGCGCGGCGCGCGACGACATACGCAACGTCTCGAGCGTGCGAGCGCTGGAGGGCTACGAGACCTACGTAGCGCTGGGACAGTCGCGCCCATTCACGTCCACGACCGTCACCGGTGGCGGGCATTACCCATCCGTCGTCACGCAGTCGACAGAGTTCCGCGACGTGCAGTCGGGCTTCTACGCGACGCCCCGCGTCGCGGGTGACCACGTGACGCTCGAACTCTCTTCGCGGCAACAGCGATTGACAGGCGCCAGTCGTCACGTACCGGTGACAAGTGGCAGCATTGCCACGACGGTGACCGGGCGACTCGGCGAATGGATGCAGATTGGCGGTTCCACCGACAGTTCCAGCGAGTCCAACCGCGGGTTGGTTACCTGGGGAGCACGCGCGGATTTGACGCAGTACTCGGCATGGGTCAAGGTTGACGAAGTTCGTTGATCGACCGCAGGGATCGCCCGGACAAGGACCGCAGATGGCAGCCGCACAGAACCGCAGATTGCCATTGGCAGGCCTGGCCATCGCGGTCGTGGGCGCGGGCCGGATCGGCTCGGAACTCATCCGTAATCTCGGCCTGATGGGCATCGGCCGCATCGACGTGTTCGAGCGCGAGCCGCATGTCGCCGATCCCCTGCGCAGCCGCTATGCCGTGCACGAAGGCGATTTCTGGGACACGCTCACGCTGACCGGCCTGCAGGGTTACGACTTTGCCGTCTGCACCGTCGACTGCCCCACTGCACGCCAGCGCATGAACCAGAAGTGTGTCGTGGCCAATGCAAACCTGGTTCAGGCGTGGACTGAAGGCACGCTGGCCATAGTGGGTGCCTACCCTTTCGCCGCACAGCCGGATTCCGCGTGCTTCGAATGCGATTCGTCTCGCGCCTCCATTCCGATGCCGATCGCCGCGCTCAAGCTGGCAGTGGAAGAAACCCCGGCCACGGCGGGGCCTGCCACTCGCATCGCAACAGCGAGTGTCGCGGGGGCTTTGGCCGCTGCACTGATCGCACGTATCGCTGCAGGTGCACATGGCTCGGTAGCGCGCCGCGCCACCCTTGACGCAACGCTGGGCGAGGGTGCCTCACTTGAAATCCCGCGCGACCCACGCTGCCGGTGCTGCGGGTCGTTGCAGCGACCGGTGCCGATCGTCCAGACGCGCAATCGTTGGGAAGCCGCCGCATCCGTGGCGCATACGTGCCCCGAGATGCTGAACCAGCGGCTGCAGCTCAGCGACGAAATCGAAGGCCTGCCGGTGGACTCCTGCTGCGTACGCGAACTGACCGCGCGCTTTCACGGCGGTCCGATCCCGGCCAAGTTCGCGCTTACGGAAGTCGGCGGACGGATCATCTGCCTCGACTTCGAAGAACGCGAGTCGGGCTCGGCCCCCGCCGCGTCCCGAGTGGCCGCCAGCCATCAGCCCGGTCACTGACCGTCAGGGCAGGGTGGGCGGTGGCGCAGCAGGCGATGCCGTCGCCGCGGGTGCGGACGCCGCCGCAGGTTCGACGCTGAGCCCCGAGGACGGCCTGACCGGTTCGGGGGCGTTGATGATCTCGAGGCGGTCCGCGAAATAGTCGGTTTCGCCGAAGCACGTTGTGGGCAACCCACGATGCTCCTGGTAGTGGATTCGCACCTGCTGGCCAACGGCCTTGTGCAACTGCTCGGCGACGGCCGGGTCGCGCACGCTGAAACTCCAGATCTGAGGCGCGACGCCGCCCACGATGTACTGCGCCAGCTCGCCTTCGTACGTCTTGCAGATCCAGCCGCGCTTGGAGAATTTCTGCAGTACTCCGGCTCGTTCGCCTTCGGAGTAGCTCCACCACAGCATGAACATCGTGTAGAGCCCGACGAGGATCAGCGCGCCGATCAAGCTGCCCCAGAAGAACGACCTGAAACTGCGACGCGGCAGCTTGGGCGGCGGCGTGGCTGCAGGCCTCTTCGTCGATTGACTTGCAGCGGCGGGCATTTCGGCCATGGTCGGATCCCCTGTGATCATTGGTTTTGAGACGCGCCCGCCATGAAGGACTCGATGCGTGCGACGAGGTAGGAATGAAACGGATTGCTGCGCTGGCGCGTCAGCATCCAGTTCGGGACGTTGAGCACGCCGTTTTCACCGCGGATCTCGATCCTGCCCAATTGCACGTGACGGTTCGTCATGGGCGCGGCGTAGCCGTACAACGGATCGTCGGGAGGGAACGGCAGTGCCACGTGCGACAGCGAGAACACGTTGCGCGGCCAGGCAAGGTCGAGCGGCCGTTCGGTCGTCGCTGTTCCGAGCGCGGGCGACCGCCGCTCCGCGACCTGCAGCGTACGGTCTGATGCGTTCGTGATCAGCGTCAGTGTAAACGGGCGCTGCGTCTGCGCCAGCAACCTGCGCGTGAGCGGCGCCGGATCAGCGATCAGCATCGGTTGCACGACCGACAGGCGATTGACGTCGAACACCACGAGTTCGTGGCCGTCGGGCGCGAGTCGGCCGAGCAGCGAATCGATGACCGCTGGCACCTGCACGGTCGAATCCACGGTGGAAACGAACGCGAGGATCGACGGCAGGTCGCGCACCGGTCCCTTGCTTGCGATCGCAGCGATGCGCCTGGTGAGGCGGCTCGTGAGTCTCTGGGTCACGCCAGCCGCGTTGAAGCTGAACGACTGGTACTTGTACGGGTCGACCTCTGCTTCGATGAGCTGCCATGCTGCGCGTCCGAAACCTTGCAGGTCCGACAGCCCGGTGCGAACGCGGCCGATGGCAGCGAGCTTGCTGATGGCGACCGCGGGCGAGATCAGCACCAGCCCCGCGGGTCGTGGCAGCGTGGCGTCCGTCCTCGCGTCGAGCGCGTAACTGACGGCCAGCGCGGCTCCATTGGAGTAGCCGATCATGTGGATGGGTTTCGACTCGCCCAGCGAGGCTCGCAGGTCACGCATTGCGAGCCTGGTCGCCGCCTCGAGATCTTCCACTTCGAAACTCAGCAAACCCGCAGGCGCGACGCCGTGCCCCGGCAAGCGCAGGCCGACGACGCGATAGCCGCGCGCTGCCAGCGCCTGGCCGATGCTGCGCAGGCTGTACGGTGAGTCGGTCAGGCCGTGCAGCAGCAGCACTCCGCCGTTGGCTTCACCTGCCGGCTGCAGGACGAAAGTGCGATTCCAGTTGAATGTCCAGACGTTCGGGTCGCTGAGACTGCCTGGATTGAACCGGTTGTAGGGCAGCCGGTCGGTGGCAGCGAGGTGCTTCTTGATGTCGGTCCGGACTTGATCCAGAAGCAGCTGTTCGCGCTCACGGTACTGCATGAGCGTCGTGACCCGGCCTTCGGCGTAGTCGGAAGCGGTGAATTCGGCAGCGAAACGCACGCGATGCCAGGGCTTCAGGTCGGGCCCGGCCCATAGGAAATGCAGGTAAAACCCGATGCCGACGAGCAGCAATGCCGTCAGCAACGAGCCCGCCTTGCGGCCCAGCCAGCGTAACGTTCGGCGCACTCTCTACTCCCCCTGCGTTCCCGGAATCGTTCCAGCGAATCATAGTCGGTTTGCCGCGCCTCTCGTAAAACCCGAATGGTCGCCGCGCGCAATCGGCGCGAGCATTGAGTTCAATCATCAGGTCGCCCGCGTGGGCGCGACGAACGGGAGATGGAACGAGTCACTGCAGCAGAGGCAAAAGCCGCGGTCACGACCGCCGCTTTGTCGGCATCCGATTCGCACGCGCTCAATTTTGCCGATCGCCTGCGTGAAGCTGCGGACCTGTTGCATGCGCAGGGAGCCAACCCTTATCGAGTTGCCGCTTATCGCAAGGCCGCCGACACGATCGGCCGCTTGCCTGCCGACGAAATCGTGGGGCTCGTCGATCGCGAAGGGGTGGAAGGCCTCGATCGCCTGCCGCACGTCGGGCGAGGCATCGCGACAGCGATCATCGAGATGGTCCGCACCGGACACTGGTCGCAGCTCGAGCGATTGCGCGGCACGGCAGATCCCGTTGCCTTGTTTACGGTGGTGCCGGGCCTCGGCCATCGCCTCGCCGAACGCATTCACGAGGAACTGCACCTGGATACGCTCGAAGGACTCGAACTGGCCGCGCATGACGGCAGGCTCGAGAACGTGCCGGGTGTCGGCCCACGCCGCGCCGCAGCGATCCGCGCCAACCTGCACGCAATGCTCGTGCGTGGTCGTGACGTCGGCACGGCGCCGCCGGCCGCCCAGGGCCCCGTGCCTGCGGTCGGGGCGTTGCTGGCGATCGATCGCCAATACCGCGAGCAGGCGACTGCCGGCACGCTGACGACAATCGCACCGATTCGTTTCAATCCTGCGCAGGAAGCGTGGCTGCCCGTGCTGCACGCAGAGCGCGATGGGTGGCAATTCACCGCGCTCTTTTCCAACACGGCCCAGGCGCATCAACTGAAGCGCACCCGGGACTGGGTCCGCATCTTCCATTACGACTCGGAGAACTCCGAGGGCCAGCACACGGTCGTCACCGAGACGCACGGGCCGCTCGCTGGCAGGCGCGTCGTGCGCGGCCGCGAGGCCGAGTGCCGCGCGCACTACGCCTGAGGCGGCGACACCGTCAACGGGGCGTGGACTTGAGGCGCGGGCCTGCGCCGGACCCGTCCGGGAACAACCGTCCAGCGCCTGCGAAGCGCTCGCGATAGTACGGATCATCAAGGCTCGCCTCGCCCACGTTCCTGCCTGTCTGTGGCGCGTGCACGAACCGTCGCTGGCCCGTGTAGATGCCGACGTGCGTCACTGCACGGTTGCCCGGAACCAGCCGGAAGAAGACGAGATCGCCCGCACGCAGCGAATCAGGATCGACCTTGCGCGCAACAGCGAATTGCGCCGCGGCCGTGCGTGGCACGTCGATGCCCTCGCGTGAGTGCGCGTAGCTGACCAGCCCGCTGCAGTCGAAGCCACGAACCGGATCAGCGCCGCCGTATCGATACGGCGCGCCCACCTGGGCAAGCGCCTGCTGCGCGATAACCGCTCCCACACCCTGCTGCGAAGCCGACGACTGCTCGCTGACCGCAGGTCCGGACGGTACGTCCGCACGGAACGGGGTGCACCCGCTCGCCAGCAGCACCAGCCAGCACTGCAAGAGCTTGCTGCAGCGAACGATGTCGTCGGCAACAATCGCTCACCTTGCGTGCTCACTCACCGGCAGGCCGTACCCTGCGCGTGGGTGTCGCCGCGTAGGGATCGTCCGGCCAGTAGTGCTTGGGATAGCGGCCCTTCAGCTCTTTCTTGACTTCGACATAGCCCCGGGCCCAGAAACTCGCGAGATCGCGTGTGACCTGCACCGGACGCCGCGCTGGCGACAGCAGTTCGAGCGTGACAGGCACGCGACCATCGGCGAGCGCGGTGACTCCAGCCAGCCGAACACTTCCTGCAATCGGACGGCCAAGCGGGCACCGCGCCGGAGTAGTCCACGGCGATCCTTGAGCCGCTGGGCACCGTGAGGTGCGTTGGCGCCCATTCGTCGAGCCGACGCTGGGCGTTCCAGTCGAGCAGTCCGTGCAGCGCGCCGCGCAGGTCGACACGCGCGAGGTGTTCGCGGCGCGTCACGCCAGCGAGCCACGGTGCGAGCCAGTCTTCGAGCGTTGCAAGCAACGTGGCGTCCGACACGTCGGGCCATTCGGCGGCCTGTGCCGGTGTGGTCGCGCTGTTGCGTATTACCGTGACCCGCGCACGCCATTGCTGCAGGTCCTTCGTCCACGGCAAACAGTCCAGGCCAAGTGCGCGAATGCCCGCCAGCATCGCTGCGCGCGTATCGGCCTCGATCCCGCCGCGCAGCGGGCGCTCTTCGAGCACCAGCGCACCCAGGCGCTTCACCCGCCGCGCAATGACGGCGCCGGCCCGTGTGTCCCAGGCGACCTCTTCCTGCTCCGTGATGAGCGAACCGAAATGCTTTTCGAGCAGCTCACGCTCGAGCGGCGCCGCAAGATACAGCTTCGCTTCGCGCTCACCGGCGTCGACCTCGGCGGCTACGATGAATTCACTGCGCGCGAGCGCCGAAGGTCCCGGCATTGCGGCACCGCGGCCCTGGCTCAACAGGTAGCGGCCGCCCTCACCGCCCCGCGCCATGCCGATGCGGTCGGGGTACGCGAATGCCAGCAGCAAACCGGCGGCCTGGTCACGCGCGAGTTGCGGCTGACCGTGGGTACGCGCCGAGTCTTCGCGGCTGATGCGCCGGGCAAACAGTTCACTGGAGCGTCGCGCCTGCTGCAACGCGCGGCCATCGACCGCGAACCCCGCAGGTGCCGGAGCTCCGTGCAGCACGTCCACTCGATGACGCAGGTCCGGGTCGCGCTGCACGTCCTGCGCACGCAGCGGATCGCGCTCGCTGACGAGCCCGGCGATGTCGCAGGCGAGATCGCCCAGGCCCAGCGCTGCACCGCGTTCGATCATGTGCGCAAGCCGGGGGTGCGTGCCGAGACTGGCCATGCGCCGGCCGCTGGGCGTCGCCTGGCCGCGTTCGTCGATCGCCTCGAGTCGATGCAGCAACTCTCTTGCCTGCGCCAGCATCGCGAGCGGCGGTGGATCGAGCCAGGCCAGGGAGTGCGGATCGCTCACACCCCAGCACGCGAGTTCGAGCGCGAGTGGCGCGAGATCGGCCTCGAGGATTTCCGGAACAGCTTGTGCCGGCAGCGAAGCGTGCGCGGACTCGGACCACAGCCGATAGCACACGCCTGGCGCGGTGCGCCCTGCCCGGCCGCGGCGCTGGTCGGCCGAAGCACGGGAAATCGAAACGGTCTCGAGGCGGCTCATGCCGCTGTTGGGATCGAAGCGCTGGCGTCGCTCGAGCCCTGAATCGACGACGACGCGCACGCCTGACGCCGCATCCTGTGCCGCGGCATCGAGATCGCCATACAGCGGCAGGACCTGCAGCGAAGGATCACCCGCTCCGGTCGCGATGGCAGCGCAGCAGCGCCGGATTTCCGCGGCGCCCGGCAGGAAGACGAGCACGTCGCCGGGATCCGACTCCAGGGCACGCAGGACGACGCGAACAGCACGCTGCTCGATGGATTCAGGCCAGCGATTGACGCCGGCCGGCGCCGGATTTGCGTACTGCGTGGCGACGTCGAAGGCGCGTCCCTCGGATCGCACGGAACCTGCATCGCCGAGCAACGTCGCCACTGCAGCGCCGTCCAGCGTCGCCGACATGACGAGCACGCGCAGGTCGTCGCGCAGGTGGCGCTGTGCATCGAGTGCCAGCGCGAGGCCGACATCCGACTGCAGGTTGCGCTCGTGGAACTCGTCGAAGATCACGCAACCGACGTCCTCGAGCGCGGCATCGTTCTGCAACCGGCGCGTGAGGATCCCCTCGGTGACTACCTCGATGCGAGTCGCGGCGCCGACACGGGTTTCGAGGCGCGTGCGGTATCCGACGAGTTGTCCAGGCTCCGAGCCCGCAAGCTGCGACAGCCTGCGTGCCACGGCGCGCGTCGCAATCCGGCGCGGCTGCAGCATGACGATGCGCTTGTCTGCGCCAAGCCACGGCTCATCCAGCAGCGCGAGCGGGACCACGGTGCTCTTGCCCGCGCCCGGCGGCGCCTCGAGCACCGCGTTTCGATGCGCGCGCAAGGCCGCTCGCAATGCGGGCAGCGCGTCGAGGATCGGGGTGGCGGGGAGCGAAAAACGCAAGCGGACGGCGTCCCTGTGACTATCGCGCCGGCAATGTGCATGATTGGCTCATGGAAGGGAACAACGTGTGGATGTGGGGCCTTGCCTTGCTCATGGTGCTCGGCGGGCTGGCGGGTGCCGTGTTGCCGGCGCTGCCCGGTGTGCCGCTCGTGTTCGGCGGGCTGGTGGTCGCGGCCTGGGCGGACGACTTTCAGCGCGTCGGCTGGATCACGCTCACGTTGCTCGGCGTGTTGACCGTCGCGTCGTTCGCCATCGACTTCATGGCGACGGCGATGGGCGCCAGGCGCGTGGGAGCTTCCAGGCTTGCCATCGCCGGCGCCGCGCTCGGCACGCTGGGAGGCCTGTTCCTCGGCATTCCGGGGCTGATCCTCGGACCCTTCGTCGGCGCGGTCGCCGGCGAGATGCTCTCGCACGGCGAGTGGCGCAAGGCCACGCAGGCGGGTTTCGCGACGTGGATGGGCCTGCTGTTCGGCACGCTCGCGAAGCTCGCGCTCGTGTTCACGATGCTCGGGATCTTCCTGTTCTCGTACCTGATCGGCTGAGTCCGGCCAGCGGAAGTTCGCCCAAGGACAACAGCGCAGGTTGCTCGGCGAACACAAGCTTGCGCGAGCTTGACCGGCAGACTTGCCGCGGCGGGGCACGCCCGGAATACGTCCTGAGGCTCGCCCGCGCCGTCCATGGCGCGGGCGGTCCGCCTGCGGCAAGGAAGCCAGATCGCGTTGTCGCATCACGTGCGTGGCGCACGGGATTCAACGGAGCGCCCGGCGCTGATCCGACCGCGCTGCGGTATGGGCCGTGACGAGTCGAAACAGACGGAGAAGCGAGCCAACCGCGCATCGCGACGCGACGCACATCTCCACGAACCACTCTGGAGCCAGTCTCGCGGCGGCGTGAGCGGTCTCCTGCGCTCGGGAACGCGCCATGGACGGCGCGCCAGCCTACAGGGGATGTATCCGGCGTGCTCCCCCAGACTGCAGGCGTCTCCAAGCTCGGGCCGCGTGACCACCTGCAACCACCACGAGCCGATGCGCTACCGCGCACCATCCGGTTGTCGACGAGCTGCGCGACCACGCTGGGATCGGCCAGCGTCGATATGTCGCCGAGCGCCTCGTGCTCGTTCGCCGCGATCTTGCGCAGGATGCGCCGCATGATCTTGCCCGAGCGCGTCTTCGGCAGCCCCGGCGCCCACTGGATGTAATCGGGCGTCGCGATCGGGCCGATCTCCCGCCGCACCCACTCACGCAACTCCTTGCGCAACTCGTCCGTGGGCTCGGCGTCGTGCACGAGCGTGACGTAGGCGTAGATGCCCTGCCCCTTGATATCGTGCGGGCAACCGACGACCGCCGCCTCGGCAACCTTGGCGTGCGCGACGAGCGCGCTCTCGATCTCGGCCGTGCCGAGGCGGTGGCCCGCGACGTTCAGCACGTCGTCGACGCGCCCGGTGATCCAGTAGTAGCCGTCGGCATCGCGCTTCGCCCCGTCACCGGTGAAGTAGCGGCCCGGAAAGGTGCGGAAGTACGTGTCGATGTAGCGCTGGTGATCGCCGAACACCGTGCGCATCTGGCCCGGCCAGCTGTCGTTCAACACGAGGTTGCCTTCGTTGGCGCCCTCGAGCAGCTGGCCGTCGTTGTCCACGAGCCCCGGCTTCACGCCAAAGAACGGCTTGGTCGCCGACCCCGGCTTCTGGTCGATCGCACCCGGCAACGGGCTGATCAGGATGCCGCCGGTCTCGGTCTGCCACCACGTGTCGACGATCGGGCAGCGGCCGTCACCGACGACGCGGTGGTACCACTCCCACGCTTCGGGATTGATCGGCTCGCCGACGGTCCCGAGCAGGCGCAGCGTGGAACGTGCATGCTGCTTGACCGGCGCGTCGCCTTCGCGCATCAACGCGCGCAGCGCCGTGGGCGCGGTGTAGAAGATCGTGACCTTGTGCTTGTCGCAGACCTGCCAGAAACGATCCGGCCCCGGGTAGCTCGGCACGCCCTCGAACATCAGCGACGTCGCGCCGTTCGCGAGCGGACCGTACACGACGTAGCTGTGGCCCGTGACCCAGCCGACATCCGCCGTGCACCAGTACACGTCGGCCTCGCGCAGGTCGAATACGGCCTCGTGCGTGAGCGCGGCGTAGACGAGGTACCCGCCGCTCGTGTGCAGCACGCCCTTCGGCTTGCCGGTCGAGCCGGAAGTGTAGAGGATGAACAGCGGGTCCTCCGCGTCCACCGCCACGGGTTCGCACTCGTCCGCCTGCGCGTCGACGACTTCGTCGTACCAGCAGTCGCGGTGGTACATCGCGACCGCCGAGCCCGTGCGCTTGACGACGAGCACGTGCTTGACCGTCTCGGTGCCGGGCGCCGACAACGCCTGGTCCACGTTGGCCTTGAGGGGCACCGTCTTGCCGCCGCGCACGCCTTCGTCCGCCGTGATCACGACGGTCGAAGCGCAATCTGCGATGCGGCCCGCGAGCGAATCCGGCGAGAAGCCGCCGAAGACCACCGAATGAACTGCGCCGAGGCGCGCGCACGCGAGCATCGCAACGGCGGCCTCGGGAATCATTGGCAGGTAGATGGTGACACGATCGCCCTTCTGCACGCCCAGGCCCCTCAGCGCGTTGGCGAGCCTGCAGACGCGGTGATAGAGCTCGCGGTAAGTGACGTGCTGCGAGACCTCGGGGTCGTCGCCTTCGTAGATAAACGCCGTCTTGTCGCCGCGCTCTGCCAGGTGGCGGTCGAGACAGTTGTACGAAACGTTGAGCTTGCCGTCGTAGTACCAGCGGATGCGGAAGTCGCGCGCATCGAAGCTGACGTCTTTCACCTTCGTGTACGGCCGCACCCAGTCGATGCGCCGGCCCATGCGGCCCCAGAAGCCTTCCGGGTCGCGGATCGATTCGGCGTAGGCCTGCTCGTAGTCGTCCTTGCGGTAGCGCGCCCTGGCCGCGAATGTCGCCGGCACTTCGTACAACTGCTTGTGCATCGTCAGGCCCCCCTGCGCCCGGGCCGCTGCCGGGACGCTTTCACCGTCAGTCGAGCGCGGCGCGCACGCGTGCAGCGTGCTCCGCCAGTAGCTTGTGATCCGCCATGTCGCGCGCGTGGAAGCGCAGGTCCAGTCCCTCGTGGCGCGGAACGACGTGGAAATGAATGTGAAACACGGACTGGCCGGCGGCGCTGCCGTTCAACTGCGCGATCAGGATGCCGGGCGCGTCGAATGCCTGCTTGACGGCCCTGGCGACACGCTGCGTCGTCACGATCGTCGCCGCGAGCGCATCCGGCGGCAGGTCGAGGATGTTCTCGGCCGGTGCCTTCGGGATCACCAGCGTGTGGCCGTCTGCCTGCGGCATCACGTCCATGAATGCGAGCGTATGCTGGTCCTCGCAGACCTTGTGCGATGGAATCTCGCCGCGCAGGATGCGCGCGAAAATGTTGTTGCTGTCGTAAGCCATGGTCGGCGGTACCCTGCTCCCCGGTCTGCCCTGGTCGAGTATAGCGGCGGACTGGCGACGCCCCGACCGCCATTCGACCAAAGGATGAGACCGGTCGTTTACTGCCCGAAAACCCACTCGACCAGGGCTGCCTGGATCGCCTCGCCGGGACCTTGCGCAGCCGTGGGGTGATTGAGCATGACGACGGTGACGAAGGTCCGTCCGCTCGGCGCATTGACGAAGCCTGCAAGCGCCGAGACATCGTCGAGCGACCCGGTCTTCATCCGCAGCCGGCCTTGCATCTCGGGCGCCTTGAACCGGCGCTTGAGGGTGCCGTCGGTGGCCGACAGCGGCAGCGACGCGGCGAACTCGGGCATGTACTGGCTGCGGTAGGCCGCGAGCAGGACCTCGGCCATCGTCGCCACGCTGATGCGCTCGTTGCGGGACAGTCCCGAACCGTTCTCGAGCACGAGCCCCGGCGCAGCGATACCGTGCTGCGCCAGGAATGCCATGACGGCGTCACGACCGGCAGTGGTCGTGGCCGGACGGCCCGGATTACGCTCTGCGCCCATGGTCAGGAACAGCGCCCGCGCCATCGAGTTGCTCGAGTACTTGTTGACGAGCCGGATCACCTCGGCAAGCGTCAGCGATTCGTGCGAGTAAAGCAGCTTCGCGTCAGCCGGGAGCGTGCCGAGGCGCATGCCGCCGCCGATCGTCCCACCCGCCTGCTGCCAGAACGCGCGGAACAGGCCGTACGCGAAATCGGGCGCCTTCATGACGGCACGCGGCACCGAGAACTGACC
This sequence comes from Pseudomonadota bacterium, assembly GCA_016713725.1. Classification (GTDB taxonomy): domain Bacteria; phylum Pseudomonadota; class Gammaproteobacteria; order Steroidobacterales; family Steroidobacteraceae; genus RPQJ01. The sequence continues at coordinate 54,912 of JADJOO010000005.1, read as the reverse complement.
GCACCCCGCCGCGTACCGGCCCGCGAGTTCGATGCGGTTGCCGGTCGCGCCTTCGGGCATTGCGACCACGATGCCGCCGGCACCCCGCTTGCACGTGCCCGGATCGAGGCGGACGTTGTTGTCGATCGCGAGGTTCGCGGGCCAGGGGTTCGCGCTGACTCGCACGGAACCGGTGGCTGGATCCGGTACCGCGTTGATGGTGACCGTCTGGAAATTCACCAGCAATGCGTCGGGAAGCACGTTGTACGTGCGGTAAGGCAGGTTGTCGAAGGCGCCGCGATCATCGCCCACGGACGCGAAGAAGGTGTTGTCGATGACGACATCGCCTGCGATGCGAGCGACACCGGCCTGGCGCAAGCCGCTCACGAACGCCCACCAGCGCTCCTGCGTCATGAACGGATCGCCGCCACCCAGCAGCACGAGGTTGCCTTCGAGCACCTGGTCGCGGATCGGGCCGGTGGCGTACGCACGGGTCCGCCAGGTGTAGGCCGGCCCGAGGGACTCGAGCGCCGAGTACGTGGTGACGACCTTCATCGTCGACGCCGGATTGCGCGGCACGGTCGAGTTGAAACTGACCAGGGGCTCGTCGCGACCGACCTCACGCACGAACACGCTGAGACTGGTGCCCGGCACCTTCTGCCGCTTCATGGCCTGCTCGACTTCGGGCGGCAGGTAGTCGCGGTCGCGCGCGTCTGCGACGCCAGGCGCGGCGAGCAGCGCGGCGGGGAGCAGCATAGTCAGCAGCAGGCGGGGCAGGATGGGGCGCATCGAACTCGACTTCATGGGCGAACGAATCATAAGCGATGCGGTGGCGGCGCGCGGCGCCGCTGACGCATACTCGCTGCCCGACGGACGCGGGAACAGCATGCGCAAGATCTGGAATACGGTGTTGAAGGGGATCGTGGCGATCCTGCCGATCGGACTCACCGTCTACGTCGTGTACTGGCTCGCGGTCACGGCCGAGAGGTTGTTCTCGCCCGTGATCAAGCTGCTGGTACCCGCGCACTTCTACTGGCCGGGACTGGGACTCCTGACCGGTCTCATCCTGTTGTATTTCGTCGGCCTCGCCGTCAACGCCTGGTTCGTGCATCGTGCGCTGCGCATGTCGGACGCCCTGTTCGCGCGCATCCCGGTCGTCAAGACGATCTATCTTGCAATCCGCGACTTCATGCGGTTTTTTCCATCCTCGGGCAAGGCCAGCGACCTGCGGCGCGTGGTGCTGATCGAGTTCGGACCCGGCAAGGTCATCGGCTTCGTCACGGCCGAGTCCGACGAGATGCTGCATCGCTCGACGCCGGCCGGCGACGACATGGTCGCCGTCTACCTGCCGATGAGTTACATGGTGGGCGGCTACACGATCTTCCTGCCGCGTGGACTCGTCGAGACGACGTCGCTTTCGGTCGAGGAAGGCATGCGCATCGCGCTGATGGGGGGCGTGCGCAGCAACGCGCCCTCCGCGCTGCGGGACTCATCACCAGGGAGTGCCTGAGTGCAGGCTGTCGTCATTCCCGTCACGCCATTCGCCCAGAACTGCTCGCTGGACTGGTGTCCGCGCACGATGGAAGGCGCGGTCATCGACCCGGGCGGTGATCTCGACAGGGTGCTCGCCGAGGTCGGGAAGCACGGCGTGAAACTCACGAAAATCCTGCTGACGCACGCCCACATCGACCATGCCGGCGGCACGGCACAGCTCGCGCGCGACCTCAACCTGCCGATCATCGGCCCGCACCCGGGCGATCAGTTCTGGATTGATGGCATCGCAGAACAGGGCCGCATGTTCGGCTTCGGGCAATGCGAAGGCTTCGTACCCGACCAGTGGCTCGACCAGGGCGACAAGGTGCAGGTCGGCGACGTCGAATTCGACGTGCAGCATTGCCCGGGTCACACGCCTGGCCACGTGACGTTCCACTGCACTGCCGACAAGATCGCATTCGTCGGTGACGTGCTGTTTGCCGGGTCGATCGGCCGCACCGATTTTCCCGGCGGCGACCATGACACTCTGATCCGCTCGATTCGTGAAAGGCTGTTTACGCTTGGCGACGAGGTACGTTTCGTGCCAGGGCACGGGCCGATGTCGACGTTCGGGGACGAACGACGGACGAATCCGTTCGTTGGCGACGCGGTCGTGACGTCCAGGCGCGGTTGAAGCTCGGTCCGAACCTTCAGCCGGTCTTGTCGGTCTTGCGGCGACCACGGCCGATTTCGACACGCTTGTCGACATCGATCCAACCGTCGATCGCCACACCCATGTCGCGCGCACGCCGGGGTACGGCGCGGCGGTCATCGTGGTGCTGATAGAGGCAGGTGCAGTTTTCGCACGTGCAGTTCCTGAGCGGCAGGGTCGGGGCTTCGCGCGAAAGAAAGCGCTGGCCCTGCAGCGCGCGGGCCTCGTGGCAGCAACGACGGCCGGGCCGGATGCTCACGGCATGAAACGTCTGCGTGATCTTCTTAGCCACGAGCGTGGGCGCCTTGTCGGCGGCGACAGGCGCGTCCCGCGAAAACATGCCCTTGGCACGGTCAAAAAACGAGGTAGTCACGACGGTTCCTTGCAGACTGGGGGGAACACTAGCCACGCCGACAGCCTGTCCGCTGCGATCCGGGTCGCAGAATCGCACTTGCCCGCCCCGCATGGGAAGCCGACACTTTCCGCCTGACCGGAAGAGACCCCTGCATGCCCCCGACCCTGGAATCCCGCCGGCCTCGCGTGCCGCAGCTCGCGGAACTGCCGTTCCATTCGATTTACCGTCACGGTTTCGTCCGGGTGGCGGTCGCCACCCCGTCCGTGGAGGTAGCTTCGCCCGTCGCGAACGTCGTCGAAATTGCTCGTATCGCGCGGGAAGCGGCCTTAAATCAAGCGATCCTGGTGGTATTTCCCGAACTGGGCATCTCCGCATACTCGAACGAGGACTTGTTCCAGCAGGATGCGCTGCTCGACGCCTCGGTCCAGGCCCTGGGCACGTTGCTCGAGGCCAGCAAGGAGATCGCCATTACCTTCGCGGTGGGCATGCCGCTGCGCCTGGATGACCGTCTGTTCAACTGCGCCGTGCTCCTGCGCCGTGGGGAGCTGCTGGGTGCGGTGCCCAAGACTTACCTGCCCAACTATCGCGAGTTCTACGAGAAGCGGCAGTTCGCACCTGCGGCACAGGCCCTGGCCACGTCGATCCGGCTGCTCGGGCAGACGATACCCTTCGGTACCCGCCTCCTGTTCGAGGCGAAGAACGTGCCCGGCTTCGTCCTGGGCCTCGAAGTCTGCGAGGACGTCTGGGCGCCTTTGCCGCCGAGCACCTATGCCGCACTGGCCGGGGCGACGGTGATCGCTAACCTGTCGGCGAGCGACGCCACCGTGGGCAAGGCCGACTACCGCCGGTTGCTCTGCGCTTCGCAATCGGCGAAGTGCGTCGCGGGCTATCTCTACTCGGCGGCCGGTCCCGGCGAATCGACGACCGACCTGGCCTGGGACGGCCACGCTCTCGTCTACGAAAACGGCGCACGGCTGGCCGAGTCGATGCGCTTTCCGTTGCAGGGCGGCTTCATCACGGCGGACCTCGATCTGGACCACCTGCGCCAGGAGCGCATGCGGTGGACGACCTTTGGCGACTGCGTGCAGGCGCATCGAGGGCAACTCGAGGGTTATCGACGCATCGAGATCGAACTCGACGTGCCGGCGGGCCGCGTTCGACTCGATCGCAGCATCGAACGGTTCCCGTACGTGCCAGCCGACCCGGCGCGCCGTGACGAACGCTGCGCCGAGGTCTACGACATCCAGGTCGAGGCACTGCGCAAACGGCTCGCGGCCACGGGACTGAAGCGCGTCGTCATCGGCATCTCGGGCGGGCTCGATTCGACGCAGACCGCGCTGGTCGCCGTGCGCGCCTTCGACCGGCTCGGCCTGCCACGCAGCAACATCCTCGGCTACACGCTGCCGGGTTTCGGCACCAGCCGACAGACGTTCGACAATGCACACGCACTGATGCAGGTGCTCGGCATCTCGGCAGGCGAGATCGACATCCGCCCATCCGCCGATCTGATGTTGCAGCACATCGGTCATCCGGCCGCGCAGGGCTCGCCCCTGCACGACGTCACCTACGAGAACGTGCAGGCGGGAGAACGCACCTCGCTTCTGTTCCGGCTCGCCAACCGGCACAACGCGCTCGTGCTGGGCACAGGGGACCTCTCGGAGCTGGCGCTCGGCTTCACCACCTACGGCGTGGGCGATCACATGTCGCACTACAACGTGAATGCGTCGGTGCCGAAAACGCTGATCCGGCACCTGATCCGCTGGCTGATCAGCGTGCGGCAGTTCGATGCCGCGACGATCGACGTGCTGGCACGCATCGTCGAGACACCCATATCGCCGGAACTGGTGCCGGGCGCGGGCGACAAACCGGAGCAATCGTCGGAGGCCGTCGTCGGCCCGTACGAACTGCAGGACTTCCACCTTTATTACGTCAGCCGCTTCGGCTATCGGCCGAGCAAGGTGGCGTACCTCGCGCATTGCGCATGGGGCGATGCCGACACCGGCGTGTGGCCGGACACGGTGCCGCCGGGCGAGCGGCGTTCGTACGATATCGCCGTGATCACCGAGTGGCTCGAGGTGTTCCTCAAGCGGTTCTTCCAGAGCAGCCAGTTCAAACGCTCGGCCATGCCGAACGGCCCGAAGGTGGGCTCGGGCGGGTCGCTCTCCCCGCGTGCCGACTGGCGCGCCCCCAGCGATTCGCCCGCGACGGTGTGGCTCGATGAATTGCACGCGAACGTGCCGGCCTCGTTGCGGGCGAAGTCGCGTGGATCACGACGGCGATAGGCATCACCCGGCGCGCGAGCGCACTTGTACAGCCGCGTTGTAGGAATTGCTCCCGGACAAGATGCGTATTCGTACGATTGGCGACGAGCGCAGGAGGGCGACATAGTCAGCCGCGGCGCGCAATGCGCAGGGGGTGGCATGCTGGCACCGAGCAAAGAACCTGGCAGCGTGCGGCCCGCTTCAGCGGCGGGCCTCTATTACCCCAAGGATGCCGACGGCCTCCGCTGCGCCGTGCTGACGCTGCTCGGCAGCGGCGACAAGAGGGCCGCTCGCCTGCCGAAAGCGCTCGTCGTGCCGCACGCGGGCTATGCGTATTCCGGTGCGGTCGCAGCCTCGGCGTTCCGGACGCTCGAGAACGTCGCGGCGGCCTTGATCCGCCACGTGGTGCTGCTGGGCCCGAGCCATCGGGTCAAGATGCGTGGCCTCGCCTTGCCCTCGTGCGACTACTTCGCGACGCCGTTCGGCCAGGTGCGCAGTCAACGACGAGGCCGCCGGCGCCTGCGGGAACTCGGACTCGCGGGCATTGCAGACGCGCCGCACGCACTTGAGCACTCGCTCGAAGTGCAGGTGCCGTTCCTGCAGTCAATGCTCACGGACTTCGACCTGCTGCCGATCGCGGTGGGACTCGCCCCGCCCGAGCAGGTGGGTCGCGCGCTGGAGGCTGTCTGGGGCGGCCCGGAGACGCTGATCGTGGTCAGTTCGGACTTGAGCCACCACCATACCCACGGCGAGGCGCAGGCGCTCGACCTGCAGACCGCCATGTGCATTGTCGAGCGCCACAGCGACCTGTCGGAATCGCAGGCTTGCGGCGCCGACAGCATCAACGGACTGATGGAGGTCGCACGGCATCGCGACCTCGAAGTGTGCCTGCTGGATCGCCGGACCTCGGGCGACACCGCCGGCGACAGCCAGCGCGTCGTGGGTTACGGCAGTTTCGCGCTCTACGCCCGCGATTGAAGCAGCGTCGCGCGCGTGTCAGTCTGGAGCGGTGAGTAACCGTCTCCACACCGTGGTGTCCAGATCCAGCGCGCGGCGCCGAAGGTTCGTCGCAGCCGCCTGGGTCGGGCTCGCCGTGGCGGGCACAGCGTTGGCGCAGCCCGTCACCCCTGCGCCCGAGGATGCCGTGGCGACGCCTGCGGGCAACGATGCAGGCAGCCCGGAGACTGCCAGCTCGACCGACGCGTACACGAGCTTCCGCACCGAGTTCGACGCGGGACGGTACACGGAAGCCGTGCCGCATGCAGAGCGCGTGCTCGAGCTCACAGCAGCGCAGGCCACCACGCCAACGGCCGAAGAGGTGCAGGTTGCGCTGATGAACCTCGGCATGGTCCAGAACCTGTCCGATGACTATGTCGGTGCCGAGTCCACGTACCTGCAGGTAATCCAGCTCATCGAAAGTTCGGGCCGCCCCCAGCAGGACCGGCTCGCGCGAGCCTATGCCGGCCTCGCTTCGGCCTATCACGACGGCAAGCGGCATGACCTCGCGGTGAAGAGCTTCGACCAGGCGATCGCCCTCAGGCGCCGGCACGAAGGGTTGCTCACGGCACAACAGGTGCCGCTGATCGAGAAGTACATCGATTCCCTGACCGAGCTCGGTCGGTACCCGGAGGCGTTGAAGGCGCAGAAGTACCTGCTGCGGATCGCGACGCGCCAGCATGGCGCGAGCAGCCCGCAACTCGCCCCGACCCTGGAAGAGATCGGGCGCTGGTACGCGAGCATCGGAGCATACGACCAGTCGCGACGCACGTTGCGGCAGGCGATCGAGATCGTGGAAGCCGCCGAAGGGCCGGACTCGCCGCTCCTCGTGGGGCCGTTGCTTGCGGTTGCCGCCTGCAATCGCAGGCAACTGCTCGATCCGTCGGCGCAGCCGCTGGCGTCCCCCGACGAGCAACGCGAAGCCCTGTTTCATGACCCGGCGGCGATGCTGGTGCCCACCCAGGTGTCGCCCGCGTCGCTGGCGAGCGAAGGCGAACGGTCTTTGCTGCGAGCGGCGCAGATTGTCGACCAGGCCGCGGAGCCATCGCCCGTGGCGGTGCTGAACGTTCGGACCCAGGTCGGAGACTGGTATCAGGTGCGCAATCAGCCAGACCGTGCACGCAGTCACTACCTGCAGGCGTGGCAGGCGGCCGCGCGCGTGACCGACAAGCTGAATGGCAAGAGCTACACCGAGGCGATCTTCGGCCAGCCTGTCCTGCTGCACCTGTTCCGGCCCGACGACTGGAACCGCTACACGAAACGCCCGCCCGCGGAGGTCGAGGTACGCAACATTGTCGTCGAGTACACGGTCAGTGCGCAGGGCCGCGTGGAGTCGACCAAGGTGGTCGACGACTCGGGCGACAAGAAGCGCGGGGAAAAAACGGCCGGGGCGCTGGAAAGCACGGCGCGCTATCGGCCACGCCTGGAGAACGGCGTACCGGTCGCAACCCCGGGCGTGCAGTTCAGCCAGCCGTGGGTCCTGTTGTTGCCGCCGCCGGCAGGTCCGACGAAGGACGCGACGGCACCTACGCCAGCGAATGACGCCGCGTCGCCTGCAGGCGACACCGCGAAGAAGGACAGCCAGGCTGAGTTGCCGGACGACGGACCCGCGGCCAGCCGCACGGCCCCAGCAGCACGAGGCAGCAGGAAGACCCGTGGTACCGGGGGAAAGCGGTTCCAGAGGCGACGGCAGGGCACGAACGTCGACCAGCAGTGCGGCAAACACCTGCACGGGTCGCGGCCGACACCGCGCGATTGCCGAACACGCGAAACCCGCCGCGAATGAGGACCCGAGACCCAGGACGAGGCGCAGCAGCAGCATCGTCAGCGTGAAGGCGAAGCTGGCTTCGACAGCGGTATAACCCGCCAGGCCAGCCCGAAGAGCGAAATTGCCGACCGTCGCGACGCCTATCCAGACAAGCCCGATCACGGCAGAGGATCGGCGCGGCCGCCTTGCCGGCCTGCGGCGCGAGACTCTACAGCAGCGCGTAGACGGCGGCGATGACTTGCAGTCCGTAGTTGCTGGCCCGGTTGCTAATCGCGCGGCGGAACCGGCGGCAGTTCCACTTCTCGTGGTGTGCCCGGTCGCACGGAGGGCAGCAGGCCGCGTGCGATTGCCTGCTCGTGGAACTCAGCGGCGAGCTTTGCACCAGCGTCGCGCATCGCAAGCCGCGTGGCGGCGGCCAGCGCCTCGGCACCCTTGCCTGGGAACTGGCTCGCCGATTGCGATCCATACCCCGTGAATGTCCAGCTTTCCGCCAGGTCACCCTGCGGGGAGTAGAGTCGAATCGTGTACCGCAGGCTTGCGGCATACGTCGGCGTGCCCGAGTCGGCCGGTGTCACGAACGCGTAGTCATCGAGGACAGGCTCGAGCACGCCGCGGATTTCCGGATCGGTCGCCGCTGCGTCCCGCGGTGAAGCAACGGGCACCACGCGATTGAACATCGCGTTCAGGACCCGCATGAATCCTGCGGACTGCGCCTTGCCGAGACCGATGCTGTATTCGCCGCCGCCGCCTTCGCGCTTTTCCTGGTACACCTTGTCGGTGAACTCGAGCGGCATGTGCACGCCAATCACGACCGGTATCTTTTCTATCAGGGGTTGCGGGATGTCGGACTGCGCCTCGAACTGCGTGGGCGCACAGGCGGCGAGCAGCGTCAGGAACAGCGCTGCGACCGGCACTCGCAGTGCGCGCGATGCAAACGGATCAGGCATGCACGCCAAGATACACCTCAGCGCCGGTAACTGGCAGGCTCGTTCAGTCCGACGAACGTGCCGCCGTTGCGCGAGCAGAGCACCCGCATCAGTGTCGCGAAACGCACGCTGGTGAACTGCGGCGCGTCCGGACGCACCGGAAACGCGAGCGCATGGATGCGCACCCTGCGCTGCCCGGTCCGGTCTTCACGGTTGATCTGGTCGACCGCCCGCACGACCGAGTCCACCGACGTGCCGGTGAACTCGTCGCCGAGCACGTACAGGCTGATGCGCTTGCCCGAGCTGTAATACGTGCGGATCGCCTCGACGATGCCCTCGACCGGGCTCGAGTTGCTGAACGGGAACCAGTCGCGCAGCCGGTCCACCACGAGCTTGCGCTGCGCGGGCGTGTCGGGCAGCCAGCGGCCGCGATAGGACGGGAACATGTACGCGCCCTCGTCGCTCATGACCTGCCAGCCCTTCACCTGCGGGTAGGCGTCGAGCACTTCCTGCATCTTGCGCAACATCAGCGGCCAGGCGTAGTTGGCCATTGAACCCGACGTGTCGATGATGAAGATGATGTACTCGCTGTCGACGGGCAGGCCGGCAACGGCATCCTGAGGCGCGCGCCGGTATTGCGCGCCGAGCACCTTCTTCATTTCCTCGGTGAGTTCCTGCTGTGCCGAGACCAGCTGGCCCTGCAGCTTGTTCGCCACCTCCGCGTCCTGGTCGCTCGCCTTGAACTGGCCCTTCACGTCGCTCAGGTCCCCGCGCAGGCGCGCGAGCTTCTGCTTCACCACCGACAGCTGCTGCTCTCGCTGCGTGAGATCGCGATTGAGGATCTCGGTCTGGCCGCGAATGTCGTAGCGCTCTTCCTGCAGCTGCAGCAGGCGTCCCTCGAGATCCAGCCGCGATTTCTCGAGCGCCTTCGGCTCGCCGAACTTGCTCAGCATGAACAGCAGGATGATGGCGCCGAAGGCGCAGCAGATCGTGTCGAGGAACGACATGCTGAACACTTCGAAATCGCGCGCGCGGCGCCGGTTCATGGCCAGTCCCTGGCGGGCATCAGGAACGAGCCGTTGGTGCGACGGGCCAGCGTCCAGAACGCGCCAGGCGCCGCCGGATCCCCTTCCATCGGCATCAGGATCACGTTCGCCGGCACGCGTTTGGGATACTTGCCGAGCGCGCGCTCGAACAACTTGAGGCGCCCATCACCGTCGATCGTCTTGCGGATCGCCGGCGGCGTGGCCCCCTGCGTCGGCAAGCCGTCGGTGATGATGAAAACGTTGTCGGGCGCGGGACTCAGCGAGTTCATCAGCGTGAACGCGTTCTCGAGACTCGTGCCGTCCATGGGCACCGTGCGGCGCAGGTTCACGACGACGTCGGTCAGCGCCTGCGCATCGCCGCCGTCGAGCCAGCGTCCGTTGCTGCCGGGCACCACCGGCCACGCTTTCACGTTGAACGCGAGCACCTGGAATCTGGACTTCGGCGGAATCTGCGTCATCAGCCAGTCGACCGTGGCCACGGTGCGCCGCCACTTGGCCGACATCAGCCGGCGCGTTTCCGACATGTTGCGCAGGCGGATCACGTTGACGACCGTCTCGTCCAGCATGCTCGCCGAGACGTCGACGAGGATGACGATTCGCTCGCCGCCGAGCTTGAGGCCGCTCAGGTATTGACGATCACCGGTGCCGACGAACCCTTTCACCCGATTGCCCGGCTTGCCGGGCTCCGGCGTGCCGGCAACGAGCCGCCGCTTCTCCTCGTCGATCTGCTTCAGGTCGGCCTTCAGCTTTTCGATTGCCTCGCGGCGTGAGATCGTCGTCTTGTCCGCGTCGGCGAGCTGTTCCCTGGTCTTCGCTGTTTCCTGCAGCACGCGGTCGGACAGGCCTTCGGCGCGGGCGGCCTCGGTCGTCGTCGTTTTCAGGCTGTTGCGCAGCACGACGAGGTCGGCAAAACCCTGCAACACCTCCTCCTCGAGCTTGTTCACTTCCGCGCGCAGTTCGGACGTCTCGTTCTTGAACGCCCTGTTGCCTGCCGCGTTCAGGATCATGTACAGCAGCACGATCGCGCCGAAGGCGCAGCAGATCGTGTCCAGGAAGGACATGCTGAAGATGTCGAACTTTTTTCTACGCCGCGCCATGGTCCTGCAGCACGCGGATCAGTTCGAGCGCAACACCCGGTGCGCCGAGTCGCAGCACGTCACCCACCTTCAGCGCGAGCCGGCCGCCGATGCGCTCGTCGTTGACGAACGTGCCATAGGTGCTGTGATCGACGACACAGGCCTGGCCGTCATTCAGCTCCAGCGTGCAGTGGGAACGCGACACACCGGCGAAGCCGGCGGGCAGGGTCAGGACACGCGTCGCGGCGCCCACCGACCACCCCAGGGACAGGGGCACCGCGGTGATCGGCCAGGCGCGCCCGCGGAACAGCACGTGCGTCGGGACTGCAGCGGCAGGCACCGCAGATGATGCCGGTTCGACGGCATCCGTCGAGTCCTGGGCATCCGCCAGCGGCAAACGGTGCACCAGCGCAATCGCGTCTGCGGGACGGACGATGGCTGCGGCTGCGCGCAATGCGCCGATCGCCGGAGCGCCCTGCGCCAGTTCGACGACGACACAGTCCCGCAACGCGGCTAGCCGGCCGACCAGGCCAGGTATCGATGCCACCCGGGGCGAGAAGCAGAGATGCAGGGCGGTGCCAGGCGGACGCGCGGCCTGCACCAGTCGCAGGATGTCGTCACTCAGCCGTTCCACGGCCGCTTCGAGCTGCGCGCGCGTGAGTGAAATGCTGTGCGTCGTCGAGCCCAGCTCGATCCCGGCCGCGATCTCGTCGACCGTGGCAAATGCCTGCAGCCAGGACGGCAGCAGGTCGTGCAGGCGCTGTTCGGACGCCGCCTGGTGCAGCGGATCGAACCGCGTCTCGCGCACGAACGCCGTTGCGATGCTCTCGGCCATCACCTGCCGCAAGGCAAGCACGCCGGCGCCCGGCAGCAACTCGTAGCGTGTCCGGCGCAACGTGCCTTCGGCGCGTGACGCCTCGACCAGCGTCGCCGACGCTTGATGCAGTTGCAGGTCCAGGTGCAGCAGGCAGGGCGCCGGCGCGACCGTGGCGACCGCGGCGAGTCCTGCATCCACGAGGCCACGCACGGTCACGCCGCACTCGTTGGCTACGCCGACGAGCAGGCCGAGTTGCTCCCGCGAATAGCCGGGGGGCACCGCGAGCAGCAGCTCTTCCACGCCGTGTCGAGCTTCAGCCGTGAGCAGCGCGGACAGGTGCGCGTGCGCAAGATCAGCCGCCGTTGCGATACCGCGGGCCGACCACGGCAACGCATCCAGGCTGAGCGCCTGCCAGAACCGGTTCTGCGCATGCAGCGGCGCGATGCGGTAGCGTCGCATGGCTTCGCCACCCACGTGGACGCGGCCTTCGTGCAGCACTGCGAGACCTGGACTTTCTTCGCCGGCAAGCACGGGAACGCCGTCGTCGCCCGTTCGCACGAGCAGCAGTCCGGCATCATTCATTTCGACCGCGAGCAGGCTCATGGCGGGGCCGCCTATCTCACCATCATCTGGCGCACGACGTTTTCGTCGAGGAACGCTTCGGTGTCGAGCACCGCGCGCTCCTGGCGCAACTGGATCTGGTGCAGCATGAACATGACGAGAATGCTCAGGCCCAACGCAACGAGCGTCGAGTTGAAGGCGGTGCCGAGGCCGGCAACCACGCCCGACACGTCGCCTTCGACCGCCTTGTGCGCCTGCTGCAGCGCTTCACCGATGCCGCGCACGGTGCCGATGAAGCCAATGGCGGGGATCGCCCACGCGACGTAGCGCACCATCGCGAGTTCCGCGTCGAGCCGGCCGAACTCGAGTTCGCACGTGTCGTGAATTGCCGACGAGACGTCCTGGATGTTGCGCGTGGCGCCGAACCGGTGCAGGCCGCTCATCAGCGCGCGCGGCAGCAGTTCGCCGCGCATGTCACCGGGCAGGGCCTCGACTTGCCGCGCGTAGTCGCGCGAATCCTCGGGCAGGATCTTCATGCCTTCCGGCAGCCGCAGCAGGTCCGCGCCGAGCAGCCTCTGGCCGCGCCGCAGCGAGAACCCCTTGTACCCCATGATCGCCACGGACCAGAGCGCGAGCATGAAGCATACCTCCTGCTCGTAGTCCTTGATGATGATGTAGAAGTTGCGCGCCGGAGCGAAGTTCGGGTCCTTCGCCATCTTCGCCGCGTCGCTGACGGCGACCGCCGCTGCCTGCGGGCGCACGACGGTGGCGTAGAAGCCCTGGACGATGATCACGATGACGATCAGTGAAAAGACCTCGAACATGAACTCGCTGGTCTTGAACTTCTTCATGGTGCGCTGGGGCCTGTAGGTCAGATGTCGACGGGAAAGGCAACGTCGAAGTCGGGACGGACTTTTTCCGTGGGCTCGAAATGTTGCGGCGAACCTTTCGCGGCAGCGGGTTTGGCGACCGGGGCCTGGTCACCTGCCTTTGCCGCTGCGACTTCGTCGTCACTTGCGGCTTCCGCGCCGGCAGCAGGTTGCGTCGCCGCCGGCACCTCCGGTGCAGGTGCCGACGCCGGCAGGTTCTGCTGCGCGAAGGCCAGGCCGCCTGCGAGGATCGCCAGGCCGATCAGCGGCGCCAGCGACACGGGGGTGGAGCGTCGTTCTCTTCTATTCGGCATAGCGTGCGATCCTGAAGCCGACGTCGTCACGCCGGCCGTTGCCTGAATCCCGGAAGGCAGCCCGCAGTTCCGTCACGGTGGCGTGACGCCAGCTCGAGCCGCGGATGACGTGCGTGTTGCCTGGCGCGGCTGACACCGGATCGACGACCACTGCGCTGCTCGCAGGTTGCACCGCGTACAGGTCGGTCGTCCATTCCGCGACGTTGCCGCCGAGGTCGTAGAACCCGAGCGGGTTTGCTGCGAACGAGCCCGTCGGTGCCGTAGCCGGGTAGCCATCGTCGAGGTCTTCGAGGATTGTCTGCAGCAGCGCCTGCGCCCGGCGGTCGCCGAAGTTGCCTGCGCCCGCCGGCACCGGCAGCGCGTCACCCCATGGATATTTCCGCAGCGAGCCATCGCGATTCGCGCGCGCCGCCCATTCCCACTCACTCTCCGTGGGCAGCCGGTAGCCCGACGTGGTGGGCTGCGCCAACACCAGCTTGCCGCCCTGCGACTGGTAGGCCGGCGGCAGGCCGTCCTGCTGGCTCAACCAGTTGCAGTACTCGGCCGCATCCTGCCACGTCACGTTGACCACGGGCTGGCGTTCGAGCTCGAGCGTGTTCTGCCCCACGAAACCCGAACGGTGCTGGGTGCGGAACTGCTTGAATTCACCGTTGGTGACTGCACGCATCGCCAGGTAGAAGCGCCGCCTCAGCTCCACCGCGCGCTGCGATTCATTGGCGCGGCGACCGGATTCGCGGCGCGGACTGCCCATCGTGAAGCTCGCGGGCCCGAGCAGTCGCAACTCGGCGCCGGACTTCGTGCGGATCGTCGGCGTGAGGGCTTGCGACGACGCGACGGTCGCGTCGTCGCCGCTCGCCGCGCCTGCGGTGGATACACCGCCCGCCGCTGCCGCAGCCGTGGCTGGCGGCGCATCGGTCGCGCCCCGTCCCGCTTCGAGCCGCACGTTCAGCACCTGCGGCAGGCCGGGGCGCGGGGTTACCGTCGTTCGATAGGGGCGGAATCCTGCCAGGCGCACTTCGATGTCGGTGCGCGCGGCTGGCAACTTGATGGCCTGCCCGGACTTGCCGATTGAACGGCCATTGGCGAACACTTCGGCGGACGTGGGCTCCGCCATCACCGTGACTTCGCCGAAGATCGGCTGCAGCGACAACCGCACTTCGCGTCGCTCGCCCGCTCCCACCGTCAACTGCGTGGTCCCGGGTTCGTAGCCCTCGCGCGATGCCACCAGCGCTAGCGCGACGTCGGGCCGCACGCCGAGCGTGACCGGCGAACGACCGCGGAATGCTCCCCCGACGCTGACGCTGGCGCCCACCGGATCGGTGCGCACGACCAGCGTGCCGTCGGGCAGGCCGAGCCGCACCGGGCCCAGCGTCTGCGGCTGGTTCGCGACCACCTGCACGTCAGTCACCCAGGGCTTGAATCCGGCCTGGCGCAGTTCGATGCGATGCGTGCCCGCGTCGAGATCGAGCTTCGCCGGAGTAGCGCCGCGCGCAGAGCCGTCCACGATCACCGTGGCGCCCGTCGGTTCGGTGAGCACCGTGACCGGGGCCCACGCGGCGACGAGTTTCGCCGTCAGCAACTGCCGCTGTTCCATGCCACTGATGTCAACGGTTGCCTTGAACGGCAGGTACCGCGGCGCCGTGACGAGTACCTCGTGACGGCCGGCCGGCAGCCGCACCTCGCCGGGCGCGGAGCCGACGTCCTTGCCTGCGACGCTGACGCGCGCAGCGACCGGCGTCTGCACCTGCAGGATGCCCGGGAGCTTCGCGAGCCGGTATCGGAATGCCTGGTTTGGCGCGTCCGTGACCCTGACCGGTGCACGCAGTGACGCGTAGCCCTCGCGCTGGATCTCGACGGTGTACTCGCCTGGACGCGCGAAGTGGTTGCCGCCCACTGGCAAGACAAGTCCGCCGTGCAACCGGACCACGCTGTCCGCGGGAACGGCATCGATCTTCACGGCGTGACCGGTCGCGAAAAACCACGTCGCCCACCCCAGCACCGCTACGAGCAGGCCGGCGACGAGCCATGGTCCGCTGTGTCGATCGAGCGCGGCTTGCGCGGCAGGTCGACGGAACGCAATGGCGTCGATGCGTTCGTCGCCGTCGTCACCTCCGCCACTGACGACGTCGACGAGCGGCGCTGCGGGAGGAACGGTCAGGTTGCCGCCGCTACCATCCTCGACCTCGATGACGCGTCTGCCGTCCCGCGCACCGATGCGCAATCTGCCACGCGCCACGTCGATGACGTCGCCTTCATGCAACCATGTCGGGCGCGACACAGGTGCGCCATTGCAGCGAGGAGGTTCGCAACCTGCCGACGGCTGCAGGAACAACTGCCCGTCGTACAGCGCAAGCCAGGCGAGCGTGCCGGCACTTGCGCCCGGCAGCACGATCGTGTGCCCGCGCCCGCCGACACTTACGGGAAAATCCGCAGCCGACAGCGCGCGCTCGCCGAGGGGGTCGCGCAGGACCAGTTCGGTGGGACTCAAATCGGCTCCTCGCAGCGGACGACGAGCGTCGACGGTTGCGCACCCGGCACCAGGTTCAGTTCCTTGCGCACGTCGCGATAGCCCTGGCGTGTGCCCACTACGGTATAGCGGCCCGGCATCAGTTCGAGGTCCCGGTGTTCGAAGAGCCCAAGCTTACCAATCCGGTAGATCTGCACGTCCGTCGCATTGTCGGACGCCAGCGCCACCTTGACCGGCGTCTCGGCTTGCCGCAACTGCTCGGCCAGCTGCGCCTGCTGGGCCTGCAGGCGCGCGCCCGGCGTCGACACACGGGCCGCGCGCTCGAGCACGTTGCGCGCGATGTCCCGGCCGGAAGGACTGTAGAGCCGTTCGGGCTTGTCGATGAACGACTGCAGCTCGGCATCGATCATCGCGCGCGGTTCCGCACGCTCGACCCCTTCCTGCGCGGGCCGCAGCGCCGGCTCGGCCTTGAGCGCTTCGCCATACAACGCAAGCGCTTGCGACCATTGCTCCGCGCGCTCGGCAGCGGCGGCGCGTTCGACGATGGCGGTCAGTGACTTCGTTTCGGTGGCGCGGCGGATCTGCTGCAGGCCATCGAGGACTTCCGGCGTGCCGGGTCGGATGCGTCCCGCCTGTTCGAACGCGCTCAGCGCCTTGGCGTAGTCGCGACGCGCCAACGCGGCCATGGCCTGCGCCATCGCCGTGGCGTAGGCGTCGTCGGCCTCGCGTGCGCCGAGTCGTGCGATGCCTGCGCGCGCCACGGTCGTCGCCGGATCGAGCTGCAGCGCACGCTGGTACGCCGCGATGGCGGCACTGGCATCGCCCGCCTGCTCGGCACGCGCGCCGATCGCCGTTTCGCGCACCACTTCGTCGAGCACGCGCGAGCGTGCGATGCCGCTGCGGGCAGCGGCATCGTCGGGCGCAACCTGCAGCGCCGCCGCGTATTTTTCCAGTGCTTCTGTGGCGCGACCCGCATCGAACGCGGCCTGCGCGTCGGCCAACCTGTTGCGAATCACTGCGGGCAGACGCTGCTCCAGCTCGTCGAGTCCGCGCGCCATCGTGTCGAAATGCGCGAGCGCCGACTCGAATTCGCGTCCGGCCATTGCCGCATCGCCGGCCGCCAGGTCGCTGCGGACCCGTGCGTACGACGTTCCACCCCAGGTGACAACGTCCCGTTGCTCGAGTCGCTGCAGGCGCCCAGGCAACGGACCGCGACGCTCCTCAGCCTTGCGCTTCAATGCCGCGAGGCGCTCGAAATCCGCGATTGGCTTTGCAACCGGCACCGCGGCCACGGGAGGTGCTGGAGGTCCCGGTGCTGGCGATTGCGAGCCGACGAGACCGGGCAGGACGAAGAAGGTGAAGCCGGCCGCCGCAAGCGCCAACCCCATCGCGCCGACCAGCAAGCCGCGGCGGAAGCCTTCGCTGCGCAGCGACCTGGCCGAGGGTGCGTCGCCCTGAGTGCTGTGCCATTGCGGCTGCACGGGCAGCGCATCGGCGGGAGGACGCGGCTGCCACGCCGCAACGCCAGGTGCAACGGTTGATGCCGTGTCACCCGGCGCCGTCTCGAGCAGCAGGTGCAGCTCCCCGTGCACGATTTGCATGGAGACCGGCCGGTCAGCGGGTCGTTTGGCGAGGCAGCGCGCGACCAGCGCACGGAACGCCTCGGGCGGATCCGGCCTGCCGGCGACCGGTGGCGGGATCTCGTCATGCACGCGCGCGGGCGTCACGTCAGGGTAGAACGGCGGGTGGCCGCTCACGAGTTCGTGGAACAGCACGCCGAGGGCGTAGATGTCGTCCGCCACGGCGGCAGCGGCGCCGTCGAGCCGCTCGGGACTCGTCGAGTATGGCGACGCACCGGCCGGCTGTGTCGAACCGATCCTGCGCGCGCTGCCGAGGTCGACGAGTCGCGGCAGGCCGTCGCCGTCGAGCAGGACATTCGCCGATTTGAGGTCGCCGTGAACCCAGCCCGCCGCATGCAGTTGCGACAGTGCCTCGATCACCGGCAGCAGCCGGCGCGCAATCATTGTCCAGGGACGCCCGCGCAGGCGGCCGATCTCGCCGCCCGTGAGATACTCGAAGACATCGAACGATTCGTCGCCCGTGCCGTGCGTGGCAATCGGCGCAAGCAGCGTCGCGTGCTCGACGACGGCGTGAATGCGTTCACCGGCCTCGTCGCCACCCGCCCGGAAGCGCAGCACGACGTCACGGTCGGCATGAGTATCCCGAGCGAGCCAGGTCGCGCCATCGTGCCCGGCAGCGAGCGCCCGCGTGAGCTCGTATCGCGCAGCCACGACCTGCCCGGCTGCGAGCGCCGTCATGTTCGTCATCGGTCTGGACTCAGCGCTTGCCGGCAGCGGGTCGCGTGGATTCCGCCGTCGTCGCCGGCAGGCCCGTCTCGTTCTCGTACAGCTCGCGCAGGAGGCGCCGCCATTCCGCGTACTGCTGCTCCGCCGAGCCCTTCAGCTCGAGCGTGCGGCCCTCGATGTCGACTACGCTCGGCTGGACTTCGTTCTGGAACGAACTGCCGAGCTGCTTCAGTGATTCGTCGTGCATCTTGATCTCGGCACGCATGTCGAGGCCGCTCTTGAACGCATAGATGCCGCCGATGACGGCCGCGGTCGCGGCGGCCGAGCCCGCGCTACTGTTCGTGTTCTGTCCCGCCACGACGCCGCCGATGACGGCTGCGGCGCCGAGCAAGCCGCGGGTCAGCGCCTTGCGTTTCGCGTCGGCTGCGGCCGCGAGCTCTTCGTGCGAGTACTTGCGCCAGTTGACGTAAGCGTCGTCGATGGTCTCGCCGAAGTTCGTGTAGTGCTCGTTGAGCGTGTCGATCAGCGCGTAATCACGCTCGTGCACGCGGCCCATGCGCTGCACCACGGGATCGTCCTCCGCCGGCAGACGCGTGATGGCATAGGTGCCGCGCTTCGGGTCGTGCGCCAGGTAGGGATTGAATGCATACGGTGCAAGCTCGGATGCGAAACGCAGGTTGGCTACCTGGTGCACCTGCACGCGCTGCTCGCGGGTGAGCTCGTAGCGCGCGGCGAGCACGTCGTTCGCGATCGTCGCGTACAGGTTGTCGAACGGGTCGCGTGGCTTGACCGGCACGTCCTTGTAGGCGCGCGTGTCCGCCAGGCCTTCGTAGTCCTTGCGCAGCCACGTGCGGCCGGTGGCATCTGTAACGGTAACCGCGAGCTTCAGCACGCTGCCGTCGGATTCGACGATCCGCGCGCCGATGTTCAGGTCGCTGCCCGAACTTTCGGCAGGCAGCACGCGTACCTGCCCCCACTGACCGGTGCTTTCGAGCGTGTCGCGCAGCAGGACGGGCATGTAGCGCGACTCGGCCTTGCGCACGTCCGGGTAGATGCCGCGCTTTTCCTGCTCGACCGGGTCCGGCGGAATGTCCGGGTCGAACATGCGTATACCGACGTCGAGCAGTTCGGCCTGCGGGATTTCAGCGGTCGCCTTCTGCGCGACGACCGGCGCCATCGGGCGCTCGTCCTGCACGACGCAGCCGGCTGCACCGAACACCAGCGCCAGCACGACGCAGCACGCGCGCCTCGCGTGGCGGGACCCAACGGGAATGATCGAAGACGTCACTGCGTGCTCTGCTTGTACTTGCGGTATTCCTCCCAGAGCCGCTCGCGCAGCTCGGGGTCCATTTCCTTCATCGCGGCCTCGCGCAACTGGCGCGCGACGATGTCGTCGTCGCGACCGTCGGGAATATCGGCCGGTACGTCACGGGAACCGGAGCCGCCTTTCGCACCGCCGCCGACGCCGCCACCGCCGCCCTGGGTACCGGAGCCTGCGGCCACGTCGCCGCCCTGGCCACCCTCGCTGCCCGTGCCTGCTGCGTCATCGCCTGTACCGGCGCCCGCGCCGGCATCCCCGTTGCCCTGACCACCCGTTCCGTCACCCCTCGTGCCATCGCCATTCTCGGCGCCGCTACTCCCGGTGTCATCGCCACTCTCGCCCCCGGCTCCGCTGCCAGCCGCCGAGCCCTCGCGGCCGGAGCGTTCCTGCGAGATGGTCTCCTGTTCCTTGCGCATGCGCGCGTCGAACACGGCGAACGTTTCGTCGAAGCGGCGATCGATCTCCGCACGCTTGTCTTCGTTGGTCACGGGAGCACTGCCGCTGCCTCCGCCGGAGCCCGACGTGCCAGCGGTGCCTGCCGAACCAGCGCTTCCCGCGGATCCCGCACTCGTGGACCCCGGTTGGTCGGCTGCACCAGGCGGGCCTCCGGTGCCCGCCGAACCGGTCCGGTCGACGGGGCCAGATGGGCCGCCGCTGCGTGTCGAATCGCCCCTGGGCATCGGGTGTGCCCCCGGTGGACCCGTCGCCGGGCGGTGATCCGGACGACGAGGGCGTGCTGCCCTGCGACCCGCCGGTGGACGGAGGCGTGGGCCAGCCTTGTGGCTGCGGCGGTGGGGGCGACCCGGAACCGCCGGAGCTGGAGCTGCCGCCTGCAGTTGATCCGCCAGACTGGGATCCGCTCGGCGCAGACGAACCTGCGCTGCCGGAAGTCCCGGAGCTGCCTGAAGGCGATTGCTGACCGGTGCTCCCCGACGATGAGGGTGATTGCTGGCCGGAACTCTCCGACGATGAGGGTGACTGCTGGCCCGTGCCGCCGCCCGAACTTGGACTCGAAGGCGACGAACTGCCCGAGGAGGACGGTGACGAGGGCGACGAACTCGGCATGCCGCTCGGCATCGAACTGGAACTGGTCGTAAGGCACCCGCTCGTGGCGAGCGCAGCCGCAGCCACGAACACTGCCGCAGTCAGTCCTGTAAAGCCGTGCATGCGCTGGAACCCCTGGACGGTTGCCGGCGTGGACGATCCCGCAGCTCCGGTCCTACGTGCTTGGATTCGTCCGGAAGCCGGCAGTTCAACCGTCAACGCGAACCCGCGGCGCCGACCGCCCCGGCAGCGGCCGCCCCGGGCACCACCAGGTCATCCCCGACGAGGAACGCGCGCAGTTGTTCGCTCAGGCGATTGCAGGCGGTATTGCGCACCGGAGTGATGATCGGGATGGGCGCGATGGCTCCGATCAGCACGGAAGTGCCGGTCACGTCGGTGCTCACCGAGCCGACCTCGCTCGCGTTCTGCATGTCCCAGACGGACGCGACATAACCCGACTCCTTCTCCCACCAGCCGACACCGAAACAGCCGCCGCCCCCTGGCCCGACCGCGCACGCAACGCTGCCGCCGCCATCGGTCTTGCGGGTGTTGCCGTCGACCCAGACGACGTAACGGACACCGATTTCCTGCAGCCGCTCGGTGATGCCAGGCCGCTGCAACAGCACGCGCAAGCCATCCGCATTGGCCGGAGCCGTGCTCGGCTCGAACCATGGAAACAGCGCGTCGGTGAATTCCTGCTCGCCATAAATCTTGAACGCCGTGCGCGCGGTCTTGCCCGAATGCGCGCTTTGACCCTTCTCCGGATGGACCAGCTCGCCGCCAAGGCGCTCCTGCACGCAGTCGAGGAATGCTTCCTCGGTGCCCACGCCTTCGAGTTGCGGCTTCTTCAGCAGGACGATCGATTCATTGGCCTGGATCGGCGAGGCGATCTGGCGCGTCTCGTCGACTTTGGACGTCATGCAGCCGGCCGCGGCGACTGCGAGCACCATCACTCCCGCTGCGGCGCGCCACGGCGCGCGGGCGCTCGCCTGGAGACGGCGACCGAACCTTGCGTGAGTCATGGCATTCCTCCTTTGGCTGAGCGACCTGCGCAGCGGCAACGAAGTTGCGGACGTCCGAGTATACGTCAAGGATTCCGGCCGAAATATCGGCATGGCCGGAGTCAACGCCAGTCGAACAATCCCCCTTGTTGCGGGGCGTCGGGTTCGCGCTCGAACTGCTGCGCATCGAGTTCCGGCGCGGCTTCCTGATTGAGCCCGAGGCGCCGGCAGGCTCGCGCAAACCGGGCCGCGACCATCGCCGCGTAGGCGCCTTCGCCACGCATGCGATGACCGAAACGGGGATCGTTGAGACGGCCGCCACGCATGTCGCGCACGTGATTCAGCACGCGTTCCGCGCGCTCGGTAGTGCTCGCGCAGCCAATTCTCGAACAGTGACGCGACCTCGAAGGGCAGCCGCAACAGCAGGAACGCCGCGCGCCTGGCCCCTGCCGCGGCCGCGGCCTCGAGCACGCGCTCGATCTCGTGGTCCGTCAGGGCCGGAATCACGGGGGCCATCATCACGCCGACGGGTACGCCGGCCGACGTGAGATCCCGCACGACACGCAATCGCGCCTGCGGCGATGCGGCACGAGGTTCCAGCGTCCGTTTCAGTTTGTCGTCGAGGCTCGTGATGCTGATGAAGACCGAAACGAGCTGGCGCTCGGCCAGTGCGCGCAGCAGATCGAGATCGCGCAGGATCAGGGCGCCCTTGGTGATGATCGACAGCGGATGCCGCCTTTCGAGCAGCAACTCGAGTACCGCGCGGGTAGAACGCAGCTGGCGCTCGGCGGGCTGGTAGGGATCGGTGTTGCCGCCGATGTGCAGCACTTTGCAGACGTAACGAGGCGACGAAATCTCTTTCTGCAACAGCGCTGCAAGACCGGGCTTATGGAAGATGCGCGTCTCGAAGTCGAGCCCGGGACTGAGATTGAGGTACGCGTGCGCGGGTCGTGCAAAACAGTAGATGCAGCCGTGCTCACACCCCTGGTACGGGTTGAGCGACTGGTCGAAGGGGACGTCCGGCGAACGATTGGTGGTGATTGCGTGCCGCGGAAACTCGGGCGTCAGCGTCGTCGCCGGGTTTTTCAGCGGCTCGTCCAGGCTGCGCCAGCCGTCATCCGCCGCCGTAAGCGTGGTTGATTCGAAGCGCCCGGCAGGGTTCGTTACCGCACCGCGGCCTTTCTCCACCTGCTGTCTGTCCGCCCGCCGCATGCGCCGAGACTACTGTATGCATATACAGTTGTCACTCCCTGTCGGGGAACCGGTCCATGCGCCACAACTCGGGGAACAGGCGCGTCCACGCGAGCGCAACGAACAACGTCGCGCCGCCGCCGATGACCACCGCCGGTATCGCGCCGACCCACGCGGCGACGAACCCGGACTCGAATTCACCAAGTTCGTTCGATGCGCCGATGAACACCGAGTTCACTGCGCTGACGCGACCCCGGATGTCGTCTGGAGTCTGGAGCTGCACGAGCAAGTGGCGGATGTAGACACTCACCATGTCGCCGGCGCCCAGCACGGTGAGTGCGCCAAGCGAAATCCAGAAGCTGGTCGATACGCCAAACACGAGCGTTGCCAACCCGAAGACGATCACGCCGCCGAACATCCAGGGGCCGACACGCCGGGTCACGGGCAGCACGCCGAGCACGACACCGGTCAACGCGGCTCCCACGCCTGGTGCTGCACGCAGCCAGCCGAGCCCGCTCGGCCCGACGTGCAGCACGTCGGCGGCATACACCGGCAACAGCGCAGTCGCACCACCGAACAAAACCGCAAACAGGTCGAGAGAAATCGCTCCCAGCACGGGACGCCGGCCGCGAACGAACCGCAGCCCTTCGAGCAGCGCATGACGATCGAGCGGCGCCGTGCTGGCGGCCGCGCTCGCTTCGCCGCCCCGGCGCAACGTTGCGAGCATCAGCAGCGACACGGCGAGCAGGGTCGCTACGGTTGCGTAGACGGTCGTGGCGCCCGCGAGATACAGCAGGCCGCCGAGCGCGGGACCCGCGATCGTCGAGACCTGCCACAGCGAGGAGTTGAAGGCGACCGCCGCGCCGAAATGTTCACGCTCCACCAGGTTCGGGAGCAGGGCCTGGCTCGCCGGCATCGCGAAGGCACGGGCGACGCCGAACAACGTCATGATCCCGAACACGGGCCATGCGGTGCGCAGGCCATGCCATGAGAATGCGAGCAGCAGCAGCGCGCAGAGCAGCAGCAGCACGTAACAGCCGGCGATGATGCGACGGCGGTCGCGAGTGTCCGCGAAGTGGCCTGCCGGCAGGATCAGCAGCACGAACGGCAGGAACTGCGACAGTCCGATCAGGCCCAGATCGAGCGGGCTGCGCGTGACTTCGTACACCTGCCAGCCGACGGCCACTGTCTGCATCTGCACGGCCAGCGAGCCCAGGAAGCGCGCGAGGATGTAGCGCGTGAAATCCGCGTTGCGCAGCAGCGCACGCCGCTCGTTCTTCATGCGCGGCCGCGCCCGCGATGGCGTGAAAGATGGCAGTTCATCGGTTCGCGGCAGGATAGCCGATGCACGCTCGGGCCGTGGACAGCCAGTAGCGTCGGGCACGACTTCAAGTGACAATCGGTCACTTGCCGCCCTCGCGTGGTCCCGTCGAAAAATTCGGGGTGCGCACCGGCCTCCGGAGTAGTCACCCATGCGCCGATCCCACGTCTTCGTCCGCTGCCACTTCGCACTGATGCTCCTGGCGCTGTGCGTGGTGCTGCAGTCTGCAGCCTTCGCCGCCGGCGCCAGTGCAGACGCGCGCTTCGACGTGCTCAGCAAACGTTTCGTCGAAGAGTTCGGCCGCTATTCGCCCGTCTCGGCGACGCAGCTCGGCGATCACCGTTTCGACAGCGAACTCGACGACCTGAGCGCGCCCGGCCGTGCACGCACGCTGGCGTGGACCCGGGGGGTGCTCGACGAGTTGCAGGCGATCGACCACTCGAGGCTCGCGCGCGCGAACCAGGTCGACGCGGCGATGCTCGAAAACCAGCTGCGCTACTCGATCTGGTCGGAGGAAGTGTTCCGCGACTGGTCATGGGACCCGCTCGTCTACACGCAGCTCGCCGGGCAATCGCTGTACGGCTTGCTCGCGCGCGAGTTCGCGCCGCTGCCCGAGCGCCTGCGCTCGGTGACGAGGCGGCTCGAGCAGCTCCCCGGCCTGCTGGAACAGATGCGCGCCAACATCGTGCCCGCGCGCGTGCCTGCGATCCACGCCGAAACGGCAGTCAAGCAGAACCCGGGCGTGCTGAGCCTGGTGGACGAACTCGTGGTGCCGAACCTCGCGCAACTGCCCGCCGCGGATCGCGAGCGCCTGGAGAAGGCGATAACGAACGCCCGCGTCGCCGTGAAGGCCCACCAGGAATGGCTCGAAAAGCAGTTGCTGCCGCAGGCGAAGGGCGATTTCCGCATCGGTCGCGAGTTGTACGACCAGAAGCTCCACTTCGCGCTGATGTCGCCGCTCGACCGGGCCGAGATCCGGCGTCGCGCCGAAAGCGAGGCCATCGTCACGCGCGCGAGGATGTACGAGGTGTCGCGCAAGGTGCTGGCTGGCCGCACCGGTGCGCCTCCGACGCCGGCCGAACCGACGGCCGCCGAGCAGCAGGCAGCGATCCGGGCCGCGCTCGACATCGCCGGTTCCGAGCGCACACCGCGCGACGGTGTCGTGGATTTCGCGCGCCAGAAACTGGTCGAGACGACAGAGTTCGTCCGCGCGAAGAACTTCGTGACGGTACCCGACGAGCCGCTCGAGATAATCCTGATGCCCGAGTTCCAGCGCGGTGTCGCGGTCGCGTACTGCGACTCGCCGGGTCCGCTCGACAAGGGCCAGCGCACGTTCTACGCGGTGTCGCCGATTCCCGCCGACTGGACCGAAGCGCAGGTCGGCTCATTCCTGAGCGAGTACAACACGCGCTCGATCGCGAACCTGACGATCCACGAGGCGATGCCGGGCCACTACCTGCAGATCGCACACTCCAACCGCTACCCTTCCACCCTGCGAGCGATGCTCGGCTCGGGTCCCTTCGTCGAAGGCTGGGCCGTCTACGCCGAGCGCGTGATGCAGGAGCAGGGATTCGGTGGCGGCGACCCGCTTATGCGGCTGGTGCAGCTGAAGTGGTACCTGCGCGCGATCACCAACGCGATCATGGACTCGGTGATCCACGTCGACGGCATGACCCGCGACGAAGCGATGAAGCTCATGGTCGAGACCGGCTTCCAGGAAGAACGCGAGGCCGCGGGCAAGTGGGTCCGCGCCCAGCTCAGCTCGGCGCAGTTGTCGACGTATTTCGTGGGTTACCAGGAGCACTCGGACATGCGCGCCGAGGCGGAACGTCGCCAGGGCGCGAAGTTCGACCTCAAGGCCTACCACGACCAGGTGCTTTCGTTTGGCTCGCCGCCGGTGCGGCTGGTGCGAGCGCTGCTGTTCGATGAGCCGATCCACTGACCTTGCCGTCCGGGGACGGCAACGGCCTCAACCTTTCTCGTTCGATTGACAGCGATGCAGCACCCGGTGCTGGACCGGCGTGACGAACAGCGCGGACCGGTTATCCGGCAAGGCTGCGCAGGCGCATCGTCCGGCTGGTGGCGCTACTGGCGTCCAGTCGCTGGAGCAGTTGCGTGGCTTCGGCGGCGTGCAATGGCTTGCTCAGCAGGAAGCCCTGCGCCTCGTTGCATTTCTGGTCCTGCAGTTGCAGCAGCTGGCCGAAACTCTCGACGCCTTCGGCTACGACGTCGACACCGAGCGCGCGAGCCATCGCGACGATGGCCGTGACGATCGTCGCGTGTCGCCCGAGTCCGTCGGCGTTCTGCACGAACGAGCGGTCGATCTTGAGGCGGTTGACCGAAAACTCGCTCAGCCGTCCCAGGCTCGAGTATCCGGTGCCGAAGTCGTCGATGGCGATCGAGATTCCGTGGTTCCTCAACTCGGACAGCAGTCGCCTGGTGTGCGCCTCGTCCTTCATCATCAGGGACTCCGTGATCTCGAGTTCCAGGTGTCCGGGCGCCAGGCGGCATTCGCGCTGCACGTCCGTCACCAGCCTGCAGAAATTGCTTTCGGCAAACTGGCGCGCGGAGACATTGACCGCGATGCGCCCCGGCGCAAGGCCCGTGTCCAGCCAGTCCCTGAATTGCCGGCAAGCCGTGCGCAACACCCATTCGCCGATGGGCTTGATCAGCCCGGTCTCCTCGGCGAGCGGGATGAACTCGTCAGGTGAAATGATCCCGAGTTCGGCATTGGTCCAGCGCAACAGGGCCTCCATGCCGGAAATGAGTCCCGTGCCGAGGTCGAACTGGGGCTGATAGCGCAGCGAGAACTCGTCCCTGGCGAGGGCGCTCTCGAGCTGGCGTTCCAGGCTGAAGCGCGTCCGCGCTCCTTCGCTCATCGCGCGACCGAAGAACGCGAACTGGCCGTGTCCGCGGCGCTTGGCATCGTACATCGCAATGCCAGAGTGCCGGAGCAAGTCCTCTTCGTCGGTGCTGTCGTTCGGGAAGATCGCGATGCCGACGCTCGCGGTGAGCGTTACGGGCGATTGCGCTGCCCGTGCGGGCGCCATGAACGGGCGAGTCAGTTCGCTCGCGACGGCACTCGCGTCATCGGGGCTGACGACGTTGCGCAGCAGGAGCATGAACTGGTCACCTGCAAGTCGCGCAATGTCATCGGTGCCGACTTCCGGCCGGGGCACGCTGGACGCGCCCGCGTTGCGCTGCAGGATTTCCTGCAGCCGCTGCGCCACGTTGCGCATCATCTCGTCGCCCACGATGTGCCCCAGCACGTCGTTGATGCGCCGGAAGTTGTCGAGGTCGACGTACAGCACTGACAGCATGCGGTCGTCCTGGCGCGCAGCACGCACGGCATCTTTCAGGTGCGCGAGGAAGCGCGCGCGATTGGCCAGCCCGGTGAGGGGATCGAAGTCCTCGACCTGCGTGAGTCGAAGTTCCTCGTTCGCACGCTTTTCGCCGAGCGCCAGCGCCATTTGCCGGACTTCGTGCGGATGAAAGGGTTTCTGCAGGTAGAACAGCTTGCCCTCGGGTGGAACCCGGCGGCTGATTTCCAGCGGATCGACGTCCGAATAGGCGGTGCAGATGACGATCTCGATCTGCGGGTCGATCTCGCGGATTCTGCCCGCCGCCCAGGCTCCGTCTGGTCCAGGTGGCATGCGCATGTCGAGGAAGACGACGGCAAACGGACGACCCGCGCCACAGGCTTCGCGCACGGCGGCGACGGCAGCCTCCGCGCCGTTGCAGAACACGGGTTCGAACTGATTCCTCTGCGGCATGGAACCGGCGGCAGCCGGTGCGCCGGCGCCGGCGAGGAAGAGTTTTGCCCGCAGTTCATCCATGGCGTCCCGGTCGGCGCTGTTGCGGACGGCTTGGCCGAGCACCTGGCGATAGGCGTCCAGCACGGCCTGCTCGTCGTCGACGACCAGCACACGGATCGGTTGACGGTTGGTGGAAGCCATCAGCAACCTCAGGCGGCCTGGGCAGTCGTCACGGCGTGTGCCTGACGCAGCGGGACAATGACTTGCAGGGTGGCGCCTGTCGGCCCCGAGCTTTCGGCGCGAATGCTGCCGCCGAGCGCGTTGAGCGCATTGGCGCACCAGTGCAGGCCGATGCCGAAATTCGTTGCCCGGGACTTTGTCGAAAAGCCCTTCTCGAAAATGCGCGGGAGATGCTCGGGAGAGATGCCGACGCCGTCGTCCGTGAATCGAAGCAAGAGGTGCTGGCCTTCGGCCCCGGCCACGACAGAGCACGCTATGCGCAGCGTGCCGTGCTCGCGCCCGGCCTGCCGCACCGCTTCGGCGGCATTCTGGATCAGGTTCTGGAAGACCTGTTGCAAAGTGATGCGGGGCAGGCGCAGCGCACCGGTCTGCGCCACCCGAAGGATCGAGCTCGACGGTAAGGCACGCGCGCAGCGCAGGCGGCACCATCTCCACGCTGCGATCGACCAGCTCCGCCAGTCGCACGGACTCGACGACGGGACCTGAGTCCGATGGGCGAATTTCCTGGGCGAGCGTCCGCTGGATGACTTCTGCCTGGCGCGCGATGGAATCGATGTCCTCACCGGAGTGGGCGATCACTCGTGCCAGCTCGCGAACAGCCAGCCGCAGGAACTGCTCCAGGTCGGCCTTGCGTCCGGGGTCGCTGACGCCAGCCTCGAGCTCGGCCAGGACCATCTCGATCTCGCCCGCAGGCGCATGTTGCAGGCGCTCCTGCAGGCAGACGACCGTCACTCCCAGCGGCGTCATCGCGTTGCCGATGTTGTGCAGGACGCCGCTCGCGACCTGCGCGGCCCCGGCTTCGAACGACTGGTCGGCGATGCGGCGGCGCGCGTCGGCCAGCTTGTCCACCATCCTGTCGAACTCGCGCGCCAGGACGCCGAGCTCGTCGGGGCGACTCACTGCCATTCGCAGGGTCAGGTCGTCGCCCTCGCCGATGGCAACGGCGTACTGGGTCATGCGGCTGACCGGCGTCAGGACCAGGCGGCGCAGCGCCACGATCATGACCAGCAGCACGATGGCACCGGCTGCAAACAGCGACCCGAGCGCGTAACCGATGGCGTCGCGACCCTGCGCGCTCACCGAACGCGGCACGTCGACCCGCAACGTGACGGCGGGTTGCCCGAAAATGTCGACAAGATTGCGATAGACCTCGTTCGTCGCCTCGCGCCGCACGATGCGGGGCGAGTTCACGGCCGCGGTCGCATCCGTGCTCGAGACGGACGTGTCCAGCGTGCTCACCTGCAGCCTGACCTGCGCCTGCTCGGCGAGCCGTGCCGCGACCTCTGGCGTGATCAGGCGTGCCAGCATCACGGAACCCCGATGCGGGCCGTTGCCGGCGCCATCCAGGATGGGTGCGGCAACCAGCATGGCCGGGCCGTGTTCGGTCACGACGATGCCCTTCGCCGACTGGCCGTTCTTGATTGCATCACGAAACGGATGCCCGGTAGCCAGGCTGTCGGCAACCAGCATCCTGAACTCCAGGTTCTCGTGCTCGACCGGATCGAATCCCTTGCGCCAGACGAAGCGGGCATCGGCGTCGAGATACGCCACCAGCTCGAGCCCGGCGCTCTCGATCGTCGACTTGTTCATGTTGTTTTCGACGAAGCCAGGCGCATTGCCCGCCATGAAGTCGTAGGTCTCGAGCCAGTTGCCCCAGTCCGCGCAGAATGTCTGCAGCTGCGTCAGTTCGCTGTCGATGGCCCGCGTGACGCGCTCCATGTCGGTGCGGGCCAGGTCCGCTTCGAGCGCCTCGAAGCTTGGCAGGATGACTGCGCGCTGAACGGTGTAGTCCGCGACGCCGTAGGCCGCGAACAACCCGCAGAGCAGCAGGACAACTTGAGCTGAGATTCACGCAGCGTGTGACTTCGACAGGCGACGACAGCGTCACAGGCGATGGTAGGAGCTACCGTTGCCGACGGAGACGACGTGGCTCACCGTTCAGCGTGGTCACCGCGGACCACGGGGCGGAAAAACGTGACCCACCACCCGTTTTCGAGCCGTGATCCCGCAGCACCGCCGGATTCATCGGTTTCGAGCGGACTGGAGGCGGAAGCGCCCGGGGCGGCACCCGGTCGGTGCCACGGCTTCAGTGGTGGAGCTTGTCCCGCAGTTTTGCCGGGTCCAGCACCAGCAGCTGCCGGTCGTGGACTCGAGACAGTGACACCTGCGCGACGATGGCGCCGCAGCCAGCCAGGAACATATCCCATTGCGTATCCCAGACGTCGCCCTGCGTGCCGAGGAACGCGCCTGCTGCATCGCCGCCGGCAACTGCAGCCCACCACTCGGTGAACTCGTAAGTGGCGCTGACACCGAGAATACTGAGCGTGACCAGCGCAAACAGCCACTTGCCTGGTCGCAGCGGCGACGTGCGCAACAGCAACTCGCGCGCGATGATCGCGGGCCCGAAGCCCTGCATCAGGTGGCCAATGCGATCGTAGTGATTGCGGGTGAAGCCGAAGACATCCTGCATCCAGTCGCCGAACGGCGTCAGGGCATAGGTGTAGTGGCCGCCGTACATGAGGATCAGTGCGTGCACGGCGATCAGCACGTAGGCGAGCGGCGTCAGCGGAAAACTGCGTGCCGTCCACGCCAGCAGCGGCAATGCGACCAGCACCGGCAAGACCTCGAGGAACCATGTCAGCCTGTCGTACGGACCGATGCCGGACCACACGAGTCCGAGCAACACGACGGCGGCGAGGACCAGGGGCAGTCGCAGGTGGGACTTCGTGTCGTTCACGATCATGATTATAGAACTCTAACGGTCGAGGAATTCCTCGACGAGCTGCGCGACCGCCGCAGGCTGGTCGTGGTGCACCATGTGGCCCGCGGCAGCGACGATGCACGGCTCCAGTTGCGGCACGAGGCGGCGCACCTTCTCCGGTGCGCCGGCGCCCTGCAGCCGCTCGAGGAAATCCGACTCCTCGCCCGCGACGTACAGCAGAGGAGCACGCACCTCGGCCCAGCAGGCTTCGACCTCCGCGCGCCGGTACAGGATGGGATTGACGCGCTTGTGCGCCGGGTCGAAGCAGGGACGCACGCGGCCGTCAGGCAGCGTTTCACTCCAGGCACGCGCGACGAAATCGGCACGCTCGGCCGACAGGCGCGGATTGCGTTTGCGCAACACGCCGGCAAACACGTCGAGGCTCGGGAACACCGCGGCCGGCTCTGGATCACGCCATTGGTCGAGCCAGTCGCGGTAGCGGCCGGGCGCGAGTTCCGGCGGCGCGCCGGGCAGGCCGAAGCCTTCGAGCGTCACCAGCCGATGTACGCGCCCGGGCCTGAGGCCCGCATAGATCATCGCGACGTTGCCACCCATGCTGTGGCCAACCAGATCAACCGGCTTGCCGGGTGCGAGCCACTCGAGCATTGCATCGAGATCCGCGAAGTAATCGGGGAACCAGTAACCCTGGGGATTCCAGCCGGAGCGGCCGAAGCCGCGCCAGTCGGGTGCGACCAGGCTCCGTGACGACGCAATGGCGTCGGCGACGAACTGGAACGTGACGCCGCAATCCATGAAACCGTGCAGCAGCACGATCGGCGGCGCATCGGCCCGGGCTCCCGCCCAACGGGTGAAGTGATGCCGCAGGCCGCGGATATCACGCTGCAGAGATTCCGGGCAGGCGGCGAGGCAGGTAGTGAGCGCTCATGGGCGCTCATACTGCATCAACCCTGCAACGTTGGTCCGACCTTCGGCAGGTTGTTCGATGGCCAGGTAGCAGCCGGTATTGAGCGCTCCACCGTATTGACGCGAGAATGGTCGCCGCAGCCTGGTTCGCCAGGCCCTCGAAGCAAAGCGCCCGCACATGCCGAAACTGCTCGTCTTACAGCACGTCGCCTCCGAACCGCTCGGCCACCTCGATCCGCTGCTGCGTGCGTCGGGATTCCGCATCCGCTACGTGAACTTCGGCCGCGAAGCGCAAGCCCAGCCGGACGTTCGCCGGTATGACGGCCTTGTCGTGCTCGGCGGTCCAATGAACGTCGATCAGGCGGAACAGTTCCCCCACCTCAAGACCGAAATCGAGCTCATCCGCGAGGCAGTGAATGCGCAGAAGCCCGTGCTGGGAATCTGCCTCGGTGGCCAGTTGCTGGCGGCGGCAATGGGAGGGCGCGTGCAGCCGAATGCCGTTCCCGAAATCGGCTGGTACCGCCTGCATACGCGTCCGCAGGCCCATGGCGACCGGCTGTTCCGCCATTTCGAGCGGACGCCGCGCTACGTCTTCCAGTGGCACGCGTACGCGTTCGAGCCGCCGCCGGAGGCCGTGCCGCTGGCGTGGACACGCAGCTGCAGGCAACAGGCCTATCGACTCGGCGATCACGCGTGGGGGCTGCAGTTTCACCTCGAAGCCGATGCCGCCCTGATCAACCGCTGGCTGCATCTGCCGAGCGGGCGCAGCGAAATCGAGCGTCACTGGAGTTCCGCGCGGATCGCGCGGATTGAGTCGGCCACGCAACGCCACCTGCCCGTCGCCACGCCGCTGAGCGAGCGGGTATTCGGTGAATTCATCCAGCTGTTCTCGCCGCGACGCCGCGCGCACCTGCCCTCGCGTTGACGGGCATCAGTCGCCGAGGAACATGCGGTACGCAGGGTTCTGGGTTTCTTCGGTGTAGGCGTAGCCGAGGTCGCCGAGATGCTCGGCGAACCGCCCCGCATCTTCCGGCGCCACCTGCACGCCCGCGAGCACGCGCCCGTAATCGGAACCGTGGTTGCGGTAATGGAACAGGCTGATGTTCCAGTGCGCGCCCACTGCCTCGAGAAAGCGCAGCAGCGCGCCCGGACGCTCCGGAAATTCGAAACGAAACAGGCGCTCGTGCTGCAGTCCGTGCGCGTGGCCGCCCACCATGTAGCGCACGTGCAGCTTGGCCATCTCGTCGTCGCTCATGTCGATGACGCGGTAACCCGCATCGGCCACCAGGGCCAATAGCGCTTCCTTCTCGCGCCGGCCTTCGGCGAGCGAAATCCCGGCGAAAATACGGGCCGAACGCGAGTCGTCGTAGCGGTAGTTGAACTCGGTGACGCTGCGGCGACCGAGCAGGCAGCAGAACCGCAGGAAGCTGCCGGGTTCCTCGGGAATCTCGACCGCCAGCAGTGCTTCGCGCTGCGCGCCGATGTCGGCCCGCTCCGCGATGTGACGCAGGCGGTCGAAATTGACGTTGGCGCCGCAATTGAGCGCGACGAGCGTCCGGCCCGTGCATTGCTCGCGCGCGACGTAGCGCTTGATGCCGGCGACCGCGAGCGCGCCCGCGGGCTCGGCGATCGTGCGGTTGTCCTCGAAGATGTCCTGGATCGCGGCGCAGATTTCATCGGTGCTCACCAGCAGCACTTCGTCGACGTACTTGCGCGCGAGACGGAACGTCTCCTCGCCGACGCGACGCACCGCGACGCCGTCGGCAAAGATGCCGACACGGTCGAGCGTGACGCGCTCACCGGCGCGCAGCGAATCGTGCATGCTGGCCGCGTCCTCGGGCTCGACGCCGACGATGCGCACCTGCGGATAGAGCGACTTCACGAACGTCGCGATACCGGCAATCAGGCCGCCGCCCCCAATCGGCACGAAGATCGCGTGCGGCGGCGAGGAACACTGCCGCAGGATTTCCATGCCGATCGTGCCCTGACCGGCGATCACGTCCGGGTCGTCGAACGGGTGGATGAAGGTGAGCCCGCGCGCTTTCGCCACGCCCGTCGCATGCTCGAACGCATGATCGAAATCGTCGCCCTCGAGCAGCACTTCGCCACCGAGGTCGAGCACCGCCTGCACCTTGATGTGCGGCGTCGTCCGCGGCATCACGATCACCGCCGTGATACCACGCCGCCGCGCCGCGAGCGCGACGCCCTGCGCATGGTTGCCGGCTGACGCACAGATCACGCCGCGCGCCGCAGTGGCGTGGTCGAGCGTCGAGATCTTGTTGTAGGCGCCACGGAGCTTGAACGAAAAGACCGGCTGCAGGTCTTCTCGCTTGAACAGCACGTCGTTGCCGAGGCGCCGGCTCAGCCGGCGGGCCGGCTCGAGCGGGGATTCGATGGCGACGTCGTAGACGCGCGCCTTCAGGATGCGTTCGATGTAACTTTCTTGCATGGCCGTGGCTCGCGGGATCACCTCGTACGTTACCATCCTTCGCTTCCTGAACCCGTACCGGGCAACAACGGCAAACCCGTCTTGCGCATCGAAATGATCATGACCGTGCTCGCCGGATTCGCGGGCGGGCTCGCTGGCACGCTCTGGGCCGGCCTCGTCTCCTCGGCGCTCTTTGCCCGGCGTCCCGAACTCAGTGCCGCGGGTTGGCGTCCCGACACGGCGTGGCGCGTCCTGCACACGGCCGCCCTGTACGGCCTGTGTGGCGCAGCCGCGGGGCTCCTGTTCTGGCTGAGCTGGGGCCTGGTCGCGTTTACCAACTGGCCCTGGTTCGTGGTCGGTGGCAGCTACGGAATACTGCTCTGGTTCGCTGCGGCCTTCCCGGTATCGCTGCTGCTCTCGCTCCGGGTGCCCACGTTGCGGGCCGCCGGCGTCGTGATGGCCGTCGAGGCGCTCGTCGCAGCGCTCTCAGTCGGCCTCCTTTGCGCGTTCGTCTGGCACCGCGCCGCGTAGCACCCGCTGGCGCAGGACCTGCCGGGCCTTCCGCCCCATGCCAACGAGCGCCACTGCAATCGCGCCGGCGACGAGTCCGACGAGCAGGCTGGCCAGCATCGGCGTCATCGCCGACAGGGCCGGCCCAACGCCGTTGACGCCGGCAACCTGCGCGGCAATGCCCTTGATGGCGTGTTCGAGCCATGGAATGCCATGCACCAGGATGCCGCCGCCGACGAGAAACATCGCCGCCGTGCCGAGGACCGAGAGCAGCTTCATCAGCCATGGCGCGAAGGCAAGCAGACCGCGCCCGCACAGGCGCTGCAACTTCGTCAACACGCCGTCACCCTCGCGCTGGGCGAGATAGAGACCGGCATCGTCTATCTTCACGATGCCCGCGACCAGGCCGTAGACACCCACCGTCATGAGCAGCGCGATGCCGACGAGCACCGCGACACGCACGCCGAACGCGGCCGTGCCCACGATGCCGAGCGCGATGACGATGATCTCGGCGGAAAGGATGAAGTCGGTGCGTATGGCGCCCTTGATCTTGTCCTTCTCGACTGCGCGCAGGTCGACCGCCGGATCCACGATGGCCTCGCGCAGTTCCTGGCGATGCTCGTCTTCCCGCGCGCGGTGCACCAGCAGGTGCCATATCTTCTCGAATCCTCGAAACACAGGTACACGCCGCCGGCCATGAGCAGCGGCACGATCGCCCACGGCGCGACTGCACTGATCGCGAGCGCCGTCGGGACCAGGATCGCCTTGTTCACGAGCGAACCCTTCGCAACTGCCCACACCACGGGCAGTTCCCGGTTCGCCTTCAGCCCGGCAACCTGCTGCGCGTTGAGCGCGAGATCGTCGCCCAGGACCCCAGCAGTCTTTTTCGTGGCAGCTTTGGTCAGGATTGAGACATCGTCCAGCACGCTGGCGATGTCGTCGAGCAGGGCAAGAAGGCTGGCGGCGGCCATGGGGTCCCTCGGAGTGCGGGGAAGCCACCATGTTACGGCTCGCTGTAGGTTGCTGCGACTGCTTGTGCATTGCGCCGCTGCCATGCCTGCGGGAAATTCGCTCACTGCGGGAACTCGAGTCGTCGTGCGCGGGTCCATGCTGGACGTCCACGGCCGACCGGGGCGGGCAACGTCCCGCGGCATCCGCCGAACGGTTCTTGTACTGTACTCACCGTACCGGCACTCGACTCTCGCTGCATCGCCTGGAACGACCTTGAATTCACGCCTGCCCCTGCTGCTTCTCTCGGTCATGGCGAGTGCAGGATGTACGGTCGGCCCGGAGCCGACGACGCCGTCTCCGGAATCACTCGGCGTGCCGGCCCGCTTTCAGTCGTCGTCGGCACCACAGGCCTCGAATGCCGCCGACCTCGCGGACTGGTGGGACACCTTCGACGATCCGGTACTCACCCGTCTCGTCGAGCAGGCGCTTGCCGCCAACTCGAACATCGATGCGGCGGGCGCCCGGGTCCGGCAAGCTCGCGCGGCGCTCAAGAGCACTCGCGCGGGATCGTGGCCGACGCTCGAGTTCGGCACGTCGGCGTCGCGACTCATGGGCGTTGGTCCGGACGCGCAGATACCGGATCGAACGACCTACGACGCCGGCTTCGACGCCCGCTACGAACTCGACCTGTTCGGTGGCCAGCGCCGGGCACTGCAGGCATCCGCGGCCGACCTCGCGGCAGTCGAGGCGACCCTGCATTCGACGCAGCTCACAATCGCCGCCGAGGTTGCGCTCAACTACGTGGATGCCCGGCTGGCGCAACGCCAGCTGGCGATCGCACGGGCGAACCTGAGTTCCCAGGACGAGACGCTGCAGATCGTCCAATGGCGGGTGCAGGCCGGGCTGGTCGGCGCGCTCGATCTCGAGCAGGCGCGACAGCTCCGCGCGCAGACGGCCGCGACGGTCCCGCTGCGCGAGCAGGCATTGTCGTCCGCGCTGAACCGGCTCTCGGTGCTGACTGGTGCTGCGCCAGGAGCCGTGGACGCGCTGTTCACGCCCGTGGCCCCGATCCCGATGGCCGTCGCAGGCGACATTTCGGTCCCGGCCGAAATGCTGCGGCGACGCCCGGACGTGACCGCCGCCGAACGCACGCTGGTCGCTGAGACCGCCCGCATCGGTGTGCGCGAGGCGGACCTGTATCCCTCGCTGGGACTTGCAGGCTCACTCAACAGCAACACGTCGAACTGGGGCGATCTCACGAACGCATCGTACGGCAGCCTGGCGGCGGGACTGACCGCGCCGATCTTCCAGGGCGGCCGACTGCGCGCGGCGGTGGAGCAACAGCGGGCCGCGGCGATCCAGGCGCTCGCCGTATACCGCGACACAGTGCTCGTGGCACTCGAAGAATCCGAGAATGCGCTGGTCGCGATCTCCGTGACGGAGCGGCGCGAGGGTGAACTCGCGATCGCCGAAGAAGCTGCGCGCAACGCAGCCGTCCTGGCGCGCAGCCAGTACCAGGCCGGCATCATCGATTTCTTCAGTCTGCTCGATTCGGAACGCAGCCTGCTCACGACCGAGACCAGCCGCGCGGCTGCACACGCCGACCGTGCTGCGGCGTCAGTGCAGCTCTACAAGGCGCTCGGCGGTGGTTGGGAGAACGCGCCCGCCCCGCGCTCGCTGACGTCCACATTTCCGTGAAGGACTCAATGGAACCGCAGGCAAGCACAAGTCCGGGGCGTTCTGCGCTCGATGAATTTCTCGGCCGGCAGCCGTCATCGCAACGCATGCGACAACTGCGCAAAGCCGCGCCCGTCGTTGGATTGCTGGTCCTGGCGGGTCTTGCTGCACTGTATTTCTCTGGTCGCGGCAGCGACCAGCCGAACTACGCAACCGCGCCCGTGCAGCGGGGCGACCTGCGCGTCACGGTGTCGGCCACCGGCAACCTGCAGCCGACCAACGAAGTCGAGGTGGGGTCGGAACTGTCGGGCCTCGTGACCGAAGTGAACGTGGACAACAACGACCGCGTAACGCGCGGACAGGTGCTGGCGCGAATCGACACTGCGCGGCTGCAGGACTCCATTGCACAGAGCCGGGCGTCGCTGCAGTCCGCCATCGCCAATGTCGCGCAAGCCGAAGCCACGGCGCAGCAGACGCGGGCATCGCTCGCGCGGTTCGACGAAGTGCACGCTCTCTCGGGCGGTAAGGTGCCCTCGGCCGCAGAACTCGACACGGCCAGGGCCGAGTACGCACGGGCGGTTGCCGGGGTGCGCACTGCGGAGGCCGGCGTGGCGCAGGCAAGAGCGCAACTGTCGTCGGACCAGACGCAGTTCTCCAAGGCCCTGATCCTTTCGCCGGTGACGGGAGTCGTGCTCTCACGCCAGATCGATCCCGGCCAGACCGTTGCCGCCTCCTTCAATGCCCCCGTGTTGTTCCTGATCGCCGAGGACCTGAGCGCGATGCAACTGGAGGTCAAGGTGGACGAAGCCGACGTGGGACAGGTCGCCGCCGGGCAGTCGGCCACCTTCCAGGTCGATGCATTTCCTGGCCGCACGTTCCCTGCCCAGGTCCAGCGCGTGGATGTCGGCGCGAATGCCGGCACCGGTTCGACCACGTCGAGTAACGCGTCCAACACGGTGGTTTCGTATACCGCCGTGCTCACGGTGGACAACAGGGATTCGACGCTGCGTCCAGGCATGACGGCCACGGCGGAGATCGTCACGAGCGACAGGCACGACGTGCTGCTGGTGCCCAACGCCGCATTGCGCTTCTCGCCAGACGCCAGCGCGGCCAGTGGCGAGCGCGGCGGTGTCACCAAGGTATTGTTGCCGGGTCGGCCGCGGGGCACCGCAGGCAACAAGACTCGCGAGGTCACGATCGGACGTGGCAGCGAGCAGAGCGTCCATGTTCTCAACGCGAAGGGTGAGCCGGAGGCGGTGACGGTCACGACGGGCGATACGAACGGCACGCTGACGGAGGTCACCGGAGACTCTTTGCGCGAAGGGGCGGCAGTGATCACGGGCAAGCTCGCTTTGGAGGGTACCAGTGGGTGATGACCCCGGTGCCGCGCGCGCCGACCGGGGCGATCCCATGATCCAGCTGCGCGGCGTGACCAGGACCTTCGGCTTCGGCACCGCGGGCTTCCAGGCGCTGCGGGGCGTGGATTTCGACGTCGCTGCCGGCGACTTCGTTGCGATCATGGGCCCGTCGGGATCCGGCAAGTCGACGATGATGAACATTCTCGGCTGCCTCGATGTGCCCACGGCGGGCGAATTCCTGTTCAAGGGCTTCCACGTCGAAAAGCTGACCCGCGACGAACGCGCGCTGCTGCGTCGCCGGTACCTCGGCTTCGTGTTCCAGGGCTTCAACCTGCTGGCACGGACCAATGCCCTCGAGAACGTCGAATTGCCACTGCTTTACCGCGGCGAGAAGCCGCGCGCGCGGCGCACAGCCGCGATGGACGCGCTGGCGCAGGTGGGTCTTGCCGACTGGTGGGATCACACTCCCGCCGAGCTCTCGGGAGGCCAGCAGCAGCGCGTGGCCATCGCACGGGCGATCGTTACCTCGCCGCAGGTGCTGCTCGCCGACGAGCCGACCGGCAACCTCGACACGGCACGCTCGCTCGAGATCATGGAACTCCTGACCCGTTTCAACGGGACCGGAATCACCATCCTCATGGTTACCCACGAAGCCGAGATTGCCGCTTACGCGCATACGGTGGCGCACGTGCGCGACGGCCTCGTGGAGCAGAACGAGGCACGCGGGCCATGAGCATGCTTGGCCCCACGCTGGTTCTCGCCTTGCGGGAAATCCGGCGTCACGTATTGCGGTCCTTCCTGACCGTTCTGGGCATCGTGATAGGCGTCGCTGCCGTCGTCACGATGGTGACGCTGGGCAACGGGGCGACGGCGGCTGTGCGCGAGCAGATCTCCGGGCTGGGCGTGAACATCCTGCAGGTTCGCCCTGGACAGGGATTCGGTCGCGGCGGCGGTGGCCCGGCACCCAAGGACTTCGACATGGACGACGCCGCGGCCATTCGCGACCAGGTCGCCGGCGTCGTCGTGGTTGCCCCACTCTCGCAGTCGTCGGGTACGGCCGTGCGCAATGCCGCCAACTGGGCGACGACCGTCAACGGCACGACGTCCGACTATTTCACGGCACAGCAATGGGACATGGCCTCCGGACGCACGTTCACCGCAGCCGAAGAGCAGGCAGGCAAGGCAGTGTGCGTGATCGGATCGACGGTGCAGCGCAACCTGTTCCGCGCGGAGGATCCGCTGGGGCAGCGCTTCCGCCTGCGCAACCTGTCATGCGAGGTCATCGGCACGCTCGTGACGCGAGGCCAGGGCGGCTTCGGCAACGACCAGGACGACGTCGTGCTGATGCCGATCAAGACCGTGCAGCGGCGCATGACCGGCAACCGCAACATCCGGCTGATGATGGTGAAGGTCGACCCGGCTTACGACATGGCGACCGTGACCGCCTCGATCCAGTCGTTGCTGCGTGAACGCCGTAACATCCGCGGTGCGAAGCAGGACGACTTCAACATCTTCGACACGGCGCAGATCTCGCAGACGCTGCAGGGAACGACGCGCATCCTCACCTCGCTGCTGGGCGCCGTCGCAGCGGTCAGCCTGCTCGTCGGCGGCATCGGCATCATGAACATCATGCTGGTGTCCGTGACCGAGCGCACGCGCGAGATCGGCATCCGGCTAGCGATCGGCGCAGTCGGACGGGAGGTGCTGCTGCAGTTCCTGGTGGAAGCCATCGTGCTGGCCTGCCTCGGCGGGGTCGTCGGTCTGCTGCTGGCCCTGGTCGCCAGCTGGGCGCTGGCGCCGATGTTGCAGGTGCCGTTCCTGTTCGACGTCCGCATCAACGTCGTCGCTTTCGTTTTTTCGGCGCTGATCGGCGTGATCTTCGGCTACTTCCCGGCGCGCCAGGCCGCGCAGCTCAATCCGATCGACGCGCTGCGGCACGAATGACCTCGCGCCGGGCGCCTGCCGGTGACGCGCGTGACGCGGAAACGACGTCACTCACGCGCTCACCTGGGATTGACCGCGCTAGCGATCGAGGAAGTCGCGCGCGTACCGCACGATTTCCTCCGCGTCCGCGTCGAGCACGTTGCCGGTGGGGTGGGAAAGGTCGACGCGACGAGCATCGCGCAGCAGCGATTCGGTACGACCCGTGGACTCCCAGAATTCGTCCCGTGCGCGCAGGATCATCACGGGCAGCTTGAGCAGCGGCAGGCGTTCGCCGACCTGGTAGCTGCCATCCGACGACGGCACGCCGATCAGGATCAGTCGGCGCACCTGCTCGGGCTTGGCAAGCGCGAGTTCGATGGCTGTCAGCGCCCCGGCCTGGTAACCGATCACGTCCACCTGCTTGAGCCGCAGCGAATCGATCAGGTCGACGAACGCGGCAGCGTGGTCAGCCACGACCGGCGCGTGCTCGGGTGCGTCGGACTCACCTGAACCCGGCAGGTCCGGGGCGTAGACGCTGCGGTCACGGCCCAGGTCGCGCAACACCGGGCGGAACGCCCGGCCCGACTGGGTCGGCGGCGCAACACACAGCAGCGGCGTCAGCTCGTCGAAACCGCCGCTAGAGGGAAATGACGTGTGCAGGTGCAATTGCCCGAAACGGCAGTCGACGTACATCTTGCGCAGGTGGATGGTCACTGTAGGGGAACTCCTGCTCGAAAGTGCGGCGCTGCGGGCGATCGTGCGGGCGGAAATGCGGGTCACTGGCTGATCCTCGGTGGGCAATCGGCGTTCATGCGGCGCATTCTCCGCGCGCCCGGCCAGCCTCACGTTGATTCAGCTCTCACTCCAGTCGCGATCGGCATGACTTAATGCTGCACCGGGCACGCAGAGCGCGTCCACTGCAGCGGCGGCAAAATTATGTCGCGTCACGCTCACGCCGTGTCGAGGTACCACTCGTAGTCGCGGTCGCTCACGAGCGAACCGAATTTTTCGGCCTCCTGTTGCTTGATCGCGAGGAGGACATCGAGGAATCCAGAGCCGAGAGTGTCGCGAAGGAACGCCGAGGACGCGGCCGTTTCGAGCGCAGCGTGCCATTGCGTGGGCAGCGTCCCCTGCTGCGCCTGCGCATAGCCGTTGCCCTCCAGCGGCGGCCCGGGATCCATCCGGTTCTGGATGCCGTGCAGCATCCCGCCGAGCACCAGCGCGGCGACGAGGTAAGGGTTGGCGTCTGCCCCGGCCACGCGGTGCTCGACATGACGGCTCGCCGGTGGTCCGGCTGGCACACGCAGGCTGACGGAGCGGTTATTGATGCCCCACGTAACGGCTACCGGCGCATAGCTCAGGACCGGAAACGGCGATACGAATTTGCGTTGGGCGCATAGATCGCCATGCCGTCGGCAAGCGTCGAGCGCAAACCGCCGATCGCGTGGCGCAGCAGCAGGACTGCCGGCGGGATCATCCGCGGCACATGCGTTGCCGCCATCACGGTCGGCGAGGCTGGCGTGCAGGTGCATCCCGGAACCGGCCCGGTCCGCAAACGGCTTGGCCATGAAGCATGCCACGCGCCCGTGTCGCGCGGCGACGCCGCGGACGGCGCGCTTGAACAGGATGGCCTCGTCGACCGCGCGCAGCGCATCGGTCCGGTGCTCGAGGGTGATCTCGAACTGCCCCGGCGCGTATTCGGACATCAGTGTGCGTACGGGCAGCCCCAGTGCTTTCGCGGACGCATAAAGATCGTCGAACAGCGGCGACATGTCGTCGAGGCGGCCGAGGCCGTAAGCGTCGATGCGACCGCGGCGCTCGCCGCTCAGCATGCCGGCCGAAGGCACCAACCGGCCGGCTGAGTCACGTTCGAGCAGGTAGAACTCGAGTTCGACGGCGACCACCGGGGTCAGTCCGGCATCTTCGCAGCGCGACCACACCGGCGAGCGCGTGGCGCGGATCGGCCTTCGCAGGCTGGCCGTCGAGTTCGTACATGGTGCCGAGGACTTGCGCGGAAGGTCGCCTGAGCCGGGGCGCGCGCCAGTGATCCCGCGACGGGCCGGCAGCACTGGTCGGCGTCGCCGACGTCCCAGACCAGCCCGGTGCCCTCGACGTCCTCGCCGGTAATGTCGAGGCCAAGGATGGAGCCGGCGACATTACGGCCATTGCCATACAGCGCCGCGAGCTCCTCGCGCGCCACGTTCTTGCCGCGGCCGACACCGCACGCATCGGTGATGCCCAGTTGCACCGTCTCGATGTCGCGATTCGCGTCGAGAAACGCCTGGGCTTCCGCAAGCGTACCGACGCCGCGTGGCGCTGTGTTCTTTGCCTGCATGGTGGATCGGGCCCTTCGGCTGCGGCCTTGCATGCATAGTGCCGGATGCACTCGCGCAGTGGCAAGCTCACCGCCCTCCGCCGCATGCCCCGGGAGGGCCGGATGGCCGCCGCGTATTCGATTGCCTGGGACGTGCCATTGCGCGACAGGAACACGTTCCATCTGGACGCGTGCGCCCATTGCCTGGCCACGGTGCACGATGCAACTGCGCTGCCTTCCCTGCTGGCCGAGCCGGCATTGCGGAATCTGCCGCTGATGGTGCTCGGCGCAGGCAGCAACGTGCTCTTCGCCACCGACCGCTTCGAAGGCTGCCTGGTTCAACTGCGGTGCGCGCCGCCCGCATCGTGAGCGACGACGGCGACCACGCGCTCGGTGCGCGTCGATGCAGGGTTCGACTGGGACGCGCTCGTCGACTGGACGCTCGATCACGGCCTGCAGGGCCTCGAGAACCTCGCGTTGATACCCGGTCAGGCGGGCGCTGCGCCCATCCAGAACATCGGCGCCTATGGCGTCGAAGTTGGCAAGTTCATCGCGGCAGTGCGTCTGCGACTCCCAGGCGGCTGCCGTCGACCGGCTGACGGCCGCGCGTGCGGGTTCGGCTATCGCGACAGCGTGTTCAAGCGCGAGCCCGACCGCCGGATCGTCACCGCCATCGAGCTGCGACTGCCAAGGTCCGGCGCGACGAACCTCGCGTATGCCGGGCTCAGCGAGGAACTCGCTGCGATGGGTGGGCTGACCCCGACGCCGCGCAACGCGTAGCCGCCGCGGTCCGACGGCTGCGACGGCGCAAATTGCCGGACCCCGCCATCGCAGGCAACGCCGGCAGTTTCTTCAAGAACCGGTCGTTGCGCGCGCGCGCGCGACGAGGTGCGGTCGCGCTTCGAGGGCATGCCAGTCTTTCCGGCGTCGGAACGATGCCGAGCACAAGCTGTCGGCGGCATGGCTGATCGAGCGGGCGGGATGGCGTGGCTTCAGCGACGGAGATGCCGCCGTGTCGGCGCAGCATGCGTTGGTGCTGGTCAATCTCGGCCGCGCCACCGGTCACGCAGTTGCTGACGCTGGCGCGTCGGGTGGCCGCTTCGGTGCAGGAGAAGTTCGGCGTCGCGCTCGAGCCCGAACCGCGCATCGTCGGCGCAACGTTCTAAGCCGTGTCACGTCGTCGCGCTCACGGCTGTGCTGGCGACGCCGAGCGCCAGGCGCAGGCCCTGAATCTCGGCGGCGGCGGCGTCCATCACCTGGTGGAGCGTGCGCACGTTCGAGGCAAGCCGACCGAACAGCGGCAGCGAACCCAGCGCGATCTCGGGCTCGTCGGGATGACCGAAGAAAGCTGCCGACCGCACGGCCACGCACAGCACGTCGGTCAGGTCGCGCGCTCCGGCATCGTGCCGATCGACCTGGTCCTGCTCGCCGATCGCGTCGGCGATGACATCAGGCAGCCCCAGTTCTGCGCGATCGCCTTGCCGATCGGCGCCTGCCGGTCATGCATCAGCACGTCGCGCGTAGCCGCGGTGCGGAACAGTGCGACGTGCTTGTCCGCGCGGGCCAGCAGGTACACGCTGCCGATGTTGTGCAACAGGCCTGCGAGCAGCGCGACGTCCGGAGCCGCCGCGCCCGTGCGCACGGCGATTGCGCGGGCGATCGTCGCCACGAGCGTGCTGCGTTCCCACAAAGGCCGCGAGATCTGCGCTGAGGTGCGCGCGTCTGCGCCGAGCGGATCTTCCCGAGCACATACGGCAGCGCAGCGCTGCGGACATTGTCGGGCCCGACCCGTGTGACGGCCACCTTGAGGTCGGTCAGTGGCTTCGCATCGCGCGACGCCGTCTTTCGATTTTGCGAGCGCAAGCACGTTGGCCGCAAGGCCTGCGTCGGACGCGATCACGCGCGCCACGGAGGGTATTGCTCAGGTCGTCCTCATCGAGTGCGTGGTGCGGCGGTCGCGCGACTTCCTGGCACGTCGGCAGGTCCACGCGGCCGCTCGAGAGCTCGACCGCAAGCGACTGCACGAATTCAAACGCGGTCTGGTTCTCTTCCACCGCCGTCGTCGCGACGGCGGGGTCCTCCGGCAACCAGTGCCAGGACGTCGGCGAGCTGTTTTCGAGTGCCATTTCGTGCCGGGGGCCTCCGCCTGGCCATTGCGCCACGGCGCGTGACGATTGCGCGCTATCAATGCGATGGAGTATGCGAGGCCCGGCGCTCGCAGGCCAGATGGCACCCAGATGATTGCAATTTCGCACCGCGGCGCCGGATCGCG
The DNA here is from genome assembly GCA_016713725.1 of Pseudomonadota bacterium. GTDB lineage: Bacteria > Pseudomonadota > Gammaproteobacteria > Steroidobacterales > Steroidobacteraceae > RPQJ01. The sequence continues at coordinate 10,055 of JADJOO010000005.1, read as the reverse complement.
TCCGTAGTTTGCGCAAGTGTGACGGGCTACCAGACGCCGGTGTTCGGCATGCTCAGCAGGGGTTCGGCCGGCGGCTGGGCCGCGCCCTTCTGCAGCAACTCGATTGAGATATTGTCCGGCGACCTGACGAAGGCCATGCGGCCATCGCGCGGCGGACGGTTGATCGTGACGCCGTGCTCCATGAGGCGACGGCACGTCTCGTAGACATCGTCGACTTCGTACGCGAGATGGCCGAAGGCGCGGCCCGCTGCCATACTCCTCGCGGTCCCAGTTGTGGGTGAGCTCGACCTGCGCGTCGTCGTCGCCGGGTGCGGCCAGGAACACCAGCGTGAACCGGCCCTTGGGATACTCGGTGCGGCGCAACTCGCGCAGCCCGAGCGCGTCACAATAGAACCTGAGCGAGGCGTCGATGTCGGTGACGCGGACCATCGTGTGCAGGTACTTCATGCGCGGATGGTACCGCGTGCATCACGGTCCTGGCAGCGGCACTTGCGATCGTCCTCGTTCCGACGCAGGCTCGGACTCCCATGCAAAGGAACGTTACCTCGACCCTGCGGGCGCTGCTGGCGCCGGCCCTGGTTGTTCTGGCCGGCGCCGCCGGATGTGCGCGTCGACCGCCCGGCCTGTCGCGGTTCCCGTCGCAACACCGGCCACAGCGGAGAAATCCAGGCTGACGATCGCATCCTCGGCTCCACCGGGGCTCGTGTCATGATCATCGAGTTCACCGACCTGCAGTGCCCGTACTGTGCGCGATTCGCCCGCGACACCTGGCCGCTGCTGCGCAAACACTACGTGGACACGGGCAAGGTGCGCTTCGCCACGCGCGACCTGCCGCTGCCGATGCACGAGTTCGCCCTGCCCGCCGCCGTGGCCGCTCGCTGCGCAGGCCAGCAAGGCAAGTTCTGGGAGTATCGCGAGGCGCTGTTCCGCGACCCGTCGCTCCTGAGCCAGGAGTCGCTACGCGGAGCTGGCGGGCCGGTTCTGGACTGGACGGCACCCGCTTCGCGAGCTGCCGCGCCGACCCCGCGGTGCTGGCCGCCGTGCGTGCCGACGCGGCACTGGCGGCCTCGAGCGGCATTGCGTCGACGCCGTCGTTCGTGATTGGCCTGGTCACCAACGGCGAATTCGCAGGCGAGTGATGTCCGGGGCCAAATCCTTCGAGGTGTGTTCCAGCAGCGACTCGACTCACTGCTGCAGCAGTCGCAGGAATAACCCGCTTGCAGCGGCCGCGAGCAGCACGGAGCCGAGCGGCCAGCGCGCGCGCTCGAGCAGGAACCACGCCGCGAACGAGAGCAGCACGGCGATTCCAATCCGGCGCGGCGCGCCACCCGTCCGGAAACAGCACCACCTGGACCAGCAGCAGCGCCAGCGTCGCAATGATGCCGACGACCGCGGCAGTAATCGCGCCGGAGCGCGCCCTCGATCCGCGCATTGCGCGTGAGGCGCTCGACGTAAGGCGCCCCGAGCAGGATGAACAGGAAGGACGGCAGGAACGTCGCCCAGGTTGCAAGCGCGCCTGCGAGCAGCGCCGAGCCGAGCGGCGACAACGGGCCCGGCTGGTTCCAGCCGGCCATGAACCCCATGAACTGCAGCACGATGATCAACGGGCCCGGCGTGGTTTCCGCCAGCGCCAGTCCTGCGACGGACTGGTCGGCCGTCACCCAGGCGAGCTTGTCGACGACCTGGCTCGTGACGTAGCCGAGCACGGCGTACGCGCCACCGAAAGTGACCAGCGCGGCCTTGGTGAAGAACAGGTAGACGGCGGTCCAGAGCGAAGTGGCGCCGAGCGTGGCCGCCACGACGAGCAGCGGAATCAGCCAGAGCGTGAGACCGACGGCAGCCACCCCGGCCGTTTGTCCAGCGCCCACCGGTGCCGCATTGGACATGGGAGCTTCCTCGACGTCGCGTGGCGCGCGCAGATACGCACCCACCGCCGCCGCAATCAGCAGTACGATGGGAAACGGCACGTGCGCGAACTCGAGCGCGAGGAACGATACGAGCGCGAGCGTGAGGTGCAGCGACGACTGCAACGCACGGCGCGCGATGCGTGTCATCGCCTGCAGCACCAGCGCGACGACGGCGGCTTGCAGGCCGTACAGCAGCGCCGATACCCAGGGCAGCGACCCGTGCGCCGCGTAGACATGCGAGAACGCGAACAGCAGCAGCACGGCCGGCAGAATGAAGCCGAGGCCCCGCAACGGGGCCACCGCGTGTACCGTGCAGTTTCCAGCCGAGGAAGATCGCGAGCTGCAGCGCTTCGGGACCCGGCAGCAACATGCAGAAGTTCAGCGCGCGTGAATTCGCGCTCGTCAGGCCAGCCACGCCGCTCGACGACTTCACGGTGGAGGATGGCAATCTGGCCGGCAGGGCCACCGAAGGAAATGAGTCCGAGTTTCGCCCAGAAGCGGGCGCTCGGCGAATGGCGGCTGCGGACGATGGGCGGGGGCGCCATGGACGCCAGGTATCACGCCTGCGGAAATTGGGAAATTGGGGACGCTCCACCTGCTTCCCCGGGAAATAGGTGAGCGCCCCCAATTCCCCGCAGACGCGTCAGAACATCTCGGACGCGCCGGGCTCCGCCGTCGCCCGATCGCCTCGCGCGATTCGATGAAATCACCGGTGATCATTCGTCGTAGGCCTGGCCCGGGCCGACCATCGGGTACACACCCGCTTCCGTGTCGATGATCACTTCGAGGAAGGCCGGGCCCTTGAACTCGATGAATTCCTTGACCACCCGCGGCACGTCCGCCTTGCGATCGAGCCGCACGGCGAACTGGTAGCCATCAGCCTGCGCGGCCTTGACGAAGTCCTTCTTGTGCAGCGACTTGTCGCTGCCCGACAGTCGGCCCTTGAAGAACAGCTTCTGCCACTGCTTGACCATGCCGTCGCCGAAGTTGTTCAGCACCACGACCTTGATCGGCAGGTCGTAGGTGGTGACGGTCTCGAGTTCGCCGAGGTTCATGCGGATGCTGGCATCGCCGTCGATGTCGATCACGAGCTTGTCGCGACGCGCGAACTGCGCGCCGATGGCCGCGGGCAGGCCGAATCCCATCGTGCCCATGCTGCCCGACGTGAGCCACAGCCGCGGCTCGCGGAAGTCGAAATACTGCGCGGTCACGATCGTAGTTCATCGCGTGACGGTGCTTCAGCCCGGCGACGTGCGCATGCCACGGCGACCAGTCGCGCTTGAAGCCCGCGTCCTTGCCGCTGGCGCAGCGCTCGAGCGCCGGGCGCAGCAGGCCCACGTGACTCCACTGCACTCGCTTGACCTTGTTGATCTCCGACGCGTCGACGTCCATGTGCGCGATGCGCTTCGCGTTGCGAGCGAACTTGGCCGGCACGGCCGCGACGCGGTCGTCGAAGCGAGCGCCGAGGCAGAGCAGGAAGTCGCAGTCGTCCACCGCGTAGTTGGCGAACGCCGCGCCGTGCATGCCGAGCATGTGCAGCGAGAGCGGCTCGGTGGTGTCGTACACGCCGATCCCCATCAGCGTGGTGACGACGGGAATGCCGAATTCGTGCGCGAATGCGCGCAGCTCGTCGGCCGCGTCGCTGTGGATGACGCCGCCGCCGGCGTAGATCAGCGGGCGTTCGGCCTCGCCCAGCATCTGGAAGAATTTCGCCGCGTGATCGTCTTCGAGCGTGCGGGCGCGCAATGCCTGCATGCGCGCGTGGTAGCCGCGCACCGGCAGCAGGCCGCTGCCGTGGTACGTTGCCGCCCAGTTCTGGACATCCTTCGGGATATCGATCACGACCGGGCCCGGACGGCCCGAGCGCGCGATCTCGAACGCGGTGCGCACGGTCGCTTCGAGCTTGGCCGGATCCGTGACGAGGAAGCAGTGCTTCGCGACGGCGCCCATGATGTTGGAGACCGGCGCTTCCTGGAACGCGTCGGTGCCGATGGCGGACGTGCTCGGCACCTGGCCGCAGATCACGACGATCGGGATCGAGACCGCCATGCAGTCGCGCACCGGCGTGACCGTGTTGGTCGCGCCGGGGCCGGAGGTCACGACGCAGACGCCGACCTTGCCGCTCGCCCGGGCGTAGCCGGCCGCCATGAAACCTGCGCCCTGCTCGTTCGCCGGGACGATCAGCGGCATCGGCGCGCGCCTGCCGCCAGCTGCGACTGCTGGTCGTTGTGGCGGAAGATCGCATCGTACGTCGGCAGGATCGCGCCGCCGCTGTACCCGAAAATCGTGTCGACGCCTTCGTCCGCCAGCACCTGCACGATGATCTCCGCGCCGCTCATGGACTGGCCGGCCCGCGGGTGCGCGGACGAGGTGGTCGGCAATGGACTCGCGGCGATGCTGTTCACGGGCGCGCTCGTTGCGGCGGGTGTGGAACGATTATGTTGCGCTGCAAACGAGACTAACAGCCGTTGCCGCCGCGCGTCCATCTAGGCGGTTCCCGCCGATCCCCTATTCTGGGGTGCGGAACCCGGCGATCTAAAGCCGCTTTTGCTTTAGAATCATAGAGATGCCGTCTCCGGGAGCCCGCCGTGCCAAGCCAGCGCCACATCATCGCCATCACCCTGCAGAATGAATCCGGCGCGCTGTCTCGCGTGGCAGGCTTGTTCTCGACCCGCGGCTACAACATTGAATCGCTGAACGTGGCGGCGACGGACGATCCCACGGTCTCCCGCCTGACGCTGGTGACGACCGGTAACGATGCCGTCATCCACCAGATCACGCAGCAGTCGCTGAAGCTGGTGGACGTGGTCGACGTCGAAGACGTCACGCGCGAGGAGCACTTCGAGCGCGAGCTGCTGCTGATCAAGGTCAAGGCGAAAGCCACCCAGGTCGGATCGCTCTGGTCGGCCACGCAACGCGCGGGCGGCCGCGTGCTCTGGGACGCTGCCGACAGCTTCACAATCGAACTCACCAGCAGCGAAGCCGACATCAACCGCTTCATGGCGGAGGTCGCGAACTTCGGCGAGGTGCTCGAAGTGGTCCGCAGCGGCGCGCTCGCGATCCAGAAGGGCCGGCAGATCCTGGAGTCGTAGCGGATAAGCTACGTGCGTCCCATTGCGAACGCGGCGATCATCTGGGTGAGGTTCCACAGGGCATGGCTGATGTTTTCGTCTCCTACGCTCGCAGCGACAAGACGCTCGTTGCACCGCTGGTGGCCGCGATCCAGGCGCAGGGCTGGTCTGTGGGTGGGACCCGGAAATCGACGCCGGGCAGCAGTTCGACGACCAGATCGAAGTCGAACTGAAGGCGGCCAAGGCCGTGATGGTGGTCTGGACGCCGACCTCGGCATCATCGCGCTGGGTGCGGGCGAAGCGCGCGAGGCGGCCGACCTAGGCACACTGGTCCCGGTGCGCTTCGAAGGCGCCAGCCTGCCGATGGATGTGCGGGCGATTCACACCACGGACCTCGATGGCTGGGGCGACGACGCCCAGAGCGCGCCGTTCAGGCGCTGCTGCGGTCGCTCAGTGCAATGATCGCCCGACAACGCGGCGCCCCACCGGGTGGCACTGCAACCCGGGTGTTCGCGGCTGAGTCGGTTGCGGGCCCCAGGGGAATTTCGATCTGCGTGCTGCCCTTCGCCAACATGAGCGGCGACGTCGAGCAGGAATATTTCAGCGACGGCATCACCGAGGACGTCATCACCGACCTGACCAAGGTCTCGTCGCTGTTCGTCGTCGCACGTAATACGGCGTTCGGTTTCAAGGGCAAGAACGTCGACGTCTCGCAGGTCACGCGGCAACTCAAGGTGAGCCACGTGCTCGAGGGCAGCGTGCGCAAGGCCGGGGGGCCATGGCCGCAAGGGCGAGGATGGCATGGCTGCGGCCGAGCGGGCGCTGACACTCGACGGCCAGCTGGCCGAGGCGCACGCGGTCAAGGCGCGAATCCTGTCCCAATACGGCCGTCACGACGAGGCGGCTGTCGAGATCGGCATCGCACTGCGACTGGACGCCGAATCCTACGAGGTGAACAAGTCTGCTGCCTACCTGCGGGTGCGGCAGCGCCGGCTGGAAGAAGCCATTCCTCATTATGAGAAGGCGATGACGCTCATGGAAACGGACGTCAACTCGCCGAGCATGCTGCTCACGTGCTACACAGCCGTCGGGAATCCTGAGGGCACCGCTCGCGCGGCTGCCATCGCGTTGGCCCGGGCGGAAAAGATCCTGGCGCAGGACCAGAACAACGGCGCGGCGATGGGCTATGGCGTCGCGGCACTCGCATGCCTCGGTGATGCCGAACGCGCCAGGGAAGGGATCAATCGCGCACTGCTCATCGATCCCGACAACATGAACATGCGCTACAACTTTGCCTGCGCGCTGACGACGCACCTGCGGGACCTGGATGGCGCCATCGCGCTGCTGGGTCCGGTCTTTGCAACCACGTTCATCCACCGGCTGAATCACGCCAAGGTGGACCTCGACCCAACCCCCTGCGGGGACGACCGCCGCTTCCAGGAGATGATTGCGGCCGCCGAGGCACGTCTGGCAGCAGCAGACGCGCCTGTCTAACAGGCAACGCTCCGAACCCCGCGTAGCCTTCGTCGAGCGTCTGCAGCGCCGCGCGCACCTGCGGCGGAATCGGCACCAGTCGGCGCGTGGCGCTGTCGACGTACACGTGCGGAAACGGCCGATCGCCGCGAAGCACTTCCTGGTTGCGGAAGAGGCCGATCCTGTAGACGACGCTCGAGTTGCCGAGCCGCTCGAGCGCAAGCCCGGCGTACACGGTGTCGGGGAAGGTCAGCTCGCTGATGAACTTGCAGCTGGTCTCCGCCACGATGCCGATCGCCGGCAGCTGGCGCACGTCGCAACCGCTCGCTTCGATGAGGTAACCGTTCACAGCCGTGTCGAAGTACGAGTAGTACACGCGTTGATGACGTGACCGTACTGGTCGTTGTCCATCCAGCGCGTCGTGATCATGCGCAGCACGCGGAATTCGTCGCGCCGCGTGGGTTGCGGCTCTCCGCCTGCTGCCTGGGGTGCCATGCCTGTCCTGCTCCAACTGCGTGCCGGTCTGTCGGCGCAGGCATTATTGCAGTGGAGCGGTGCCGCGCATTACATGGGCTACGCTCGGACCCATGAAAACCAAGGCTGCCGTGCTTCGTGAAGCTGGGCCGTCCCGGCCCGTATGCCCAATCGAAGCCGCTGGCGATCGAGGAGTTCGACCTTGCGCCACCAGGCCCGGGGGAGGTGCTCGTCCGCGTGCGGGCAGCCGGGCTTTGCCACTCCGACCTTTCGGTGATCGACGGCAATCGGCCGCGGCCATTGCCGATGGTGCTCGGGCACGAGATTGCGGGAATCGTCGAGGAGGTCGGGCACGGCGTCACCTGCGAACGCAACGCGGTGATCACGTCGTCGCCTCGTTCGTGCCGAGCTGCGGCGTCTGCGGACCCTGTGTTGCAGGCCGGCCCGCGCTGTGCGAGGAGCCCGACTCGCGTCGAACACGGCGGGACGCTGCTCTCTGGTGCGCGCCGGCTCTGCCAGCACGGCGAGCCGGTCAATCACCATCTCGGCGTCTCGGGGTTCGCCGAATGGACAACCGTATCGCGCCCCGGTCGCTGGTGCGCGTGGATCCGACGTTGCCGTTCGCAGAAGCGGCGTTGTTCGGCTGCGCCGTGATCACCGGCGTCGGCGCGGTGGTCAACACTGCGGCGATGCCGAAGCATTCGTCGCTGGCCGTGATCGGCCTTAGCGGCGTCGCGGACTCGCGTGGCATTGCTGGCCGGCCGCATGCTCGACGCGAGCCCGATCGTGGCGATCGATCTGCACGAGGCCAAGCTGGCCAAGGCACGCGAACTCGGCGCCACGCACACGTTCAATGCGGCCGATCCCGATTGCGTGGACCGGGTGCGCGAGGCGAGCGGCGGCGGCGTGGCCTGCGCCTTTGAGATGGCCGGTTCGGCGCGCGCGCTCGAACTCGCCTATCGCGTCACGCGGCGCGGCGGCACGACCGTGTCGGCCGGCTTGCCCGCATCCGCAGCAGCAGGTGTCGTTGTCGCACGTGAGCCTTGCCGCCGAGGAGCGGACACTCAAGGGCAGTTATCTCGGCAGCTGCGTGCCGGAGCGCGACATCCCGCAGTACATCGAGTGGTATCGCGCAGGACGCCTGCCGGTGGACAGGCTCCTGAGCGAACGCATCCAGCTCGACGACATCAACGGCGCGTTCGACCGGCTTGCCGCAGGCGTGTCGATCCGGCAGGTGATCGAAATCAGGTGAAAAATAGGGGACGCTCACCTATTGCAGAAAAATAGGTGAGCGTCCCCTATTTTGACGTCCCTATTTCGTGAAGCGGACCTTTGTCCCGACGACGAACTGCACGCTGTCGATGCATCGCCGCCATCGAGCGGAAAAGCCAGGTCGATGTGAATGACGTTGCCGAACGCGGAACGGCTCGAGCCGAGGCGCAGGCCGATGCCGACGTCCTTCAGCCACCCGTCGCTGGTGGCGCCGGTAACGTCGGTTCCCCAGGTACGCCCCATGTCGAAGAAGGCCGCGCCGGCCACGTGGAACAGGCGGAACGGATACCAGCCCGTGTAGTAGCGCTCCTCGAGCGTCAGCAACGCCCGTGACGTGCCCGCCTGATAGCGCAGGGGATAGCCGCGCAGCCCCTCCTCGCCGCCGAGCAGCAGCTGCTGGTCTGCATCGAGCTCGTCCGTCACGACGCCGTTGACTTGTCGCGAAGAACTTCGTGTTGTCCGAGGTACGCGCGTAGTACCGGGCTCCGGCCGACAGCACGCCATTCGCAAGCCATCGTTCTCGACCCGGCCTGTCGCGGCCGTGGTCACGAACATCGAGCGTTCGCGCCCGAAATCCCAGCCGTTCTGCGCATAGGCACTCACCATGAGGGCGTCGCGATCCGACCCCAGCGACTCCGCGGCGTAACCAATTCGTCCGCCTGCGCGCAACCCGAGCAGCACATCCTCCGTGCGCTCGATCCGGTCCTGGTTGGTGCGTTCTTCGTAGACGTCCTCGACCACGTCGAACCCCAGCCACGGGTAAGCAAGTTCGATGTCCTCCGGCAGTGGGCCGCCGAGGGCTGAGCCCACGACTTCGGCGAACTGCTTCTGGCGATAGGTCGCGCCTGCAGTCCAGCGCCGCACCCAGCCGTTGGTCCAGCCTGCGACCAGCCGCCGTAGGCTTCTGCGAACTGCTCGTCCTGTTCGTATTCACCGACGCTGTCGCCGTATGCGTAACGCGGCTCGTTGCGGATCGAGGTCGTACAGGTACACGCCGCCGGCGCGTTTCGTGTCCAGTGCAAAGAACGGACGGTCGACGCGGATCGCCTTGGTGCTGCCGTCGTCGGCGTCGCTGTAGGCCACGCCGAGCCGTGTCCACGTCGAGTGGAAATGAGGATCGAAAAACTCGAAGTCGAGCGACGTGCGATCCACGTCGTTCGACCAGCCGAAGGAGAGCCGCTGGCCGTTGCCGAGCAGGTTCTTTCCTCGAGTTCGACTGACGCACGAATTGGCACCTCCCTGCCGGCTGAAATTGATGCCCGGGTTCAGCGTCCACGTGTCGCGCGTGCGGACCTCCAGATCGACGGTCTTGCCGTCAAAGGGACACGGACGAATCCATGCGTCGTACAGGTAGTCGTTGCCGCGGAGGACGCGCTCCGTCTCCTGCACCACGCGGTGCACGTAAGGCTCTCCGTCTTGAACAGCGGCTGATTGCGAACGATGGGCTGCCGCGTGTTGATGTGCAGTTTGTTTGCCGTGCGGTAGAGCCATTTGTCTTCCGACGGGATCGACGGGTCGAAAATATCGCCGACCGTCACGCGAATCTGGCCAATGACCGCGCCGGATGCCTCGAGCTCGGCGCCTGACGGTATGCCGACCGGCCAGTCGTGGATGATCTCTTTCCCAGCGTGCGCGGGCGATGCCGCGAGCACGATCAGCAGCAGCGCAAATCCCTGGCGACGGCGACTGTTTATCAGGGCAGCAGGTACCGTCGAGCCGACCGTGCGCCGGTCCTGCAGGTCGCGATGTGCCAGCTGCACGTCACGGATCGGGTAGGTCTGGCCGATCTCGATGCGCACGATGCCGCGCCCGATCACGTCGAAGAGTTCGGCGGCTGATCGCAGCAGGTCCGGGCGCT
>JADJOO010000004.1 GCA_016713725.1 Pseudomonadota bacterium | reverse complement strand
GATCTCGCGCAGCAGCTGAACGGGCGCTCGCGCAGCGAACGCAGGCCGTGGCACTGGGCCCGATCTCAGGGTGGGCGGAGCGCCGCCTGCGCGCACCAGCTGGTCCGGGCGACGGGGTTTGACGAGGTGTCGACGGCAATTCCCGGCGCAGGCCCCAGACGCGATCGGATTCCTGCGCTTTCGAAGTCACCATGATGACCGGGATCGTGCGCGTGGTCGGGTCGTTTGCCAGTTCGCGCGTGGCCTGGAAACCATTGACGCCGGGCATGACGATGTCCATCAGGATCAGGTCGGGGTGCAGTTCGCGGGCGAGCCGCAGCCCTTCGCCGCCGTCGGCCGCGGCAGCCGTCGTGAAGCCGTGCTGCTCGAGCGCCTGTTGCATGACGTGAACGTCGGTCGGTGAATCGTCCACGATCAGTACGGAGGTTACACAGTCAGTATCCTCCGCGAGCTGCGCTCAGGCGCGCGATGGACGTGAAGTCTCGGATCGCGCTCAGCAGCGTTCTTCGCGCGTGAAGGGTCGGTCAGGTAATGCTTCGAACCCAACGATGCGGCCGCGGGCCTGGTCGAAGAGCCCGGTCCTTGCGCCTGACAGCATGATCACCGGATGCTCTTGAAGACCTTCGTTGTTCTTGATCAGCGCACAGGTCTGGTACCCGTCCAGGCGCGGCATCATGATGTCCACGAAGACGATGTCCGGCTGGTGGTCGGCCACCTTGGAGAGCGCGTCAAAGCCGTCCACGGCGGTAAAGACCTCGCAACCCTCGCGGGCGAGCAGGGTTTCGGATGCGCCGGATGGTCTTGCTGTCGTCGATGACCAGCACCGGTTGAGGGCCAGCCAGCTTTGGCCGACTGTTGCTGGCAGCCCGCTTTCTATACGGTCGAAACTCGGGGTCGAGTGGGTGCGTGCGAGTGCGACGCTATGCGCGAGGCCGCCGCTCGCGAGTGGCGTTTTAACACACACACCCCCTGCCAATATTACGGCTTTCGATACCGCGACACCCATCACAGTCAATCTCCCTGATAAGCCGCCGCCCGCGCGGAAGTCCGCATGTCCCTGAAACCCTGCGCATCGCCGTCGTGATGGATCCGATCGAGGACATCAAGCCCCGCAAGGACACGACGCTGGCAATGCTGCTTGCCGCACAGCGTCGCGGCTGGGAACTCCATTACCTGGAGTTGTCCGGGATCTGGCTGCGCGACGGCGTCGCCCTGGGTCGCGCGCACCCGATCGGCGTCCGTGAGCACGACACGGACTGGTTCACGCGCGGTGCGGCCGAGGTGACACGGCTCGGCGACTTCGACGCGATCCTGATGCGCAAGGATCCGCCGTTCGACACCGAATACATCTATTCGACCTACATCCTCGAAAGGCCGGAGCGCAGGGCGCTGGTCGTCAACCGGCCGCAGGGCCTGCGCGACATGAACGAAAAGGTCTACACGGCCTGGTTTCCGCAGTGCTGCGCGCCCACCCTGATCACGCGCGACATGGCGGACATGCACGCGTTCCTCAAGGAACACGGCCGCGGGGCTGTCTGCGCAAGCCCCTCTACGGCATGGGCGGCCGTCGATCTTCGTGGAATGACGCCGGCGACAAGAACAAGAACGCGATCTTCGAAACGCTGACTGAGTACGGCACGCGCTACGCGGCGCAATTGTGCAATCGCCACGGATCCCGGACAACGTGACGACCGGCGATTCGGGTGTTATCCTGTGGACGGCGAACCCGTGCCCTATGCGCTCGCATCAATGCATTCCAACCGACGCGGACAACCGTGGCAACTCACGCTGCGGGCCAAGGGCGTCGGCCGCCGTCACAAGGCAGGCGACCGCTGGCTGGGCTGCCGAGATTTCCACGCCCCGAGCTGCGCGACCGGGGAATGCTGTTCGGCCTCGACGATCGGCGGGGTCGTCAGCCGAAATCATCGTGACCAGCCTCGACGGGCGTGCGCGAGATCGACAAGCAGCCTGGCACCGACATCGCTGGCTCACTGATGGATGGGGGATCGCGCCAGTAAAACGATCCGAGGCAGGCCGCACGACGACGCCCGACATCTCTCCGTAGGCCGCGATCCTGCCGGGGATCACATCGGCCACCGCCATCTTCGTGGCGCCCCTGCTTCAGCGGGCTCGTCATCCTGGGCGCGGTGCCTAGCGCCCTGCTCCTTGCCGGACAACGCCCGCCCACGCCGGAGGTCCTGGGTTTCGGGAAGTCCCGATTCCGGGCCGGACGATCCACGGGCGAACCTCGAGAGGCGCCTAATATCGCGCAGCGCACGCAGCAAGGCACTGGGTACCGACCTGATGCTGGGCGCCTCGCTGCCCGGGAACCGCGGCCGGAACAGGCAGCCGTGCCGAACGCTCCCGCCGCGGACCTGGAAGAACAGGCCCGCCTGCCGAGCCCGAGGGTGCGGTGTCGGTGCTCGCGCGACGGGCGCTCGAGGCCGAGCGGCTTGCCACGGGTGCGGAGCCGAGAGAGGAGCCGCCGGTGTTCTATGCCAGCCCGTCGCCGGCAGCGCCGACCGTTGGCCTGAACGGCTCGGTCGCCGACCGCGACCCGGAGCCAGGGGGCGGCCAGTTGCTCGGTGGACGGCAAACGCTCGCCAATACGCGTGAATCTGCCATCGCCGCTTTTTTACCTGGATGGCTGGAAACGCAGGATCGAAAGGCGTCGGCACACCGAATTTCCCGGAACGAAGCCAGGCGTCGGCAACTATCGGGCAATCCCGTGCTGGAGGTGGCAATCCGTGCCAACGGCACGCTCGAATCCGTGGTTGTGCGGCGCACGAGCGGCCATCGCGAACTGGATGACGCCGCCGTCGGCATCGTGCGCCTGGCAGCGCCGTTCGAACCCTTCCCGAGCGCCTTGCGTGAGCGTTACCCCGTGCTCCGCTTCGCCTACGAGTGGCAGTTCATCAATGGGCAGCTCGGCAGAGCTGGCGCCGTCTTTTTCTCCGGCCCGTAGCGCGATACTGTCGCCCCGTGACCGCTTACCTCACCTCAACCAGTTCCTGATCGCCATGCTCCGCCATGGACGAATCTGAACTTCGCCCAGACCGTGACACTGCGGTAAGTGAACACAGCGAGCGCGGCGTGTCGGCATCGCTCATCAATCGCACGCCGCTGATGACGTTCGGTGAGGTCTTCCAGCAGCTCGACCTGATTTCTGCGCTCGCGCGTCAGCCGACCAGCCGGTGCTGCGGGGTGGGTCCCCTGCAATCGGAACGCGCTCGTGCTGCATTCCCTGGCGGACAAGTATGAATCGTCGCGACCATTCTCGGCACGTATGCACCCGACCAATTGCGCGACATTCTGATGCCCTCGCTGCCGGAAGGCCCCGGGAGTGCCGTCATCGCGCTGGGTTATGCGGGCTGGGAGTCCGGCCACCTGAGGACGAGATGGCGCGTCAATCCGGCCTCGGTGGATGCGGACGAGCGCGTGCTGTTCGCGACGCCCATCGAGCAGCGCTGAGGCGCGGCCGCTCGGTTGCTGGCGCCGACCTCGCCTGCCTGGGCAGCGACGCGGGCCACGCCTGATTCCGGTCCACGAAGACGATCTGCCGCCGGTCGCCGCCCACGGCGGCCACCCGACGGGGGGCGAGGTCGTGCTCGCGTTCGATTTCGGCACCCCGCCGCATCGGGGTCGCGGTCGGGCAGGATTGATGACCGGGTCGGCCACGGGCTGTCGGCACCCTGCCCGCCCGGAATGGAGCGCCGGATTGGCCTGCCGTCGATACGTAGCAAAATATCGCCCGATGGGCCCCTGACCCGGCTGCTGGTCGGCTCCCTATAATAATGGACGGCCTGACACCACCACGGACGGCAACCCGCCGCGCGTTCGGCGCGAAACGGGCGCGACGCTCGGGGCTGCTGGTCGACTACGTGGACGAGCGCCTGACGTCCAATGCTGCTTACGACGAGTTGCGCAGCGAGCGCCGCTCCGAACGCGCAAGCGCCGCATCCGTCCTGGAGGACATCGACGCGAACGCGGCACGGTTTATCCATGGGGACCTGGATGGGCACGCCTTTGGAAGATCTGACACCGGCCGAGACCTGCAGCGCGACCATGCCGGCTGCCTGCGCCACCTGCTCACGCTCGGTTGCCCTCGCGCGTGACGAGATCGTGCACTCACTCGACCTCGCGCAGTTCTACGTCCGTGAACCTGGCGACCTGCCGGCCCGCGACGGCGCGCTGCTCGGCCGCACGGTGGCGAACCTGTTCTTCGAGCCGAGCACGCGCACGCGCGTATCGTTCGAACTCGCCGCCACGCGCCTCGGCGCGGACGTGGTCAACCTCGACCTGCACTCCTCCTCGCGCGTGAAGGGCGAAACGGTGCTGGACACGATCTACACGCTGCAGGCGATGATGGTCGACGTGTTCGTGATGCGCGATTCTGACTCGATCTACCTCGAAGACGGCAAGCTGCTGTCGCAGCAGGAATACCCGGGCGAGCAGTTCGTGATTCGCATCCAAGCGCCGCAGTGCGCCGCCGCCGCGCTGCCAGGCAGCTTCGCGCACCTGACGTGCGACCCGGAACGCCCGATGCGCCGGCCGCTGTCGCTCATGCGTGTGGATGCAATGGCTGGATCGAGATCCTGCTGCGTGGTGGGCCCCGGACTCGAGGCGCTGGTTTAGCTTCAGCCGCCTGGCGCGACGATCAGCGCCAACGGCGATCGCCACGGCTTCATCAGCACCCGAACGTTCCCAGCATGATTGCAGCCGGGCGGCGGGGCGATTCCGCTGATGGTGTTCCCCTCGGCGGAACCGCTGAAGACCTGCCGTGACGAGGCGGCGTGGCAGCCACCGTGATGATGGGGTCCGAGATCGAGTTTCCGTTCCGCGCCCGGCCGTCGCAGGGATCGGTGCCGGGCGTGCCGGCCGAGGTGATCGCGCGCATGCCGCTGCGGGACGACTGGGGGTGACAGGTCGCTTCCCGCCAGCTTCGGCGGATTCCCTGGTTGCTTTCACGGCTACGTGACGGATCTCGCCGCGCACTGGCTTGCGTCGCTCAACGCCGAGGCGCTGGGCGAGGTCGAGATGTTGCGTGCGGCCCGACGCCGATGCTGCAGGCGACGGCGGCGCGTGGCGCGCAGGTTCGGCGTGCCGCCAGGTGTCGCTCGAGGAGTTCATGGCCTGCGCGGTGGGCGGGTGCGCGGGGTGTGCCGTGCCGGTCGTGCAGCCGGATGGCTCGCTCGCGATGAAGCGCGTGTGCGTCGACGGACCTGTGTTCGACGCGAATGCGGTGTTTCCGCCGCAGGCTTCCTAGCGCGCTTCGGTCAATCCGAGAGGCGTGGCACAGTGAGCGGGGGGCGGTAGATTCTTGTTGTTCCTCCCGAGCGTGGAAAGGCAGACAATGCGCTCGGGAAGAACAACGGATCTACCGCTTAAAGGCGGCGCCTGAGCGGGATCCGGGCAAGCCCGAGAACCTCGCATCGGCGCAAGCAATCTACGTGGAAACCGTCCGTCGCGCGTCGGACCATCCCCAGTGATGTGGAGGCGTTAATCAACCTCCAACTCGGGCGCCTGGGGGCCACACTGCGCTGCCCGGGGAACGTATCCCCAATCAGGTTCGGTCACCGATTCGACAACAATCCATGCCGCAAGTAAGCGAGATAATCGAAGGCGACGGGTGAGCACCCCAGTGCTGCGCGGATTTCAGTTGCTACATTTTGCCAACATTGTTTTCAGCGCACAGTTTGTCTTCAGGGCCAGGAAGTAGCACGGCGCGAGCGAAACGCCCTTCGGCATTTGATGCGGGACGCCGTTGACTCCTCACCGCGGCGGGAGAGCGCTTGAGCCCAGCGCGATATTGTTCGGGTTATAAAGCCACGTGTCTGCCTGGCGATACAATCTCGACGGTCGGCCAGGCTGACGGATCAGAACATTGAAACCGCGAGCGATCATGTGCGGGACCGCATCGTGGGGCGGCGATGTTATCAAATTTATGAACAGGATAGGCGCTGCCGATCGAGAACATGGTGGGTCCCCATCTTATTCACCCTACGGACATCCTTATCTGGCTGTAACCTGCAGGTCGCCTGCGACATACGTTCCATCGGGAAGGCGAGACTGGTTGCTCCAACCTATTACGCGATCCGTTGGTGTCAATCTACACACTGATGCGACCGTGGGTGGCGGTCTTCTGCGAGTAGTGACGCGAGCGTCGCATGCCCCGAGTCCGTCGCGGGTGCTGCAGGGATTCTTCTTCAGGGCCCGCGAGCCTGGATGAACAACGTGCGGTAGATCGTCCGTGCGACACCTGACGGCTCGTCCTGCGGGTAAGTACGCTTGAGCCAACCGGCCACCTGATACGGCGACCACTGCAGCCGCAGCTTGCCGGCCACCAGGTGGGCCGTGTGCGGTTCCGGGCCAGTTTACAGCGCTTCGGTCGCTGGCCCGATCCCAGGCCGGTGTCGGCCTCGCCGGCACGATAGCTGTCGCGGTCGCCGTTGCGTCGGATCTCGCGACTGACGGTGCTGGTGGCCGCCTGAGCGAACGAGCGATGGACCGGGATCGACAGTCCCGCTCGGGTACCGCGTGAGATCTCCTCACGCTCCAAGAGCGTCGGAACTCAGCAGAACGGCGCCTCTCCGCGGGTCGTATGCCACCGCTTCTCGCCAGAATGTGGTGAAAACTGAGGTGTGCCTCCGATCGAACATCTTGGGATGGCGTGCAGCGTATCGCCCTTCGCCAGCGCTCCCACATCAAAGACTTCTGTGTCGCGGTATAGAAAGTCCTGGTCCGGTACTTCATTTACAACGCCCTCCGCTCTACGATCAGAGTTTAGGTGTTGCATCGACCAGTTGAACCCGCAACTGCAACTTGCGGCAGAAGCCAACACGCTTCGGTAACAGAGCCAACAACGATTGCCGAGCACAAAGCGCAGGCGTCGCGGAGCGTCAGGGTGGGCTCGCGGCCCTTTTGAGGTCCTGCCTCTTCAAGCCGAGCAGGCCTCCGTTCCGGTTCGTCTTCCAGCGAGCGTGTCCGCCTTTCCAAGCTCGGGGAAAGGCACCGGCTCGGTCGCCCGCGACACCCTCGACGCCTGCGAATCGCCGTACGCGCCGGAGACTCAACCGAAGTTGATTTTCGCCTCGAGGTTGGTGCGCGAGTCGGCGTTCGAGATCGCCTCCTCGAGCGTGACCTTGCCCTGCTTGTACAGCTCGTAGAGCGCGATGTCGAAGCTCTGCACGCCCTTCTCGCTGCTGCGAATCAGCGATTCCTTGACGCCGATCACGTCGCCCTTCTTGATCAGCTCCTGCACGTGCGGCGTGTTGAGCAGCACCTCGAGAGCGGCGCAGCGCTTGCCGTCCTTGCCCATGACCAGGCGCTGGGAAAGGATCGCCTTCAGGTACTGCGACAGGTCGAGGAAGATCTGCGAGTGCTGGTCGCGCGGGAACATGTTGATGATGCGGTCGAGCGTCTCGGCCGCGTTGTTCGCATGCAGCGTCGCGAGGCACAGGTGGCCCGTGCCCGCGAACGTCAGCGCGTATTCCATCGACTCACGGTCACGGATTTCGCCGATCAGGATCACGTCCGGCGCGGCGCGCATGGCGCTGCGCAGCGCACGATGGAACGACCTGGTGTCGAGCCCCACCTCGCGCTGATTGACGATCGACTTCTTGTTCCGATGCAGGAACTCGATCGGGTCCTCGACCGTCAGGATGTGGTCAGACGAGGTCTCGTTGCGGAAATTGAGCATGGCGGCGAGCGAAGTCGACTTGCCCGAGCCGGTGGCGCCCACCATGAGCACCAGCCCGCGCTTGATCATGATCAGGTCCTTCATGATCATCGGCAGGCCGAGTTCTTCGAGCGAAGGCATGTCGGCGGTGATATAGCGCAGCACCATGGCGGGATTGCCCCGCTGGTGGAAGACCGCGATGCGGAAGCGCCCGAGGCCCGGCTCCGAGATCGCGAAGTCGATCTCCAGCTCCTGCTGGAAGTAATCGATCTGTTCCTGGTTCATCAGGCCGTACGCGGCCTGGCGCACCTGGTCTGCCGTCAGCACCTGCTTGTTGACCGGGACGATCTTGCCCTCGATCTTGATCTTGATCGGGGCGTTCGAACTGAAGAACAGGTCGGAGGCCTTCTTCTCGACCATCAGCTTGAACAGCGGCTTGGTGTTCAGCACGAAGCTGCGAGCCGTGTCGACACCCACCAGACCGCCGTCATCCTGCACCCGCTCCTGCGGTGGAGAGGCTGCATCGAGATCGGGGGATTCGGCCGCCATCACTCCTCTTCCTCGAGGATCTTCAGCGCGCCGGTCTCGTCGAGATGAGCCGATTTTTCGCGCTTGCTCTCGAGCTTGATGCGCAGCCGGATCTCGTTCTTGGAGTCGGCGTTGCGCAGCGCCTCCTCGTACGAAATGATCCCGGCCTCGAACAGCTCGAACAGCGCCTGGTCGAAGGTCTTCATGCCGAGCCGGTTCGACTTGGCCATGATCTCCTTGATGGCGCTGACCTCGCCGCGGAAGATCAGGTCGGCGATCAATGGCGTGTTCAGCATCACTTCCATCGCGGCGATGCGCCCCTTGCCCGACTCGCGCGGGATCAGGCGCTGCGCGATCATGGCCCGGATGTTCAGCGAAAGGTCCATCAGCAACTGCTCGCGCCGGTCCTCCGGGAAGAAGTTGATGATGCGGTCCATCGCCTGGTTGGCGCTGTTGGCATGCAGCGTCGCGAGCACCAGGTGGCCGGTCTCGGCGAACTGGATGCCGTATTCCATCGTTTCGCGGTCGCGAATTTCGCCGATCAGGATCACGTCCGGCGCCTGGCGCAGCGTGTTCTTGAGCGCCATGTGCCAGCTTTCGGTGTCGACGCCCACCTCGCGCTGCGTCACGACGCAGTTGCGGTGGGTGTGGACGTACTCGATCGGGTCCTCGATCGTGATGATGTGGCCGCGGGTCTTCTCGTTGCGGTAATCCAGCATCGCGGCGAGCGAAGTCGACTTGCCCGAGCCGGTCGCGCCGACGAGGATGCACAGGCCGCGCTTCGACAGCACGATTTCCTTGAGTATCGGCGGCAGCTCCAGCTCGTCGACCGTCGGCACCTTGATATTGATGGTGCGCAGCACCGCGCCGGTGAGCCCCATCTGCACGAAGGCGCTGACGCGGAAGCGGCCGATGCCCGGCGGCGCGATCGCGAAGTTGCATTCGCGCGTCGAGTCGAATTCCTTGGTCTGGCGGTCGTTCATGATCGCGCGCACGAGCAGCTGCGCCTGCTCGGGAGTCAGCGGCTGGTTGGTCTGCGGCTTGATTTCGCCGTCGATCTTGATCGCCGGTGGAAAGCCGGCCGTTATGAAGAGGTCGGAACCGTCGCGCTCGACCATTCGGCGCAGCAGGTCCTGCATGAGCTTGATGCTGGTATCGCGATCCATAGTGTTCTCTCAGGCGTCGGTGTTGCCGCGGTTGCCTGCGCCGCCGGGCGCCGGCGCCGCGACGGCCGCCGTCTAGAAGTCCTCCTTGTTCTGCGCGCGGAAACGCGCCTCTTCCTTGGTGATCAGGCCTTTCTGCAGCAATTCCTTCAGGCACTGGTCCAGCGTCTGCATGCCGTTCTGCTGGCCGGTCTGGATCGCCGAATACATCTGCGCGATCTTGCCCTCGCGGATCAGGTTACGGATCGCGGGAGTGCCGATCATGATCTCGTGGGCCGCGATGCGCCCGCCGCCGATGCGCTTCAGCAACGTCTGGGCGATTACCGCGCGCAGTGATTCGGACAACATGGCGCGCACCATGTCCTTCTCGCCGGCCGGGAACACGTCAATGACGCGGTCGATGGTCTTGGCGGCCGAGCTCGTGTGCAGCGTGCCGAACACCAGGTGGCCGGTCTCGGCGCCGGTCAGCGCGAGGCGGATCGTCTCGAGGTCGCGCATTTCGCCGACGAGGATGACGTCGGGGTCCTCGCGCAGCGCCGAGCGCAAGGCCTCGCTGAAGCCGAGCGTGTCGCGGTGGACCTCGCGCTGGTTCATCAGGCAGCGCTTGGACTCGTGCACGAACTCGATCGGATCCTCGATCGTGATGATGTGGTCCGGCCGGTTGTCGTTGACGTAATTGATCATCGCCGCGAGCGTCGTCGACTTGCCCGAGCCGGTGGGGCCGGTGACGAGCACCAGGCCGCGCGGCTGCATCGCGATGTCCTTGAATATCTTCGGCGCGTTCAGGTCGTCGAGCGACAGCACCACCGAGGGGATGTTGCGGAACACGGCGGCCGCGCCGCGGTTCTGGTTGAACGCGTTGACGCGGAAGCGCGCGAGGTTCGGGATCTCGAACGAGAAGTCGGTTTCGTAGAACTCTTCGTACGCCTTCCGCTGCTTGTCATTCATGATGTCGTACACCATGCTGTGCACTTCCTTGTGCGTCAGCGGCGGCATGTTGATCCGCTTCATGTCGCCATCGACGCGGATCATGGGCGGCACGCCCGATGACAGGTGCAGGTCGGAGGCTTTGTTCTTGACGGCAAATGCCAGCAGCTGGGCAATGTCCACGGCCATCGTGTCGGCTCCCTGTAGCCTGCGAGCCGAATCCGGAACCGGACGGGTCTTGCAGGCCGGCAAAGTATAGATCAGCCCCTCGGACCCCAATATGTTAACCGCTCCGCAGTTCTCACCCGCAGCACTGCAAATGGTGCGCGCCCGCATCGCCCGGGCCGCCGAAAGTGCCGGTCGGGACCCGGATTCGGTGCGCCTGCTGGCGGTCAGCAAGCAGCAGCCCGCGGCGCTGGTGCGGGCCGCGGTGGCAGCCGGGCAGACTGAGTTCGGCGAGAACTACGCCCAGGAAGGGATCGACAAGGTCGCGGCGCTGGCCGACGTGCCGGGCCTCGCCTGGCACTTCATCGGTCAGCTGCAGGGCAACAAGACACGCGAGGTCGCTGAATGCTTCGACTGGGTGCATACGGTGGATCGCGAGCGGATCGCCTCGCGGCTGAGCGCCCAGCGGCCACGCGATGCGGCGCCACTGCAGGTGCTGCTGCAGGTCAGGCTGGCCGACGAACCCGGCAAGGGCGGGGTCGCTCCGGCCGAAGCCCCGGCACTCGCGGCAGCCGTCACCGCCATGCCCCGGATTCGGTTGCGGGGACTGATGTGCATACCGCCGCCAGCGGCGGACCTGGAGGCTCAACGGCGACCGTTCCGGCGGCTGCGTGAACTGATGGAGTCACTCAATGCAGCCGGCCACGCCCTCGACACGCTGTCGATGGGCATGAGTGACGACCTCGAAGCTGCCGTACTCGAAGGCGCGACCATCGTCCGCGTCGGCACTGCCATTTTCGGACGCCGCCCGGGCTGACGACGGCGGCAGGAGCGAACACAGCATGACCAATCGGATCGCTTTCGTGGGTGGCGGCAACATGGCGACGGGCCTGCTCGGAGGCCTCATCGCGCGCGGCACGCCACCCTCCTCGATCGTGGTGGCCGATCCGGAGACCTCGCAGCGGTCGCGCCTCGAGCACGATTACAGTGTCACGACGGTGGCCGATGCGCCGTCGGCCGTCATCGGTGCGCGCACGGTGGTGCTCGCCGTGAAGCCACAGCAGATGGCGCAGGTCGCCCGCTCGATCGCGGGCCAGGTAGCAACCTCCGGCGCTCTTGTCATATCTGTGGCCGCCGGCATCCGGTTGCAGGACCTCGCGCGCTGGCTGGGCCCAGGCGTGCCGCTGGTCCGCTCGATGCCGAATCGACCCGCGCTGATCGGCGCGGGCATCACGGCGCTGTACGCTACGCCTGGGGTCGACACAACATCGCGCCTGACAGCCGAGGCGATACTGTCCGCCTGCGGCCCGACGGTCTGGGTACCCGACGAATTGCAGCTCGACGTCGTCACTGCCGTGTCCGGCAGTGGTCCGGCATATTTCTACCTGTTGATCGAATGCCTCGAAGCGGCTGCCACCGAGCTTGGTCTCGATCCGGTGACGGCGCACAAACTCGCAGTCGAAACGGCGCGTGGCGCAGGTCGGATGGCGGCCGAAGCCGCCGAGTCACCGGCCGAATTGCGCGCCCAGGTGACTTCCAGGGGAGGCACCACGGCGGCTGCGCTCGAGGTGCTCGAAGCGGGCGGTGTGCGTGGTATTTTTGCGGCGGCAGTGGCGGCCGGCGCGCGCCGGGCCGCCGCGCTCGCGCAGGAATTCGGCAACCTCTGATACCCACCTGAACCGGAACTCCACATGCAGGCCCTGCACTTCCTTTTCACCGCGCTGTTCACGCTGCTCGTGGTCGCGTTCCTGCTGCGCGTGCTGCTGCCGCTCGTGCGCGCCGACTTCCGCAACCCGTTCGGCGAAGCGGTATTGAAGGTCACGAACCCGCTGGTGCTGCCACTGCGCAAGTTCATGCCGCCCGGCAAGCGCCTCGATCCGTCGTCGGTCGTGGCGCTGCTGATCGTGCAGTTCGCGGGCACCGCGCTGCTCCGCGGCGTGGCGGGCGGTCACTTGGGGCTGGAATCGATCCTGCTCGGCGGCCTCAGCGGCCTGCTGCAGACCGTACTGCAGTTCTATTTCTTCGCGGTGCTGCTGTACGCGTTGCTCAGCTGGTTCGCGGGCGCGGCCTACAACCCGGCGGCGCAGATACTGAGCAAGCTGGTGGAGCCTCTGCTCGCGCCGATTCGCCGCGTCATTCCGCCGCTGGGCGGGCTCGACCTGTCGGCGGTCTTCCTGCTGATCGCGCTGCAGGCGCTGCAGATCCTGCTGCGATGAGGCGGGCCGCGTCGTGCCCCCGGTCCGCGGCATGACCGAGCCGCTGCGCCGCGACGGGACCGACTGGGTGCTCGACGTGCGTGTCCAGCCTCGCGCGTCGCGCACGGAGTTTGCGGGTCGCTTCGGCGACCGTCTCAAGGTCCGACTCAATGCACCACCCGTCGATGGCCGGGCGAACACGGCGTTGATCACCTTTATTGCTGAAGCATGCGGACTGCCCAAGTCCCGCGTGTCGCTGGATGCCGGTCGGTCCGGCCGTGACAAGCGCGTGCGACTGCACGATGTCGACCAGATTCCTGCTGCACTGCAAAGGGTCCTGCTGGTCGCTCGGGCAGACTGACGCACCGTTTGCGGACGGCGCTCGACTGGCAGTCCGGTTCCGCCCACGACGAAACCGGCGTTATAGTCGGTGGCGCTCGACTGCGTCGAGCCGGTGCCCTGCGCCACCCTCACGCGAAGTTCGGGAGGAACCTGCAATGCCCACTCCAGACACTGGGAATCAAAGCTTTTTTTCATCGCATCGCCGTTGCCGGGTAAGCGTGCTGCTGGCCGCTGCCGGCCTGCTGCTCGTGGCGGGGTGCGGCGCCAGCATCGACCAGCAACCGCAAACCGCACGGCCGACGGAAGACACGCAGAAGGATTTCGACGACCTCGAAGTCCACTACAACGCGATCCGGACCGACCAGCTGACGCCCGAAGTGGCCCGCGCCTATGGCATCGAACGCAGCGCCAACCGAGTGCTGCTGAACGTAGCAATGCTCACCAAGACGGCTGGCGGCGCGGCCAGACCCGTCGATGGCTCGGTGTCGGCCTCTGCGCACAACCTGAACGGGCAACTGAAGAGCCTCACGATGCGGCGCGTGCAGGAAGGGCCGGCCGTGTATTTCATCGGCGAGGTCGGCATCAGTGGCGACGAGATCCTCGTGTTCAACATCGACGTCGAGCCGGTTGCGGGCGGCGGACGGCGCTCGGTGCAGTTCAAGCGCGAATTCTTCGGCGACTGATTCGCAGCAACACTAAAAAAATCGGGAAAAAACAGGTTCGACGTATTAACAGGCCTAGTTTTCATGGTATTTTTCGCATGCTGACAGACTAACCAAGGGCCAGCGGCCCGCAGCACAACTAGGAGATACATCAAGATGGCAGCCAAGAAGAGCTCTGCTCCGACCAAGTCCGACATCCTCGCGCACGTCTCGAAGGACACGGGCCTGTCGAAGAAGCAGGTAAGCTCGGTTTTCGAATCGCTCAACACCGTGATCAAGAAGAGCCTGAAGAGCCACGGCATCTTCACGCTCCCGGGTCTCGCCAAGATGAAGGTCGTCAAGAAGCCCGCCACCAAGGCGCGCGAGGGCGTGAACCCCTTCACCGGCGAAAAGATGGTCTTCAAGGCCAAGCCGGCCAGCAAGAAGGTCCGCGTGATGCCGCTCAAGAACCTCAAGGGGTTCGTGAACTGAGCGCGAGCTGACCGAAGCGATTTTTCGCTGATGACGCCGGGGTGCTCGTGCACCCCGGCGTTTTTCTTGGCGGTTTCGCGGCCGCAGCAGCGATATTTTCAGGTTTTGCGCAGGAAGGCGAGGACGCCCGAACGCAGCTCGCCGAGCTTGCCGTGGAAGAAGTGCTCGGCACCCGCGATCACCGTCAACTCAGGTTCCGGCGCAAAGCTGCGCGCCCAGGTTCGTACGGCTTCGATGTCGATGAGCTCGTCCTGGTCGCCCTGCACGATCAGCCAGGGACAGTCCGGACGCGGCACGGGTTCGGTGATGATGCGGCCTACCGGCGGCGCGATCGTCACCAGCTTCGCCGGCCGTGCGCCGCGTGCCGCCGCCTGCAGAGCGGTCGCCGCACCGAACGAGAACCCACCGAGCCACAGCGCGTCGCAGTCGAAGTGCCGGCGCGTCCACTCAGTCACGGCGAGCGCATCCGCGAGTTCACCCACGCCCCGGTCGTGCTGGCCTTCGCTGGCACCCACGCCACGGAAGTTGAAACGCACCGTCGCCGCGCCAGCTTCCTGCATGGCTCGGGCAACGGTGTGCACGACCTTGTTCTGCATCGTGCCGCCGAAGAGCGGATGCGGGTGGCAGACGACGCCGACGACCCGGCGGGTCGCCCCGGCCGGCAGCGGATCTTCGACGCGCGCTTCGATGGCGCCAGCCGGACCGGCAATCCTGGGCGGCCTGCGGCACGGGCGGGCGAAACGGTTCAGGAATATCGGTCGAACCTGCTGACAATGGCGGCGCCCGAGCGCAAAGGAAGGAGCTGCAGTGTGCCAGAACGCTGCCGGTCCGCCGCCGGGCCATGGCAGAATCGGACGCAGGCAAGCCAAGGAGTGACCCGCAGTGCACCTGTTGTCGTCGAGCTTCGTCCACGGCCAGCGGATCCCCGAAGAGTTCGCGTTCTGCGCGCCCGATCCGGCGCAGCACGTCCGGCTGAGCGGCAACCGCAACCCGCACCTGCGCTGGACGGGCGTGCCCTCGACGGCAAAATCGCTGGTCCTGCTGTGCGTCGACGTCGACGTGCCGACCCGCGCGGACGACGTGAACAAGGAGGGCCGCATCGTGCCGGCCGACCTGCCGCGGACCAGTTTCTGGCACTGGGTGCTGGTCGACATCTCACCGTCGGTCAGCGAAATTCCGGCCGGTTTCGCCAGCGATGGTGCGACTGCGCGCGGCAAACGCGAGCCACGCGGTCCCGCGGGATCGCGCCAGGGACTGAACGACTACACGCTCTGGTTTGCCGGCGACAAGGACATGGCGGGGCAGTATTTCGGCTACGACGGACCCTGCCCGCCATGGAACGACACGCTGCTGCATCATTATCATTTCACGCTGTATGCGATCGACCTCGCGCGTTGCCCGGTCGAGGGTGCATTCACGGGTCAGCAGGTGAAGGACGCCATCGCCCGGCACGTGCTGGCCGAGGTCACGCTCACTGGCAGGTATTCGCTGAACCCCGCGGTGAAGTGACGCGGTCGCGGCGTCAGCGCAGCGGCTGAACTGCCAGCAGTTCGACGTCGAACACGAGCGTAGCGCCTGGCGGAATCACGCCACCGGCGCCGCGGTCGCCATAGGCCAGCGCTGACGGGATCACCAGCCGCCGCTGGCCGCCGGCCTGCATGCCGGTCACGCCCTGGTCCCAGCCGGCAATGACCTGCTTCTGGCCCAGCACGAAACTGAACGGCTGCCCGCTCTTGCGCGAGCTGTCGAACTCGGCGCCCTTCGTTTCCGGGCGCGTCTGGTCGTACATCCAGCCCGTGTAGTGCACGGAAACCTTCGAACCCGGTGTCGCCGCGGCGCCCTGGCCGACGAGCAGCTCCGTGACTTCGAGCGCAGCCACCTGGTTGGCGGGCGCAACCGCCGGCAGCGGCGGACGCGCGCAGCCCGCGAGCGCCCCAAAGGCCAGGACGACGGCAGCAGCCGGCAGAGAAAGTGCAGAATTGATCCGGCGCATGAGTCAGTCCTTTTTCTTGAATTCGAGCGCAGCCGAGTTGACGCAGTACCGCAGCCCCGTGGGTTGAGGGCCGTCCTCGAACACGTGGCCGAGGTGTGCGCCGCAGTTCGCACAAGTGACCTCGGTCCGCACCATGCCGTGGCTGACGTCGCGGTGCGTTTCGACACGGTCACCCGCGAGCGGGAGCCAGAACGACGGCCAGCCGGAGCCGGAATCGTACTTCGTCTCTGAATCAAACAGCCCGGCATCGCACACGGCGCACGTGTACACGCCCTGGTCCTTGTGGTGCAGGTAGCGGCCGGTGAAGGCCCGTTCGGTGCCCTTGTTCTGGGTGACCTGGAACTGCTCGTCGCTCAGACGCGCGCGCAACTCATCCTCGCCGAATGGGCGCTTGTCGTGTCCAGTCATTGCAGGGATCCCCGCGTCAGGGTGCGGCGAGCAGGTCCGGCGGTCCGAGCAGCAGGAGCGCGCCGACGCCCGCAGCGAATGCCACGACGAGCAGCGCGGTGATGATCACCGACGGTGCCTGCACGCGGAAGACGTCCGTCAGGTCGTCCAGTTCGTCGAGCCACTTGAGCAGTCGTTCCATGGAATTCGGGCCGGGGGCAGACTCTAATCGAAAAGAGAGCGTTGCAGTGATGCCAGAAGTCCTGAGTCACCACACGGCCGGTGCCGCACGGTCGTGCGGACGATTACTTGGCCTTGTCGAAAGCCCCGCGCGCCTTGTCGGCCCAGCTCTTGTAGCTCGCGATGCTGTAGAGGGACTTGCTGATCACGGCCTGCCGTGAAGGCGGCGCAGGTTGCCGGGCTCGGTCCAGCCAGTCGTTGTAGGCGTCCCAACCGTCCGTGGCGGCACCAAATTTGTTCGTGGCACGACGCGGGCCGACCTCGCTCGCGGACAAGGGGCGCTCCGGGGGACGAGCCTTTTCGCGCGGCGGCGCACGCCTGCCGACGGGAAGTTCCGGCTTGCGCTCAGACATTACGGTTCTGCAGTGGTGCCACCATGGCTGCACGGTACCGAAGCGCCCCGCCCCAGCGTCCGGTACTGGTTCACAATCTGCGACCTCACCTGCTACGGCAGGGAGTGAGGCAGCGGTCAGGCGATGATGCGATAACAGGGCTGGTATTCGCCCGAGAGCTTCATGCGGCGCTGTCGCACGAACGACGCGAGCAGCGCGTCAAGTGGCTGCAGCAGCTCGGCATCGCCATGCAGTTCGAACGGGCCGTGCTCGTCGATCAGCCGCAGCCCGGATTCCTTGACGTTGCCGGCGACGATCCCCGAAAACGCACGACGCAATTCCGCCGCCAACTGGTGCGGCGGGGAATCGCGATGCAGCTTGAGCCCGGCCATCGCCGCGTGCGTGGGTTCGAACGGCTGCTGCAGATCGTGCGCAATTCGCAACAGCCAGTTGAAGTTGTAGGCGTCCTTGGCGCGGCGGCGGTATTCGCGCACGGCGGCCATGCCACGCAACATCTCGCGCGCCACCTCGGCCTGATCGCCCACGATGATGCGATAGCACTGGCGCACGCGCTCACCGAGCGTGCCGACCAGGAACGCGTCGACCTGGTGCCAGTATTCCTCGCTGCCGCGGGGCCCGGTGAACACGACGGGAAACGGCTGTGGCTCGTTCTGCGGATCGAGCAGGATGCCAACCAGATACAGGATTTCCTCGGCGGTGCCGGCGCCGCCCGGAAACACGACGATGCCGTGGCCGATGCGGACGAACGCTTCGAGGCGCTTCTCGATGTCCGGCAGGATGGCAAGCTGGTTGACGATCGCGTTCGGTGGCTCGGCCGCGACGATTCCAGGCTCGGTCAGCCCGATGTAGCGACCCGACGGGATGCGCTGCTTGGCATGGCCGATCGTCGCGCCTTTCATCGGGCCCTTCATGGCGCCCGGACCGCAGCCCGTGCACACGTTGAGCCCGCGCAGGCCGAGTTCGTAGCCGACGAGCTTCGTGTAGTCGTACTCGTCGCGGCCGATCGAGTGCCCGCCCCAGCAGACGACGATATCTGGCCGCACGCGCGGCTGCAGCAGGCCCGCATTGCGCAGCACGCGGTACACGGCGTTGGTGATCCCTGCAGACTCGCGCAGCTCGATGCTGCCGTGTTCGTAGACTTCGCCGTGAATGTAGAGGATGTCGCGCAGCACCGCGAACAGGTGCTCCTGGATGCCGCGAATCATGCGGCCGTCCACGAACGCGGCGGCCGGCGCATTGTGCAGTTCGAGCTTGATGCCCCAGGCCTGCCGCACGATGTCGATGTCGAAATCGGCATAGCGGTCGAAGATCGCACGGGCGTCGTCGGTCTCGCCCCCGCTGTTCAGGACGGCGAGCGAGCAGCGTCGATACAGCGGGTAGAGGCCGCCACGCGAGTTGTCGAGCAGCCGGTCGACCTCCATCTGCGACAGGTTCTCGAGGCTGCCGGTCGGCGTGACACGCGCGTCGACGAAACTGTCGTCGTCGGTTGGGCCTGCTGGAATAGCGACCTCGGCCCGCTTCATCATCATTTCCGGATTTCGATCGGGATCCCGGTCGTGGTCCGCAGCCAGACGTCGACCATGTCGGCGTTGCTCAATGCGATGCAGCCATCGGTCCAGTCGCGCGTCGCGTAGTGCGCGGCGGGCCGCTTCGGTTCGTTCGGCTGGCCATGGATCATGATCAGCCCGCCGGGCGCATGCCCGCTTTCGTGCGCGACCGCCGCGTCCTCACGGTTCGGGTACGAAATCTTGATCGAGAGAAAGAACTCGCTCCTCGGGTTGCGCAAGACGAGCTCGTAGTTGCCCTCGGGCGTGCGGAAATCGCCTTCGCGCTGCTTGTGGCCGTAGGGATTCAGCCCGAGCTTGATCGGGTACTCGGCGATCACCCGGCCACGGCGGTACAGGCGCAGCACCCGCTCGTGCTTGATCACGACGACTTTCTCGGCCATCTCGAACGCGGACGCCGAGCCCGCGCCGTAATTCGTCCTGGCGGCCGGTGGCGCTGGCAGCGACGGCGCGCCACCGCTCACCGAACTGAACCCGCCACTGCCCGTGTTGAAAGCGGTGCCGATGCGCCGCCCTGCTGCAACAGGGGCCGGCACCGGGGCGGCAGGTGTCGGAACGGCCGGAGACACGGCACCCGCGGTGGCGGGCGGCGCGGGCATCGCCGGTGCGGCGTCTGTCAACGTGCCGCCAAAGGCTGGGGGTGGCGGCACTGCGCTTGCGAGGGTCGGCACGGTACCGACCGATGCCGGCGTTGCGGCCGGTGAGCTGCCGGACGGAGCAGTGACGGCGGGCGCGACGGCGACGGCCGGCACGCTGGCGGCCGAGCTGGTGCCGGCACCCGGTGATGCCTCGATGGCGACGGCGGGCGCTCCGCTCGATACGGAACTGAAACCCCGCGCCTGCGCGAAACCGGACGGAGGAGCCGCAGCGGCAAGCACCAGTGCGAGGACGAAAGAAGTCCAGCGAGCCTGAAGTGATGTCATCGGGCCCGAATTTTACAGTGCTCCGTGAGTCTTTGCTGTGAGTTGTCTCACGCCGCCGGCTTGACGTGCTCCGCCGTCACGCGCCGGGCCTCACCTTCGAACACTCCGACGACGTCCAGCTTCTCGTTCCCGCGCAGCGATTCGCCGCCGCGGATGACGATGTTATCCCCGGCGCGCAGCGATCCGTCGACCGCGATCCAGTCACCGTCCGCGACACCCGCCTTGACCGGCACGCGTTCGGCCCGCTTGTCGCCGTCGACCTTGACGACGTAGAGGCCGTCCGCACGGATGATCAGCGCGTCGCGCGGCACCGAGAGTCGACGCTGCGGCTCGCCGAGCGGCAGGCGGACCTGCACGGTATTGCCTGCTGCGAGCAGCCCATCCACTGCCGGGGCCTTGACCAGCACTTCGAACGACTGCGTGCGCGGGTCACCGGCCGGCACGATGGAGCTGACCGTTGCGGTGAACTCCCTGCGATCGGCCGTGACATCGACGACGTGGCCCGGCTGGATGGCCTTGACGTGGCGCAACGGGACGAACAGGCGGATCTCGAGTTCGTCGGGGTTGACGATGCGCGCGATAACCTCGCCGCGAGCGACCTCCTCGCCCGCCCGGTGCACACGATCCGAGACGACACCGTCGAACGGTGCGGTCAGCCGCGACCGCGCCAGTTGGTCATCCGTCTGCGCGAGCAACGCACGCGCCACCTGCAGGTCCGCTTCCGCGAGGTCGCGGTTCGACTGCGCCTGGTCGACGTTGAAGCGCGAGACGGCATTGCCCGACGCGCGCAACCGCGCAACTTCGCGCTCGAGCGCGACCAGGTTGACCTCGGCCCGCTTGACCCTTGCAGCCTGCTCGGCACGTGCCAGCCCCAGCTCGCGCGCATCGAGACGGGCGACGAGCTGGCCGGCCTTGACCGCCGCGCCAGGCTCTGCCACCCACTGCAACCGTCCGCCTACGGCCGCCGCAAGGTCGGCCGCGGCACGCGAGCGCACGATGCCGGTCGCGCGCACGGAGGGCGCCAGTTGCCGCAACTCGACCACTGCGACCTGGACTGGAGCGGACCGCTCCTGCTGGGCGAATGCGGGCGTGGGCACCGCGACCACGGCCAGCAATGCGAGCGTGACCAGGGCCGGATGTGCGACGGGTCGGAGCTGGAAGGTACTGGTGGGATGCCGGGTGATCATGCGGGTACTCTGGCGATGGCCGATGCACCTGGCGCAACGACCGGTGTGGTGGCAGTGGCTCCTTCGCCGAGCCGCAACAGGCTCGGCATCAGCACCCACGTGAACAGCGTGCCGACCGTCATGCCGCCCGCAACGACAGCAGCGAGACCGCGGTAAATCTCTGCGCCAAGTCCGGGCATGAAGATCAGCGGCGCCATGCCGAGTACCGCGGTCATTGTCGACAACACGATCGGCCGCGCGCGCGTCTCCAGTGCTTCAGCCACGGCCTGCCGACGCGGCACGCCGCTGCGCTCGCGGGCACGCGTCTGGTCGACCAGCAGGATGGCCGCGTTGACGACGAGTCCCAGCAGGATGATGAACCCGATCATGGTCAGCAGGTCGAGCGCCTGGAACCCGAACAGGCCGACGACCCGCAGCGCGAGGATGCCGCCCGCGATCGAGACCGGGATGACGACCATAACCAGCAGGCTGTCGCGCGCGGACCTGAACAACGCCGCCATCAGCGCGAAGAGGATCACCAGCGCGAGCAGGAAGTTCTGGCCCATGGCGCGCAACGCCTGGTGCAGATCGTTGACCGAGCCCGCATAAGTGAGCTGCACCTTCGGTGCCATTCCGGCTCGCACTTTCGGCTCGACCTGCGTCTCGAGCAGGCCGATGGCCGCGTCGAGCGTCATGTCCTCGGGTGGCTGGAAGTTGACGCTGACAGTGCGGTGACCGTTGATGCGCACGAGCTGCGCGGGGCCTACCGTCTGGCGCAGTTCGGTGAGCTCGCCGACCGTCTGCACGCCGGCGCCTGGCGTCACGATCGGCAACTCGGCGAGTTCTTCCGGTGAATGCCACTGGTCCGCCTTGACGATGATGTCGAGGCGATCGTCGCCGTCGAAGTATTCGCCGGCCCACAGGCCCCCGGTGTACGCGCGGATAGCCGAAGCGACCTCGGGCCGGGTGAGACCGGAGCGCGCGATCCGCCATTCGTCTGGCACGAGCTGCAGTTCGGGCTGGTTCAGCTCCAGGCCCGGGAACGCCTGCGGGTACGTCTCCGGGATCGCCTTCGGAATCTCGTCGACCGCAATGCGGGCCGCGTCCATCAGTGCGCCGAGGTGGGAGCCCTGGAAATCGAGGCGGATCTCGCGGGCGTTGTCGCCGTCGACCGCAAGCAGCGAGCCGCGTTGCGTATACACCTGCGTGTCCGGGAACCCGACGAAGATTTCATCCCGCAGCAGCTGCACCATGGCAGGAATCTCGCGCGGATCTTCCGGGTACACGACCGCTACGCCACCCGCGCCGCCCCAGGCTGAGAAGTTGTAGTACTTCACCTTCGGCTGCTTCGTGCCCTCGAGGTACGGCCGCAGGCGCTCGATCACGACGGGCGCCATTTCGGCACGTGCGGTCTCGATGTTGCCTCCTGGGGGCAGCCGGAAACTGTTCCAGATCATGTCCGTCTGCGCGACCGGCAGGTAGTCCACCTGCGGCGACAGCAGGACGATGACGAGCAGGCTCGCCGCCGTGATGCCGCCGATCCAGCCGAACCGAGCGACCGGCCGGTCCGTCAGGCGCATGGCCAACTGGGTCATCGCCCGCCACCAGTGCGCATGCTGGTCGTCGGGAACCCCCCGCGCCAGCGCCCAGCGGTTCGCAGCGGGAATCACGGTCATCGCCACCAGCAGCGAGGCCGCGTGCGAGACAGACATCGTGATGGCGAGGTCCTTGAACAACTGCCCTTCGAGTCCCTCCATGAACAGGATCGGCAGGAAGATCGCGACGCTGGTCAGCATCGACGCGAGCAGGGCGGGCAACACCTCCGACGCACCTGCCACCGTCGCCGACCAGGCGTCCTTGCCCTGTTCCATGAACCGCAGCACGTTGCCCTGCACGATCAGCGCTGCGTCGATGACGATGCCGGTCGAGAACGCGAGGCCCGCCAGCGAGACGACGTTGAGCGTCCGCCCGAGCAAGTGCATCGTGATCACCGCGAAGAACAGCGAAATCGGGATCGAAGCGCCGATGACCAGCAGCGCGCGCGGGCCGCGCAGGAAGTACCAGAGCCCTCCCACCGCGAGCAGGATGCCGATCGCGAGGCTTTCTTCGACGAAGCCGATTGCGCGGCGGACGTAGACGCTGGCGTCCCATGAGAGGTCGGCGTAGAGCTTTTCC
This sequence comes from Pseudomonadota bacterium, assembly GCA_016713725.1. Lineage (GTDB taxonomy): Bacteria > Pseudomonadota > Gammaproteobacteria > Steroidobacterales > Steroidobacteraceae > RPQJ01. The sequence continues at coordinate 7,719 of JADJOO010000004.1, read as the reverse complement.
TTGGCGAGTGGCCCGGCGTTGAGTTCGGCGATCGCTGCCTTGACGCCGTCGACGACCTCGACGGTGTTCGAGTCCGAGTTGCGCTGCGCAGTGATGTAATAGGCCGGCACGCCGCTGCGGTACGAGAACCACCGTGCTTCGACGTGCTCAGTGCGGATATCTGCGACGTCTCGCAGGTAGAGCGGACGATCGTCGCTCCAGCTCACGACCAGGTTACCGAGGTCCGCCACCGGCTCGCGACCCGTGACGCGCACGGTGAACTGGCGGCGCCCCACATTGGCGAATCCCGCCGATACGTCACGGGCCGCGATGACTGTCTGTGCCAGGCGCTGCGGCGAGAGGCCCAGCGCCGCGAGCCGGTGCGGGTCGAAGCGCACCTGCACCTCGCGCGGTCGACCGCCTTCGAGGTTCACCCGCGACACGCCCGGAACGCGCGCCAGCCGGGGCTCGACGACCTCCTCCATCAGCTGCTGGTACTGGACGGCGATGTCCGGCACCGTATGGCCAGCGACGGGACGCACCAACAGCGAAGCGGCGTTCTGGGTCTGGAAATTGTCGCCGCCGAAGACCTGCGGCTCGTCTGCGTCCGGCGGCAACGGCGGCAGCGTGTTGAGGCGCGCCACCACGTCGAGCATGACTCGCGTCATGTCCGTGCCCACCTCGAACGACAGTTGCACGCCGCCGCGGCCGCGATTGGATTCCGAGCGCATCTCGGTGAGCCCGGGCAGGCCGCGCATGGCCTCCTCGATCGGCTCGATCAGCGCCTCTTCGAGTTCCGACGGGGCTGCCTCGCGCCAGGACGCCTCGACGAACAGTTGCGGCTGGCGGGTGTCCGGCAGCAACTGGATCGGCAGGCGCAGAATCGCCAGCACGCCGAACAGCACGACGATGGCGGCGGCGGCGGTCACGGCCGCCGGATTCTGCAGGCTGCGTTCGGAGATTTTCATCGACCCCACCCCACCGCCGTTCCGTCGCGACTGGCCGCGCCGCGCGAATTCTGGGCTGCACCGAGGCCGAACGCTCGCGAGATACGGCCACCGGTGCCCTGGGCGCGACGAAACGTTGCAGTGCTACCTGGGTGAGATGGGTTTATGTCGTCGTCGCGCCGGCGGCCGCTTGCTGTCGTCGCCCCTCACCGCCGCCGCTGCCTGCATCAGGCGGCGGAACGATGGGCATTCCATGTGACTCGGCGCGGGGCAGACGGCAGCGTGCCGTAGCCCGTCCCGCATCGAACTCAACTGCTGGATCGTCTGGTCCAGTTCCTCGGCCTTGGTCCTCAGTGTCTTCCGGTCGATCTTCGGACGCCCGTCCACGGTGAACATGCCGGCAATCTCATCGAGCGAGAAGCCGGCCGCTTGCCCGAGTGCGATCAACGCGAGTCGTTCCAGCACGCCAGCATCGAACAGTCGCCGCAGACCCCGCCTGCCGACGGAGGCGATCAGGCCCTTCTCCTCGTAATAACGCAGCGCCGAGGCAGGTACACCGGACTGCTGCGCCACCGCGGCGATGTCGAGGTATCGCATGCTCTTGACCTCAAGTTGACTTCAAGTGGCACAGTGCCACCTGCGCCACTCAATGGCAAGCAACTGGGAGACAGGACATGGACTATCTCGTATACGCGATCTTGATTGGCGCGGGCGCCACGGTCCTGATGGACCTCTGGGCGATTGTCCGCAGGCGTGCGTTCGACACTCCCGCTACCCAACTTGGTCGGACGCTGGTTCGCACACCTTGCTCGCGGTCGCTTGCGCCACGAGTCGATTGCAGCCTCGCCGCCCGTTTCGGGCGAGCGGGTTATCGGCTGGGTCGCTCATTACGTCATCGGCATCGCGTTCGCTGGCCTGCTGCTTGCCGTGTGGGGCCTGGCGTGGGTCCGTCAGCCGACGATCGGGCCCGCACTGCTGGTCGGGATCGGCACCGTGGCGGCGCCCTTCCTGGTGATGCAACCCGGCATGGGTGCCGGCGTCGCCGCCAGCCGGACGCCTCGCCCTGCCGCTGCGCGCCTGCAGAGCCTCATCACGCACACGTGATCTTCGGACTGGGACTCTATGCCGCCGGCTGGGCCGCCCGACTTCATTACGTGTCGTGAACGCGGCATCACCGCACGAACGCCACTGCCATCAGCCATCACACAACAGGAGTATAAAATGCGTATACCCGCTCGTTTTGCACCCATCGTCTTCGGCGCCATGCTGTCCGCGATCATGGTCGCCATCGTCTCCGCCTTCGTCCTGGCCACCGCCAGGGGGCTGGATCCGGGGTTCACGGCGCAATGGCTGAAGAGTTGCGCGACGACATGGCCGGTTGCCTTTCCGACGGTGACGATCGTCGCGCCCTGGGTGCGCCGGCTCGTTGCTCGCGTGACCGGCTAGCGGCAGCGCGCGTTCCGGTGTCAAAGCTGGTTGCGGTGCGCCACCGCGGGGGTTGCCTTGATTAATGAGAGACCACCGGCCCGCCCGTCAGGCGGCCCCACACCCTTTTCGAATGCATTTATTGAGACTGATTTCCCAGTAAATTGAGCCTTCCCGCCGATAGTGCCGTGAAAAACACGACTTTTCGTAACCCCCTGAATCGACGGGTACTTTCTGTCAACGGCCGCTGCCGAGCTTGGCGATCAGCAGCTGCTCGACCTGTGCGCGACGAGTTGCAGAAAGCCTATTGAACCCGCGCCCCATCCACCGAGTCGAGGGTGGTCGTCGGCGTCAGGAAGCGGTAGACGCTCGGGTCGGTGAGCTATTCGAGATCAGCCTGCAGGATTCCCTCCTCGAGGCGCGCCGATGATCCATGCAAGCAACCTCCGTGGGTTGCGAAAGCCCGCTAAAGTGCTCCGTTCGAGGAAGCTAGCTTCTGGATCAACGCGTTCATGTTGGCCGAGGTAGTTCCGGCCGGAGTGATTCACGGCGAGCCCGGAAGTTGGTCATGTCGGTGGCCGTCCGACGTGCCGGTGTGGGAACCCATCATGCTGCTTTGCCCATCACGTGCCGCCACCCATCTGGATCTGGGTGCTGCCCATCATGCCGTTTATCGTGCCGTCGGTGGCATCGTTCATCATCGAAGCGACGAAGGCCGCGGAGGTCGCCGTCATTCCGAGGAGCTTCGCGGACAGAGACATGGCCGCGATCGCCGCACCGTAATTCATCTGTTCCTGCGTGACACCGCCGGCCGTGCCCGATCCCGTCATGGTCATGTCGATCGGCTGGTTGGTCAGAAGATTGCTCAATATGAAGTAGTTGCCGACGGCCGTGTTCGCCGCGGTGATATTGGCGTCGACCATGCCGCCGCTCATCGCCGCTGCCCGTGCCTGCGCCATGGAGGTGAGCGCCGTGATGCAGATTCCCGACACTTGCGCGCCGCTCGCGACGCTCGTCATGACGGTCGTCATCGAGTCGCTCGCGCCCATGCTCATCAACGTGCCGGTCGCCTCGTCCGTGAACGTACCGCCAGTGACCTGCAACATCAGGGGCCCGGCATAGCTGCCGAGTGACATCGAGAATTCGCCCGACGGGTCCATGGCGGTGCTGGCAATCTGCGCACCGCGTGTGCCGCCTGCTACCGGTTACGCCGTCACTATCCTCGCCCATCGCGCCATTGGAACACCCGGCCGCTGACTTGCCGGCCGCGGCCGTGCCCGTGCAGCTGGTGATCATGTGGCCGTTCGAGCCATTCAGCCGGGTTCATCAGAGTCTGCACGGTTGCGGCGGTAACTCCGGAGTGGTTCTGCCCGGAGTTCACGAACGCGGACATCGCCGTGGCGAGTCCGGTTGTTGCCGCCGTGGCGGGCAGCGACATGCTCATGCTCATGCCGCCCATCATCACGGAGCTGCCGGACATCTTGCCGTCCATCACGCCGTCAGTCACATCGTTCATCATCGCCGTCACTATGGCCGACGACGACGACATGCCCTGGGTCTGGGCGTACTGCGACATCGCCGCCAGTGCCATACCGTAGTTGATCTGGTCCCGGTCGTTGCATTGCCGGAACCCAGTAGTGGGTTCATCGGCACGTTGCGCAGAACGTCGGTCACCATGAAGTACTTGCTGACATTGGTATTCGCGGCCGAGATGCTGGTAATCCGTCATGCCGCCGGACAGTTGTTGAGCCATCGCTTGGGCCATTGCCGTGAGCGGCGTGACCTGGATGTCGCTCAGTGATTGCCCGGCCGTCATGCTCGGCAGCACCGCCGTCATTACGTCACCCGCCATCATCGGCATGGTGGCACCGGTCGCCTCGTCCGTGTAGGTGCCGCCCGTCACCCGCAGCATCACCGACCCGCATAACCGCCCATCGCCAGACTGAAGTCGAATCCGCGTTTGTGGTCGCGCTCGTGATCTTGGTACCCCATGGCCCCGTTGCTGAGCGCGTAGGCCGTCATCGTGCTGCCTCACGGGCCCTTTGACTCGCCGTTCCGCTGACCGTGCCTGTCACCGGTGGGGGCGGCGTCACCCCGCCAGAGCTTCCACCGCCACTGCCCCCGCCACCGCCGCACGCGCCGAGGGCAAGGATCAAGCCGGCTGCTGCGAGAAGGCAAAGGTGGCTGATCGGGTCGCGAACGGAACTCCAGTCGGTGGCCGGTGCGGCGGACCTGCAAGGCCCGCCAAATCCATCGGAAACAAGTTATGAACCATACGCCGTGGGTGTCTTGAAAGTGTCTCGCCGTCCGTCGCCGTTCGCGGCCGACAACTCGGGAGGTGGGGGGCATTGTGTCAAACGACGACGTCCAGCACCCCCATCATCCCTTGGTCCTCGTGTTCGAGAATGTGACAGTGGTACATGCGTCTGCTGAGTTGGCGTTGGATCGACGCTGAAGCGCAACTGGTTTCCAGTGCGGCCACATTCACGGTGTCGCCATGCAAGGAACGGCTCTGCCATCGTTACGCCGCCGCGGGTACGACTCACGACCCGAACTCGCGCCGTGCAGATGGAACGGGTGATCCATGGTGGAACGGCTTTCGATCGTCCATTGCTCGACTTTCGCTGACGCGGCTCGTGAGGTCAACGCGTGTCAGACCAACCGACTTGCCATCAATCAGAAAACCCACATGTCGCCACCCATGCCGCCCATCCCCATGCCCGACGAAAGCACCAATCGTTTGGTTGTCGTCGCGACCCCGAGATCGGCGATTGGGTTGAGCGCGCTGGGCAGCGCGACGGCAGCCGTTGAAGCGGACGTGTAATTGAGTGTCAGCAGCGGAATCGTCGTGGAGGACGTTCCCATCATCCCCATGCCGCCCCCGCGGTCGTAGGCAATCTGATAGTACCGCCGTTGAGCCGGTGGCGAGGTTGGCCGTCACGATGACTTCCAACGGTTTGCCCGGCGTGAGCCAGCAGGACGTCACGCAGCCCGTGCACCGGCAACGCGCAGCAGCCCGCCGCTCCGAGCGATCAGTGTCATCGAGTGTCCGGTCAGCGCGAGGCGGAGGTAGCGCGCATTCGTCGCATTCAGCACGCGCCAGCGCTGACTCTGTCCCGCTTGATGGGGTGAGCAATGGCCGGTACTGGCCATTCACGAGCACGTAGTTGCCTTCGCGGCCGTTTTGCCAGTCCATGGTCGTGTTCGCCGGAATCGTTCCGTCCCCGGCGGGACGCAGGTCGGAGATGACGAGCAACTTCTCCTCGATCGCAGCGGGCACGGGATCCGTGTGCGAACGCACGACGAGAAGGCCTGCCATGCCGCGAAACACCTGCTCGGCCGTGAGTTCATGCGGGTGCGGGTGGTACCAGTAGGTTCCGGCACTGCCGAGGGGCAACGTGAACTCGTAGGTGCGACTCGCGCCCGGGGCAATCGGGTCCATCGGGTTGCCATCCTGCGCGGGCGGCACCGGCAAGCCGTGCCAGTGCACGGTGGTCTCCTGCGACAGGTGGTTGTCCAGGCGGATGCGGACCGTGTCGCCTTCAAAGACGTCGATCAGCGGCCCCGGCAATCTACTGTTGTAGCTCCAGAATTCGGTGGTCGTGCCAGGCAGCAACGCGACGGTCGTGCGCTCGGCGACCAGCGTCGCTTCGAAGGCGCCCGCGGTCGCGCTGACGTTGACGAGGCGCGGAAGCTCCGCAAGCGGCTGGCCCTTTGTCAGTCCGGTGACCGGTGGTGTGGCGGGTGGTGGCACCGGTGGGGGAGCACTGCCCATCCCCGGCATTGACGCCCCCTTCACCTCCCCAGCGCCGCAACCGGCGAGAACCGTCGCGATAGACTCAGGTGGTGCCGAGCACGATGAAGCGACGACGATCCATGAGCAATCTCCTACCGTCTGCCCCGCTCATCAGGCGTTTCACCGTCTTTTCCGAAAGTGGTCATCGGGGCCACGATGCCCGATTGGCGCGCGACGAATGCGTGTCAACCGGGCGTGTCGCGGTGGCTGCCACCCCAGCACCGTCACCGCACAACAATTCGGGGTAAACAAATTGCGGCGTCGGGTGAACGGCGACGAGGCGGCAACCCTGTTCCGTTCTCGACTCACATCTTCATCTTGCGATGCTCGGCCGCCATCTGCCGATTTTCTTCAGCCGCCTTCTTGTACGTTTCAACAAGCTTTTCGCAGTGCATGCCCATGGCTGCCCCGCCCATGCCCTTTTGCGTAGTGGCCGCCGCCTTGTACGACTTGGCCATCGACGCATGGTCTTTCGCCATGGCGTCAAATCGGGCAGCTTCCTTGTCGTAGGCGACGGCAATGGCCTCGTGGTCGGCCGGTGTCTTCGCCGCCTGGATCTGAGCGGCCGTAACCGTGCTATCCGTTCCTGCCACCACCGAATTGGACAGCATCAGCGCCACGGCGCCGGCACTCAACAGCGTGATAAATCGTTTCATAGTCATGCTCCTCAAGCCAAAAGAATCGAAAGAACTTTTGTCGCTCGCCACGTGCGCCGTTGGGCCTGCGCCGCAGACGATTCAACGGATCAGTACGCAACCTATGGTCGGACGCAGAAGTCTCAAAACTATCGCGGTGCGGTGGCTCTACGTACAAATCGAAGTCTGACTTCGACTGCATCAGGCAGTAGACCAGGCAACCCTTGCGTGATGCGCGCGATTGGTGCGCGGGCCGCACGGCCTGCCCTATGTTGGAGCCGTTCTCGAGGATCGCGTGACGATCGGCAGCTCAAAATAAAATGTCGCGCCGTGACCCGGCTGGCTGTCGACCGCGACGTCGCTGCCGTGCAACTCGAGAATGCTTTTGACGATGGCGAGTCCGGAGGCCCGATTGACCGGAGTGCGACGAGCGGCCCGGATCGCCACGGTAGAACCGTTCGAACGCGCGCTCGGCTTCTTCGCGCGTCAATCCAGGACCCGAATCAGTCACCGCAATGCGGACCCGCTCACCCCGCGGTTGCGACTGCACGGTCACGCGCCCGCCGATGGGGGTGTGGCGCAGCGCGTTGTCGATCAGGTTGTCGAGCACGCGCTCTAACAAGGCGAAGTCACCTGTCACCATGGTGGTTGCTGCCGCTGTATCGACTTCCAGCGAAACACCGCGTTCGCGCGCCACCAAGGCGAACTTCTGTGCGACATCCTGCAGAAGTTCACCGATCGGGAACGGCTCCGGGTTTGCGACGATCTGTCTCGCCTCAAGCTTGGCGGCTTCCAGCAGTTGCTCAACGAGCTGCGCGACTCGCTTGCCCTGTCGCATCGCAACGGCGACATACTCCCGGCGCTCCGGTTCGCTGAGCGGCGGTTCGTCCATCTCTAGCGATTCCAGATGTGCCAGCAACGTGGTGATCGGGGTGCG
>JADJOO010000003.1 GCA_016713725.1 Pseudomonadota bacterium | reverse complement strand
CGGCCTAGCTTGCGGGCGTCGATGAAGAGCACCTGGCCGCGGCGATCGCGGAACTTGCCGTTTTTGCGGTCGCGCGCTAGGAACCAGAGGCAGGCTGGGATCTGCGTCGAGTAGAAGACCTGGCCCGGCAGCGCGACCATGCAATCCACGAGGTCGGCTCCGATCAGGCTCTTGCGGATCTCCCCTTCGCCCGACTGGTTGGACGACATCGAGCCGTTGGCTAGCACAAAGCCGGCCATGCCGGTTGGCGCCAAGTGGTGCACGAAATGCTGCACCCACGCGAAGTTGGCGTTGCTCGGCGGTGGAGCGCCGTACTTCCAGCGCGCGTCTTCACGCAGGCGATCGCCGCCCCAGTCGCTGTCGTTGAAGGGCGGGTTGGCGAGGACGTAGTCGGCCTTGAGGTCAGGGTGGCGATCGTTGTGGAACGTGTCGCCCTGCGCAATCTGGCCGGAGTCGATGCCTCGGATGGCGAGGTTCATGCGCGCCAGGCGCCAGGTGGTGTAGTTCGACTCCTGGCCGTAGATCGAGATGTCGCCCGGCACTTTCACCCTTAGCGTGCGCGCGGATGAATTCCACCGACTGCACGAACATCCCCGACGAGCCGCAGCAGGGGTCGTACACCCGACCGCGGTAGGGCTCGAGCATCTCAACCAGCAGCTTGACCACGCAGCGCGGCGTGTGAACTCGCCGCCCTTCTTGCCCTCAGCGCTGGCGAATTGCGAGAGGAAGTACTCGTAGACGCTCGGCCGAGCACGTCCTTGGCGCGGCTGGCCTCGTCGCCGACCTTGATGTTACTGATCATGTCGATCAACTGGCCGAGGCGCTGCTTGTCCAGCGCGGGGCGGGCGTAGTCCTTGGGGAGCACACCCTTCAGCGCCGGGTTGTCGCGCTCGATGCCGGCCATGGCGTCGTCGACGATCTGCCCGATGCTGGGCTGGCGGGCCAGCGCCTTCAGGTGCGCCCAGCGCGCCTCGACCGGCACCCAGAAGATGCTCTGCGCGCGGTACTCGTCCGGGTCTTCGGGTCGGCGCCTTGGGTCTTCTCGGCCAGCAGCGCGGCATGCTTCTCCTCGAAGGCGTCGGAGATGTACTTCAGGAACAGCAGCCCAGCGGGCGTGCTTGTATTCGGCGGCGTCCATGCTGCCGCGCAGGGCATCGGCCATCTGCCAGAGTTGGGCTTCGTAGCCGACGGTGGCGGAGGTCGGAGCTTGCCGCTGAGGACTTCTTCTTTGCTTGCCATGGTCATCCTGACTTTGTTCTTTAGTGCCGACCTTGGCAGTCTGGTCGTGCAACCCCCCCTGTCGCGCGACACCTATAGCGCAAACCGGGATTTTTCTCTAGATTGATCAGCCAGTTAGATCGGGAAAGTACCTGAGGGCCGCGGCCGAGGTCGCAGATTGCGTTACTGGTGGGTCAACCAGAATCAGACCTACCGCCACGAGGTGGAGGGCGGCTACCTGTGGTCGCCGAAACGCAAAGCGAACGGGCATCTCAACCCCTTCTACGAGTTTATGCGCGAAGTCGCGCCCGGCGATCTGATCTTTTCGTTCGCCGATACCTACTCCGCGCCATCGGCGTCGCCAAGTCTCATTGCTACGAATGCCCGAAGCCGCTCGAGTTCGTATCGGTCGGCATGAACTGGGAGCAAGTCGGCTGGAAGGTGGATGTCGAGTACCGAGAGTCGCGTCGCCAATCAAACCTTTCCGCCAGCATGGCGGTCTTGCGTCCCCTCCTCCCGACAGGTACTCGCCGCTCTCACCCAACGGTCATGGAGTCAGTCCGTGTATCTGACGACGGTCCCAGAACCGATGGCCCAGGCGCTTGCAGGCCTGATCGGACACGGGGCCCAGCATGCGGTCGAACTGGGGAACAACTTCGCCCGCGACACCGTGCTTTCCGATCGACCCGCGCAGTCCATCGCGGAGTGGGAAGAGCACCTGCGCTCGTCGATTGAGAAGGACGCCGCCATTCCCGAGACCACACGCGAGCAACTGGTGCTGGCACGGCGCGGACAGGGCAGGTTCCGCCAGGAGGTCTCTCGCATCGAGACACACTGCCGCGTGACGGGGGTGAATCGTCCAGAGCACCTCATCGCGAGTCACTGCAAGCCTTGGCGGGACAGCGACAATGCCGAACGCTTGGACGGCGAGAACGGGTTACTGCTGACACCCTCCATCGATCACCTCTTCGACCGCGGCTTCATCAGCTTCGAGAGCACTGGCGAGTTGCTGATTTCAGGCGTCGCGCATGTGCATTCTTTAACTAAGATGGGCGTGCCGATAGGCGTTAAGTTCAACGCCGGCGCCTTCTCCGAAGGACAACGGCGATATCTCGATTTTCATAGAGACAGTCGGTGTTTCTGCAGGCGGTGCGACGGTAGGATCGACAGCCATCTAGACAGGGAGCGCTCCGGGTGGCCGGATCGATCACCGCTCAAGGACAGACCCCTCCGAAATCCGGGGCAATCCCCGGACGAGGAAATTCGGCGGGCTATTGACGACCAAGCCACGATGCCGTTCGCGGCGGTGCTTGGGCTCTGGGCGGTCACCTTCGTTGAATGGGTGGGCGGAACGCGCCATACCCGCCGGCCGTGGATCTACACCGTGGTCGCGCTTGTAGCCACTGCCTGGTTGGTCCGGCGAGTTATTCGCGTGCGAGCACGGGTTCGGCAATTGCGACAGGGCCGTGATGGAGAGATGGCTGTCGGCCAGTATCTGGAAGGGCTGCGGGAAGCGGGGAGCCGCGTCTTCCATGATGTCCCGGCGAGCGGCTTCAATCTCGATCACGTTGTCATTTCGACCCACGGCATATTTGTCGTGGAAACCAAGACCATCACAAAGCCAGGACCGGACACGACGGTCGTGTCACAACGGCGACGCGTCACCGTTGCCGGGTGTAAACCTGACCGACCCCGTGAGACAGGCTGCCGCGGAGGCGGACTGGCTGGCCGGCTACTCAAGGAGTCAACGGGACGGATGTTCCCCAGTTCGCGGTGTCGTGGTTCCCCTGGCTGGTGGGTTGAGCAGACGAACAAAGAGCGCCGCCGTGAGGTTTGGGTTCTGGAACCAAAGGCGCTACCCACTGCATCGAGCACGAGCCCGCAAAAGCTTACGCCGGATGAGGTGGCGATGGCGCATTTCATTTGTCTCGATATGTCCGCGGCGAAAATCGACCTAAGGAATAGTTGCTCAATGTCTCAGGCCAAGATCACTTTCGACGACGCGATTCGTGACGCGGAGGAACTGCTCGCGCACTTCGATCGGGCCAACACGCAGCCACCGCCTGAGAATGCTGAGGTTCTAAAGCGGGCCGGGCTCATCATGGCCTTCACTGCCTGGGAAACCTACGTTGAGGATCGGTTACCGAAGCGCTGCGAAATCGGATCGCGGCTGATGGCGACAGCTCGTCCGCTCGGTTTGTACAGCGCCGATTGGAGGAGGAACTGAAGCGGTTTAACAATCCGAATACTGAAAAGACCCGCAAGTTATTCCAGGACTTTCTCTCGAGGTCGATGTCACCAGTTCCTGGCAGTGGCATCAATGCGATGCGCAGAAAGCAAAGACAACACTTGACGAATTGATCGCAAAGCGCGGCCAGGCAGTGCACAGGTCGAAGCCGTCGCGGAATGGCAGTCCCGCGGCGCCCCACCTAGTGACGCGGGACGATCTGAGACGCGCGGTCAATTTTCTAAAGTCTCTGGTTGCGGCAACGGAGAAGGCGTTATAGCGCTTCATCCTGTACCAACGGGTCTTTGGTGACGAGCGCGCTAGGATCGTAGTCTCGTGCCGGTCGCAGCCGTAGACGCCGGAGGTCAAGCAAAACCGCGGCGACCTGACCGCCTGGTCGTCGCGTTGAGACCTGTAGTCGTCAGGTGTCATTCACTCCCGTCCAAGTCAGCCGTGAACGCGAGCGGTCGCTTCCGAGCACTCCCCAACTTGATGTCGCAATTGCGACATCAAGTTGCGGTTCTTCGAGACCTCGAAGATGAAACAGGATGACGATCGCACCGGAAATGCGATCAGGGTCCGTGGGCGCGGTCGCGACTGATTTCATGGCCCCGCGATTTGCCTCGTGCAATCTTGCGTGCGAAGGTCTCGCCCGTCCCGCCGCGCGCGATCCGGCGTCATTTGACGACCGGATAAACCGCATCCCCCCACAACGTGCCGGGGTGATCCATCATCACCTCGATCACCAGCGGCACAAGTTTTCCCATCAGGTTCACGCAGTCCCGCAGCTGCTCCCGATTGACCGACCCGTTCCAGGTGGCCCCGCCGTGAATCAGCTGGTTGCGCAGCGTGTAGATGCGCGACAGCACGATCGACAGCACCGTCACCGTGTCCTGCCGGCCCAGCGCCACGTGCGCCGCTTTGTTGGCGGCCGCGAAGCTCGCCTTCCATGCCGACTCCGGCAATGTCCCGTTCTGGAACTTCCAGAAATCCGCGAACACGTACGGATTGTCGAGCAGCACCCGGATGCTCTTCGGAAACTCGGTCCAGACCAGCGAATCGAATCGCTTGTTCCCCGCGTCGAGCTGGGTCAGCTTGTCGAGGAATCCGCGGAACGTCTGCTGCTCCGAATCGCGATACTTCTCGTCGATCTCGGTCGCGTACGCCGCGTTGAACGCTATCCACAGCAGGATGAACTGCCCGTCCGCATCGTCCTGGCCACCGAGCTGCTCGGCCCGGTCGAGCCACGACAACGCCCGGTGCACCCGCAGGCTCAGTTTCGGGTGCCACGCACCCCTGTCTGCGCGATGCCGCTCCTTGAGTCGCGCGTAATTCATCACGTGTTCACGGCGGCCGGCTCCGTCGCGTCGAGTGCCTGCGTCGCGGCCTTCGCCTTTTCGATCCCCTGCAGCATGGCGGCGGTGGCTTCGATCACCAGCACGAACGACTGCTCGTGGGTCTCGTCGCGCTCGGCGGCCTTCTCCAGTTCGTCCGCGACGTCAGCCATGGCCGCCACCGCACCCATCATCAATGCGTCCATGCCGGCCAGGCGCTGCACGGCGGACGCGGTCTCCGCCTTGCCCTCCCCAAGTTCGGTTTCCAGCAACGCCAGCTCGAACATCACGCGACTGGCCGCGTCCTTGAGCCCTGCGCTCAGTTCCAGTGCGCTCGCGCGCGATCCCTCATGCATCGGCAGCGTCGGCATCGCCTCCAGCAGACTCGCCGCTTGAGTCTCCATCGTGTCCGCGCAGTCCCGTACGGCGGTCATGGCCGCCCGCAGTAAAGTGTTGCTACTTCTTGCCATAGGCCAGCTCATCCATCATTTGTGCAAACCGTCCCCAGCTGACGCGCTTTTCCTTGTGCCGGTGCGCACCCCACCAGTAGAGCGAACCCCGGCCGACCTGCAGCTCGCCGAGTTTTTCCTCGCGGCAGTAGATCTCCAGCTTGAGTGCCGACTTCGCTTTCGTGAGCGTGAAGTTCTCGATCTCGGCCTTCACCTCGTACTTGCGTTCCGACGTGGTTGCCTTGCGCTGCGGCTTTTTCTTCCTGGCTGCCATGACTACCCTCGTTTCGATACCGCGGAGCCATGTAGCGAAGCTATCCCCGCCCCCGACTTAGGGCAACCGGAGTGACTTCTAGACCACGGTGGCGGCCCCGTCCGTGCGGTAGCGGACAGTTGGCGCGAGCCGCTCCTGCCAGACTCTTCTCCCGGTCCGCTTACCCAGGGGAACTCATCCATGAACAAGATCGTACTCGTCGCCGCTCTCGCCACGCTGACCCTCGCTGGGTGCGCCAGGAAGGAAGGCCCATCCGCCGAAGCGCCTTCCGACGCCTCTGTTGCCGCAGGCCAGGCTGCGGACAGTGCCGGCGAAGCCATTGACTCTGCCGCCGTCGCGACCAGGGAAGCCGCTGCAGACGCCGTCGACGCGACCGGCAAGGCCGTCGAGAATGCGGGCGAAGCGATGCAGGACGCGGCCAAGGACTGATCGGCCACTCAGCGCAGGTTGAACCGGACAGGGCGGGTTCTGCAAGGGCCCGCCTTGTTCGTTTCACGGCAGGCGCCGGGTGAACAGCACGGACGACGACGGCAAAACCGCGCCGTGCTTCAGTCTCGCCGGACACTGTCTGTCACGCAACGCGACGCACGTGTGCAATCTCGTTGTCACCGACTGGGCGAATCGAATCCGCAGGCACGGTCACGACCACAAGCGTTTCACCGGCGAGCGTAGCGAACTCCACCTCGAATCCGGCATCGGCCCGGTGGACGAGCACGACGGTACCTACGTCGCCCAGTTCGAGGCCTTCGGCAGGGATGTCGGCCGTCAGCACCACCAAGTCGTGTTCTCGAATCGTCATTTCGTCACGCCTCGCAACGGGTATGCCGTGATAAGCCTCGGGCCGCACTCTCCGGCCCCGATGAACCAAATGCTGCGAATTCCCGCCGAATCACCGTTCGGCCCTGAAATACGACCGTCAATCAGGTACTTGGCTCCAAACGACGTCTGCTGAATTGAGCTTACCTCATTACCTGCCGCATGTTGAAGCAAGGCACGACGCAGCGCGGCAGGTCGGTCTTTTTGAAATCCCAAGTTGCGGAAGAAGTGCGCTCTGCTGCGGCCAGTCGGGTGATCATCGGCCAGCAGATAGTCCGAGATCTTCGAATCGGGGACGTGCGCGTCTTCGATGTGTGGAAGCTGCATGGAGCGCGGTCACAGTGGGTTTCCACGACACTGCGACTGCACCGGCATTTCGGCTGATGCATATCTGCCGGATACGGCGACATTGGCGCGAACGTCCAGGCGAGCACATCGTCAAAACGAGATTGAGAGTTTCAGCTGAAACGTCGATAGCGATGCCAGTGTTGGTTCATCCGCAGACGCGGTGACGTCACGAGCATGTCCGCCTGGTTCAGGATCGCGTCCCTCATCGCGCTCTTGCCCATCCACGAGGATCCGTACATGCACGGCTTCCTCGACGCGGGCCGGGGCAACATCCTTGCCGTTTTCGACACGTCCAGAGGAGTTCGCGTCGCCATGACCGACTCGCCCGAAACCCGTCACCGCCGCCCTGCGCACCGCTCGTGGGCCGAACCCTGGAAGGTCAAGGTGGTCGAGCCCATCAAGATGATGACGCGCGCCGAGCGTGCGCGGGCCATCCTCGACGCGGGCTACAACACGTTCCTGCTGCGCTCCGAGGACGTCTACATCGACCTGCTGACCGACAGCGGCACCAGCGCGATGAGCGACTGGCAGTGGGCCGGCATGATGATGGGCGACGAGGCCTATGCCGGCAGCCGCAACTTCTACAACCTCGAAGCGGCGATCCGGCAGCACTACGGCTACCGCTACATCGTCCCGACCCACCAGGGCCGCGGCGCCGAGAACCTGCTGTCGCGCATCCTGATCAAGCCCGGCGACTACGTGCCCGGCAACATGTACTTCACCACGACGCGGCTGCACCAGGAACTGGCGGGCGGCACCTTTGTCGACGTGATCGTGCCGGAGGCCCACGACCCGACCGACGAGAGCCCGTTCAAGGGCAACGTCGACCTGGGCGCACTCGAGGCGCTGATCCAGCGTGTGGGCGCCGACCGCATACCGTATGTCTGCATCGCGGGCACGGTGAACATGGCCGGCGGCCAGCCGATGTCGATGGCGAACACGCGGGCGGTGCGCGAGCTGACGGCCCGCCACGGCATCCGCGTGATGCTCGATGCCACGCGCGCGGTCGAGAACGCCTACTTCATCCAGCAACGCGAGGCGGGCTATCGCGACAAGCCGGTGGCCGAGATCCTGCTCGAGTACTGCAGCTACACCGACGGCTGCACCATGAGCGGCAAGAAGGACGCGCTGGTCAACATCGGCGGCTGGCTGGCACTGAACGACCCGCAGCTGTTCGAGGAAGCCAGCAACCTGGTTGTCGTGTACGAAGGCCTGCACACGTACGGCGGCATGGCCGGCCGGGACATGGAGGCGATGGCACGCGGCATCGTCGAATCGGTCGACGACGAGCACATCCACGCTCGCGTCGGGCAGGTGGAGTACCTCGGCCACAAGCTGATCGACATGGGCGTGCCGGTGGTGCGGCCGATCGGCGGGCACGCGGTCTATCTCGACGCCAGGGCGTTCTACCCGCACATCCGCCAGGATGACTTCCCTGCGCAGACGCTCGCGGCAAACCTGTACGAGGATGCCGGCGTTCGCGCGATGGAGCGCGGCATCGTCTCGGCCGGCCGCGACGCCGCCACCGGCGAACACCACTACCCCGCCCTCGAACTCGTCCGGCTGACCATTCCGCGCCGGGTCTACACGCAGGCGCACATGGACATCGTCGCGGAGTCGGCGGCTGCCGTGTTCGACGAGCGCGACACGGCACGCGGTCTCAGGATGGCCCACGAGCCGCGCTACCTGCGGTTCTTCCAGGCGCGGTTCGAGCCGCTCCCACCGGAGCCGCAGTGATTCCACCCTGCCCCTTTTGCAGCCTGTCTGCCGATCGCTTCGCGCTGAAGAGCGAGCACGCAGTCGTCATTCGCGACGGCTTCCCGGTCTCGCCCGGTCACACGCTGATCCTCCCCAGGCGGCACGTGGCGTCGTTCTTCGAAGTCACGGACGCAGAGCGCGCCGACCTGATGTTGCTGCTGGCCGCCGCCCGCGACGAACTCCAGCGGCAGTTCGGTCCCGCGGGCTACAACATCGGCATCAACGATGGCGCCGCCGCCGGCCAGACGGTGCCGCACGTGCACTTGCATTTGATCCCGCGCTACGAGGGTGATCGCGACGACCCGCGCGGCGGCGTGCGCTGGGTGCTCCCGGACAAGGCGGCGTACTGGGACAGGGGCTGAACGAGGGTATGGTCAGCGACTCGGGGGCTGAATTCTGCTGGGTCCGGCGCAGATTTCGTCGCACCCCGCCTCGGCGACTGGGCAGCACCGCTGTAAGTAAGGGCCGTTAACCGTTAACCTGCCCCATCGTCACCAACGAGGACAGAGACTCCATGGCCAAGCCCCCGAATTATTCACAGCAGAAGAAGCAGCGCGAAGAGGCCGCGAAGAAGAAGCGCGAAGAAAAACAGCAGCGCCGGCAGCAGAAAAAGGACGAGACGCCACCGCCGCCGAATTGACACCCGGCGACCGTCGCCACTCGCCTCACCCCGCCTCGCCGTCCTGCATCATTCGCCGCAGCAGAGTGCTGGTCGTGACCGCCGGATCCCAGCTGCAGACGCGATTGCGCCCGGCGGCCTTGGCGACCAGCAACGCCTTATCGGCCCTGTCGATGGACTCCTCCACGCTGATGTCCGGCTCCAGCAATGCGAGCCCGAAGGACGCCGTCGTGGAAATTGCATGGCCGTCGGGACTCGTGACCACGGTCGCTGCGGCGATCTGCTCGCGAATGTGACCGATCACCTTCTTCCCGATTTCCAGGTCGGCCCCGGGCAGCGAGATCAGGAACTCGTCGCCGCCGTAGCGAAACACCTTGTCGTACGGTCGCAGGTGTTCCGTGAGTTGTTGCACCACGCCGGCCAGCACCTGGTCGCCGACGCCGTGACCGTGCCTGTCGTTGATCTCCTTCAGATGGTCGAGGTCCATGAAAGCGATGCAGCACTGCTGCACGTCGCGGCGGGCCAGCTCGCGCCACTCGCGCAACGTAGGCAGCATCTCGATGCGGCCGTGGGCCCCGGTCAACGCATCGCGGTCCCGCAGCGATCCCGCGATCGCATGCCGCAACGTATCCAGTTCCAGGGCCAGGCGCTCGCCGCCGGTCACGAAGTCGTCATAGCCTTCACGCGAAACCGGCTCACCGGCGCCCGCCTCACGCAGCATTTGCGCCGCGATCTGGTGCAGCCTTTTGTGTTCCGTCTCGATTGCCGCGAACGCCGGCTGCTCCCAGAGTTCAACCGATGCCTGCTCGTAATACCACTGGCCAAAGCGACACAGGCGATGGGCACTCTCATCGAGGTCCCGCGGATCGCACGGCATCCGGCAGACGATCGAGCGGAGGAGCCTCTCGCGCCAGTGGGCATGATCGCGCACAGCCTGCTCCAGCTGCTCCCGCAATTTCCGCAACGCGGCCGGGTCTATGCGATGCATCCGGATTCACCCCACACGCAGTGCGTAGCTCCTCCAATGCGACAGCCCCATTGCTAGGGTCACGCAGGCCTGCTTCGACTGCAACAGGCTCAATACCTACGCGGCCACGCATTCGATGCCGCGTGCTGTCATGGTCGTGCTCCCAGTCGCTCCGGCAGTGTATCTTGGCGGGCATGAAATACCTGCGGGACGAGACCGACTTCGAGGTCACGCTGTCGCCACTGGCGCCTGCGGTGGCCTCGGTGATATTGCTGCACGGTCTCGGCGCCGACGGCCACGACTTCGTGCCGATCGTCGACGAGATCGGCTTGCCAGACTCGCTCCCCGTGCGCTTCGTGTTTCCGCACGCACCGCGGCGGCCGGTCACGGTGAACAACGGGTTCGTGATGCGTGCCTGGTACGACATCAAGTCGTTCACTCCGACCGGGCGGGCGGACATCTCCGGTACCGTCGAATCCGCGCGCCGGGTTGCGGACTGCATCGATCGTGAACGGCAGCGGGGTATCGAGGCCTCCCGCGTGGTGCTGGCGGGGTTCTCGCAAGGGGGCGCCGTCGCGTTGTATGCGGGCCTGCGCCATCCCGAGCGACTGGCGGGCATCCTCGCCATGTCGTGCTACCTGCCCTTTCCGGAGACGCTCGCCGCGGAAAGATCCGCCGCGAATTCGGACGTGCCGATCCTGCTGTGCCATGGCCGCAGCGATCCGGTCGTGCCGATCGCCATGGGTCTCGAGGCGCGCAACGAACTCCAGGCGCATGGTTACCAGCCGGAATGGCACGAGTACCCGATGGAGCATTCAGTGTGCATGGCAGAGATCGCCGACGTGGCGCGGTGGTTGCGGCAGCGCCTGCAGGCGGCTGCGGAGGCGTAGCGCGGCTATTCGTCCGCGATCGGTGCCGCGTCGGGAAATGTCACCGGCGGTGACTCCAGCCGGTGGCCCTTGCGTCCACCACGGATCAGCGCGCCCTCGCCGAGCGAGCCCTGATCATGACCTGTGCCATCTCGACGCAGCGCTGGATCAGTTTGGCGGCGCCTTCGTGCAGTGACGCGGAGTTCTGCACGAACTTCTCGTTGTTCTCCATGTCCTCCGCGCTCCAGCCGCGGGTGTGCGCGACGTAGGGGAACTGCGGGAACTGGCAGCCGACCTCGGCAAAGAACCCGAGCAGCTGGCCCGCAACGCCCTGCACGTTGTCCTGCCCGCCGGTGATGATGAAGCCCGCCACCTTGTTGCGCAGCAGGTGCCTGCCGGCGACCGTCTCCTGGTTCTGGATGCAGTTCATCCGCTCGACCATCTTGTAGTACAGGCTGCTCGCCCCGCCCCAGCGGATCGGCGTGGCCACCAGGATCACGTCGGCCCAGTGCACGACGCCTTCGTACACGCGATCCATCTGGTCGTCGGCATCCATCTGCGTGATCGAGCACGGCCACGTGCACGCGCGCGACGCCTTCGAGTAGAACCCCTCGCACTCGCGGAAATTGAGGTCGCGGATGCGCAGCAGCTGGGTCTCGCAGCCGTGGCGGGTCGTGGCGTCGTGCAGCGCATGCAGCAGCAGGTCCTCGGATGTGCTGTAGCGCGGGTGGGCCGCCGTCATGGCCGTCGTGGAGAGACCCAGCACGCGGATCGGGCCCGGCTCGCGCTGCGGTGTGCGGGCCAGGGGGTGCGGCGGATGGGGCAAGCGGCCCCGCTTCGTGCGGGCCTGCGGATTGACCAGCACGCGTCCGTTCTCGACGCGCACGTCGTGGGCCGGAACACGGTCGTCCTCGTACCCGGGCTCGCCCTCGCCGGTACGGCAGTGGAACTTCCAGTAGTGCCACGGGCAGACGACGTAGTCGCCGTCGAGCTTGCCCTCGCCGAGCGGCCCCCCGGCGTGGTTGCAGACGCCGGAGATCGCGGCGAACTCGCCGTCCTTGCAGGCGAGCGCGATTTTCTTGCGCCCGAGCAGCACCTGCTGCAGTGGCCGGGCGGCCAGTTCATCGGCTGCGCCGACGTCGGTCCACGCGTCGTGCACGGTCTTCGTCTCCGTCGTCATGGCTTCGAGACCTCTCGTCCGCCGAGCATCACGAACGACACCTTCTCCAGCACGGCGAGATTCTGCAACGGATCGCCAGGCACCGCGATGATGTCGGCGAGCCTGCCTGCCTCGACGGTACCGACGTGGTCCTGCCAGCCGAGCAGTTCCGCGTTCACGCGCGTGGCGGCCTGGATCGCCTGCATCGGTGTCATGCCCGCCTCGACCAGCAATCCGAGCTCGCGCACTCCCTGTTTGACGGGGAAACCGACGTAGTCCGTGCCGACGGTGACGTTCACGCCCGCCTTGATCGCTCTGCCGACGGCCGCGATGTGCTGCGCGCGGTACTTGCGCGTCAGTTCGTTCATCTTGGCTTGCGCTTCGCTGCCTGGCTGCTCGTTGAGGTAGTAGTCGCCGACGTAGAGTGTCGGCACGAGGTAGACGCCCTTCTCCTTCATAAGCTTGATGCTTTCGTCGTCCATGAACGTGCCGTGCTCGATGGTGCGCGCACCGGCCAGGACCGATGCCTTGATGCCCGCCGCCGAATGCGCATGTGCCGCGACCGGCACGCCGAGGCGCGACGCTTCATCGACGATCGCTGCCAGTTCGTCGGGACTGAAGTGCGCGCGGTTGGGATCGTTGCCGGCCGACATCATCGCGCCGCTCGCCAGCACCTTGATCCAGTCGCTGCCGTGCTTGATCTCCTCGCGGACCGCCTTGCGCACCGCATCCACGCCGTCGACGACGAGACCGTCCGCCACCACCTGGTGCTCGGGGCCGAGAAAGTTCAGGTCGCCCCCGCCGCCGGTGATCGAGAAGTAGTGTCCCGCGCCGGTCAGCCGGGGACCGGTGAACAGGCCCTCCTGGATCGCGGTGCGCACGTCGAGATGCGCGTAGGCCACGTCGGCGTCGCCGAGGATGCGGACCGTCGTCCACCCGGATCGCAGCATTTCCTGCACCACGTTCAGGCCGCGCAGGGCCTTGTAGCCGGACGAACGCCGCAGGTGGTCGACCTGGTAGTCGTCGGTCTTGATCAGCACGTGGGCGTGCGCGTCGATGAGGCCCGGCAGGCAGGTGTCCTGCGAGCGGTCGATCACCGTGCCCGCTGCATTCGGAGCGAACGCGCCTACGGACACGATGCGGCCTTTCTCGATGCGGATCGCCACGTCGCGCTTCGGTGTCGCCGACTTGCCGTCGATCAGGGCGCCGCAGCGGAGCGTGGCGGCGCCGGTGGCAGATGGGGCCAGCGTCTCGGGCGCAGGGCCGGCCTGGGCGGGCCCGGCAAGGGCCAGGCACGCCAGCACCAGGCAAGAAGTCGTCGTACGTTTACTCATCAGACTTTTATCCCCCGCACAGCAATCACTGCTGCGGTGACGGCTGCGGCTGAGTCTCACGCCACGCGCGCCATTTCGCGCTGCGACGCTCACGTATCGTGGCCAGGTGATCGGCCACCCGCTCACCCGCGCTCCTGGTCCACGCCGGCACCGCGGTCTTCTGCGCGGCACTGCCGGCCACCATGCTGCTCGTTGCGATCGCATCGCCGTCGACCCGATCCGCAAACACGTCAGTGCGGTTCGCGTTATCACCCGTGTTGGTGCGGGCATACGAGGCAACGAAGGTCGACCCGTCCCCGGTCAATCCCTGGTAGTCGCCGACGAACAGGCCGTTGGCGTTCGGGGCGTCGAGCAGGTCGAAGTTGCCGGCGAGTCGCGTCTCGCGCCAGGCCGTGCCGTCGCGGGATACGGCCAGCCAGAAATCGGTGGGTTGGAAGGTCGGCGTGCCGGCCTGGCGAAAATCGTAATAGGTCACGCCGACCAGGCCGCTCGGCAGGACGGCGAGTGTCGGGGTGAACGCGGGAACTGCGACGTTGGCACTGACGCGGACCGGCGCGCTCCAGGTGCTGCCGCCGTCGGTCGAGCGCGCGAGCACGATCACGTCGTGCGCCCCACCCGTGAAGCGCGAGTCCTGCCAGGCCGCGTACAGCGTGCCGTCGGCAGGGCTGGCCGCGAAGGCACCCAGGACTTCACCGGCCCGCACCGTGATCGACGTCTGCAACGGGACGCGCGTTCCGACTGCAAGCAGCTGCGCGATGCGCGTCGGCGCCGACCAGGTAACGCCCTTGTCGGTCGACCGGATGACGGCGAGGTTGCCTTCGATGACCGCGGGGTTGCCAGCCGCGGGGCCCAGCTCGGTGAAGAAGACGTGCACCGCGCCATCCGGCGTCGTCACTGCCACGTTCCCGATGGTCTGTCGTCCTGCGCCCGGGTCGTAGACCGGCACCGGCGGCGACCAGTTCACGCCGCCGTCCGTCGAACGCGCGAGCAGCGTGACGCCGCGCTCGCTCGGGTCGAGACGATCCCAGACGGCGTACACGTGGCTCGAGTCCGTCGAATCGATGGTGAGGCTTTCCTTGTCGTTGAAGAACCGCGTGCCGTCGTCATCGATGAGGGAAATTGCCGGACCCCAGGAGGCACCGCCATCAGTGGAGCGACTCACCAGCACTGCACTGCGTGCACCGACCGCGAGCGCCGTGCCGGTGAAGGCAATGCCGATCTGCAGGGCGGTGGAACTGCTGACGGCAACCCACGGATCGGACGCGCGGGCAAACACGCCGCCCGCACACTGCGTGAACGGCGAAGCCTGGGGCGTGCTCCAGGTGGCACCGCCGTCGACCGAAACCGAAGTTGCCAGGCCGCGTGCGCCACCGTCCGACAAGCGGTCCTGCTGCCACGCGGCGACAAGGTGGTTCGGATTGGAGGGATCCATAGCGAGATGCGATTCAACTTCCGCATTCGCATACGCGGTCGCGCCCGCCGGCACGACCAGGCAGTTGGCACTGAAGGGAGTTGGCCCAGTCACCCGGACTGCGGTAGCCGTCGTGAAGACCGGCGGCTCCTGCGGTGGCGGGGGTGGCGGAGGCGGAGGTGGAGGCTCGCCGCCGGAACCACCACCGCCTCCGCCGCCGCAGCTCGCCAGCACGAGAGCGATCAGCAGGATCGATGACGATCGCCAGGGGCAAGAGGACACGTATGGCGTCGGTTCGTTCAAGGCTCCTCCCGTGGCCACGGAGTCTAGACGAACCGTGCGCCCTGGGTCGCCATCTCGTCCCACGCGCCAACGAAATCCTGACAGATCCGGCGACAGCCGCTAGGCTCGTACCATGCGCATCATGACAGTTCCTCGCCCCCGCCTTTGCTCACCGCAGCGGCAGCAGCAAGTCCAGGCGCTGCTCGCAACGGCATTGCTGGCAGCCAGCACGGCAGCACATGCGCAGGCCCCCGCCTTCCCCGAAGCGGCCTACCGCAAGCACATCGAAGTGCTGTCGTCGGATGCCTTCGAGGGGCGTGCGCCCGGCACCGCAGGCGAGCAGAAAACCCTCGCCTACCTCGAACAACAGTTCCGGGCAGCCGGCCTGAAACCGGGCGCAGGCGACAGCTACCTGCAACCCGTGCCGGTCGTGGAGATCATGCCGCACGCAGATGCTGCAATGCGGCTCGCTGGAGCCGGCGGCAAGTCGCTCGAACTGCGCAGCCCGGACGACGTCGTGGTGTGGACCAAGCGTCCCGTGCCATCGACGAGCATCGCGAACACGGAAGTCGTGTACGCGGGTTACGGCATCGCAGCGCCGGAGTACGGCTGGGACGATTACGCCGGCCTCGACGTGCGCGGCAAGCTGGTGCTCGCGCTGGTCAACGATCCCGGCTTCGCCACGCAGGACCCGAAGCTCTTTAACGGCAACGCAATGACGTACTACGGTCGCTGGGACTACAAGTTCGCCGAGGCCGTGCGTCGCGGGGCGGCCGGCTTGCTGGTGATCCACGAGACCAAGGCCGCAGGCTATCCGTGGGACGTGCCGCGCAATAGCGCGACCAAGCCGCAGTTCGACCTGCGCATCGACGACTACGAAGCCAGGCGCCTTGCACTCGAAGGCTGGATCACGGAAGACGCTGCGTCACGCGTGTTGTCGGCGGCTGGCATGGACTTCGGCGCGCTGAAAAAGGCGTCGTCGGTCCGCGGCTTCAAGGGTCAAGCGACGGGCCTCACGGCGAGCATGGCCGTGCGCAACGACGTCCGCAACACGGTCTCCTACAACGTGGTGGGCAAGGTGCCGGGCAGCAAGCGTCCCGACGAGGCGTTCGTGTACACCGCGCATTGGGACCACCTTGGCAAGACCGCGAACGCCAAGCCCGGCGAAGACGCGATCTTCAACGGCGCGCAGGACAACGCCACGGGTGTCTCGGCGCTGATCGAGCTCGGTCGCGCGTTTGCCGCGACGAAGCCGGCACCGGAACGCTCGGTGATGTTCGTCGCCGTCACGGCCGAGGAGTCGGGCCTGCTCGGCAGCGAGTATTTTGCTGCGCATCCGCCCATCCCCGTCGCGCAGATGGCCGGCGGGTTGAACATGGACAACCTCTACAGCGTAGGCAAGACGCGCGACATCACCGTGATCGGGTTTGGCAAATCCGAACTCGAGGATGCCTTGCGCACGGCCGCTGCAAGACAGGGACGCGTGCCGGTGCAGGAGCCGTCGCCCGAGAAGGGCTTCTACTACCGTTCCGATCACTTCAACCTGGCGAAGGCCGGCGTGCCGATGCTGTACACCAAGGCCGGCATCGACAGCCCGACGCTGGGCGCGGACTACGGCAAGAAGTGGCTCGCGGAATACACGGCGAAGCGCTACCACCAGGTATCGGACGAGTATTCGCCGGACTGGGACGTGAGCGGCACGCTGCAGGACCTGCAGCTGTACTACGACGTGGGACTGGGCATCGCGAATTCTTCGCGGTGGCCGAACTGGCGCGCGGACAGCGAGTTTCGCGCGATCCGGGACGGGAGCCGGAAGTAGCCTTCTCAGTCGCGGACGATGAGCTCCGCGATCCGTGCCGGCTCGTCGCCGCGATCCATGTCGGCGACGACGTCGAACACGGACCCGCCGTCGATGCGGGTTTCGATGCCTTCCAGTTTGAGGCGGGTCGGCTGGCCGTCGCTGTCGACGATGGTCGTCATGACCACGGCCTGGTTATCCGCCGCGAGCCAGCCGAACCGGCAGCCGAGCACCGGCCCGTCGTCGAGCGCATCCTCGGTGTCTTCGGCGCAGGCGAGAAAGGCGACGCGTCCGTCGTCGGCCACCGCAGCGTCGGTGAAACCGCAGGCAACCCCCGCGACGTTGCCGAGATCGATCTCGAAAATGCGCCGTACCGGCGGGACTGATTTGCGGCTGTCGAGCCAGCCCACGAACTTGTCGAGCGGAATGTCGAGGATCGCGTTCCACGAATCGCCGCCACGCTTGCCATTGCCTCGCTGCAACAGTCGCAGCCAATCGCCGTGCACCACCGCTCCTTCGATGTTCAGGCGGGTGCCGTGCGCAGCCGTGTGGATGCGCAGGCTGGCGTAGAAATCACTGCCCGACAGTTGCTGCGCTATCGCGCCCTTCCCGGACGCGATCGTCACGATCTTTTCGCGCTGCGGGCTCGAACCCGACCCGAACGCCACGAGCCGGCCATCCGGCAGCACGACGCAGGCCTCGAGATCCATCTTGAATTTCTTGTTGCCGCGCGCATCGTCGAAGACTCGCGCGCCGTCCGGCCCGGACGGCAACAGGATCGGGTGCGTCGATCCCGTCGATGGATCGAGCACGGCAAGCGCGCTGACGTCGTCCTGCAGGATCACCAGTCGACTGCCCTGGCGGCGGAGCGACGAGGCAGCCCGCACGTGGCCAGGCAGGTCCTCCAGCGGATGGGCGCCATGGTCGTAGCGGAGCAACCGCGGCGTGCCGAGCGTCGCGGTCAGGCTCGTCGAAAACGTGGCATGGAGGGACTTGAACTCTGGCGGGTGTAGCATCGCCCCACATTGAGCGGGGCGCGCCGCACGGGGTCAAGTGAAGTTTTGCGGAAGGCTCAGAACGGGAGCAAAGCCAGCTACGCAGCCTTGCCTTCGGCAAGCGCCTTCACGTCCGAGGTCTTGAGCGCCTGGCCGCCGATGGCCCAGTCACCGCTCTTGAATTCGTTGATACGGACCGTGGTGACCCCACGCATCCTTTCGCCTTCGACTTCGATCATCGCCGCGGTGACCTTGGCGATCATGTCGGCCTTCTGCTGCGGGGTGAACACGTCCGTGATGACGTCGATGGTGACGAGGGGCATGTCGTTTATCCTTGCGATGGTTGGTTAAATCGTTCCAGCGAATGGCAGCGCGTCCACCGCGCCATTGAATGCGATGAACAACGTGCAGGCCTCGGCGCCGGTGCAGCGAGCCGTGTGCGGCAGCTGGGCCGGCCCATACGCGTAATCACCGCGCTTCAGGCTCGCGGTCGGGTGACCGGCGTAGGTCACGTCGAGTTGGCCGGAGACGAGCACCATGCGTTCGGCCGACGTGTGCGAGTGCGCCGGAATCGTATAGCCCGACGGCACACGCAGGAACACGTCGGCACCCGGCTCGGCCGGATTGCCGTGCAGCACCGCAATCTGGCATCCAGGCGGGAAGATGGCCGGGCAATCCCCCCATTGCAGGTCGGCGGCTGTCTCGGAGAGGGCCAGCGGGCGGTCCACCCCAGGGGCCACCGGCGTTTCGGCGTTCAGTGCGGCGGACGCACCCAGGGCAGCGAACAGGATGGCGGACAGGGTCAGGTTGTGGATGGGCCGGATCATGCTGGTACTCCTTGGTCTCGCGGCGTGCAGGCAAATGCTGGCAGCTCGCGCTTGCCAAAGCTTGCAGAGGGCATGGAGATTTCATGGAGGTTCGTGACCGGGTCGCCAACCGGATTTCTGGGCGAGCGCACCGGCCGGCGGTATCCTCGGGCCCATGCTCTACCGGTTTGAAGCGTTCGAGCTCGACACGGCCAGGGCCGAGCTGCGCGAAAGCGGCGCACCTCGTCCAGTCGAGCCCCAGGTCTTTGCCTTGCTCACCCTGCTGGTCGAGAACCGCGAGCGACTGGTCTCGCGGGACGAAATCCTCGACAAGGTATGGGACGGACGTGTCGTGTCCGACGCCGCACTGGCGAGCCGCATCAAGTCGGCACGGCAGGCGCTCGGTGACGACGGCCAGTCACAACGGTTCATCCGGACGATCCATGGCCAGGGCTTCCGTTTCGTCGCCGACGTGAGGGTCGCGCGCGCGATACAGCTCGCCGAGCCGCCGCCGCTCGAGTCGCACGCAGGATCGCACGGGGCACAGTCGGCGCGACCGTCGATCGCCGTGCTGCCGTTTCGCCTCATCGGTGATGCCGGGCCATACGCGGCCATTGCCGACGCCCTGCCCCACGAACTGATCATGGAGCTGTCGCGCCTGCGCTGGCTGTTCGTCACGGCGCGCGGCTCGTCGTTTCGCCTGCGCACCGAGGACGCCGACATGCGCGAAATCGGTCGCGTGCTCGGGGTGCGGTATTGCCTGTCCGGCACCGTTGACGTCGCGGGCCCGAACCTCGTCGTCACCGTCGAACTCGTCGATACGCGCAACGACGGTGTCGTCTGGGCGGACCGGTTTTCAGGCTCGGTCGACGACGTGCACTCGATCCGCGAGGACATCCGCGCGCGGATCCTGACGGCGCTCGAACTGCGCATTCCGTTGCACGAAGCGAACCTCGCCCGTCACACGGTGACCGAGGACCTCGATGCGTGGTCCGCCTACCACCTCGGGCTGCAGCACATGTACCGCTTCAATCGCACGGACAATGCCGCAGCCACGGCGTTGTTCCAGCAGGCCGTCGCGCAGGATCCGGGGTTTGCACGCGCGCATGCCGGGCTGTCGTTCGTGCACTTTCAGACGGCGTTCATGCGGCACACGGACGACATTGCCGGCGAGTCCGACCTGGCACGTCGATTTGCGCAGCGCGGCCTGGAACTCGACCCGCTCGACCCGTTCGTGAACTTCACGATGGGCCGCACCTTCTGGCTCTCGGGCGACCTCGAGGGTGGCCTGGCCTGGCTGGAGCGCGCGACCGCGATCAGCCCGAACTATGCGCAAGGCATCTATGCCCGGGCCTGGACCGAGACGCTCGCGGGCCGCGGACTCGAGGGCCGTGCGCACGTCGACCTGTCGATGCGCCTGAGCCCGCTCGATCCGCTCTATTACGCGATGCTGGGCACGCGAGCCTTCACCCACATGGTCGTCGGCGAGGACCTCGCAGCCGCCGAGTGGGCCGAACGGGCTGCGCGCTCGCCGGGCGCCCACGTGCTGATTGCGATGATCGCGTCGGCCACGCAAGCCATCATCGGCGAAGACGCGAAAGCCGCGCAGTGGGCTGCCGACGTGCGATCGCGTAACCCCGTGCTCACGCGCGACGATTTCTTCCGCGCTTTCCCGATGCAGTCCGCAGTCACGCGTGCGAGAGT
The DNA here is from genome assembly GCA_016713725.1 of Pseudomonadota bacterium. GTDB lineage: Bacteria > Pseudomonadota > Gammaproteobacteria > Steroidobacterales > Steroidobacteraceae > RPQJ01. The sequence continues at coordinate 297,249 of JADJOO010000003.1, read as the reverse complement.
CGCGAACGCCCTCGAACGCTGCGGGTTCTGAGGCCAGGACGGCGAGAACAGCCCTTCACTCGAGGAGACGAACGTGCCGCTTGCATTGAAGAAAAGCGTGAAGCAACTGGTGGACGAGGCGCTGGCCGAAATCGAGACGCTGAGTGTCGACGAGGCTCGCGCCCTGCTCGGCCAGCCCGACGTGACGTTCATCGACTTGCGCGACCCGCGCGAACTCTGGCGCGAAGGCGGCATGCCCGGCGCAGTCAACGTGACCCGCGGCATGCTCGAGTTCTGGATCGATCCGGCAAGCCCCTACCACAAGGACTTCTTCGCCTCGGGCAACCGCTTCGTCTTCTTCTGTGCCGGCGGCTGGCGTTCCGCGCTTGCCGCGAAGACCGCCCAGGACATGGGACTGACGCCGGTCGCCCACCTCCACGGCGGGTTCGGCGCATGGAAGAAATCGGGCGCGCCGGTTGCAACCATCGAACCGAAGCAGGTGCGGTAGGATTTCACATGGCCAACCCGATCGATTCGCTGCTCGAAACCCCCGATGTCCTGACACAGCTGGCCGTGCAATACGGTCCGCGCGTGCTCGCGGCGGCGCTGGTGCTGGTGGCCGGTTTCTTCGTGATGCATTGGGTCGCGAAGTTAGCCGGGCGCGTCCTCAGCCGCCTGTCGCTCGAGCAGCCGGTGCGCGACCTGTTGCTGCGGGTCGTCCGGATCGTCGTGCTGTTCCTGTTCCTGTTGATCGCCCTGCAGAACCTCGGGATCGACCTGCTGCCGCTGCTCGCCGGTCTCGGCATCGTGGGCGCAGGCATCGCGCTCGCGTTGCAGGGCGTGCTGGGCAACGTCGCGGCCGGTCTTACGATCATCTTCACGCGGCCGTTCCGTGTCGGCGAATACATCTCGATCGCCGGTGAGGAAGGCGTCGTCGGCAAGGTCTCCATCTTCAGCACGACGCTGCGCCACAGCGACCTCTCGCTGGTCGTGGTCCCCAACCGCAAGATCGCCGGCGAGATCCTGCACAACTATGGCGAGATCCGTCAACTGGACCTCGCCGTAAACGTGGCGTACGGCACCAACCTCGACGCTGCCGTCGCCGCGGTCCGGGAAGTGCTCACGTTAAATCCACGCGTGCTGCAGGATCCGGTGCCGCTGGTTGCCGCCGCAGCGCTCGGCGATCACGCCATCTCAATCGCCATCAAGCCCTGGGTCGCGGTGCAGGATTTCGTTGCCGCCGCCGGCGAGATCAACCCGGCCGTCGTCGAAACCTTCCGCCTGCAGGGCGTGCAGATTCCTGTCCTGCGAATCACTGTCAGCGCATGAGGTATTCCATGCCGAGAAACGTCCGCAGCCTTTTTGCCTTGGTCAGCCTGCTGCTGGTCGCATTCTCCACCGACGCACGAAAAGTCGACTCTGATCTCGACCAGGCCACGTCCCAACGCATCGACGCGGCGGCCGCGGCAGTGCTGCAGCAGACGGGTGTGCCGAGCGCCTCGATCGCGGTGGTGAGGGACGGCCGCATCGTCTATCTGCAGGCGTACGGCAGCGCTGAACTGGAGCCGAAAGCCATGCGTGCCCGACCGGCCATGCGCTACGCGATCGGCTCGATCTCGAAACAGTTCACGGCGTCCGCGCTGCTCCTGCTGCAGCAGGACGGCAAGCTCTCGCTCGACGACAAGGTGTCGAAATACTTTCCGCAACTGACCCGCGCGAACGAGATCACGATCCGCCAATTGCTTTCCCACACGTCGGGTTACCAGGACTACTGGCCGCAGGACTACACGTTTGCGATCATGCGGCAACCGACACAGCCCGCGGCGATCCTCGACCGCTGGGCCCGCCAGCCGCTGGACTACGAACCGGGCACCCGCTGGCAGTACAGCAACACGGGTTACGTGCTCGCGGGGCTCATCGTCGAGAAGGTCAGCGGCGAGCCGCTGTACCGGTTCCTCGAACGCCGCATCTTCGAGCCGCTGGGGATCGAGTCGGTCCGCGACTTCGACAACGAGCCGCTGGCCCACGGCACGGTACCGGGCTACGAATCGTACGCACTGGGGCCCCCTCGTCCGTCCGGCCACAGCGGCCCGGGCTGGTTGTTCGGCGCGGGCGGCCTCGCCATGAATGCGGAGGACCTGGCTCGCTGGAACATTTCATTGATCGATCGCACCGTGCTGAGCGCCGACTCCTATCGCCAGCTCGAAACCGAAGTATTGCTGAACAATGGCGCGGGCACCGACTACGCGCTTGGACTCGACGTTGCGATGGACCGCCAGCGGCGCAAGCTGGAACACGGCGGCGAAGTCGCAGGGTTCACGGCATTGAATGTCGTCTATCCCGACGACGGCGTCGCCATCGTGGTCCTCACCAATCTCATGGCATCGCATGCGCCCGACCAGCTTGCGGCAAAGATCGCGGACATCGTCTTCGAGCCTGTCGACGCGACCGACACGGCACGGACGGCGCAAGCGAAGGCGATCTTCGAGGGGCTGCTCGCCGGCCGCATCGACCGCAAGCTGTTCACGTCGAACGCGAACGGTTACTTCTCTGCGCAAGCCCTGGCCGACTTCCAGGCGAGCCTCGGCCCGCTCGGTGCGCCGAAGGAATTCAAGCATCTGCGGACATGGCAGCGCGGCGGCATGACCGGCCGCTCCTACCACGCCATCTATCCAGATCGAAAGCTGCGCGTCTGGATCCTACGAACTGCCCGACGGCAAGCTCGAGCAGCTGCAGGTGCAGGCGATCGAATAGCGCCGGCCGTCGCCCCCGCCCGCTGCGCGGGCGAGGGACCGGGACGCTACGCCATCGAGTGCAAACCGAAGAGATTGCCTTCGGTGTCGATGGCCAGGACGATGTAACCGTACTCGCCGATCGACAACTTTTCCCGCTGGACCTTGCCGCCCGCCGACACCACGCGACCGCCTTCGACCGCGCAGTCCTCGCACCCGAAATAGACCATCGTGCCGCCGGGCGTAGAAGGCATGCCGGGCATGCGCACGAGCGCGCCGCCGGCGCCGGGACGGTCGGGTGACATCTGGAATGCCCACATCTCGAGATCCTGACCGACGGGGCTAAGTCGCTCGAGCTTCATTCCCAGGACGCTCTCGTAGAAACGTCGGGCGCGGGCCATGTCCTGCACGTAGATCTCGAACCAGCGAACTGCGTTCTCCGCCATGACGGATCTCCTTGCGTGGTTGGCGTGTAATGAACGTCGCGTTTATGCAAATGACCGGCGAATGGCGGCGATCGACCGGCATGCGGGCGATGCCGCCGTTCAGCGCGCCGCCACCACTTCGATCTCGACCAGCGCGCCCGGCACGGGTAGCGCCACCACCTGCACGGTGGTCCTCGCCGGCAGGTTCCCCTGGCTGGCCGTGCCGAAGTGGCGCGAGTAGGCCTTCATCAAGCCGCCGAAATCCATGCCGCCGCCCTTCGCCGGGTCGCCCACCATGAAGACGTTCATCTTCACGACGTCGGCCATCGTCAATTCGGATGCCGCGAGCTCCTTCGCAATCTTGGCGAGCACGCTGGCCGCCTGGGTCTCGGTATCGCCGAGCCGTTCGGGGCTGCCAGCCGGGGCGTCTGGCTTGGCGACATCGGCGAGCGTGCCGCTGACGAAGACGATGCGTGCGGTGCCGGGGACAGCCACGCTGCTCGCGATCGGAAAGTCAGGCAGCGACCGGCGCACGATCGCATCGGCGGCCGGGGCAGCGATGGGCAGTGCAAGCAGCGCACACGCCAACGACGATGCCAGCAATCTACGGTCGAGTACTTTCACGGAACCTCCTGTCGTCCCTTCATGGCCTCGCCGCGATGCAAAAATCTACGCGGCGGCGAAGGACATAGCATACTCAGTCCACAATAACGCTCGCAGGGGGATCGTCATGGACGCATCCGGTACGTCGCGCAGGAATTTCCTGCAGGCCTCGGGAGGGGCGCTAGGCATGGCCTGGCTTGCGGCCAGCTGGCCCAGGGTCGTCGCCGCAGCCGAACACGCTCACCAGATGGTCGGCGACACGGCGGATCGCAGCAAGTTGCTCCTGCTCACGCCCGCACAGGCCCGCGACGTCGACGCCATTGCGTCGCAGATCGTCCCGAGCGGTGCCACGCCGGGAGCGCATGAGGCGGGAGTCGTCTACTTCATCGACCACGTCCATGCGGGACTCTGGCAGGAGAACGGCCCGGAGTTCGTGGCAGGCCTGACGGACTTCCAGGCGAAGTGCGCAAAGCACCATCCGGGCGTCGCGCAGTTTGCCGACCTGCCGTTCGACGATCAGACGGCCTACCTGAAGCACGTCGAGCACACGCCGTTCTTCGGCCGCATGAAGTTCCTGACCGTGCTCGGGCTTCTCGCCCTGCCCTCCTATGGCGGCAACGCGGAAAGCTCGGCTGGAAGCTCGTGGGCTTCGTCGACCAGCACGCGTGGCAACCGCCGTTCGGGCATTACGACGCCGAGTATGCCGGGTTCGTGCCTTATGCGAAGGCCGCGGAGCACAACAGTCATGAGCACGCGCAAGTTCAAGCCGAACGACACCGTCGACTTCGTCGTGGTGGGCTCGGGAGCCGCGGGCGGAGTGATGGCACGCGAACTGTCGCAGGCCGGGTTCGAAGTGCTGGTGCTCGAGCAGGGGCCGCGCTTCACGGCCGCGGACTTCCGCCACGATGAGCTCGACCACTGGTTCAACGGCGCGCTCACCAACAAACTCGACACGAACCCGCAGACGTTCCGGAAGTCAGCGTCCGAGAAGGCGCAACGCGTAACGGAGTTCCCCGCTGCCTGGTACGCGCCGAACGTCGGCGGCAGTTCCGTGCACTTCACCGCGAATTTCTGGCGCTTCCACGAAGTCGACTTCGACGAGCGCAGCCGCCTCGGCGCAATCCCGGGAACTACCTTTTCGGACTGGCCGATCACGTACGCCGAACTCGAACCGTATTACACGAAAGTTGAGTGGGACGTCGGCGTGTCCGGACTGGCGGGCGCCAGCCCCTTCGACCCGTGGCGCAGCAAGCCGTACCCGATGCCGCCGCTGCCCGTGAAATCCTCGGGCGTCCTGCTCGAACGCGGCGCTCGCAAGATGGGCTGGCATCCGTACCCGGCGCCTATGGCGATCGCTTCGGTGCCCTACAAGGACCGCCCCGCCTGCGCCCACTGCGGGTTCTGCATCGGGTTTGGCTGCGAAATGCAGGCGAAATCGTCGACGCTGTACACCATGATCCCGGAGGCCGAGGCCACGGGCCGCTGCGAAGTGCGGCCACTGAGCTACGTGTCGCGCATCGAGACCAACGCGGCAGGTCGCGCGACCGGCGTCGCCTATTTCGACCAGGACAAGCGCGAGCACTTCCAGAAGGCACGCGCGGTCGTCGTGTGCGCCAACGGCGCGGAGACTTCGCGGCTGCTGCTGCTGTCGGCCAATGCAAAGTTCCCCGACGGCCTCGCGAATTCGAGCGGCTACGTCGGCAAGAACCTGATGTTCAACACCTACGCCCAGGTCCACGCGCTGTTCGAGCACGAACTGAACGAGTTCAAGAGCGCGCAGGTTACGCGTGTCGTGCACGACTGGTACGACAACGACCCGCAGCGCGGCTTTTACGGCGGCGGCGGCATCGATTCGCGCATCGGCCCGATGCCGATTGCGTGGTCGCTGTTCGCGCCACCGCCGGGTCGCACCTGGGGCGCAGGGTTCAAGTCGCTGCTCGAGGCCCTGCCGCGCGCGATGATCGTCGCTGGCCACGGCACGTCGCTCGCGCTCGAGACCAATCGCATCGACCTCGATCCGGAGCTGAAGGACGCCTGGGGCCTGCCCGCGCTGCGCATGACCTACAAGGACCATCCGGACGACCTGGCGATGGTGCGCTACCTGCAGGATCGTGGCGTCGAGTCCATGCAGGCCGCCGGTGCGCTCGAGGTCTGGAAGGAACCGGTCGCCGAATCGAACGGCGGGCCGCACCTGCTGGGCACCGCGCGCATGGGCAACGATCCGCAGACGTCGGTCGTCGACAAGTACCACCGGTCGCACGACGTCCGCAACCTGTTCGTCTGCGATGGCTCGAGCTTCGTGACGTCGGGGCGCGGGCAACCGACGATGACGATCCAGGCCCTCGCCTTCCGCGCGGGCGACCACATCGCTCAGTTCGCGAAGCGAGGCGAGGTCTGACGGTCAGGCGGCGCGCATGCCGGCCAGGCGCTGCGCGATGATCGTCTCGGCTTCGCCCATGATGCGGTCGACCAGCTCGCGGCAGGTCGGCACGTCGTGGACCAGGCCCGCGACCATGCCGCACGACCAGGCGCCCGCTTCCATCTCGCCCTGCTGCATGACCTTCACGTAGGCCCCGGCGACGTATTCGCGAATGTCGTCGATCGTCGTCGCGGCGCCTTTCTGCTTCTCGATCTCGACGACCTTGTCGACCGCAGTGTTGCGCAGTACGCGCTCGGTGTTGCGCAGCGAGCGCATGATCAGCCGCGTGTCGAGCTCGCTGGCCTGCACCATCGCCTGCTTCACGTTCTCGTGCACCGGCGCTTCCTTCGTGGCGATGAAACGCGTGCCCATGTTCATGCCTTCGGCGCCGAGCGCGAGTGCCGCGCGGAGACTGCGCCCGTCTGCCATGCCGCCGGAAGCGACGAACGGAATCTTCAGCGCCTCGGCGGCAAGCGGCAACAGGATGAAGTTCGGCACGTCGTCCTCACCCGGGTGGCCGCCGCATTCGAAGCCGTCGACGCTCACGGCGTCGCAGCCGATCGACTCGGCCTTCAGCGAATGCCGCACCGAGGTGCATTTGTGGATCACCTTGATGCCGGCCTCCTTCAGCACCGGCAGGTATTGCTCGGGACTGCGGCCCGCGGTCTCGACGATGCGCACGCCGCCCTCGACGATCGCCTGGATGAGTTCGGCGTACGGCGGGTTGGCGAACGTCGGCAGGAACGTCAGGTTCACCCCGAACGGCTTGTCGGTCATTTCGTGGCAGCGCTTGATCGCCGCCGCGAGCTTCTCGGGCGTGCCGAGCGTCAGCGCCGTAATCATGCCGAGTCCGCCCGCGTTGGAGACCGCCGACGCGAGCTCGGGCAACCCGACGAAATGCATGCCGCCCTGGATGATCGGGTGCTGGATGCCAAAGAGCTCGGTGATGCGGGTCTTCATGGGCGGCCTCGGATTCCTGTTGGAGCGAACCTCCCATTGTCGCCGATTCGGTGACGAATCGCATAAATGCCCCTACCATCCGGTTGCATGAGCCTGGCCCGCCGAGTTCTCCTCATCCTGCTGGTCTTGATCACCGCCCTGGTCGCGGTCGTCGCCTATCGCACGGCAACCCACTCGTCTCATCCCGGCGACCTGGCGTCGACCGTCGAGCTCGCACCGGCCGTGCGCGTCGACAGCGAAATCGCAGCGAAGCACCTGGCGGAAGCAGTTCGATTCCGCACTGTCAGTCACCAGGACGCGGAGGCCAACGACTGGGCCGAATGGGACCGTCTGCACGCGTGGCTGGCCGCGACCTACCCAGCGGCACACGCGGCCATGACCCGCGAAGTGGTCGCAGGCCACACGCTCGTCTACACCTGGCACGGCGCAGACCCGTCGCTCCCGCCGATCGTCCTGATGGCTCACCACGACGTCGTCCCGGTGACGCCGGGCACCGAGCAGGACTGGTCACACCCGCCGTTCGACGGCGTGATCGCGGACGGAGCTGTGTGGGGTCGTGGCGCCGTCGACGACAAGGGGTCGTTGATAGGGCTGTTCGAGGGAATCGAGTCGCTGGTCGTAAACGGCTTCGTGCCGCGTCGCACCGTGTACGTGGTCAGCGGGCACGACGAAGAGGCAGGTGGAACCGGGGCGCACGCAGCAGCGCAGTTGCTGAAAGCGCGTGGCGTGCACGCGGAGTTCGTGCTCGACGAAGGGTTGGCCGTCATCGCCGATTTCCCGCTGCTTGGCCGACCGGTGGCACTGATCGGCATTGCCGAGAAGGGCTACGCGACGTTGCAAGTCACCGCGCCGGCCGCAGGCGGGCATTCCTCCGCGCCGCCCCCGGAGACCGGCGTCGAAGTGCTCGCCAGGGCTGTACTGTCGATCACTGGCGCCGCTTTTCCGCTCGAGTTCAAGGGACCGGCGGCCGACATGGTGCGCGCACTCGCGCCGGATGCATCCCTCCTCGTACGCATCGCCGTCGCGAATGAATGGTTGTTCCGTCCACTCCTCGTGCGGAGAATCGCAGCGACGGCCGCGGGTGCTGCAACGCTGCACACGACGATCGCACCGACGATGCTGCGCGGCAGCCCGAAGGAAAACGTGCTGCCCCAGGACGCGACCGCCTGGATCAACTACCGCATTGCGCCGGGCGTGACTGCGGACGACGTGCTGCAGCGCGCCTCGGCAGCGACCAGCGGTCTCGGCGTGAAACTCGCCTGGGAGGGCCCGGCCTACGATCCCTCACCGGTGTCGTCGAGCACCTCGACGGCATACCGCGTCATGGCGGCAGTCGCGGCGGGTGACGAGCGCACTCCCGTTGCGCCCGGACTCGTCACGGCAACGACCGACAGTCGTCACATGACTGGACTGGCCACGGACATCTACCGCTTCCAGCCGATCGTGGCGTCGATCGGTGACCTGCAGATGATCCACGGCACGAACGAGCACATGACGTCGGACAACATGCGCCGCACGGCCGAGTTCTACGCGCGCCTGGTCGCGACCGTAGCGCGGTAGCCATTGGCGTTGCGGCTCGGCCACGCCTGAAGTCCCGCCGTGCGCACTTCCCATGTTATGTCACCGAATTCGGTGGTCGTATTGCGCTGCGAACCATGGCAGGGATAATGCCGCTCATGCGCCTGCACCCGGTGCACGAGCGTCAGTGACGCTCGCGACCCTGCCTGGAGGTCTGAACGATGAGAACTCCGCCTGCGGATAACTTGGCGGATGACGATCTGGACATCACCGCCGAACTACCGATCTTGAGTTCTGCGGACATCGATGACGCGCCACCCGATGAGGACGACGCCACGGCCGTGTACCGGACGCAGCCGGGTGTGGCCGACGCGCTGCGTGTCGAGGCGGGCGAGCACCTGGACCTGATGGATGAACTCGTCTCGGTGCGGGACCGGATCGTCAGCCTGGAAACCGCGCTGGCGGATACCGAGATCAAACTCACCCAGCTTCAAGCACGCCATGATGCTCTGCAGTCCGACCATGCCGACCTGCAGACCCACAGCCAGGCCGTGTCGCGGGATCGTGACCGCCTCGCCGAAGAACGCCTGCTATGGCTGGCAAACCGGCAACAGCTGCAGGAACAGCTGGAGCAGCAACGCGTCGAGACGAGCAGCTCGCTGCTGAACCTGCAGCAGTCCCTTGAACAGCAACAGCGTGCTGGTGGTGATCTGCAGCGGCAGCTGACGGAGCAGCGCGCCGAAGCAGAGCAGTTGCGCCAGCAGCATGCGCGCCAGGCCGGTGACATGACCCGGCAGCTTGAGGAGCAACGACAGCGTGGCGAAGCGCTGCAGGCGGAGTTGCTGACCACGCAGCGGCAGTTCGCCGAGCAGCATGCCTCGGCTGCTGCACTGGCGCGCAGCATGGCGCAGGGCCTGCTCGAAAGAGACGATCTGCAGCGCTCCCTCGAGATTCGTGACCAGCGCATCGCCGCGCTGGATAACCGCCTCGGTGAAACTTCAGCGCAACTGGCCAGTGCGCTCGCCAATGGCGAATCGTTGCGGCGCTCTGCGGGGGATGCCCAGGAGCGCCTGCACCAGACGCTTGCAACCGAACGTGACGCGCTCGCGCGAGCGCGCCGTGAACAGTCGGAACGCCAGGCGGAGCTCGGCGCCTTGCAGGACGAACTCAGCCGCGCCGTGACCGAGAATGACCGGCTGGGTCAACAGCTCGCCGAGCGCAACGCCTCCCTGGACGCGCGCCAGGAGGTAATCGCCGGCCAGGAGCGGGAGTTGCTGGTACTGCAGGAAGCGCGGGCCACCCTGATGGAACGCGAGGCAACTCTGCTGGACAGCGTGACGCTGTTGCGTGAGGAGCTGGGACAGGCGCAAGGCGCGTTGCAGAAGCAGGTTGATTTGCATCTGTCCGATGCCCGTTCACTGGACGCCGAACGCGAGCAGCGTCAAGAGCTGAGCATCGAAGTGGGGGCATTGGGTGAGCAGCTGGAGCAGTTGCAGTTGCAACTGCAGCAGCGTGACAAGTTCGCGCTGGAGCAGGCACGCGAGCTGGACGGCGCCCACGGCACCAATCGGGACTTGACCGAACAGATCAGGCACCGTGACCAGACCGTGGTGGTGCAGGCCGAGTGCATCGACACGTTGTCTGCGGACCTGCAACACCTGCAGGACGAACGAGCGCGCCAGGACGATTTACTGCAGGAGGCACGACGGGAACTGGCGGCCAAGAATCTGGAACAGGGCGCCAGCGCGCGGCAGGTCGAGGCGCTGCAGGTCGAGTTGCACCAGCATGTCGAGGCGATGCAGGCCATTCGTCGCGACATCCATCAGGTGGCGTTGCAGACCCGCAAGAACGAGGGCGAGACGCTACTCAGAACCCTGACACGGGATGATGCCGAGGGTGTCGTGCATCTGCTCAACAAGAGTTCCATTTCGATCGGCCGCGGCCATGAATGCGACATCCGGCTGCAGTCCGGCTCGGTCAGCCGGTATCACGCAGTTCTCAGGATCAGCCACGACGCCGTCATCTTTGAGGACATGGACAGCACCAATGGCTGCTTCGTCAATGGCCGGCGCGTCAAGCGGCAGTTGCTCAAGGATGGCGACAGGCTGAAGGTGGGCGCGGTGCCGCTGCGCTTTGGCATCCGCGCCACGCAGGACTGACCGGCTCCAGCGACGCGATTGAATGGCGGAGAGGGTGGGATTCACTCGGCCCGCCGCAGCGGTCCTCGCCCGCTGGGGCGCCCTCGTCGGTCACTGCCGCGAGGGCGTGCCCATCCACAGGCGCGGATGGGTCGACCCCACGTGCCGTGGGTTCTCAGCCCACCCCTCGGGCCACAAACACGAACGCCCCCTAGCGGGGGCGTTCTGGTGTTAGTGGCGGAGAGGGTGGGATTCGAACCCACGATCCCCTTGCGGGGACGCCGGTTTTCAAGACCGGTGCATTCAACCGCTCTGCCACCTCTCCGAACGAAAGCCGATTGTAGCCGGGTGACGCAGGCTGTTGCGGTCAACCGCGGAGGACGTCCGCGTCACCCATGTACTTGCGCAGTACCGGCGGGATCACGACGCTGCCGTCCGCCTGCTGATAATTCTCGAGCACGGCCACGAGCGTGCGGCCCACGGCCAGTCCCGAGCCGTTCAGCGTGTGCACCGGTTCAGGCTTGCTGGTCGCGGGATTGCGCCAGCGTGCCTGCATGCGGCGCGCCTGGAACGCCTCGCAGTTCGAGCACGACGAGATCTCACGGTATTGCTGCTGGCCCGGCAGCCACACCTCGATGTCGTAGGTCCTGGCGCTGCCGAATCCGACGTCGCCCGAGCAGAGCGCGACGACACGATACGGCAGGTCGAGACCCTGCAGCACCTTCTCCGCGTTGCCGACCAGCACCTCGAGTTCCGCGTAGGAATCCTCGGGCCTGACGACGTGCACCAGCTCGACCTTCTCGAACTGGTGCTGCCGGATCATGCCGCGCGTGTCCTTGCCGTACGAGCCGGCTTCGCTGCGAAAGCACGGTGTGTGCGCGGCGTAGCGCCGCGGCAGCGTGTTCGCCTCGAGGATCGATTCACGCGCGAGGTTCGTGACCGGCACTTCCGCCGTGGGGATCAGGAACAATTCCATGTCGCCCGAGGTCACCCTGAACAGGTCCGCCTCGAACTTGGGCAATTGCCCGGTGCCGACCAGCGCGCTGCGGGAAACGAGATACGGCGCATAGATCTCGGTGTAGCCGTGCACACCGGTGTGCAGGTCGAGCATGTACTGGATCAGCGCGCGGTGCAGCCGCGCCAGCCCGCCCTTCAACACCACGAACCGCGCGCCGGAAATCCTGCCGGCCGCCTCGAAATCCATCGCGGTATCGGCGAGCTTCTCGCCGATCGCCACGTGATCGAGCGGAGCAAACTCGAACACGCGCGGCGTGCCCCAGCGACGCACTTCGACGTTGTCGGCCTCGTCGCGACCGTCAGGCACGCTCTCGTGCAGCATGTTCGGCAGGCCGAGCACGAGCTCGTCGAACTCCGCCTGGACGTCCGCAAGCTCCCGGTCGAGACCCGCCATCCGGTTGCCGAGTTCTTCGCCCGCCGCCAGCAGCGAGGAAATGTCCTGCCCCTGGGCCTTGGCCTTGCCCACGCTTTTCGCGTGCGCATTGCGCGCAGCACGCACTTCATCCGCGGCCACCTGGGCGGCCTTGCGGCGGTCCTCGAGCGCCTGGAAGCGCGCGACATCGAGCGTGAAGCCGCGACGCGCGAGGTTCGCGGCCACGGCGGCAGGATCGGAACGAAGCAGGCGGGCGTCGAGCATGGCGTGCGGCGGGAAGGTGCGGGAAAGCGCGAATTGTAGCCGAGATCAGCCGCGCTTCAGCGACCGGAACCGTTCCAGGGCCTCCGCGATCCGGATCTCGAGGCCGCGCGGCACCGGCTCGTAATAGCGTGCCGGCTCCATCTCGTCGGGAAAATACTTCTCCCCTGCCGCATAGCCTTCGGGCTCGTCGTGCGCGTAGCGATAGCCCTCACCGTAGCCCAGGCCCTGCATGAGCCGGGTGGGCGCATTGCGCAGGTGCAGGGGAACGTCGAGCGTGCCGTTTTTCCGGGCGTCAGCCATGGCCGCCTGGTAGGCCAGGTAGACGGCATTGCTCTTGGCCGCGACGGCCATGAACACGACGGCCTGGGCCAGCGCGAGCTCGCCTTCCGGGCTGCCGAGTCGCTCGTAGGCCGCTGCGGCTTCGAGCGCGAGCTGCAGCGCGCGGGGGTCGGCATTGCCGATGTCTTCCGACGCCATCCGAATCACGCGCCGGCACACGTAGCGCGGATCGCACCCGCCATCGAGCATGCGACAGAGCCAGTACAGCGCTGCATCGGGATCCGTGCCGCGCACGGCCTTGTGCAGCGCTGAAATCTGGTCGTAGAACTGCTCGCCCTTCTTGTCGAAGCGGCGGTACCCACCGGCGGACACTTCGCCGGCGATCTCTTCGGTGAGGGTACCGGTGCCTGCACGCGCCAGATCCGCGGCGACCTCGAGCAGGTTCAGCGCACGGCGCGCATCGCCGTCCGCCGCGCGCGCGAGCGTAGCGATGGCGTCGTCGTCGGCCTTCACCGCTTCGGCACCGGCCGAGAATTCGCGCTCGAGCGCGCGTCGCAGGACCTGCTGGATGTCGTCGACCGTGAGCGAGCGCAGCACGTACACGCGGGCACGGGACAGCAACGCGCTGTTGATCTCGAACGACGGGTTCTCGGTCGTGGCGCCGATGAAGCAGACGGTGCCGTCTTCGACGTACGGCAGGAAGGCATCCTGCTGCGACTTGTTGAAGCGATGCACTTCGTCCAGGAAGAGCACGGTGCGCCGGCCGCTGCCCGCGCGCATCTGCTGCGCCTGTTCGACGGCGGCGCGCACGTCCTTCACGCCGGCCATCACGGCCGAGAGCGCGAGGAACTCGGAGTCGCAGGTCTTCGCGACCAGGCGCGCGAGCGTGGTCTTGCCGGTGCCAGGCGGTCCCCACAGGATCATCGAGTGCAGGCTGCGGCCTTCGAGCAGGCGCCGCAGCGGCTTGCCCGACGCCAGCAAGTGCGTCTGGCCGATGAACTCGTCGAGGCTCGCGGGCCGCATGCGGTCGGCGAGCGGACGGAATGGTGTCACCTCAGCCACGACTCGATCCGTTGCGCCCAGCCACCGGTCAACAGCGTCGCGAGCAGCAGTCCGACCGTGACGCCCGCGGCGTTGGCCGCCATGTCGTAAACGTCGGCGGTGCGGCCGGCCTGCATGACGTACTGCCCGGTTTCCATCGCGGCTCCCAGGGCCAGCAGCGTAACCGCAACCATCCACCAGCGCGGGCGGGCAATGAGTCCCGTGAACCACACGGCGAGGAACAGGTAGGTGCCGAAATGCTCGACCTTGTCGAAGCCCTGCGGCACCTCGCCACCGAACACCGTCTGCAGGCTGCCCCAGACGACACCGAGCACGAGGACGGCACTCGCGGCGATCCAGACCGGTCGATAGCGGAGGTTGAGCATCGGTATCTCGTCAGGCACGCTGGCCACGCGACGGCGATCGACTGTCAGCGTGCCGCGGCTTCGCCAATCACGTCGGCGCCCTTCGGCGGCACGAAACGAAACAGCGAATCGCCGAGCGCGGCGCCGCGCTTGACCTGCGAAAATTCGATGGTGGTGGTCTGCCCGAGCTTGTCGACCAGTTCCATCGCGGCGAGCTCATTGCGGCCGTCGAAGCCCAGGCTCACGCGCTCGAAGTCCGAGCCCTTCTGCTTCGGCGCCAGCCGGTACCACGTCAGACCCTGCTGCTGTTCGATGGGCCCGGCCGAGAACGCGTCGCCGACCTTGCCGGAGCCCGACAGCAACATCGCGGGCGTGGCACCGAGCCCCTGCGCGAGCGAACGCACGGTGACCTGCTCGAGATCGGGGTCGTACAGCCAGAGCTTCTTGCCATCGGCGACGATCGTCTGCGCGTACGGCTGCTGGTAGTCCCAGCGGAAACGGTCCGGGCGCGAGATCGACAGGGTGCCCGTCGCGCGTTCGGTGACCTGGCCCTGCTTGTCCTGCACGACCTGCACGAACACGGCCGTAAGCGTCGTCAACCTGGCGAGGTAAGCGTCGACGTGCGTGATCGAGTCGGCAGCGAACGATGCGATGGGAACGAGCAGCAGCGCGAGCAACGCCGGAGCCCTCACCTGTGCGAGGGGCATGTTCAGTCGACCTCGGGCGGCGGCGGCGCCAGGACTTCACGTGAACCGTTGGTATTCAACGGTCCGACGAGACCCGCGGCCTCCATCGCCTCGATCATGCGGGCGGCGCGGTTGTAGCCGATCTTGAGCCGTCGCTGGACGCCCGAGATCGAAGCCTTGCGGCTCTCGGTGACGATCCTGACCGCCTCATCGTAAAGCGCGTCCTGCTCGGCGTCGCCGCCGTCGCCGCCCTCGCCTTCCTCGCCGGGCAAGCCGGGGATCGGCATCGACGGGCCGTCGAGGATCTCGTCGATGTAGATCGGCGCTGAATGCGTGCGGAGCGACGCCGCGACCTTGTGGACTTCCTGGTCGGACACGAACGCGCCGTGCACGCGCACCGGGTGCGAGGTGCCAGGCTGCAGGAAAAGCATGTCGCCGTGACCGAGCAGGCTCTCGGCGCCGCTCTGGTCGAGAATCGTGCGCGAGTCGACCTTGGCCGACACCTGGAAGGCGATGCGTGTCGGGATGTTCGCCTTGATCAGGCCGGTGATGACGTCGACCGACGGCCGCTGCGTCGCGAGGATCAGGTGGATGCCCGAGGCTCGTGCTTTCTGCGCGAGGCGCGCGATCAGCTCTTCGACCTTCTTGCCGACGATCATCATCATGTCGGCGAGTTCGTCGACGATTACGACGATGAACGGCAGCGGTTCGCAGAACGGCACGGTCGACAGGTCGCCACCCGGCGGCAACCGCTTCAACTCCAGCGGGTCCCTGATCGGCGTGCCCGCATCGGCCGCTTCCTTGACCTTGCGGTTGTAGCCCGCGAGGTTGCGCACGCCGGCAGCCGCCATCAGCTGGTAACGCCGCTCCATCTCCGCAACGCACCAGCGCAGCGCGTTTGCCGCCTGCTTCATGTCGGTGACGACCGGCGCCAGCAGGTGCGGAATGCCCTCGTACACCGAGAGTTCCAGCATCTTCGGGTCGATCATGATCAGCCGCACGTGCTCGGGCGTCGACTTGTAAAGCAGCGACAGCACCATCGCGTTGACCGCCGTGGACTTGCCCGAACCCGTGGTGCCGCCGACCAGCAAGTGGGGCATGCGGCCGAGGTCGGCCACGACCGGGTTGCCGCCGATGTCCTTGCCGAGCACCAGCGCGATCGGCGAGGCCATCTCGTCGTAAGCCCGCGACTTGATGATCTCACCGAGCGTGACCATCTCGCGCGTCTCGTTCGGGATCTCGAGACCCATCGTCGATTTGCCCGGAATGATCTCGACGACACGCACGCTGATTGCGGAGAGAGCGCGCGCCAGGTCCTTCGCAAGGTTGGAGATCTGCGCCACTTTCACTCCCGGCGCCGGACGCAGTTCGAAACGCGTGATGACCGGGCCCGGATGCACTTCGACGACTTCGGCTTCGACGCCGAAATCGCGCAGCTTCAGTTCAACCAGGCGCGACATGGCCTCGAGCGCTTCGGCGGAATAGCCGCCGACTCGCGCGGGCGGGTCGTCCAGCAGTGACAGCGCAGGCAATGCCGTCGCACCCGGCCGCTCGAACAGCGCCACCTGCTTTTCCTTCTCGACGCGCTCGCTCTTCTCGACCTTCGGCGCGGGCGATTCGATCTTCGGCGGCTTGCGCTCGGCGACCTTTTTCTGCTCTTCGCGCACGACGACTTCGCGCGCCTGCCGCACTTCCTTGCCGATGCTCTGGTCGCGACGCTCGGACAGGCGCTCGCGCACGAACGAGTAACCACGCAGCACCCGGGTGCCGACCTCGTCCATGACGTTGAACCAGGACAGGCCAGTGGCCAGCGAGACCGAACCGAGCCAGACCGCGAACAGCAGCAGTGTCGCGCCGAGGAAGCTCATCGAACTGGCGAGGCCCTCGCCGAGCAGGGAGCCGACGACTCCGCCCGCCGTGTTGGGGAAGCCTTCGCCGGAAAAATGCAACGTGGCGAGGCCGCAGCTGCTCGCCAGCGCCAGGAAGAATCCCAGGCCGCGGAAAGAGGCCGAGCGACGGTCGACGGGTTCGCGGCTGCCGCGCTCCTGGAACAGGTGGAACCCCGCGATACCCAGCATGATCGGGAACAGGTAGGCCGGCAGGCCGAACAGCACGAAGAACAGGTCGGACAGCCAGGCGCCGAACGGGCCGATCAGGTTGGTGACCGGGCCGGGCTGGCCGGTCGACGAAAACGCGGGATCCGCCCGGTCGTAACTGACGAGCGCGGCAAACAGGATCAGTGCCAGGGCACCGAAGATCCAGAGTGCGCTTTCGCGCAGTCCGCGGGCCACGTGGGCCGCCTGGTCGCCGCCGTCGACGCGTTTCGCTTCCGCCTTAGCCAAATCTCATCACCTGATAGTTCAAGAGTTTACGTAACCCGTTGGTTTACATAAGGATACCGCCAACGGAGCCGTGCTGTCATCCCGAAAATTGAAATAGGGGACGCTCACCTATTTCCACCTTGTTCCAGAGAATTGGTGATGCCCACTGGCTCCGGCCTGGAAGCAGGCGAGGGAAATAGGTGAGTGTCCCCGATTTTCGGAATGCGCATGAGGGCAGCACCTGCGGTGCTTTCCGTCGGCCGGTGAGAGGCTTACCATGCCGCGCCTTCCACGGCGCAATGCGCAATTTTCGCGCAAGGAATTATACATGAGCGACCCCCGCCACTCGCGGCTGATCATCCTGGGATCCGGACCCGCCGGCTACTCGGCGGCAGTCTATGCCGCGCGGGCCAATCGCAAGCCGCTGCTGATCACGGGCATGGAACAGGGCGGCCAGCTCATGACGACGACCGAGGTCGACAACTGGCCCGGCGACCCGCACGGCCTCACCGGCCCGGGCCTGATGGAACGCATGCGCGAACACGCCGAGCGCTTCTACACTGAAATACTGATGGACCACATCAACGAAGTGGACTTCAGCAAGCGCCCGCTGCTGCTGCAGGGTGATCGCGGCGATTACACCTGCGACGCGCTGATCGTCGCGACCGGCGCGAGCGCGCAGTACCTGGGCCTCGACTCCGAGGAAAAATTCAAGGGACGCGGCGTTTCGGCCTGCGCCACCTGCGACGGCTTCTTCTTCCGCGGCCAGCGTGTCGCGGTCGTCGGCGGCGGCAACACGGCCGTCGAGGAAGCGCTGTACCTGTCGAACATCGCGTCGCACGTCACGCTGATCCATCGCCGCGACAAGCTGCGCTCCGAGAAAATCCTGCAGGATCACCTGTTCGAGCGGCAACGCGCGGGTGCCGTCGACATCGTCTGGAACCACACGGTCGACGAAGTGCTGGGCGACGAAACGGGCGTTACGGGCGTGCGCGTCGCCGCCACCGACGGGTCGGGCACGAGGGACATCGAAGTCGCCGGCCTGTTCATCGCAGTCGGCCACGTGCCGAACACGCAGATCTTCGCGGGGCAACTCGACATGAACGGCGGTTACATCGTCGTGAAGTCGGGCTCGGCCGGCGGCGCGACGGCGACGAGCGTGCCTGGCGTCTTCGCCGCGGGCGACGTGGCCGATCACGTCTATCGCCAGGCGGTCACCTCCGCCGGCACGGGCTGCATGGCGGCGCTCGACGCGGACAAGTACCTGGACGCCGTGGATGCCGCTGCCGCCCACTGACGCGCCGTGCCGCTGAAGGCCGCAGTCATTGACCGCGTGGCCGAGGTCACCGCTCACGATTGGGACGCACTGGACCGTTCCGGCCACCCGTTCCTGAAGCACGCATTCCTCGATGCGCTCGAAGCGACGGGCTGCGTCGGCGCCGATTCGGGCTGGATTCCCGCACACCTCGTGATTCGTGACTCAACCAGCGGCAGGCTCGTCGCTGCCGTGCCGCAGTACCTGAAGACCCATTCGTGGGGCGAGTTCGTCTTCGACTGGAGCTGGGCCCAGTCGTACCAGCGCTCGGGCCTCGAGTATTACCCGAAGCAACTGTCGGCGATTCCGTTCACGCCGGTGACGGGACCGCGGCTGCTGCTGTCCGACGCCGGGAACGCGCCGGCCGATCTGCGCGACCAACTGGCAGCCATGCTGCTGCAGTCGGCGCGGCACGCAGCCGCTTCGGGCGCGCACGTCAACTTCACGCTCGACGACGACCAGGCGGCGCTGGAACGAGCGGGGTTCATGCGCCGGCACGATTGCCGCTTTCTCTGGCACAACCGCGGCTATCGCACCTTCGATGATTTCCTCGCGACGTTCCGTGCCGACAAGCGCAAGAAAGCGAAGCGTGAACGGCGCAAGGTCGAGGAATCAGGCATTGCGTTCCGTTCGCTCGCAGGTGAGGACATCGATGCCGACCTGTGGCACACGATCTTCGGTTTCTCCGAGCGCACGTTCCTGCGCCACGGCAACGGGCACTACCTCAACGTCGAGTTCCTGCTGCGGGTCTCGGCGGCGCTGCCGGGCTCGGTCGTCGTGAAAGTCGCGGAACGCGCGGGCACGCCGGTTGCGGCCGCCATCTTTTTCGCGGGGGGCGGCTGGCTCTATGGCCGCTACTGGGGCTCGGCGGTGCAGGAAGATTCGCTGCACTTCGAAGCCTGTTACTACCAGGGCATCGAGCACTGCATCGAGCACGGCCTGCGGTGCTTCGACCCGGGCACGCAGGGCGAGCACAAACTCGCGCGCGGTTTCGAACCGACGCGCACGACGTCGGCGCACTGGCTCGAGCACGCCGGCTTTCGCAACGCTGTCGCACGTTACCTCGAGCGCGAGCGCGAAGCCGTCGACGACTACATCGAAGCCGCTCGCCAGCATCTGCCGTTCCAGCGCGCGTCCGCGGCGACGCCAGAGACGACGACGCGCGCGACTGCGTCGGGCGACGACTCCGCAGCGCCATGATTCCCTGGCTCAAACCCACGGATCCGCCCGATGCCTTTCCACCGGTGGCGCGCGCACTGTCCGATCCCGACGGCCTGCTCTGCGTAGGCGGCGACTTGTGCCCGGAGCGCCTGCTGGCGGCCTATCGCCGCGGTATCTTTCCCTGGTACACCGAGGGTCAACCCATCCTGTGGTGGTCACCCGATCCGCGCATGGTGCTGTTCCCGGACGAGTTCAAGGTCGCGCGGAGCCTGGGCAAGGCGCTGCGCAACCGCGGATTCCGCGTTACGTTTGACGCGCGCTTCGACACGGTACTCGAGCAGTGTGCCGACAGCGGTACACGCTCACTCGAAGGCACGTGGATCTCGCCCGCGATGCGGGCCGCGTATGGCGAGTTGCACCGACTCGGGCATGCGCACTCGGTCGAGGTCTGGCTCGGCGAACGTCTCGTCGGCGGCCTGTACGGACTGCTGCTCGGCCGGATCTTTTTCGGCGAGTCGATGTTCAGTACGGAAACCGACGCCAGCAAGGTCGCACTGCACGACCTCGTGCACTGGTTGCGGCAGCGCAACGTGGCGTTGATCGACTGCCAGGTTGCCAGCGATCACCTGTTCACGCTCGGCGCGAGGCTGATTCCGCGCGCCGAGTTCATCGCCCAGCTCGAACGCGCAATTCCGGCCCTCGCCCCTGGCACCACTACCGGCGACGTGCGCTGAGAGAGATCCCTGGTTTGCCGCGATTCGGCGCGTGCCGCGTCGACGGGGCGTCCCTCCACTCGACGCCGGATTCGTCGCGACAAGCGTCGGGTTCGCATTGCTTTCAAACGAGCCTTTATGCAGAATTCGCGCGACTTTTGCGGTGCATGAGAAGGTGCATGTCGAAGGAAGAGGCGATCCAGATGGAAGGCCGCGTGGTCGAAACGCTGCCGAACACGACATTCCGTGTGCAACTGCAGAACGGTCATCTCGTGACGGCACACATCTCCGGCAAGATGCGCAAGAACTACATCCGCATCCTCACGGGCGATACCGTCACCGTCGAAATGACGCCGTATGACCTGACCAAGGGTCGAATCGTTTATCGCGGACGCTGAGCGTCCTGCAGCGCCCGTCCGGTCGTGTACCGGCGGATCGTTGGGTTGCTGCAAGCCGGCTTTGCCGGCTTTTTCATTGCTGGGTCGCCGCGACGCGCAGGAAATCGGAATGCACTGAGACGGAGTTCCGTGCTTCTTCCGGCGAGCGGAAAGGCAGACACGCTCGCCGGAAGAAGAACGGAACCCCGCCTTGCGCAGCACGCGCCTGAGCGTCTCGTCGGGCCAGAACGAACAGCGGCCATGGCGCGTGCACTTCACAGGCCCGACGATCCGCACGGCGCACGCAGCCGGAAGGATGCAGAGGCGCTCAGTGTCGGGTGGGGGTGCGCGCTGCGGTGAGCCAATATGAAGCTCCGCCCGCAACCGACAGGCGCAACGTCGCAGCGGTTGAATGCGCGCTTTTCAGCGGTAGATCTGGTTGCGCAAGCTCAGGCCGCCCTGCCCTCATTGTCGGTGCTGAAGTCGATCACGCACGCCGTGGGTCTGCACGCCAATCGAGGACCTTCCCCAGGTCTGCGTGCGCCGTGCGACCTTTTCCGCCTGCGCGGAAAAGGCGCTCAGGCGCCTGACGTCAAGCCTTCGATCCGGTGTTCTTTCCGGCGAGCGTGTCTGCCTTTCCGCTCGCCGGAAAGAACACCGGATCGAAGGCATGGACCTCCCCGCCCTTCGAGCGCCCGCTACCGCCAAGAGCAGGAGAGGTGCCAGACGGCGAGCAAGCTACGCGAAGGAGTTACTCGAGCAGCGCAGGCTCGTCCGCGCTGCGAGACTCGACCTTCAGCGCACCGTCATTGCCGACGCTCACGAAGGCATGCCCCCCATGCACCAGGCTGCCAAACAGCAACTCTTCCGCGAGCGGCCGCTTGATGAACTCCTGGATGATGCGGGCCATCGGCCGCGCGCCCATCTTCGGGTCGTAGCCGCGCTTGGCGATCCAGGCACGCGCGTCCTCGTCGATGTGCAACTGCACGCCCTTCGTCTCGAGCTGCGCTTCGACTTCGACCAGCAGCTTGTCGACGACGCGCTGGATCGTCCGCTCGTCGAGCGGCGCGAACTGCACCACTGCGTCGAGCCGGTTGCGGAACTCGGGCGCGAACATCTTCTTGATCGCTTCCATGCCGTCGCTCGCATGGTCCTGCGTGACGAAGCCAACCGACGTGCGGCTCATGTCCGCGGCACCCGCGTTGGTCGTCATGACGATGACGACGTGGCGGAAGTCCGCCTTGCGGCCGTTGTTGTCGGTGAGCGTGCCGTGGTCCATGACCTGCAGCAGCAGGTTGAACACGTCAGGGTGCGCCTTCTCGATCTCGTCGAGCAGCAGCACGCAGTGCGGATGCTTGGTGATCGCTTCCGTCAGCAGGCCGCCCTGGTCGAAACCGACGTAACCCGGAGGTGCGCCGATCAGCCGCGACACCGTGTGCCGTTCCATGTACTCCGACATGTCAAAGCGCACGAGCTCGACGCCCAGCGTCAGCGCAAGCTGTCGCGTCACTTCCGTCTTGCCGACACCCGTCGGCCCGGCGAACAGGAACGAACCCACCGGCTTGCGCTGGTCGCCGAGGCCGGAGCGCGCCATCTTGATCGACGACGACAGCGTGTCGATCGCCTTGTCCTGGCCGTAGATCACCAGTTTCAGGTTGCGCTCGAGGTTCTTCAGCACGTCACGGTCGTTGCTCGACACGGTCTTCGGCGGGATGCGCGCGATGCGCGCGACGACGTCCTCGATCTGCTCGACCGTCACGAACTCGGCGCGCTGGTCGACCGGCTTCAACCGCTGTCGTGCGCCGGCTTCGTCGATCACGTCGATCGCCTTGTCGGGTAGGTGACGGTCGTTGATGTGGCGGGCAGAAAGCTCCGCAGCCGCCTTGAGGGCGTCGTCAGCGTACTTGACGCCGTGGTGCTCCTCGAAGCGCGCGCGCAGGCCATGCAGGATCTCGATGGTTTCCGCGACGGTGGGCTCGACCACGTCGATTTTCTGGAAACGGCGAGTGAGCGCGTGGTCCTTCTCGAAGATGCCACGGTACTCCTGGTACGTGGTCGAGCCGATGCAGCGCAGCTCGCCGTTCGTCAGCACGGGCTTGATCAGGTTCGACGCGTCCATGACGCCGCCGGACGCGGCGCCCGCGCCGATGACCGTGTGGATCTCGTCGATGAACAGGATCGCGCCGGGCTGCTTCTTGAGCTCGGCCAGGACGCCCTTCAGGCGCTTCTCGAAATCGCCGCGGTACTTGGTGCCGGCGATCAGCGAGCCCATGTCGAGCGAGTAGACGGTGCTGTCCGCCAGCACGTCGGGCACCTTGCCCTCGACGATCATGCGCGCCAGTCCTTCCACCAGCGCAGTCTTGCCCACGCCGGCCTCGCCCACGTACAGCGGGTTGTTCTTGCGGCGGCGGCAGAGGATTTCGACGGTGCGCTCGACTTCGAGCGCGCGGCCGATGAGCGGATCGATGCGGCCTTCCTGCGCGAGCTGGTTCAGGTTGGTCGCGTACTTCTCGAGAGCCGAGGCGCCTTCCGCGTCGCGCTCCGATTCGGGCTGCGCCGGCGCGTCCTCGGCCGGGCGCGGCGCGTCCTCGGACTTCGACAGACCGTGGGAGATGAAATTGACGACGTCCAGCCGCGAGATGTCCTGCATGCCGAGCAGGTAGGCCGCGTGCGACTGCTTTTCGCTGAAAATCGCGACCAGCACGTTGGCGACCGCGACTTCCTTCTTGCCGCTCGACTGGACGTGGAACACGGCTCGCTGCAGCACGCGCTGGAAACCCAGCGTGGGCTGCACCTCGCGGTCGTCGTCCTGCTTGAGGCGGGGGGTGGTCTGGTCGACGAAATCCTTGAGTTCGTTGCGCAGGCGCGCGGCGTCGGCGCCGCATGCGCGCAGGATTTCGCGGACTTTGGGCGTGTCGATAATGGCCAGCAGCAGGTGCTCGACCGTCATGAATTCATGCCTGGCTTCCCGGGCGCCCTGGAAGGCCTCGTTCAGGCAGATCTCGAGTTCGCTGCTCAACACGGGTTCAGGCCTCTTCCATGGTGCAGAGTAATGGGTGCTGGTGCTGCCGGGCGTAGGTGGTGACCTGCGCGACCTTGGTTTCCGCGATTTCGAAGGTGTAGACGCCGCATACTCCTTTACCCTTGGTGTGGACCTACAGCATCACCCGCGTGGCCGTGGTGCGGTCCAACCCGAAAATGTGCTCGAGCACGTCCACCACGAATTCCATCGGGGTGTAGTCGTCGTTCAGGAGCACGACCTGGAAGAGGGGCGGTCGCTTGGTCTGCGGCCGGGCCTCCTCCACGATCAGACCGTGGCCCTGCTGTGTATGTTCCTCGCTCATCGCCCGCCTGAAACAACCGAAAGACCTATATAGGGCCACCCCCCCTCCCTGACAAGCAGCGGGGCTGACTTCGTGAGACCGCTAACAGACTGCCCAAAACGAGAGATGGTCATCCGTATGACACGCAACTGCCTTGAGAGCCTGTCGTCCAAGTCCGTATGATGCCGTACCTCGTGGAACGGCCTTGCCGGACGGCCACTTACAAGAGACCTGATGCAACTGCCCCTGAGCGTGAATGAGCGTTTTGGCCGGATCGCCTCGGTCGCCCGGGGCGCCCGGGCCGACGGGTGGCAGAAACTCCTGCCGCTGGCCGTGGCCGCATTGCTGGTGGTCCTGCTCGCCTGGCAGCTGGTGCAGCTTACATGGGCCCTGTTGGGGGCAAAGAGCGGCGTTGCACCCTCAACCAATGCCCCTGCCGCCGTCGGGCCGCCCCCGGCCCGCACCGTGGACGTGGCTGCGATCGTCAACGCCCACCTCTTTGGCGAGGCCAGTGCCCCCACCGCAGGCTCTACCGACCCGAACGCCGTGGCCACCTCGCAGATGCCCCTGGTGCTGGTCGGCACGATCGCCAACACCGATCCCACGCTCGGGTACGCCATCATCGGCGAGAGCGCGACGGCGACGAAGGTGTACGGGGTCGGCAAGACGATCACCGGCGGCACCAAGCTCCATTCGGTCTACCCCGACCGGGCGATTCTCGACCGGGGCGGAAAACTCGAGGCCCTGATGCTGCCCAAGAAGTTCCAGGGGGGCGGTCTGTCCGCCGGGGGCACAGGCCGGCGCCAGCCCACCCGACCCGATGCTCGGCGACCGCCTGCGCCAGCTGGCGACGACCAACCCGGCGGCCATTACGGACATCCTGCGTCCGCAGCCCGTCTTTGCGAACGGGCAGCAGCGCGGGTACCGGATCTACCCGGGCCGCAACCGGAGCCAGTTCAACCGGCTCGGACTGCTGCCCGGGGACCTGGTTACGGCCATCAACGGCACGCCGCTCGACGACGCGTCGCGCGGCATGGACATCCTGCAGACCATGAACACCGCCTCGGCGGTCACCATGACGGTCGAGCGCAACGGCGAAACGGTCCAGGTCAACGTGAACAATGCCCAGGTCGCCGCCGACGCGGCGGCAGCGGCTGCCCTGCCGGAGGCGATCCCGGTCAATGAAGTGCCGGATCCGTCCGGTGATTCCGCGGAGTGACGATGAAGCACAAGCTGTTCCAACGATCCACGCGGCTGGCCGCAATCGGCCTGGCACTGTGGCTGGCGGTGGGAGCCCTCCCCACGCCTGCCGGGGCGCAAGCGCAAGGTTCGATCACGCCCAACTACAAGGACGCCGACCTGTCGCAGATCATCGAGGCGGTCAGCGCCGTCACCGGCAAGAACTTCATCGTCGACCCGCGCGTCAAGGCGCAGGTGACGATGCTGTCGTCCACGCCGATGACGCCGAACGCGTTCTACGAGGCGTTCCTCTCGATCCTGCAGGTGCACGGCTTCGTCGCGGTGCCCTCGGGCGACACGATCAAGATCATCCCCGATGCCAACGCCCGGCAAGTGCCATCCAACGACCTGCCCGGTCGCGTCAGCTCGACGTCCGACGAGATCGTCACGCAGGTGGTCGCGGTCAACAACGTGAGCGCAGCGCAGCTGGTGCCGATCCTGCGACCGCTGATCCCGCAGTACGGCCACCTTGCGGCCTACCCGGCCGCCAACATGCTGATCATCTCGGACCGCGCCTCGAACGTGAACCGGATCGTGCGCATCATCCAGCGCATCGACCAGCAGGGTGACGAATCGGTGGACGTCGTGCAGCTGCAGCACGCAAGCGCGGCGGAAATCGTGCGCATCGTCAACAGCCTGTACACGGGTGCCGGGGCCGCGGGCGAAGGCGCCGGCTTGTCGCGCAGGTCAAGATCATCGCCGACGAGCGCACCAACAGCGTGCTGATCAGTGGCGAAACGTCACAGCGCCTGCGCCTGAAGACGCTCGTCGCCCACCTCGACACCCCGCTCTCGACCGGTGGCGACACGCAGGTGTGGTACCTGAACTACGCGGATGCCGAGAAGATCGCGACCAAGCTGCGCGAGCAGATCCAGGGCATCACCGCGGCGGCGATGCCGGCGGGTGCGGCGGGGGGTGCCGCGGCCGCGCCGTCCCTCGTGAGCAGCGGCGGCGACAAGAGCGTGACCATCTGGGCCGAGCCACAGACCAATGCACTCGTGGTTTCGGCGCCACCCAAGGTCATGCGCTCGGTGATGGCCATCGTCGACCGGCTCGACATCCGCCGCGCGCAGGTACTGGTGGAGGCGATCCTGGTCGAGATGTCGGCCGACAAGGCGATGGACCTGGGCGTGAACTGGTTGATTGCCGATACGGACTCCGACGGCAACTCCCTGCCGGCGGGCGGCTTCGTCCAGCCCGTTGACGGCACCGGCATCGGCCAGATCATCCAGGGCGTGCTCGATCCCGCGGCCATCGCCGGCCTGCCGAGCGGCCTGACGATGGGCCTGGGCCAGATCGTAAACAACGGCACGAGCTGGGCCGCAGTGATTCGCGCCGTTGGCGGCATGGGTAATACGAACATCATCGCGACACCTTCGATCGTCACGCTGGACAACGAAGAGGCCGAGATCAAGGTCGCGCAGGAAGTGCCGTTCGTCACCGGGCAGTACACCAACCAGGGGATTCCCGGACAGGGCGGCCAGGTCAACCCGTTCCAGACCATCCAGCGCGAGGAAGTCGGCAACATCCTCAAGATCACGCCGCAGATCAACGATGGCAGCTCGGTCCTGCTCAAGATCTCGCAGGAATCCTCGAGCATCGCGGCGAGCTCGCAGCAAGTCAGCACGAACGACCTGATCACCAACAAGCGCACGCTCACCACCAACGTGATGGTCGAGGACGGCGGCATCATCGTGCTCGGCGGCCTCATATCCGACGAGGTCCGCGAGAGCAAATCGCAGGTGCCGTTCCTCGGCTCGATCCCGATCCTGGGTGAACTGTTCAAGACTCGCAGCGTCGACAAGGTCAAGACCAACCTGATGATCTTCATCCGCCCCCGCATCCTGCGTGACGGCGTCGATGCCGCCATCGAGAGCAACGCCAAGTACAACTACATCCGCAAGCAGCAGGCCGAGCGCAACAACGGCCGCGTGCCGCTGATGCCGAACGAACGTCAGCCGACGCTGCCGCCGCTCGAGCAACTGGTACCGCCGGAGTTGTTGAATCCTGCCCGTGAGGCTGTCGCGCCCACCGCGACTCCGGCTGAACGCATGCACGGCTCGAGCTCGGGGACGTCGCTGAGTGACCCGACCACGGGCATGACCGAACCGGTCGTGCCAACGGCACCATTCGGCGCGCCCTCGACTGCGCCCCCACCCCCGCCGCAACCGCCTCCCGGAACCAATCCGTGAGCACTACGGCCACCGACGAAGCGATCCTGGCCGCGGCCGGCAGGGTCACCGACCCCGTCCGCCCGCTGCCGTTCGCTTTCGCCAAGCGTCACGGCGTGATGGTCCGCGAAATCGCGGAAGACAGCGCCGACGTGGTCGTCCGCGACGGCGCCTCGCCGCTCGCACTGGCCGAAGTCCGGCGGCACCTGCGCCGGCCGCTCAAGCTGGAACGCGTGAACGTCGAGCGCTTCGACCTGCTGCTGCGCGAGGCCTACGAAGCCGGCTCCGGCACGACGATGGACGCGATGGGCGGGCTCGATGAAGAGACCGACCTCGCCAACCTCGCCCAGGACATCCCGGAGCAGTCCGACCTGCTCGAGAGCGAGGACGAAGCCCCGGTCATCCGCCTGATCAACGCGCTGCTCACGCAGGCCGTCAAGGAGAACGCGTCCGACATCCACGTCGAACCGTTCGAGAACCGCCTCGTGGTCCGCTTCCGCATCGACGGCGTGCTGCGGGAAGTGCTGCAGACCAAGCGCGCGGTAGCGCCGCTGATCGTCTCGCGCATCAAGGTCATGTCGCGGCTCGACATCGCCGAGAAACGCCTGCCACAGGATGGCCGCATCTCGCTGCGCATCGCGGGTCGCGCGGTGGACGTCCGTGTCTCGACCATTCCCGCGGGTCATGGCGAACGCGTCGTGCTGCGCCTGCTCGACAAGCAGGCCGGGCGGCTCGACCTCAACTCGCTCGGCATGGACACCGTCACCCAGAACAACATCGACGAGCTGATCCACAAGCCGAACGGCATCCTGCTCGTTACCGGCCCCACCGGCTCGGGCAAGACCACCACGCTGTACGCCGCGCTCGACCGCATCAACGACCGCACGCGCAACATCATGACGGTCGAGGACCCGATCGAGTATTACATCGACGGCATCGGCCAGACGCAGGTCAATACCCGCGTCGAGATGACGTTTGCGCGCGGCCTGCGTGCGATCCTGCGCCAGGACCCGGACGTCGTGATGGTCGGCGAAATCCGCGACCTCGAGACTGCGCAGATAGCGGTGCAATCGAGCTTGACGGGCCACCTCGTGCTGTCGACGCTGCACACGAACACCGCCGTCGGCGCCGTAACGCGCCTGCGCGACATGGGAATCGAACCATTCCTGCTGGCCTCGTCGATCGTCGGCGTGCTGGCGCAGCGTCTCGTGCGCGTGCTGAACCCCGCGACGCGAGAGGCGTATACGGCTGGCGAATACGAGCGCCGGCTGCTCAACCTGGCGGACGACGCGCCCTCGCCCACGCTGTACCGTCCGAACCCGCGCGACCCCAGCGGCGGTTACCGCGGCCGCACCGGCATCTACGAACTGGTGATCGTCGACGAACACCTGCGCGCGATGATCCACGACGGCGCCTCGGAAATCGAGCTCGAGCGCTATGCCCGCATGCGAACGCCTGGCATCCGCGACGACGGGCGCGCCAAGGTGCTCGCCGGCGTGACCACGATCGAGGAAGTCCTCAAGGTCACGCGCGAGGACTGACGGCGCACCATGGCGGCTTTCCTCTACGTTGCGGTCGACGCTGGTGGCCGGGAGCGCAAGGGCGTTCTCGAAGGCGACACCGCGCGCCAGGTGCGGCAGTTGCTGCGCGAGCAGGCGTTGCTGCCGGTCTCGGTCACAGAGGTGGTCGGCGAGCAGAAGCAGGCCGTGACCGAAGGCGGAGGCTCCGCCCGCCGGTTCTCGTTCAAGTTTCAGCGCGGATTGAGCGCATCGGACCTCTCACTGGTCACCCGACAGCTGGCAACACTGGTCAAGTCTTCACTGCCGCTCGAGGAAGCGCTGCTCGCGGTCTCGCAGCAGACGGACAAGCCGAAGGTGCGCAACACGCTGCTCGGCGTGCGCTCGAAGGTCATGGAGGGGTACACCCTCGCCGACAGCCTCGGTGAATTTCCGAACAGTTTCCCCGAGCTGTACCGCGCGACCATCGCGGCCAGCGAGCATTCGGGCCACCTCGACGCAGTGCTCGAACGACTGGCCGATTACACGGAGAACCGCGAGGAGCTGCGCAGCCGCACGCTGGGCGCCCTGCTCTACCCGGTGATGCTGTTCGTGGTGTGCGTCGCGATCGTGTTCTTCCTGCTGGTGTCGGTCGTGCCGAAGGTCGTGGAGGTCTTCCGCAACAGCGAGGCTGAGCTGCCGCTGCTGACGCAGGCGCTGATCGCAGGCAGCGACTTCATGCGCGCCTACGGGCTGCTCCTCATCATCGGCACCGGCCTGGGCCTGTGGCTGTTCTCGCGCTGGCTGCGTGTCGAGTCCAACCGCCGCCGCTGGCACGACCTGCTGCTGCGCCTCCCGCTGATCGGCAAGATCGTGCGTGGCTCGAACACGGCGCGATTCGCGCGCACGCTGAGCACGCTCACCGCCAGCACCGTGCCGGTGCTCGAGGCGCTGCGCATTTCAGGCGAAGTCGTCACCAACCTGCCGATGAAAGCGGCGGTCTCGGACGCCGCGATCCGTGTGCGCGAAGGCGCGCCCATCGGCAAGTCGCTCGGCCAGAGCCGGCTGTTTCCGCCGATGATGATCCACCTGATCTCGAGCGGCGAGTCGAGCGGCGAACTCGACACGCTGCTCGAGCGCGCGGCGCATCACCAGGAGCGCGAACTCGACACGCTGCTGCAGGCGCTGGTCGGCCTGCTCGGCCCGCTGATGATCCTGGTGATGGGCGGACTCGTGCTCGTCATCGTCCTCGCGATGCTGCTGCCGATCTTCGAGTTGAACCAGCTCGTCAAGTAGCTCGCACCATTGCCGCTTCCAGTGCCGCCGGCGAAATGGGGACGTGCACCTATTTCCGCGTGTCTCACTCCGGGAAATAGGTGCACGTCCCCTATTTCTCAGTGCAGATGCTGCGCGAGAAACGTCTCCAGCTCCTGCAGCACGCGGGTCCGCGTAGCGGAACGCGACAGCCAGTGGTCCTCGCCGGCAAGCGACACCAAAGTGACTGGCTTGCCCGCCGCTTTCAATTCACGCTCCATGGTCCTGGATTGCTGGATCGGCACCACGGTGTCGTCGACACCATGCAGCAACAATACGGGTGCCTTGAAGCTGGCCGCGGAACGCGAAGGTGACTTTTCGACCGTATTCGGCTCGCTGGCGGAACCGACATGATCTTTCCAGTACTCCACCGAGCCTGAGCCAAACTGCTTCTTCCTTTCACCGATCATCGACGGCAGGTCCGAGATGCCGTTGACGCTGGCGGCACAAGCGTAAAGATCGGGGGTGAACGCGGCGCCCGCGAGCGCGGCATAGCCGCCGTAGCTCATGCCGACGATGCAGACGCGCCCGGGATTCGCGACGCCGGTGGCGATCAGATGTCGAACGCCGTCGGAGACGTCGTCCTGCATCAGCCCGCCCCACTGCCGGTATCCCGCCTTCTCGAAGGCCTTGCCGTAGCCGGTAGAACCACGAAACTGTGGCTGCAGCACTGCATAGCCTCGGGTTGCGAGGAACTGCGTCAACCAGTCGAATTCGGCCACGTCGCGTGCCCGCGGGCCGCCGTGCGGCAGGATCACGACCGGCAGGTCCGTCGCGGCACGGCCCGGAGGCAAGGTTAGGTAGGCGGGAATCGGCGTGCCATCGCGCGCGTTGTATTTGAAGTAACGCACGGTGCCGAGGGCGGCGCGATCGAGCCCCGGGTAGGCTTCGGCAACAATGTCGGCGCGTCGTTGCTCGAAATCAACGAGCTGGTACACGGGCGGGCTCGACATGTTCTCGACCTGCACGAGCACGCGCCGGCCGACGACAGACCGGTCGATCACGTGCACGTCCAGGCCCTTGAACGCGTTCTGCAGGGATTTGTGCTGCGTGGCAAGCACCGGATCGAACCAGTGCGTGTCGTTATTGTCCGTGCTTCGCACGCCAACGACTGCATGACGGTTCGCGTCGTAGATCGCGACGTCGATCTCCACTTCGGGATGCGACACCAGCGAACTTGCCGGCGAACCATCGAGCGGAATGGACCACGCCTGCGACAGGTCGGTGCCGTTGTTGCCGAGCGCAACGATGTTCCGGCCCGTGATGTCGACGCCCGCCAGGCTCAGCGTCGAGCCGTCCGTCAGTCTAAAAATTTCGCGCCAGCGATCGCCGTCGCGTGCAACGATCGTGAACTGATCAAAATCCGGCACCCACTCGGAACGGGCGATCGGCACGCCGGCGGCATCCACGACCCAGTCCTCCGTGTACCGCGTGCCCCGCGCCAGCACTTTCTCCTTGCCCGTGCGCGCATCGACCTCGTACACCGCCGAATACCAGTGCCCTTGCGCAACCCCGTAGTCCAGGGTCGACATGGTCACGGTGCCCGGCCTGGTCGTGCGCGCCGCCAACAGGTGTGACCCGGTCACGTTCTTGCGCGCGCCTTCGTTGTTCAGCAAGACCCGCGCCGGCGAGCCATCCATGCGCACCGCAAGCGTGCGGAACAGCACGGTCGCGCATAAGACGTTCGGGTTGCAGGTATAGGAGTGCTTGATGCTGACGTTGAGCAGCAAGGTCTCGTCGTCGGCCCACGCCAGGCTGACGACTCTGTTGGCCTCGTCGACCGCGACCTGGTGGCGGGTCTTGCCGCCATCCACATCGAAGATGGTGACCTTGCGGACCCCCGCCTGCTCTTCCTCCATGGCGACCAGCTTGCCGTTCGGGGACAGCCTGACCTCGCGCATGGCTGGCAGCCGGCCGAAGATCTCGAGCGCGGGAGGTGCCGGCGGCACGGCAGCGTTGGCAGTTGGCGCGGCCGATTCGGCGTTGGCGCGGCCGCCGCAGGCGAGAAGCACGAGCAATGCGCCGCAGCCGGCACGAGTCACGTTTACCAAAATAGATCCTCTCACCGCGTCTTGTCCCGACGCGTGGTCGTTCCTTAACCAGCCGCCGCTTCAGCCTTCAGCCGCGCCGCCTCGTCGCGCCCGAGGAATCTCTCGATCCAGCCTCGCGACACGTACAACAACGGGCTCAAGGTCACTGCCGCCGTCATCTTATAGATGTAGTTTACCGTGCCGACGGCCAGGAACAACGAGATCGGCCACTGCTGCGGTCCCAGCACGAATGCAATATAAAGCACGACGAAACTGTCGATCAACTGCGAGACCGCCGTCGATGCCGTCGCGCGCAACCAGATCCAGCGTTCGCCGGCCGCCTTGCGGATGTAATGGAAGATGTTGACGTCGATCACCTGGCCGACGAAGAACGCAGTGATCGAACCGCCGATCGTCCACAGGCCCTGGCCGAAGACGTTGCCGTAGGCGGCCTGCATGTCGGGTACGCCGCGCTCCGCGTTGACGGTGATCCAGAAATCGGCGGGCGCCAGGTGAATGGATGCGTACGCGAACAGGAAGCCGTACGAGATCATGCCGATCGCGGCGTACGAGACCAGGCGCACGCCACGGCGGCCAAAGTATTCGTTGATGACGTCCGTGAGGATGAAGACGATGGGCCAGATCAGCACGCCGGCAGTGAAGTTGAGCGAACCGGTCTGGCCGAACAGGTTCCAGCCGAAGGACGGCAGTCCGAGCGTCTGTTCGAGCGCAAAGATCTTGACGCCGACGAATTCGGCGACGACGGCGTTGCCGACGAAGAAGGCCGTAAGCAGGATGAAGAGCCGCGACGGGCGCGACCCGAGCAAAGACACCGCCATCGACGGACTCCCTCCAGCGTTCCAGGAACCTGCGCGTCGGCGGCGAGCTTACACCGGCGGGCAGGCCGCGCCAGCCCGACGGACCCGTTGCTTACCCGACGTCGTTCAGGCGCAGGCGCAGCTTCGCGAGCACGCCCGCTTCCCAGCCGAAATCCTCTGCTTCTGCCGGCAGCGCGGGCAGTTCGTCGACTCGCGCGGCGATGCGACTCAGCGCTACGGACTCCCAGTCCCCGGCAATGCGCTCGTCGTTCGGCTCAAGGTTGCGGTTCATGATCCAGACTCTAAAGGAAGGCTGCCACGATACCCGGCACACGCGCGGACGGCTGTGAGGCTGGTCACGAAGCCGTGGCAGACAGGGAGCCTATGGCAAATCGCCGTCCGTCAGGCCTCCCCGGCCCTTCACGATCCGCATGAGGTCGCGCCGTTCCCGCTTGTCGGGACGACCGCTGGAAACGGGTCCTGCGAGCCGGTTCAACTCACGGAGGCGCACGCGGCCAGCTTCGCTCTCGGGCGTTTCGCGGTAGTGCTGGCGCGCTTCGGCGGCCGGCCCGCGCCGGACGGGGATCGACACGACGTCGACGATGTATTGCTCGCGTTCCCGCGTGACCTGCAACCGGTCGCCCGGCTTCAGCATCCGCGATGCCTTGACACGATCGCCGCCTATCTGCACGTGCCCGCCGTCGACGGCCTCCTGCGCGAGGCCGCGGGTCTTGAAGAACCGGGTACACCAGAGCCATTTGTCGACTCGCAGCGAGCCACCCGAGCCACCGGTGCCGCCAGGGGCGTCCGGTGAATCGTCTGCGCCATGCCTGCGGGACGGATCGTTCTTGCGGGGTGCCACGGCCGGATTATAAGGCCCTTATAATCCGCGCTCCGCAACTGCAGGCGCCCTACCCCATGGATCGTGGCTTTCTCGACCGACTGGCGGCCCAGACCGAAGACCTGAAGGGCGCCGGGCTCTTCAAGCCGGAGCGCGTGCTGGCCTCGCCGCAGCAACCCGTGGTCAGGCTCGCCGACGGCCGCGAACTGATCAACCTCTGCGCCAACAACTACCTCGCGCTCGCGAACCACCCGTCGATCCGCGAAGCCGCTCACCGCGCGCTCGACCGTTACGGTTACGGCATGGCGTCGGTGCGCTTCATCTGCGGCACGCAGAGCGTCCACAAGGAACTCGAGGCGCGCTTGAGCGCGTTCCTCGGCATGGACGACACCATCCTGTACTCGTCGTGCTTCGACGCGAACGGCGGGTTGTTCGAGACTTTGCTCGATGAACAGGACGCGGTCATCAGCGACGCGCTCAACCATGCCAGCATCATCGACGGCATTCGCCTGTGCAAGGCGCAGCGCCTGCGTTACGCGAACGACGACCTCGACGAACTCGAGTCCCGCCTCAAGGAAGCGTCCGGCGCGCGCGTGAAGCTCATTGCGACGGATGGCGTGTTCTCGATGGACGGCGTCATCGCCCGGCTGAAGGAGATCTGCGACCTCGCCGACCGGCACGGCGCGCTGGTGATGGTCGACGACTCGCACGCGACCGGCTTCATCGGCCGCACGGGGCGCGGCACGCCGGAGTTCCGCGACGTGATGGGTCGCATCGACATCCTCACGGGCACGCTCGGCAAGGCGCTCGGCGGCGCAGCGGGTGGCTACACGGCGTCGCGCAAGGAAATCGTCGGCTGGCTGCGGCAACGGTCGCGTCCGTACCTGTTCTCGAACAGCATCCCGCCAGTGATCGCGGCATCGACGCTGCGCGTGCTCGACCTGGTCGAGGACGGCGACGAACTGCGCGCAGACCTGCGCCGCAACACGGCGCACTTCCGGCGACGAATGAACGAAGCCGGCTTCAGCATCGTGCCGGGCGAGCACCCGATCGCACCGGTCATGCTGGGCGACGCGGCGCTGGCGGCGCAGTTCGCCGAGAAGCTGCTGGAGCGCGGCGTCTACGTCATCGGCTTCTCGTACCCCGTCGTCCCCATGGGCAAGGCCCGCATCCGCGCGCAGATGACCGCCGGTCACTCATTGGCGCAGCTGGACCGGGCCATCGAGGGTTTCATCGCCGTCGGCCGCGAACTCGGCGTCATCCGCTGACGCGCGCATCAGGCGCGACCCGCGTCGCTGGAGAGCCGAAGCATGAAGGCACTGGTCAAGGCGAAAGCCGAGCCTGGCATCTGGATGGAAGAAATTCCTGAGCCCAGGGTCGGCCCCAACGACGTGCTGATCAAGGTCGAAAAGACCGCGATCTGCGGCACGGACATGCACATCTACCTCTGGGACCAGTGGGCGCAGAAAACGATCCCCGTGCCGATGGCCGTGGGCCACGAGTACGTGGGCAGGATCGTCGAACTGGGCAGCGAGGTCCAGGGCTTCAAGGTCGGCGACCGCGTGTCGGGCGAAGGCCACATCACCTGCGGCTACTGCCGCAACTGCCGCGCCGGGCGCCGTCACCTCTGCCGCAACACGGTCGGCGTCGGCGTGAACCGCCAGGGCTGTTTCGCCGAGTACCTCGTGATTCCCGCGTTCAACGCGTTCAGGCTCAGCGACGCGATCACGGACGACGTCGCGTCGATCCTCGATCCGTTCGGCAACGCGACGCACACGGCGCTGTCGTTCAACCTGGTCGGCGAGGACGTGCTGATCACGGGCGCAGGCCCGATCGGCATCATGGCCGTCGCGATTGCGCGTCACGTGGGCGCACGCCACATCGTGATCACCGACGTCAACGACTACCGGCTCGATCTGGCGCGCAAGATGGGCGCGACGAAAGCCGTCAACGTGAGCCGCGATACGCTCGACCAGACGATGACGGGCCTCGGCATGGTCGAGGGCTTCGACGTCGGCCTCGAGATGTCGGGCAACCCGGCGGCGTTCCGCGACCTGCTGCGCACGATGCACCACGGCGGCAGCGTCGCGCTGCTCGG
The DNA here is from genome assembly GCA_016713725.1 of Pseudomonadota bacterium. Lineage (GTDB taxonomy): Bacteria > Pseudomonadota > Gammaproteobacteria > Steroidobacterales > Steroidobacteraceae > RPQJ01. Next base: position 261,233 of record JADJOO010000003.1, on the reverse strand, counting down.
CATCCCGCCCGGGGACACCGCCATCGACTGGAACCAGGTGATCTTCAAGGGACTGGTGATCAAGGGCGTGTACGGCCGCGAGATGTTCGAGACCTGGTACAAGATGTCGGCGATGCTGCAGAGCGGCCTCGACATCTCGCCGGTCATCACCCACCGGTTGCCGATTGCCGAGTTCCGCGACGGCTTCGAGATCATGCGCAGCGGCCAGTCGGGCAAGGTGATACTCGATTGGGCGGCTTGAAGAAGGGGTTAGGGGTTAGGGGATAGTCGGAGTGCGCTGCTCCGCCTCTGAAATCCCGCGGCTTGCCGTCAGACATTCAGATTTCTGCTGTACCTCCGACTAACCCCCATCCCCTTTCCCCTATCCCCTGCGCGTCAGCGCAGCTGCGGCCTTCCGCGGTCGTTGAATCGGCAAATCGGGTTAAAATCATCGACCGGTCTCCCCCCTAAGGAAACGACGCCATGCCCCTCGTCTCGATGCGCCAGTTGCTCGACCACGCCGCCGAAAACCACTACGGACTGCCGGCGTTCAACGTCAACAACCTCGAGCAGGTCCGCGCGATCATGGAAGCGGCCGACGAAACCAACAGCCCGGTGATCATGCAGGGTTCGGCTGGCGCGCGTAAGTACGCGGGTGAGGCGTTCCTCCGCCACCTGATCCAGGCGGCCATCGAGGCATATCCGCACATCCCGGTCGTCATGCACCAGGACCACGGCCAGTCGCCGGCGGTGTGCATGGGCGCCATCCGCTCGGGCTTCTCGAGCGTGATGATGGACGGCTCGCTGCTGGAAGACGGCAAGACGCCCTCGTCCTACGAGTACAACGTCGAGACATCGCGCAAGGTGGTCGACTTCGCGCACTCGATCGGCATCACGGTCGAGGCCGAACTCGGCGTGCTCGGCTCGCTCGAGACGATGAAGGCGGACAAGGAGGACGGCCACGGCGCCGAAGGCCACATGACGCGTGAAGACCTGCTGACCGACCCGGACCAGGCCGCCGACTTCGTCAAGCAGACGCAGTGCGATGCGCTGGCGATCGCCATCGGCACCTCGCACGGCGCCTACAAGTTCACGCGCAAGCCCACGGGCGACATCCTCGCGATCGACCGCATCAAGGAAATCCACGCGCGCATCCCGAACACGCACCTGGTGATGCACGGCTCGTCGAGCGTGCCGCAGGAATGGCTGGAGGTCATCCGCAAGCACGGCGGCCAGATGAAGGAAACCTACGGCGTGCCGGTCGAGGAAATCGTGACGGGCATCAAGCACGGCGTGCGCAAGATCAACATCGACACCGACATCCGCCTCGCGATGACCGGCGCGATCCGCAAGCACATGTCCGAAAAGCCTTCCGAGTTCGATCCGCGCAAGTTCCTGGCCGACGCACAGGCGGCCGCCAGGGGCATCTGCAAGCTGCGCTACGAAGCGTTCGGCTGCGCGGGGCAGGCCTCGAAGATCAAGCCGCTGTCGCTCGAGAAGATGGCCGAGCGCTACAAGAAGGGCGAGCTCAACCAGATCGTCAACTGAATGAATAGTGAGTAGTGAGTAGTGATGCGGGGGGCGGCGCCCCCCTGTCGCTCGCGCAGCACGCGTCGCATGCCGCCAGTTGGAGCCGGCATCGCGACCGCGCCGACGCCGCTCCCTGACTAATCACAAGCACACCCTATCACTAATCACTAGTCACCAGTCACCCTGTCCGCACCAATCTCCATGTCATCTTTGTTCGAATCAGTCGCGTTCACACGCGGCCCCGGCATGAAGAACCGCTCCATGCTCTCGCCGCTCACCAATCTGCAGAGCCACGTTGACGGGACGCTCTCGGACGACGAATACACCTGGCTCACGCTGCGAGCGCAAGGCGGCTTCGGCGCCACGATGACCTGCGCATCGCACGTGCAGGCGCAGGGACAGGGCTTTCCCGGCCAACTCGGCTGCTGGACGGACGCGCACCTGCCAGGACTGACGCGACTCGCAGCAGGCATCAAGGCCGCAGGCAGCACGGCTTACATGCAACTTCATCACGCCGGCATGCGCTCGCCGCGGGACCTGATCGGTACGCAGCCCGTCTGCCCGTCGGACGACGTGGAAACCGGGTCGCGCGCGCTGCTGCCGGCGGAAGTTGAACAGCTGCGCGAGGACTTCATCGCGGCCGCAGTGCGCGCTGAGCACGCCGGCTTCGACGGCGTCGAACTCCACGGCGCGCACGGCTACATCCTCAGCCAGTTCATGAGCAGCACGTACAACCGTCGCAAGGATCGATACGGCGGGTCACTGGAGAACCGCTGTCGCCTCGTGCATGAAATCATCGACGGCATCCGCGCGCGCTGCCGCCCGGACTTCACGCTCGGCATCCGCGTTTCGCCCGAACGCTTCGCTCTGCTGCTCGGCGAGATGCGCGAAATCGTGCGGGGCCTGCTGCACGACGGCCGGCTCGATTTCATCGACCTGTCGCTGTGGGACGTGTTCAAGGAACCGAACGAGGACGCGTTCAAGTCGAAGCCGCTGGTCGACTGGTTCATGGACCTGGACCGGCGTGACGTGAAAGTCGGCGTGGCCGGCAGGATCATGGATGCGGCGACCGCGCGCAGGTGCCTCGAGCACGGCGCTGATTTCGTCACCATCGGGCGTGCCGCGATCCTGCATCACGACTTCCCCGAGCGCGTGCGTGCGAACCCCGATTTTGCCGCGATACCGCTGCCCGTGAGTGCCGGTTACCTGCGCGCGGAAGGCCTTGGTCCCGCGTTCGTCGGTTACATGCAGACGTGGAAAGGCTTCGTCGCCGAGGCGTAACCCCGGCACCGATCCCGCGCATGCGTCGCGTCGCGGGCGACCGGTCCGGGATCTGCCCTTGATCTTAGATAAGGCAGGCGTGTTCTCTCGGGCGTCGACCGGGCCTCCCCGAGGCGGAAACGCCGCTAGGCCCGGCGGCCGTGATGCGGCGCATGCAGCGTCGAGAGTGGATGATCCGGAGCCTTTCCCCAAGCGCGTGTCTGCCTTTCCAAGCTTGGGGGAAGGCTCCGGATCGTCCGCTCGTGGCACCGCTGCGTGAGCGTTCAGGCGCCCCAGTGGATCAGGCCGCTCCAGGCCGTAAACAGCACCAGCACGCCGAAGGCGATGCGGTACCAGGCAAACGGCACGAAGGTGTGGGTCGCGACGTAGCGGATCAGCCAGCGCACGCAGGCGAACGCCGAAAGGAAAGCCGCCACCATGCCGACGACCCAGATGCCGAGGTCGTCCAGCGCCAGCAACTCGCGTTCCTTGTACAGCGAGTACAGAGAGGCGATACCGAGCGTCGGGATGGCGAGATAGAAGGTGAACTCGGTCGCGACCTGCCGCGACAGCCCGAACAGCATGCCGCCAATGATCGTGGCGCCCGATCGGCTGGTGCCCGGGATCAGTGCGAACGCCTGCGCGATGCCGACCTTCAGCGCATCGAGCGCCGTCATCTCGTCGACCGAGTGGATCCGCACGGTGTGCGTGCGGCGTTCCGCCCAGAGGATGACGAGCCCGCCGATGATGAAGGCGGCTGCCACCGTCGGCGCGTTGAACAGGCTGTGCTTGAGCGCACTGCCGAACACCATGCCGAGCGCCGCGAGCGGTACGAACGCAATCGCGACGTTGAGCAGCAAGCGGCGGGAGAGCGGATCGCTCGTCGCGTTCGACAGCACCGTGCCGATCTTCGCGCGGAATTCCCACACCACCGCCAGGATGGCACCCGACTGGATGACGATCTCGAACAGCTTGCCGCGCGCATCGTGAAAATCGAGCAGGGTGGCCGCCAGGATCAGGTGCCCGGTGCTCGACACCGGCAGGAACTCGGTGATGCCCTCGACGACCCCGAGGATGGCCGCCTTCAGCAACAGCAGGGGATCCACGGCGATCAGTCCAGCGAGCAGGCGAGGCAGTACATGTAGGTGTTGCGCGGATCGCTGAGGCGCGACACGCGGTCGAGCTCCGCCACTACCGGCTGCAGGCTGCGCGGCAGCAGTTCCGGCCACATCGACTGCGGCACCAGCGGCGCCAGAAGCCTGGCGATCGAGGCCTGAACACGCAGGCCGAGTGCTTCGCCGAACCCGACTTCCACGTCGTAATGCTCGACGTCAAAGTCGTCGCCGAGCCTGGCGAGCTTGGCCGCGAGCTTCACCGCGTCGGCGGTGCCCCCGAGCTGGTCGACGAGGCCGAGCCGCTTCGCATCGACGCCGGACCACACGCGGCCCTGTGCGATCGCGTCGATCGCAGCGACATCCTGCTTGCGCGCCTTGGCCACCATGCCGATGAAGCGACGATACTCGTGTTCGATGCTCTGCTGCAGGATGTCCTTCGTCGACTCGCCCATCGGTCGCACCGGGCTGAATTCGCCGGAGAGCGCGGTCGTGCCCACGCCGTCGACGTGCACGCCGACGCGTTCCAGCGTGCGCTGGAACGTGGGGAACATCGCGAAGATGCCGATGGAACCGGTCAGGGTTGCCGGGCTTGCAACGATGCGGTCCGCATCCATTGCGATGTAGTAGCCGCCCGAGGCAGCGAGGCTGCTCATCGACGCGACCACCGGCTTGCCCGCGGCCTTCAGTTCGTCGACCTCGCGCCGGATGACTTCGCTCGCGAAAGTGCTGCCGCCGGGGCTGTCGATGCGCAGCACGACGGCTTTCACGTCGTCGTCAAAGCGCGCCTCGCGCAGCTGGCCGGCGAGCGTGTCGGAACCGACGGTGCCCGGCTGCTGCTCGCCCGGCACGATCTCGCCCGCGGCGACGATGACGGCGATCGTCGCGACCGGCCTGGTCGACAAGGCCTTCGAGGAGTTCACGTTCGCGAGGTACGACCATTGGTCGACACCCTTGTACGAGTGCGCGTCCTCGTCGGTGCCCGTGATTTCGGCCAGGCGTTCCTCGGCTCGGTAACGTCCCTCGAGGTGCGTGACGAGCCCGGCGTCGAGCGCGAGCTTTGCGAGGTCGCCGTCGACCTTGCGCAGGGAATCGGCGGTGTTGTCCGCGTAGTCCTGCAGGACAGCTGGCTGGATGCCGCGGGCCTTCGCCACGTCGCCCTTCCATGTCGTCCAGACGGAGGTGAGCCAGGCGAGGCTTTCCTCGCGCTCGGCGGCCGACATGTCGTTGCGCGTGAACATCTCCACGGCCGACTTGTACTGGCCGACGCGGAAGACGTTCCAGTCGACCGACAGCTTGTCGAGCGCGTCCCGCACGAACAGGCCGTAGTTCGCGAAGCCGTCGACGTAGGCGATGCCCTGCGGATCGAGGTAGATCTCGTCGGCGTGCGCGGCGAGGTAGTACTGCGGCTGGTCGTAGTACTCGCCGAAGGCGATGACCGGCTTGCCGGTCTTGCGGAAGCGGTCGATGGCGGCCGCGACTTCCTGCAGCTTCGCCGTGCCGCCGCCGTCGAGGCCGCCGAGATCGAGATAGAGCGAACTGATGCGCTTGTCCTTGCCGGCCGCGTCGATCGCCTCGACGACGTCACGGAGTCGCGTCTCGGTCGGACCCTGGCGCAGGACCTCGCCGATGGCGCGCTCGAGCGGAGCGCCGGAAAACTGTTCGACCAGGGGACCCAACGGCGCGATGACGAGCGCCGCGCGGTCCGGAACCAGCGGGATCGGCCGCGAGAACACCGCGCCGATCACGCCGAAGACCAGCAGCAGCAGCAGCAGGTGCAGGATCTTGCGCAGGCCTTCAAGGCCCGCCCAGATCCAGTGCAGCAGCTTGCGGATGGCACGCATACCCGCGCGCCCCTGCGAGCTCAGACCTTCTCTTCGATGCGGGCCGACTTGCCCGTGCGCTCGCGGAGGTAGTACAGCTTGGCGCGGCGGACGTTGCCACGGCGCTTGACCGTGATCGCGCCCAGCGCCGGGCTGTAACTCTGGAAGACGCGCTCGACGCCTTCACCGTGCGAAATCTTGCGCACCGTGAACGACGAATTGAGGCCGCGGTTGCTCTTCGCGATGACGACGCCTTCGTACGCCTGGACGCGCTCGCGGTCGCCTTCCTTGACCTTCACTTCGACGACGACGGTGTCGCCGGGGCCGAAGTCCGGAATCTCGCGAGTCATGCGCTCGGCATCGAGCGCGGCAATGATGTTGCTCATTTCTTCTTCACCTTAGTCTCGGTTCTATCGCTGCTCTCGTCGCGTCGCATCCTGCTCCGCCTGGTATTCGGCGAGCAGCTTGCGCTCCTCGACACTCAATTCTCTCTGCGCCAGCAGGTCCGGCCGGCGCTGCCACGTGCGGCCGAGCGCCTGTTGCAGGCGCCAGCGCGCGATCGCGGCGTGGTTGCCACCGATCAGCACCGGCGGCACTGCGTCGCCAGACCAGACCTCGGGCCGGGTGTAGTGGGGCCAGTCGAGCAGCCCGTCCGTGAAGGACTCCTGCACCGCTGACTCCGCGTCGCCGAGCGTGCCAGGCAGAAGCCTCGCGACCGCGTCGATGACCATGAGAGCCGGCAGTTCGCCGCCACTCAACACCACGTCTCCGACCGAAACCGATTCATCGACGCATTGCTCGACGAACCGCTCGTCCACTCCTTCGTAGCGGCCGGCCACGAGGACCAGCTCCGGGAGCCCGGCGAACTCGGCGACCTTCCGCTGCTTGAGCGGGACGCCGTCGGCTGCCAGGTACACCCGGCGTGCCTGCGGCACCATTGCCGCTGCCGCCACCATCGCGAGCCGCAAGGGCTCCGCTTTCAACACCATCCCGGGGCCGCCGCCGTAAGGCCGGTCGTCCACCGTCTTGTGCACGTCCGTGGCGAACTGCCGCGGATTGACCGTGTCGATCACGAGCACGCCGCGTTCGATGGCCCGCCCGAGCACGCCAAACCTGAGCGCGTGCTCGACGAACTCCGGAAACAGCGTCACGACGACGATGCGCATCGACCGCGTCTCCGTTCCCAGTCCGCCGCCCAAGTACGCAGCTCAGTCGTCCGGGTGCCAGTCGACTGTCACCCTACCTGCCTCGAGGTCCACGGCGACCAGCCGCTCGGGAACCACGGGCACCAGTCTTTCCAACTTGCCGTCGCGCAGCACCATCACGGGGTGCGCCGGCATCTCGAGAAATTCTTCGACCCTGCCGAGCGCGACGCCCTCGCGATTGACCGCTTCGAGCCCCAGCAAGTCGTGCAGGTAGTGCTCGTGCGGCCCGGTTGCGGGCAGGTCGGAGCGGTCCACCTGGATCTCGGCACCGGTCAGCAGTCGCGCTGCATCCATGGTGTCGATTCCTTCGAGTCGCACCGCCAGGTTCTGGCCTGCCCGCTTGGAATCCAGGACCCGGACCTGCCGGCACTGGTGACCGTGGACCAGGGTCCACCGCGGGTAGTCTGCGATGCCTGCTGCGGGCTCTGTGAAGGACGTGACCTTCACCCAACCCTGCACACCATGGGGTGCACCGACCCGGCCCAGCACCACGGCGCTGGGGCTGCCAGGCCCGGAGCGCACCGTCATGCCGGTTCAGGCGTGACCGCGGCTCAGGCCGCAGCCGCGACCTGGGTCTTGCGGAACACCTTCAGCAGCTGCTGCACGCGGTCGGAGGGCTGCGCGCCGACGCCCAGCCAGTAGTCGACGCGCGCCAGGTCGAGGCGCAGCTCTTCACTGTTGCCGCGCGCGACCGGGTTGAAGAACCCCACCTGTTCGAGGGACCCACCACCGGCACGGCGGCTGTCGGTCACGACCACGTGATAGAAGGGCTCCTTCTTACCGCCGCGGCGCTGCAATCGGATCGTCACCATTCTTGTCCAAGCCTCAGTGTTCGCGGCCGGTCACAAGGGCTGCGCCCGGCCAAAAAAGAGCCGCGAACTATAACGAAATTTCAAGGTAAAAGAAATACTTGAGGAAGGGGTTAGGGGGGGGTTGGGGGTTAGTCGGAGCTGCAGTTGATCCCGATGTCCCAGCAGCACCTCCGACTAACCCCCAACCCCCAACCCCTAACCCCTTCCAATCGGCATCCGGCCGGACATTGACCGCATCATGCGGCCCAGACCGCCCTTGCCCATGCCCTTCATCATTTTCTGCATCTGCAGGAAGTTCTTGAGCAGCCTGTTGATTTCGGCCACCTGCGTCCCCGACCCGGACGCGATCCGGCGCTTGCGCGAACCGTCTATGGCCTTCGGGAAACGGCGCTCCCTGGGGGTCATGGAGCAGATGATCGCAATCTGGCGCTTGACCTCCTTCTCGTTGCCCTGGGGCATCTGGCCGGCCCTGGCGGCCAGCTGGGCGGGCAGCTTGTCCATCAGCGCCGCCATGCCGCCCATCTGCTCGATCTGGCGCAGCTGGCCCAGCAGGTCCTCGAGGTTGAAATCCTTGCCCGAGGCAACCTTCCGGGCAAGCTTTTCGGCGTCCGCGCGGTCGACCTGGCGGGTGACCTGCTCGACCAGCGACAACACGTCGCCCATGCCGAGAATGCGCGAGGCCATCCGGTCGGGCTGGAATGCTTCCAGGGCGTCGGGTTTCTCGCCCGTGCCGACGAACAGGATCGGCTGGCCCGTAATCTGCCGCACCGACAGGGCCGCGCCACCGCGCGCATCGCCGTCTGCCTTGGTCAGCACGACGCCCGTGAGGTTCAGCGCGGCGCCGAACGAGCGCGCCGCGTTCACGGCATCCTGGCCCGCCATGCTGTCGACGACGAACAACGTCTCGATCGGGTTCAGCGCCACCGCGAGTTCGCGCACCTCAGCCATCATTTCTTCGTCGACGTGCAGCCGGCCGGCCGTGTCGACGAGCAGCACGTCGTAGACGCCGCGCCGCGCCTCGGCCAGCGCATTCAGCGCGATGCTCAGCGGCTTTTCGGTGGCGCTCGCGGGCGCAACGTCGATATCGAGCTGCTGGCCCAGTCGTTCCAGCTGCAGCAGCGCCGCCGGGCGGCGCACGTCGGTGGAGACGAGCAGGACGCGCTTTTTTTCGCGCGTCTTGAGCCACAGCGCGATCTTCGCCGCGGTGGTCGTCTTGCCTGCGCCCTGCAGGCCAGCGAGCAGCACGATGGCGGGTGGCTGCGCGCGCAGGTTGAGCGGGCGCACGCCCTCGCCCATCACGCGGACCAACTCGTCGTGGATGACCTTGATCAACGCCTGGCCCGGAGTCAGGCTCTTGTGGATCTCCTGGCCGACGACCTGCGTCTTGACGCCGTCGATGAAGGTCTTGACGACCGGCAGCGCGACGTCCGCCTCGAGCAGCGCCATGCGGACCTGGCGCAGCGTGTCGGAGATGTTTTCGTCGGTCAGCCGGCCCCGGCCCCTAAGGCCTTCGACGACGGACGCAAGACGGGCAGAAAGCTTGTCGAACACGCTCTGGCGACCTCGGTGGCGTACCAGCCCTGGTGGACGGGCCTGTGAGTGCGCGATTATAGGGCGTGCGGGCGCCGGGTTTACCGTCCTCCTCAGCCCGCCGGGTCCATGGCATCATGGCTGCCGTCCAAAGCCACGCTGGTCCCCGCGCTTGCTGCTGCCACTGATCGCCGTCGCCTGTTACGTCATTGGAGCCTCCTGGCTCGCCACCGCCACGTACCAGCACCGCAGCGACCCGTTCTCGGTCCACGGCCGCGGCGGCCGTATCGCGGCGGTCGCGATTGCCTGCGTCGGCGTGCTGATCCACGCCATCGCCATGCTGCAGGAACGCCGCATGGTGCCCGGCGCAGCGCTCTCGCTCGGCGACACGCTGGCGCTCGTTTCGCTCACGATTGCCATCACGGCCATCGTGATGGCGGTGAAGCCCGGTCGCCGGGGCATGGCCGCGCTGCTGCTGTTCATTGCCGCAATCCTGGAAGTGGCCTTCTCGGAAGGTGCCCGCAGGTTTTCGATCGGCCAGCCGGGCTGGGAACTCGCGTTTCACGTCGCGATGGCGACGACGGCCTTCGCGTTCCTGACGATCGGCATGGTGCTCGCCATTGCGCAGGTGATCGTCGATCGCCGGCTGCGCAGCCGCCAGCCGCTCGGCCTGCTCAAGATCCTCACGCCGCTCGAGTCGCTCGAGTCCGGTTGCTTCCAGAGCATCTTCGCGGGTTTCGCCGTGCTGACGCTCGCGCTCGTCAGCGGCGCGTTCTTCGTGCAGGACCTGTTCGCGCAGCACCTCATTCACAAGGTCGTGCTCGCGATCATCGCGTGGGTCGTGTTCGGCGTGCTGCTGCTCGGCCGGCTGCGATTCGGCTGGCGCGGCCGCAAGGCGCTGCGCTGGACGTTTGCAGGCTACACGCTGCTCGGCCTCTCCTATTTCGGCAGCAAGCTGATCCTCGAGAACATCCTCGGCAAGCACTGGGGCTGAGGCGCCATGGGCGACTTACCCGTCGGCACGCTCGCCTTCCTGCTCGTCTCTGCCGTTCTCCTCTCCGCTTTCTTCTCGGGCACCGAAACGGCGCTGATGAGCGTCAACCGCTACCGTTTGCGCCACCTCGCGCGCGAAGGCAGCCGGTCCGCCAGGATCGCCGAAAAGCTGCTCGAGCGGCCTGACCGATTGATCGGGATGATCCTGATCTGCAACAACTTCGTGAACTCCGCGGCGGCAGCCATCGTCACGCTGATCGCGCTCTCGCTGGGCGGCGAAGCCTATGCCGCGATCGGCATCGGCATCTTCACGGTGGTCCTGATTCTTTTCGGCGAAGTGGCGCCGAAGACGTTCGGCGCGTTGTACCCCGAGCGGATCGCGCTACCGGCCGCCGTGATCTACAACGGCATGCTCAAGGTGCTCTACCCGGTCGTCTGGCTCACCAACCTGGTGGCCAACGGCGTGCTGCGCCTGATGGGCGTGAACCGTGAACAGGTCAGCCGCACCTCGCTCAGCAGCGAGGAACTGCGCACGGTCGTCGCCGAGGCGAGCACTGTCATTCCACACCGCCACCAGCGAATGCTGATGAGCATCCTCGACCTGGAAAAAATCACGGTCGACGACATCATGGTGCCGCGCAGCGAAATCTACGGCATCAACCTCAAGGACGACTGGGACGACATCGTCGAGCAGATCCGCGAGTGCCGTCACACGCGCGTCCCGGTGTACGACGGCGAACTCGAGTCGCTCGTCGGCATCCTGCACATGAAGAAAGTGGCACGGATGCTGGTGCGCAGCGAGTTCGAGCGCGAACAACTGGTGGCCCTGGCGAGGACACGCGAGCCGTACTACGTGCCGGAAGGTACCTCGCTCAACCAGCAGTTGCTGCAGTTCCAGCGGCAGCGACGGCGTGTCGCGTTCATCGTCGACGAATACGGCGACGTGCAGGGCCTGGTGACGCTCGAAGACCTGCTCGAGGAAATCGTCGGCGAATTCACTTCCGACACCAGCATCCTGCACAAGGACGTCCACCGCGAACGCAACGACAGCTTCGTGGTGAATGCGTCGGCCAGCGTGCGGACGCTGAATCGCAAGATGGGATGGGCGCTGCCGACGACCGGCCCCCGTACGCTGAACGGCCTGATCGTCGAGCAGATGGAGACGATCCCGGCTCCGGGCCAGCGGCTGCGCCTCGGCGATTACTCGCTCGAGGTGCTGCAGGTGACGGACAACGCCGTGAAGACCGTGCGGCTCACCCAGCCCGTGGTCGCGAAACTCGACAAGCCTGCCTGACGCGTCAGCGCCTCTCGGCTCTAGCCGCAGCACTCTCGGCGCTCGGTCCGGGGCCTTCCCCCGAGCTTGGAAAGGCATTCAGGCGCTCGGTCCGGGGCTTTTCCCAGAGCTTGGAAAGGCAGACACGCGCTCTGGGAAAAGCCCCGGACCGAGCGCTTGCGATTGGGCGCCTGTGCTGCGTCTTCGTGCCGAAGACTTCGCACGGCGCACGCGGCGTTGCGAGCGTCGGAGCGCAGCTTCGAACCACAACGCTGCGATAAACTCCCACGAACCCCGCGCTGGCCAGCCGGCTCGTGCACTCGGGCGCTGTCAGGCTGCGTGCGACGTGCGAGTCGTCGGGCCTGGGTCGCTCCCCCGTCATGGTCACCGCTGGATCGCCCGACGAGTCGCTCAGTCGCAGTCTCCCGAGCGGTTGATCCGGGGCCTTTCTCCGAGCGCGTTTCTGCCTTTCCAAGCTCGGGGAAAGGCCCTGGATCAACCGCTTGTGGCCCACTGCGTCTCTGCCGCTCCGATCGCGACAGGACATGCCGGGGCGCGTCAGAACGCCTTGTCGAGCGCCTCCGACAGGCGGCTGACGCCTTCAATCTGGATGCCTTCGATCACACCCTTGCGCGGCACGTTCGCCGACGGCACCAGCGCGCGCTTGAAGCCCTGCTTGAGCGCCTCGCGCAGGCGTTCCTCGCCGAACGGCACCGGACGAATCTCGCCGGTGAGACCCAGTTCACCGAAGCACATCGTGTCGGTCACCACGGGGCGGTCGCGCAGGCTCGACAGCACGGCAAGCACGGCCGGCAGGTCGGCGGACGTCTCGCCGATGCGCACCCCACCCACCACGTTGATGAACACGTCGCGCCCCGCAGTCGACACGCCGCCGTGGCGGTGCAGCACCGCGAGCAGCAGTGCCAGGCGGCTCGACTCGAAACCGACCGCCACGCGGCGTGGATTCATGCCCTGGGCCTCGTCCACCAGCGCCTGCACTTCGACGAGCAGGGGCCGGCTGCCTTCACGCACAACGGTCACGACGCTGCCGGACACGGGTTGCGGATGGCGCGACAGGAAGATTGCCGACGGATTGCGCACTTCGCGCAGTCCCTGCTCCACCATCGCAAACACGCCGAGTTCGTTCGCGGCACCGAAACGATTCTTGACCGCACGCACCAGGCGGAATCGGCTCGCAGGGTCGCTTTCGAAATACAGCACGGTGTCGACCATGTGCTCGAGGATGCGCGGACCCGCAATCAGGCCCTCCTTGGTCACGTGCCCGATCAGCAGCACCGCCGTGCCAGTCGCCTTGGCGAAGCGCACGAGCTGCGCGGCGGACTCGCGCACCTGCACGGCCGAACCGGCCGACGACTCGCTGAGCTCGGTCTGCATCGTCTGGATGGAATCGATCACGAGCACCTGCGCCCGCGACGCCACTGCTTCCTCGAGGATCGTCTCGACACGAGTCTCGGCGGCGAGCCGCAGCGTGGCCGAGTCGAGTCCGAGACGCTGGGCGCGCGAGGCCACCTGGCGCACCGACTCTTCGCCCGACACGTATAGCACCGGCCGCTCGCGACTGAGGGCATCCGCCGCCTGCAGCAGCAGCGTCGACTTGCCGATACCCGGATCGCCGCCCAGCAACACCACGGAACCGGCCACGAGGCCACCGCCCAGGACTCGGTCCAGTTCGCCGATGCCGGTTACGGCGCGTACGTCGCTTTCCTGCGCCACGTCGGTCACGGTGCGGCTGGTGGAAGGTCCTGCCGTCACCGTGCGGGCGTTCCGGCTCGCGCCCACATGAGCAATCGAGGACACCGCTATTTCGAGCGTGTTCCACGCTTCGCAGGCCGGGCACTGGCCCTGCCACTGGGCAGTGCGCGCGCCGCAATTACCGCAGACATAACTGGTTTTTTGCCGTGCCATTGCGGGCTTGGTGGACGCTGCACAGGGGGGCCGGGGAAGGCCCCGGATGCTAACACGGGCTGGCAACCCTGCCGGAGTGTGACGCCGACGGCAATTCCATCCCCGGGGCACGCCCTATACTTCGGCTCACGTATGCGCAGTCAAGCAGAAAACACCGTGATCCTGGACACCTCGGGCGGCCGCGGCAGCAAACTGCCGGCACGGATGCCCATGCCTGCGCGCCTGGGCCGCTACGAACTGACCCATGAACTTGGCAAGGGCGCCATGGGCGTCGTCTACCAGGGCCGCGACCCGCGTATCAACCGCGAGGTGGCGGTCAAGGCGATCCCGCTCGCCGACGAATTCGACCCGGAGGACCTCGAGCAGGCACGCACGCGCTTCTTCCGGGAAGCCGAGATGGCCGGCCGCCTGTCGCATCCGCACATCGTGACGATCTACGACGCAGGCGAGGACGGTGGCACCGCGTACATCGCCATGGAACTGTTGCGCGGCCAGCACCTCGTCGAATATACGACCGCGGCAAGGCTGCTGCCGACTGCCGTCGCGATCGAAATCGTGGCACGCCTCGCCGACGCGCTGCACTATGCGCACCAGAATCAGGTCGTCCACCGGGACATCAAGCCCGCCAACATCATGTTCGACGCGCCGAGCGGAGAGCTCAAGATCACGGACTTCGGCATCGCCCGGCTCAGCGACTCGGGCCGCACGCGCACGGGCGTCGTGCTCGGCACACCGTCGTTCATGTCGCCCGAACAACTGCAGGGCCGCCCCGTCACCGGCCGCTCCGACCTCTTTTCGCTGGCGGTGTCGTTGTACCAGCTGCTCACTGGCCAGTTGCCGTTCCGCGGCGATACGATGCCCGGACTGATGATGAAAATCGCCCAGGAGCCGCATCCCCGCATCTGCGCCATTCACCCGGCGTTGCCGCCGAAACTCGACGCGTTCTTCGATCGCGCGCTGGCCAAGGAGCCCGGCGGCGCGTTACGAAAGCGGCGCGAGCTTCGCGCAGGCACTGCGCGACCTGAACCGGCCGGAAAAGCGCTGACCGGTCATGCGGCTGAAAGGCAAATTCCGCTGCGTCGGGGCGTCCGACACCGGCCGGGTCCGCGAGCACAACGAGGACACGATCGGCACCGACGGGGACATCGGGCTGGTCGTGCTGGCCGACGGCATGGGCGGCTACAAGGCCGGTGAGGTCGCGAGCGGCATCGCCGTGCGCACCGTCCTGACGCTGGTCAAGGACGCCGTCGACCGCGAAGACCTTTCCCTGAGCGACGAAGCCAATGCACTCAGCCGCCCCGGCATCCTGTTGCGCGACGCGATCCAGCGCGCGAACAAGGTGATCTACCAGACTGCCAGGACGCAGTCGAACTGCGAAGGCATGGGTACGACGGTCGTCGCCGGGCTGTTCTTCGACGACAAGCTCACCATCGCCCACGTCGGCGATTCGCGCATGTACCGGTGCCGCGACGGCAAGCTCGAACAGGTCACGCAGGACCATTCGCTGCTGCAGGAGCTGGTGAGCCGTGGCTTTTATACGCCCGAAGAGGCCCAGCGCGCCGCCGCCAAGAACTACGTGACGCGCGCCCTGGGCGTCGAGCCGACCGTCGACGTCGAAATTACCGAAATACCGGCGCTGAAGGACGATGTGTACCTGCTCTGTTCGGACGGCCTGTCCGACATGGTGGAGGACGACGACATTCAGTTAACCATCAACACCTTTGGTGCTAATCTTGAGACCGTTGCCAAGCAGCTGGTGCTGCTCGGCAACGACAACGGGGGCCGGGACAACATCTCGGTGGTGCTCGTCCGGGTGCTTGACGCGTTCCCGGCGCAGCGTGGGGTCATCGACCGGATACGCAGGCTGTTCGGTTAAGGGAGCGCAGGTTCACTCATGGCCAGGCTGGTATTGCATCTCGACGGACAAGTGCTCGCCGAGTACAACATGAGCAAGGAGCGCTACACGATCGGGCGCCTCCCTGACAATGACATCCGCATCGACAACCCGGCGGTGTCGGGTCATCACGCGCTCGTCATCAACATCCTCAACGATTCGTTCCTGGAAGACCTCAACAGCACCAACGGAACGTACGTCAACGGCAAGATCATCAAGAAGCACGCGCTGCAACACGGCGACGTGCTCACGGTGGGACACCACGCGCTGCGATTCGTCGACAGCGAAGTGGAAGAGGCCGACGACGAATTCCAGAAGACGATGGTGATCAGCACGCGCGACGCCGCGACGCTGATGGCGGGTTCGCCCAAGGCCGCTGCAGCCTTGCAGCCTCCGCCTGCGAATGCCTATACCGCGCCAGCGAGCGGCGCTGCGTCGCCTTCGTTCCCGAACGGAGTGTTGCCGCGCGCGAAACTGCAGGTGCTTTCGGGCCAGTTCGCGGGCCGTGAGCTCGAACTCGTGAAGACCCTGACCACGCTCGGCCGCCCGGGCGTGCAGGTGGCGGCGATCACGCGTCGTGCCGATGGCTTCTACATCGTGCACGTCGAGAGCGGGAAGCAAGACGATTATCCGCTCGTCAATGGTGCGGCCATCGGCCCGCAGGCGCGCCGGCTCCACGACAACGATGTGGTGCAGCTCGCGGGCGTCAAGATGGGGTTCTTCGAAAGCTGACCTCGATCCTCGCCTCTCCCACTCACGTGGGAGAGGTCGTGTGCAGCACGCTGAGGCCGCGCGCCATGGAGGTGTCCGCCTCAGCCAGTCTCCAGCGAGACCCGCTGGCTCACGCCGCAAAGCAATTCCCACGTAATCGCTCCCGCGTGCACAGCCACCTCCTCCACCGCAATCTCGCTGCCCCACAGCGCCACGGGGTCGCCGACCGCCACGACCGGCAGGTCAGTCACGTCGACCGTGATCATGTCCATCGACACGCGACCGATGAGTGGCGCGCGCCGGCCGCCTATCTGCACCGGCGTGCCTGAACTGCTGCCGCGCGGGTAGCCGTCGCCATAACCCGCCGCGACCACAGCCATCCGCGTGTCGCGCTTTGCCGTCCACGAGCCGCCATAACCTACCGTCTCGCCCGCCTTCACGTCCTTGACGGCAATGACTTCCGTGCACAGCATCATCGCAGGACGCAATCCAAGATCGGTGCCGGTGCTGCCCGGAAAAGGCGAGACGCCATAGAGCATCAGCCCGGGACGAACCCAGTCGGCGTGCGCCGTGGGCCAGCCCAGGAGGCCCGCGCTGTTCGCAATGCTGCGAGCGCCTGCGAGGCCGGCCGTGGCGGCTGCAAATGCGTCGAGTTGCCGGCGAGTCTGCGGATCGTGCCGATCGTCGGCGGACGCAAGGTGAGTGACCAGCGTGGGCTCGGCGTGCACGTGTACGTTGCGCCGCAAGCGTTCGTAGGCTGCACCGAATTCATCGGGGCGGAAGCCCAGGCGATTCATGCCGGAATCAACCTTGATCCAGGCCGTCACCTGCGCGTCGCCCGTCAGCGCGTCGAGCAGCTCGAGCTGCTCGAAACTGTGCACCATGAGATCGAACCGCGCCTGCGCAGCAGCGGCGAGTTGCTCCGCGCTGAACACGCCTTCGAGCAGGAGGATGCGGTTCGTGAGCCCGGCAGCGCGCAGTGCCAGACCTTCGCCAAAGCGTGCGACCGCGAAACCATCGGCCTCCGCAAGCGCCGTTGCCGCCGGCAGGAGGCCGTGACCATAGGCGTTGGCCTTGATCACCGCCATCACGCGGCTGTCGGGCGCGACACGCCTGGCCTGGCGGAGGTTGTGGCGCAATGCGCCGGCATCGACCACCGCGCGGATCAGGCTCTGGCTCTGCACGGCGATCCGCGCCTCAGCCGCCGTAGTCGCCGTAATCGCCGTGCGCCAGGTTCTCGAAGCGCGTGTACTTGCCGAGGAAAGTCAGGTGCACTTCGCCCGTGGGGCCGTTGCGCTGCTTGGTGATGATGATGTCGGCGATGCCCTTGCGCGGCGTGTCGGGTTCGTACACTTCCTCGCGGTAGATCATCATGATCAGGTCTGCATCCTGCTCGATCGCGCC
Organism: Pseudomonadota bacterium; assembly: GCA_016713725.1. GTDB lineage: Bacteria > Pseudomonadota > Gammaproteobacteria > Steroidobacterales > Steroidobacteraceae > RPQJ01. The sequence goes on along the minus strand of JADJOO010000003.1, from coordinate 243,781 downwards.
ACTCTCACGCAGATCCGACATCACCGGCTTCTTGTCCTGGCGTTGTTCGACGCCGCGGTTGAGCTGCGACAGCGCAATCACCGGCACGCGCAGTTCCTTTGCCAGCGCCTTGATCGAACGCGAAATCTCGGAGATCTCGGTCGCACGGTTTTCCTTGTTGCCCGCAACCTGCATCAGCTGCAGGTAATCGATGACGATCAGGCCCAGGCCGCCCTGCTTCTCGCAATCGCGGGCGAGGCGGCGCGCGCGGGCGCGCACTTCTGTCGGCGTGAGTGAGCCGCTGTCGTCGATGTAGATCGGCGCCGACTTCATCTGCGCGATCGCGCTGTTGATGCGGGCCCAGTCCTCGTCGCCGAAGTTGCCGGTGCGCATGTGGCCCTGGTCGACCCGGCCGAGCGACGAAATCATGCGGAACGCAAGCTGCTCGCGCGACATTTCCATCGAGAAGATCGCAACCGGCTTGTTGGCGGCAATGGCCGCGTTCTCGGCGATGTTGAGCGCGAGCGTGGTCTTGCCCATCGACGGGCGGCCGGCGACGATGACGAGGTCGCCGGGCTGCAGGCCCGCGGTCATCTTGTCGAGTTCGTTGTAGCCCGTGCTGAGGCCCGTCAGCTGGCCCTGCGACGCGTGCAACAGGTCGAGGCGATCGATGGTAGCCCCGAGCACGTCGCGAACAGGGACGAAGCCGGAGCCCAGCTTGCGGCCCTTCTCGGCAATCTGGAATATGCGGCGCTCGGCCTCGTCGACGAGTTCGGCGGCCGGCTTGCCTTCGTTCTCGTACGCACTGCCCGCGATCTCGCCACTGACGCGAATGAGCTGCCGCAGCAGCGAGCGCTCGCGGACGATGTCGGCATAGGCACGGATGTTCTCGGCGGTGGGCGTGTCGCGCGCGAGGCCGGCGAGGTACGCAAGGCCGCCGGTCTCGTCGGCGAGGCCCTTGCTCGCAAGACGCTCCGCGAGCGTTACTGCGTCACTGGGCTCGCTCTTCTGCGACAGGTCGAGGATCGCCTCGAAAATCAGCTGGTGGTCGCGCCGGTAGAAGTCTTCGGCGTGCAGACGGTCGGCGATGGAATCCCAGGTGCTGTTGTCGAGCAGCAGGCCGCCGAGCACGGCCTGTTCGGCTTCCAGCGAGTTCGGTGGCACGCGCAAAGCCGCCGCCTCGTCGCTGACGTACGGGCGGGGCTTCCGGCGGAATCTGCCGCCGGAACCTGGACCGCTGCCGCTGTCTTCCTGCTCCATCGCTGACGGATGCTCCCCGCGGACGCGAGAAGGATCAGTCTTCGGCGGTGATCACGACCGGAAGGTCGATCTCGACGTCGGTGTGCAGGTGCAGCTTGACGTGGTGTTCGCCGATCAGGCGGATCGGGCCGCCCGGCAGGCGCACTTCCGCGCGCTCGATGGCGATGCCGCCCTTGGTCAGCGCTTCGGCGATGTCGGACGTGCCGACCGAGCCGAACAGCTTGCCTTCCGCACCGGCTTTCGCCTGCAGGGAAAGCTTGAAGCCGTCGAGCTGCTTCGCGCGCGACTGGGCGCTCGAAAGCGAGTCGGCGGCGTGCTTCTCCAGCTCGGAGCGACGCTCCTCGAACTTCTTCAGGTTGCTGGCGGTGGCCAGTGCGGCCCTGCCCGAAGGCAGCAGGAAATTGCGGCCGTAGCCAGGCTTCACGTCGACCTTGTCGCCGATGTTGCCGAGGTTGGCAACCTTCTGCAGCAGGATGACTTCCATCGTAGTGTCCTCGATCGATCTTCAGATGTTTGACTGTGCGTCCGAAAACAATCGGCGCAACGCATTCACCGTCCCGCTCACGTCGCCGCGCTGCGCGCAGGCGGCTGCGAGCGCAGCCAGTTGTCCACGAACCCCAACGCTGCGAGCCCGATCACCGCGAACGGCGCGACGAGCACCAGCAGCGCGTACGTAACCCACAACCACGCCACGGCCAGCTTGCCCTGCGACACCGCCCGGTGCGCGGCCGCGAGGCCCACGAGCACCAGCGAGCCCAGGAACAGCCGGCCGATGTCGCCAACCAGCGCCTGCTGCGTGAACAGCGAAGCGCCGATGACCAGCGCCCCCGCGACCCCCAGCACCCGGCCGAGCCGCACCTGGCGGAACTCGGCGCCGAAGCTCCCTGCACGTTCGGGCAGCGACTGCCACCAGCGCGCCACGAACAGCGCACACATCGCCAGCGTCATCGTCAACACCGCAATCCAGCCCCAGAGCGTGCGGGCCAGCGTGTCCGCGAGCCCGTCCTGCTCGAGGTCCATCGGCAAGCCGCGGGACTTCATTTCCTGCGCCAGGTCGCGCACGAACGGAGCCCAGAACTGGTGCGGGTCGCCGAACGATACGTGCAGGACGACCAGCAACACGGCGCCGACCAGCGTCACGACCTGCAGGCACAGCGACATCGAGTCGGTGCGCCGCAGCAGGATCGCGAGCAGCAGCGGCGGACCCAGTACCCACGCGGAGTAGATGAAGCCCACCGGTATCGGCCGCCCGAACATCAGCATCGCCGCTGCCAGCAGCAAACTTGCGCCGACCGCGACGATGACTCCCTGTCGCTCGCCGCGCACCAGCACGATCAGTGCAGGCACGGCACCCGGCAGGAAGAACGCGATTCCGACGCCGAGCAGCGGCAGCAACCCGAGCAGGCCCGTCACGAGGACGGCCCCGACCAGATTACCGGCAAGCCACTGTGCCAGCGATCGGTTCATCGTTGTGCGTGCTCCAGCGACGGCCCGCCCGCGGGATCGCCCGGATCACCCACGAAACGCTGGCTCAGTGCTGGTCCGTGTACGGGAGCAGCGCGAGGAAACGGGCCCGCTTCACGGCGAGCGACAGCTGGCGCTGGTAGTTCGACCGCGTGCCGGTGATGCGGCTCGGGACGATCTTGCCCGTCTCGGTGATGTAGCCCTTCAGCGTGGCGAGATCCTTGTAGTCGATCCGCTCGATGCCTTCGGCCGTGAATTTGCAGAACTTACGGCGACGGAAAAAACGTGCCATGTGGTGTCACCCGGTAAATGTGTTGGTCGGTGCTGTAGCAGCGTGCAACGAGGAGGATGAGCGGCTCAGCCCGCGCCCATCGACTCTTCGCTGTCGCCCGTGCCAATGGGGCCATCGTCGCTGCGGGGCGCGCCTTCTTCTTCGGCGCGAGCCATCGGCGACGGCTCCGTCACGGCACCCGGCATGGCAATGACCATGTTGCGGATGACGGCGTCGCTGAAGCGGAAGCTGCCCGTCAGTTCGTCGAGCGTGGCTTTGTCGCACTCGACGTTCATGAGGACGTAGTGCGCCTTGTGCACCTTGGCGATCGGGAATGCGAGCTGGCGGCGGCCCCAGTCCTCGAAGCGATGGATCGCACCGCCGGCCGCGGTGATAATCCCGCGATAGCGGTCGACCATGGCCGGGACCTGCTCGCTCTGATCCGGGTGGACCAGGAAAACGATTTCGTAGTGACGCATCGACTTAATTCTCCTTGCGGAATGATGTCGCCCTGATAAAAAAAGCAGGTGCGACAAGGAGTTGGAACAACCGCGCATGCCTGGTTGGCTGCTCGGGGCCGCGCATTCTAGCTGAAGAAGGGGGAAGGAAGGAAGGGGATAGGGGTTGGGATGGGGGTAGTCGGAGGTGAAGCTGCACCGGATGCCGCGGTTGCTCCTCCGACTAACCCCCATCCCCTATCCCCTATCCCCTTCTCTGGCGCACGGCCTCGAAGAGCGCAACCCCCGCCGCCACCGACACGTTGAGGCTTTCGACGGCGCCGGCCATCGGGATCGACACCAGCTCGTCGCAGGCTTCGCGGGTGAGGCGCCGCATGCCCTCGCCCTCGGACCCCAGGACCAGCGCCGTGGGACCACTGAGGTCGAGGTCGTAAAGCGTGCGGGCAGCGTCATCGGCGGCACCGACGAGCCAGACGCCCCGGATCTTGAGTTCACGCAGCGTGCGGGCCAAGTTCACGACCTGCACCAGCGGGACGGTTTCGGCGGCACCCGCGGCCACCTTGCGCACGACGGGCGTCATCCCGACCGCTCGATCACGCGGCACGATCACGGCCGCAACGCCTGCGGCGTCGGCACTGCGCAGGCACGCGCCCAGATTGTGCGGGTCGGTGACGCCGTCGAGCACGAGCAGCAACGGGGGTGCGTCGCCCGTCGACTCGAGCGCCTCCTCGAGCTGCGTCTCAGGATCGCCGGGGCGCGGCGCGATTTCGACGATCACACCCTGGTGCCGTTCGCCGTCGGCGAGCTTGTCGAGTTGCGAGTCGTCGGCATCGACGACGGTGATCCCGGCCTGCCCGGCCAGCGCGCGCAGCTCCTGCAGGCGAGGCGCGGAATCACGCGACGACGAGAGCCACAGCTGTCGCACGCGCTGCGGTGCACGCTGCAGCAGGACGCGTACGGAGTGGATGCCGTACGCGACGTTGCCCGTCGACTGCGCGCTTGACGATGAACCGCGCGCATCCGCGCGCCCGCCCGCCGGTGCTGACGGCCGCGCCCTGCACGGCCGTCACGCGGATCGTGCCGGCGCGGCATCAGCGACGCCTCCGTCCGCCGCCCTGGCGCTGGAAGCGCCCCGCTGTCGGCCTGCGCGGCGTTTCCATCTCACCGGCGAGCTCGAAGTCCACGCGTCGATCATCGAGCGAGACGTTCGTCACGCGCACGCGCACGCGATCGCCCAGCTTGAAGATCTTGCCCGAGCTGCGGCCAATCATGCGGAAGCCCGAACTGTCGCGGCCGAAGTAGTCGGCGCCCAGCGCGGAGACGTGCAGCAACCCGTCGACCTGCAGGCCGTCGAGCTGCACGAAGAGGCCGAAGTCGACGACGCCCGAGACGATGCCGTCGAATTCCTCGCCGACGCGGTCCTGCATGTAAAACACTTGAGCCAGGCCACGGCGCTGCGGGTCGCCTCGTCGGCGCGGCGCTCGCGAAACGAGCAATCCTGTCCCAGCACCGGGAACTGGCCGTGCCACTCGATGAGTTCCTGCGGATCGCCTTCGCGCAGCACCTGCCGGATGCCTCGATGGACCACGAGGTCGGGATAGCGACGGATCGGCGAGGTGAAGTGCGCGTAGTGGTCGAGCGCCAGCCCGAAGTGACCGATGTTGCCGGGCTGGTACACCGCCTGCGGCATGGTGCGAATCACGGCCGTCGAGATCAGTCCGGCGTCCGGCCGGTCGCCGATCTTCTGCAGCAGGTCGCGCAGGTGGTCCGGCGTGACCTCGTCGGGGGCCGGCAACCAGAGCCCGAACTCGCGCAGGAACGTGCGCAGGGTTTCCAGTCGATCGAGTTCCGGCAAGCCGTGCACGCGATAGAGTGTCGGGACCTTGTAGCGGTCGAGGAACCGCGCGGCCGCAACGTTCGCCGCGACCATGCATTCCTCGATCAAGCGGTGCGCGTCGTTGCGCGGGTATTCGACCAGCGCCGCGACCTTGCCCTGCTCGTCGAACTTGAGCTTGAGTTCGGGGGTGTCGAGTTCGAGCGCGCCACGCCCGGACCGCGCGCGAATGAACGACTTGTACACGCCGTGCAATGCCAGCAAGCGCTCGCGCACGCGCTCGAGCTTTGGCGCGTACTTCGCGGCGGGCTTCTCGAGGAACTCGCCCACGTCGCGGTAGGTGAGTCGCGCCACGGAGCGCATCACACCCTCGAAGAAGCGCGAGCGCGTGATCCGCCCGTCTTCACCAACGCGCAGCTCGCAGCAGAGACACAGCCGGTCTTCGTCGGGTTTCAGCGAGCACAGCCCGTTCGACAGCGCTTCGGGCAGCATCGGCAGCACGCGGTTCGGAAAGTACACCGACGTGCCGCGCTCGCGCGCTTCGACGTCGAGCGGGCTGCCAGGGCGCACGTAGTGCGCGACGTCTGCGATGGCGACGATGACACGCCAGCCGCCGCTTCTGCGTTCGCACCAGACCGCATCGTCGAAATCGCGCGCGTCCTCGCCGTCGATCGTGACGAGTTCCATGTTGCGCAGGTCTTCACGACCGGCAATGGCGTCCTGTGGAATGCGGGCACCGAAGCCTTCAGCCTCGGCAACGACGGCCGCCGGGAATTCACAGGGCAGGCTGTGCGAGTGAATGGCGATCTCGGTTTCCATGCCGGGCGCGCCATGGTCGCCGAGAATCCGGGCAACACGACCGACCGGGCCCGACGTGCGCGAAGGCTGATGGGTCAGTTCGACCATCACGATCTGGCCGTCCTCGGCCGCGCCGAGTTGCTGGCTCGGGACCAGCACGCGATGCGGGATGCGCGGGTTGTCAGGAGTCAGGTAGGCCACGCCTGATTCGATGCGCAGGCGGCCGACCACTTCCTTCGTGCGGCGCTCGAGCACTTCGACGATCGTGCCCTGCGCCTTGCCGCGAAAGCGCGTCGCCTCGATGCGCACGGCGAGTCGATCGCCGTGCATGACTTCGCGCATCTGCACGGCGGGCAGGTAGATGGCGGCTGAGCCGTCATCGGGCAGCAGCTGGCCGTCGCCGTTGCGCGCGCCTTGCACCGTGCCGACGACCAGGCCGGCAATCTGTTCGCGCAGGCAATACTGGCCGCGGCGATTCAGCATCACCTCGCCGCGCTTCACCAGTTGCGCGAGGTCCTGCTCGGCCTGCACCGCGCCGGCCGGACCGAACTCCGCCGCAACTTCGTCGAGACGCAGCGGCCGGGCCGCCTTGCGCAGGACGACAATGACCGCGGATTCAGGGGATTGCGGCGCGCGCGCGGCAGCCCGGCTGCGCGGTTGCGTCGCGTTGTCGCGCGGGGCCTTGGCCGAACCGCGCCTGTTTCTATCTCTACGCATCGTTCCTTACATTGACAGTCCGGGGGGCCGCCAGTAAATTGCGCCACCTTCCAGCACGGCCCCCGGGGCCCTGCCGCGACCTAAGCCCAGGTGGCGGAATTGGTAGACGCACTAGTTTCAGGTACTAGCGGGTAACACCGTGGAGGTTCGAGTCCTCTCCTGGGCACCACTCTGAAACCGGGGACATTCCCCTGTTTCGCGCCGAAAGCAGGAGCATTGCCCCCGTTTCCCGGGCATTTTAGCACTCCCCCGCGTCAACGACCTGTTCCCGTTGGTCTTTCGGCGGCGCGACCCTGCGTTTGCACCGACTACAATGGCGTGCCCGGCCCGGGCTGACACGCGCACTGCCATGACCTACACGACCATCGATTACACGGTGACCGACCGTGTTCTCACGCTCACGCTCAACCGGCCGGATCGCCTGAACGCGTTCACGGTCACCATGGCCGACGAACTCGAGCACGCCTTCCGTCGCGCCAGCGCGGACGACCTGGTGGGAGCAATCGTCGTGACGGGCGCGGGGCGCGCGTTCTGCGCTGGAATGGACCTGGCCACGAGCGGCAACGTGTTCGGCCTGGATGAAACGCAGCATCCCACCCTCGCAGACATGCACGACAGGCTCGATGATCCGGCGATCCTGCGCGGCGTGCGCGACACTGGCGGGCGTGTCGTGCTCTCGATCTACGACTGCATGAAGCCGGTCATTGGCGCCATCAACGGTGCCGCGGTTGGCATCGGCGCAACCATGACATTGCCCATGGACATCCGGCTCGCAGCCGATGGTGCCAGGATCGGCTTCGTGTTCGCCCGTCGCGGCATCGTTCCGGAGGCGTGCTCGAGCTGGTTCCTGCCGCGGCTGGTGGGAATTCCCCAGGCCCTGGAATGGGTCTACACGGGCGAACCTTTCGACGCCGCTGAAGGCGTTCGCGCAGGATTGCTCAAGGCCGCGGTACCGCCCGACCAACTGCTGGACGAGGCGCGCAGGCTCGCGCACAAGTTCATCGACAATCGTTCGCCGGTGGCGGCCGCGCTGGCGCGACAGATGATCTACCGCAATGGCGCGCTGTCGCATCCGATCGAGGCGCACCGCGTCGATTCGCTCGCCATGTGGCACCTGAGCCAGCACGACGGCGCCGAGGGCGTGCGCGCGTTCCTCGAGAAACGGACACCGCAATTCACGTCGAAGGTGTCGACCGACCTGCCGGACTTCGTGGCGGAGTGGATGAAGCGCTGATTCCTCGCCGTACCGCGAAATAGGGGAAATAGGGGACGCTCACCGAAATAGGGGACGCTCACCTATTTCCCAAGGAGATAGGTGGGAAATAGGTGAGCGTCCCCTATTTCGGTGAGCGTCCCCTATTTCGCGGTACGGCGAGGAATCAGTGCCCTTTCACCACCAGCCGATGCGCGTGCAGCAGCGGCTCCGTATACCCGGACGGCTGTTTCGTGCCGAGGAACACGAGATCGCACGCCGCCCTGAACGCTTCGCCGTCGTAGCCTGGCGCCATCGCACTGTAGAGCGGATCGCCCGCGTTCTGCTGGTCGACCACCGTCGCCATGCGCTTCATGACCTCCAGCACCTGTGCGCGCGAAACGATGCCGTGATGCAGCCAGTTGGCAATGTGCTGTGACGAGATGCGGCACGTCGCGCGGTCCTCCATCAAGCCGACGTCGTTGATGTCCGGCACCTTGGAGCAGCCGACGCCCTGGTCGATCCAGCGCACGACGTAGCCGAGGATGCCTTGCGCATTGTTCTCGATCTCGGCGTTGATCTCGGCCGCCGACCAGTTCATGTCGGACGCGAGCGGAATCGTGAGGATGCCCGTCAGTCGATCCGCACGTCCAGCCTTGGCCAGTTCCGCCTGCCGAGCCTTCACGTCGTACGCGTGATAGTGCGTGGCATGCAGCGTCGCCGCAGTCGGGCTCGGCACCCAGGCGCACGTCGCGCCCGCCTGCAGGTGACCGATCTTCTGCTCGAGCATGCCGTGCATCAGGTCCGGCATGGCCCACATGCCTTTGCCGACCTGCGCCTTGCCCGGCAACCCGCACGCAAGTCCGATCTCGACGTTCGACAATTCGTACGACGTGATCCAGGCCTGCGTCTTCATGTCGGCCTTGCGCACCATTGCGCCGGCTTCCATCGACGTGTGGATCTCGTCGCCCGTGCGATCGAGAAACCCGGTGTTGATGAACGCAACGCGCGAGCGGGCCGCGCGGATGCATTCCTTGAGGTTGACCGTCGTGCGGCGCTCCTCGTCCATGATGCCGATCTTCACCGTGTACTGCGGCAGGCCGAGCACCTGCTCGACGTGCGTGAAAATCGCATCGGCAAACGCGACCTCCTCGGGCCCGTGCATCTTCGGCTTCACGATGTAGACCGAACCGTGCGTCGAATTGCGCACGCCATCGGCCTTGCGCAGGTCGACCATGGCGATAAGCACCGTGCACATCGCATCGAGCAGCCCTTCGTAGGCTTCATTGCCGTCGCGATCGAGCACGGCCGGATTGGTCATGAGGTGGCCGACGTTGCGGACCAGCATCAGCGAACGGCCCTTGAGTGCGAGCGGCTTGCCGTCCGGCGCGACGTAGCAGCGGTCGGGATTCATGGCGCGATCGAACGACTTGCCGCCCTTCTCCACCTTCTCCACGAGGTCGCCGCGCATCAGGCCGAGCCAGTTGCGGTACGCGTGCGCCTTGTCCTCGGCGTCGACCGCCGCGACGGAATCCTCGCAGTCCATGATCGTCGTGATCGCAGCCTCGAGGTAAACGTCGGCCACGCCCGCGGCATCCGTCCTGCCGATGCGACTCGTGCGGTCGACGTGGATCTCGACATGCAGGCTGTGCTGCCGCAGCAGGATCGCGGTGGGTGCCGCGGCGTCTCCCGCATGACCCGCGAACAGCGATGGGTTCGCCAGGGCGGTGGCGCCTTTGGTCGTCTCGATCTGCAGCTGCCCGCCCACCACGCGATAGCACGTCGCCTCGGCGTGGCTGCCAGCAGCGAGCGGCGCCACGGAATCCAGGAACTTCTTCGCCCAGGCGATCACTCGAGCGCCACGCTCTGCGCTGTAGCCGCCGGCCGGCGGCAGGTCACCCATCGCGTCCGTGCCGTAGAGCGCATCGTACAGGCTGCCCCAGCGAGCGTTCGCCGCATTGAGCGCATATCGCGCGTTCATGACGGGCACGACCAGCTGCGGCCCCGGCATGCTGGCGATCTCGGGATCGACGTGGGTCGTGTCGATCTCGAAATCAGGTCCTTCGGGGACGAGGTAGCCGATCTCGGTCAGGAAGTCCTTGTAGGCCGCCGCATCGATCGGCTGGCCGCGATGCACGCGGTGCCAGGCATCGATCTGCGCCTGCAGGTCGTCACGCTTCGCGAGCAGTGCGCGGTTCTTCGGGCCGAAGCCATGCACGAGGTCGGACAGGCCCTTCCAGAACGTGTCGGAATCGACGCCGGTCAGCGGCAGCGCTTCGACCTCGATCATGTCGTGGAGCAGACGCGCGACTTTCAGGCCGAATTTGTCGATACGGGCGGTCATGGGCGTTGTTCCTGGGTCCTACAAGGAGCGCGAGATCAGTTCCTTCATCACTTCGTTCGTGCCGCCGTAGATGCGCTGCACGCGCGAGTCCGCGAACATGCGGCAAACCATGTACTCGTTCATGTAGCCGTAGCCGCCGAACAGCTGCTGGCACTCGTCGATGACTTTCTGCTGCATGTCGGTAACCCACCACTTGGCCATCGCCGCCGTCTCGGTGTCGAGTTCGCCCTTGACCAGTTGTTCGATGCAACGATCAATGAACACCCGCGCCACACGGGTATGGGTTGCCGCTTCGGCGAGCTTGAACTTCGTGTTCTGAAAGTTCGCGACCGGCTGGCCGAAGACCTGCCGCTCGTTCACGTACTTGATCGTCTCGTCCAGCGCGCCCTCCATCGCCGCCACGCCGGCGACGGCGATCAGCAACCGCTCGTACGGCAGGTCGCCCATCAGCTGGTGCATGCCCTTGCCTTCCTGCTGCAGCAGGCAGTCGACGGGAACGCGGACGTCCTCGAAGAACAGTTCGGCAGTGTCCTGCGCCTGGAAACCCATCTTGTCGAGCACGCGACCGACACGATAGCCCTCGAGGCCCTGCGTCTCGACCATCAGGATCGAAAGTCCGCGACTGCGATCGCTGGGATCGGTTCGCACGACCAGCATCAGCAACCCTGCGCTGCCGCCGTTGGTGATGAAGATCTTCGAACCGTTGATCACGTAGTGATCGCCATCGCGCACCGCGCGCGTGCGGATACCCTTGAGGTCCGACCCCGCGCCCGGCTCGGTCATTGCGATCGCGCCGATGAGCTCGCCGCGTGCCATGCGCGGCAACCAGCGCTGCTTCTGCTCCTCGGTGCCGTAATTGAGCACGTAGTGCGCCGCAATGCTGTGCACGCCCTGGCCGAAACCGGAAATGCCGCGCCGGTTGAGTTCCTCGTACAGCAGCGTTTCGTGACGGAAGTCGCCACCGCCACCACCGTATTCCACGGGCACGTCCATCAACAGGAATCCGGCCGCGCCGATCCTGCGCCACGACTCCTTGTCCACTCGGTGTTCCGCCCGCCACTTCGCGTCCAGCGGCAGCATCTCAGCGTCGACGTAACGGGATATCGCCTCGCGCAGCATGCGGAGGTCGTCGTCCATCCAGGGGGATTGGTAGGGTTTCATGGGAAAGGGGGTAGGGGTTGGGGGTTGGGGGATAGTCGGATGTGCCGGCTGGCGGACCGACTGCAGACTCGTAGGCCGGATGCATGGGAATCATAGGTCCGGAGCATGGATTCCGGGCATAGGGGTTAGTCGGAGGTGCCGTCGTTGTCCTTGGATTGACATCTGCACCTCCGACTAACCCCCAACCCCTGTACCCTGACCCCTTCTCAATCGTAGGGGTGCCGCAACACGATCGTCTGGGCACGATCCGGGCCGGTCGACACGATGTCGATCGGCACGCCGGCGAGTTCCTCCATGCGTGCGAGGTAGCTGCGCGCGTTAATCGGCAGTTTCGAGAAATCGGTGATGCCGTGCGTCGGCTCGGACCAGCCCTTGTGCTCTTCGTACACCGGCACGCATTCCGAGAAACGGTGCGGCAACAGCGGCGGCTCGTCGCGGATTTCGCCGTCGATTTTGTAGCCGGTACAGATGCGCAGCGTGTCGAGGCCGTCGAGCACGTCAAGCTTCGTCACGCCCAGGCTCGACAGGCTGTTGTGCATGACCGCGCGCCGCATGGCCACCGCATCGAACCAGCCGCAGCGGCGCGGACGGCCCGTGACGGCGCCGAACTCGTGCCCGACGCGGGAGAGATGCTCGCCCGTCTCGTCGAAGAGCTCGGTCGGGAACGGACCCGCGCCCACGCGCGTGGTGTAGGCCTTCACGATGCCCAGTACGGCATTGATGTCGCGCGGGCCGAGGCCCGTGCCGACAGCCGCTTCACCCGCGATGGTGTTCGAGGACGTGACGAACGGGTAGGTGCCGACATCGACGTCGAGCAGTGCGCCCTGCGCGCCTTCGAACATCAGGTTGGTGCCGCGCTTCATCTCGTTGCGCAGCAGCACGCTCACGTCCGCCAGCAGCGGTTCGATGCGCTCGGCCTGCGCCACGAGCTCGTCCAGAGTGCGCTGGAAATCGACGGTCTCGGCGCTGAAATAGCGGCTCAGCACGAAGTTGTGGAAGTCGAGGATCTCGCCGAGCCGGGCCGCGAGGCGATCACGCTGCATGAGATCCGCAAGCCGCACGGCCCGGCGCGCGACCTTGTCCTCGTACGCGGGACCGATGCCGCGACCGGTAGTGCCGATTGCGTTGACGCCTTGCGCGCGCTCACGCGCGCGGTCCAGCGCGATGTGCGAAGGCAGGATCACCGCGCAATTCGGGCTGACCTTGAGACGCTCGTACACCTGGATGCCGCGCTGGACGAGCATGTCCGCTTCGCGGAACAGGGCTTCGAGCGAGACGACGACCCCGTTGCCGATCACGCACTGCACGCCAGTGTGCAGGATGCCGGAGGGGATCAGCGACAGGACCGTCTTGGCGCCTTCGATGACGAGGGTGTGGCCCGCGTTGTGGCCGCCCTGGAAACGCGCGACCGCGCCGACCCTGCTCGGTGAGCAGATCCACGATCTTGCCCTTGCCTTCGTCACCCCACTGGGCGCCGATGACGACGAGATTCTTGGACATTTGGAAGTGACTGGTGACCAGTGATTAGTGACTAGTGCCCGGGAGCAGTTCAGCCGCCCCCGCGCACCAGAAAAAGCACGACGCAACCTGCGATCATGCTGCCCAGGCCGATCCTGCGCAACATGCGCTCGTCCAACTGCGACATCGTGAACAGGGCGCGCTTGGCAGCTCCCGGATTCAGGAACGGCAGGACGCCTTCCAGCACCAGGTACAAGGCGAAGGCCGCCCACAGGTCGTTCCAGTTCATCGACGAGCAGCGTTGCCGGGCGCTGCGGTCAGCGCCCGGATTGCTTCAGGTAATCGAAGAACTCGCCGTCCGGGGCGAGCACGAGCACGTCGCCCTGCTTGCCCAGGGACCGGCGGTACGCCTGCAACGAGCGGTGGAAAGCGAAGAACTCGGGGTTCGCGCCGTACGCCTTGCCGTAGATGTCGGCCGCCGCCGCGTCGCCCTGGCCCTTGATGATCTCGGCCTCGCGGTAGGCGTTGGCCAGGATTTCCGTGCGCTGACGATCCGCCTCGGCTCGCGTCTGTTCCGACACCGCGGAACCTTCGGCTCGAAGCTGCGCCGCCTGGCGCGCGAAGTCCTGCCGCATGCGGTTGAACACCGACTCGCTGACCTCTTCCGGCAACTCGATGTTCTTCACGCGCACGTCGACCAGCGAGATGCCCAGGTTGCCGACGTTCTTGCCGGCAATCTCGAGCACTTCGCCGAGGAACTCGCTGCGGTCCGCCGCCACCACCTGCTGGATCGTGCGGCGCGCGATGACGGTCTTGATGCCGTCCTTGATGATTTCACCGAGCCGACGGTTCGCGACTTCCTCGCTGCCACCCGAGGTGGACGTGTAGAAGCGCGAGACATCGCTGATGCGCCACTTCACGAAGAAGTTGATGCGCAGGATCTTGCCTTCGCTGGTCAGGAACTGTTCGGCCGGGTAATCCTCCGTGAGGATCCGCCGGTCGAACTTGATCACGTTGTTCACGAACGGCGTCAGGAAATGCAGGCCGGGCTTGTAGTCGGCGCGCACGATCTCGCCGAAGCGGAACTTGAGCGCAAGCTCGGTTTCGCGCACGGTGAATGCGGCCATCGAGAACAGCAGCAGGGCAGCGCCAACCAGGATCAACGGCAGGTATCCACGGTTTGGCATCAGCGTGCCCCCCGCTCGCGGCTCGCGTCGGGCACAACCTCGACCGGTGCGGCCCCAGCCTCGGCCCGGGGCTGGACAGTGTCAGGCACCTGGCGCTGTTCGTCGAGCGTCAGTGTGCGGGTGCGACCCTCGGTGAGCTTATCGAGCGGCAGGTAGATCATGTTGCCAGTGCCTTTGGTGTCGACCAGCACTTTGTTGGTGTTGCCCAACACCACTTCCAGGGTTTCGAAGTACAGGCGCTGGCGCGTTACGGCGGGCGCTCGCAGGTAGCTCGCCAGGAGCTGCGTGAAGCGCTGCGCTTCACCTTCGGCGTCGGCGACGATGCGGGCCTTGTAGGCGGCTGCATCCTCCGATTGCCGCGCGGCCGAGCCCTTGGCTTTCGGCAGGATGTCGTTGGCGTAGGCCTGCGCCTCCAGGGCCAGGCGCTCGCGGTCTTCGCGTGCCTTGATGGCGTCGCGCTGCGAACTCTGGACCTGCTCCGGCACGCTGACACCCTGCAGGTTGACCGTCGTCACCTCGATGCCGGTCTTGTAGGCATCGAGCGTGCGCTGGATCAGTTCCTTGGTCTTGGCCGTGATTTCCTGGCGGCCCTGCTCGAGCACGAAGTCGAGCTGGCTGCGACCGACGATCTCGCGGATGGCGCTCTCGGCGACTTCCTTCAGCGTCTGGTCGGGATCGCGCACGTTGAACGCGTACGCCACCGGCTCGGCACGCCGGTACTGCACGGCGATGTTGATGTCGACGAGGTTTTCGTCCGACGTGAGCATGCGCGTCTGGTCGGTCACGCCCTCGACGGTCTCGACGTTGACGATCTGACGCGCCTCGACGGGCCACGGCACGTGCCAGCGCAGGCCAGGTTCAGTCGCCGAGACGAACCGGCCGAAGCGCGTGACCACGCCGCGTTCGGCGGCGTCGACCACGTAGAAGCCAGTCAGCGCCCAGACCCCGACCAGCACCAGCGCGACCGTGCTGAAGCCGAAACCACGCATGACATTGCTGCCACCGCCGAAGCCACCGCTGCCGCCGTCGCGGCCGCCGTCGTCGCCGCCACCACCTTTGCCCCCGAACATCTGGGACAGTTTGCGTTGCAAGTTGCGCAGGGCCTCGTCAAGGTCGGCCGCTCCCTTGTCGGGGCGGTTGCCCCAGGGATTGCGATTCTTGCCCGGGTCGTTCCAGGCCATGGGTGGGAGTGCTCCGGATGCTTGGTTTTTCAGGGACTTGAAAGCGAATCCCGGGCGTTGCTTGCGGGCGTCGGCCGTCATGCCGCACCCCGGGTCGCCAAAGACTGGTTGGATTGTAGAAACCGACTCTCGTCGGCACAAGGCTCGTTTGTCGTTGGCAACTCGATCCCGTCCTCACGGCAGATTCGTTCGAGGTCCTGCCGGCGCAGGCTGATCTCGGCCTCGACGACGCCGTCCGCCAGGGTCTTGTGCGAAATGACCGCTCCCGCCGCGAAGAGCCGGGCCCTGGCGCGTCCAGCCTGGGGCGGAAGGCGCAGGGTACACCGGCAGAGGTCGGCGCCGAGCGCTTGATGCAGCGCCTGCAGCAGCAGGTCGAGCCCCAGGCCATTGTGCGCCGAGAGCCAGACCCGGTCGATGCGACCGTCTTCGCCCGTTTCCGACCGCGGCGGTTCGCCCGTACGGTCGATCTTGTTGTAAACGGCAATTTGCCGCACGCCCTGCGCGCCAATTGACGCCAGCACGTCGTCGACCTGCGCGATGCGGTCGCTGCGCTCGGGATCGGACGCATCGATGACGTGCAGCAGCAGGTCGGCTTCGCGCGCCTCCTGCAACGTCGAACGGAATGCAGCGACAAGCTCATGAGGCAGGTCGCGCACGAACCCGACGGTATCGGCGAGCGCGGTCTCGAGGCCCGGCGCCAGGTGCAGGCGGCGCACCGTCGGATCGAGCGTCGCGAACAACTGGTCGGCTGCATACGCGTCGGAGCGCGTGAGGCGATTGAACAGGGTCGACTTGCCGGCGTTGGTGTAACCGACGAGCGCGATCGTCGGCACTTCCTGCCGCTTGCGCTCCTGTCGCGTGGTTTCACGCTGCTGGAGCACCTTTTCGATGCGATCGTTGAGGGTCTTGATGCGCTTGCCGATCAGGCGGCGGTCGGTTTCGAGCTGGGTTTCACCCGGTCCGCGCAGCCCGATGCCACCGCCGCGCTGGCGCTCGAGGTGGGTCCAGCCGCGCACCAGTCGCGTGGACATGTGCTGCAGCTGCGCCAGTTCGACCTGCAATTTGCCTTCGAACGTCCGCGCGCGTTGCGCAAAGATGTCGAGGATCAGGCCGCTGCGGTCGAGCACTCGGCACTGCAGCTCCTTCTCGAGATTGCGTTCCTGGCTGGGACTCAGCGCGCCGTCGATGACGACGAGATCAGCGTCGAGCGCTGCGACGCGTGCTCGCAGTTCCTCGACCTTGCCGGACCCGATCAGGAAGCGGGGATCGGCGGACTTGCGTGTGGGTGCCAGCACTTCCAGCACCTGTGCGCCTGCCGAACGCGCGAGCGCGCCAAACTCCTCGACGCGATCGGGTTCAGGGGCTCGACCGAGCCCCACACAGACTAGGATCGCGCGTTCGCCGCTGGCCGGCCTTTCGAACAATGCTCCCTGTCCTCGCCTGAACCGGCTCAGCCCGCGGGGGCGTCCTCGAGCGGCGGCAGGTCATCATCGCCCGCCGGCAGACGCACGTTGCGGGCCGGCACGATCGTCGAGATTGCGTGCTTGTAGACCATCTGGCTCACGCTGTTGCGCAGCAGGACCACGAACTGGTCGAACGAGTCGATCTGGCCCTGCAGCTTGATGCCGTTGACCAGATAGATGGAAACAGGGATTCGCTCCTTGCGCAGAGCGTTCAGGAAAGGATCCTGCAGGGACTGGCCCTTGGCCATTTTTATCGTCTCCTTTTTTTCTCTGGTGCCGTCCGTTCCTGCAAAGCTTCTTCCGTGAAACGGCCCGCCTGGGCGCCCCAGGCCCCCAGCAAGAACAAGGCCAGTCTAGCACAGGGATTTTGCGCCAATTTTTCCAGCCGCACTGGTCACGGCGTCGTATATCGGGACGAGATCAGGTTCTGCAAGGGACGGCACCCAGGCGATGGCCGGATCGCCACGGAGCCACGTCAGTTGACGCTTGGCCAGGTTGCGGGTCGCCTGCCGGGCGGCGGCTACGGCCTGCTCCAGGCTGCACTCGCCGGCGAGATATTGCCAGATCTGGCGGTAACCCACGGCCCGCAGGCTGGGCAGGTCCGGATCGAGGTCGCCCCGGGCCCGCAGCGACCTGACCTCGTCCACCAGTCCGGCCACGACCATCTGGTCGAATCGCGCATTGATCCGGACGTACAGCTCCGGCCGCGAAACGGGCAGCAGGGCGAACCGCGCGAGACGGACCGCAGGGGGTTCGGACTGCTGCTGCAGGTCTGACAGTCGTTCGCCGGTGAGCTGCAGGACTTCGAGCGCCCGCTGGATTCGCTGGGCATCCGCCGGTTGAATCCGGCTCGCCGCGACCGGGTCGCGCTCGGCGAGTTCGGCGTGCATGGCGGGCCAGCCGGTCGCTTGCGCGACCAGGTCCAGGGCGGCACGCACCTGCGGGTCAGCTGCGGGCAACGGCGCGAGCCCGTGGGTGAGTGCGCGGTAGTAAAGCATCGTGCCGCCCACCAGCAGCGGGACCCGCCCGCGGGCGCGAATCTCGGCGATGCACTGGAGGGCGTCGCGCAGGAATCGTCCGACGGAATACGGATCCGATGGGTCGCAGATGTCGATGAGGTGATGCGGCACGGCCGCGCGTTCGGCCGCCGACGGCTTCGACGTGCCGATGTCCATGCCCCGATAGACCAGCGCCGAATCGACGCTGACGATCTCGAGCGGAAAACGCCGGGCCAGCTGCAGGGCCAGCGCGGTCTTGCCCGTGCACGTCGGCCCCATCAGTCCGACGGCGTCGGGGGCGTCGTCGATGCCATTGCGCGCGTACTCACCTGCCGCGCAGGAACAGCCGGTCGAGGTCGTCCATGCTGACGAACGACCAGGTAGGACGTCCGTGCACGCATTGATCACTGCGCACGGTCTGCTCCATTGCCCGGAGCAGCGCATTCATTTCGGCAACGGTCAGCCGGCGGTTGGCGCGGACGGCCTGGTGGCAGGCCATGGTGCCGAGCGCGCGGTCGAAGGCCGCCGTCGTCGCGGCACTTCCCTGCTCACGCAGGTCCGCAATCATGTCCTTCAGCAAGGTGGCGGGATCGATGTTGGGCAGCAGTGCCGGCGTCGATCGCACCAGCAGTTGCGCGGGCCCGCTGCGATCGATTTCGAGCCCGAGGCTCGAGAACAACTCGGCATGCGATTCCGCCTCATCCGCGTCGGCGACCGCGACCTGGACCGCGATCGGCACCAGCAGCGGCTGTGCCGGCAGGCGCTCGGACTGCATCGATGCCTTCAGCCGCTCGTACGTGGTGCGCTCGTGCGCGGCATGCATGTCGACCAGGACGAGGCCACCTTGTGCCTGCGCGAGGATGTAGACCCCGTGCAGCTGCGCGATGGCGTAGCCCAGGGGATGTTCGGCGGCGGTCGCGGCGGCGGCGGCGGCGTCAGTAGCTGCGATTTCGCGCACCTGGTCAAACGCGCGATACATGTCCGTCGCCGAGGACTGTCCGCCTGCCGCCGAGGGGTTAGGGGATAGGGGATAGGGGTTAGTCGGAAAGCCGCGGTGCGCCGCGGCGGAGTCACGTACATCGTTTGCGCTTGCGCGTGACCAATCCAGATCTGCTGTTCCAGGAAGTGACCAGTCGGCGCGGGCGGCGGGGATCGAGTCCGCTGCGGACTGGGTCGGCCGCGTTTCGGCGAGCGCGCGTTCGAGCGTGCGAAACAGGAAATCGTGGATCAGTCCGGGCTCGCGGAATCGCACCTCGAGTTTCTGCGGGTGCGCGTTCACGTCGACGCGCGCGGGGTCCATCTCCAGGAACAGCACGTACGCGGGATGGCGGCCATGAAACAGCACGTCGCGATACGCGAGCCGCACCGCGCTGGCGATGAGCTTGTCGCGCAGCGGCCGGCCATTGAGGAAGAAGTGCTGCTGGTCGGCCTGGCTGCGCGCATACGTCGGCAGACAGAACCAGCCGTGCAGCCGCATGCCCGACCCTTCGTGGTCGAGCTTCATTGCGTTGGAGATGAAGTCGTCACCCAGCATCGCAGCCACACGCGCGTCGCGCGAACGCTCGTCGCGTGCCGGCGGATGATCGGCGAGCACCTTGCGCGCGGACGAGAGCCGGAAACCAACGTCGAAGCGACTCAGCGCGAGCCGCTCGACGAGCCGCTCGATCTGCGACAGCTCCGTGCGCTCGGAACGCAGGAATTTCCGCCGCGCGGGCACGTTGAAGAACAGGTCGCGAACCTCGACTGTCGTGCCGTGTGGATGCGGGTGCGGGGCGGGTCCCGTCAAGGCGCCGTCGACTGCGGCAACCATGTGCGCCGTATCGGCTGCGCGCGGGCGCGAGATCATCCGCATGCGCGCAACCGACGCAATGCTCGGCAATGCCTCGCCGCGAAAGCCCAGCGTGCGCACTGCCTCGAGATCATCGATGCTGCCGATCTTGCTGGTCGCGTGCCGGGCGAGCGCCAGCAGCAGCTCGTCGGCGGCGATCCCCGTGCCATCGTCGCGCACGCGGCACAACTCGGCACCCCCCTTCTCCACTTCGATGTCGATCGCCAGCGCGCCGGCATCGAGGCTGTTCTCGACCAGTTCCTTGATCACGGACGCCGGGCGCTCGACCACCTCGCCGGCAGCGATCTGGTGAACGAGTTGCTCGGGCAGGACCCGGATCGGCATGGAGGACGGGGAGAGTCATGGCGGCTCGCGCCGGGTGCGCGAGCATAGCAAAGCGACGGGAATCAGCGTCCTGCGACGGCCGTGCCGGCGTCCGCCGTGCCGCCTCGCTGCGCAGCCACGATGGCTGCGAGTTTCGAGCCGGGCGGCGGGTTGTCGTACCAGTAGTTGCGCACGCCCGTGCGCACTGCCGCGGCAATCCGTGCCTGGTGCTTGGCGTCACGCAGGCGACGTTCGTCCGCCGCGTTGGAAATGAAAGCCGTCTCGACCAGCATCGAAGGGATGTCCGGCGACTTCAGCACGATGAAGCCCGCGTGCCGGACACGCGGCGTCCCATGCGTATTGCTTACTCCGCGCAGCGCGGTCAGGACGCTATCGGCCGCCTCGACGCTGTCGCTGATCGATTCTTTCTGCGTTACGTCGAGCAATACCGACGCCAGCACGTCGTCGCTCTCGACGAGCGACACCCCACCCTTCAGGTCGGCTGCGTTTTCGGAGTCCGCCAGCCACTTCGCCGCCTCGTCGCTGGCGCCACGCAGCGACAACACGTAGACCGACGAACCGCTCACGGCACGGTTCTGCACGGAGTCGGCGTGAATCGAGACGAACATGTCGGCGCCGAGGCTTCGCGCCTTGCGTGTGCGGCCGCCAAGGGTGATGAAGTAGTCGCCTTCCCGGATCAGGACGGCTTTCATGCCGTCTTCGGCGTTGATTTCTGCCGCGAGCTTGCGGGCGATCGCGAGCGTGACGTCTTTCTCGCGGGTGCCGCCACGGCCGATCGCGCCGGGATCCTGGCCGCCGTGGCCCGCGTCGATGGCGATGACCAGGTCGCGGCCTTTGACGGCCGGACTCGCCACCCTGGTCGGCAACGGAGTCGGCTCGGTAACCTTTGGCACGACGGGCGCAGCCACTGCACGCGAGGTCTCGGCGACCATGGCGAGCACCTCGTTGCCCGCAGGCGGGGTGCGCGCGGCATTCATCGGCGCAGCAACGACCACAGGCGAGCCCGGCAGTTCGACGACGAGGCGGTGCCCGGCGCTGCCATCGGGACCGACCACGAAGCTGCGCGGCTTCAGCGCCTCGGTCACGTCGAGCACGAAGCGCAAGCCATGCCCTTGCTGCAGACCTGTACGCAAAGATTTCACCGGGCCCTGTCCAGGCGGAAGCTTCTCGTTTGCAGGCAGAGTCGTGTTCGCCAGATCGACGACGATACGGTCGGGGTCGTCGAGAACAAAGACGTCGTACTCGACGGGCGCCGACAAATCGATCACGAGCCGGGTGCCTTCCGGACCGGACCACAACCTGACGTCGTTGACGCGTGCAGGGCTCGCCCACGCGGGCGACCAGGCCAACGAGAGCGCCACCCAGGCAAGTCGCAGAACGGTCGAGCGGGGTCTCCGAGTCAGCATGGCGCGTAATCTACCGCGCCGGAACCGGATATTTCAATAAAATTATGTAGATACGGGACGTTTGTCAGGTACTGTCAGAGCCGCTCGAGCGCGGCCTGACCCGCTCGCGAGCACGCCTCGGCAGCGAGCGCGCGCGCATCCGGACCGGCGTAGTCCAACTTCAGCGCCAGATCCGCTGCGCCGAGCCTGCCCTCGGCCCTCTCCGGCCACTCCACGAGCAGCACCGAGCCCGCACCCCGCAGGTCGCGAAATCCAAGGTCGTCGAGCTCATCCGGGTGACGCATCCGATACAGGTCGCAGTGCGTGATGTCGCGTCCCTGCAATCGGTACGGCTCGAGCAACGTGTAGGTGGGGCTGCGGACCGGACCGACGTGTCCCAGCTCTGCCAGGAATCCACCCACCAGCGTCGTCTTGCCGGCACCCAGCTCGCCGGAGAGCGTGACCAGCAACGGGTCGGCTGCGGGCGTGGCGAGCAGCGCCCGCGCGAGACGCGCACCGAACGCCCGCATCTCGTCCGCGCCATGGGCGACGAACTCAATCTTCATCGGGGGTTCACGCAGCCGCGCAGCTGGTCGATGACGTCGGTCGCCAGCAAGCCGCGTTCACCTGCCGCCGCCGCGCGATCGCCCGCGCAGGCGTGAACGAACACGCCGGCCATCGCGGCAAGCGCGAGGTCGCCGCACTGTGCGGCGATGCCCGCGATCACACCCGTGAGAACATCGCCCATGCCGGCAACGGCCATGCCCGGATTGCCGCGATCGCAGAACCAGCCCTCCCGCGCCGTCACTTGCACGATCGAGCCCGCACCTTTCAGCACGATCACGCCGCCGTAACGCTGCTGCAAGGCGGCGGCGGCGGCCAACCGATCGCGCTGGATGTCGTCCGCAGTGACGCCCAGCAAACGCGCGGCTTCGCCAGGGTGCGGCGTCAGCACCCAGTGATCACACTTGCGCGGATTGAGCGCCAGCAGGTTGAGCGCGTCAGCATCGACAACGACAGGCTTATGCGCAGCGAGCGCCGCGTCGAAAATTTCCAATGCCCACGGCGACTGGCCGAGTCCCGGTCCGAGAGCGAGCAAGGTCGCGCGTTCGAGGCCGCGTTCCATATCACCGCATCCGCCGACGGCGAGCGACATCAATTCGGGCCGTGAGGCGAGCGCCCCCAGGCTTTGCGGGTGCGTTGCCACGGTGACGAGGCCCGCGCCCGCGCGCAGTGCCGCCACTGCCGCGAGATGTGCCGCGCCACCCATGCCCGCGGCACCGCCGATCACGAGTACGTGGCCGTGACGCCCCTTGTGCGCCGTGCGTCCGCGCACGGGCAGCGCAGCCTGCACGACGGACTCTTCAAGCAGGCTCAACGTGGGTTGCGCAGCTGCGTAGGCGCCCAACGGCACTTCGAGGTCGTCGAACACGAGCTTGCCCGCGTGGTCGGGCCCAGCGCCGAGATAGCAGCCCAATTTGCGCCCGATGAACGTGACCGTGAGATCGGCGCGCACGGCACAACCCAGCACGTGGCCGCTATCTGCCTGCAGCCCGGATGGTATGTCGACGGCGACGACGGGCTGGTTCGCCTCGTTGATGGCGCGGATGCATGCCGCAGCCGGGCCGGTGACGTCGCGAGTGAGTCCGGTGCCGAAGATCGCATCAACGATGACTTCGCCTGCTCGAACGACCTCGGGATGCCAGGGTTCGAGTTGCCCGCCCGCCGCGGCGAATTCGTCGTGTGCGCGAAGTGCGTCACCCGTCAGGCTGGACGGATCCGTGATGGCCACGACGTGAACCCTGAGCCCCTGTGCACGGGCAATGCGGGCAACCACGTAACCGTCGCCGCCGTTGTTGCCCGGCCCGCACAGCACGACGATCGAGCGTGCGTCCGGCCAGCGCTGACGCAGCGCGTTGAGGGTCGCGTGACCCGCGCGCGTCATCAGCTCGTACCCCGGGAGCTCGAAGCCCTCGATGGCTCGACGATCGATTTCGCGCACTTCGGCGGCGGAATAGAGCCCGGCGGGGAGCGGGTGCATCCGATGATTATACTGCCAGCCTCCTCGCCTGGTCCGTGCCGTCCCATGCCACCCCCATCGCAACCCGTTGTGTCGCTTGCGCAGTCGATCAAGGAATGGGGCCGTGAACTCGGCTTCCAGAAGGTCGGCATCGCTGGCGTCGACCTGGCCAAGGACGAGCAGCGGCTGGCGGCGTGGCTGGCGCAAAGTCGTCACGGCACGATGCAGTACATGGAACGGCACGGTACGCGTCGCGCGCGACCGGCCGAACTGATCCCCGGCACGATTCGCGTCGTGAGCGCACGCATGGACTACCGGGTCGAAACCGCGGACCCCGAAATCGTGCTGCAGGACCCGCTGCTCGGCTACGTATCCCGCTACGCGCTCGGTCGCGATTACCACAAAGTGCTGCGTCACCGTCTAGCGCAGCTGGCTGGGCGCATCGCCGCCGCCACGGGCACCGCAGGCTTCCGGGCCTTCACGGACAGCGCGCCCGTGCTGGAGAAGGCGCTGGCCCGCGACGCCGGGCTCGGCTGGATCGGCAAGCACACGAACCTGCTCGACCGTCAAGACGGCTCCTGGTTCTTCCTCGGTGAGATCTACACCGACCTGCCGCTGCCGATCGACGCGCCGGTGAGTTCGCACTGCGGCTCGTGCACGGCGTGCATCGACGTGTGTCCGACGCAGGCGATCGTCGCGCCCTATGAACTCGACGCGCGACGCTGCATCTCGTACCTGACGATCGAGCACGTTGGCCCAATCCCGGAGGAGTTTCGCACCGCAATCGGCAACCGCATCTATGGCTGCGACGATTGCCAGCTCGTGTGCCCCTGGAACCGTTATGCCAAGGTCACGGCCGAACCCGATTTTCGGACGCGGCACGGACTCGACGCGCCGAGCCTGGTCGAATTGTTTCGCTGGAGCGAAGAGCAGTTTCTCGCGCGGACCGCGGGCAGCGCGATTCGACGCATCGGCTACGAGCGGTGGTTACGCAACGTCGCAGTGGCGCTCGGTAACGCTCCGGCCACGCCGGAAATCATCGCTGCACTTGAATCACGCGTCGCCGACCCGAGTGAGCTGGTGCGCGAGCACGTGGCGTGGGCACTGCGTGCCCAGCTGAGGGGTTAGGGGTTAGGGGTTAGGGGTTAGGGGTTAGTCGGAGTTGTTGTTGAAGCCTGAAAGATGGACTCAGTACCTGCCGCGGCGCGATGACGTTTCGGTCTGCCACGAACTTCCGACTAACCCCTAACCCCCATCCCCTATCCCCTTCTCGGAGCGGCGCACTGGATATTGTCGATCAACCGCGCCTTGCCGATGCGGCCCGCCGCGAGCACGACGACGTGCACGTCGCCTGCCGTCGGGACCGCGAGGCGATCCGCCGTGCGAACTTCGAAATACTCCGGGCGAAAGCCCGCTTTCACGAGCTCGTTGAGCCCTTCTGCCTGCATGCCGGCGTAATCCATGTCGCCCACTTCGAGCCGGCGCCGCGCCTTGTCGAGCGCGTGATACAGGGCAGGCGCTGCCGCCCGCTCGTCCACTGACAGGTAGCGGTTGCGCGAACTGAGCGCGAGCCCGTCTTCCGCACGCACCGTCGGCGCGCCGACGATCTTTACCGGCAGGTTCAGGTCGTCGACGACGCGGCGGATCACCGTGAGCTGCTGGAAGTCCTTTTCGCCGAAGATCGCAACGTCCGGCTGCACCAGGCACAGCAGCTTGACGACCACGGTCGCGACCCCCTGGAAATGCCCGGGGCGGAACACGCCGCAGAGAATGTCCGTGAGTCCCGGCACATCGACGACGGTGCTGCCGACGCTGCCCGAGGGATACATCTCCTCGACGGTCGGGTGGAAGAGCGCATCGACGCCGTATTCGCCCAGCAGGCTGGAATCGTCATCCGGCGTGCGCGGATACGCACTGAAATCCTCGGCTGGCCCGAACTGCATCGGGTTGACGAAGATGCTGGAGATGACGCGCCTGCCGTGCAGGTGCGCTGCCGACATGAGGCTCGCATGACCCATGTGCAGGTTGCCCATGGTGGGCACGAACGCGATGCTCTCGCGCGCGAGCCGCCAGCGCGTGACGGTTTCGCGGAGCTCAGCGATCCGCGTGATCGTTTGCATCGGTCGGGCAGTCCCTGGTGGCGTTGGTGCTGACGTGCTTAGAAACAATGCTCGGGCGCGGGGTATGCCCGGCTCTTCACGGCGTCGCCGTAAGCCCGTATCGCGGCCAGCGGGCTGTCGCGGCCCTGCTGAAAGTTCTGCACGAACCTGGGCTTGCGTCCCGGGGTGATGTCGAGCACGTCGTAGAGCACGAGGATCTGCCCGTCGGTGTCGGGGCCGGCACCGATTCCAATGACCGGCACGTGCAACTCCGCCGTGATCTCCTTGCCGAGGTGCGACGGGATGCACTCGAGCAGCACGACGTCCGCGCCGGAGTCCTGCAGCAACTTGGCATCGCGGCGCATCTGCTCTGCCGCCGCCTCCTCGCGCCCCTGCACGCGGAACCCGCCCGTCTTGTGCACGGACTGCGGCCGCAGGCCGAGGTGCGCGCAGACCGCGATGTCGTGACTCGCGAGGAATTCGACGATCTCCGCCTGGCCGGCGCCGCCCTCGAGCTTCACCATCTTGGCGCCGCCTTCCTGCATCAGCCGCACGGCGTTCTTCAGCGCTTCGTCCTTCGACGTGTAGGTCATGAACGGCATGTCGGCCATCAGGAACGGCCGCACCAGCCCCTTGGCGACCGAGCGGCAGTGATAGATGACGTCGTTGAGCGTCACCGGCACGGTCGTGTCGTAACCCTGGATCACCATGCCGAGCGAGTCCCCGACGAGCACGACGTCGAGATCGGCCGCATCGACGAGGGCCGCGTAGCTGGCGTCGTAACAGGTGATGCAGGAGATCTTTTCGCCCTGCTCCTTCATGCGGCCCAGCGAGGCCACGGTGACGGGCGGACGCGCCGAATCCCGCAATTGCAATTGGGTGTACATAGGGCCGCCTCGTGCGAGGCCGCAAGGATGAAGGAGCGGCCCCGAAACATCAACGCCGGGAAGTGCCGGAGCCTACAGCAAGTTCTTGAGCGGATTGAAGTAGTGGCGCCCCTTGCGGGGCCGGACGATTTCGGCCAGCAGGGCCTGGTAGTCCGCCTCGTCGCCGATCGGATCGATCTCCGCGGCGTTCACGATCAGCACCGGGGCCGCGTCGTACTCGAGGAAGAACCGCGCGTAGCCTTCGGTGAGTCGCTCGAGGTAGCGGCGCTCGATCTGCTGTTCGTATTCGATGCCGCGACGCGCGATGCGCTCGAGCAGCACGTCGACCGGGGCCTGCAGGTAGACGATGAGGTCGGGCGACGGCGCGTCGATCGCGAGCCGCTCGTAGACCTGCTCGTACAGCGCGAATTCCTCGTCGTCGAGCGTGAGCCGCGCGAACAGCCGGTCTTTCTCGAGCATGTAGTCGGCGACACGTACGTTTTCGAACAGGTCGGACTGGCGCAGGTCCTGCAACTGCCGCGAGCGCTGGAACAGGAAGTACAGCTGCGTCTGGAACGCGGCGGCGCGCGGG
Source organism: Pseudomonadota bacterium (assembly GCA_016713725.1). Classification (GTDB taxonomy): domain Bacteria; phylum Pseudomonadota; class Gammaproteobacteria; order Steroidobacterales; family Steroidobacteraceae; genus RPQJ01. The sequence continues at coordinate 216,881 of JADJOO010000003.1, read as the reverse complement.
TTGCGGTAAAAGCGCTCGAGGAACGGGTTCTCGGAATCCTGCTCCAGCACCAGTTCGCTGCCGAAACTGCGGCCGAGGCGGCGCACGAGGCTGGTCTTGCCGACGCCGATCGGGCCTTCGATCACGACGTAGCGGTGCGGCGTCGGCACGGTTGGCTCGGCAACCTCGTCGTCGCCGGGAGTGCGGTCCAGAGTCATGCGTCAATCCGATCCGGGAATGCGTTCCAGGGCAGGCAGGGCCAGGCGCTGCAGCAATGCGTCCACACGACCAACGCCCGGCACGTCGAGGGACGGGCTGATCTCGGCCAGCGGCACGAGCACGAAGTCGCGTTCGGCGATACCCGGGTGCGGCAAGGTCAGCGCCGGTTCATTGCAGCGGGTTTGACCGAACACGAGCAGGTCGAGATCGATGAGGCGCGGCCCCCAGCGCACGACCGGGACTTCGCGTCCGAGCCGGGCTTCGAGCGCTTGCAACTCGCGCAGCAGCGTCACTGGTTCGAGTTGCGTCAGCAGCGCAGCCGCGGCATTGACGAAATCGGGTTGTTCGACCGGTCCCATGGGACGCGAGCGATAGGCTGAAGAACGCAGCATGAGCCGCGTTCCGGGCAATGCGTCCAATGCTTCGAGCGCGCGTTCGACCTGGCGCAGGGGTTGCGCGAGATTGCTGCCGAGCGCGACGTACGCCGGCACCCAGCGCGGCTGCAAAGACGCGGCGAGTGGAGGCGCAAGGCCTGCGGTCACGACGTCGGTGCCGGACCGGAGGAAGGCTTGCGACGTCGCCGCGGACGCGCCGCCGGCGCGAGGCTGCGCTCTTGGTCGCTTCAACGCGCTCCGACACCGGACGGTTCTCGACCATTGCGAGACGATCGTCATCCGAGGCTTCCTGCAGGTCGGTCCACCACTGGGCCAGTTCCGGATCGGCTTCGCCAGACTCGGCGCGCAACAGCAGGAAATCGTACGCCGCGCGGAACCGCGGATGCTCGAGCAGACGCAACGCACGGCGGCCCGAGCGCCGCTCGAACCGCGTCTGCAGCATGACCAGTTCACGCATCGGCAGCGAGAAACGCTTCGGCAACGCGATTCGCTGCAACTGGCGCCCGATGACCTTGTCGCTGGCGTCGAGCAGTCGCTGCGGATCGTCCGGCAGCGGGCCGTCGGGCGTGCCCAGCGCGCGCAGGATGGCGGGCCACAGCAGCACGGCGAACAGGAACGTCGGCGTCACCGACTTGTCGTCGTGGACGCGATCGTCCGTGCCTTCGAGGCCGAGTTGCACCAGGCGGGCCCCGGCGGACTCCGGTGCGGCCTCGAGCGCAGCGGCGACGTCGGGCATCAGGTGTGGCAACAACTCGAGGCGGATCAGCCATTCGAGCGAGGCTTCGGCATGCCCGGACAGCATCAACTTCAGCGTTTCGTCGAACAGGCGCGCTGCCGGCATGCGGTCGAGCATGTAGGCGAGCTCGCCGATCGGCGCTTCCGTGCCCGGGTGCAGCGTGAAATTGAGCTTCGCGGCGAAGCGCGCTGCGCGGAGCATGCGCACCGGGTCCTCGCGATAGCGCGTCGCCGGATCGCCGATCAGGCGCAGGATGCGGTTGCGCGCGTCTTCGACGCCGCCCACGTAATCCCAGATCGAGTAGTCCTCGATGTTGTAGTAGAGCGCGTTGGCCGTGAAGTCGCGGCGCCACACGTCCTCTTCGATCGTGCCGTACAGGTTGTCGCGCAGGATGCGACCGTGCTCGTCGATCGCACGGTGCTCGACCTCGTCGACGCCGTGGTCTTCGTCGATCTCGGTGTGCGCGGCGCGGAACGTCGCGACTTCAATGATCTCGTGGCCGAAACGCACGTGCGCAAGGTGAAAGCGCCGCCCGATCAGGCGGCAGTTGCGAAAGGTCCGGCGAACGTCATCCGGATGCGCATCGGTCGCGATGTCGAAGTCCTTGGGCTGCACGTTGAGCAGCAGGTCGCGCACGGCACCGCCCACCAGGAAACCCTGGTAGCCGGAGTCCTTGAGGCGATAGAGCACCTTGAGCGCGGCCGGCGAGATGTTGGAGCGCGAGACCGGGTGGTCCGCGCGCGCGTAGATCGTCGGTTGGGGAGGGGCCGCTGGGGCCTCGGCAGCCGCTGCGGCTTTGGCATCGCGCGACCGGAAGAGTTTAGTAAACGAAAACAAGGGCAGGAGCTTCTGCTGGACCGGGGAAAACAGCCGGGTATACTACGCGGCTTCGTCAGGACCCGGTTAGTCCAAACCGGTCCGGCACACGCTCCCATCGTCTAGAGGCCCAGGACACAGCCCTCTCAAGGCTGGTACGAGGGTTCGAATCCCTCTGGGAGCGCCATTAAATCAATGAGTTGGAAAGGTCTCGAGAATATCGGGCCATGCCTTCCTTGAACGCGTCACAGGTAGTGGAGAAGCACGTAGGCGCTGAGCAGCACCGCTACCCAAAGCGCGGTGGTGCCGATCTCCCATGAGCGCGAAAAGGTGCCGTCGCTACCAAAGTGGCGCTGCACCCAGTCGTTGAGCACCATGCCACGCGACGTCCGGATGCGCTTTGTCGCCGCAGCACCGGCATCGAACGCGCCCAGCGCCCAGGCCGCAATTCGAGGCAGCGCGACGCGCCAGATCCAGTCGAAATCAAGCGTAATCGTCAGCGTACGTTTCGCGAGCGGCAGCATCAGGAAGAACGCCAGGCCCGAAAATAGCAGCAGCTGAAGGTAGAAAAGCACGTTGCCCGGTGTATAGGCGTCATAGTCGACCGGATAAGGCAGCATTGCGTAAAGCGGTCGCGGATTGACACCGATGAATACGCACAGGAACGAAAACAGAATCATCGCCGCAGCCATGTTCCATGGCGCGTCCGAAGGTCGCAGCCCCGAATCCTTCTGGAAGAACACGAACCAGGGAAACTTGATGCCCGCATGCAGGAAGACACCCGCTGAGGCCGCGGCCAGCACGAAATAGAGCGCCACCAGCCCTTCGACCATGGCAGCTTCCGAAATCAGCGTTTTAGTCGTGAAGCCGGACGTAAGCGGGAATCCGGAGATCGACAGTGCGCCGACGATTCCGCAGGCACATGTCAATGGCATCGTGCGAAACAGCCCGCCAAGGTCGGTGCATTTGTGCAGCCCCGTCCGGTACACGACGACGCCCGCACTCATGAAAAGCAATGCCTTGTAGATAATGTGTGCAAAGGCATGCGCGGCAGCCCCGTTGATCGCGAGTTGTGAGCCGATGCCGATGGCACAGACCATGAATCCGACCTGGTTGACGATCGAGTACGCCAGGATGCGTCGCGCATCGTTCTCTAGCAGCGCGTAGGCAATGCCGTAAAAGATCATGCAGGTGCCCACAGCCAGCAGTAGTGGCTCACCGGGGAACAGCAGTATCAACGCGAGCACGGCGGCCTTGGTCGTATAGGCCGACAGGAACACCGCACCCGTGGCGCTCGCTTCAGGATATGCGTCGGCTAGCCAGGCGGAGACCGGCGGAGCTGCGACATTCACCAGCAGACCCGCCAGAATCATCCCGCTCGCCCAATTCGTCGCGAGCATGGGCACGACGTCCACCGAGCCGGACGCGACCGAATGAGCGGCGATACCGGCCATCAGGATGGCCCCGCCGGTCAGATGCATGATGGCATAACGCTGGCCGGCAGCACGCGAACCGGGGCGATCACCACACCAGATCACAAGGGTGGACCCGATCGCCATGAGTTCCCAACATACGAACAGGCTGATGAGGTCGCCGGCGAAACACAGCCCGATCGCCGCGGCAGCGTACAAAGTGGCTGCCGACAACTCCTGCCAGCGCGCCTGCCGGAATGAATACAGTCCACCGGTGAATGCCATCAGCGCGAAGATCGTGGCGAACAGTCGTCGAACCGGGCTGCCTTCGACCGGCTCAATGACATAGCCGACAAAACCTGTCGTCGTGACGACTCCGTTCGGCACCTGCCAGATGGCCCACAACGCGAGCAGCGGAAACAAAAGCACGACTGCCGTGCGTGCTTGCCCGCGCAGCATGCCGATCAGGATGGCCCCCAGTACCAGCAGCAATCCCGGTGGCCAGGTCTCAAGCATCGTAATGGTCGTCCTTGCGCTTCAGCAGCGCCCCTAGCGCCTTCGCCGCGACGACCATCACGATGCAGGAAAGCATGCCGTACGCCGCAGCGAAACCCGGCCAGGCAGCGAAACCGGCATTTGATTTTATCGGCACGACGGCTTGCGCCAGCAGGCTCATTGCGAGCACGACTGCGAAGGCCACCCCCAGCCAGCGAATCGTGCGGGGATGCACCAGCCAGTGGTCCGGCTCGTGTTTCATGGTCGTGCGTTCGTACTGAACATCTGCCATGCAAACTCCAGTATGGGCGGGTGCACGAAAAAGAACGCGACCGTCAACAATGCAGTGGTCGTCAACGCAAGGACGATCGGCAACGGTGCTTCCCGGCAATCAACCCGTGGCCCGGTGGGTTCGGATCGGAACCAGACCCGGTGCAGAATGGGCATGAAGTAGGCAGACGTGATCGCCGTGCTCAGGATGATGACCAGCACGGCGAAATGTTGCCCCGACTGCAACGAACCGACGAGGATCTGCCATTTGGAGACGAATCCGGCTGTCGGCGGCAGACCGATCATCGCGAGCGCGCCGACGGCAAATGCCGCGCAGGTCCACGGCATGCGGCGTCCGATGCCGTCGAGTTGGCTGATCTCGGTTTTCCTTGCGGCGGTGTAGATGCTGCCTGCTGCGAAAAACAGCGTGATCTTGCCGAGGCCGTGGCTGGCGATGTGCAGTGCGGCACCTGTCTCCGACACGGGCCTGAACAATGCCGCCGCAAGAGTTACGTATGACAACTGGGCAACGGTCGAGTAAGCAAGCAATCGCTTCAGATTTTCCTGTCGCAATGCGACCACGCTCGCGGCGACCATCGTGAAGCCGGCTGCATACAGCAGCCAGTCGGCGCTCCCCTGCGTTCGCAGGAAGTCGATACCGAAGATGTAGATGATCACCTTCGTGACGACGAAAACGCCCGCTTTGACGACGGCGACCGCATGCAGCAACGCACTGACGGGCGTCGGTGCAACCATCGCTGCAGGCAGCCAGCGATGCACGGGCATCAGTGCCGCTTTGCCGGTGCCGAACACGTAAAACGCCAGCAGCAAGCCGGTGGCGAGGCCGCCGACATGGCCGTCGAGAATTCCGCCCGGCGTAAAATCCAGCGTCCCGGCCGTGCGCCAAGTCCAGACGATCGCGGGCAGCAGCAGTCCGATGGAGGTTGCCAGCAGCACGCCAAGATAGACACGGGCCGACGCGACGGACTTCGCATCGCCCTTGTGCGCCACGAGTGGGTAAGTCGAAAGCGTGAGCACCTCGTAAAAGAGAAACAGCGTGAGCAGGTTGCTGGCAAAAGCGATGCCGATGGTGGCGGACAATGCCACCGCAAACAGCACGTAGAAGCGAGTCTGGTTCTGCTCGCGATTGCCCCTCATGTATCCGATCGAATACACGGTGTTGAGCAACCAGAGCAGTGAGGCCAGCGCGGCAAACAATGCGCCCAGTGGCTCGACGCGAAAGGCGATCTCGAGCCCTGGCAGCAGCGTCAGGACCGGGTATGCGGGCCGCGCACCGGCCATGACCTCAGGCAGCAGGCCCCAGACCAGGGCGCGGTGAGGCTGGCCGCCGTAGCCATGCTCACGGATTCGCGCAGGTTGGGCCTGCCGCGAGCCAGCAGCATGCCGACAGCACCGACGAGCGGCAGTCCGACGGCAGCGAGGATCGTAACGTTGCCAGTCACGGGAGGTGCCCAAGCAAAGTTGCCGCGGCGTCTGCGGACAGCACGAGGGGAATGCCTGGCAACAACCCGAACCAGACGTTCGCGAGGGCCACCACCCAGAGCACGCCCAGCATCCATGGTGGAGCGTCGCGGACACCGGCAGCATTGTCCAATGGCGCGCGGAAATACATTGTCTCCGCGATGCGCCAGATGTAAGCAACGGTCATCAGGGAACTGGCCACGATCACGACGACCAGGGCAACTCCGACCGTGCCAGCATCGAGCGCTGCGGAGATCAGGTACCACTTGCTGACGAAGCCCGCCGTCCCCGGAATACCGATCAGGCTCAACGCCGCCAACATGAATGCGGCCGTGCTCCAGGGCATGAGGCGTCCAATGCCCGCGAGATCCTCCAGTCGCAGTGACGTGATGCGGATTGCGATACCGGCGACTGCAAGGAACATCGCGCCCTTGGCGAGCGCGTGGTTGAACATATGGATGATGCCGGCCGTCAGCCCACTCGCGGTCATGAGGCTGGCACCCAGCACTACGTAGCCGATCTGCGCCACCGACGAGTAAGCGAGCAGGCGTTTCAGGTTGCCTTCGGCCATCGCGACGCCGGAAGCAACCAGGATCGCGAGCACCGCGAGTGGCATGAGGAAGCCAGAAAACTGCAGCTGATGGTCGACGAGGCTGCCTTGGAACACCATGAAGTCGAATCGCAACAACACATAGAGCGAGACCTTGGCCGAGCACGCGGCGATGAAGGCGGTCACGATGTGCGGCGACCAGGCGTAGGTATTCGGCAGCCAGACGTGCAACGGGAACAAGCCGGCCTTGAGGATCAGGCCGATCGTGACAAATCCGACCGCCGCGAGTATCGGCTTGAGGTCGGCTACGTCGTGAATGCGCGTCCCCATGTCCGCAAGGTTCAGCGTGCCGGTCATCATGTAAATCAAGCCGACACCGATCAGGTAGAACGTGGCTCCTATCGTGCCCATCACCAGGTACTTGAATACGGCAGGCAAGGCGCGAGGATTCGAGCCGCCCGCAACCAGTATGTAAGTGGCCAGCGAAGACACTTCCATGAACACGAATATGTTGAACGCGTCGCCCGACACGACGATGCCGATCAGGCCGCCAAGCACCAGCAGCCATGCGGCGTAGAAGAAAGGATGCCGTGGCGCTGCGACCTCGGTCTCGAGGCTATGCCTGCCAGCCAACAACGCGGCGCTCGAAGCGCCGGTAATGATGAGCAGCAGCAACGCGCTGAAACTCGTGATGCGCAGTTCGATGCCATAGGGCACGGGCCATGAGCCCACTGCATAGGACAACTCGTCCAGGCCGCCTACGCTGCCGGCAAGCAGGACGGCGAAGGCGAACGACGCGACGCTCGCCACGGTAGCGACCGTCCAGGCCGGGAGTCCGGTTCGCAGCAACGCTGCAACGGGCGCGCAGGCAAGTGGCACGGCGACCGCCAATGCGGGCAGCTGTTCCGGCCACATCAGCGGTCGCGGTCCCGCGCCTGAATTTCATTCTCCTCGATGGTGCCGTATTCCTCCCGGATCCGCACCACGATTGCCAGTCCGAGCGCAACGGTCGACACGCCGACCACGATGGCAGTCAGGATCAGGACGTGTGGCAGCGGGTTCGAGAAAATCTGCGGTTCGGCCGTGTGCTGAATGATCGCTGCGGTGCCGCCTTCCACCTTGGCCATGCTGATGTACAAGAGAAAAACGGCTGACTGGAAAATCGAAAGACCCAGGAGTTTCTTGACGAGGTTGGGTTTCGCAATGACCGCATACAGCCCGATCATCAGCAGCAGCGCGAACACCCAATAGTTGTAAAGGCCGAACAGCTTCATGGCGCGGGTTCGCGATCGGCGAATGCATGAAACGCCGCGACCAGCGTCCCCGTGACTGTGATGCCGACGCCGGCCTCGACAAGGTGTATGCCAAGCTGCTGCCCGCTTACGGGATCGGCCGCGAGCACGGAGTAATCGAGAAAATTGCCACCGAGCACGATGCCCGCGGCCCCGACCGCGCACAACAGCAAAGCCCCACCCGCCATGACGCCCCCCAGCACGCGCCTCGAGACAATCGCGCGCCTGGCCGCTTCGCCCTCGAGCAACGCGTGCAGCACGATGCCGACGGCAATGATGGCGCCCGCCTGGAAGCCGCCACCGGGACTGAATTCGCCGTGAAACTGCAGGTAAAGGCCGAACAGCACGATGAACGGGATCAAAAGTTGCCCAACGACGCGCGGTACGAGGTGATGTCGCAGGCCCGGTGCCTCCGTGGCCCTGTCCTGCTTGGATAGCTCCGGTCGGCCGTTGGCGAGGATCATCATTACGCCAAGCCCGGCGGTCAGGATCACGAGTACTTCGCCAAGCGTGTCGTAAGCACGAAAGCCCGCGAGCACTGCCGTCACCACGTTCGACATCTCCATGAGCAATGGCGTCTGTTCGAGGTACCACGGCGCCACGTGCTGGTGTACCGGTGCCGCCGGGTCACCCAGTCGGGGCTTGTCGAAGGTGGCGTAAATGACCGTGAATGCCGTCAACGCGATGACCGCCAGTGGCAGCCACCGCCTGGTCGGCGCGCGTTGTTCACGTTCGGCGACCAGCGCCAGCGCGCCAAGGAACAGGATGGTAGACATGCCGGCGCCAATGGCGGCCTCGGTCAGCGCAACGTCGGCTGCGTCGAGTATGAAGAACGTAGCAGCCATGAGCAGGCTGAAGATGCTCATCAACATGACGGCGACGAAGAGGTTGGGCGTGCTCACAATCGCAATTGCCGTGACGACGAGAAATGTCAGCAGGACGATGCCAAACAGCGTGACCATGTCAGAGCCTCGATGCCGGTGGCATGACCGGTTGCAGATCGGGCTCCGCCAGCAATGCCGCGTTTGCGAGCGCGTAGGTTGCGGTAGGACCCGTCAACATCAGGAAAAACAGGATGGTCATGAGCTTGACCGTCGCGAGTGACCAGCCCGACTGCAGCATGATGCCGCCGAGCGTCAATATCGTGCCCAGGCTGTCGGTAAGACTCGCGGCATGCATCCGCGTATAGAAGTCCGGCAGGCGCAGCGCACCGAGCCCGCCCATGAAGACGAAGAACCCGCCCAGTGCGAGCAGGACGAAGCTCAACACGTCGATGATCATCGCGGGCGCTCGCGCCGCCGCTTCTTCTGGAAATACTCCAGCACGGCGAGCACACCAACGAAGTTGATCAGCGCGTATGCCAACCCCAGGTCGAGAAACTCTGGACGCCCGGAAAGGAAAGCAACGATCGACACCAGCAGCACCGTCTTGGTGCCGAACATATTGACGGCCAGCACGCGGTCGTAATCGGTTGGACCCAGTAACGCGCGGGCGAGCGCCAGGCCCATCGTCACGAGAATTGCCAAGGCGGCCACGTAGTACATGATCAGTCGGTCGTGACCGCCGCAACGCGACGGTTCATTGCGCCAGCCAGCAACTCGTCGGCGGCAGCACGCGTCAGGCAATGGACCCGCAATCGTCCGACGTCGACATCCAGCGTGACGGTACCTGGGGTGAGCGTGATCGCGTTGGCAAGCAACGTCCGGCCGATCGGGCCGGAGCCGGTCTCGATATCGACGACGGTGGGGCTGAGCGACTTACCTGGACGCAGGACGACTGCGGCGACGCTCAGGTTCGCCTTGACGATTTCAAACAGTAGCCAAAGCCAGAATCGCGGCAATCCTGGCAACAAGTGCAAAGAGTAGATTCCACGCTCGAAAAATCCCATGCGCTGCGCAAGGTAGAGCGCCAGCAGGCTCGACGCGAGGCCGAGTCCCAGCACGAGAGGAACGTATACGCCCGACCACAATAGCCAGGTGCCGACCAGCAGGCACAAAGTCAGAGCCCGGCGCATGGCGCCGCTCATTTCTGCGCACGCACGCAGGGGAAAGAGGTCCTCAGCATGCCCTCGAGGAGTTGTTGTGCACTGACATTTTCGAGGGTGGGTCGACGCTCCGCGTACGCGATCAATGCTGTGGCGATGTCAGCCAGCGTCGTACCGTCCGGCAGGCAACTCTGCGGCTTTGGCGCGCGCGTTGACATGCCGAGGCGAGTGCGCCATGCACGCTCGGAAAACGTCTCCTGCGGCTTGCCATCCTCGTAAATGCTCAACCAGCCGCCTGAACGTGCGCCGGCCAGGTAACCCTGCAGGTACGATTCGCAAAGCGGACCCTCGGCGCCTGGTGGCGCGCCCGCAAGGCCGCGACAACGCTCGACGAGCGTCGAAGACGGCAACGTATGCTCAACTGCCTTCGCGGTGGAAGCGCAGGAAAGCGTCGCACAGGCCAGCACGGCCACACGGGCGAGGATGCTGCAGGCGGAGCGATGGCGCACGCGCGCGGGAGTGACGAGTGCGTCGCGCAGCAGTCGCTCGAGACTGTTGGCGACGCGCGTCGTGAAACGCTGGGGCGCACCCCATGATGGGCACGCGGCATGGGACAGCATGGCAGCCGAACTCCGAGGTTGGCGGCCCGACCAACCCATGCCTATCGGCCAACTCTGTTCAGACTGCCGATACCCACGCTGATTGAACACTGGTTGGATGACGCGTGCAAGCATTGCCGATCCCGGCAGGCGCGATGCGCTTCGGTGCGGCCACCGCGAATCGTAGGTGCGATTGCCGACCACCAGGATCGCTTCATGCGCGGGGTGCAGGTGATGCCGGGTGGCTGGGGAACTGGACTCGAGGCAAGCACGTGACGTGCGACCGCATCCCGATAGGATATTCTGGCAGCCGGTCACGAATGCCTGGTCCACCAAGGCGCTACCCTTTCCCGGCCGTGTCCGATGCATCGGGCCCCGGTCGGCAAACGGCGAAGAGTATCGAGCGAATGATCGACGACTGGCGAAAACTCCTGTCTTTCTTCTCGGCCAGAGAGAAGCGCCAGATCCTGCTGCTGCTGCTCAGCACGACAGTCAGCGGACTCGTGCAGGCCGTAGGGGTCGCGTCCATCATGCCGTTCATCGCTGTCGTCGCCAATCCGGACCTGGTCGTGGAGAACCATTACCTGTCCTGGGCCTACGGGGCCCTCGGGTTCAACAGCACGAATGCCTTCCTGAAATTCCTCGGTCTCGTCGCGTTCAGCATGCTGCTGGCGACAAATCTCCTCGTGGGCATCAACGCGTGGCTGACTTTCCGGGTCTGCCACCTCGGCGAATACAACCTGGCGCGCCGGCTCATGAGCAGGTACCTGGCGCGTCCCTACCTCTTTCTGCTGCAACGGAACTCGTCCGAGCTCGTCAAGATGGTGGTGACCGAAATCGACCGGGTGGCCATCGGCACGCTGATGGCAGGCATCAACGTATTTTCGGATGCCGTCACGACCCTCTTCATCGTCGTGCTGCTGGTGGTGATCCAGCCATGGGTCATGACCGTCACACTGGTCGTGCTGGCCGTGGCGTACCTGCTGATCTACCTGTTGATCATGCCCAAGGTCACGCGGCTCGGAGCGGAGTTCGCGGCCTTGAACACCGAGATCTACAAGAACGCCCACGAGGCGGTCGGCGCCGCCAAGGCGATCAAGGTGCTCGGCCGCGAGGCGCATTTCGTGGAGCGCTTCTCGAGGCCGCTGCTGCGCTCGTCCAGGAATGCCATTACCTACAGCACGCTGGACATCGTCCCGGCCCAGAGCCTCGAGCTGGTCGCCTTCGGCGGACTCGTTTTTGCCACGGTGTACCTGATCGGAGATACCGGGCATGCGGGCGAGATACTGCCCGTGATCGCGATGCTCGCCTATGCCGCGTACCGGCTGATCCCGGCGCTGCAGGGGCTATTCGATGGGGTCGAGGCCATCCGGTACAAGACAGCGGCACTCGACAGCCTGTGGCAGGACTACGCCGATCCGGGCACGGAGCCAGCAATCGCGACAGGCGACGCCATGGTTCCGCGGCACTCGATCAAACTGGAGAACATCTCCTTCCGCTATCCGGACAGCCGTCAGGACACGCTGTCCGGGTTGAGCCTGACGATTCCGGCGGGACGGGCAGTGTGCCTTGCCGGCCCGACGGGTGCCGGCAAGTCGACGACCGTGGACCTCCTGCTCGGACTCCTGCCGCCGTCGGCCGGCGTGATCAACGTGGACGGCACCCTGGTGACGCCAGGCAACGTGCGAGCCTGGCGCGACAACATCGGCTACGTGCCGCAGGTCATCTACCTGATCGACGATACGATCGCCAGCAACATTGCACTCGGCTCGGAGCCCGGCGACATCGACTACGTCAGGCTCGAACGGGCCGCGCGAATTGCGGAGCTGCATGATTTCGTCGCCAACGAGCTCGAGGCCGGTTACCAGACCGTCGTCGGCGAGCGCGGGGCCAGGCTGAGCGGAGGCCAGCGGCAGCGCATCGGCATTGCCAGGGCGCTCTATCACGACCCGGCGGTGTTGATCCTGGACGAGGCGACCAACGAACTGGATCTCGCCACGGAGGCCAGGATCCTGGCTTCGCTGCGGGCGCTCGGGGGCAGGACGATCGTCTTCGTGTCGCACAAGCCATCCGTCGCGACGTTCTGCGACGAGGTCGTCGTGCTGGAAGGCGGGCGCATCGCGGCGCAAGGCAGCTACGACGAACTCACGGCGCCCGGCAGCCGGCACCGCACCCTGCTGCAGGAATCCTGACCGTCAGGTCCTGGCCATGAAGATTCGCAGGGGTTGGCCCGCCAGCCGGTCGCGCAGGTAGTCCAGCAAGGCGTAGATGAAGAGGATGATCCCGGACATCTCGAGGAATTCTTCGGTCGCCACGAGGAGCGAGTACGGCAGGTCCTCAATTTCCCCGTGCAGTGAAAAGTACCATCCACCGATGGATTCGATTCCGAGGGCCCCCGCAAGATAAAGGCTGCCGGCGCCGATGAACAACCCGCGTGTCCGCGCGGTGAGCGACCACACGAACCGCAGGTACAGCACGCCGATGACCAGCACCGCCAACCCGTAGGGGATCACCCACGCGAAGTACAACGGCCCCGCGACGGGCAGCAGGTCACGAACCGGCTCGATCAGCAGTTCATGCAGCGCGGCATCCTCGTCGATCGCCATGAAGGCGAAGATGATGACCAGCCATTTCCAGTGGCCCGCATAGCGATCGGCAGCCGATTGGCTGGTGATGACGGTCAGCAGGACCGCACTTGTCACCAGAATGAATGCGGAGAAAAAAGTCGGCACATTGTTCTCGACGTTCATGTCGAAGGTATCGACCAGGCCGAATACCTGCTCGCGATGGAAGACGTGACTGGAGACCGCCCCGGCGATGTGAGCTACGACGAGCACAATCGCGATAGTCATCAACGACGAGGCGACCTTGCGGGGGTCTATGCGGATCTCCAACGCGCGCTCCTCCAACCTTGAGTGTATCGGCTCGCTGCGTCAGCACCGGCAGTAAGCCGCCGCAGGCTGCGCCTCGCAGCTCAGGTCCACGAGTTCGATCCCCGGTGTTGCGAGCGCCGCATCGATTGCTTCCTCGCCTGGCGGCTGCAGTGAATACAGCCTGATCGCACGCAGACCGGCGGTCGAATATACCTGTTCGGCACGCGCGACATCCTCGGGCCGGATGGGCTCGGCGCCGAAACAGGCCTTACCGACAAGATCATGGCCGCACCGGGCAATCAGTGGGTGCCGGGTGAGGAAACTGAGATTGCCCTGTCCCATGTGGCTGGGCATGAAGAACAGGGTGTCCCGGCTCCACCCGTCGTAGACATGCCCACCCCAGCGTCGCTTCAGCTGGAAGATGCCGTCCGACAGCAGCGGTCGGCTGCCGCAATAGTCTGCCTCGCGATAGCCACCCTCAAACGCGTACAGGAGGCCGAAGTAGTAGAGCGCCGGAAACACGCCCTGCGATTGCTGCCCGAATTCCCCGCCGGCCGTCCCCGTCCACAGCGACTGCAGGCTCTGCTGGTTACCGAACAGGACCTGTCCCGCCACCACCTCACCGTCGCGCAGAATCTGCATCAGCGCGCCGCTCTCGGCGCAGTATCGCACCCGCCACTCCGGCTCGATGTAGGCAGCGCCGCCAAAGCGATTGATCAGGTGCGGCACGTACATCTCTTCGTAGAAGCGGCGGATTGCCTCCTCATCGTGGACGATCCGGTACTCCAGGCCGTGCTTGCGGACCTTGCGCAGGTCCTCGCCCCTGGCCGAACTACGCAATTGCGCCAGTACGCCGTCCCAGGTTTCCGGCAGCTGCAGTTTCTGGTTCACCCACGCAGGAGCTTCGAGCAATCCGCGGCCTGCCAGGACGCGGTGATAGGGCCAGGGCAGATCCGCGGTGACAAGGTCAACCTTGTTGCGATAGCCGTCCACCCACCGCCGTGCCTGCCATGCATTCAGGCGCCGATGCTCCTCCGTGATGCGGTATTCGCCGAAGAGCAGCCCGAGCACGTACTCCAGGTGGTTGCCCGACCCGAAATAGAGCGCCGTCAGCGGCACGCCAGAATGCTTCTCCGCACCGGAAACGAGCAGCGCGCTCGCCTGGCGGGTTGCGGCGGATTCCAGGTATTCCCGCAACTCCGCGTAGCCTCGCTCCACGCCGGCGCGCACGCGCGCGAGCCCGGCCGGCTGGACGACCATGGCTGGACGAGCCGCCGAACGCGGCTCGGGCAGCGCCGCACCGGCGGCGCGAACCTGTCTGGGTCCTTGAGAAGTCACTGTGGCTCCGTCTGCAGCGAGATGCTCACAGGCCACGGCCAGGGCAGTCGTGAACGGACGCACAGTTCGCGCACATATCCCGCGACGTCGACCAGCGCTGCACCCGCCCGTCACGACCGATCGCAGCTGGAATCCGGCAGGTCGGGCATTTCCTGTGACCCAGATCATGGAGTGAGGAGTCACGCATGTCAGAATCCCGTCTTATGCGACGCAGGCCGTAATCCCTTCCAGAATGCGACACATAGAAGTGAGACGACTGTCCGTGAAGGACCACGCGGCCGTCATCGCCGTCGAGCGTCGGACTTATGACCTGGAAACACAAGAGCCCGAACATCTCATCGAAGCCCGTCTCCGCTATGAAGACGATCACTACGGGTCGCTGAATCTCGGCCTGTTCGCCGACGACAAGCTGGTCGGCTATGTCCTGGCGCATCTCGACGATGGTGCGGAGTTTCCGGGACAGGCGGTCGCGGACCACGTCTACGTCGCGGATCTGCTGGTTCTTCCAGGCTACCAGCGCCACCTGCTCAAGCTGCTCACCGCGTTCGCACGCGAAGTCCGGCTCGAGTACCCCGGGCTGCCGATCGCCGCCCACTCGATCGGGGAGACCGGAAAAATGTGGCGGAGGCACCAGGCGGTCGTCCGCAAGCTTGGCTTCGTGCTGGCTGCCGAACTCAGAGACGAAACCACGCGAGCCGGTCAAGCGGCACCGCTGGTCGTGTGGGAGCCAGTCGCTGCAGAGTGCTGCACGGGTCGCAAGCGACCAGTCGATTGGTCGCGTGCGAGTGAACGTTTCCGTTCGTCCTCCGGCAAGGCGCTGCGAACGAGCGTGGTCACTGATGAGGACGGTCTCCTCAGCCTCGGGGAACAGTGGCAGGGAATCGAGCAGGCCGTTCCCGGCCTGACTGTGTTCCAGACGCACCGCTACCAGGCGGCCTGGGTGCGGAGCTTCGCAGTCGACCTCAAGCTCATGATCGTCTGCGTCCACGACGACAACGAGTTGATCGGCATTGCGCCATTTCAGGTCTCGCTGTTACGGATGCACGGCAAGGTCCGCCGGCAGCTTACCTTCCTCGGGGCACCGTGGCAGGTCGACCGGCCGGCCTTCCTGTTCAGCCGCGATGCACGCGACTGCGCCGAGGCTGCCGCTCATGCGCTGCTGGCGCGGCGCGATCAGTGGGACGTCATCTGGTTTCATGAACAGGATGCGGCCGACCCCGCGCTGGAGACATTCTGCGCCATGCTGGCCTCGCGCGGAATCCTGCACGGCAGGGTCCCGAGTTCGCATTGTCCGTACCTGACGTTCGAGGGCACCTGGGAGCAACTGCTCGCGACGAAGTCGCAGAAGTTCCGCAAGAACCTGAAGATGGCCCGCAGGAAACTGCAGGGTGCGGGGCAATTCGAATACACCAGTTGCGCCGGCGACGAACAGCGACTGCAGCAACTCTTCGGCGAGTACGAAATGCTCGAAAGCCGCGGCTGGAAGGCCGGGAAAGGGGTAGGCGTATCGCAGAGCGTGGAGCACCTGCGATTCTACCGACACTTGATCCATGCATTCGGCGACAGCGGACAGTTCATCTTCCGCTGCCTGCGCGTGGACGGCCACCTGGTGGCCGCGACTTTCGGATTGGCGCACGCGCGTCGGTTCTATTCCCTGCACATTGCACATGACGCGGCCTTTTCATCCTGCTCGCCCGGCACTTTCCTCGAGTCGCTCGAGCTCGAGGAATGCTTTCAGGCCGACCTGGAGGAATACGATTTTCTCGGCGGCTTCCTCAAGAACAAGGTCCGCTGGGCTACGCACGCGAGGGACACGGTGGAGGTGCACCTGTACCAGCGACGACCGCCTCTTGTCGCCGCGTACCTGTACTTCTTCGTCGTCAAGCCGCGCCTGAAACGACTCCTGTCACGATTCGGCATCCGCCTGCCGACCAGGCCCCGCACCGACAGGGTGGACGACGAAGTGTGACGAGCCCCGCCGGATTCAGGGCGTCGCGTGGTCGGGGTGCGCCTCGTACACGCAAGCCCGTCCATCGCGAAAGCTCACGAATTCTGCCGCATTGAGTCTCGCGACGAGTTCGGCAGACCAGCGCTGGACCCACAGCCCGATGGTCCGCTGCGGAAAGCGCGTTGGCCGGACGTTCGCGCCAAAGCGGCTCTTGTAGCGCACGACACCGTCCGCAAGGCTTGGCCGGGAATGTCCCATGACGACGCGGCTGGCGCCCTTCGCGGCACCCCACTCGATGCTCCGCGCGTCGAGGACTTCGCTGGCGCCCGCCCGTGGCGGCACCGTAGTCGAGCCGAACCATCCCAGGTGCAAGGTCTCGCCACGTTGCTGGAGCAACATGCCGGCGACCCAGTCCCCGGCGACCGTCAGCTTGGCCAGCGTCATTCCGCGGCTGACGGCGAGGAACTGCTTCTCGTCCACGACGACCGCACCCGTGCCGAAACGTGCCGTGACGTAGGGGCGATAAAGATTGGCGTAGAAGTGCCGGATGTCGCTCAAGTCCGTTGAGACGCGGAGTTCGTAAGCATTGCGCCGGGAGTGTCGCCTGACCTCCTTGCGCATCGGCGCGGGCAGCGTGACCGGCGATGTTCCGGCGGCCAGCAGTTCCTGCGACACCCAGGCAGGCATCCGCAGTTGTGCGCCTGCCGGCAGGCAAGCTTGCCAGGCACGAGGCACTTCCATCGACACCAGGTCCGCGCCCGAACACAGTTTGCGGAACGCGGCACTGCGCAATTCGAGTGGGCTGCCAAGTCTGCCGACGACAGTCCGCACGTTGACTTCGAGCAGCGCACCAGCCAGGAAATCCGCCGTCGACGGCGTGCCGGCGCAGACCATTGCAACGGGATCAGCCGACCCCGGGACCCTTCCAACGAGGCGTTGCACCGGCAGCTCGATGGGAGCCGCCAGCGACGCGATCGTCTTTAAATGTCTCCATGGCATCAAGAAGCGACGAGCGATCGGTCAACGCAGGGTTTGCGGCGTCGATACAGCGGGCAATTCAATCGTGCGCGTGGTGGCGGGCGACCGATTCGAGATCGCGGCCTGCAGGACCTCGCGGTACCGTCCCACGATGTTGGGCCAGGTCAGCCGGGCGGCGCGCTGCCGCGCACGCACGGACAGGTCCTGCACGAGTTGCGGATCGCACATGAGCCGATCGAGCGCCGCGCGGATGCCCTGCGCGTCGCCCTTGGGCACGACGAGACCCGCTTCACCGACTACCTCGGCGCAGCCCTCGGCGTTGGTGGTGACAATGGCGCACCCGGCGTCCATCGCCTCGAGCAGCACCATGGGAAAGTTCTCCTGGATCGACGGAAACACCAGGATCCGGGAAGACTCGTACAGGGACCGCAAGGTCTCGCGATTGACGAAACCGACGAATTGCACGTTCGGTGCGATGTTGCGCGCCTGTGCCTCGAGCTGGCCCCTGAACGGTCCATCACCGGCGATGACGAACTCCCAATCGCCGCCCACGCCAGCGACGGCGTCGATGAAATGCTGGACGCCCTTGCGCGGGAACATCCGCGCGACGACCAGTACCCGGTTACGCCGCGTTTCGCCGAGACCCGGGTGGGGTCGGTGTCCATTCGGCACGATCACGACCGGAGCCGTGCAACCCTGCGCCCGCATCATCCCGGCCAGGAAACGCGAAGGTGACGTCACCGACGAGGCGCCCTCGACGATCCGTCGCCATGCGGGCTTGAGCATCTGCATCAGGCCAAACCGGTCGGGGTTGTAGCCCGGGACGTCGGAGCCGTGGGCGGTCAGGACATACGGCACGTTGAAGCGCCTGGACAATGCACGAGCCAGCGGCCCCGTGGGCAGGATGAAGTGAGCATGAATGACGTCCGGCTTGATGGCGCGGATCAACCGCGCTCCGCGTTGGTACGTGGGCAGGAGGGTCGTGAGCAACTCGGCTGTGGTCGTGTAATGACGATGCCGCCGGACGCAGGCGGTCCGATGTACGACCACGCCTTCGACCGTTTCCTCGGCCGGCAGCCCCTTCATCCCCGAGGTCAGCACGGTCACCTCGTCACCCATGCGGACCATTTCCTCGTTGACCGCCGCGGCAACAATGCTGCCGCCGCCGCCGATCGGAGGGTATTCGTAGGTGAGGGATAGAATTTTCAAACTGGGCTCCTGACCAACGACCGAATCGGGCGGAACTTGGTGCCCGCCGGGCTACGCTCAATCAACCCTGTCCTCATCCGCATCGCCAGTGCGGTGCCTACGACGGACTCCAGTCCGCGGCGGACGGCCGTGCAGGCTTGCTCGCCGATGTCCGGCGGCATATCGAGCGTCACGTCCAGGGAAAAGTCGGCTTGCTGTACGACCTCGAACGCCCGCAGGCCCGGCACGTCCTCGAGCAGGACGTCGAGTCGATAGGGAGAAACCAGGCCGCCGTCCGGCAGCGCGATGCAATCGAGTGACCGCCCCGCGAACTCCACGATCGGGCGCCCGGCAAGCTGCGGGTCGCGCCTGACGAGGTCCCCGGTGTCGTAACGGATCCAGGGCGATGTACGCTCGGCCAGGTCGGTGACGACAAGGCGCTCGACCGACGGCTCGCCGGCGACGGGAAAAATTCAAGGATCAGACTGGACCGAGCCGGCGTGAACTGCAGATTCCCGGGTGCGCGGTAAGCAACGAGACCGAGTTCGGACAGGCCATAGAAATCGGCGACGGGCGCGCCGAATCCCCGCTCGAGCGTTGCACGGCGCTGCCGAGTCAACTGCTCCGCGGTCGAGACGACGAGGCGTGGCCATGCCGGTCGCGGCGACCATTGCGCCGCTCGTGCGGCCAGCAGTTCCAGTGTCGAGAGTGGGCCGTACAGCACGTCCGGCCGCAGGGCATCAAGACGCGATGCGAGCGTTGCCGTGTCCTCGCCGATGTTTGCATAATTCCAGCGCGCGACCGTCGGCAAGGTCGCAGACCTCCTGCTCGTGAGCAGCAGGCAACGCTGTCCCGGTCGGTACCCACACGCGACGAGCGCACGCAGGAAGGCCCAGCGACGCCGTAGCTGGGCAGCGCGGTCCTTGAAAACCTTGAGGGGTTCGCCGCTCGAGCCGCTCGAAAGCTCCTCGGCGAGGTGAATATCGCGGCGCCTGGCGTGAAGCCTTTCGTCGGGACGGCAAGCCCGCAGGGCCGCCTTGTCGAGCAGCGGCAAGTGCTGGAAATCCCCGGCGACCCGCTGATGATCGACGTCGATTCCTGACGCCGCCCACAGGCGGCGATATAACGGGACGTGTCGACCTGCATCGGTCATCAGCCGCAGCAGTCCCGCACTCGCAGCAGGCTGCGAGGACACCGCCAATGCGCGTAGATTTGGGATGCGGCTGGCGTCACGCAACGGCGGCTTCCGGCAGCCGTTCCGGCAGGTCTGCAAAGGCGACTTCGAGCGTGCGTCGATGCACGGCAGCCCCGAGCAACTCGGCGCGATGCCGCAGGTCGTGCCGTCCTTCGAGCGCCGCTTCGGCGGTAGCGATCAGTTCACCTTTACCCCATTGGCCGGGAAATTCGTCCAGCCGCAGCAGGCCCGAGGCCATGCCGAGTTGATCGAACAGTCCCTGGAACTTGTCGTTGTACGACAGACCCACCAGCGGGACGCCCATACCGGCCCCGAGGATGAGCGGGTGCATCCTCGACGAGATGATCAGCGATGCGCGGCCCAGGACGGCCTTGTACAACGGGGGATCCGTGATTCGCGCCATCCGGACGGTGACGTCGCGCAGGCGCCGTGCCAGCGCCTCGCACACGACATCGTCCCCCTCGTGCGCGACGTTGTAGCTCGGCAGCAGCAGGACCGCCGCCTCGAGGCGCCGGGCCAGTTGCGTGAGTCCGTCCACGAGCACGTCGAGCAACAACCCGAAACGTCGCTCGTCGCGCGAGATGCCGATGCCGGCCTTGGCCTTGAGGAAGTTGGGTACGAAACCGCCGCGGCTGTGAAACCAGTGCCTGGCCGCGACGACGATGAGGGGCTGTCCGGGCAGGAGATCGAGGCTACGCAGGAGGTCGATCGCGTTCCCACTTGGCACCGCATCGAGCATGAACGCCGGATCGGGCACGACGTCGATCGAGCGTGGCGTGCAAGCTGCCAGCGCTTGCTGTGCGAATCGGTCGCGCACGGAAATCGTGGTCAGCGCTGCGCAGGCGACTCTGGCGGCAGCCCGGCTCTCGACATGCCGCAACGGCCCCGCACCGATCGAATGACCCGCGATGCGTGGATTCAGGATTTTCAGCAGGGAAACGCGTGCCGCCCAATACGGCATCTTGGCGCGACTGTCGTCGTCCTGGAACAGTCCACCGCCGGCAACGAGAATGCGGTCTGCGGCGACTGCCGCCCGGCACAACCCGGCCATTCCCGAAGCGCCTCGGGGAATCATGCGTGCTACGCCGCGAATCCGTGGGCCCGCGCCATGACTGGCGACGATGGCGACTTCGGCCGACGGGTCATGTGCCACGATGCACTGACTCAGTGCCGAGACGATGGCGCGATCGCCGACGTTGTGGTCGGCATCGCCTCCCAACAACAAGATCCGCGGCCCCAATCTCGGCATGTTCGCCTGGTTCCTCTGGCACGGCCTTCCAGCCCAAGGCGACACGAAGCGGATCGCAGCCTGGCCAGACCCTCATGAGACACAGATGCTAGCCGTCACGTGACTGCCGACTGCGGACCTGCATCACACTATCCGCTACTCACGGCACGAAACGCAGCCACGGTATCCACATTAAGTGTCAACCGTAACTTACTAATAAGTCAAGTTTTTTTTAGATTTAGGGCTGGCGAGATGTCGCGACTTGCGTGAACCGCTGTCCGCGCCCTACAGCTCTGGTTCGAACAGGTGCCCGATGGACTGGCGGAACCGTTCGACCACGTCGTCTGGTGTCTCGAACTCCGCCGCCTGCGACGCTGTCACCTCGCGGCAGTAGCGGAGGTCATTGTTGACGAACGCGTCGCGCAGTCGGCCCGACAACTCTGGCTGTTCGAAAACCAACGCCGACTCGATGTTCAGCTTCTCGCTGCGCGGGTCGAGATTGTAGGAACCGACCAGGCTGCGGCGGCCGTCGATCACGGCGTACTTGGAGTGCATCGTGCCGTGTCGGCGCTCGGCCTCGGTGGCAGACTGCCCGACCCACTCCCAGATCCGCAGACCTTCCTCGGCGCTGTTGCAGGCGGCCAGCTCCGGCGACTCGTTCACGGCCAGCAGGTCCTTGTAATGCCCGCGCCCGAATAGGCGAGGTCCGGCTGGCGCGCCTCGATTTCCACCACGCGCGCAACCACGTCGGGATTCGTCGTGAACTTCACCGGCACCTTGCCGGTCTTGTCGAGCAAAAGACGAGTCGCGTCCCAGTACAGGTTGGTATTGAAGACGCCGCGGCTTCTCTTCACCCCGACGAAATAGTCGAAATTGCGGTCGAATGCCGTGACGAGGTCCTGAACGATCGCGCCTCGCACGACGACGTCCTGGTCACGCCAGGTAGCGTCAGGATCGGCCGGGTTGGCGCGAAAGTACTCGTTGCCGATGTTGAGACCGCCGGTGACGGCGACGGCTGCAGCCTTTTCCCCGTCGACGATCCACATCTTCTCGTGGAACCGCTTGTCGGGCTGGTGTGGATCGTAATGCGACGTGAGGTGCGGCACGGGTACTTCGTTGAGCCACTGCAGCGCCATGGCCTCGTACCCTTCGACTTCGATGCCGTGCTGCTTCAGGTCGAAATACATCCACTGCGTCTGCAGCCAGGGATTCGAAAATGCATCGACGATGATCCGCACGTCGAGTCCCGCAGATTTCTTCTGCTTCAAGACCTCAGCAACTCGCAAACCGGATTCGTCACCCTTGAACACCAGCGCCTGGATGCGGATCGATTTCTGCGCGGCCTTCAGCACCTCCATGCGCACGGCGAGGGAATCCTCGCCACTGGCGAGGACTGCGAGACTGCAATCGGCGGGCCCGTGCGGCGGAAAGAGTCCCGACGAGCCGAAGTCCTCGTACGGACTGCCGACGAATACGCTGTCGGGTCCCAGCACTGAGGTTGCGCTGGCCGCCTCGACGAACATCCTGGGTTCGCTTGGCGCTCGCGGCGCACCGGTCGGCGGTGTCGCCATGCGGCCCGCGAACAAGGCCGTAGCTGCTGCAAGCAGCAACCTGCAGGGAAGACGCATTGTGGGTACCCGGCCGCGGCTCGCGACGAGCGCCTCCGCAAACGTGCTTGCCATTCTGCTGTCCGCATTGACGCCGGTCCTGGCTGGCACGGCAGGAGCAGGCCCGCCGCCGGCAGCAAGCACCGAGGCGCAGGCTCCCCTCGGCGTCCAGTCGGCTGCGGCGATCGAAACCGAGACTGCCGGCCTGCCCCTGCAACTCGGACGCCTGCGAACACAGCAGCAGGACGGCGTCACCGTCCAGCTTGCGATACCGACCGAGGAACAGGCGGCGAAACACTTCGGCGTGCCACTGGCTGAAGCGGGTATCCAGCCCATCTGGCTGCGCATCGAGAACACCAGTGACCACGATTACTGGCTGCTGCCGGTCTCGATCGACCCCGATTACTACTCTGCCGACGAAGTCGCATTGGTCACGCTGAAGAAGGTGCCGAAGGACCAGCGTGCCGCGCACGCGGACCAGTTCCGCCAGCATGCCCTGCCCTTTTTCTCCGCGGCCAGGTCCACGAATGAAGGCTACGTCTATGCTTCGCACATGCGTGGAGGCCGCTTCGTCGACATCCGGATGACGGGCAACCAGCAGGGCATCCGCATGCGGTTCGCCGTGTTGCTGCCCACGGAGGGTTTCGACTACGAGCGATCTTCGCTCAAGTCACTCTATGAGAAGGTCGACGATTTCCCGAACCTCGGGCTCGAAGAGCTTCGTGCTCGCCTGCGGGAACTGCCGTGCTGCGCGACGAACACGGCCGGGGACGGCGAAGGCGATCCACTCAACGTGGTCATCGTCGGCACGGGCGAGGAAGCGATTTCGGCGCTGGCGGCGAGCGGCTGGAGCTTCACCGAGGCGATCACCGCGGACAGCGTGCGGCGCATGGTCGGCGCGGCGATCACGGAAAAGTCGTTCCTGACCGCGCCGGTCAGTTCGCTGTACGCTTTTGGCCGTAAGCAGGACGTCGCGTTGCAGCGCGGCAGGACGACCATTTCCCAGCGCAATCACATGCGCCTGTGGCTGGCCCGGTTCCGCAGCGAGGGCCGGCCGGTCTGGGTCGGTCAGGTCAGCCGGGACATCGGCGTCAAGGCGACCACCCGATCAACTACGCTGACGACGCACGTGATCGACCCGGTCATCGACGAGTCGCGCGAGTACCTGCTGCACAGCCTGATGCACCACGACGCGGTGAGCCGGTTCGCATTCGTGCGCGGCGTCGGCGACGCCACGCATGTGAAACCGCGCCACAACCTCACGGGCGATCCGTACATCACGGACGGCATGCGCCTCGTCATCTGGATTTCGAGCGAACCCGTCGACCCGAACGAAGCACGCAACCTGGGCTGGAACCTGTCGACGGATCCCGTGCTCGAGGGACGCGGCGAGTATTCGAAGGTGCCGCCGAAGCAGGACTGATGGTCAGCTGAGCTTTATCCCTTCCTGCTCGTCTATCGACCGCTCGCGGTGGATCAGGATCCATTGCGCGTGTTCCTCGAGCGCCGAGGTCGCCCAGGACTTTCAGGATGCGGCGCCGGTCGCCATCGTTGTCGGCGCCATCGATGCGACGGCGCGCGTTGCGGAAGATGCGGTACATGAATTCGTACTGCTTGATCAGTTCGGCCTCGGCCGTGGTCTTCGCGTACGACTGCCGCACGCCAACCATCAGCATTACGATGCCCATCAGGTAGACGACCGGGGTCCGCACTTCGTCCGACAGCGCAGAACCGACGAACAGCAGCGTCGCCAGCGCGATGATCGTGGCCCAGATCCCGAGCCGCCCGATGCGCATGGTGGAGTCGTGCTCGACGACGCGCTGGGTGGATTTCTTGCGGTAATAGCCAAGCTGGCCGGACTTGTCGTCGCCGATCCACTCCTGCACCGCGAACTGCACCCCCTGCGGATCAAGGTTCGGCGCCACGTCGCACTCCATGCCGGCCACGCGCATGACGTTGCGGATCCAGCCGAGCTCAGTGTCCTGCATCTGCAGGAAGTTGTCGTGCGCGTACTTGGAGACGTTGCCGCTGGTGACGCCTGCCGCGGCCCAGTAGAACTGGACCCGCAGGCCTTCCGCCAGCGTGCGGTAGTCGAGGTACTTGCGTTGCCAGCTGCCGCGCACTGCGAGCGCGTTGTTCACGACGGCGAACAGCATCAGTGAAATGATGCCGCCGATCATCAACGGCGTGGATAGCAAGTCGGTGTACGTCAGGTAGCCCACGGCGGTCAGGAAGGCTGCCACGTGGCCCCCCTGCAGCGTCTTTACGACCTTCTTCTGGTAGTGGATGGCCAGCCAGTCGGCCGCGCAGAACGCCTGGTTGATGTCCCAGAGACCGGCCGGCAACGTGGCTGCCTGCTCGCCGGTCAACAGCGAGTAGCGTTCCTTGTCGATCGCCGCGGCGTTGTTCTGCGCCTCGCGGCTGAACTCGTTGGTGTACTCGAACACCTTGCGGTGCCGCGTGGAGATCCCGGCGGTGCGCGGTTTCGCTTCATCCGTTGTGAACCAGGACGTCTCGAAGGGCTTGAGTCCCGGCGCGGGTGCGCCGTCCGGCCGGTTCCGCGAGCAGACGATGTGATAGACGAGGTCGCTCTCGTCCTCGGTCAGGTTGAGCTTGCTCGAGGTCACGCGCGGCGTGTAGCCGGGCATCACGTCGTGGTGATGGAACTGGATCGTGGCCGCCGTGCCGCCAAGAAGGTCACTGCCTTTGCCATCCCAGAGCGCGAGCAGCACGTGGCAGTGCGCGCTCAGGAACACGCCGAGCTGGGCATACTGGCGGGTGCGGTTCGGCCCACTTTCCGCGATGGACCGTGGCGTCGCGCCCGGCAGCAGGGGCAGCTCGAAGATCTCGGCGGCCTTGTCGCAGAGTGCCGCAAACTGTTCGAGTGACTCCGGCGTGAAGTCTTCCTCGTACTGCACGCGCGGCATCGGCAGGACGACGCTGAGCGGCATGCCGAGCTTGAGCGCCTCTTCCGCCACCACGCGGTCCGCGCCGTCGGCCAGCGAGGACATCACGACGATGATGCGGCTGGGGTACTCGTAACGCAGGCTGAACAGGCAGTCGCGGACGCGCGACCGGATGACCGGGATCTCGTCGAGCACGAGATCGCGATGGCCCGTGACAGCCACGATGAAGGGAACGGCGTAGCTGCGCGCGCCCGCCCGCCGGTCCGGACCGGCGGTGAAGGGAGTCTCAGCGGGCGCTGCGTACTCGGGTGCGGTCGCCATGCGCGGGGATGATACCCATCCACTGTGGCTGGCGTTCATTGTTACGCGCGTCACCGCCCGGCTTGTACCGCGGCCAACGTTAGTGGAACAACGTCGCCAGCCTGCCCAACGACTCCCAGCCCAGGTAGATCGTCACGATCCACGCCACCAGGCCGAGCGCCGCCAGAGGGCGAGGATACGCGTAACCGCCCATCAAATCCGGCCGGCGAGCCGCCACCCACAACAGCGCGGCGATGCCGATCGGCAGGATCAGGCCATTGAAAGCGCCGGCGAAAACCAGCAACGGCACCGGTGCCACGCCTGCCACGAGGTACACCGACGCCGACAGGCCGACGAATGCCACCACCAGCAGATCGCGGCGGCGTGCGAAACGCTCCGACTCGCCGGTGAGAAATGACACCGAGGTGTAGGACGCACCGATGACCGACGTGATCGCTGCAGCCCACAGGATGAGGCCGAACACGCGCCTGCCAGCTTCACCTGCCGCTGCCTCGAATGCAGACGCGGCTGGGTTGGATGGATCCAGCTGCACGCCCGCCGCGACGACTCCGAGTACCGCCAGGAACAGCAGGACACGCATCAGGCCGGTCACGAGCACGCCGAGGACGGACGCCCGGGAAATCTCCGTGACACGATCCGGACCTCGCACCCCGGCGTCGAGCAGCCGATGTGCGCCCGCATAAGTGATGTAGCCCCCCACGGTACCGCCGACAAGTGTCGTGATCGCGAGGAAGTCGATCCGCTCAGGCAGCACCGCATTGCGCAGCGCTGCGCCAACCGGCGCATTTGAGACCAGGGCGACGTATGCCGTCATCGCGATCATGACGCACCCGAGCACGACGACGATCCGGTCCATCGCCACGCCAGCCCGCCGCGACAGGAAGACAGCGATCGCGATCAACGCGGAGGCGGCCCCACCCCACTTCGGGTCGAGCCCCAGTAAAGCATCGAGTCCGAGCCCGGCACCTGCGACATTGCCGACGTTGAACACGAATCCGCCAAGCACGACGAGGAAGGTGAGCACGTGCCCGAGACCCGGAGCGACATGGTTGCCGAGCTCCTGCGCCCGCAAACCGGACACACCTATGACTCGCCAGACGTTCAGCTGCAACGCGATGTCGATGAAGATCGAGACCAGGATCGCGAAGGCAAATGCCGCGCCGAGCTGGATAGTGAACTGCGTCGTCTGGGTAATGAATCCCGGACCGACGGCACTGGTGGCCATCAGGAACATGGCGCCGTACAGGCGTTTGTCCAGCATGCAGCCGGTCAAGCCCGCATGCGCGCCCGGCCGGCACCGGCGGTGACAAAGCCCGTGCATCGAATCACGGGCTTTGTCCAGCGCTCAGATCAAGGCGAGACCGGGTAAGGAATGACCTTGACCCGCAGCATGAATGCAATGTTCTCGCCACGCATGAGGTGATCGCCGTTGTAGTTCTCGCCAGCGATCGACGTGTAGTTTGCGGCATTGGCAAGCCACAGGAACTGCTTGACATGGATCAGGGCCTTTGCCGGACTGCCTCGGTCGAGCCGGTAGATCGCGAGTGCGATCAGGGCGTCCATCGCCCTTGAGGTCACGGGCCGCAGGGAACCGGCCGCCCGGGCCTCTGCAATCGACTTGCGCAGCAACGTCAGCTTGTACCGGGTCAGGCTCACGAATCGGCCATAGTTCGCCAGCGAGTTCGACGACAACTCGTAGCCCGGGCCGAAGTCGACATGCATGCCCACCACGAAATAGGAAGCACCGCGGACTTTCGCACGGGAGCTGCCGCAAGCATTCGTGGCTTCGGTGGCCGCGCCCTGGAAGTCGCCTGTTCCGTACTGGTTCTCGAGCATCCTGGTGGGGTCGGTCGACTGCCACACGACCACGTCCTGGTACTGCGGATCTTTGGAATACAGTGGATCGACACCCTCCAGCGCACTGCCAATGATCGGATCGAAGCAATTGTATTTGTTGCCAGGCAGAACAACTTCAGTGGTCTGGTTCTCGACCTGCACGGTGCCGTTCTGGATGTCGAGCTGGCTCGAGTCCACCGCGACGACGACGAACTTGGGCGAACCGCACAGGTACGGCGGAATCCTCAGCTGCGCATCGGGTCCGAAGGCAGCGACGTCGGTGAACAACGTCAGCGGCCCGCGGTTGATCGAGCACTTGCCGTTGGCGTCGACACGCGGATCCGTGAATTCAAAAGCCGTGAACTTGATGGTGTCGCCCGTCTGGAACGATCCGGTCGGGAAGACCAGCGTCTGGCCGTTGATGGTCTCGCAGTCGAGGCCTACCGTGCACTCGGCCGTGCGCGGGACGTCGTACTCGACGATGAAGCCATCGATTGAACCAGGGGCGCTGCCTTCATCGTTCCAGCCGCCGCCCAGGCCGTAGCGACCGAGCGCCAGGTGATTCTCGCTGCCGCCGTTGTTGTTCGGCTCGGTGGCGGCCCAGTTCGCGTAGCCCAGCAGCACGGGGTCGTTGTTCACGCCGGGAAACGGGCCCTCGTCGTTTTCCCAACGCCACCCGCCGCCTGGCTCCGGCGAGCCCGGCGCCTGGAAACCACCGACCCAGACCTGGCCAAGTCCGGACTCGTTTCTCAGGTTGTCGATCCATGCGTCCTCGCTGGAGGACGTGATCGTCGCCAGGTGCCCGGGAACGCCGGACAGGTCGACCTTGCTGTCGGCACACGCCTTGGCATCGGCCCAACTGATTTCGTCGGCCGAATACACTTCAAAAAAGTGCCCGGTCTCCGGATTGGTCTCCGACTGCTCCGGGGTTTCGGGGCACGTCGTTGCGAAAGCTGGGCCAGCCCACCCCACTGCAGTCAACGCCGTCAGGGCGGCAAACAGACGTATTCCCTTGTCCACTTTTTCTACCTCTCTGCGCGCAAGGCCAGCGCCCATTGCAGTGATTCTTATTTCTTCTGGCGTGTCGGAAGACACCCTGTCGGCGCGGCTTGCGAGCAGGGCTGCAAGCCTTGATCCGCCGTCGGCACCTTCAATGTGCGAACCGTATCACAGTTTCGGGCGCTGCTCGTTACCAAGGTGATGGCATTATGTCAACCGGAAATACCGAGGGTCGCTTCCTGCAGGCATGCGCCGATGCATGACAGCGCGCGCCTAGCGGGCCGCTTCGCGCTGCAACATCGCGGTTTGCTTGACCTCCTCCTGCGGGCCGGCGCGCTTGCGGTTGTACTCCGCAGCCCAACGATTCGCGTTATTGAGGAAGAAGGGCAACGCCCCGGTGTCAGCACGCAGCGCTGCCAACCCCTCGAGCAACAGCTTGGCACCCTGTGCGGTCTGCCCCAGGCCCGCCAACGCCGCGCCTTCGGTGCTGGTAGCGGCCGCTGTGCGCCAGTGGGTGGCCCCCAGCGCCGGCAGGCAAATCGCCCTCGCTTCGGCGGCGGCTGACCTCGCCTCCTCGAAACGCCTGGTGTCGACCAGCAGGCTGGCAAGCAGCGTCAACGTGCCGGCGACGTCCGTGTGCTCGTTGCCAAGCAGCTTCCGGCGCATCTGCAGCGCCTCACGCAGCAGTGGCTCGGCCGTCGCGTAGTCACCCGCTTCCATCTGCCACATCGCCTGGTTGCCCATGCCACGGGCAATCGACGGATGCTCGGGCCCGACCGTGCGCCGGTACATGTCGAGCGATTGTTGCATCATTCTGCGGGCACCCTCTGCATCGCCCTTTTCGTGCAGCACGAATGCCAGGTTGTTCAACGCCGCTGCAATGTCCGGGTGATCGTCGCCGAGCAGCTTGCGTTGCATGGCCATTGCCTGGCGGTACATCGATGCCGCTTCGTCGTACTTCCCCTGGTCGGTCAATGCGTAAGCGATGTTGTTGAGTCCCAGCGCGATCTCCGGGTGTGTGTCGCCGAGCAGGACGCGTTTCATCTGCAACGCTTCCCGGTACAGCTGCTCGGACTCGCGGTACTCGCCCATGTCGCTCAGCACGACACCCAGGTTGGTGAGCGCCTCGGCGAGGTCCGTGTGCGGCTCCTCGTGCAGTTGTCTCTGCAACTCAACGGCAAGGCGCATCGCGGGCAAGGCCTCGTCGTAGTTGCCCTGGCTGTGGAGGTTCAGGGCAAGGCCTTCGAGGCTCTTGGCCACCTCGACGGTGTTGCCGCCCAGGAGCTTGCGCCGCATCGCCAGCGCCTGGCGGAACAACGGGTCGGCCGCCTCGTACTCGCCCTTGCGTCCAAGCAGATCCGCCAGCTGATACAGGCTGCGTGCGAGGTCGACGTGCTCAGGCCCGAGCAACTTCTGCCGCAGGCCCAGCGCCTTGCGGTACATCAACTCCGCTTTGTCGTACTCCGCCGTCAGTGTCAGCACGCCGCCGAGCTTTTCTGCCGACTGCGCCACCTCGAGGCTGTCCTCGCCGTAAAGCTCGAGTCGCTTCTGCAGCGAGCTGTCGAGCAGCGACGCCGCCGGCGGGTAAAGCGCCAGGCTCGTGTACACCGTCCCCATGGTCTCCATCAGCGTGGCCTGGATCGCCGGCTGCGTGACCAGTTCCGCCTTGATGCGCTGCGAGCCCTTGTCGAGGATCTCACGCGCAGTGATGGAGTTTCCCCGAGCCTCATTCGGGTCGGAGACGTCGAACAGGCCGACGAGAAAATTCGTGGTCTGCCGGGCGGTCTCGGCTTCGGTCTCCGCGCGGACGCGCTCGCGCTCGGCCTGGTTGCGGGCGACCCAGGCGGCCGCGGCCAGACCCGAGGTGATCGCCATGCCAACGACGGACGCCGTGACCAGCGCCATCATGCGCCGATGCCGTCGCTGGGCCTCGCGCTGCTTCAACTCGTCGAGACCGACGCCGAGCATCCCGGCGACGAGCTTCAGCCGGACGTCCTGCTTGCTGTCCTTTCTTGGCCGGGCGTCGGCGGCGATCGGCTCACCGCGAGTCGCCGTGAGTTGTCCGTCCTCTCCAATCTTGTAGATCAGCGCGTTGGGGAAGCACTCCTGGTCGGCAGTGGCCGCCGCTGCCGAGGCGCCCGGCTCGCCGGCCACGATGAGGCAGAAGATCCGGTGCTCACGGCCCAGGCGCTTGAATGCGAGGATTTCCTCGTTCACCCAGCGCGACTTCGCGGCGGCTGGAGAACAGATGACCACCTGGAACGCGGACTGCTCCAGCGCTCGCGTAAGGGTCTCGCCGAGATTCGTCGCCGTCGCGAGCTCGTCGCGGTCGCGGAACACCGGCGCGAATCGTGCAGGCACGGGGCCAAACTCGGTCTGTCTGCCGACGAGGCGCTTCGGCACCGAGTACGTCTCGAGCGACTTGTGCAGCCACTTGGCCCAGGACTCGTCGCTGTGACTGTAACTTATGAAAGCGCGGTACTTGAATTCGAAATCCATTCGTCGCGCTCCAGACGTACAGCGTGCAGGATAGTCGCCCGGCCTGCCGGGTTCTGTCAAAACGGCGCTTGTGCCGTGGGCAACTCGATCGCGGTTCAGGGACGCGACGAGTCGACGACACCCGCTGATCGCGGCCACAGACGGCCACCAGGATCGCTACGCCGAACGTAATCCAGCGTCCCGGCGCCGTGTCAGCATGCATCATGATTCTTCTCCGACCATCCGTTCCTGAATTGCAAAGACCCCTACGCCCAAGCGCAGCGTGGTCGCTGGCGCCCCATCGACCTGTTGCGCCTCGTGCGCGCTCAGCCATTCGTCGCAGCGTTCCAGGAACGCCTGGCCTTCTCGCTCCATGAACGCGCGGAAGGCCGGCAGCTGGCGCGGATCGACGTGCCGGTTCTGGGCGCGACCTTCGAAGCGGGGCGGCTCCGCAGCATCACGCGTCAGGTTGTGTTCGACGGTTGTCGCGAGGTCGGCGATCACCGCACCCGCGCGCTCGACGGCCTGCCCGTCCATGGCCCGCGGCATGTAGAAGCGGCGCAGCGCGCGATAGCGCCCGTCATTCGTGCGTTCGATCGAGCTTGAACGCACGAGCTCCTTGATCAGGGCCGTCACCGGAATGTCGCCCGCGTAGCGGCGCACCAGTTGCTCGAACGTTGCGCCTTCGCCCTTGGCATCCAACGGCCGCGGCTTGCCGATCTCATCGATGAACTCGGCGTCGAGGTGCCACCCCGCCAGCACGCGGCTTGCGTGGTTGAGATCGTCCTCGGCCCGCACGTCCTCGGACGGTGTCACGACTCCGGACTCGCGATATCGCCGCACCTCACGCCGAGTCATGCCCGTAAGCAGCGCGATGCGCGACACGTTGGTCGGGCGGCCGCGCAAGCCGAATTCCTCAGCCGCGACGCTGACGAAGACGCCGCGCGAAAGCTCGGCGAATTCCTTCCAGGTAACACCGGATTTCAGCAGCCAGCGCGCGATCGGCCGCAGCCAGCGCAGGCTGGCAGTCACGACGGAGCGCTGAAGCTGAATTTCCATATATGGGACACTATGTCTCATATATGGAAAGTTGGCAACCCCATCGACCGAAAATCGTGCCGGACTCGAACTGCGAGGCGGGTCACGGCTTTGCGAACCGGGCCAGGGCAAGGCGCGCCCTGCCCGCTAGACTCCGACCACAGGACGGGGTTCAGGCACGATGTCGACGACTGACAAGCGCGTGGAGGAGTTGCTCGATCGCTGGCTGGCGAGCGTCGAATTGCACCTGCGATATCTGAAACTGGACGACGCCGCGTATGCACGTGCCGAGACCTGGCCGAAGCACCAGCGACCGAATGCGTTGGTCGTCAATCTCGCCCGCACCCGCTTGCTGGACCTGAAGCGGCACCTCAACGAGCGCCGCGACGCGGGTGACTCGAAATTTGCCGAGTCGCTCGAGTTGATGTCGTTCCTGACGAGCCTGCTCGGCTCGGAACACCTTGAGCGCTTCATCCCAATGGCGACGGGTAAGGCACCCGATTCGGGCATGTCCGCAACAGTGGAGCAACCACGGATTCGTGCCGTGTCCAAGGCTGCCCCGAATCGCGGTAACGCCAGTGCCGTGCCCGCCTCGACCAAAGTCAGACAGGCGAGCGCGACACACAAGTCGTCCACCGGAGCACACAAGCGGCCGACACGGTCCCGTACCCCACCGGCAGCGGCACCCACTCCGCAACCCGCCGCTCGTCCCGCAGCCGCCCCGGCGTCGCTGTCCCCGCCCACGGATGCGATGACACAGCAGGTGATCGCCGATGCAGTTCGCATGCTCGAGTGGGGGCGCGAGTGGCCGGCGCTCGCCGGACTGATCGCCAGGATGGCCGATCGCCCGTCCGAGACCGCGATCTGGAAGATCCTGCGCGCGTATCGCGCTGACATTCTCGCCATATCGCGTCGCACGGGTTGATTGCCAGCCTTGCCGTCGTGACACCGTCACGCGGCCTGCGGTACCTTCGCGGTTCCCCCGAGGACCGCCGCTTGAAGGAACGACCCACCCATGAAGTGTTCCCGTCCGTTCGCAATCGGTCTGCTCGCGACTACGTGCCTGTTTGCAGGCGCCGTGCAGGCCGACGGCCCGCCGTCGAAGGGCGAGCAGGCGCTCAAGTACCGCAAGTCGCTGTACCAGGTGATGGCCTGGAACTTCGGCCCGATGGGCGCGATGGCGCAGGGCAAGGTGCCTTACGACGCGGCCGAGTTCGCCAAGCGTGCCGACCGCGTCGCCCTGATCGCACCGATGCTGAGTGAAGGTTTCGCGGCTGAAACCAGGCACCTGCCGCACTCGGATCTGAAGCCTGCGATGTGGGCCAACCGCGCGGACTTCGACGCGAAGATGAAAGACCTCGTCGACCGCAGCGCCACGCTGGCCACCGTGGCGAGGGCCGGCGACTTTGCGAAAAGCAAGGCGGCGTTCTTCGACACCGCCAACACTTGCAAGGCGTGCCACGACAAGTATCGAGCCGACTGACCGGCGCGGCCTCGGCGCCAGCTTCGTTTCCTGGAACGACCCGCGCCCTAGAAGAAGCTGACCGACGCCTCTGGCGCCGCACGGATCGCGAGCGCCAGTGCGACGATCAACGCCATCACGATCGCAAGCGCGAGTCCGCCACGTGAGGAACGGATGCCCTCCGCGCCTGTCTTGCGGCCCGTCCAGAATGCGCGCACCAACCCAATCCGCCGCAGTCCGTCGTACCAGGCGATGGCAATGAGATGCGCGGCAATCAGCGCGATCAGGATGCTGGAATTTAGATCGTGCAGCGAGGTGAGGCGGTTGCTGGTCGCCAGCGTCACCCACCCATAGAACGGACCCGCGTTCGCGATTTCATCGTTGGCGAACAGCCCCGTGCCCGCCTGCATCGCCAGCGACCCCAGGAATGCGAGCACGCTGACCGCACCGACGGGATTGTGGCCCGCTACCGGGTACGGATGCCGGCCACGCAGGTGTTCGATCACCACTGCTGGTCCACGCAGGAACGTCGAGAACCGCGAGTATCGGGGACCCACGAAACCCCAGGCGAGCCGGAATCCGATCAGTACCACGACGACATAGCCGCACCGGCGATGCCAGTCGAACCACTCGATCCCCGCATAGTGCGTTGCGAACGAACCTGCGACGGCCAGCACGAGCGACCAGTGGAAGGCGCGCAGCGGCCAGTCCCAGACCAGCGCTGTCGCAGTTGCCGGACCGTCGGCATGCCTCAGACTCATCGTCGCCTCGTTCGTCACCGGGCAACGACCGGCCTCCGCTCTGGAACACCGTGACGCGCACAGATTTTTCGCCTACCGTTACACCCGATCGTACCGGCCCTTCACGCCGCGCACGAATACTTCTCATGCCGAACCTGGATCCCGTCATCAAGTTCCTGAATTGCCCGTGACCAGCCCGGACGAAGATCCCGTCAGAGCTATCGCCACTGCGGCAGCCGCGCTGCCGACCGCCGGCTTGCTGCGACGACTCGCGGCGATGGTCTACGACGGTCTGCTGGTCCTGGCGGTACTGATGATCGTCACCGCGTGCTTCCTGCCGTTCACCGGTGGCGAGGCAGTGACATGGAACCGCACCCCCCTGGTTGCGCTGCCGTACTGGGCGGCGCTCGTCGTCGCCATCCTTGCCTACTTCGGCTTGCCCTGGACCCAGCGCGGGCAGACGCTGGGCATGGCTTCCTGGCGCTTGCGCGTGCAGCGCGACGACGGGTTCCTGCTGACGTGGCGGGACGTGGTCGTGCGCCTCGGCGCGAGCGTGCTCTCCTGGTTGCCGGCGGGTCTCGGCTGGGTGTGGGCGCTGTTCGATCGTGACCGCCGCACCTGGCATGACCAGCTTTCGCGGTCGCGAGTCGTTGTATTGCCTAAGGCACGGAAGGTTGCGAAGTGACAGGCGTTCGATTCGGTAAATTGGGGACGCTCACCTATTTCACCTAATTCCATCGGGAAATAGGTGAACGTCCCCAATTTACCGGATCGCACGGCGCAAGTGGAGTCAAGCAGGAGAGCCGGCACGAAAGTCCGCAGCGGCGCGAACCAAATCCTATGTCTGCCACCGTGGGTAAACCGTGGTGATGCAACTCAGTCGCTCATACCTTCATTTTGGTTAACCGTTCGTGCCATCGGCACATCGCGCTGGATTCGGTGCGCCGCTTCGACGCCGCTGCGCCGTGCAAATTTTCGGTCCGCCGAAAATTTGCTCAGGCGCCTGCCCGCAGCGCCCGGCCCGGTTTCCGTTCCGGCGAGCGTGTCTGCCTTTCCGCTCGCCGGAACGGAAACCGGACCGGGCGCCTTGCTTTGCCGCCCGTCAGCAAAATCAGCGAGACCGAAAGCTGGCAATGGCATACCGCTTCGAACGGTAGCCACGGAATCCAACCGCGACTCAGCGGTTACGCCAGAGCAGCGTTCCCGTCACCAAGCCGAGCAACGCCGTCGGGAGCCAGCCCACCACCCAGGGCGGCAAGCTGAACAACTCCCCGCTGCTCTCGAGTGTCTGGCTCAGCAGCACGAATCCCGCACCGATCAGCACGCCGATCACGGTGCGCGCGCCCTGCCCCGAATTGCGCAGCGACCCCACGCAGAACGGCAGCGCCAGCATGATCACCAGCAGCACCGCAACGAACCGCGCCAGGCGTGACCAGTAGGCTGCCTCGAACCGGTCCGACTGCAGTTCGTTGCGCTGCAGGTGCGCGATGTAGTCGCGCAGGTCACGCAATCCCATCGTGTCAGGCTCCGCGATGGCAAGACCGAGGAACTCCGACGACAACGACGTACGCACGTCGCGCTCGCCTGCGCGATCGACGGTGGCCGTGAGCGAATCCGGCGCAAACGAGGTGCCGACATATTTCTCCAGCCGCCAGACCTTGTCACCCTTGACGCTCGCCGACTCGGCGCGGCCGACGCTCACAAGGCGGCGTTCGCGATCGACCTGGAATACCTTGATACCGCCGAAGCGAGTTCTGGCAGATTGCTGGTCGACGCTGATGATGGTGTCGCCGTCACGCACCCACGTCGCGCGGTTGCCCGCGAGGGCGAACTCGTCGAACTTTGCAAAAACCTTCAACTGCCGCGCGTATTGCCCGAGCGGCGGGGCGACGTATTCACCGATGACGTACATCAGCGACGACAGGACCACGCCGGCCATGCCGAGCCACAGGCAAAAACGCAGTGTGGTCACACCCGCGGAGCGCATGACGATGAGCTCACTGCCGCGCGCCAGGTTGCCGAGACCGAGCAGCGAGCCGATCAATGCCGCCACAGGCAGCAACTGGAACAGGTAACTCGGCAGGTTCAGGGCGACGAACAGCAGCGCCTGCGTAGCCGTGTAGTTGCCGACACCGATGTCGTCCTGCTGGCCGATGAACATGAACAGCGCGCCGAGCGCGAGCAGCACGATCATGACCAGCGCGGTATAACCGAGCACGGTGCGGATCAGGTAACGGCTGAGAACTCCCATCATGATGGCGCGACCTCAGCCTGTCGACGTGGCGCTCGCCGGACGCCGTCGCCAGCGCTTGAGCCATGGTTTGCCGGGGTGGATTTCACTCCAGAGCAGCCATGCGGCGAGCGCGAGCGGCACGAGATGGACCCACCAGAGGCCCAGTTGTCCGCCCGCCGCATCCTTCTGGATCCAGACGCGCACCGCCGCCAGCAGGTTCGAATACATGAAGTACGCGAGCACCGCGTAAGCGACACGGGCGAACCGTCCCTGGCGCGGGCGCAGGCGGGCGAGCGGTACCGCAAGCACCATCAGCACGAGCGCCATGACGGGCACCGCCGTGCGCCACGCGAACTCGGCGCGATCTTTCGGATCGTCCGACGCCATCAGCGCCGCCGTGCTCCTCATCTCGATCTTGTTCCTGCCCTCCTTCGCCTCAGGCAGGCGCACCGGAATCCCGTGCTCGCGAAACTCCACGATGCGCCAGTTCGGCGTGCCGGGTACACCTTCGTATCGACGCCCGTCATACAGGATGAACATCTGCTCGGGCTGACCCGCGCCGCGCTGCACCGCCCTTTCGGCCATCGCAATCTCTATCCTGTCGCCGGCACTGCGCTGCACGAACACACCGTACAGCTCGCCTGTCTTCTCGACGCGCTCGGCGTAGAACACTGCTTCGCCGCCGGCGAAGCTGCGGAAGCGACCCGGCGTGAGCGCGCCGAACTGCGCAGCCCGCGTCGCCTCGAGTCGAACATCGTTTGACCGGATCCAGGCAGCCGGCACGATGCGGTAGGACAGCACCGCGAGCAGGGCCGCCACGACCACCGCCAGCAGCGCGATCGGCCGGTAAATCCGCAATGGCCCGACGCCACAGGCCGTCATCGCCGTCATTTCGCTCTCGTGGTACAGGCGGCCGAGCGCCAGCACGATGCCGAGGAACAGGCCGATCGGCACGAGCACGGTGAGCTGCTGCAGCGTCGTGAGGCCGATCAGAGTCAGCACGATGCTTGTGGGAAACCCGTTCGCTGCCGCCTGCCCTAGCACCCGCGCGAACTGGTTGGAAAGCAGCACGATCAGCAACACGCCAGTGACCGCGACGAAGGTCAAGGTCACTTCGCGCAGCAGATATCGGTCCAGGCGATTGAGCAAAGTTCGCGGGCCTCGGCAGGAATCGGTAAACTCGCGCGCTCAGTTTAACGGGCGAACCGGCGGCCGGGTACAAACTCGACCCGGGCCGGAAGCCATCCGCACAAAGGACTGACCGATGCGCCTATTCGTCGCCACCGCCTCCCCTCAACGTCAGAAGACCGATTGCGCCATCGTCGGCGTGCATGAAGGCAGCGGCGGGCTCACGGGTGCCGCCGCTGCACTCGATTCCGCGCTGGACGGACGCCTCGGCCGGTTGATCAAGCGCGGCGACGTGCATGGCAAGGCGGGCGAACTGCGCCTGATCGATACGGAAGGCGCCGCCTGCCAACGTGTCATGGTAGTCGGACTCGGCAAGAAGGGCGCCTTTGGCCGCAAGCAGTACCGCAAGGCGCTGCTTGCCGCGCTTGGCGCGGTCGCCCGGACGGGTACCCGTGACGCCGTGAGTTACCTCGCGGAATCGGTCGCTGAGCCCGACGCCTATTACGACGCCCGCCTCGCCGCCGAGGCGATCGGCGCTGCACTCTACCGTGTCCCCGCCATCCGCAGCGCGCGCAAGCCAGCCGATCCGGCATTGAAATCGTTCGGCATCGCCATCGCCGACACCGGCCAGAAGTCGGCCACGCAACGCGGCCTGGACCATGGCCAGGCGATTGCCGCGGGCTCCGCCCTGACGCGCGATCTCGCCAACCTCCCGGCCAACGTCTGCACGCCGGGCCACCTCGCGCAGCAGGCGAAGGAACTCGCCCGGTCGTACAAGTCGGTGCGGACGCAGGTGCTCGAAGAACGCGACCTGAAGCGGCTCAAGATGGGTTCGTTCCTGTCCGTCACCAACGGCACCGACGAGCCGGCGAAGCTGATCGTCATGCGCTACGACGGCGGTCGCGCGGGCCAGGCGCCCGTCGCGCTGGTCGGCAAGGGCATCACCTTCGCCACCGGCGGTATTTCGTTGAAGCAGCCGCCGGGCATGGACGAGATGAAGTTCGACATGACGGGCGCTGCCAGCGTCTTCGGCGCGATCAAGGCCGCGGCCGAAATGGGCCTCAAGCTCAATGTCATCGGCATCGTTCCGGCCTGCGAGAACATGCCGGGTGGGCGTGCGACGAAGCCGGGCGACATCGTCCGCAGCATGTCGGGCCAGACCATCGAAGTGCTCAACACCGACGCCGAAGGCCGCCTGATCCTGTGCGATGCGCTCACCTATGCACGCCGCTTCAAGCCGGCGGCGGTCGTCGACATCGCGACGCTCACGGGCGCCTGTGTGATCGCGCTCGGTGCGCACATGAGCGCCGTCATGAGCAACGACGACGAACTCGCAGGTGAACTCACCGCAGCCGGCCTGCGTGCCGAGGACCGCTGCTGGCACATGCCGATGGCCGAGGAATACCACGAGCAGCTCAAGAGCAATTTCGCGGACTTCGCCAATGCCTGCGGTCGCGACGGCGGCGCCATTACGGCCGCCTGTTTCCTCGCCAAGTTTACGGACGGCCTGCACTGGGCCCACCTGGACATCGCGGGCACGGCGTACCTCACGGGTTCGCACAAGGGCAGCACCGGTCGCCCGGTGCCCCTGCTGATGGACTTCCTGCTCGGCCGGGCCTGATGCCGCCCTGCACGAACCGTGGGCACGACAAGAGTCGACTTCTACCCGCTCGGCGAACCCGACCGCCGGGCTCGCCTCGTCACGGCGTGCCGCCTCGCCGAAAAAGCCTACGATCAGGGCTTGCGGGTGGCCGTACGCACCGCCAGTGCCGCGGAGACCGCGGAGTTCGACGAATTGCTGTGGACCTTTGCCGACCGCAGCTTCGTGCCGCATGTGGTCTGGCCGAGCGAGCCGGACGTCGTCGCGGCCACTCCGGTCGTGGTGGGCAGCTCCAGCCTTCCCGCCAGTCATCGCGATGTGCTGATCAACCTCGCGCCCGATGCGCCCGCAGACTTTTCCGCCTATGCTCGAATCTGCGAAGTGGTCGGCGGCGACGAAGACGCCAAAAAGGCGGGCCGCCTCCGCTGGCGAACGTACCGTGACGCGGGTTGCGCACCCGAGGCGCATCCGCTCTGACCGAGGCTCCGCTGCACCATGGATAACCTGCCCACCGACCAGATCCCTGTCCTGACGGACATCGTCGAGCCGAACATCGGTTCAGCCTCGGCCTTCATCAACGACACCAGCCGGTTCCTGGGCGAGCTCGAGGCGCACCTGACGGCCGTGGTCCACGAACATGCAGACGAGCTGGTCCATAACGCGCTGCGCGAAATGGAGGCCCTGCTGCTCGAACAGGTCTCGGACCGCCTCAAGGCCGAGTTGCCGCGGCTGATCTCGCGGGTCATCGCCGAGCATTTCAGGGGCCCGGGGCTCGCGAACTGAGTCGGGCAACCGCGGGACTGCCGCTATAATCGACGGTTCGAGCACGAGGCCGTCGATGGACAAGAGCTACTCCCCCCGAGACATCGAATCCCGCATCTCCGCCGCCTGGGAAGCGGCCGGCTGGTTTGCGCCCGTCGGTGAGGGCCCACCCTACTGCATCGTCATCCCGCCGCCGAACGTGACGGGCACGCTGCACATGGGGCACGCTTTCCAGCACACGCTGATGGACGTGCTGACCCGGCTGCACCGCATGGACGGCGACCGCACCCTCTGGCAACCGGGCACCGACCACGCGGGCATTGCCACGCAAATGGTGGTCGAGCGCCAGCTCGCCGCGGACGGAAGGACGCGGCACGACCTGGGCCGCGAGAAATTCGTCGAACGCGTGTGGGAGTGGAAAGAACACTCGGGCGGCACGATCTCGCACCAGATGCGCCGGCTCGGCAATTCCGTGGACTGGTCGCGTCACCGCTTCACGATGGACGCAGGCCTCTCCGAGGCAGTGCTCGAGGTCTTCGTGCGCCTGCACGAGGACGGGCTGATCTATCGCGGCAAACGCCTGGTGAACTGGGACCCGGTGCTGCACACGGCGCTGTCCGATCTCGAAGTGATCGCGGAGCCCGAAGCCGGCAGCCTGTGGCACTTGCGTTATCCGCTCGCCGACGGCAGTGGCCACATGATCGTCGCGACGACCCGCCCGGAGACGATGCTCGGCGACACGGCAGTCGCCGTGAACCCCGCCGACGAACGCTACCTGCACCTCGTCGGCCAGCAGATCCGGTTGCCGCTCACCGGCCGTCTCGTGCCGATCATCGCCGACGACTACTGCGATCCGGCATTCGGCAGCGGCTGCGTCAAGATCACGCCGGCGCACGACTTCAACGACTACGAAATCGGCAAGCGTCACTCGTTGCCGATGATCAACATCCTCACGGCCGATGCGGCGCTCAACGACGAAGTGCCGCCGCAATACCGGGGCCTGGATCGATTCGAGGCACGCAAGCGCGTGGTCGCCGACCTCGAAGCCGCCGGGTTGCTCGAGAAAGTCGACCCGCACACGCTGCCCGTGCCGCGCGGCGACCGCAGCGGCGCGGTGCTGGAGCCGTGGCTCACCGACCAATGGTACGTGCGCATCGCGCCATTGGCGGCGCCGGCCATCACGGCCGTTGCAGATGGCCGCATCCGCTTCGTCCCGGACACGTGGTCGAAGACCTATTTCCAGTGGATGCGCAACATCCAGGACTGGTGCATCAGCCGCCAGCTCTGGTGGGGCCATCGCATTCCTGCGTGGTACGACGACGACGGCAACATCTTCGTCGCGCGCAGCGAGGCGGACGCGCAGGTCGCCGCGACCCGGCAGCACGGCAAACCCGTCGCGCTGCGCCAGGACGAGGACGTGCTCGACACCTGGTTCAGTTCGGCGCTGTGGCCGTTCTCGACGCTGGGCTGGCCGCAGCGGACGCCGGAACTCGCGGCCTTCTACCCGACGTCCGTGCTGGTCACGGGATTCGACATCATCTTCTTCTGGGTCGCCCGGATGATCATGATGGGTCTCAAGTTCCAGGAAGACGTGCCCTTCCGCGAGGTCTACATCACCGGCCTGATTCGCGACGAGCACGGCAACAAGATGTCGAAGTCGAAGGGCAACATCATCGACCCGCTCGACCTCATCGACGGCATCGACCTGGAGCACCTGGTCGCCAAGCGCACCACGGGACTGATGCAACCGCAGATGAGGAACGCGATCGAGAAGGCTACGCGCAAGCAGTTCCCGCAGGGTATTCCGTCCTTCGGCACCGACGCATTGCGCTTCACCTTCGCCGCGCTTGCGACCATGGGCCGTGACATCCGCTTCGACCTCGGCCGGGTCGAGGGCTACCGCAATTTCTGCAACAAGCTGTGGAACGCGGCGCGCTACGTGCTCATGAATACCGAGGAGCATGCGGCGGACATCGCGGGTGGCCCGTGCGAGTATTCCGTCGCCGATCGCTGGATTCGCGGCCGCCTCGGTGCCGCCGTGGCCAGCGTGCGCTCGAATCTCGCGGCCTATCGCTTCGACCTCGCCTCGCAGGCGATGTACGAATTCGTCTGGTACGAATTCTGCGACTGGTACCTCGAACTCTCGAAGCCAGTGTTGCAGGCCGCGGACGCCGCCCCCGCCGCGCGGCGTGGCACGCGTCGCACGCTGCTCGAGGTGCTCGAAGGCACGCTGCGCATGCTGCATCCGCTGATGCCGTTCATCACCGAAGAGATCTGGCAGAAGGTTGGGCCCCTCGCCGGGCGAACGGACGGCACGATCATGCTGCAACCGTATCCGGCGTCCACGGAGTTCGAGCCCGACGCGCAGGCCGAGCGCGACATCGCGGCACTGCAGGCCGTGGTGCTCGGCATCCGCCAGATCCGCGGCGAACTCGACGTGCCGCATTCGCGTGCGACACCGGTCTACGTGCGCAGCGACAAGGCAGGCGACGCCGCAGCGATCGGTGCACTGGCCGCGACGATACGCAAGATCGCGAACCTCGAGTCGGTCGAGCTCGTGCAGTCGGAAGCCGACCTT
Source organism: Pseudomonadota bacterium (assembly GCA_016713725.1). Taxonomy (GTDB): domain Bacteria; phylum Pseudomonadota; class Gammaproteobacteria; order Steroidobacterales; family Steroidobacteraceae; genus RPQJ01. The sequence continues at coordinate 174,216 of JADJOO010000003.1, read as the reverse complement.
CCGCCGTGCGCGATCGCGATCAGTGCCGGCCGCACCATTCTCGCTCCGTTCGATCGCCTCGTCGACGACGTCTCGGCGGAACTGGCCCGCCTCGAGAAGCGCAGGTCCCGGACGCAGCAGGAGCGGGACAAGTGCGCCGCCAAGCTGGCCAATGCGAATTTCGTCGCCAATGCGCCGGAGAGCGTCGTCATGCAGGAACGGGACCGCATCGCAGAGTTCGAGCGCCAGCTCGACCAGCTCGACGAACAGATGCGGCGGCTGGCGGCGCTCGCAACGCCGGCGGGGGGCTGACGTGTCGACCGCCATCGAACCGCTCGCAACCTCCGAGCCGGCGCTGAGCGCGCTCATCGATGCGGCCGTGGCGGGCCTCAACGAGATCATCCTCGGCAAGGAAACACAGGTCCGCCTGTGCCTCGCGTGCCTGTTTGCGCGGGGACACCTGCTGATCGAGGACATCCCCGGGGTCGGCAAGACCACGCTGGCCCATGCCCTCGCCCGCTCGCTCGGTCTCTCGTACCAGCGGATCCAGTTCACGAGCGACCTGCTGCCGGCGGACATCATCGGCGTCTCGGTCTTCGAGGCCGAAACCGGGCAGTTCCGCTTCCATCGCGGACCCGTCTTTTCCCAGCTGGTGCTGGCGGACGAAGTGAACCGCGCGACGCCCAAGGCGCAGAGCGCGCTGCTCGAGGCGATGGAGGAACACCAGGTCACGGCCGACGGCCAGACCTACCCGCTCACGGAACCGTTCTTCGTCATCGCGACGCAGAACCCCTCGTACCAGGTCGGCACGTACCCGTTGCCGGAGTCGCAGCTCGATCGCTTCCTGATGCGCATCGCGCTCGGTTACCCGGCCGCGTCGCTCGAGCGGCAATTGCTGCTCGGTCGCGACCGGCGCGACCTGCTCGCCGAACTTTCGACCGCGATCACGCCGCAGCAACTGTTGCGCCTGCAGGGCGCCGTGCCGCAGGTGCACGCGTCCGCGGCGCTGCTCGATTACGTGCAGGCGGTGGCGCGCTACACGAGGCAGGCCCCGGAGTTCGAAGCCGGACTCTCGCCGCGTGCCGTGATCGCACTGCTGCGAGCCGCGCAGGCCTGGGCTTTCATGCACGGACACGAAGGCGTGCTGCCGGAAGACGTGCAGGCCGTGTTGCCCTCCGTCGTCGGCCACCGTCTCGCCGCACGCGACGACGCCCGCTTCCGCGACGCCGGCGAGATCGGTCAACACGTGCTGGCGGCCGTCGCCGTTCCCTGAGCGCAATGCGCCGGCTGCTGCGGGACCTGCGGGCGCGTATCGAACGGCGCGCGCGCGCGTGGATCCGGCGCCGGCAGGGTGCTGACACGGATCCCGTCGAACTGCGTCGCCAGCGTATCTACATCCTGCCCACCCGGGTCGGCGTCGCGTACGGCGCAATGCTCTGCGCGATGCTGCTCGGCGGCATGAACTACAACAACAACCTGGGACTCGGCCTCACCTTTCTGCTCGTGAGTCTCGGTCTCGTGACCATGCATCACGCGCACGGCACGCTGGCCGGAGTGCGTCTGCGCCTGCTCGAGGCGGTGCCCGGGTTCGTGGGCAGCGATGTCCGGTTCCGCCTGCTGCTCGAGCATTCGTCGGACGTTGCCCGGCCCGCTCTCGAGATCGGCCTGGACAGGGACGAACCGGGCAGCATCACGACCGACCTGCCGCCCCGGGGCTCGAGCGAGGCCATGCTGGTCCTGCCTGCACGACGCCGCGGCCGTGTCCGACTAGAGCGCTTCATCGTGTCGACCAGCCATCCGTTCGGCCTGTTTCGCGCCTGGGCCGTCGTGCATCCGGCGTATTCGGCGATCGCCTGGCCCAGGCCTGCGGTGCGCGCGATGCCGCCGCCGCTGACCGCGACGGATACCGGAGGCGCGCAATCAGGCGCCATTGGCGCAGAAGACTTTGCCGGCCTGCGGCCGTTCCAGGCCGGCGACTCGCTGCGGCGCGTGGCATGGAAAGCGTATGCACGCGGCCAGGGCCTGTACACCAAGCAGTTCGCCGGTACCGACGTCGTCTCGCACGTCTTCGACTACGAGAGTCTCGCGGGGCTTCCCGCGGAGTCGCGACTGGAGCAACTCTGCCGTTGGGTGCTCGACGCCCAGGAGCGCAGCGAAGCCTTCGCCTTGCGCCTTCCTGGCACGTTCATTGAGACCAACCTGGGTCCGGCCCACCGTGAACGTTGCCTGAACGCGCTGGCGCTGTTCGAAGCGAGGGAAACTGCGCGTGCGTGAGCCGATCGCACCGTCGCGGCTGCGTGGACTGGACTGGGTGACGGCTGCACTCGCCGCCGCCGTGGGACCTCACCTGCCGCACCTGCCGGCGTGGGTCACGCTGCTGCTCCTCGCCGTGTGCGCGTGGCGCTGGACGGCCGACCTGCGGGGCTGGAGGCTCGCGCCTCTGCCGGTTCGCGTCGTCGTGGTGCTGGTGTCGGCCGTCGCGATTTTCGGCACGTACCGCACGCTGAACGGCATCGAGGCCGGGACGGCTTTCCTCGTGCTGATGGCGGCCGCGAAGCTGCTCGAGACGCGCACGTCCCGCGACCTCACCGTCATCGTCTTCATCGGCTGGTTCCTGCTCTACGCCGCGCTGCTGCGGGAACAGTCGCTGTCGCAACTGCCCTGGCTGCTCGGCAGCACGTTCCTCACGGCAGTCGCGCTCATGCGCGTCCACGCCCCTTCGGCGCAGGCGCCGGCACGCCACATCGTGCGACGCACCGTGCAGCTGTTATTGCAGGCAGCGCCGCTCGCGCTGCTGCTGTTCCTGCTCTTCCCACGCCTGCCCGGGCCGTTCTGGGGCGTCGATGCGCTGAGCGAGGCCAGGACAGGTCTCGACGACGAGATGACACCCGGCGACGTCTCCGACCTAAGTGCGTCCGGCGAAGTCGCCTTTCGGGTACGGTTCTTCGGCGCCATGCCCCCGCCTGAGCAACGCTACTGGCGCGGCCCCGTGCTGCACGAATTCGACGGCCGCAGCTGGCGTCGACCGCGCGCGCAAGCGTTTCCACAAACGCAGGTCACGTTCCGCGGACCCGCCATTCGCTACCAGGTCACCTTGCAACCGCACGCCCGACGCTGGGTGCTGGCCCTCGACCTGCCGTCGACGTGGCCGGAACGCGAGATCACGCAGTCGTTCGACCTGACGCTGCTGTCGGCGCGCCCCATCAACAACGTGGCCGCCTTTGACCTCACCTCGCACATGGATTTCACGGCAGGCGCGTCGCTGGCGGAATCGATGCGGCGCAAGGATCTTGCGCTGCCGCTCGATGGCACCAATGCGCGCAGCGTGGCGCTTGGACGCGAACTCGCGGCCCGCCATGCCGGCAATCCGCGCGCCATCGTCGGTGAGTTGCTGACCATGTTCCGCCAGCAGCCATTCGTCTACACGATGCAGCCGCCGCGACTGGCCGACAACGCGGTCGACGAATTCCTGTTCGACACGCGCAAGGGCTTCTGCGAGCACTACGCTTCGGCGTTCACGGTCGTGATGCGTGCGGCCGGCGTGCCGGCGCGCGTCGTCACCGGGTACCAGGGCGGCGAGTTCAATCCGTTTGGCGGGTACCTGATCGTGCGGCAGTCCGATGCGCACGCATGGTCAGAGGTCTGGATCGAGGGCCGCGGCTGGATGCGGGTCGACCCCACCGCCGCCGTCGCTCCCGAGCGCATCCGGGGCAGCCTGATCGATGCGGTCGGCGAGGACGAACCCGTCCCGGGCCGGCTGCGCGACGCGAGCCCGATCTGGTTGCAAGTCGAGCTGGGGTGGGACGCAGTCAACGACTTCTGGAACCAGCGAGTCGTGCGCTTCGACGCGCAGTCGCAGTTCGACCTGCTCGATCGGCTGGGCGTCGACGATCCCGACTGGCGCGCGCTCGGCCTCGGGCTGGCCGGCAGCCTCGCTGCATTTTTCGTCGTGTTGTCGACTTATCTCGCCTGGCGCCACCGGCCACCCCCGCGTGACTGGCCCGGCCGACTGCACGATGTAGTCGTGGCGCGCCTGCGCAAGCGCGGGTTGGCGCCGGGCCCCGCCGAAGGCCCGGTCGCGTTCATCGAACGCGCGGAGCGGGACTGTCCCGACCTCGCGCGGACGCTGGCCGACATCCGGAAACTCTATGCCGCGTTGCGGTACGGACCCGCACCCCGCGCGGATGACCTGCAGCGCCTCAAGCACGCCGTGAACTCCCTGCGCGTTTGATGCTCCGGAGGCGCGAGGAGCGCGGCCTCGGGTATGCTGCGGCCATCTCAGGGGGAATCGACGATGGCCGTGACCGACAAGAAGTTCGAGGCAGCTGCGAACGACATCAAGAAGCTCACCAGGCGTCCCGACGACGAGGACATGCTGCGGTTGTACGCGACGTACAAGCAGGGCTCAGAGGGCGACGTGCAAGGCGAGCGTCCGGGCGCTTTCTCGTTCGTCGACCGCGCCAAGTACGACGCCTGGGCCAAGCTCAAGGGCACGGACCAGGCGAAGGCGCGCGAGAATTACGTCAAGCTCGTCGAGCGACTGAAGAAAGCCTACGGCTGAACAAGACGTGAGCGCCGCGATCGCTGCCATCCTGGCGGTCGCCCTCGCGGTGCTCGCGGGCCTGCTGGTGCCACCCCTCCTGCGCCGGCGCCGGCGGCGAATCGCCTTCAGCCAGGCCCTGCCCGAGCCACTGCGTGCCGCCATCGCGCGCAACGTTCCAGTCACGCGATCGTTGCCGCGGGACCTTTCCCGTCGGCTCGAAGGGCTCGTCATCTCGTTCCTTGCCGAGAAGCAGTTCGTCGGTTGCAACGGGCTTGTGATCACCGACGAGATCCGCGCGACGATCGCCGCGCAGGCGTGCCTGCTGCTGCTCGGCCGGCTCGGACTGTACGACGAACTGCAATCCATCCTCGTTTACCCCGGTGCGTTCTGGGTTGAAGACGAAGTGCACGATGACGATGGGCTGGTGACGCTGCGTCGCCGCGAACTCTCTGGCGAAGCCTGGGACTCGCACCGGATCATCCTGTCGTGGGAGGACGTCGAAGAGACCGCACGCCAGCCGGCTGACGGCTACAACGTAGTGCTGCACGAGTTCGCGCATTACCTGGAGGCGGAAGGACGCGGCCTCGCGCCCGGGCCCCCTCCCGCCAATGCGGGAGAGGTCGACCGAAGGTCGGGTGAGGGCCATCGACGCGTGGCACAAGGACCTGGTCGCCGAATTCAAAACGCTCTGCAACACGGTCGATCGCGGCGAACCGACGTTTCTCGATCCCTACGCCGCCGAGGACGAGATCGAGTTCTTCGCGGTGGCCAGCGAGGAATTCATCGAGTGCCCGGCCGAGCTGCGCGCGGCGCATCCGCGCTTGTATGAGTTGCTGCGCGAGTTCTATGGCATCGAACCCGCTGCCTGGGCGGAAAGTCGTGGGCCCGGGTCCCCGACGCCGAAACCCGAAACCGTCCGCTGAATGCCAACGTACGGCCTAAGGTGTAAATCACGATTCGCGGCGCGCGCTACGCGCCGCGATCATCAGCATCCAGCCGCCACTGATGAACAGCAGCAGGATCGAAAGAATCGACAGGCGCTGGTCGTGAGTGACCGCGGCAGTCACGCCCACGAGGATCGGCCCCACGATCGCCGAGGCCTTGCCCATCATGTTGTAGAAGCCGAAGAACTCCGACGACTTGCCTTCCGGCACCAGGCGCCCGTAGTAGCTCCGGCTCAAGGACTGGATGCCACCCTGCACCAGCCCGATCACGACGGCGAGCAGGAAGAAGTCGGACACGTCGCTGACAAAATACGCGAAGCACGTGGCCGCGATGTAGACGGCGAGCGCGATGAAGATGCCGTTGAGCGCGCCGATCCGGCGCCCGAGCCAGCCGTAGGCGAGCGCCGCGGGGAAGCCCACGAACTGCGTCAGCAGCAGCGCCTTTATCAGGCCGCCCTGGTCCAGGCCCAGCGACATCCCGTAGTCGATCGCCATCTTGATGATCGTGTTCACGCCGTCGATGTACAGCACGTACGCGATCAGGAACAGCATCAGGGGCTTGTAACGGCGGATCTCACCCAGGGTCTTGCGCAATTCGCCGAAGCCGAGCCGCACCGCTTCGCGTGCGCTGACGGCCACCTTTTCCGACGCCTTCTCCTTTACGAAGAACACGCACGGCAGCGCGAACACGAACCACCAGATACCCGTCATGACGAACGACATGCGCACCGCTTCGCTCGCATCGGCAAGCCCGAAAGTCGCGGGCCGCAAGGTCATGAACACGTTCACGGCGAACAGCAGTCCGCCGCCCAGGTAGCCGAGGGCATAGCCGAATCCCGAGACGACGTCGTATTCGTCGGGTTCGGCCACGTGCAGCAGCAGCGAGTCGTTGCAGACGATGCCGCCCCAGAAACCGAGCGAGGCCACGACGTAGAGCGCGGCCGCCCCCAGCCAGTGGCCTTGCGCGACCAGTGCGAGCCCGGCCGTGGCGGCGGCACCCAGCGCGGTGCACATCAGCAGCAGTCGCACGCGCGAACTGCTGCGGTCAGCGATCGCGCCGAGAACGGGCGCCAGCAGCGCGATGATCAGGCTCGCGATGCCACTGATGAGCCCGAGTCGAAACGTGCTTTCGGTGGCGACGACGCCGGCGTTCCAGTACTGCTTGAAAAAGACGGGGAAGAAGCCCGCCATCACCGTCGTCGCGAACGCGGAATTCGCCCAGTCGTAGAACGCCCAGGACAGGACCGGCCGGCGGCGCAGGACGGCCTTGCTGGTCACTCCTCGCTCACGCCGCGCTCGCCAGGTGTTCGCGCGTTTCGCGGAAGGTGACGCCGGGCCAGCGCTCCAGCGTCAGCTGCAGGTTGACACGTGTCGGCGCAAGATAGACCAGCGCACCGGAATGATCGAGCGCGAGGTTGTCGTGGGCCTTGTCGCGGAACTCCGCGAGCTTCTTCGGGTCCTGGCAGTACACCCAGCGCGCGGTATAGACACTGATGGCGTCCCAGCTTGCCTGCACCGAGTATTCGTCCTGCAGTCGGAACGCGACGACGTCGAACTGCAGCTGGCCGACGGCGCCGAGGATCAGGTCGTTGTTGCGCAGCGGCCGGAACAGCTGCGTGGCGCCCTCCTCGCACAACTGGTCGAGGCCCTTCTGCAGCGCCTTCATGCGCAGCGGGTCCCTGAGCACCACGCGACGGAACAGTTCCGGTGCGAAGTTCGGGATGCCCGTGAACATGATCTTCTCGCCTTCGGTGAGCGTGTCGCCGATATTGATCGTGCCGTGGTTGTGCAGGCCGATGATGTCGCCGGCGTACGCTTCATCGGTGTGCTGCCGGTCGGCCGCGAGGAATGTCACCGCGTCGCCGACGCGGATTTCCTTGCCGTGGCGCACGTGGAAGAGCCGCATGCCCTTGCGGTAGCGACCCGAGCAGATGCGCATGAACGCGATGCGGTCGCGATGACCCGGATCCATGTTCGCCTGGATCTTGAAGACGAAGCCTGCCAGCGCGTCCTCGTGCGGATCGACCTCGCGCGTGGTCGTCTCGCGCGCCAGGGGAGCCGGCGCGATCTCGACGAACGCGGACAGCAGCTCGGTCACGCCGAAGTTGTTGATCGCCGAGCCGAAGAACACCGGCGTCTGCCGGCCTGCGCGGTATTCCTCAAGATCGAACGCGTGCGACGCGCCCCGCACGAGTTCTACTTCGTCGCGGTACGCCTGCGCGCGGTTACCCAGGAACTCGGTGGCTGCGGGGCTGGCGAGTCCCTCGATGATTTCGTTGGTGCCCGCGCGGCCCTTCTCGGCCGCCTGGTAGGCATAGATGCGGTCTTCGAGCAGGTGATAGATGCCGGCCAGGGCACGTCCCATGCCGATCGGCCAGGTGACCGGGGCGCAGGTGATCTTCAAGACGCGCTCGATTTCGTCGAGCAACTCCGTCGGCTCGCGGCCTTCACGGTCGAGCTTGTTGATGAACGTCATGATCGGCGTGTCGCGCAGCCGGCAGACTTCCATCAGCTTGATCGTGCGCTCTTCGACGCCCTTCGCGCAGTCGATGACCATGAGCGCCGAGTCGACCGCCGTGAGCGTGCGGTACGTGTCCTCGGAAAAGTCTTCGTGGCCCGGCGTGTCGAGCAGGTTGACCATGCGTCCCTGGTAGGGGAACTGCATGACGCTCGAGGTCACCGAAATGCCGCGCTGCTGTTCGAGCGCCATCCAGTCGGACGTCGCGTGGCGCGTGGCTTTGCGGCCCTTGACGGTGCCGGCGAGCTGGATCGCGCCCCCGAACAGCAGCAGCTTTTCGGTGAGCGTGGTCTTGCCGGCGTCGGGGTGCGAAATGATGGCGAAGGTGCGGCGACGCGCCACTTCGTCGAGCGGTTGATTCATCCGCCGGATTTTACCGGCAATGACAGCTTGAGGACCAACGCATCCTCGCGACCGACCTCGGCCTGGTAATAACCGCGCCGGCGTCCGACCTCGACGAAGCCCAGCGACTGGTACAGCGCGATCGCGCGCGGATTCGACGGTCGCACCTCGAGGAACACGTCCTGCATGCCCGCCTGGACCGAGCGCTCGATCAGCAGCAGCAGCAGGCGGCGGCCGATGCCGCGGCCGCGGACAGGCCCCGCTACGCAGAGATTGAGCACGTGCGCCTCGCCCGCGCCCATTGCCACGACGCCGTAAGCGACGATCTCGCCCGCACTTTCCGCCACGCGACAGAGGTAACCGACGCGCAAGCAGTCGCGGAAGATGCCTTCGCTCCAGGGGAACGGATACGAGGACCGCTCGACCGCACCGACGCCCGTGACGTCGAAGGGCGTCATCGCGCGAAACCGCACGAGGTCCCCGGCATCGGGCCCCGGCGTGACCTCGGCCGTACTCACGTCCGGCCGCCGCAGGCTGACTCCTGCTCGAGCCGTCCGAACAGCTGCCTGGCATGCAGGAGGTCCTGCCAGGACTTGCGCTTTTCGCCGGGACTGCGCAGCAGGTAGGCCGGGTGATAAGTCACGACCACGGGCCACGCTTGCGCGCCGAACGAGTGCACCTTCCCGCGCAGCTTGGCGATAGGCGTTTCCGTGGCCAGCAGGTTCTGGGCGGCGATACGTCCCACCGCGATCACGAGCGTCGGATTGACCAGGGCGACCTGCCGCTCCAGGTAACGGCGACAGCTGGCCGCCTCGCTCGGCTTCGGGTCACGATTGTCGGGCGGACGGCACTTGAGCACGTTCGCGATGAACACGTCCTCCCGGCGCAGGCCGAGCGCGCGAATCATCGACGTCAGCAACTGCCCCGCGCGGCCGACGAACGGCTCGCCCTGCTTGTCTTCCTCGGCACCCGGCGCTTCACCGATGAACATCCAGCGGGCCTGGCGGTTGCCCACCCCGAACACGGTTTGCGTGCGCGTGGCATGCAGATCACATTGCTGGCAGGCGGCGACTGTGACCCGCAATTCGTCCCAATCGAGGTCCGCTGCAGCGTCGGGCTGTACCGACTCCGCGCCTGCGCGAGCCACGACTACTGCCGACGGCGCGGGTGCTGCTGCGACGATAACCTCTGCCTCTGCCTGCAGCGGTGGCGCGCTGCGCGGCACGTAGCAGTCCACGCCGAGCGCCTGCAGGTACGCAACCTGGCGGGCATCCACCATCCGCTCAGTCCCCCTTCTCCGGGCGCGTGCGGCGGCCGCGGCGCATCCTGCGCCATGCCCACCACAGGGGTCCGGAGCTGGCGTAGACGGCAAACAACGCAAACAACATCTCCGGCGGACTGGAACCGACCAGCACGAACCCGAGCGGCACCAGCACGGTGAAGGCGACCGGGATGCGCATGCGTGGGTCGAGGTCCTTGCCGCTCAGGTAACGGAAGCGGCTGACCATGAGGCTGCCCGCGATCAGCGCCACCGCAAAGGCCAGGACCAGGTCGCGCAGACCCTCACGCTGCAGGGACTCGAGCATCCAGACGAATCCCGCGAGCACGGCCGCGCCCGACGGACTCGGCAGGCCCTCGAAAAAACGCTTGTCGGCCGTGTCGACCTTGGTATTGAAACGCGCGAGCCGGATGGCGACACAAGCGGTGTAGAAAAAGGTCGCCAGCCAGCCGAGTCGCCCCCAGAGATATCCGTACTCGGCGATGCGGGCCACGCCCCACTGGTACGCCACGACGGCCGGCGCCAGGCCGAAGGCCACCATGTCCGAGAGGCTGTCGAACTGCGCGCCGAAGTCGCTCTGGGTATTGGTCCAGCGCGCGATGCGGCCGTCGAGGCCGTCGCAGACCATGGCAATGAAGATCGCCATGCCGGCACGGTCGAAATTGCCGTCCGTCGCAGCCACGATCGCGTAGAAACCCGAGAACAGGACCGCAGTCGTGAACAGGTTGGGCAGCAGGTACACGCCGCGGCTGCGCGGACGCGGTCGAACGGCGTCCGTCGCGGGAGATTCAGTCGTCATGGATGGCGCCACCTGGCGGGTGTGAGCGGCCTCCATGATAGGTAGCGCGGAGTCATCGCACAACGCAGCCTTGCATCGCGCCCCTGGGGCGCCGGTGACTGCGGCCCGCTCTGGTACCATGGACGCGTTTTTTCTGCTGCCCGGACGCGAAATGCGACTCTCGACCTATCCTGTCACGACCCTGCGCGACGTTCCTGCCGATGCCGAGGTGGTGAGCCACCAGCTCATGCTCCGCGCCAGCCTGATCCGCCGCCTCGCGGGCGGCATGTACACCTGGTTGCCGATCGGCCTGCGGGTCCTGCGCAAGGTCGAAAACATCGTCCGCGAGGAAATGAACCGCGCCGGTGCGTTCGAAGTGCTGATGCCGACCATGCAGCCCGCCGAGTTGTGGGTCGAGTCCGGCCGCTGGGACAAGTTCGGCCCGGAACTGCTGCGCATCAAGGACCGGCATGACCGCTCGTTCTGCTACGGCCCGACGCACGAAGAAGTGATCACCGACATCGCGCGCCGGGAACTGAAGAGCTACCGCCAGCTGCCGGTTAATTTTTACCAGATCCAGACCAAGTTCCGCGACGAGATCCGCCCGCGCTTCGGCGTGATGCGTGCGCGTGAGTTCACGATGAAAGACGCCTATTCGTTCCATCTCGACGACGCCTCGCTCGCGGAGGGATACCAGGCCATGTACCGCGCGTACACGGCCATCTTCGAGCGACTGCAGCTGAAGTTCCGCGCGGTCCGCGCGGATACGGGCAGCATCGGCGGCAGCGCGTCGCAGGAATTCCACGTGCTGGCCGACTCGGGCGAGGACGCCATCGCATTCTCCGACGGCGACGACTACGCCGCGAACCTGGAAATGGCCGAAGCACTGGCGCCTGCGACGCCGCGGGGCGCAGCGACAGCAACCCTGCAGAAGGTCGCGACGCCCGGGGTCCGCACGATCGCCGACCTGGCGAAGTTCCTCGGCGTCACGGCCGACAAGTGCATGAAGACGCTGCTGGTCGAAGGCGACCAGGGTGGCGCCGTCGCGATGATCGTCCGCGGCGATCACGAACTGAATGCCGTGAAGGCGCAGAAGCTGCCGGGCGTGGCGTCGCCGCTGCGCATGGCGAGCGTCGAAGCAGTCCTCGCCACGGCCGGCTGCGAACCTGGCTTCATCGGGCCCGTGGGTTTGAAGTGCAAGGTCTACGTGGATCGCTCGGCGGCCCACATGTCGGACTTCGTCTGCGGCGCCAACGAGCGCGACATCCACTTCACCGGCGCGAACTGGAGCCGAGACCTGCCGGAGGGCGATATCGTCGACCTTCGCAACGTAATTGCCGGAGACCCGAGCCCGACCGGCAAGGGCACGCTCGGCATCGCGCGGGGCATCGAGGTCGGCCACATCTTCCAGCTGGGCCGCAAATACAGCGAAGCGATGAATGCCACCGTGCTCGACGAGCAGGGCAAGTCCGTCACGATGGCCATGGGTTGTTATGGCATCGGTGTGACGCGCGTCGTGGCAGCGGCCATCGAACAGAATCACGATGAGCGCGGCATCATCTGGCCGGAACCCATCGCGCCGTTCGACGTGTCGATCATTCCCATCAACCTGCAGAAGTCCGCCCGCGTCCAGGAAGCGACAGCAGCCCTGTACGCCGAATTGACCGCGGCAGGCTTCGAGGTCGTGCTCGACGATCGCGACGCGCGGCCCGGCGTCAAGTTCGCCGACGACGAGCTCATCGGCATTCCGCACCGCATCGTCATCGGCGACAAAGGCCTCGAACGCGGAGTGCTCGAATACAAGCGTCGCCGTGACGGCCACGCGGCCGACGTGCCACTGGCCGAGGTGGCGGCCTTCCTGCGCGACAGGCGGGGCAGCCCGCGCCCCTGAGCCTCCATGCACCGCACGTCGACCGTTGCCCTGCTGTTGTGCGCCGCGTGCGCACTGCCTTGGGCCGTCGCCCGCGCCGATCGGCAGATGGACCCTGAGTTGCGCAGTGTCGTCGCGGCGGCAATCGAATCCACACGCTGTTTCGACGACAAGTACGAACAGGCGGTGTGGTTCGCAACGATGGAGCCGCGCCTGACGCGTTACGTCGAAAACGACCGTGAACGCGAGCAAATCCTGCATGCCGTCCACTGCGAGGCGAAGCGCGTCGACATTCCGCCCGAACTCGTGCTCGCCGTGATGGACGTCGAAAGCCGCTTCGACCGCTTCGCGGTCTCGTCCGCCGGCGCCGTGGGGCTGATGCAGGTCATGACGTTCTGGCCGCGCGAACTCGGCATGACCAACGATCAGCTCGTGCGCATCCCGGACAACGTCCGCATGGGGACGACCATCCTTGGTTACTACCTGCGCAAGGAACGCGGCAATTACCAGCGGGCGCTGCAGCGCTACAATGGCAGCCTGGGTCGGCCGCACTACTCGGACCTGGTGATCGACCGGTTGGCGTCGCGCTGGACAGTCGCACACTGAAACGGAGCCGTGTCAGTCAGGACGTGTGGAACACCTGCGGCCACGGCTGGACCGAGTCCACGGGCAGTTCTTCGATCGCCACAGCACTCACGCTCGAGCCGGGCGAGCCGGCCCAGAGCCAGGCGCAGAGCGCCTCGACCGCGTCCGGCACGCCGCAGGCGAGAACCTCGACACGCCCATCGGACAGGTTGCTCGCATGCCCGGTGACGCCGAGGGATTCGGCACGGATACGGGTGCTCGCCCGGTAGAACACGCCCTGGACGCGACCGTCGACGAAGCAGCGCCGTACGATCAAAGCTGCTGCGACGCCTTCGCGGTTTCGGCGAGGCTGCGGGCCTCGACGGCCCTGGTGCGGGCAAGCTCTGCTTCGTCGCGGGCGCTACGATAGTCACCGCGCCGCAGGTAGCTCTCCGCACTCTTCAGGAACTTCTTGGCCTCACCCAGGACTTCGGGTGCCGCGGCAGTGGCGCCTGCACGTTCAGCTGCACGAACAGCCTGCCGGGCATTGCTCATTTCCTGCACCGGCGCGCCGGCGCAGCCGCTCACGACCGCCCCGGAAAGCATTGCAAGAGCCAGCAGGAGCGGCAGAAGGAAGCGCGGCAAGCGATGGAAGCCCTGTAGAAAAAGGCAGGACGCGGACGACCGTAACAAGCGGTCCCTGTACCGTCAAGGCTCGCGGACCTAGAATCCGCGCGCCACATGCAGGACGAAATGAGTCGTCCAGACCCGAGGGCGGCTACAGACATGACCGAAGTGCTCGTTCTTTACTATTCCAGGCACGGCGCCACGGCCGAAGTGGCCCGTCACGTCGTGCGCGGCATCGAATCGGTCGCCGGAGTCACGGCCCGGTTGCGCACGGTGCCGCCCGTTTCACCGACCACCGAAGCCACCGAGGCGGCCGTGCCGGAGTCCGGGCCACCGTATGCGACGCACGACGACCTGACCGGGTGCGACGGCCTGGCGCTCGGCAGCCCAACCCGCTTCGGCAACATGGCTGCGCCGCTCAAGCACTTCCTCGACGGAACCAGCTCACTGTGGTTGAACGGCGCGCTCGATCGCAAGCCCGCGGCGGTCTTCAGTTCGACGTCGTCCATGCATGGCGGGCAGGAATCCACCCTGCTGACGATGATGGTCCCGCTGCTGCACCATGGCATGTACCTCGTCGGCCTGCCTTTCACTGCGCCGGCCTTGAACCGGACGCGCACGGGGGGCTCGCCGTACGGCGCGACGCACCTCGCTGTGCACGGTGCATCCCCGTCGAAGCTGAGCGATGACGAGCGCGAACTCGCCCAGCTGCTGGGGCGTCGGCTCGCTGAACTGGCCGTTGCAGCGCGAGCCGTGCGCGGTGGCTGACAACCTTTCGACCGACGCGGACGGCGCGGATCACGCGCGACGCTATGCGCTCGCGTTGCTGGCGCTACTCGCCGTCGTCTCGCTGCTGGCCGCTTTCTGGGGCGAACGCAGTGCGGCGGCAATCGGGTTGCTGGTGTTCCTCCTGCTGACGCCCCTCGCGATCGCCGTGCCAGGCATGCTGGCGCGCAACCGCCGCACGTTCGCTTGGGCCACGCTTTGCGTGACGCCCCACTTCATTTATTCGTTGACCGAGTTGGTTGCCAACCCGTCGATCCGCGTGCTCGCCGCCGCGATCCTGTTGTTGAGCCTGGCGCTGGTGGTGGCGCTCGTCGCTTTCTTGCGGCTGACCAGGGCGGAGGGTCGGTAAGGGCGCCCCTCATTTCACCCTGAACACGCCTCTAACAAGGCGGATCTGGCGTTCTCGAAGGCTGCGGGCTGCGTTGTCAGCCTTCTGCGCGAGATTGTCGACGTACACCGACAGGCTCAAAGGTGCCTGTTGGGCGCCTTCGAGAGCTCCACCTGCCGGTGGCGGCAAAGGTTCCTCACTGACATCCGCAAAGTAAACCGACTCGAAGCCGCTTTGGGTAAGCACGGCGTTCATTTCCCTGGCAGCAACGAGGGAATTGTCAGCGGGATCGGTGGCCCAAGGTAGTGGAAAGTGGGTGGCGGCCATTTCACCGGCGACCATCTCCCTGGAAGGCGAACCGACCGCCCGGCTTGAGGACGCGGTGGATTTCCTCATAAAGCTTCCGCTTGTCCGCGATGTTCATGCCGACGTTCTGCATCCACACCACGTCGAATGAATAGTCCGGAAACGGAATAGCGAGAGCGCTGCCAACGTGTACTCCGATTCGGTCCTCCAGACCGGTAAGCCGGTTCGGCAGTAACGCCGCGACGAAATAGTCGGGCGACAAATCGATGCACTCGACTCGGCAACCCGGAGATGCAGCCAGCATCCTGGCGGGGCCTGCCAGCCCGGCGCCGATATCAAGAACTCGATCGTCGGCTCGGATCTTCGCCAGATCCTTCAATACGAGGGAAGCGCGAAATCCGCCTGTGTGGAAGTGATCGAGTGCGGCAAGCTCCACTGGCGACAAGCGTTGCCCGGGATCCAACCCAGCTGCGCGTATGGCGGCCAGGATTCTCGCCTCAATGTCGTTCGCCGAGTAGTGTGCTTCCAGACCAATCATCGAGCGCTCCTCCTGATCCGTACGGGGTGCCTCAGGCATCGACTGTGGGCGGCCGAGATATCAATATGCCGGGAAATAAGGTGGCAACTCCGCATGACGCCGGTTGCTCGCCTCGGCCGTTTCTCGCACACCCGTCCACTGCGCAACAGAGCCAGAACAATATCTCGACGCGAACGGGCTGCCGACTAACCCCTGTTCCCTAGCCCCTTCTCCAGCGCGTTCCGCAGGAACGGCACGGTGAGCTTGCGCTGCGCAGCGAGCGATGCTTCGTCGAGCTGATCGAGCACCGCAAACAGGGAATGCATGTCGCGGGGCAGGCGGTGCACCAGGTACAGCGCCGCCTCCTCCGACAACTCGAGCCCGCGACTGGCTGCGCGCAGGCGCAATGCCTCGCACTGCCCTGCTTCGTCGAGTTCGACGAGTTGATGCACGTCGGCCGCCAGCAGGCGTGAACGCAAGTCAGGCAACGTGAAGGGCAAGCCAGCGGGTGGAGCATTGCTGGCAACGACGAGCCGGCCCGTGCCGTCCTGCAACAGCGTGTGCAGCCGAAAGATCGCCGCGTTCCACTCCGCGTCCGCAGCGACGGTATCCAGCCCGTCGAGGCAGACGAGACCCAGCGTGTCGCACCCTTCGAGCATGGCGCTGGAAGGCGTCAGCGCCAGATCGACGTAAGCCGCAGCTTCGTCACGCCCGCCGGCAGCTGCACAGGCAGCCTGCAGCAGATGCGATTTGCCAGTGCCCGCACGGCCCCACAACCAGACGACGAGCGGCGCCGCCGGACGCGAGCCCTGCAATGCGGCGTGCGCCTGCGTGTTCTCGCCGACGACGAAGTTCGCGAAGCGAGCGGTTTCGCGCAACCGCATGCGCAGGGGCAACTGCTCCATCATGGCTGGAGGCAACCGATCAGCGCCGTCGCGACGAGCGTTCGCGCACGACTGCCTGCGCGCGGCGCACGTAGATCAGGGTGTAGTCGATGCCGCTCACGCAGGTGGAGAACAGGACGAACGCGCCGAGCGCGATCACCGACCATTGCGGCGGCCACTGGTAGGCCGCAGCGGCAACGACCGCGAGGCAGTAGACGATCTGCGCCAGCGTGTTGATCTTGCTCGCGATGGTCGGGTTGCCGTTGACCGGGCCGAACAGCAGCTTGTAGGTGATGGCGCCAAAGATGATCACGAGGTCGCGCAACAGGACGAGTCCCGTCAGCAACCAGGGCACGTCGCCGTTCACGCTCAGGCAGATGAATACCGTCAGCAGCAGCAGCTTGTCGGCGAGCGGATCGAGCAGCTTGCCGAGCTTGCTGGTCCAGCCAAAGCGCTTGGCGAGGAAGCCGTCGAGCCCGTCCGTCGATGCAGCCAATGCAAACAGCAGCATCACGTCGGCATAACGCTCCTGCAGGATCCAGTGCGCGACGGGATACACCATCAGGATGCGCAGGACGCATAGCAAGTTGGGCAGGTGTCGCAGGCTCATGGCTGCCAGATGAGGTCCGGCGGCTCCTGCCCGGTCGTTGCGACTTCGGAGCGCGAAGCCGGCGTGAGTCGTCCGTCCAGCGCAAAGATTCTTCGCAGCAGCTCGAGGTCGCCGCGGACGCTCAGGTCGAGCAGCGCCGTGCTGCCGGACAGTTCGCGCAACGAGACACCCCGCACGAGGCTCAGGCCGTCAAGATACGTGGTGAGGGCGGCAAAGGAACGCACGCCCTCCAGCCCGCCGATACGGACGGACAGCGTGCTGAGACCACGAGTGGAGCCCGGCGCGTAGCGAGCTGCCAGGGTGTCGGCCGCAAGGTCCAGACCCGACGCGGGACCGCCCTGTCCGCGCGCGGACTGCCCGGCGTGGCCGAAGGTCCAGTCATACCCCCCCGCCCGCGCCGTTCCCAGCAGCACGGCACCTGCAACGCCTGCGCTCGTCGCACGGGCTCGCGCCGTGCCTGCGTCGACGGTGTCGGCGGGCCAGGTCACGGGCACGCCCCGCACCTGCGCTGCCCTCTCGACCTCCAGTCTCTCCGGCGGCCGTTCTGCCGCGGTCACCGCCCGGGTGCCGCCCGCGATTGCGGGGACGAACAGGAGGACGGTAGTCGTGGGCCGCTCCGACGGCCACAATGGCAGGCCGGCCTGCTGCAGCAGTTGCTCCATCGCACGGCCATCGAAACCGACCTTGAGCATCCGATCGGTGGTGGTCGAATACTGCTGGACATAGCGGGTGGGGTCCGCCGCCGCCGCGGCAATGGCCGCAGCCTCCCCGGCGTCCCGTCGGCCCGAAGCAGCGACCGCCGCGATCTTGAGAGCCTCGCCGAAGGCTGCGGCCCGGTCGGCCTCTGCTGCGCTCTTCAGAGGCACCGACGCCTGGTAGAGCGCCACGTCACCCCAGGCAATAGGCGACACCGACAACAACAGGCAGGGCAGCCCGCGCGCGAACTTTCGCGCCGGTCCCTCGGTGACGACGTTGGTGCGGTGGTCGATCATGTGATGGAGGAAGTCGGCGCCGCCGGCCGGTGTGTAAAATACCACAGCCTCGAGCCAGACCCCGGGGCGCCACCCCCGGGAGCACGAGAACAATGGCCGAGAGCCCGACCAGCAGCACCACCTATCGCGACGCCGGCGTCGACATCGAAGCGGGCGACGCGCTCGTGGACCGGATCAAGCCCGCCGTGAAGCGTTCGATGCGTCGCGAGGTGCTGGGCGGCATCGGCGGATTCGGCGCACTGGTCGAAGTACCGATGGACCGCTATAAAAGGCCGGTCATGGTCTCGGGCACCGACGGCGTGGGCACCAAGCTCCGGCTGGCGATCGAGACCGGCCGCCACGACACCATCGGCATCGACCTGGTCGCGATGTGCGTCAACGACGTCATCGTGCAGGGTGCGGAGCCCCTGTTCTTCCTCGACTACTACGCGACCGGCAAGCTCGACGTCGACACGGCAGAGCGTGTGATCAAGGGCATCGTCGAAGGCTGCCTGCAGGCCGGGTGCGCACTGGTGGGTGGTGAAACCGCCGAAATGCCAGGCATGTACGATGGCGAGGATTACGACCTCGCGGGCTTCTGCGTCGGTCTCGTCGAAAAAGACCAGATCATCGACGGCTCCCGGACACGTGCTGGCGATGCCATCATCGGCCTCGCGTCCTCGGGCGCGCATTCGAATGGCTATTCGTTGATTCGGCGACTGCTGGCGCTGAGCGGCGCCGGCCCCGCGACGCAGATCGAGGGCAAGCCGCTGTACGACCTGCTGCTCGAACCCACTCGCATCTACGTGAAGTCGGTGCTGCAGCTGCTGCAGCAGTCGGTGCCAGTGCACAACATTGCGCACATCACCGGCGGCGGCCCGACCGGCAACATTCCGCGCGTGATGCCGGCCGGGCTCGAGGCCGTGATCGACGCCCGGCTGTGGCCGCGACCCGTCGTGTTCGACTGGCTGCAGCGCGTCGGCAACGTGGCGCGCGACGAGATGTATCGCACTTTCAATTGCGGACTGGGCATGACGATCTGCGTGCCCGCGGGCGAAGCCGATCGCGCGCTCGGAATCCTGCGCGCCTGCGGCGAAACGGCAGCCGTGATCGGCGCCGTCCGTTCCGGCAGCCGCGAGGTCGTCATCGTCGAATGACGGCCCCAATCCCGCTGCTGCGCGTGGTCGTGCTGGTCTCGGGGCGCGGCAGCAACCTCATGGCCATCGCCGCACGCGCCGATGCGGGCGAGCTTCCCGTGCGCATCGAGGCCGTCGTCAGCGACCGCGCGGACGCCGGCGCGCTCGAATGGGCCCGTGGACGGGGCATCACCACGTCCGTGCTGTCGCCCCGGAACTTCCCCGATCGCGGGGCCTACGGCCGCGCCCTCGGCGACATCGTGGCGTCGCATGCGCCGCAACTGGTGCTGCTGGCCGGTTTCATGCGCATCCTGAGCGACGAGTTCGTGCTGCGTTTCTCGGGCCGCATGCTCAACATCCACCCGTCCCTGCTGCCGCGATACGCCGGTCTGCACACGCACCGTCGCGCGCTCGAGGCAGGCGATCGTGAGCACGGGGCCAGCGTGCACTTCGTCACGCCCGAACTCGATGGCGGCCCTGTGGTCTTACAGGCCAGGGTCGAGATATTGCCGGGCGACGACGAAAACTCGCTCGCCGCACGTGTCCTGCGCCAAGAGCACGTGATCTACCCGCGCTGCGTCGGCTGGTTTGCGGCGGGTCGCCTCGCCTTCCGTGATGGGGCGGCCTGGCTGGATGGCAAGCGGCTCGACGCACCGGTGATGTGCGGCTGCGAAACGAAGGAAGGTGAGTGATGCGGCTGATATCGAATTGGTGCGCCCTGGCTGCCGCGGTCGCCGGAACGTGGCTGCTCGCAGCGCCAGGCAACGCCGTGGGCAACCAGGCCACTGCCCCCGCGAGCCTGCAGCCCTATACCGCCCGCTACCAGGTCAGCTACCGCGGCCTGAATGGTGGCGAAATAGAATCGAGCTTCAAACGCGGCGCCGAGGCCGGCCAGTGGCAGTACGAAACGCGGGTGTTCCCGACATTGCTCGCGCGTGTCGCAATCAGTTCACAGGCGCACGAATTGAGCGTCATCCAGGCGACTGCCGCCGGAATTCGCCCGCTGTCGTTCAACTTCGACGACGGTTCGGCCGGTTCGGAGAAAGACGTCCGGCTGGACTTCGACTGGAAGGCGCTCACCGTAACCGGCACTTTCGAGGGCAAGCCCGTGTCGCTGCCACTCACGCCGGGCACGCACGACACGTCATCGGTGCAGGCGGCGATGATCCAGGAACTGCTGGCCGGCCAGAAGCCGCAGGGCTTCAAGATCATCACCGGGGGCAAGCTGCGCGAATACCGCTACTGGCCGGAGGGCACGCAGCAGGTCATGACGCCTTACGGGCAGGTCGAAGCCGAGGTCTGGGCGAGCCAGCGCACCGGCTCGAACCGCGTCACGAAGACATGGCACGCGGCGTCACTGGGTTACGTGCCGGTGCAGGCGATCCAGTACCGCAAGGGCAACCCCGAGGTGCAGATGAAGCTGGTTCGCCTGGAGCGGCAGGCGAACCAGGGGTTAGGGGATGGGGGATAGGGGTTAGTCGGAGGTGCATCTGCGACATCGGTTGCGGCGCCACTCCGAAACTGCCTGGGCAAGCATCGGTATTTCAGCGGCCGAGCTGCGCGTTCCGACTAACCCCTATCCCCTATCCCCTTCTGCCTAAGGCTACGCTTTGGGGAGCGTCACGCCCCTCTGCCCCTGGTACTTCCCGCCGCGATCCTTGTAAGAGGTCTCGCAGACTTCGTCCGATTCAAAGAACAGCATCTGCGCCACGCCCTCGTTGGCGTAGATCTTCGCGGGCAGCGTCGTCGTGTTCGAGAACTCGAGCGTCACGTGCCCTTCCCATTCGGGCTCGAGCGGCGTCACGTTGACGATGATCCCGCAGCGCGCATAGGTCGACTTGCCGAGGCACACCGTCAGCACGCTGCGCGGGATGCGGAAGTACTCGACCGTGCGCGCCAATGCGAACGAATTCGGCGGGATGATGCAGACCGGACCGTCGAAATCGACGAACGAGCCGTGGTCGAAATCTTTCGGGTCCACGATCGTCGAGTTGATGTTGGTAAAGATCTTGAATTCGGCTGCGCAGCGCACGTCATAGCCGTAGCTCGATGTGCCGTATGAAACGATGCGCTGGCCGTCGACGACGCGAACCTGGCCGGGCTCGAAGGGCTCGATCATGCCGTGGTCCGCGGCCATGCGACGGATCCAGCGGTCTGACTTGATACTCACGGCTTGATGCACACGGTCAGGTGTCCTCGACGGTGATCCTGGGAAAACCAGCCGCGCCGAGCGCGGCGACGGAAAGCCTGGCCGCCATGCGGCGGGCGGTGTCGAGGTAGGCGGTGCCGATGCGTCCGCCCGGATCGGCAATCACCGTGGGGCGGCCGCCGTCCGTCTCTTCGCGGATGCGGATGTCGAGCGGCAACTGACCGAGCAGGCTGACGCCGTACTGCTCGGCCATACGCACGCCACCGCCGCTGCCGAAGATAGGCTCCTCGTGTCCGCAGCTGGAGCACACGTGGGTGCTCATGTTCTCGACGATGCCGAGCACCGGCACGTTGACCTTCTGGAACATGCGCAGGCCCTTGCGGGCGTCGAGCAACGCGATGTCCTGCGGCGTGGTCACCACCACCGCGCCGCTCACGGGGACGCGCTGCGAGAGCGTCAGCTGGATGTCCCCGGTGCCCGGGGGCATGTCGACGATGAGGTAGTCGAGTTCGCCCCAGTCGGTGTCGTTGAGCAACTGCTGCAGGGCCTGCGTGACCATCGGGCCGCGCCAGACCATGGGCTGCTCTTCCTCGATCAGGAAGCCGATCGACATGACCTTGATGCCGTGCGCCTCGAGCGGCTGCAGCCGCTTGCCGTCCCGGCTGACCGGCCTTTCGCCCTGCAGTCCCATCATGCGGGGCTGGCTGGGTCCGTAGATGTCGGCGTCGAGGAGGCCTACGCGAGCCCCATCGAGCGCCAGGGCCAGGGCCAGGTTGACCGCAGTGGTGGACTTGCCGACCCCGCCCTTGCCCGAAGCCACCGCAATCACGTTGCGGATACCGGGCAGCGGCTGCATCGGGCCCTGGGCGGCGTGCGTTGCGACCTGCCAGCCGACCGTCACGGTGGCGTCTCCGAGCCCGGGGGCCTGGCGCAGGAGCGCCTGGAGTTCGGCGGTCAGCGTCTGGGCGTACCCCCCGGGCGGGAAGCCAAGCTCGACCTCCACCTGGGGCCGGCCGGCCTCTAACCGGACGGACTTCACAGCTTTGGCTGCGCCAAGAGGCATCCCCAGATATGGTTCGACATAATTCGCAACCAAGAGGCGGGCCTGGGCGAGTTGATCGTCCTGCATTCTGGGATCCGTCGAGACAGTGGAGGCGGCATGCGCCGGCGGGCAAGGATTGTAGCGGAAACAGGCAGTGTGCAGCGCCGGGCCGGCTGCCCGCGGGGCACCGGGTCCGCATGGCATAATGCGCCGACTTTCGCCCCACCGAAGGCGACGAAGCGACGTGCAACCGTATCCACCGGACGGAAAGCCGTCCTCGCCCATGACGAGCAGATGATCCACTTACGTCGCCCATGAGCTTTTTCACGAACCTGCGCGCTGACCGCTTGATCGCCGAGATCAAGGCGGCCGACGACAGCGACGGTCACAAGACGTCGCTCGAAAAGCTCGTGCGACTCGGGCCGTCGGCGATACCCCGAATCCTCGATGCGCTGGCGAGCGCTGATAACCGTGAAACCGCTGGTTTCGTCGCGGTGCTGACGGCCCTGCTCGACAACAAGGCGTTTCCGGTCGTTGCCACTGGACTCACTCAAGGCAACCAGCGCACTGTTTCCGGCGCCGCGAACGCACTGTCCAACTCGCGCAATTACGCGGCCAACCTGCTGTTTGGTTTGCTCGACCAGCCGGCGATGCCGAAGGGCACGGTCGTCGGCATCCTCACCGCACAGAAGGCGCGCCTCAATGCGCGCGACGTGCTGCAGCGCGCTTATAACCAGGACGCGGCCGAGAAGGCGGCAATGTTCCGAATCGTCTCCGACATTGCCGACCCGAGCATCGTCCCGGAACTGCTGAGCCGCCTCGAGGGCAAGGACCCGGTCGCGCGCACGCACATCATCAACATCCTGGCGCGCTTCAATCGGCGCGACGTCGCCGTGGCGCTGCAGCGGCAACTGAAGGACACCAACAAGTTCGTGCGGCAAGCCGTGCTGAACGCGCTGACCGGCTTCGAGGGCAACGTCGATGTGGGCCTGCTCTGCGAAGTCCTGCGCGACCCGGACGTCGAAACGCAGCAGAAGGCCATCGACGCCGTCGTGCGTGCCAATGACCCGGACACCATGCGCCACCTGATTGCCGTGCTGCGCGACGAGGACGAGAATGTCCGCCGCGCGGCAGTCGAGGTGCTGAATGAAATCGGCACGCCGGCGCACGTGAAGGCCCTGCTGCAGACGATCAAGGACGACGACTGGTGGGTGCGCAGCCGCGCAGCCGATGCGCTCGCGAAGATCGGCGGCCCGCGCGTGATCGAGGCGGCGCTCGAACTGATCCGCGACCAGGACGAGGAGGTCCGCCGCGCGGCCATCGAGATCCTGAACCAGACCAAGGACGAGCGCGCCATCGGCTATCTCATCGAAGCCACGCGCGACGCTGACTGGTGGGTCCGCGAACGTGCAGTCGACGCGCTCGCCGAGATCGGCAGTCCGCGCGCACTCCCCACCCTGCTCGACCTCCTGCGGTCGAGTGACGCGCGTTCACTGCCGACGGTGACGCGCGCCATCGGCAAGCTCGGCGATCCGTCAGTGATCCCGCAGCTGATGCCGCTGCTGCCAAGCGCGTCGAAAGAAGCCCGGCTCGAAATCATTACCGCCCTCGCGCGCCTGGTGGACGACAAGTCCGCCGACGTGGTGCGTGCCCGGCTGGAATCGTTCAGTGGCGAATCGGCCGACCCGACAGTCAGTCACGCGGCACTGCGCGCGGTGGAGGACATGGACGCGCGTTTCTCGACCGGCGTGCGCGACGCGCAGCAGGGGGCGGCCCGCATGGCCGAGCCCTCGCGGACACTGCTCGCCGAAAAGATCGATTTCGACGGCCTCGCGCGCGAAGCCGCGCCGGCGCAGCGTCTCGACATCTCGGCCCTGACGCCGGGCGACGTGCTCGAAGGCCGCTACAAGTACCTGCAGAAGATCGGCAAGGGCGCATTCGGCACCGTGCTGCTCATGGAAGATACGGTCGTCGACGAGCGGCTGGTGCTCAAGTTCCTGAACCCGAACGTCTCGCAGGACGAGGAGATGATGAAGCGGTTCGTGCACGAGCTGCGCTACTCGCGCAAGATCACGCACCGCAACGTCATCCGCATCTACGACTTCCTGTTCATCCGCGGCAACTACGCGATCTCGATGGAGTACTTCCCGTCGCATACGCTCGGCCACGAGATCAACGACAAGCCGCTCCCGATCGACAAGGCGGTCCGCTTCGCGATGGACGTGGCTACCGGCATGGCCGTTGCCCACCAGTCGGGCATCATTCACCGCGACCTGAAGCCGGCCAACGTCCTGATCGACGATACCGGTCTGCTCAAGATCGTGGACTTCGGCGTGGCCGCTGCGCAACATCAGGGCGACACCCAGCTCACCAAGACCGGTTACGTGATCGGTTCGCCGAAGTACATGGCGCCCGAGCAGATCCTGGGCAAGAAAGTCGACGAACGCGCCGATGTTTACTCGCTCGGCGTAATTCTGTATGAGATGCTCACGGGCGAGCCGCCCTACCACCGCGGCGACCACATGGCGGTCATGTACCAGCACGTCCAGGGCAAGGCAAAGGCGCCGATCGAGGTGAATCCCAACATTCCGCCGGGCCTGTCCGAGATCGTCACGAAGGCGATGACCGTGGACAAGGCGCGACGCTTCCAGACCATGGACGAGCTGCGCTCCGCGCTCGAACGCTACCTCTGAGGCCGCCTTGGCGCGCATCGACGCATTCCTGAAACTCGGCGCCTCGCAAGGCTGCTCGGACGTGCACCTCGCGGTTGGCGTGCCGCCGATGCTGCGCATGAACGGCGACCTGTTGCCGATCAAGTTCCGCAACCTGGCCGAGGCCGAACTCGAAAGCTACGTCACGGAAATCCTGACGCCCACGCACCAGGAGCAGTTCAGGAAGGGCCACGACGTCGATTTCTCGTACGTCTCCGAGGACAACGTGCGTTTCCGCGTCAACGTCTTCCGCAAGGAGACGGGCGTCGGCGCGGTGTTCCGCGCCATCCCGAACGACGTGCCGTCGCTCGATTCGCTGAATCTGCCGCCGGTCGTCAAGAAATTCTGTGATTTCCACCAGGGCATGGTGCTGGTCACGGGTTCCACCGGCACTGGCAAGTCGACGACGCTCGCGGCGATGATCGACCACCTCAACCGGACGCGCCGGCTCAACATCATCAGCCTCGAGGACCCGATCGAGTTTGTCCACCGCAGCAAGCAATCGCAGGTGATCCAGCGTGAACTGCACACGCACCTGCCCTCCTTTGCCGAAGGCGTACGGGCCGCAATGCGCGAGGACCCCGACGTGATCCTGGTCGGCGAACTGCGCGACGCCGAGACGGTGCGTTGGGCGATGACCGCGGCGGAGACCGGGCACCTGGTTCTCGGCACGCTGCACACGACCAGCGCGGTGAAGACGATCGACCGCATCGTCGACGCGCTGCCGCCGGAGGAGCGCGAGCAGACCAAGAGCTTCATGTCCCAGAGCCTGCTCGGCGTCGTCACCCAGTTCCTGGTGCGCACGCCCGACCTGCGCGGACGCAAAGCCATCTGCGAGGTGATGGTCATGAACCGCGCGATCGGCAAGCTCATCACGTCGGAGCAGTCGCACATGATTCCGTCGCAGTTGCAGACGGGCCGCGAAACCGGGATGCAGACACTCGACCAGGCGCTGCTCGCCGCCGTCCAGGCGCGCGAAGTCGACCCGGAGGACGCGTTTGGATACGCCATGGACAAGAAGCCGTTCGCCCGCTACGTGCCCGAGGGCACGGCGATCCTCAAGGCCGACGTGACGCAGGGACTCTGATGTCCACCGAGACCACGACGCAGGTCGCCAATCCCGAAACGCCGCAGCACACGCCGCGGCGCATCGATGAATTCCTGCTGGAAGTGATCAAGCGAGGCGGCTCCGACCTGCATTTCGTCGCCGGCGACCCGCCGCGCATCCGCCACAACGGCGAGCTGCAGTCGCTGCGCGATACGCCGCTCGACAAGCAGTTCGTGCAAGACACGATCATGGACTTCATCACCCGCCGCGCGCAGCAGCAGCTCGAGGAAAAGGACGGCGCCGATTTCGCCTATTCCATCCCGGGCGTTTCGCGTTTCCGCGTGAACGTCTTCCGGCACATCGGCGGGCTCGGTGCCGTGCTGCGAGCGATCCCTTCGAAGGCGCTGACGCTCGAGCAGCTCAACATGCCACAGGCCGTGCGCAGCCTGTGCCGCGTCAACAACGGCCTGATCCTCGTGACGGGCAAGACCGGCTCGGGCAAGTCGACGACGCTCGCCGCGATGATCGACGACATCAACGCACGCGAGAAAGGCCACATCCTCACGATCGAGGACCCGATCGAATTCGTGCATCCGCGCAAGAACTGCCTGGTCAGTCAGCGCGAGGTCGGCCTGCACAGCCCGGGTTTTGCCGAGGCACTGCACTCGGCCCTGCGCGAAGATCCGGACATCGTGCTGGTCGGCGAACTGCGCGACCTCGAGACGATCAGCATCGCGGTTACGGCGGCCGAGATGGGAATCCTCGTGATGGGCACCCTGCACACGAACGGCGCCGCACCCACCGTGGACCGCATCGTCAACGCCTTCCCCGCCGACAAGCAGAGCCACGTGCGGACCATGCTGTCTACCTCGCTGCGCGGCGTGATCTCGCAGCAGCTGATCCTGCGCGCGGACAAGCGCGGGCGGGTCGCCGCCCTCGAGATCCTCATCAACACGCCGGCCGTCTCCAACCTGATCCGCCAGGGCAAGCTCGACCAGCTCGAGAACGCGATGCAGAGTGGCGGCGCCCACGGCATGCGGATGATGGACTCGGCGATCAAGGAATTGTTCGACAAGGGCGTGATCAGCGGCCGGGCGGCTTACGAAAAGGCCATGAACAAGCCGCAGTTCGAGCAGTTCAAGGACATGGGTTGAACGGGGCCTCGGCCTCGCGCTAGCGACTGCGCTTCGGCACGTCCGTCACCAGCAAGCGCATCGTTCCGGGTTTCGGGGACCTCTTCGGCGCCTTGGAAAGGCAGACACGCGGCGCCGAAGAGGTCCCCGAGCCTGAACGATGCGCCGCCGGTGCGGTGGCAGCGGGCAGTGTTGCGGCGACTTGCGCCGTGCGAGCGCTCGCCCGTGGCGAGTGCGAGCTCAGGCGCGGTCGGACGGGCGACGGATTCGGTGCGTCTCCCACGCCGCGTGTCTGCCTTTCCAAGGCGGGGGAGACGCACCGAATCCGACGCCCGCAACCGGCGAGGAGCGGATTTCGTCGTCCGACCGAACGCTCTGCGAAGCAAGCCGTTCCGTGGTTCGACTGGCATAATTGACGGTCCATCGAACCGGGACCCCGCCGCCCCATGACCGCCCCCGTCAAGCGCACCCTGCTCGTCGCCAGCGCGTTGCCGTATGCCAACGGCGCGCCGCACCTGGGGCACATCGTCGAATACGTCCAGACCGACATCTGGGTGCGGTTCCAGCGCATGCGCGGCCACGACTGCCTGTTCATCTGGGCGAGCGACGCGCACGGCACGCCGATCATGCTCAAGGCCCGGCAGGAAGGCATCGAGCCCGAGCAGCTGATCGAGCGCGTCGGCGCGGAACAGCGCCGCGATTTCGGCGAGTTCGACATCTCGTACGACAACTTCCACACCACTCACTCGGACGAGAATCGCGAAGTCACCTACGAGATCTATCGTCGGCTCGTCGCGGGGGGCCACATCCGGCGCGAGACGATCGTGCAGGCTTACGACGAGCAGGCGCAGATGTTCCTGCCCGACCGCTACGTGCGCGGTACCTGCCCCCGGTGCGGCGCGCTCGACCAGTACGGCGACAGCTGCGAGGTCTGCGGCGCCACCTACACGCCCGCCGACCTGCTGAACGCCGTCTCGGTGGTGAGCGGCACGGCGCCCGTGCAGAAGCAGTCGGAGCACCTGTTCTTCAAGCTCGGCGACTTCGAGCCGAAGCTGCGCGCCTGGACGAGCGGCAACCGTCTGCAGTCCGCCGTCGCTGCCAAGCTCGGCGAGTGGTTCGACGCGGGCCTGCGCGACTGGGACATCTCGCGCGACGAGCCGTATTTCGGCTTCGAGATCCCGGGCGAAACCGGCAAGTACTTCTACGTCTGGCTCGACGCACCGATCGGTTACCTGTCGAGCCTGCTGCAGTACTGTCGTCGGACCGGGCGCAATTTCGACCACTACTGGAAACCGGACAGCGACGCAGAGGTGTATCACTTCATCGGCAAGGACATCGTGTATTTCCACACGCTGTTCTGGCCGGCCGTGCTCGTCGGAGCGGGTTACCGCCCACCGACGTCGGTGTTCGCGCACGGCTTCCTGACGGTCAACGGACTGAAAATGTCGAAGTCGCGCGGCACGCTGATTTCCGCGCGGGCCTGGCTCGATCACTTGCCGGCCGAGTACCTGCGCTATTACTTTGCCTCACGCCTCGGCGATGGAGTCGAAGACCTCGACCTCAACCTCGACGATTTCGTGGCCAAAGTGAATTCCGACATCGTCGGCAAGCTCGTCAACATCGCAAGCCGGTGTGCCGGTTTCATCGCGCGAGGTTCGGCAGGCAGGCTGGCCTCCACGCTCGCGGATGCGGCCCTGCAAGGCGAATTCGCCGCGGCCGGCGAGCGGGTCGCCGCGCTGTACGAAGGACGCGATCTCGCCGGTGCGATGCGCGAGATCATGGCGCTCACCGACCGCGCCAATCTCTACATCGACCAGCAGAAGCCCTGGCTCATGGCGAAGGATCCGGCGCGGGCCGCCGCAGTGCAGGCCGTCTGCACGCAGGGTCTCAACCTGTTCCGTGTGCTCGCGATCTACCTGAAGCCCGTCATGCCGAAGCTCGCTGCGGGTGCCGAGAAATTTCTCGGACTGCCCTCGCAAGCCTGGGCCGATGCCGCAACGCCGCTCCTCGACACGGTCATCAATGCCTACGAGCCGCTCGCCACGCGGGTCGACCCGGCCGCGGTCAAGGCGCTGCTCGCTGCCTCGGCTGAGAGCCTGAAGCCGGCCGGCGTGCCAGCGGCCACGACTGTTCCAGCGGTCACGGCGAAGGCTGCGGCAACCCCATCTGAACCGGTCGCTCCGTCGGCAGTGCTGTAGATCGACGACTTCATGAAGGTCGACCTGCGCATCGCGCGCATCGACTCGGCCGAACTCGTCGACGGCGCGGACAAGCTGCTCAGGCTTGGCGTCGATCTCGGCGAACTCGGCAAGCGGCAGATCTTCGCGGGCATTCGCTCAGCCTATGAACCTGCGCAGCTCGTCGGCCGACTGACGGTCGTGGTCGCCAATCTCGCGCCGCGCAAGATGCGCTTCGGGCTGTCCGAAGGCATGGTGCTGGCGGCCGGCCCCGGCGGACAGGAGATATTCGTGCTCTCCCCCGATGCGGGCGCGACGCCCGGCATGAAGGTGAAGTGACACCGGCGACGAGGAGCCCATGACCGAGCTGCTGCTGCTCGCGCTCGGTGCGAGCCTGGTCAACAACTTCGTGCTGTCGAACTTCCTCGGGCTCTGCCCGTTCATCGGCGTGAGTCGTCGCTTCGAGGCCGCGGCCGGCATGGCGCTCGCGACGCTGTTCGTGCTCACGCTGGCCTCGGGCCTGAGCTTCACCCTGTGGCATTGGGTGCTGGTGCCGCTGGGACTCGAGTACCTGCGCACGCTGGTCTTTATCCTGCTGATTGCGGGGGTCGTGCAGTTCACCGAGATCATGGTGCGGGCGACGAGCCCCCTCCTGCACCAGTTGCTCGGCATCTTCCTGCCGCTGATCACGACCAACTGTGCCGTGCTCGGCGTGGCCCTGCTGAACGTGAACCGCCAGCACGGCTTGCTCGAGTCGCTCGTCTTCGGTGCAAGCGCCGGCGCCGGCTTCGGGCTGGCCCTGTTGCTGTTCACGGCACTGCGCGAACGCCTGGACACAGCTGACGTTCCACACGCTTTCCGCGGCGCGCCCGTGGCGCTGGTGACGGCGGGCCTGATGGCCCTCGCATTCATGGGTTTCTCCGGGCTGGGCGTGCGGTGAACCCCGACGCGGTCGTCATTGCGGTGTTGGTTGCAGCGGCTCTCGCCATCACGCTCGGCGTTGCGCTCGGCTGGGCGGCCTCGCGCATCGAACCCGACGCCGACTCGTTGGTGGTACGCATCGACGCGCTGCTGCCGCAGACTCAGTGCGGTCAATGCCGCTATCCGGGTTGCCGGCCCTACGCGGCCGCCATCGCGAGCGGTGCCGCGGAAATCGACCGCTGTCCTCCAGGCGGGGAGGTTACGGTGCGCGCGCTCGCGGCATTACTCGATCGTTCGCCGCGTTCGCCCGACCCCGCGTTCGGCGCGACGAAGCCAGCGCAGGTGGCATGGATCGACGAAGCAAAGTGCATCGGTTGCGCGCGTTGTCTTCCCGCCTGCCCGGTCGACGCCATCGTTGGTGCACCAAGGCAGATGCACACGGTAATCACAACGCAGTGCACAGGCTGCGAGCTGTGCCTGCCGCCCTGTCCCGTCGACTGCATCGAACTGCGCCCGGCCCCGGCCTTGTCGCGGCGCCAGCGCCAGCCTCGTGCCGCGTGATGGCCGTGCGATCCAGGTTCCCCGCCGGCCTCGCGCTCGACGCGCACAAGCAGCAGGCGTGCGGCACACAGATCGTCGAACTGCCGCTGCCTGCGCACTTGGTGCTCGCACTTGATCAAGGTACGGGGTACAGCGCCGAACCGGTAGTGGCCGTGGGCGAGGCCGTGGCCACGGGCACGCTCGTCGCACGCACCGGCCACCCGTTCGCATCTGCCGTGCACGCGCCGCTCGCCGGCATCGTGGTCGCGATCGAGGCACGGGAAGCCGCTGTCGAGGGCGGTCGCAGCGTCTGCATCGTGATCGAGGGCAACGGCTCGGACCGGATCGATGACAGCGTCCGGCCCGTCAAGGATCCCGCCTCGCTCGGTCCGGAAGAACTCGTCCGGCGACTGCGCGACGCGGGTATCGCCGGACTCGGCGGCGCCGGCTTCCCGGCCTCGACCAAGCTGGCCTCTGCCCGCAACCTCGGTGCGCACACGCTCGTGCTGAACGGCGCGGAGTGTGAGCCATGGATCTGCTGTGACGACGCGCTGATGCGCTCCGCCGCGAGCGACGTCGTGCTCGGCGCACTCATCCTGCGACGTGCTGCGGGCGCCGTGCGTTGTGTCATCGCGATCGAGGAAGACAAGCCCGCAGCCATTGCAGCCGTGACCGGCGCGATCGACGGCCTGCGCGACGATGCGGTGACGCTCGCAGTGGTCCCCGCGGTGTATCCACAAGGCGCCGAGCGGCAGTTGATCACCACGGTCGCCGGTGTCGAAGTACCTTCGGGCGGTTTGCCGGCAGACGCGGGCGTGATCTGCCAGAACGTGGCGACCGCGGCGGCCGTCGCACGCTGGGCCACGCGTGGAGAGCCCATGCTCTCCCGCGTCGTGACCGTCACTGGCAGCGGTGTCGGGCACCCCGGCAACGTCCGCGCGCCGATCGGCACTCCGCTCGCCGCGCTCATCGCAGCGTCCGGCGGCTATCGCGGCACGCCGCTGCGCCTGATCGCCGGCGGCAGCATGACAGGTCGCGCCTTGCCGTCGGACGAGGTGGGACTCACCAAGTCGATGAACTGCGTCCTCGTTGCGACGCGGGACGATATCGGTTCACGGCTCGGGGCCGTCGAGTTGCCGTGCATCCGCTGCGGCGACTGTGCCAACTCGTGTCCCGCCGGACTGCTGCCGCAGCAGCTGCTCCGGGCGGCGCTCGCCGACGCTCACGACACGTTGCGCCAACTCGGCGTGCACGACTGCATCGAATGCGGCCTTTGCGACTACGTTTGCCCGAGCCAGATTCCGCTCGCCGACCGCTTTCGTGAAGCGAAGCGTCGCTTGCAAGAGGCCGAGGCGATGACGAAGAAGGCAGCGGATGCACGGGAGCGTCACGAACTGCGCCAACGCCGACTGCAGGAAGCCGCGACGATCGAACAGGAGACCTTCGAGAGCGTCCGTGGTCGCGCACGACGACCCGGCGTCGATTCCACAGGCGACTCGAACTGACATGCGCTTCGATACTTCGCCCGCGCCGCACGTCATCGCCGGTTACACCGTGCCGCGCGTCATGTTCCAGGTGCTGTTCGCGCTGGTACCCGCAGGCGTAGCCCACGTCGTGCTGTTCGGTCCCGGGCTTCTGCTGCAACTCTCCGTCGCGTGCGTCACGGCATTGCTCGCAGAAGCCGTGGCGCTGCGGTGGCGCGGCCGTGATGCAGTACCTGCACTCAAGGACGGCAGCGTGCTGGTCACCGCGTTCCTGCTGGCATTCTCGATTCCGCCGCTGCTGCCCTGGTGGCTCGGTGCGCTCGGCACGGCGCTGGCGGTGCTGCTCGGCAAGCACGTATTCGGCGGGCTCGGCCAGAATCCATTCAATCCTGCGATGGTGGGTTACGCGATCCTGCTCGTGTCGTTCCCCGCGGAGATGACGCGCTGGCCCGTGCCAATGGACGTCGATGGCACCCGCACATGGTCCGAACTCGCGCGGCTGTCGTTCGCGGGTTTTTACGGCGCGGACCTGACGGCGCGCTGGGACGGGTACACCGGGGCGACGGCACTCGACTCGATTCGCAGCGGGCTCGACCTGCGCTACACGCTGCCTGAACTGCTGGGGCGCGAGGACATTGCCGGGACGCCAGGCGCGCGCGGCTTCGCCTGGATCAATCTCGCGGCGCTCGCGGGAGGCCTGTACCTGATGCTCCGCAGGATCGTGCGCTGGCACATCCCCGTGGCCGTGCTCGGCGGCCTGCTCGTGCCGTCCTTCATCGCGCACGGCCTGGATTCCGGAAACGCGCTGGGTCCGGCGATGCAGGCATTCTCCGGCGCCACGATGCTGGCTGCATTTTTCATCGCAACGGACCCCGTTTCCGCGGCGACGAGCGATCGCGGACGACTGTGGTACGGAGCCGGCATCGGGCTGATCGCCTGGATCATTCGCACGTGGGGCGACTATCCGGACGGCTTCGCCTTTGCCGTGCTGCTGATGAACCTGGCCGTGCCGTTCATCGACCGCTACACCGTCCCGAGGATCTATGGCCGGCAACCCTGAGTCGCCGCCTCGTCGCACCGTGCACGCCGCCATCGTGCTGGCAATCGCGGCGATCGCAGCCTTCGGTCTCGTGGCCGTCGTACACGAAGCCACACGCGACCGGATCGCTGCGACGGCACGTGCGCGCGCACTGGCCCGCTTCGACCAGGTGCTGCGCGGACTGCCTGTATGACAACGACCTGCTCGCCGACACCCTGACGTTGCGCGATCCTGAATTGCTGGGCACGACGGAAGCCGTCACCGCATACCGCGCCCGGTTCCAGGGCCAACCGGTCGCGTTCGTGCTCGAACCCGTCGCGCCCGATGGTTACTCGGGGACCATTCGCCTGCTGATAGCAGTCACGCCCGACGGCACGGTTCTCGGCACCCGCACCGTGAGTCACCACGAGACGCCCGGACTCGGCGATTTCATCGACGCCGGCAAGTCGGACTGGATGCAACGATTTACTGGCAAGTCCCTGGGCAACCCCGCAGCGGCGCGCTGGCGGGTCCGCAAGGACGGCGGCGATTTCGACCAGTACACGGGCGCCACGATCACCTCGCGCGCGGTGGTCGGGACGGTCGGCCGTACGCTGGAGTTCTTCGCGCGACATCGCGATGAGTTACTGGGCGACGAGTTGCCGGCTGCCCCGGCTACAATTCAACCATGACGCCTGCCGCCATCCTCCGCGCCGGTTTCCGCGACCAGAATCCGGGGCTCGTGCAACTGCTCGGGCTGTGCCCGTTGCTGGCAGTAAGCACCTCGCTCGGCAGCGGCCTCGGGCTCGGACTGGCAACCGTGGCGGTGCTCATCGCCAGCAACGGCCTGGTGTCGCTGGTGGGTCGGTCGTTGCCTGCCAAGATCCGTATCGCGGTGTTCGTACTGCTGATCGCGGCGCTGGTCACCGCAGTCGAACTCGCGCTTTCGGCCTGGCTGCCCGGGCTGCACGCCGCCCTCGGTATCTTCCTGCCGCTGATCGTCACCAACTGCCTGGTGCTGGCGCGCGGGAAGCCTTCGCCTCGCGGCAACCCATCGGGACCGCGCTGCTCGATGGATTCGCCATGGGCGGCGGATTCCTCATTGTGCTGATCGTGCTGGGCAGTGTGCGCGAAGTGCTCGGCCGCGGCAGCCTGGGCGGCGACCTGCACGTGCTGCTGGGCAGCGGCGGGCCGACGTCCGGGTTGCATCTGTTCGGCGAGCAGCATGGTTTCCTGCTTGCGCTGCTGCCGCCTGGCGCATTCATTCTGCTTGGGCTCGGCCTGGCCTGGCGCCAGGCTCGTCAGGCAACCGCTACGGTCCCGGCATCCGGCGCTGCCGTGACCAGCGGCCTGCCGGGCGAGGCCGCACCGTGAAACCGGCGCAGGTCCGCGAACTCTTCGAGCGATTGCAATCACTGAATCCGGAGCCGGTCACGGAGCTCGAGCATGCCACGCCGTTCGAGCTGTTGATCGCGGTGATCCTTTCGGCGCAAGCCACCGACAAGAGCGTGAATATCGCGACGCGCAAGCTGTTCCCCGTCGCCAACACGCCGCAGCAGATCCTTGCGTTGGGCGCGGACGGCCTGACGTCGTACGTGAAGTCGATCGGCCTCTATCCCGGCAAGGTGAAGAATATCCTCGCCACGTGCCGGTTGCTGCTCGAGCGCCACGGCGGCGGCGTGCCCGCGGATCGGGAGGCCCTCGAGGATCTGCCTGGAGTGGGACGCAAGACGGCGAACGTCGTGCTCAACAGCGCCTTCGGTATGCCGACGATGCCCGTGGACACCCACATCTTCCGCGTCGCGAATCGCCTGGGCCTTGCCCACGGCGACACACCGCGTGCAGTCGAGGACGGCCTGCTCAAGGCCATTCCGGCGCAGTACCTGCTCAACGCGCATCACTGGCTGCTGCTCCACGGCCGCTATGTCTGCAAGGCCCGCAAACCAGAATGTCCAGGGTGCCCGCTGGTCGACTTGTGCGCTTGCAAGGACAAGACGTTGCCGCTGGCACGAGTGCAGTCGTTGGCAAAGCCCGGTAAGCCGTCGCCGTCCGCGCGCGGCGGCCGCTGATGCCGTTTTTCCACGACCAGGGCCGTTCGTCGCTGCGGCGCATGTACCTCGAGGCCTGGCGCAAGCACCGCGAGTCGCTGCCGGTCGAGCCGGTCGAGGACCAGATCATCCGCGTCGTCTCGCTGCATCCGGAATACGCCCAACTGCTGGAGGCGGATCCGGCAGCCCTCGACCGCGACTACTCCCCCGAGGCAGGCCAGACGAATCCGTTCCTGCACATGGGGCTGCATCTCGCCATCCGCGAGCAGGTTGCAACGGATCGACCGGCCGGCATCGCAGCCGTCCACCGCTCACTGGCCGCCAGGCTCGGCGACGTGCACGAAGCCGAGCACGCCATGATCGAACGTCTCGGTGAGGCACTGTGGAGTGCACAACGCGCGGGATTGCCGCCCGACGAATCGCAATACCTGGAGTCGCTGCGCAGGCTCCGGTAGGGGCGCTGCCGCGGTCCGACGCAGGTCCGGGAATCAGGTGCTCGCGGGCGACGGCTGCCAGCCTGCCGGCCGGCCCATGACCTGCGCCAGCGCCGCATCATGCGGCGCGAAGTGGTCCCGCAGCCGTTCGGCCGTTGCCGGATCGAGCGGCGGATATTTCCGCGTGTGGCGCGGTTCGAGCTTCGCGCTGCTCAGCGATGACAACCCGATGTACGCGAGCGATTGGTTCGTCACCAGCAGTGGGTCGCGCGCCAGGTCTTCGAAGCGCAGGACGAGCAACTGCTCACGCGGATAGAACTGCAGCCAGCGCTCCAGCTGCTCCGCATAGCGGCTGCGCGCGAGGTAGCTGAAATACTGGTGGGCTTCACTGCGTTCGATTTCCCCGCGAGCGAGGCGCTCGTGCGCACGACCGATCCGGTCGGGCTCGGCAGCGATCGCGTCCTCGAACGACAGTGGCTCGCGCCCCTTGTCGCGCTCGTGCCAGTAGTGCGAATACGCCGCCGCACCGGATCTCGCAGCAGGGCGATCAGCTTCGCGTTCGGCACCAGCGCGTGCGCCCGCCGCGGCGCCAGGGGATGGAACAGGTAATAGGGGCTGCTGTCGATGTTGATGCCGGCCTGCCCTTCGCGGCCGAAGTTGGCCCGATACCAGGACTCGTCGCGCTCGAAGTTCAGGTCGAAGTAATGCACTTCCTTGCGCAGCGGCGCAATGACCTGCGGATGCTGCGTCAGGTAGTAATGCAGCGAGCTCGTGCCCGACTTCATCGCGCCGATGAGCAGCGTGTCGGGCAGGACCCGCACCTCGCCCGACCGCAGTTTCAACTCGATCCGCCGGCCCGTCTCGAGCAGGCCGAACCAGCGCAGAGTGCGTGTCAGTGTCGGGTGCATGGATCGGTGGCGGACCGCCGCAGGGTCACTGCAGGGCCGCGCATTTCATTTCCTGGCAGTCGTTCGCTTCGGGACATAGAGATCGGTGAGCGTGCCGTCGAACGCCTCGGCGGCCATGGCCACCGTTTCGGACAGCGTCGGATGCGGATGAATCGTGAGGCCGATGTCGGCCGCGTCCGCGCCCATCTCGATCGCCAGCACCACTTCACTGATCAGGTCGCCGGCGCTGGTGCCGACGATGCCGCCGCCGATGACGCGATGCGTCTGTGGATCGAACAGCAGCTTGGTGAAGCCTTCATCGCGGCCGTTCGCCAGCGAGCGTCCACTCGCCGCCCAGGGAAACACCGCTTTTTCGAAGGCGATGCCCTTCGCCTTCGCCTCGGTCTCCGTGAGGCCGGCCCAGGCGATCTCCGGATCGGTGTAGGCAACCGACGGGATCGAGCGCGCATCGAAGAAGCGCTTGTGGCCGGCAATGACTTCCGCCGCCACCTTGCCCTCGTGCGTGGCCTTGTGCGCCAGCATCGGCTGGCCGACGATGTCGCCGATCGCGAAGATGTGCGGCACGTTGGTGCGCTGCTGCCGGTCGACGGCAATGTAGCCGCGCTCGTTGACCAGGACGCCCGCGGCCTCGCATTGCAGGCGCTTGCCATTCGGCGTGCGGCCGACCGCAATGAGCACCTTGTCGTACAGCTGCGGCGCAGGTGCCTGCTCGCCCTCGAACGTGACCTGGAGGCCCGCGCTGAGCGCCTCGACTGCCGGTGACCTTGGTGCCGCAGGATCACGCTCCGTAGCGGGCCGGATGCGCTTCTCGAGCGGCCGCACGAGGTCGCGATCGCAGCCGGGCATCAGCCCGGCCGTCAGTTCGACGACGCTGACCTTGACGCCGAGGGCGTCGTACACCGTCGCCATCTCGAGGCCGATGATGCCGCCGCCGATGACCAGCAGCCGCTGCGGCAGGTCCGAGTTCGAGCGCGCCGGTCGAATCGATGATGCGCGGATCGTCCGGAAGGCCCGGCAGCCGCACCGACTCGGAACCCGCCGCGATGATGCAGTGCGCGAAGTGACGCGCTGGCCGTCGCCGTCCTCGCCCGTCACGTTGACGGCATGGTATCGGCGAACCGCGACGCCGCGGATGACCTTGACCTTGCGCTGCTTGGCCAGGCCCGGCCAGCCCGCCGGTCAGCTGGCCGACGACCTTGTTCTTCCAGTCGCGCAGCCTGGCCGCGTCGATCGTCGGGCGCGCCGAACTCGATGCCGTGCGCGGCCATCGCGCGCGTCCTCGATGACCTTGCCGCGTGCAACAGCGCCTTGGATGGAATGCAGCCGACGTTCAGGCACACGCCGCCCAGCGTCGGCCAGCGCTCGACCAGCGCCACCTTCAGGCCGAGGTCCGCGGCGCGGAACGCCGCGGTGTAGCCCCCGGGCCCGCGCCATGCACCACGTCGTAATCCGCTGGTCGGCCGGGCCGGCGCCGTCAGCGGCGCTGCGGCGGCGCCGCCGCCGCGGCGCGCGGCGGCAAGGTCAGGACGGCGCCACCGTAGGGCTCGCTCTGGCGCGGTGTCACCCGTGTCGGAGCCGCGTCCACCTGTGCCCCTCCCTCTTTCTCGGCAACGATCTGGCTGGTCCCTTCGAGCTCGAGCACGGCAGTGCCCGTCGACACCTTGTCGCCCGGCCGCACGAGGATGCGCGACACCTTGCCCGCGGTCGTCGCGGGCACGTCCATCGTCGCCTTCTCGCTTTCGAGGGTGAGCAGCGCCTGCTCTTGCTCGACCAGATCGCCGACCTTGACCAGCACTTCGAGCACGGTGACTTCGTCCGGCGTACCGAGGTCCGGCAGACGCACTTCGAACGTGGGCGCAGCCGGGGGCCGTGCGCCAGTCAGGAATCGCCCGCAAGGCCGTCGACGTTGTCAGCGCCGCGCCAGGAACGACGTGAACCGGGCGGCTGCGGCACCGTCGATGACGCGGTGGTCGTAGGACAGCGACAGCGGCAGCATCAGGCGCGGCACGAAACCGCCGTCGCGCCATACCGGCTTGCAGCACTGAACGCGACACGCCGAGGATCGCCACCTCTGGCGCATTGATGATCGGCGTGAAGGCCGTGCCGCCAATCCCACCGAGGCTGGAAATCGTGAAACACCCACCCTGCATTTCGGCGGCGGAGAGCTTGCCAGCACGGGCCTTTTCGGTCAGGTCCGCGAGGTCGCGCGCGCGAGTTCGAAGACGTCCTTGCGGTCCGCATCGCGGATGACCGGCACCACCAGGCCGTTCGGCGTATCGGCCGCGAAGCCGACATGCACGTATTTCTTGTAGACGAGTTCGCCGGCGTCGGCATCGAGCGATGCGCAGAATTGCGGAAACTGCTGCAGAGCCTGCACGCAGGCGCGGATCACGAACGCGAGCGGCGTCAACTTGAGACCGCGTTCCGTCGCCTGCTGCTTCAGGTCGGCGCGAACCTGCTCCAGTTCGGTGATGTCGGCCTCGTCGAACTGCGTGACGTGCGGCAGGTTGACCCAGCTCGCGTGCAGGCGCGCACCCGAGATCTTCTGGATCCGCGTCAGCGGCCTGCGCTCGACCGGGCCGAACGCCGCGAAGTCGACGACCGGCACGCGCGGCAGTGCCGCACCGCCCGGGGCAATGCCGCCGGCCGCCAGCGTCTGCTTGACGTAGGCCTTCACGTCGACGTGGGTGATGCGGCCCTTGACGCCCGAGCCCTGGACCTGCGAGGTCGACGCCGAGTTCGCGCGCGAGCTTGCGGATCGAGGGGCTCGCGTGCGCCCGGGCGAATCCGGGTTCGTCGATGCCGCCGGCCCCCGCCTTCGCGGAGGCCTGGGGTGCCGGCCTGGCTTTCCTGGCGACGGCGCGGGCGGCTGCGGTGAGGCCCGCTTGCCGGGACCCACCCGGCCTGCGCCGCGACCCCTGCCCCGCGGAGGGGGGGGGGTGGGCGCCGGCCGACGCGGCCGCCTCGACGACTGCGATGACGTCGCCCTGCGACACCGCGCGCCGCGTTGACCTTCAATTCGCCGATCGTGCCCGCGACCGTGGACGGAACGTCCATGGTCGCCTTCTCGGTCTCGAGCGTGATCAGCGTGCCTTCCACGTTGATGCTGTCGCCCGCCTGCACCGCGACCTCGATGACTTCGACGTCCTGGTAGTTGCCGATGTCCGGGACGCGGATTCGACCCGTGTTGCCAGGCTCCCCCCGCTCAGCCGTCACCGGGTTTGGCGTTTCGGGATCGATCCCGAACTTCTCGATCGCACTCATCACCGTGGCGCGGTCGAGTTTGCCTTCGTCCGCCGCGACTTGAGCGCAGCCAGCACGACGTAGCGGTGGTCAACCTCGAAGAAGCCACGCAGTGCAGCGCGCGAATCGCTGCGGCCGTAGCCGTCCGTGCCCAGCACGTGGAACGCGCCCGGCACCCACTGGCGGATCTGGTCGGCCACGATGCGCATGTAGTCGGTCGCCGCGACGAATGGACCCTGCTGCTCGCCCAGCACCTCCTGCACGTAAGGCACCCGCGGCGGCTGGTCGGAGTGCAGCAGGTTCCAGCGCTCGGCATCGAGTGCTTCGCGTCGCAGTTCGGAGAAGCTGGTCACGCTGAAGACGTCGGCAGGAACGCCGAAATCCTGCTCCAGCACCTCGGCGGCC
Source organism: Pseudomonadota bacterium (assembly GCA_016713725.1). Classification (GTDB taxonomy): domain Bacteria; phylum Pseudomonadota; class Gammaproteobacteria; order Steroidobacterales; family Steroidobacteraceae; genus RPQJ01. Next base: position 133,973 of record JADJOO010000003.1, on the reverse strand, counting down.
CGGATTACCTCGCGCAGGATCGTGCCCGATCCGAGCAGGTTGGCGCGCACCTTGCCGCGCCCGCCGATCGACAGCAGGTACATGCCCTTGAGGATGCCGGTCTCCGCGCCCGGCGGCAGCGCCGGCTGCACGTAGTTTTCGTTCATGCAGGTGATGTAATAGAAGATCGACTCGCGCTCCGCGTACATGCGGCGCAGGCCGTCCCACACGATCACCGCGAGTTCATAGGCGTACGCCGGGTCGTACGCGACGCAGTTCGGGATCGTCGTCGCGACCAGCTGGCTGTGGCCGTCCTGGTGCTGCAGGCCTTCGCCCGCCAGCGTCGTGCGGCCTGCCGTGGCGCCCAGGAGGAAGCCACGCGCCTGCATGTCGCCCGCGGCCCAGATGAAGTCGCCGATGCGCTGGAAGCCGAACATCGAGTAGTAGATGTAGAACGGCACCATGTTGACGCCGTGGTTCGCGTAGGCCGTGCCCGCCGCGATCCAGCTGCACATCGCGCCCGCCTCGTTGATGCCCTCCTCGAGGATCTGGCCCTTCTTGTCCTCGCGGTAGTACAGCAGCTGGTCCGCGTCCTGCGGCGTGTAGAGCTGGCCCATCGACGAGTAGATGCCGATCTGGCGGAACAGGCCTTCCATGCCGAAGGTGCGCGCCTCGTCGGGCACGATCGGCACCACGTGCGAGCCGATCGCCGGATCCTTGAGCAGCACGCCGAGCAGGCGCACGAAGGCCATTGTCGTGGAGATCTCGCGATCGCCGGTGCCTTCCAGCAGCGGCCTGAACGCTTCGAGCGCCGGGGTCTGAGCGGCGGCGCGGGTCGCTGCGCGCTGCGGCAGGTAGCCGCCCAGCGCCTTGCGCTGGCCCTGCAGGTACCTGGATTCTTCGCTGTTCTCCGCCGGCCGGAAGTACGGCAGGTTCGCGATGTCTGCGTCCGACACCGGGATGTTGAAGCGGTCGCGGAATTCGCGCAGCGCAGCGTCGTCGAGCTTCTTCTGCTGGTGCGTGATGTTCTGCGCTTCGCCGCCGGTGCGACCGAGCCCGAACCCCTTCACCGTCTTGGCGAGGATGACAGTCGGCTGGCCCGTGTGCTTGATGGCCGCCTGGTAGGCGTTGAACACCTTGCGCGCGTCGTGGCCGCCGCGGTTCAGGTGCCAGATGTCCTCGTCGGACATGTTGGCGACCATCTCCTTCAGCTCCGGATACTTGCCGAAGAAATTCTCGCGCGTGTACGCGCCGCCCTTGGCCTTGAAGTTCTGGTACTCGCCGTCGACGCATTCTTCCATCACGCCGGCGCAACAGTCCCTTGGTGTCCTGCTGCAGCAGCGGATCCCAGCGCGAACCCCACAGCACCTTGATGACGTTCCAGCCCGCGCCGAGGAACGCGGCCTCGAGTTCCTGGATGATCTTGCCGTTGCCGCGCACCGGGCCGTCGAGCCGCTGCAGGTTGCAGTTGATGACGAACACCAGGTTGTCGAGCTTCTCGCGCACCGGCATCGTCAGCGCGCCGAGCGACTCCGGCTCGTCCATTTCGCCGTCGCCGAGGAAGGCCCAGACCTTGCGGTCCGCTCACCGGCACGATGCCGCGGTGCTCGAGGTAGCGCACGAAGCGCGCCTGGTAGATGGCCATCATCGGGCCGAGACCCATCGACACGGTCGGGAACTGCCAGAAGTCCGGCATCAGCCACGGATGCGGATACGACGACAGGCCGCCGCCCACTTCCTCGCGGAAGCGGTTCAGCTGGTCCTCCGTCAGGCGGCCTTCGAGATAGGCGCGCGCGTAGACGCCGGGTGCCGAGTGGCCCTGGATGAAGACCATGTCGCCAGGATGCTGCTCGCTCGGCGCGCGCCAGAAGTGATTGAAGCCGACTTCGTACAGTGTCGCCGCCGAGGCATAGCTCGCCAGGTGCCCACCAAACTCCGAGCTCTGCCGGTTGGCATGCACGACCATCGCCATCGCGTTCCAGCGCAGATAGGCCTCGATGCGTCGTTCGAGCGCGCGATCGCCGGGATATTCGAGTTCCTGCCCGGTCGAAATGGTGTTGACATAGGCCGTGTTCGGCTTGAACGGCAGGTACGCACCGGAACGGCGCGTGAAATCGATGATGCGCTCGAGCAGGTAGTGTGCCCGCTCGGATCCCTGCGTCTTCAGCACGGAATCGATGGATTCCAGCCATTCGCGCGTTTCAGCGGGATCGGCGTCGTCGATCTTGGACGTTTCGAACATCAGTCAGGGTCTCCATCCGTGTCGAAAACGCGACGCCGGCCGCTGGGCGGTAATGATTTGCCCGGCACGGCCTGTTAGCATGCCGCCGCGCCGGAGCGCGCGTAATCGGCTCGCGCGCTGCACGCAGAATGCGTCCGGCAATGATCCGGTCCGGGCCGATCAGGGTCAAGGTTTTCCCCATGCAAGAATTGATTCCGCCCGAACTGAAGATCGACGTGTCGGTGAAGCCGCTCGTCCTGTCGGACGCGACGCTGTCACGTGCCGACGGCGCGGTTGTCCTGCTCGAAAAGAAGGCCGGCCGGGACCAGGCGGTCGACAGGCTGCCCCAGGCCGCCGCGTGGCGACAATTGCTGCGTGCGCATCAACGCAGTGGCCAGGAATCGCCAGTTCTCGTGACGCGGTTGCCGAATCGCCGCCAGACGCTCGTCGTCGTCGGCTTCGTAAAACCGGGCGCAACGGGTTTCGAGCGGCTGGACCTGGCTGGCAAGCTGGCGCGAGAGGTGGTCAAGCCCGGCGTGGCACGCCTGCACCTGCATGCAAGCGATTTCACCGCACCCGGCGAACGGGCTGCCGCGCTCGAAGCCCTGCTGAGCGCCGTGCTCGCTTACGCGGCCCCGATGCCCGAGCAGAAATCGAAGGCCACCGTTGCGCACGATCTCGCTCATGTCCACATCGCGGATCGGGCATCGGCGCTCTACGACCGCAGCCGCGCCATCGCAGCCGGCAACCACCTCGCGCGCTGGCTGGCTACCCTGCCGCCCAACGTGCTCGACTCGATTGCGTATCGTGCCGCGCTGCAGGAGCTCGCGCGCCGCGAAGGCTGGTCGTTCAGGTTCTACGGCATCGGCCAGCTCGAGAAGCTGGGTGCCGGCGCGTTCCTTGCCGTGGCACGCGCCAACCCGCACCGTGGCGCGGGCATCGCGCGACTCACCTACCGGCCCAGGCGATCGCCCAAGGACGCGCCCGGGATAGCGCTCGTCGGCAAGGGCATCTGCTTCGACACGGGTGGAATCAACCTCAAGCCGCATCGCGGCATGTACACGATGCACGGCGACATGCAGGGCAGCTCCGTCGCGGTCGGCTCGCTGCTCGCGCTGACACGGCTCGAGACGCCGTATCCGATCGACTGCTGGCTCGCAATCACCGAGAACCAGATCGGTCCGAACGCCTTCCGCCCGCAGGAAATTGTGCGCGCGCTCAACGGAGTGACCATCCAGGTCGTGCACAGCGACGCCGAGGGTCGCATGGTGCTGGCGGACACGCTGACGCTCGCCTCGCGCGAAAAACCGCGTTTCGTTCTCGATTTCGCGACGCTGACCGGCGCCTGCGTCAATGCCCTGACCGACCGCTACGCAGGCGCGTTCACGAACCGCGCGGGCCTGCACGACTGGCTGCAACAGGCCGGACGCCACAGCGGTGAGCGCGTCTGGTGCTTCCCGATGGACGAAGACTTCGACACGGAGCTCCAATGCCCCGGCGCTGACGTCCTGCAGTGCACGCTCGACAGCAAGGGCGACCACATCCTCGCCTCACGCTTCCTCAGCAAGTTCGTTGAGGCGAGCGTGCCCTGGGTGCACGTCGACCTCGCTCCGTCCGAAAGAAAGGGCGGGCTAGCCCACGTGCCAACGGAGATGACAGGCTTCGGGGTGCGCTACGCCGTGCACCTGCTTAGCGATGCCGCCGAGCTGGACAGGCAGTTGCGGTCTCTGCAGTGAACCTGACCCCGCAAACGCTGACGTTGCGCCGGCCCGACGACTGGCACCTGCACTTGCGCGACGGCCTGCAACTCGCGGCCGTGGTTCCATTCACGGCAAGACAATTCGGTCGCGCGCTGGTGATGCCGAACCTGCAGCCGCCGATGACGACCACGGATGCGCTGACGGCGTACCGCGCGCGCATCGTGGCAGCCGTCCCGGCCGGCCTGGCGTTCGAACCGCAGATGACGCTGTACCTGACCGACAGCACCTCGCCCGACGAGATTCGCAAGGCGAAAGCCAGCGGCTTCGTCGTCGGCGCCAAGCTCTATCCGGCGGGTGCCACGACGCATTCCGACGCTGGCGTCACCTCGATCGAGAAGGTGTGGCCAGCGCTCGAAGCCATGGCCGAACACGGGCTCGTGCTGCAGGTGCACGGCGAAGTGACCGCAAGCGACGTCGACGTCTTCGACCGCGAGCACGTCTTCATCGACCGCGTGCTGAGCCGCGTCGTCGAACGCGTGCCGCGCCTGAAGGTGGTGTTCGAGCACATCACGACGCGCGTCGCCGCGGAGTTCGTGCAAAGTGCGCGCGCCGGCGTCGCGGCTACGATCACGCCGCAACACCTGCTGTTGAACCGCAACGCGCTGTTCGCAGGCGGCATCCGCCCGCACCACTACTGCCTGCCCGTGCTGAAGCGCGAACGGGATCGCGAAACTTTGCTTGCAGCCGCGACGAACGACGACCCGCGTTTCTTCCTCGGTACCGACAGCGCGCCGCATGCCCGGCACGCCAAGGAAACCGCTTGTGGCTGCGCGGGCATTTTTTCTGCACACGCGGCCCTCGAGTTGTATGCCGAGGCCTTCGAAGGCACTGGCCGTCTCGACCGCCTCGAGGCTTTCGCGTCCGAGCGGGGGGCTGATTTCTACGGCCTGCCCCGCAACGCGGGCACGATCACCCTGCGCAAGGAATCCTGGAACGTGCCGGACAGCTACGCTTTCGGGCCGGCAAACGAGCGGCTGGTTCCTTTCCGCGCCGGGGCGACGCTCGCCTGGCGCATGCTGGACCCGGCATGACCGAAGCCTTCGAATCGTACGAGTTCGTCGAGCCGCGCATCGCCGCCCGGTTCCGGGGTTTCCTGCCCGTCGTGGTCGACGTCGAGACCGGCGGCTTCAATCACCAGACGGATGCGCTGCTCGAAATCGCCGCGGTGATGATCGAGATGACGCCCATGGGCGAATTGCGCCCGGGATCGACGCACCGCTTTCACGTGCAGCCCTTCCACGGCTCGCGCATGGATCCGGCCTCGCTCGCCGTGAACGGAATCGATCCGCATCACCCGTTACGACCGGCGCTGCCCGAGAAAGAAGTGCTGACCCAGCTGTTTCGCGAGATTCGCAAGGAAGTGCGCGAGCGTGAGTGCACGCGCGCCGTGCTCGTCGGGCACAACGCGTCGTTCGACCTCAATTTCCTCAATGCGGCGATTGCGCGCACGGACATCAAGCGCAACCCGTTCCACCCGTTCTCGAGCTTCGACACCGCGACCCTCGCTGGCGTCGCATTCGGACAGACCGTCCTGTCACGGGCCATTGCGGCCGCGGGCCTCGAATGGGATCCGAACGCCGCGCATTCGGCGATCTACGACGCGGAGCGCACTGCTGCACTCTTCTGCATCATCTGCAACAAGTTCCGCAGCCTGTACGAGGATGCGTGCGAACGCGCACCGCAACTCACGCAGCCTGAGCCGCCCCAGGCCGACGAAGAAATCGTGTAAACGGCGGTGCCGCCCGCGCGTTCAGGCCGTCTTGATCGTGGCGCCAGCTTCGGTCAGCACTTGCTGCAGTTCGCCCTTCTGGAACATCTCGGTGAGGATGTCCGAGCCGCCGAGCAGCTCACCTTTCACGTACACCTGCGGGTACGTCGGCCAGTTCGAGTAGCGCTTGAGTGCCTCGCGCAACTCCGGGTCTTCGAAGATGTTCACGTACGCGAACTCCGCGCCGCAGGCTTCGAGCGTGCGCACGACCGAGGCGGAGAATCCGCACTGCGGAAAGTCCGGGGTGCCTTTCATGTAGAGCACGACCGGGTTCGACTTGAGCTGATCCTGGATCCGCTGTGTAACGTCCACGTCCTTACCTCTCGGCCGCAAGACGCAGCCAGTTCGCCAGCACGCTTGCCAGCATTGCCAATGACATCAAAACGCAGCCGGCGTCCCATTCGCCCCGAACCCGATCAGTTCGCGGGGGCGGGACCTGCCGCTGCAACCTCCTGCTGACGGACACGCTCCAGGCGCGCGATGACCTGCCACTGCTCGGCAGCGCTCATCCCGCCCCAACGTGCGATCTCATCCAGCGTGCGGCCGCACCCGCTGCAAGTTCGGGCGGCATCGAGCACGCAGATGTTCAAACACGGTGACGGCGGTGCAACCTGGGTCATGAGGCCTCCTGCGCCTGCAGCGCAGGACATTGAATTATGGGGGTCCGTCGCCTATTCTTCAAACTCATTCCAGGATGCCATAGAAGCGGTAAGCTCCGGTATCCACTAGATTTTTTCCTGAGGAATCCGTACCCATGAACCCACTGAACACCGTTCGCGGAGCCATTACGGCCGGTTTCGCGGCGGCCATCGTGCTGAGCTTGCTCATCGCGCCCACCACGTTCCACGAGCTGGGCCTGGCCCGCTGGCTGCACATCCTGGCCGGCATCACCTGGATCGGACTGCTCTACTATTTCAATCTGGTGCAGATTCCCGGCCTCGCCGTTGCTGCAGCGGACAAGGGCGGCCCGGGTGGCGCCGGCATCAGCAAGTACATCGCCCCGGCCGCGCTGTTCTGGTTCCGCTGGACCGCGCTCGCCACCTGGCTCACCGGAGCCTGGTACCTTGCGCGGTCGGGCAACTTCCATGGCTCGTTCGCGCTCGGGATGCTGAGCGACCCCGTCAACTACTACCAGCTCGTGATCGGCATCGGCGCCTGGCTCGGCACCATCATGCTCTTCAACGTCTGGGTGCTGATCTGGCCCAACCAGAAGAAGATTCTCGGCATCGTGGCGGCGACGGACGAAGAGAAGGCTGCCGCGCGCAAGACGGCCATGCTCGCCTCGCGCACGAACTTCGTGCTCTCGATCCCGATGCTGCTGTGCATGGGTTCGGCAACGCACGGCCTGCCATTCTTATCGCGACTGCCCACACGCCGCGCTCCCACGCCCCGGACGCGGCCATCGTCCTGCCCGCGGATCTCCAGGAGACCGTCGCCGCTGCGCTCAAGGAAGACATCGGCAGCGGCGATCTGACGACGGCGCTGGTGCCTGCCGGTCGCATGGGGCGAGCAAAGGTGATCACGCGGGAAGCCGCGGTGGTCGCCGGCCGGCCGTACGTCGACGAAGTATTCCGCCAGGTCGATCCCGCGGTCGTCGTCGACTGGTACGTGCACGACGGCGACGCCGTGGAACCCGACCAGTTGCTGTACAGGTTGTCCGGCCCGGCCCGCTCACTGCTCAGCGGCGAGCGTACCGCGCTCAATTTCCTCCAGGTGCTGTCCGCGACGGCGACGGCGACGCGCCTCCATGCTGATGTACTGCGTGGGCTGCCGTGCCGCGTGCTGGATACGCGCAAGACGCTGCCGTGCCTGCGCAATGCGCAGAAATACGCCGTGCGCTGCGGCGGTGGCGTCAACCATCGCGTCGGCCTGTACGACGGCATCCTGGTGAAGGAGAACCACATCCTGGCGGCCGGTTCGATTGGCGCCGCGGTAGCCGCCGCCAAGACCTCGCCCGCGAAGGCGAGGATCGAAGTGGAAGTCGAGTCGCTGGACGAACTGCGCCAGGCGCTCGACGCCGGTGCCGACATGGCGCTGCTCGACGAGTTCTCGCTCGCTGACCTGCGGGCGGCCGTCGCGCTCAATCGCTCGCATCCGCATGGACCGATCAAGCTCGAGGCGTCCGGGGGAGTCACGCTGGAGACGTTGCGGGCGGTTGGTGAGACCGGCGTCGACTTTGTCTCGGTTGGTTCGCTGACCAAGCACGTGCGGGCTGTCGACCTGTCGATGCGTTTCGAATACGCCGATTAGGCGATCGCTTCGGCTCGGGCGTCCCGGAGTGCAAGGGCGGGCGACTCCGTGGTCTTTCCGGCGAGCGGAAAGGCAGACACGCTCGCCGGAAAGACCACGGAATCGCCCGCTTGCGGGACGGCCAGGAGATGTTCCGTCATGCGATACGACCACGGCAACTGGGGTGCCCGAACCCGGCAAAGCGGTCATTCTGCTACTTCCGCGTTCGGCCATGTGGCCTTTTTTGGTGGCCCCCCCCGGCCCTCCCCCCCCCGCGTCCCGTCTTCCTGCGTGCCCGCGCCCCCCCGGCGGCGCGGGCCCCCCCCCCTCCGGCCCCCCGGCTTTCCCGCCCCCGGCCCCCTGCGCTCCCCCCGTCCCCGCGGGGGCGCCTCGCCCCCCCGCCCCCCCCGGCTTGGCGCCGGGGCCCCGCGGCTCCCGTTCGCCGCGGTCGCCGCGCGGGCGGGCCCCGCCCCCCCCCCCCGCGGCGCCCTTGGGCGCGGCCCCCCCCCTGTCCCCGGCCGCCCCCCCCCTCCCGCGCCCCGCCGCGGCGGCGCGGGCCCCGCCCCCCGCCCCCCCCGCCGGCGCCGCCCGCCCGGGCCCCCCCGGCCTCGCCCCCCGCGCGGTCCGCGGCCCTCCGCGGGTGGCCCCCCCCCGCCCGGCGGCGCCGCCCGCGCCTCGGCGCTTTCGGCGTCCGCGCCCCCGCCCCCCCCCGCGCCCCCCCCGCCCCCCGCCCCTCTTCCCCGCCGCCCCCCCCTTTTTTCCCCGGCTTTCTCCCCCCCCCCCCCCGGCCCCCTGTCCGGTCCGGGCCGCCCCCCCCCCGCGCCCCGGCGCGCCCTCCCCGCGCCGCCTTCCCCGTCCCCCTTCCCCCGCCCGCCTGCCCGTCCCTTCTTCGTCCCGGCGCCCCCGGCCTCCCGTGCCCCCCCCGGTCGGTCTCTCCCCCCTCCCGCCCCCCTCCCCCTCCTTCCCCCCCCCCCCGCTCCCTCTCCCCCCCGGCCGCCCCGGCGGCGCGGCTCCTCCGGGGCCCGCCCGGGCCCGCCCCAGCCTGGCTCCCCGGGTTCCCTCGGTCCTCTCCTGCCCGGGCCTTCCCCCCCTCCCCCCCCTCGGGCCCTCCCCGCGCGGCCAGACCCTGGCCCCCCCCCCGCTCTTCTCCCGGCCCCGCCGTTGCGTCCCCTCCGGCGGGCCCCCCGGCCGGCGCCCCCCCGTTCCCTTCCGGCCGCGGCGCCCCTCTCTCCTCCCCCCCGCCCCCCCCGCGGCCCCCGGTCGGTGCCCTCTGGGGCGTCTCCCCCCCCCCCTCCCTTCGCCGGCGCTGCTCCTCCGTGCCGCGCGAGACGCCCTGCCCGCGCCGGGTGAGCCCGCTGCCCGCTCGGTTCCCGGCCCCTGCGCCGCTGCGGCGCGCGCGTGCCGTCGCCCTCGTCGTCTCGTCTTGTTCTTCCCTGCCCGCGGCCCGTCCCCGCTCGTCCCCTAGCCCGCGTCGTTCCTGCCCGGCTCGTTCCCCCGCGGTTTCCTCCCTTGGTTTCGCGCCTCCCTCGGCCGGGCGGGCGCCCCGGGCGGCGCGACAATCAAACGGACATTCGAGCCGCTAAGATCAGGCATGCCCCGAACAATCGGCGTTTCACGACAAACGCCCTGTGTTGCATCCGAAGATCTGCGAATCTTGCAGATCGCCGAAACTGTTGGTTACCCCAAGGATCGGTTGTGATTGCTGCCCGAATGTAGGGCGGCACATGAACTTACTGCCGCGACGAGTCGCGTAGAATCGGCAGGTTGTCGAGGAAGTCGCGCACTGCCATGACCCGAGAAAACAGTAGTACAAAGCCCGGCAGCGTGGGACACCGAACCCGCGTCGGATTTGAACGTCGCACCCGCACCCGGTCGCGGATTCTGGCGGCAGCATTGCGAGTCTTCGCCGAGAAAGGCCCTGATGGCGTCGTAATTGATGATTTCATTCGGGCTGGCGTCGCGCGCGGCACTTTCTATAACTACTTCACCCGCACGGACCTCTTACTGGTGGCTGTCTCGGAATCGTTGGAAGACGACCTGATGCTATCGATCGAGGAGGCGATCAGCGATTTGCAGGATCCCGTCTCCCGGCTCGCAACCGGCGTCCGTCTCTGGCTGGGTTGGGTCCGGACCGATCCGGTCTGGTGCGCGTTCATCGTGAGAAGCCGATTCCGCGGGCCGTTGGTCGAACAGCAGATCAATGCAGATCTCAAGACCGGCAGGAGGCCTGGCGGATTTGCTTTCGTCAATATTTCGGCAGCCCGCGACCTCGTCGTCGGGACGATTCTCGAAGTGATGTCACGCAACATGGCCACGCCTGTTTCCAAGGCGTACTCAGACGCGGTCGCCAGGTTGATTCTGGCAGGGCTCGGGGTGAGCTCCGCGCACATCAATCAACTCATGAGCATGCCGCTCCCGCGGTTGCGGCGGCCCGTACAGAGCGTCTCGCTCCCGTAGAACTTCAGGGGGCCATGGTCTCCGCGCTGACTTCCCAGCCCGCGTCGACACCACCGGGCAACATCTGGCCGCGGTCCTCACCCACTTCGGCATCGATGAGGCGATTCAACTTGCCGTTCATGGCCATGACGAGCTCGCGTTGCGCACCACGCTTCGCCGCGAGATCCTGGACCTGCGTGGGGTCGGCCTGCAGGTCGAACAACTCAACGTCGTTGACCCGGTAGAGGTCTTCGAGCGTCGTCGGCCGGTTGTGTTGCTTCGGCGAAAAGTAGCGCGAAAAGACGTAGCGGCCGTCATACACGGAACGCACGGCGCCGCGCTTGCGCATGTCTGGCGCCAGCCCAGTGTCCTTGATCTTCTTCGGGTCGCCGCCCTTCTGCATGAAATCTACTGCCTTGAGCAGGTATTCGCCGTCTAGGTAAGCAAACATGTTGTAGTTGAACAGCACGCCTTCGTGCAGAGCATTCACGTCCGCTGCCGCAGGGGCCGACAGCAGGCCGGACAGGTCCTTCCCCGGCAGGCCTTTGAGGATCGTCGCGTGCTGTTGTTCGCTGGCCGCGCTCATGGCCACGAGCGTCGGCACGAGGTCAATGTGCGACGTGATGGCACGGCACTGTCCGCCCCCGGGAAACGCCGGGTGGCTGATTATCAGCGGCACGTTGTTCTGCTCCCTGTACGCGACGGCGCCTTTCGCATGCAGCTGGTGCGCCCCATCCATGTCGCCGTGGTCTGCCGTGAGCACAATGATCGTGTTGTCAGTGAGGCCTGCCGCATCGAGTTCCGCGAGCACCGAGGCGATGTTGCGGTCGGCATCCCGCAGGCAGTTCAGGTAGTAGTTGTGTCGCCGCCGCCATCGTTCCGGCTCGTTCGGAATGTTGCCAACGAGCGCGTCGTGCGAGCGCAGGAAGTCACGATGGGCCGCAGGACGCCCGGGCGCATCGATCGCCTGGTTGTGGCTCGACGGTAGCTCGAAGGTCCACTGCTGGGCATACAGGGGATCGACGGGATCACGAGCCACGTGCGTGATGCCGCGTGCGCTTTGCACCGGCATGCCGGGCGCGTCGGTGTCGTAGAACATCACGTCGTGCGGGTTGACGAGGTTGACCGCGAGGAACCACGGCTTCTGTGCTGCGGCCAGTTCACGTCCCTTGCCGCGCAGCCAGCTCCCGGCCATGGCAGCTGTGATGCCATCGTGCAAATAGCCGCCCTGGGTGTGCGCGATGATGTCGCCGATGCCCACGTAGTCGGAGAAGCCGTAGGCCTCCATTTCCTGCGTGAAGATCTTCGTCGGCGTGCCGAGCTTGTTGACCGTCTCGAACTCCTTCGTCAGGTGCCATTTGCCTTTGTAGGCCGTGTAGTAGCCAGCCTGACGCAGCATGTCGCCGATCGTCGGCAGTTCGGTCGACATGCTCTGGATCCACGGGAAGTTCGTGTTGTCGAACATGCCCGTCTGCTGGATATGTCGTCCGGTGTAGACCACCGAGCGTGACGGCGTGCAGACGCACGAATTGATGGTGTGGTTGGTGAAGACAGTACCGCGCTGCATCAGGCGCTCGTGTGCCGGCAGGGAATAGCCCTGCGGCAATTCCCCGGGCCGGAAGAAGCGTTCCTGGTCTGTGAGGATAAACACGACGTTGTACGGCCCACCCGCCGCCCCGGGCTTTGCGGCGGCCAGAGCGCCTCCCGTGGTTGGGAGCGTTGCAGCAGCGCCTTGTTGCGCGCCCAGACCCAAAGCGACGGCACCGAGGCCGGTCTTCGCGAGGAAATCGCGACGTGTGTACTTCGTGCCCATCGCGTCGTCGTTGTCGTTCAAGGTGCTCTCCTACTCAGTCGCGATGCTCGCAACTGGTTGAATCTCATGGCCGTTGTGGTGACCGAGTCATGTGGGTTCACGGCGTACGCCTAAATTTGTGTCGCTCATGCGACGGCGCTTCGCTTCTCCCCCAAAAAACCTGCAGGTGTTACTCATATGACCGGATTTCCCCTTTGACCTCCTGGCGGCCTTTGAATCCGTTCAGAACCGGTAAGTCACGGCGAGTGCCGGTCCGTTGAGGTTGAGCGACTCGATCGGCGAAGTGTTGCCGAAATCGTATTCAAGGTACCGCCAGACGGCCTTCACGTCCACGTTTTGAAAGGAGTGGCCCAGTCCGATCATCGCCTGCCAAGTCATGTCCGAGTCGCCCGCGCCGACGTCAACCAGGTACGGCACGAACCACGTGCCATCGGCGCCGAATGTCGCTCGTCCCTTGACGCCGACGATCGCGTCCCACTGCGTTGCCTCGACCTTGCTGCTCCCGGCGCGTCCGGGTAGCGGCAAGATGGCGATGTCGCCGTTCATTTTCCAGCCGAGTGTCTGCTCGAGGTCGAACATCCTCGCGCCAGCGAGCACCTCCATCTGCACGCGGTCGATGTCGACAACCGTGTAGCTGCCCGCCGTGGTCCAGAGCCAACCGGTGATATCGAGGCTCAGGTCTGCGTAACCGCTGCTGGCAGTTCGACCGTGCCAAGATCGAATTGGCGCGTCCCACGCTTGGACGCTCCGAGGTCGAGGTAAATGATGTCAGTACCGACACTCCATAAACCCTTACGAGCTCCGACCCCCTCCCATGAAAGCGAAATTGAGGCTGTCCAGGATCGCGTCTGCGCTCACGTCGATCGACGGGCCCCCACCGCCCGGCGGAAACGCTGTGTCACCGCTCAGGCTGGGCAACCACACGTACATCGTTGCATCCCACTGCCAGCCGCTCGCGGTTGCATCAGCGTGCGACACCAGCGGGCCCAGTGCAATCAGGCTGCCCACGGCTGCCAGCCGAGTAGCCACGGACCGTGACTTCGTTTTCATGGGTTCTCTATCGTGGCGAGTGCAACGCGAACTGTGCTCGTGTCGCCAGTATTGTTCATATTGACATTCTCGGTCAACTTGACCGAGACTCGATTGCGTCAAAATCGCCGACGGGATCATCGATATGAGCACGCGTCTCAGCCTGTCAGTCGCCCTGCTGCTTCTCTTTGTGGCCTCCAGCGCCGTGCTTGCAAAGGATGAATCCAGCACCTGGGAAGGTCTCGAGCTGAAACCGACGCAGGGGCTCGATCTCGTCTACGTTCGTCCTGAGGCTACGTTAAAGGGCTACACGCAGGTTGCCCTCGATGAGCGGATCGAGGTCGCGTTCGACAAGAACTGGGACCCGAACGCGGACGTGCGCGGCACATCCGGACGCCCGTCGGCCGATGATATACAGCAGATCAAGAATGAAATGGCATCGGAATTCCGCAAGGTGTTCGCCGAAGAATTGACCAAGGGCGGTTACGCAGTCGTCGGCAAGCTCGGCGAGCATACGCTGCGTGTCAGCGCCGGCCTGGCAGAGGTGCACATCAATGCGCCGGATCGCATGCAGGCTGGACGCAGCACAACCTACACCATGGAGTCCGGACGAATGACGCTGGCGATGGAGTTGCGCGACGATCCGACGGGACAACTTCTCGCTCGGATCGTCGACGAGAAGACCGGCAGCAACACGGGTCAGTTGCAGGTGACCAACTCGGTCACGAATTCGGCTGACTTTCGCCGCGCGGTGCGCTCTTGGGCCCAGCGGCTCGTCAAGGCTCTCGATCAAGTGAACCGGAAAGCTTAGGCGTGTCCATCTGCATCGCCGTAACGGTCGGTCGCACAGCTCGGCGCGTTCGGCGATATCGGCGTCGCTGGGCGACGATTGGTACAGGCTACATAGATTGACGAGACGGTGCCCAGCTCTGCTCCGCAAATATTGGATTTGGGACGAACTGGCCTCGTTGCATAAAGCCAAAGGTCTGTATATGGACCCTCCCCACTTTGCTAGCACTCCGTTCTCCGGCGACAAGGTACGACTGCTCACGTATATCCGGCCTCTGTCTGACCTCGATCAGCCGAGGTCGGGCCACGATGGGCTATTCGCGCGTCGGCTCCTCATTGCTTTCTCGGGCTTCGCGCCCGTGGACCTTTGCAGGCTATTCCGACGCCGGTTCGACCTGTTCGCCATCTTTCGGAGTGCTCGCAACCGCGGTGATGTTCTCCTCGATCAGTCGGGACGCACGGCCTCAGGCCACCACGCCCTCCGGTTCATAGTTCGTTCCATGGCGCAGCATTGCCCAGGCGACCCGCGCCATCTTGTTGGCGAGAGCGGTCGCCGCCACGTTCGGGTGCGATCTCTCGGCCAGCGCCAACACCCATCGGCTGAGCCGATCAGTCTTGCCTGGGGCGGCTCGTAGCGCCGAGCGCGCCCCGTGGATCAGCAGCGTGCGCACGTACTTGTCGCCTCGCTTGCTGATCCCGAGCCGTCGCCCTTGCCGCCGGAGCTGTGCTGGCGCGGCGTCAGCCCGAGTGACACGGCCATCTCTCGACCGTTGCGATACTGCCTCGCGTCGCCCACCAGCGCGTATAGCGCCGAGGCCGTCAGCGGGCCGATGCCACGCAGCTGTTCGAGGCGACCAACCGCCTCGTGCTCGCGAGCGATCGCCGCGATCTCTTGATCGAGTTCGCGCACTCGCTCGTCGAACCGTTGCAGATCGCGATACAGGCCGACCAGGAGTGCTCGGAAGCGTGCCGTCAAGCCGTTCTCGGCGTCCTCCAGCCATTGCGGCACCGCTCGGCGCAGCGAGATAAGTTCTTGCGGCGCCACCAGACCGTACTCGTAGACCAGCCCACGCAACTGGTTGGCCTTCGCGGTCCGCTCGCGGATCAGACTCGAGCGCACGCGATGTACCGCCTGTAAATCTTGCTGCTCGACCGTCTTCACACCGACGAAGCGCATGCTCGGCCGGCTCATCGCCCCAAGATCGCCTCGGCGTCGTTCGCATCGGTCTTGTTCGACTTCACATACGGCTTCACGAACTGCGGCGCGATCAGCTTTACCCGGTAGCCCTTGCCCTGCAGAACCCGAGCCCAGTGGTGCGCGCTACCGCAGGCCTCCATGCCGATCTCGGCGCCGGGTTCGGCCGCGCGCTCAAGTTCCGCGATCCAACGAGAGCGCTTCAGACGCTTGCACCCGGCCGGACGCTCCGTCCGATCGACACCGTGACCTGAAAGACCTGCTTGGCCAAGTCCACACCCACGCGAGTAAGCTTCATGACGACCCCTCCTCATTCCGTGACTGGTTACTTAACAGCTCCAGTCTGGCATTCGATGCCGTAGGTGTGGGGAGGGGTCCATCCCATTGCTTTCGAGACCCGACTTTGCCGCCCCTCGCTGCCTGAACGACCACTGATCAAAGCGGATGGTCAGGTAGCGATGTCGACGCGGCGCCGTTCGGGATTCGTGCGGGGCCGCCGCGCCTAGGTCGTGGCCTGCAGGCGTGCGCGCACCGCAGCCACGAACGCGGCCGTGCCCGCCTCTCTCTTCGCAGCGATCGCCTTGACGTGCGGATTCTCGCCCAGCCGTTGCAGCAGCGTTTTGGCCGCTGGCAGGTCGCCGAGCAGGTCCAGGCCAAACAGCTGCTTGCCAACCGTGGCCGCGAGGTCGACGCTGTACAGGAACACGATATCGGCCAGCGTAAACGTGTCGCCCGTGACGTACGGCGCGAAGCGGGCATGTCGCCTGAGCGTGGCAAAACCCGCCTGCAAGTCTTCACGCGCCTTGCTCTTGATCGCAGCGGGCACCGAACCCCCGAAGAACGCTTCAGCAAAGCAGGCGCGCGCCGGCAACTCGATGTACAGCTCGATCTCCTTCATCAACGCGCGAACGGTGGCCCGCACGTGCGGGTCCTCCGGCAACAGCCGCCTGGCCGGTCCAATGTCCTCGAGGTAGTCGAGAATCGCATCCGCTTCGTTGATGAAGCCCTGTGGCGTGCCGAGAAAAGGCACCTTGCCGCGCGGGCTTCTGGCGAGAAATTCCGGGGTCTGCTCCGGAAACGTCAGCACGTACTCGAAGGGAATTCCTTTCTCGAGCAGCGCGAGTTCCACCATGTTCGTGTAGTTGCTGACGGGGAATCCGTAGAGCTTGAGCATCGGTGGGCCTCGTGTCGTGCCGGCGGTGCGGCCAGGGTGGCTGAGCCACAAGACGCGTACGGTACCCCGAATCCGCAAGCACAGGCGAGCCCGCTGGCCTCACGCCGACCCAGGTCCAACCGCGAGGCACATGTGAATTCGGACGCTGGCGAACGACTTGTTCACCAGCCGTGGGTTGCGCGCATCGTGTTCCCTCGGGAGCTGCGACTCCAGCGACCTCCGCTCATCCTCACGGTAACCGTGAACGTCTGATCAGGGCATCTCGTGCCCTGCCGCTACCCGCGCCGTGCGCAGTCTTCGGCCACGAAGACGAAGCTCAGGCGCCGCCCCACAGCTGTCGCGTCCGTGGTCTTTTCGGCGAGCGTGTCTGCCTTTCCGGTCGCCGAAAAGACCACGGACGCGACAGCCCCGTCGGCTCATCCTGAGAATCTCATTCGACCGGAACTTACCGCAGGCGAAGAACGCGCCAGGCCGACGACAATCAGCCGTTCGCGGCGATCTTAAGGATGCGCGTCGGCGCCGAGATGCCGTAGCCCTGCGCGTAGTCGACGCCGAGCGACCGGAGCATGTTGATGATCTCCTCGTTCTCGGCGAACTCCGCGATGGTCCGCTTGCCCGTGAGGTGCCCGATCTCGTTGATCGAGCGCACCATCTCCCGGTCGATCGGGTCGCGCAGGATTTCCTTGACGAAGCTGCCGTCGATCTTCAGGTAGTCGACGGGGAAATGCTTCAGGTAACCGAACGACGACAGGCCCGTGCCGAAGTCGTCGAGCGCGAACTTGCAGCCCTGCTCTTCCTTGAGGGCCGCGATGAAGCGGTTGGCCTGCGAGAAGCTGGCAATCGCCGCGGTCTCCGTGATTTCGAAGCAGATCTTCGTGCCGTCGATGCCGCTGTTCTTCAGCAGTTTCTGCACGAACGGCAGGAAATCCGCGTCGCCGAGGCTCTGGCCCGAGAGGTTGATCGAGCACAGCGCAAGACGCTCGCGCTCGTCGGCCTCGGAGACCAGCCAGCGCAGCGCGTGCTCGACCACCCAGCGGTCGATCTGCGGCGTGATGCCGTAGCGTTCGGCCGCGTTGATGAAGTTGTCGGGCGCGACGATCTTGCCGGTCTCGTCCCGCATGCGCAGCAGCAGCTCGTAGTGCGCGCCCGGGTCGTGCTTCTGCAGCGGCTGGATCGTCATCCGGAACAGCTCGAAGCGCGACTCCTCGAGCGCGTTGTTGATGCGCGCGGCCCACTGCATCTCGCGGCGGCGGCGCATGAGGTCGATGTCGTTGTCCTGGAAGCTGAAGACGCGGTTGCGACCGCCCTCCTTCGCCGCCTGGCAGGCACTGTCGGCCGACGACAGCACCGTCGCCACGTCTTCGCTGTCGCCGGTGATCGGCACCACGCCTATGCTGCAACCGAGGCGGAACGTGCGTTCTTCCCAGACGAACTTGTAGTTGCGCATAGTCTCGCGCAGCTGCTCGGCCATCACCAGCGCGTCGTCGAGCGAGCAGCTCTCGAGCAGCACGCCGAACTCGTCGCCGCCGAGGCGCGCCAGGGTGTCGCGCCAGCGGATCTTGGTCTTGAGCAGCGCGCCCACCTGCCCGAGCAGCGCGTCGCCCGCACTGTGGCCGCAGGTGTCGTTGATGATCTTGAACTGGTCGACGTCGAGGTGGCAGAGCGCGTACTGCGTCTCGCGCGCCTTGGCGCTGCGCAGCGAGCGCTCGAGGCGGGCCTCGAACTCGCGACGGTTTACCAGGCCCGTCAGGATGTCGTGGCTCGCGTGGTAGGAGAGCTTGCGATTGAGTTCGCGGCTTTCACTCACGTCGTGGAACACCAGCACGCCGCCGCAGACCGCGCCGGAACCGTCGCGGATCGGCGAGGCGGTGCTCTCGATGTACATCTCGTTGCCGTCGCGCTTGATCAGCAGCGTCGGGCGCACCGACTTGATCGCGCGGGCGCGACGGATCGCCACGGACAGTGGATTCTCGAGAGGCTCGCAGGTTTCCTCGTGGAAACCGCGGAATATCTCGTCGACGCCCTTGCCCTGCGCCTCCTCGAACTTCCAGCCGGTGAGCTCCTCGGCAGTGGGATTCAGGTACTCGACGATCATGTGCCCGTCAGTGGTGATGACGCCGTCCCCGATCGACTGCAGCGTGATCTGCGCGCTTTCCTTTTCCTTGAACAGCGCATCTTCGTAGAGCTTGCGTTCTGTGATGTCGAACTCGACGCAGACCAGGCGGCGCAGGCGGCCGGAGGCGTCGACGCGCGCCTGGGCGCGGCTCACGACCCAGCGCCAGTCGCCCTTGACGTGCCGCATGCGATGCACGCTTTCGAACATCGGCGTCTTGCCGGCGATGTGGTCGCGGATCATCGCCTGGACGCGCGCGAGGTCGTCCGGATGCACGAGGCGACGCCAGTCGGGCGTGACGTTCACGTCGTGCTCGTCGTAGCCCAGCATCTTCCGCCAGCGCGGCGAGTAGTAGACGGTGTTGTTCTCGACGTCGAAGTCCCACATGCCGTCATTGGCGGCAGGCAGCGACAGCGCGTTGCGCTCCTCGAGCCTGCCCAGGTAACGCTGGACGCGCAGGCGTTCGAGGCCGGTGGCGAAACTCGAGCCGACCAGCTTGAGCATCAGGTGCAGGTTCGCGTCCCAGCCCTCCAGGCGCGGCTGCGACGAGAACAGCGCGATGAAGCCATTGACGCGGCCGTTCAGCGACAGGCCGCAGGCGAGGGCCGACCGCACGTTGAATTCCGCCAGGCGCGCCGCATCGACTGCGTGTTCCGGCGGGGGTGGAGCGTGTCGCGGATCTCGGCGACCCGCAGGTGCTCGAGCTTGCCGTTCAGGACCGGCAACCGCTCGGCGGAATCGCCCTTCATGATCTGCGGATCAAACGGAGTAACCAGTCCGGTGGCCGAGGCCACCCGTTCGATGACCTTGCGCTCACCGTCGAGCAGTGCGATGCAGATGGCGTCGACGCCGGTGGCTTCGCGCAGCGCGTCGAGGTTGCGCTTGACGCAGTTGTCCCCGGCCTCGCTGGTGAGCCCGACGAAGTCGACGGCAACCTTGGTGACGAGAACGTCGAGCCCGACAGTGGGATGCTCGCCATTGCCGAAGACGAACTGTGTGGCCAGGAAATCTGCGGTTTCCTGTTCCTCGGTTTCGATCGGCGGGGGTTGCGACGACATCGCGCTATCCAGTCTCCCTGGCGCGAACGCGGCCGTTGAAAGTTATGACGGCGACTCGACCGACGTTGACGCGCGCCGAATTCTGCCACAAAGCCCTAGGAACTCAAGCTAAGGCGCTGAATTTATTGACGCATTCGGAGGAATATAGAGCCGGGCCCGACGCAGGTCGCCGCCTGCGACGCAGGCTGGATCGGCACTGCCACCGGTCACGAGGAACCATTGCTGCCGATTAGCGCGACCGAGTTCCTGCGCCTGCATTCCCTCGAAACAGAATTCGAGCGTCTGCTGGTGCACGAGCAGCGCGCCCTGGCTTCGCGGCATACCAGGCCGCCGCGTCGGCCGCCTCGACTTCCTTTTCCTGCCAGCGAGCATGGCCGAAGTTGCTGCTGGGCCGGCGCAATTGCAGCAGGTACTGCTCCTTCGCACCAACGAGACCGAGTTCTGCGATGCCAGCAGCCGCCTGCTCGACCTCCGCCATGAACGCCCTGCCCGACCGCGCGTCGTCGATGCGCGGATACACGATGAAGCCGGCGGTCGCAAGAAATGCCGCGAGCGTGCCGCCATAGGCAAGCCAGCCGTCCCGCACCCGGAACAGCGCCAGCGCGATGAAACCGCCGATGCCCGCCATGGTGAGCGGCAGCAGCGGGGCCACGCCGTAATCACGAACGAGCCGCGCACTGGCCTGGCCATCGATGGCGAAATACACGGCGCCCAGCGCTGCGCCGAGGGCTAGGAACACGGCGAGAATGAACGCGAGCTTGCGCGTCCGCGGCAAGCGCAGGATCTCCGGCAGCCAGGTTGCCGCCGCCATCACGAGGGCCGGTACGGCCGGCAGCACGTACACGCCGCGCTTGCCCGAACTCAGCGAGAAGAACAGCACGACCAGCGCGACCCACGCGAGCAGCACGGCGACGAACGTATCGCGCGAGCCGGGCCGAAGAGCCGCACGCCACCGCCCCCACAACCAGGGCACCAGCGCGATCAGCGGCAGCCACAGGACCGGGATGACATTGACGAGGTAGAACCAGAACGGCTCGTGGTGGTGCCACGCTCCGGCATAGCGCGTGACCGTCTGCTTGAACAGGATCTCGTTGCGGTATGCCAGCAGCTCGCCTCCCGCCGACGTGACCAGCATCATCGGCACGAACCACAACGCAATCGCGCCGAGGAAAAAGACCGGCCCAAGCCACCAGCGCGAGTCGCGATGCGGCGCCGTCGCCGGCCACCCTCGCGCCGCGAGCACGACGAACGGCAGCAGCAGCAGCAGCGGCAGGAAACCCACACCTTTGGTGACCACACCGATCCCCGCCGCAAACCATCCGACGTAGAACCAGCCGATGCCCGGACCGGCGAACAGGTGCCGCAGCAACCCATACAAACTAAGCGTGGTGACGAAGCAGAGCACGCCGTCGATCTGCGCCTGCCGGAACTGCCACACGAACTGGAACGTGAGCAGCAGCACCAGGCCGCCGGCGAATGCGACCTCGCGCCCCCGGACGCGGCGCAGCAGGTCGTAGACGAGCAGGACGGACCCGACGCCCGCAAGCAACGACGGCAGCAGGAAGCCGAGCCGCAACGACCCGGTCAGCGCCATCGCGGCGGCCATCAGCCAGAAAAACACCGGGGGTTTGTCGGCATAAAGATCGCCACCGACGCGCGGAATCATCCAGTCGCCCGAGCGCAGCATGTCCTGCGCGACCAGCGCAAAGCGCGGTTCATCGGCCGGCCAGGGGTCGCGCAGCCCGAGGCCGGTGGCCATCAGCAGCAGCGCGAGCCCGGTCAACCAGAGCAAATCGACGGTGACGTCGCGGGCCGTGTTCGCTCCCGGTCGCAGCCAGCGGTCGAGCAGCGAAGTCGACACGCCGCCGACGCTGGTCACCATCAGAGTTCCTCGCGGATCGTGACCCGTGGGGACGCGCGGCGAATCAGCCAGCTCATGCCCCACAGGTCGACGATGCCGACCCAGAGCCGATTATTGAGTCCGTACTTCGACGTGCCACGCATGCGCTCGCGATGGTTCACGGGCAGCGAGATGACCTCGTACCCTTCGCGCTGGAACAGAGCGGGCATGAAGCGGTGCATGTTCCTGAAACGCGGCATGTGCATGAACACGTCGCGGTCGAACACCTTGATGCCGCACCCCGTGTCCGGCGTGCCGTCCTGGAGAAACCAGCCGCGCACCCCGTTGGCGACGCGCGACGAGACACGGCGCAGCCACGTGTCGCGGCGCGTGGTGCGGTTGCCCATCACCAGCTTGAGTCGGGGTGACGCAGACTGCATCAGGGCATCGAGCAGGCGCGGAAAATCAGCCGGGTCGTTCTGGCCGTCGCCGTCGAGTGTCGCGATCCAGCGGCCACGAGCATGGCGAACACCGGTGGCCACCGCTGCGCTCTGGCCCGAGCGAGTCACGTGCTGCAGCAAGCGGATTTCCGGCATGCCTTGCGCGCCGCGAGCACCATCTCGCCTGTCCTGTCCGTGCTGCCGTCGTCCACGAAGATCTGCTCGAACGAGTACCTGCCAGCCAACGCGGCATGTATTTCCCGGGCCAGGGGCAGGACGTTCTCGTCCTCGTTGCAGACGGGTATGACGACAGAGACGTCGGGCATCGATGCCGGGGACGGGTGGGTGGTCAAGGTCGGGGGCGCCCTGCAGCTGTGGTTTGTGCGGCCGCCGCCTGCGGGGGCCATCCGGTAGTATAAACGCTCCCCTGTCCCGGGGCCGCCGCTGCACGCCCGACCCTTCCCTTGAAAGACCGTCTCGCAAATTCCCGTCCGCACGCTGCCGAAAGTCGCCGGCTTGGCTGGCCCTGGCGATCACGGCGACTTTCATGGCACTAGAGGTTGGGGCGGACTGATTTCCGGCTCGCTCGCCCTGTTGGCCGACGCGGGTCACATGCTGACCGACACCGCCGCGCTGGCGCTGGCGTGGATTGCGGCCCGGCTAACGCTGCGTCCGACCAACCCCGCCGTTCGTACGGTTATCACCGAGCGCAGGTGCTGGCGGCGTTCGTCAACGCGATCGCGTTGTTCCTGGTGGTCGTGTGGATCGTCTGCGAAGCCGTGGACCGGCTGGCGACGCCGCGCCCCATTGATGCGCTGGCCGGACTGGTTGCGAACGTCTCGGTGTACACGATCCTGCGCCGGGGCAACCAGCAAAACCTGAACGTAGCCGCGGCCCGGCTGCACGTGATGGGCGACTTGCTGGGCTCGATCGGCGCGCTGCTTGCGGCAGGCATCATCCTGACCACGGGCTGGACACCGATCGACCCGATCCTGTCAGTGCTCGTCGCAGTGCTGATCCTGCGCAGCGCGTGGTCGCTGTTGCGCAAGTCGACCAGTATCCTGATGGAAGAAACGCCGGATTCCGTCGATCCGGACGCCCTGCGCCGGGCACTGCTGGCAAACGTGTCGGGCGTACGGGACGTGCACGACGTGCACTGCTGGTCGCTGACATCGGGCCAGACCATGCTGACGCTGCACGTCGGCCTGGCTGCCGGCGCCGACGGTGCGCTGGTGCTGCGCGAAGCCAAGCGCGTGATCGCGGAGGAATTTGCAATCGACCATTCAGCCCTGCAGCTCGAGCAGGCAGAATGCCCGGATGCAGTCTGACGGCCCCACCGCTTCAATCGCCGCAACCGCCGCATGACCCAGCAACCCGACGACCCGACGGCGGCCGGCGACGAACCGTCGTCTACTGAGCCCGCGCCGCTCAAGAACACGCTCTATCGCAAAGTCACCCGCGGCAAGCGCAAGCTGACGCGCGGGCGTCTTTTGCTTTACCGCGTCGCCGTGGTCGTCGCATGGTGGGCCGTGCGCGCCCTCTGGGCGAGTTGCCGCATCACGCACGTGGCCGGCAAGGAAACTGCCGCAGAGGCCATTCGCGACCTGAAGTCGCTGATCCCGGTGTACTGGCACCAGCACATGCTGTTCGGTGCGCGCGCCCTGCTCGACCTGCGCAGCGCCGGGCTCAAGGTGGGCTTCCTCGTGAGTCCGTCCGTCGATGGCACGGGGCCGGCGATGCTGGTCCAGAAAGTCGGCGCCCATGTCATCCGCGGCTCGTCCACGCACACCGGTGCGCGCGCGCTGCGCGATTACTACGAGACGATCGTCAAGCAGGAGATCTCGCCCGCGATCACGCCCGATGGGCCGCGCGGACCGCTGCACGAGTTCAAGCCGGGCGCGATCATGCTGTCGCAGATCACGGGCAAACCGATCCTGCCAATCGCGGTCGCCCATTCGTTCAAAATAACGTTCCGCACCTGGGACGCGTTCGAGTTGCCGCTGCCTTTCAGCCGCATCGCGATCGTCTATGGCGAGCCCGTGAAGGTGAGCCGCGCCATGGACGCAGCAGGGCTTGCCGGCTGGCAGCAGCAGATGGCTGAACGCTTACACGATCTGCGCCGACAGGCCGAGGCTGCGCTCAAGCAGGGCTGACGTCCGGGCATCGTCCAGTTCCACGGACGTGATGATCGGCGTCAGCTTCCTCCTGGCGGCGACGTGGCCGATGAGACCGGGCAAGTCTTCCAGGGGCTGCAATTCGTATCGTTGCCGCCGCACCATCGCATGCCCCAGCAGGTCTGCGAGCGCAACTTCACCCGTCGCGCAGGCCCGCCGCTTTCAACGCCGCTTCGGTGGCGGTCCATCTCTGCAACTTCGCCACGGTCGCGCCTTCTTCCGCCTCGGTTCGATCCTCGATGTCGATACCGCAGTCCGCGTCGGCACAAACGATGCAGGCCACGGCCGAACGCGAGTGCGAGATGCTGAAATACGGGCCGCTGGCAAGCCGCGGCTTGCCTGCTGGCGGGAACGTGAAAGCCTGCGGTGGAAATTCCTGCCGGGTCACGTGGGCCGCCCCCACCAGAACGAGACCCAGGCCAGCCAGGCTGGCGCGCCGGGCTCCTGGCTCGCGCCGCTCCAGTTCGAGACGCTGCGCGTAAGGCAATGCCTGCAACAGCGACTCCTGCCACGACGGGCAGGACGACGGCAGTCGAGTGTGCGAAGTTATGGCGTCGGTCATCGTGCCCGGGAAGAAAACTTTTGCCATGGGTGCCGTGTGACCCATCCCTGCCGCCAGTGAACACCCATCGACCGAAATCGCCAGTGCGCCCGCACCGCCCGCGGCGTTGCAGTCGCACGAACTCGGCAGCACCGACGAGACGATCGTCGTCCTGCGCCGCGCGTTCGACGAACTCGGCGATCTCTTTCGGATCCACGTGCCGAGCCGCGGCGGATCGACCTGGGTCGCCAGCCACCCGGACGACGTCAAGCGCGTCCTGGTGACCAACCACCGCAACTACACCAAGGGCGTCGGCATCGACCGGGTCAGGCTGCTGCTCGGCAACGGCATCATGACCAGCGAAGGCGAGTTCTGGCGCCGGCAGCGTCGCATGATGCAGTCTGCCTTTCACCGCCGCGTCGTCGAGCGCTACGCGTCGATCGTGCGCGAGGAGAACGAGGCGCTTGGCGCCGAATGGAGCGCGGCTGCTCGCAGCACCGGCGGCGTGAACGTTACGTATTCGGCCAGCCGGCTGGCGCTGCGCGTCATCCTGCGTGCGCTCTTCGATGACGACCTGCGGCAACTCGTGCCCGACCTCGACAACAACCCGTTCGCCGCCATCCTGCAGGATGCGCGCCGTGATACCCGCTTTGCCTACGAATTCCGCCAGCTGGCGCGCGACGTGAAGGCGCTGGTCGAAGTTCGGCGCGCGCGGCGACAGGAGCGGTTCGACCTGCTGCAGTTACTGCTCGACGCCAGGGACGCAGACACGGGCGAGGCCATGAGCGACGCTGAAATCGTCGACGAGGTCATGACGCTCGTCGTCGCCGGTCACGAAACGACGGCGAGCACGCTCAACTGGACGTGGTGGCTGCTGGCCACCCACCCCGCCGTTGCCAGGCGCGTTGCCGAGGAACAACGTGACGTGGGCGACCTGGGTCACGCGAGCTATGCCGACCTGATCCGGCTGCCTTACATGCGGCAGGTCGTGGACGAATCGATGCGGCTGTACCCGCCGGGCTGGCTGCTGACCCGGCGCAGCATCGGACCGGACACGCTGGGTGGGCACGCGGTACCGGCCGGCACCGACGTTTTCATCAGCCCCTACCTCGTGCATCGGCATCCACAACACTGGCGTCTGCCCGAGACGTTCGATCCGCGCCATTTCGACCCCCCGCAGGTCGAAGCACGCCACGCATTCGCGTACATTCCGTTTGCGGCCGGGCCGCGCCACTGCATCGGGCAGAATTTCTCGCTCTACGAGATCCTCCTGCACTTCAATTATGCGGCGCGCCGGTTTCGTCTGACCGATCCGCAGCCCGTGCAACCTTTCCTCGAGGCGCGCATCAACCTGCGGACGGCCAGTGACGTTCACATGAGAATACAGCAGCGATGATCAAGTACCAGACGCTTCCGGACATGCTCGACGACCGCGCACGCGGTGACGGCGCGATCGTCTACCTCGAGGGCGAAGGTGCCGAGAAGACGCTCAAGCTCACAGACCTGCGGCGGCGCGCGCTCGGCATCCTGTTCCACCTGCAGCGTATCGGCGCAAAGCCGGGCGATCACCTGATCCTGCACGTGGCGAGCAACGAACAATTCATCGACGCGTACTGGGCCTGCCTCTATGGCGGCATCGTGCCCGTGCCGGTCGCAGTCGGCATCAGCGACGAGCACAAGCACAAGCTGCTGCGCATCGCGAAGCAGCTCGGGCGGCCGTTTCTCTACACCGACAAGAAGCTTCGCGACCGCCTCGCGACCTATGCCGCGACCCTGGGCGAGCCCGATGCCTGGAGCGCGCTCAAGCCCCGAACGTTCCTGATCGATGCGCTCGACGACATTTCGCGAGCCGGCACACCGGCAGACCTGCGCCCGGACCAGACGGCGTTCATCCAGTTCTCGTCGGGTTCGACGAGCGAAC
Organism: Pseudomonadota bacterium; assembly: GCA_016713725.1. GTDB lineage: Bacteria > Pseudomonadota > Gammaproteobacteria > Steroidobacterales > Steroidobacteraceae > RPQJ01. The sequence goes on along the minus strand of JADJOO010000003.1, from coordinate 107,493 downwards.
CGAAGGGCGTGGTGCTCACCCACCGCAACATCCTGACCAACGCGGAAGGCGCGCGCCAGGCCGCGGAGTTCAGCGAGCACGACGTTTCGCTCAGCTGGATGCCGCTCACGCACGACATGGGCCTGATCGGCTCCCACCTGATGACGATGTACGCGGGCGTACGGCAGCACCTGATGCCCACCGACCTGTTCGGGCGCCGCGCCCTTCTCTGGCTCAAGTGGTCTTCCGCCAGGCGCGTCACGATCACGTGCTCGCCGAACTTCGGCTACCGGCACTGCCTCAAGGCGCTCGGCGATAAGACACTCGAGAATCACGACCTGTCGTCGGTGCGCCTGATTTTCAACGGTGCCGAGCCGATTTCCGTCGAACTCGCCGAGGAATTCCTCGACCGGCTCGCACCGTACGGCTTGCGCCGCACGTCGATGTTCCCTGTGTACGGACTCGCGGAAGCGTCGCTCGCCGTGAGCTTCCCGCCGCCGGGCACGCTGTACCGTTGCATCACGGTCGATCGACGCTCGCTGGGCGTCGGGTCGCCGGCACGGCATGTCGACGCCGCCGACCCCACGGCGCTCAAGCTCATGTCCGAAGGAAAACCGATTCCCTACACCAGCGTGAAGCTCCTGGACGATGCGGGGGCGGAAGTTCCGGCAGGAACCGTGGGTCACCTGCTGATGCAGGGAGACAACGTCACGCGCGGTTACTTCCAGAACCCGGAAGCGAACGCGGCCGCGATCACGGCCGATGGCTGGCTGCGCACGGGCGACCTGGCGCTCGAGCACGAGGGTGACCTGTACGTCACGGGCCGTTCGAAGGAGATCATCTTCGTGAACGGCCAGAACTACTACCCGCACGACCTCGAATCCGTGCTGCAGGCCGAACCCGGCCTCGAGCTCGGCAAGGTGATCGCTGCCGGAGCGCGTGCAGGCGAGTCGCCCACCGACGAACTGGTGCTGTTCGTGCTGCACCGGAGCGACATGGCCGACTTCATCCCGCTCGCGACGAAGGCGATGCACCTGATCAACGAGCATGCGGGCGTGGAAGTTGCGCGCGTGGTGCCAGTGAAGCGTATCCCGAAGACGACGAGCGGCAAGCTGCAGCGCAACGCGCTGGCCAAGTCGTACGAGGACGGCGAGTTTGCGGCGGAACTGGCGGAATTCGACCAGGCGTGGGCCGCGCTGCACGGTCAGGGTCGCGCGGCCAAGGGTCGGGTCGAGGCACAGCTCAAGGCGATCGTCGACGACGCCATGCCCGGCAAGCACGTGGACATCGATGACAACCTGTTCGACGTCGGCGCGAGCTCGCTCACGCTGATCCAGATCCACGAGAAGATCGACGAGGCCTACCCGGGCCTGGTCGACCTCACCGAGCTGTTCGATTTCCCGACCATCTCGATGCTGGCGCAGCGGCTGGAGTCGAAGATTGAGGAAAGGGGTTAGGGGATGGGGTAGGGGGAGGCCAGGAAGGACAGGAAGGCTGATAACGACGCCCGCTTCCGTGGCACCTAGACTCAAGTTCGCTGCGCCTCCGACTAACCCCCAACCCCTATCCCCTATCCCCTTTCAGCTGTTTCCACCGCTTGTGCGACCACCACCAGCCCGCCGGGTCGGCATCGATGTCGCGCTCGAGCACGCGCGCGTACCGCTCGGTGGGCACGCCTGCCGCCAGCTTCTCGCCCGCCGCCGTCAATGGCTCGAGCTCGATTTCATAGCATGCCGCGCGCGTGGCGCCGCATCGAAACGTAAACGATCGGCGCGCGCAGCAGTCGCGCCATCCGCTCCGGCCCCTTGAAGAACGCGGTGTCCTGGTGCAGGAAAGTCGTCCAGTGGCGTTCCGGACTGGTACGCGGCACCTGGTCCGCAACCAGGCCGAGGGCACGCGCATCCCGGATCACGCCGATCTCGTGCCGGATGGCTTTCGAGGGCAGCATTCGCGCGCCGAACTTCGAGCGGATCGAGAGGAAGTACCGCTCGACCCAAGCGCTGCCCATCGGCTTGTACATGGCGATCAGTCCGGAACCGAGTTCGAGCGAGATGCGCAGCAGCATCCATTCGAAATTGCACTGGTGGCCGCCGATCAGCACCAGCTTGACCGGCGCGGCCAGCACGCCGGCGCGGTCCACGAGCTGCACTCGCGCGCGCAATTCACCAGCGCCCATGACTCGCGCGTAATCGAGTTCGGCCAGTATTTCCGCTTGCCGCGCGACGAAGTCGACGCGGATGCGTTCCCGCTCGGCATCACCCTTGCCCGGAAACGAACGACGGAGATTCTGGCGGATCGTTCCGCGCCGCAGCCCGAAGAATCGATAGCCCAGGAAAAACAGCAGCCACGAACAGGCATAGCGCAGCCGCAGGCCGAACGAGTCGCGGGCCGGTATCGGTACAGTCGCTGACGCCATCGGCTCAACCATAAAGAGGCTTCTCGCGCTTCCAGCGGTTGTAGGCCCAGAAATACAGCTCGGGATACTGCCGCACGTGCTGTTCGAGCGCCCGGGTGTAGGCCGTGAGTATCTGGTCCGGCTCCGCCCGCGTACCCGCGCGCGACAACTCGATCAAGCGCACGACGTAATGGCCACGGCGCTCGCGGTGCATCGCAGCCAGGTACACCGAGTAGCCAAGCTTGGCGCCGATCCAGCCCGGCCCACGGAAGAACGACGTCTGCTGGCCGAAGAACTCGAGCCAGGTCTGCTGCTCGCTCTTCGCCGACGGCGACTGGTCGGCGAGCATGGCCAGCAGGCGCACCTTGCCCCGCTGTTCCAGCAGGTAGGGCACGAGGTCCCCGGCTTTCACCATGGTGCAGCCGAAGCGCTCGCGCATTCGCCGCAACACGCCGTCGACGCTTTCGCGACGAGTGGGCTTGTAGGCCGCGGTCAGCGGCTCGTTGAATTCATTGGAACACCGCAGCAGGAGCCATTCCCAGTTGGCGTGGTGCGACGACAGGATCAGGGCGCGACCGGGTGTGGCATGCAGGCAATCCCGTACCAGTTGCGGGTTCTCGAACCGGACACGGTTCGCGAGGGCAGCCGGATCGAGCAAGCGCTGCGCGAGGACTTCGGCCGCCAGTTGACCCAGGTGGCTGTAAAAGCCGGCTTCGATGTCCCGTCGACGGGAGTCACTGAGTTCCGGCAGGCAGCGCGCGAGGTGGCGTCGGACCAGGTCGCGGCGCCAGCCAGACACGCGCAGCAGCCCGGCCACGGATCCCATGGCCGCGTACAGGACTCCAAGCAACGCGGACTGGAGCAGGGTTTTCACGGGAAAAATGGTGCCGACGCGCGGATTCGAACCGCGGACCTACTGATTACGAATCAGTTGCTCTACCAACTGAGCTACGTCGGCTCTGCGCAGACCCCTCCGGCGCGGAGGGGCGCGCATTATAAGGATTCGACCCCGCGGGTGGAAGCCGGACTCAGCTGGCCTGTGGGCGAACCCGGATCACGACCTCGACCCCGTCAATCTCGGTGCCGGGCGGCAGCGTGGGCATTCGCTCGAGAGTCAGCTCGTCGGGGCGGATGTCCCGCATCTCGCCCGTCTCGACGTTCTGAAAGTGATGATGCGGCGTCATCGCCGAGTCGTAGACGCAGCGCTCCGGATCCAGGTGGATCTGGCGCACCAGCCCGTGATCCACGAACAGCTTGAGCGTGTTGTAGACCGTGGCCTTGGACACCCGGCTCGGGAACTGCCGCAGGGTCGAGAGCAACTGCTCCGCGGTGAGGTGCACGGGAGCCACGAGCAGCACCTCGGCGACCTTGACGCGTTGCTGGGTGGGGCGGATGCCGTGTCGTTCGAGAAGGCTGCTGACTTCGTTCACGGGAGTGGTCCGGGAGTCAGAAAAAGTGGACTGATTATAAAGGCCGAGGCCGGCCAGGCCTGAATCCGCACAAACCCCTGCCTTTTGCGGCAAGACCGCATTTCAGCGCCATCCTAACCTGTGTCCTCGCCTGGCGGCGGCGGGCTGCCGGGCCCACCTCCGCCTGGAAGTGTCGCCATGGAAGGCAAGTGCCGTCACCGCTGGGTCCGCCGGTGGCAGGGTTACACGTTGATCGAGCTGGTCCTCGGCCTGGGCCTGGTGGCCACGACCGTCGCCTGGGGCGTGCCGTCCTTTGGCACGCTTGCCCGAGACGCCGCCCGCACCAGGAAGTCAACCAGTTCGCCAGGCTGTCTACCTGGCGCGCAGCGAGGCAATCAAGCGCAACGGGGTCGTGAGCCTGTGTCCCAGCCGCAATGGCATCACCTGCACCCCGAGCGTGCAGTGGACCACCGGATGGCTGATCTTCGTCAACCTGGACCGCGACTCCCCGGCAGCACGCGATGTCGACGAGCCCCTGCTGCGTGTCTACGAACCCTGGGACTCCGGTCACATTACGTCCAATCGCAGCACCCTATCCTTTCGTCCATTCGGGCAGATGGGGGTCACCGCGACCGTCACGTTCTGCGACGACCGCGGCGCACGCGCCGCGCGCGCGGTGATCATCAGCCAGACGGGAAGGCCGCGGATTTCCAGCCGCAGCGCGTCGGGTGGGCCCCTGGTCTGCACATAGTCAAATAGCTCGCCGCTCGTCGTTTGCGGCGAACCGCTCGTCGGGGCACGGCTTCAGGGAGAGAACAGCGGCCTATGCTTCCTCACAAGATGCACGCAAAGCAACCCGGTTTCACCCTGATCGAACTGCTGTTCGCAATCACCCTGCTGGCGGTGCTCGCGGGCATTGGCCTGCCGAACATGCAGGAATTCGTCCGTAACAGCCGCATGTCTGCGTCCGCAAACGACATCATCTCCGATTTCAATTTCGCCCGCTCCGAGGCCGTCAAGCGCAGGGTCCCGATCACGCTGTGCAAGTCGCAGGACGGGGCAGCTTGCGACGCGGACGATACCGACCCGTTCAATCGCTGGATCATCTTTGTCGACGACGAAGACCCGGCGGTCGCCGCAGCGACGGACGGCAACGGCGAGATCGACGGCGCCGAGGTGATCCTGCGGGACCGCCAGCTGCCGGAGAGCATCACGGTCGTCACGGACGCCGACGAAATCCGGGCGATTTACCTGCCGACCGGCTTCCCTTTCATCGAGACGGAAAACGTCAACCGCTTCGTGCTGTGCGACGTGCGCGGCAACGTGACCAGCGCCGGCGGCGACTCCGCTGCGCGCGCAATCGAGGTCCTGCCGACCGGGCGGCCGTCGGTGTTCCGCACCGAGGCCACGGTCACCGCATTTGGAGGCTGCCCATGACCCGCAACCGCGCCGGTTCAGCCGCATTGCGTCGCAATCGGGGGTTCACCCTGGTCGAGGCGATGGTCGCCCTCATCGTCCTGTCCGTCGGCCTGCTCGGCATTGCCGCGCTGTACGTCGAAACCCTGCGCGCCAACCGCACTTCGCTTTACCGCACGCAGGCCGTCAACATGGCCACCGATATCGGGGACCGCATGCGGTCCAACCGCAATCCCGCCGCCGCCTACGCGTGTGGCAGCCCGTGCGACCCGGCGGCAGGCGGCAACGCCATCGCCATCGCAGACCTCACGGACTGGATGAACCAGATTGCAGCGCAATTGCCGGGAGGCACCGCGGACGTCGCCTATACCGCACCGACGGCGACCACGCCAGCGGTGTACGTCGTCGGCGTCAGCTGGGACGAACTTGGCCAGGACGATCCAGTGACTTACCAGCTGCGGATCGAGATCTGAGGACGCTGCCGTGATTGCAAGCACAATTCGAATGCGCCAGTTCGGCGTGAGCCTCATCGAACTCATGGTGGCGATGGTGATCGGGTTGTTCCTGATCCTCGGCGCGGTCACGGTGTTCAGCCAGAGTCGCAGCACGTATCGCACCGCCGAGAGCGTCGCACGCCTGCAGGAAGTCGGCCGGCTCGCCATGGACGTGGTCGAGACCGACGTCCGCATGGCGAATTTCTGGGGCATGAGCAACCACGCCGACTATATCGACAATCGCACACCGATCGGACAGTCGCCGCCCGCGGCACTCGACGCCACGCAGCAGGCGAACGCCGCTGTCTGCGGCACGACCACCGCTCCAAGCAATTATTTCGTGCTCAACCTGGACGAGTACGTCGGCGGCTCGAACAACTCCTACGGGCTGACCTGCGCGGCCAACAATTACCTGGCCGGCACCGACACGCTGTGGATACGTCGCGCGAACGGCACGCAGCCGGCCGCCCTGGACTCGACCCGTATCTACCTGCAAACCAGCCGAATCCGGGGCACGCTGTTCGTACCCGCCTGCACGGATCCCACCGACCAGGGCTGCATTCCGGCCGACTACCTGCCCCCTGCCTCGCAGTCCCGCGAACTCGAGGCACACGTCTACTACGTGTCGTCGCGCTCGACCAACCGCAACGACGTGCCGTCGCTCCGCCGCAAGCGGTTCGCCAACGCGAGTGGCGCCCCGGGGAACGCCTTCGTCGACGAGGAGATCGTCCCGGGCGTCGAAGACCTGCAGGTGCGCCTGGGCGTCGACACGAACGGCGACACGAACATCGACCAGTACGTGAACCCGGGTGCGGTGCCGGCGAACGGCGTCGTGGTCTCGGCGACGATCTGGCTGCGCATCCGCGCAGAGGAACCCGAGATCGGTTTCGTCAACGATACCGGCTTCCAGTACGCCGACATGGGCGCCGTGGTGACACCTGGCGACAACTACCGGCGCATCCTCCTCACCAAGACGATCCACATCCGGAACACACGCGCATGACCTGCCAACGCTCGCCGCTCCGTCCGGCTGGCCCGCGAGGCGAAGCGGGCGCAGCTCTCGTCGTCGGACTGATCCTGCTGCTCGTCCTGACGCTGCTGGCCATCTCCGGCATGACGACCGCCTCGCTCGAACTGCTGATGGCCGGCAACGCACAGTACCAGGAGCGCTCGTTCCAGGCCGCCGATGCGGGCATCGAGCAGGCGCTTGCTGCCGGCATCTATGACACCAACGTTGCTGTAGGCACGTATGACAACGTGGCGGCGCTCCGTCCGGTGCCGACGCGAGGGACGGGACAAGCGATTGCGAACTGCGCGGAGGTCGACACCCCGACCGACGCGCAGCAGTGCGAGTACTTCATGCGTTTCGACCTCCAGTCCGGCCAGACACCCGTCCCCAGCGGCGGCTACAGCATCGGCACGGGCTTCGAGGCGTATCACTTCGTCGTCGACAGTTTCGGCACGTCGGATCGCGGCGCGCAGTCGGAACATCGACAGAGCTTCTACGTCGTCGGACCGAGCGGCGGTTGATCGCCGTACCGCCACCGGAGAGAAACATCATGTTCAAGAAAGCGCTGATTGCCACCATCGTCCTGTGCGGTGCCACACCGGCAGCCTGGAGCCAGGCCGAGAAGGTCCTGTACACCGGCATCGAATCGAGTACGGCCACCCTGGCCATGCCCAGGTCGGCGTCCGGCACCTGGAGCATCACTCCCTGCTCGGGCTGCAGCATGCTCCACCTGAAACTCGATGCGAACAGCGAGTATTTCGTCGGCCGGGATCCAGTGTCGCTCGCGACGCTGCGCATGTACGCGGCGCGGGGAAGTAACACCGTCGTCGTGGCCTATGAGACGAAGACCCAGCGCGTCACCCGAATCAAGCTAGGGATGCAGCTCGACGCCGCCGACGTGCCCGCGAAACAACCCTCCAGGGCCCCGCAAAGCGGCGCCACCGAACCGAGGAGCAAGTCATGACGACTTTCAGGAAGCGATCGCTGGCCACGCTGGCCGCTGCAACGGCCGTGGTGCTGCTCTCCAGCGCTCCTGCCGGGGCCGACGACACCGAACTGTTCGTCGGCGCAGCCGTGGCGGCGGCACCTTCACGCCCCAACATCCTGTTCGTCATGGACACGTCGGGCAGCATGGACACCAACGTGACGACCCAGGTGTCGTTCAACCCGGCCGACACCTACAGCGGCTCGTGCCGGACGGACCGCATCTACTGGTCGGACGATAAAAGGTGCCCAAGTGCAGCACCGACCAGTACGTCGCCGCGACTGCTTTCACCTGCAACGCCGCCCTGCCAAACCTGACATCGTCGGGAATTTCATATGTCGCAAAGGCCGCGCGCTGGCGGTCGGACAAGAAACGGTGGGATGGGCTCTCGGACAACGACAACACCAGCTGGATCGAGTGCAAGGCGGACGAAGGCATTCATGGCCAGACCGACGCATCGACCAAGCGATATGCCGCCGACGGCTCCACCAACGGCCCCTGGTCCAGCAGTTCTTCCAACAAGATCGACTGGAGCCGCGGGTGATCCGATCACCTTTTACTCAGGCAACTACCTCAACTGGAAGTCGAGTTCCACCATTACGCGCTCCCGCCTGGAGATCATGCAGGAGGTGCTGACCACGCTGCTGACCAACCTCGACGACAACGTCAACGTCGGCCTGATGCGCTACAGCAACGACACGGGCAGCGACAGCGACACCGCGGCGCAGGGTGGCATGGTCGTGAAGGAGATGGGCCGGATCGAGGACAACCGCGAGGCGATGACGACGGAGATCAACTCCTGGAACGCCGCAGGCTGGACACCGCTCTCGGAAACCCTCTACGAAGCCACACCAGTACTTCAGGGGCGACAAGGTGTATTTCGGGGGCGGCGCGGACGCGACGGCGTACCCAAGCGCGTTCAGCAAGTCGGACAAGTTCACGAGCAATCCCAACGGCGACGCGCCGAGTGTCACCGCTTCCCGCAACGCCTCCGACAAGACCCTGTACGACTCGCCGGCGGACCAGGATTGCCAGAAGAACTATATCGTCTACCTGACGGACGGCCTGCCGACGCAGGACAACGAGGCGAATTCGCGCATCGAGGCACTACCCGACTTCTCCGGGATCACCGGTAGCACCAAGTGCGACGGCACCGAGAGCAACGGCAAGTGCACGGACGATCTGGCCAAGTGGCTGCACGAAGCAGACCTGCGCGCGGACCGGCCGGTCGTGCAGAACGTCACCAGCTTCTGGATCGGTTTCGGCGACGACGTCGCATCCGGCACTGCGTTCCTGGAAAAGGTTGCGCAGCGCGGCGGCGGCAAGTACTACTCGGCGGCCGACACCGCCGAGCTGACCGAGGCCTTCACGGAGATCATCTCCAAGATCCTCGAGCAGACGACGACGTTCACGTCGCCGACGGTGGCCGTCAACGCATTCAACCGTACGCAGAACCTGAACTACCTCTACATGTCGGTCTTCAAGCCGGCCTCCTCCTACCGCTGGCTCGGCAACATCAAGAAGTACCGGGTCACGCAGGACGGCGAAATCCGCGACGTCAACGACAACGCGGCGGTCGATCCGAACAACGGCTTCTTTGAGAATGGTTCGCAGAGCTACTGGTCCGACATGTGGCCGACGGCGCCGACGCCGAGATGGGCGGCGCGGCGGGTGAACTGAAGGATCCGGCGACCCGCAAGATCTATAGCAACCTGACTGTCAACTCGGGGACGCTGACCGAGGACCTTTCCGAGTTGAAGGACACGGGCAACCTGACGCTCGCCAACCTGCTGCTGCTCGGCGTCGTGTCCAACGTGGCGGTATCGGGCCGTCCGGCTGTCGGCGACCTCGTGGACTGGGCATACGGTCACGACGTCCAGGACGAGAATGGCAACGGCGATTCCACGGAAGCCCGCAAGGACATGGGCGATCCGCTGCATTCGCGTCCGGCAACGGTCATTTACGGCGGGCCGGCGGACGATCCGGACCTGACGCTCTACGCGACGACGAACGACGGCTACCTGCAGGCGATCAATGCGGAGACGGGCGAGGAACTCTGGTCCTTCGTGCCACGAGTCATGCTCGACCGCGTCGAGAAACTGTACGAAAACGACGACGCGGCGTCACGCGTGTACGGCCTGGACGGCGCGGTGCGCGTGGTTCGACTCGATCGCGACGGCGACGGCACGATAGAGCCCGCCGGCTCGGACATCAACGGCGACGGCACGGTCACCGAGTCCGAAAAAGACAAGGTGTTCCTGTACTTCGGCATGCGTCGCGGTGGCTCCAGTTACTTCGGGCTCGACGTGACGGTACGCACCGCGCCGAAGCTTCTCTTTGTCCTCGGTCCATCCGAATTGCCGGGCATCGGCCAGACCTGGTCCACGCCCGCGGTCGCGCGGGTCAACGTCAACCGCACCTGGCCCAGCAGCAACCCCGACAAGATGGTGCTCGTGTTCGGCGGCGGCTACGACGTTGCCCAGGACACCGTCGGTTACGTGGCAGACAACGTGGGTAACCGCGTCTTCATCGTGGACGCCGTCACCGGCAGCCTGATCTGGCGCGCGGGCCCGACGTCGGACACCGGCGCACAGCTGGCGCTGGACAAGATGACGAATTCCATCCCTGGCGACGTGCGCGTGATCGACCTGTCGGGCGACGGCTTCGCCGATCGAATGTATGCCGCGGACATGGGCGGACGCGTCTGGCGCTTCGACATCCGCAATGGCCAGGCGGCAGCCAACCTGGTCCTGGGCGGGGTTTTCGCCTCGCTCGGCAACGGTGACCTTGCGGTCAAGACCGACGCGACCAAGAACCGCCGGTTCTTCTACGCTCCGGACGTCTCGCTGATGAAGGTGGGCACGACCAACTTCATCAACGTCGGTATCGGCTCGGGGCACCGCGAAAAGCCGATCACGGACGTGACGGTGGTCAATCGCTTCTACAGCCTGCGTGACTTCAACGTGTTCTCGCAGGTCGCGAATGGGCAGTACAAGGACACCTGCGGCACGACGGAAACGTCACCCTGCCACCAGATCATCACGGACGGCGACACGCGATTGGTCGACGTGAGCACGGACATCAACCCGACGATACCCGCGGGCGGAGTCGGCTGGAGAATGAACCTGCAGGATGCGGGCGAGAAGGTCCTGGCGGAATCGCGGACGTTCCAGAACCGCATCTACTTCACGACGTATTCTCCGGAAGAGCGCGAATACAACCCGGAGTACTGCGTCGCGACCGTCGGCCTGAACCGGCTCTACATCGTGGACGCGGCGACCGGCAAGCCGGTCGTGAACTTCAGCGACCCCACGTCACCGCCGGCAGACGCTTCCGACCGGTTCAAGGAACTGGCCCAGGGCAGTATTGCCCCGGAAGCCATCTTTGTGTTCCCGACCCCCGACGCCGATCCAGACAATCCGAACCCGCCTGCGGTTCCGCCCATTTGCCTGGTCGGCCTGGAGAGCTGCGGCAGCGGGCTCAACAACCCGCCGGTGCGGACCTACTGGGAACAGCGTGGCTCGAACTGAACAGGCTAGGGACGCCGGACCCGTCCGGCGTCCCTGCCAGATTCCCTGAAGGAGCGAATCGATGTTGAACAAGATGCGAGGCGTGACCCTGATCGAGCTGGTCATCGTGGTGGCGATCGTCGCGCTGCTCGCCACCATCGCGATCCCGAGCTACCGGCAGTTCTTGCTGCGGTCGCACCGGGCGGAAGCCAAGTCGGCCCTGCTCAATCTTGCTGCCGCGCAGGAGAAGTTCTACCTGCAGAACAACACGTACACAGACGCACTCGTCGCCGCGCCACCGGCGGGACTGGGGCTGCTGGCGACGACCGAAAACGGCTACTACACGATTACGATCGCCAATGACGCCGACGCCGAAATTTTCACAGCCACGGCCACGGCGGCAGGAGGCCAGGCCGACGACACCGACTGCGCCACATTCACGATCAACCAGGCAGGTGCCCGCACCGCGACGTCGGACAGCTGTTGGTAATAACGCAGCGGGCAGGCACCAGCCGCCTTCCCACAGGCTCACCCGGCCGCCTAGTCGCGGCCGGTCGCCGCCGTCCGCAGTTCACGCGGCAGTGCGAACACAACGTGCTCCGGCCGCCCCTCGATCTCGGTCGCGCCCTGCCCGCCCCACTCCTTGAGACGCGCCACGACCCGCTGCACGAGCAGTTCGGGCGCTGACGCGCCTGCCGTGACGCCCACGGCCTGCTTGCCCTCGAACCACTCGGCACGCAGGTTCTCGGGTCCGTCCACGAGGTAGCCAGGCATCCCCGCTTTTTCAGCGATCTCACGCAGGCGATTGGAATTCGAACTCGTGGCCGATCCGACCACGACCATCACGTCGCAGTCCGCGACCAGCTTTTTCACTGCGTCCTGGCGGTTCTGCGTCGCGTAGCAGATGTCTTCCTTGCGCGGCGTCGCGAGCGTCGGGAACCTGGCTTGCAGCGCTTCGAGCACGTCGGCGGTGTCGTCCACCGAGAGAGTCGTCTGCGTGACCACGCCTACCCGCGCAGGATCACGCACGTTCAGGTGCTGCACGTCGCCGACGTCCTCGACCAGGCAGATGCGCCCGCCCTGCGACGCGTCGAACTGGCCCATCGTCCCTTCGACTTCCGGGTGGCCCTCGTGTCCGATCAGGATCACGTCGCGCCCGTCGCGGCCATAGCGTGACACTTCCATGTGCACCTTGGTGACCAGCGGACACGTCGCGTCGAATATTCGCAGCTCGCGCCGCCTGGCTTCGGCCTGCACCGCCTTCGAAACGCCGTGAGCACTGAAGATGACCGTGGCGCCGTCGGGCACTTCGTCGAGTTCCTCGACGAACACGGCGCCCAGGCTGCGCAGCCGGTCGACGACGAACTTGTTGTGCACCACCTCGTGCCGCACGTGGATCGGCGCGCCAAAGAGTTCGAGTGCGCGTTCGACGATGTCGATCGCCCGGTCGACGCCGGCGCAGAAACCCCGGGGATTGGCGAGAATGATTCTCACGAGCCCGGACGCGGCCAGCGGCCTGCCTCTTCCGCCAGCGCGGGAGGCGCAACCAGCGCGCTCATGCGTGCCGCTCGCGGAATGCGTCCAGGATCATCAACGCCGCGCCGATCGTGATCGCGCTGTCGGCGATGTTGAACGCGGGGAAGTACGAACCGCCCCAGTGCGCGTGGATGAAGTCGATCACGTAACCGTGCGCAATGCGGTCGATCACGTTGCCGATCGCGCCGCCGACGATCAGCGCCAGCGCCAGCGGCAGGAACTTCTCGCCCCGCGGCAGCCGCCAGAGCCATACGATGAGCGCGGCGCACACGACGAACCCGAGCGCGATGAAAAACCCGCGCTGCCAGCCGGATGCGTCGGCGAGGATGCTGAACGCAGCACCGGTGTTGTGCAACAACGTGAAGTCGAGCACCGGCAGGACTTCGACACGATCGTAAAGCTCGAGAAAACGCGTGACCAGGAACTTGGTCGCCTGGTCCAGCCCGACGACGAACAGCGACAGCCACAGCCAGGCCGCGGGGTGCGTGCGCTGCATGCGCAGGCCAGTGAGCGTCGCGAGGCCGATCCCCACGGGCGTGCCCTTCCCGCGCGTTGTTGGTGGCGGAGTAGGTGTCGTCGAAGGGTTCATCGCGTCTTCGTCCTTCTCAGACGTACCGGCGGGTCTCGCCCGGGCCATCGAGATTGACCGCGCAGCGGCCGCACAGTTCCGGGTGGGCAGACACGGTACCGACGTCTGGCCGCTTGTGCCAGCAACGGGAGCACTTCTGCGACTCGGAACGCTTTACGTGCAGCCAAAGCCCGCCCTTGCCCTCAGCGTCCGTGGCCACGGCCTCGGCCGGCCGGGCACCAGCATCCTCCACGCGTGCTTCCGACGTGATCAGCACGAATCGCAGCTCATCGCCTAACGGAGTCAAGGCGTTGGTCCACTCGGGTGTGCCGTAGAGCGTCACCTCGGCATCGAGCGGCGCGCCGATCTGCTCGGCAACGCGCAGGCGTTCGAGCTCACGCAGCACGGCGGCACGTGCCTCCAGCACCTTCGGCCAGTCGATCGGCTGCACCACGGCGTCGGTCGCGGGGATGGCGGCCCAGGTCGAGAAGAACACCGACTCCGCGCGCTCACCCGGCATGAAGCGCCAGATCTCCTCGGCCGTGAACGACAGGATCGGCGCCAGCCAGCGCACCATTGCCTCGGCAATCCAGAACATCGCCGTCTGCGCCGAACGGCGCGCCGGGCCGGTCGCCGGCGTCGTGTAGAGGCGATCCTTGAGCACGTCGAGGTAGAAGCCGCCGAGGTCGACGACGCAGAAATTGTGCAGCTTCTGGTAGATGACGTGGAAGTCGTAGCTGCGATACGCCGCGACGACTTCGTGCTGCAGTTCGCGCGTGCGGGCAAGCGCCCAGCGGTCGAGCGCGAGCATCTGGTCCACCGGCACCGCATCGCGCGCGGGATCGAACCCGGCGAGATTGCCGAGCAGGAAACGCACCGTGTTGCGGACGCGGCGGTACGAGTCCGACGTGCGCTTCAGGATCTCGTCCGAAACGCCGATTTCGTTGGCGTAGTCGGTGGCTGCAACCCACAGGCGCAACACGTCGGCGCCGAGCGTGCTCATCACTTTCTGCGGCAGCACGGTGTTGCCGAGCGACTTCGACATCTTGCGGCCCTTCTCGTCCACGGTGAAGCCGTGGGTGAGCACGCCCTTGTAGGGCGCGTGGCCTTTCTGCGCGACTGAGGTCAGCAGCGAGCTGTGGAACCAGCCGCGATGCTGGTCCGAGCCTTCGAGGTAGAGGTCGGCGGGTGACAGGATCTCCGGACGGCTCTGCGACACGCAATGGTGCGAAACGCCCGAGTCGAACCAGACGTCCATGATGTCGGCGACCTTCTCGTAGCTCGACGCATCGGTGCCGAGCAGCGTGGCCGGATCGAGCTCGAACCAGGCGTCGATGCCGTCCTTTGCGACCAGCCCGGCGACCTGGTCCACGAGCTCGGGCGTGCGCGGATGCAGCTCGCCCGTTTCCTTGTGCGTGAACAGCGACAGCGGCACACCCCACATGCGCTGGCGCGAGATGCACCAGTCGGGACGGCCGGCGATCATGCTGTAGATGCGCTGCTCGCCCCAGCCCGGTGTCCACTCGACCTTGCCGATCTCGGCGAGTGCCGCGGCGCGCAGGCCCGCACGTTCCATGCTGATGAACCACTGCGGCGTGGCCCGGAAGATCACCGGTGTCTTGTGGCGCCAGCAGTGCGGATAACTGTGACGGAACGCTTCGTGGTGCAGCAGCGCACCGCGCTCCGCGAGCACCTCGACGACGTGCTTGTTCGCGTCGAAAACCTTCTCGCCGGCGAAGATCGGCGTGGCCGGCAGAAAACGCCCGTCACTGCCGACGGGGTTGTCGACCGCGAGGCCGTACCTCTTGCCGACGACGAAATCTTCCTGGCCGTGGCCCGGCGCGGTGTGCACGGCGCCGGTGCCGCTTTCGAGCGTCACGTGATCACCGAGGATCACGGGCACGACGCGCTCGTAGAACGGATGACGGAGCCGCAGATGCTCGAGTGCTTCGCCCTTGATTCGTGCAAGTTCACGCGACGCTGCGACTTCGGCGCGCTGCAGCACCGACGGCGCAAGCTCCGACGCGACGATCAGCAGCTCTTCGCCCGCACCCGCATCGATGGCGAGCAGCGAGTAGTCGAAATCTGCATGCACCGCGACGGCCTGGTTGGCCGGCAGCGTCCAGGGCGTGGTCGTCCAGATCACGATGCTGGCCCGGCCCGCCGGCATGCTCACGCCGGCACGCTGCGCGAGATCGGCGCCATCGACGACGTCGAAGCGGACGTCGATCGACGGCGACGTGCGTTCTTCGTACTCGACCTCGGCCTCGGCGAGTGCCGAGCGACAATCGAGGCACCAGTGCACGGGCTTGTAGCCCTTGTACAGGTGACCATTGCGGATGATCTGGGCGAACGCGCGCAGCTGCTCGGCTTCGTAGCGCGGCGCCAGCGTCAGGTACGGATTGAACCAGTCGCCCATGACGCCGAGCCGGATGAAGTCCTTGCGCTGGACGTCGACCTGCTCCATTGCGAATTCACGGCACGCCTGGCGGAACGCCTTGGCGTCGAGCTGCTTCATCTCACGGCCGCGCACCTTCTCGACCGCGTGTTCGATCGGCAGGCCGTGGCAGTCCCAGCCCGGCACGTACGGAGCGTCGAAGCCGTCGAGCGTGCGCGACTTGACGATGACGTCCTTCAGGATCTTGTTGACCGCGTGGCCGATGTGGATCGCGCCGTTCGCGTACGGCGGACCATCGTGCAGGATGAACTTCGGCCGGTCCTTCGCAATGGCACGCAGCTTGTCGTACGTGCGGTGCTCGTCCCACCACGCCAGCATGCCTGGCTCGCGGCGAGCGAGGTCGGCCTTCATCGGGAACGCCGTCTCGGGCAGGTTTACGGTGTTCTTGTAATCAGCCATGGGCGGGGACTTCGGAGCGGTACGCGCACGCGGGCACGGAACCGGAAATATTGAGGCAATTCATGGTTTTAATCCAGCCTTGGCCGCGCAGGCGGCGGCAGGCTCAGGGCAGCAGCGGAATTTCGGCAAGTGCAGCCCGGGCGTGGGCCGAATCCATGCCCATCTGGATAACCAGCGCGTCCAGCGACTCGAACTTCTGCTCGGCCCTCAGCCAGCGCAGGAAGTCGACGCTAAGGTATTCGCCGTAGAGGTCGCCCTCGTAATCGAACAGGTGCACCTCGAGCAACGGATCGGTGCCATTGACCGTGGGTCGAGTGCCCAGGCTCACCACCGCGGGGTAGTCCTGCAGACCGGCGCCGCTGACGCGCACCGCCAGGATGCCCCACAGGGGCACCACCTTCCGGTGCAGCGCGAGATTGGCCGTGGGATAGCCAAGGGTGCGACCGAGCTGCACGCCGCGCCGCACGCGACCCGTCATGCGGTAGGGCCGGCCGAGCAGGTGGGCGGCACGCTCCATGTCGTTGCGGCCGAGCGCTTCACGCACGAGCGAGCTGCTGACGCGTTCCCCTGCGACGAGAAACTCGCCCACCTCCTCCACCGAGAATCCGTGCCGCTCACCGGCAGCACGCAACGAGTGGATGTTGCCCTCGCGCTTGCGCGCGTAGTGGAAGTCGTGGCCCACGACCATGTGCCGCACGCCGAGGCCCGCCACCAGCAGCTGCTGTTCGAACTCCGCGGCGCTGAAATTGCGCATGCGTGCGTCGAAACGCAGCACCACGACGCGGTCGACCCCGTAGAGCGCGAGCGCCTCGAGCTTCTCGCGCAGCCGCATCAGTCGCGCGGGTGCCGCCGCGCCCTCGAAGAATTCGCGTGGAGTCGGCTCGAACGTGATCACGGTGACAGGCAAGCCGAGTTCATCGGCCTTGCGCCGCGTGGCCTCGAGCATGTGCTGGTGGCCGCGATGCACGCCGTCGTAGTTGCCGATCGTGGCGACGCAGCCCCGGTGTTCGGGACGCAGGTTGTGCAGCCCGCGGACGAGCTCGAGCGTCCGGCTCATGACGTCGTGCCGTCGGACCGCGGCGGGACCACGATCTTCTGGTGCCGCAGGTCTCCCAGGCGCATGCCAAGGAGGTACAGCGTGCCGAAATAAATACCTGCGCCGCCGCCGACCAGCACGCCCATCCAGCCGACGCGATGCCACGCGTTCATCTCGAACCAGTGCTGCGTGTCGCCCGCGACGACCCACAGGTAGATACCCATGAGCACGTTGCCGGCCAGGACCTGCGCCAGGGTCCGGCCCCAGCCCCTGGAGTGGTGCAGCACGTGCTGCTTGCGCAGCCCCCGGTAGAGCATCGTCGCGTTGTACCACGCGCCAATGCCGGTATTGAGGGCGAGCAGCGCGTGCAGCCCCGGCTTGTCCGGGTACAGGAACGCGAGCGGGAGCACGACGCCCACGTTGAGGCTGATGCCGAGCACGAGCGACTGCACGCCGATCTTCACGGGTGTCTTCGTGTCCTGCCGCGCGAAGAAGCCGGGTGCCAGCACCTTCACCATGCTGAATCCCATCAGGCCGATGGAGTACGCCATCAGCGCGAGCGAGGACATGCGCACGTCCTGCTCGTCGAACTTGCCGTAGTGAAAGATCACCACGGTCAGGGGCCCGGCGAGGAGCAGCAGTGCGACCGTCGCGGGCAACACGACGATCGTCGTGAGCTTCACGGCCCAGTCGAGTGTGGACGCGAATCGCTCAGGCGATTGCGCGGCGTGATGCGCGGCGAGGCCGGGCAGGATCACGGTGGCGAGCGCGATGCTGAACACGCCGAGCGGAAACTCGACCAGGCGATCGGCGTAATACAGCCACGCGATGCTGCCCGTGGCGAGGAACGACGCGATCAGCGTGTCGAGCAGCAAGGCCACTTGCGACACCGACGAACCGAAGATCGCGGGCAGCATGAGCCGGCCGATCCGCTTCACGCCCTCGTGTTCCCAGCGCCAGCGCGGCCGCCGGAGCAGGCCGAGCTTGAGCATGAAGGGCAGCTGGAAACCGAGCTGCACGAGACCCGACACGAACACGCCGATGGCCAGCACGACGCCGGGCCGCGCGAAATGCGGCGCAATGAAGGCGGCGAACACGATCATGACCAGGTTCATGAGCGTGGACGTCGTCGCAGGCACGGCGAACTTGCCGTAGCTGTTCAGCACGCCGCCCGCAAGCGCCGCCAGCGAGACAAAGAGGATGTAGGGGAAGGTCCAGCGCAGCATGTCGACCGTGAGGTCGAAACGATCGCCGTCGGCACGGAAGCCCGGCGCGAACAGCATCACCAGCAGCGGCGCGGCGACGACGCCGACGATGGTAACGACGGACAGGAACCACGCCATAGTCCCCATGGCCCCGTCGATCAGCTCGCGGACTTCGTCGCGTTCGCGCTGGACCTTGTACTCGGAAACGACCGGCACGAACGCCTGTGAGAACGCGCCCTCGGCAAACAGGCGCCGCATGAAATTGGGAATCTTGAACGCGACCAGGAACGCGTCCATGAGCAGGCCGGCCCCGAACATCCGGGAATAGACCATGTCTCGCAGCAGGCCGGTCACGCGTGAAATGAGCGTGAAGGCGCCGACGATCGAGGTGCTGCGGAAGAAGCCGCCGCTCACGAAAGGGTCGCAGTCAGGGACATGGGCCGCGGATGATACTAGGAGAGGGGATAGGGGATAGGGGTTGGGGGATAGTCGGAGGTGCAGCCGAAACGCCAGGATGCGATGGCTCCTCCGACTAACCCCGATCCCCCATCCCCTACCCCCTATTAATGCCTTGACCTTCGGGCCCTCGATCGCCAAAATACGCGGCTCTTTTAATCCGATTACCCGATGGTTGGTCGTCCCCTGGGTGGACACGCCGGCCGCAGGAGCTGAAGTCAGTGGCGAACATCAAGTCCGCAGAAAAGCGCGCCAAGCAGGACGTGAAGCGTCGCGCCCACAACATGGCCGCCCGGTCGCGTCTGCGCACGTCGATCAAGAAGGTCCTGGCTGCGATCGGCACCGGCGACAAGGCCGAGGCCACCGTCGCGTTCAAGCAGGCCCAGCCCGTGATCGACACGATGGTGACCAAGGGCATCATCCACGCCAACAAGGCAGCCCGTCACAAGAGCGAACTCAACGCCAAGATCAAGGCCCTGGGCGCCGCCGCCAAGTAAGGCAGCAGTCCGTCGCGGTGCCAACGCCGCGCCCCCCTCGATACGAAAAAGCCGGCTCGCACAGCCGGTTTTTTCTTTTCAGCGCACAGCCAGCGCAGGCAGCATGGGGCCGGGCGCCGGCGCGGTGACGCGGGGCTATTCCGCGTCGGGCAGCTCGATCCCTGACAGCCGGATTTCTTCGAGCCGCCGCATGATGTCGAAGCACAGCTGCTGGGTGCCCTGCCGGGTGACGCCGGAGATGCGATAGACCGGGCCCTTCCAGCGCAGGCGACGCACGATCTCCTTGCAGCGCTTCTCGGCTTCCGCCGGCGGCAGCAGGTCCATCTTGTTGAGCACGAGCCAGCGCTCGCGCGTGGCGAGCTCCGGACTGAATTTCTTTAGCTCGCCTGCGATGGCGCGCGCATCGACGACGGGGTCCGCTTGCGGATCCGGCGGCGCGATGTCCACGAGATGCAGCAGCAAGCGCGTGCGCTGCAAGTGCTTCAGGAAGCGGATGCCGAGTCCAGCCCCCTCTGCCGCACCTTCGATCACGCCCGGAATGTCAGCCATGACGAAGCTCTGGTGTTCACCGACGTAGACGACGCCCAGGTTCGGGTGCAGCGTAGTGAACGGATAGTCCGCGATCTTCGGCTTGGCCGATGAAACCACGCTGATCAGTGTGGACTTGCCCGCGTTCGGCAAGCCGAGCAGGCCAACGTCGGCCAGCAACTTGAGTTCGATCCGCAACTCGCGCTTCTCGCCCGGATTGCCCGGCGTCGCCTTGCGCGGCGTGCGGTTCGTGCTGCTCTTGAAACGCTGGTTGCCCATGCCGCCCTCGCCGCCTTTCGCGACGAGGATTCGGTCGCCATCGGCAGCCAGGTCGCCCAGCGTTTCCTCGGTGTCAATGTCGTAGACCACCGTGCCGACCGGCACGAAGACTTCCGTGTCGGCGCCGCCGCGACCGCTGCAGTCCGCGCTGCCGCCGGGCTCGCCGTTCACGGCCTTGAAGGTGCGCATGTGACGGAAATCGGCGAGCGTGTTCAGCCCGGCTTTCGCGACCAGGTAGACGTGGCCGCCATCGCCGCCGTCACCGCCATCCGGCCCACCGAAAGGCATGAATTTCTCGCGGCGAAAGCTGACCATGCCGCGGCCGCCGTTGCCGGCCTGCACCTTGATCGTGGCTTCGTCGACGAATTTCATTTGAGGGGTTGGGGGATAGGGGTTAGGGGATAGTCGGAAACAAGAAGGCCCCGGGATTGCCGAGGCCTCTTGCGATCGGTCGAGCAGCAGACCTGAGCCCTCATCCGCGCGTCGCGCGACCCGCCCGCGAGCGGGAGAGGCTAGGATCAGACCTTGCTGGGCTCGATGCTGACGTGCACGCGCTGGTCCACGCCCTTGCGCTTGAACTGCACGGTGCCGTCGGTCAGCGCGAACAACGTGTGGTCCGTGCCGACGCCTACGTTGTCGCCCGCACGGTAGGCCGTGCCGCGCTGGCGCACGAGGATGTTGCCGGCAACGACGTTCTCGCCGCCGAACTTCTTGAGGCCGAGGCGCTTGCTCTCGGATTCGCGGCCGTTCTTGGTTGAACCGCCTGCCTTTTTATGTGCCATTGCAGAGGACTCCGAAGGATGTTTTCAGCGCCAGGCTCAGGCCTGGATGCCGGTGATCTTGACGTCGGTGTAGAACTGGCGGTGCGTGCCCTGGCGCAGGTAGTGCTTGCGCCGGCGGAACTTCACGATCGCCTTTTTCTCGCCCTTGCCGTGCTTGTGCACGACGCCCGAAACCTTGCTGCCGACGACCAGCGGGGCGCCGACCTTGACGTCCGCGCCGCTGCCGACCAGCAGGACTTCGCCGAATTCGACGGTGGCGCCGAGCTCGGCCGCCAGTTTCTCGATGCGCACCACGTCGCCTTCGGCGACGCGATACTGCTTGCCGCCCGTCGCAATGACCGCGTACATGAGCCTTACTCCAAACCTTGACGTAGGGGGCCGGGGAGCCCCGGCAGAAAGACGCGGGATTTTAGGGGATTGACCCGCCCGAATCAAGCGCTTAGGGGGTTCCCTCCATTCCCTTGTCGCGGGGCGATGGGTACCATGCCGGGTTTCCCATAAGAACTCCTTCCGGACGGCTTGTCGCGAGAATGCAACTCGAAGAGATCCGGGCGCTGGTCACGGAAGACCTGCAACGCGTCGACCAGACCATCGTGCAGCGGCTGGCCAGCGATATCGTGCTGGTCAATCAAGTTTCCCAGTACATCATCGGTGCGGGCGGCAAGCGGCTGCGCCCGCTGAGCGTGGTGCTGGCAGCCCGCGCCTGCGGCCACCAGGGCCAGAAACACGTCCCGGCCGCCGCCATCATCGAGTTCATCCACACCGCCACCCTGCTCCACGACGACGTCGTGGACGGCTCCGACATGCGCCGCGGCCGCAATACGGCCAACCACGTCTTCGGCAACGAGGCGAGCGTGCTGGTGGGCGATTACCTGTATTCCCGCTCGTTCCAGATGATGGTCGAGCTGGGCGACCTGCGTATCCAGGAAGTGATGGCGAACGCAACCAACACCATCGCCGAGGGCGAGGTGCTGCAGCTCATGAACGCGCATGACCCGGAGACCACCGAACAGCGGTACCTCGAGGTTATCTACCGCAAGACGGCGAAGCTGTTCGAAGCCGGTGCCCAGATGGCCGCAATCGTGTCGGGCTCGCCGCGCGAGATTGAGCAGTCAATGGTCGACTACGGGCGCCATCTCGGCACGGCCTTCCAGCTGGTCGACGACGCGCTCGACTACAAGGCCACGGCTGAAGAGCTCGGCAAGAACCTGGGCGACGACCTGGCGGAGGGCAAGCCGACGCTGCCTGTCATTTATGCGCTGGCCCATGCTCCCGCGGCCGAGGCCGCCAGACTGCGCGCGGCCATTGAAAACGGCGCCATCGACGACCTCGACCAGATCACGCGCGTGATCGAGACCTCGGGCGGGCTCGAATACACGGCCCGGATGGCCCGCCACGAGAAAGATCTGGCAGTCGAGGCGCTTGGCAGGCTGCCGGCCTCGAAATACCGCGATGCCCTGGTGATTCTGGCGGATTTCGCGGTCGCAAGGACGTATTGAGTCGATTGGAGCCGGACTTGCCGGCCGTATTCAATTGAATCAGGGCCGCTCCTTCAGTAGACTCCGCGGCTCTCAGCGGGGCCTGCCCCGCCGCCCTCGCCTCCTGTCGGCTACCCGAGCCGGACATCGTCTGAAGGCCCGCGGCGAACTGGATTCGGGATGTAGCTCAGCCTGGTAGAGCACTACGTTCGGGACGTAGGAGTCGAAGGTTCAAATCCTTTCATCCCGACCAACTTCACCGGGTGTATTCCGATCACATGGGTTACATCTCATTCCGGACACATGGTTAACACTGTGTCCGGGGCGAAGGGATTGGGGCCGGGCTCGACCCGGTCCTGATCTCGATCGAAGTATCCCAGTTCGTACTCCAGGAAACTGACCTGCCAGACCTGGTCGTCGACTTCGCGGATGCCCACCAGCTGCTCTGCCAACGACGTACTCAGGTTGATCTTGCGACTGCCCACGCAGATGCGCCCGCAGCGCGTGATGCGCACGGTGCGATCGTGGAACGGGTACTCGGGATCGCACGGCGGCACGTAGGGACGCGCTGAGGGTGTATAGATCTCGGCCGGGTACAGTCCGCCGAGCGCCTGGTGCGGCCGCTCCTGGTTGTAAACCCGGATGAAGTCCTCGAAGCGCTCCTGCTGCTGCAGGAAGTTGAACGCGGCGGGCTTGGTCGTCTCGTTCTTGAGCGTGAGGTGCATGCGCTCGTGGCGGCCGTTCTGTTGCGGCTTGCCGGGCTTGATGCGTTGCAGGCGGATCCCTAAGCGCAGCCACCACACCGCCAGGCGCGAGAGCCCGAACATCGCCCACGGTGCGGCAAAGGGCACGCCGTTGTCGGTGCGGATCGCCCCCGGCAGGCCGAAGTCGCGGAAGGCACGCTCGAACACGGAGAAGGCGAACTTCGATTTGGTCGACTCGAGGCCTTCGCAGGCGAGCAGGTAACGCGAGCGGTAATCGGTGATGGTGAGCGGGTAGCAGTACTGTCGGTTGCCGAGCAGGAACTCGCCCTTGTAGTCGGCGCACCAGAGCCCGTTGGGTGCGTGCGCGGCCACCAGCGGCGTGCCGCAGGCCTCGTAGCGCCGGCGCTTGCGGCGTTTTACGAGTCCATTGCGATCGAGCGCGGCGTGGATCGTGCTCACCGCGGGCGGCGGGATCATCGGGTACTCGCGGATCAGCTTGTCGCGGATCTTCGGCGCGCCCCAGACGGGAACTCCCTCTTGAGCCCCAAGA
The DNA here is from genome assembly GCA_016713725.1 of Pseudomonadota bacterium. GTDB lineage: Bacteria > Pseudomonadota > Gammaproteobacteria > Steroidobacterales > Steroidobacteraceae > RPQJ01. Next base: position 83,821 of record JADJOO010000003.1, on the reverse strand, counting down.
TCGCCCGTTCGACCTGGAACGGCAGCTTGTTGGCCTGCCGGTACGGGGCCCGGCTGCGATCGTGCAGAGCATCGAGACCGCACGCCTTGTAGCGCTCGAAGATCTTGTAGCCAGTGACCCTGGAGATGCCGAACTCGCGGCACAGCGGCGCCATCTTCTCGCCTTCCAGCAGGCGGGCTATGAAACGTAGGCGTTCGCCCATCGGCTTACACTCGTTCCAGGGCATCTGGGTGCGCTCCCCCAAATGCGGAAATGTGTAAACCATGTGCTCGGAATCATCTGCAAGCTATCTGTCGATAAGCTCATTCCGTAAGCCGGATCTAGCCTCTGCGCTTTAGCGCCTCCACGGACTCGCCTCGGAGCAACGAGAAGATCAGCGCCAAATCTGCGCCACGAACCCGCGCTTCGAGGTGATTCCGGTGGGATCTGTTGAGCTCACCTATCTGGCAAGCGTGTGATTCGTGACGATCCACCCGGCCATGCCTGTCCGGGTTCGCACGACGACCGTGCAAGCACCGACGGCCTGAGCTTAGCGGTGCCGGAAGCAGGAACGACGGCGGGCTTGGGAGCCCGCCGCCATCGATCAAGCCATCCCACGGCTCGCGACGAGTTACCTGGCGCTTGCCGAACCGCTGCCCGAAGCCTGGCTACGACCCTCAGCGCGCGCGGACGCGCTGTTCTCGCGCGGGCCGCGGCTCTTCCGACGCGTTGGACGGCTCCTCGCCCGGCGACGCACCGGAACTCGCTGGCGCCGGTGCAACTTCTGCAGGTACCGTGGCGCCCTGCGTCATCAGTGAACCCGCGGCCGACGTCGTCTGCTGCAGCGACCCCGACATCGAGCCCGACCCCGTCGCCGGGGTCGTCGCGTTTACGGTGCCTGCGGCAGACATCGTCTGGTCGAGCGATGACCCGGACATGACGCCATCCGTCGAACCTGCCACTGCGCCCGCGGCCATGGCCGCCTGCTGTAAGCCGGCGTCCGCTGCGACGAGCGTGGTCGCCGCTGCCGCATCGGCGGCGGCCTGGGCTGCGATGCTCGCCTGATTGGCGGTCGCCCGTGCGGTACCGGCAGCACCAGTCGTCGTCTCTACGATCTGTCCGGTGGTGCGAACCATCTGCTGCTGAACCTGGCGACGCGGCGAGATCGTGTCGATGTTCGTCCCGAGCGCGCCGGAGGCACCCACCTGGCCAGAGCCGCCGTATGTGCCCAGCGGGCTGCTGAGACCGCCGCCGAGCGTACCGCCGAGGCCACCGCCTACCGCACCACCGAGAACCTGTGCCTGCGTGTTGGCCGTCCACCCGAGCATGCTGGAACAGACCACGCCCAGGACCGTCGTACGAAGTTTCGCATTCATGTTCGTCTTGCCTCATCCGTGCCGCGGAGACATTCCGCGTCCTTCGATGAGTTCTACGATCGCCAACGCCTGCTTCTTCCCGGCGGATCAAAATTCCTCGAACGTGACATAACGCAGACGCGGCTCCCGCGAATTCGGTAGAGGCCGAGTCAATACGCTGGTGGACTTACGCGACTCGTCGACGTCGGCGCCTCGGTCGCGGACGACATGACCCAGCCAAGTCCATAGACGTCGTCACGCCCGCTTGCACCCAGGTCGAGGGCCGAGGTTGCGAGCGCATCGAATGCCGATCGCGCCGCGACGGGATCGATGCGCGGCATCCGGGATGCGAGCAGTGCCGCGACTTGCGGCGAGGCGAACGAAGTTCCGCGCACGGCTGCGAATCCTGCCGGCAGGGCGGCTGCCTGCACGTCGGTACCGAGCGCCGCGAAGTCCACGGCCTTGCCGCGACACGCCTCGAGCAGCACGCGACCGCGCCGGTCGACCGCGGTCACACCGATGACGCCTTCATAAGCAGCGGGATACAAGGGGGGAGCCGCGGGGCCATCGTTGCCAACCGCGGCCACGATGATCTGGCCACGCGCGATCACACTCGCGACTGCGCGCTCGAGCAGTGCGTTGCGCGGTCCGACCAGGCTGAAATTGATCACTGACACCTGCTCGTTGACCATCCAGGCAAGCGCGTCGATCAGCGTGCCGGCCGCGCCCCCGGTTGGATCGCCACAAAAAGCGTCTGCCGCAGCGACGTGGATACGGGTTGCGGCGCTTCCCCCCGCCTCGCGCAACACGGCCACGAGCAGCGACGCGACCGCGGTGCCGTGCGGCGACGCGACGGTGGCTCCAGCGCATCCACGACGGCTCCAATCGACGCCCTGCAGCGCCGTATGCGTCGAGTCCACTCCTGCGTCGATCATGCCGATGCGGAGGGCCGACTGGCTCGGAGTGGTTGCCGCCGCAGGCGTCGACACCGTGCTGCCCGGCGTGCCGTTCCGATCAACCTTTGAACTTGCAGCGAGCTTCGTCGCTGCCCGTTCGCCCGCGTCCGAGTCACGTGCCGAAGCTCCGCCTCCCGTCATGACGTGCTGGTAATCGTACGTGCCGTCGGGGTCGAGCTTGCGCAGGTCGCGCAGTCCTCGCGCGAGACTGCGGCCGCGCGGCGGCTCGAGCACGTACAGGACGAGGCCAAGTTCGGCGAAGGTCTGCTCGCGGATGACCGTGAATCCCGCGTCCTCCCAGAGTCTCATAACGTCTGCATTGGAAGGTTGTGCCAGCGGTTCCCTTCGCACCACAAGTTCGCCGCTGCGATTGGTCGTGAGACGATCGGGATGCTGGCGCAGCAACTCGCGCACACGCAGTTGGCGTGCATCGATGCGCACGTTGCGCAGATCTGTCGGAACCGACACGCCGGGCACCACGAGATCGACACCCGGCAGGTCCACCCGGGCGCCCGGTAATGCCACCTGCGCCTGCGCGCCGCCTGCAAGCGATACCCATACTGCAAGCGCCACGCGCCTGGCGAGCGTCGATGCATTTATGTGTCCGGACGTCATGTGGCAACATTAAGCCATGGTGGCGGCTGTCCGGAATTTATTTGAAGGCGTGGAAGAAACAGCCGTGCCCGGTCGTATTCATTTCATATGAGCAGGACGGGCCCGGCGATTTCCCCGGAAGTGCAGGCTATGGTCGTGGCGGCATTGCCGCGTCTGCGACGGTTCGCCCGCACCCTGTGCCGCAACACGCACGATGCCGATGACCTCGTGCAACTGACGCTCGAGCGTGCACTGCTGCGGATCGACCAGTGGCGACCGGGCGCCAGCCTGGTGAACTGGCTGTTTGGAATCCTGCGTCATGCCTTCCTGGACGAGTTACGCAGCCGGCGACGACGCGACCGCGTCTTTGTGGCAGAAGACGAGGCTGGGGACGTGGGCGAGTCGAGCATGGAACGTACGGTCGATCAGATCGCGTTGCACAGCGCCGTGGCCAAGCTGCCCGACGAGCAACGAATCGCCGTCGGCCTCGTGCTCGTGGAAGGACTTTCGTACAGGAGGCGGCCGAAGTCATGCAAGTCCCAGTGGGTACGCTTACCAGCCGGCTCGCAAGGGCGCGAATGGCACTGGTCTCACGCTTGGCGGATAACCCGGAACACACGCAATGAATCCGCATGACGACGAAACAGTACTCGCGTACGTCGACGGAGAGCTCGATGCAGCGGCGCACGCGCAGTTCGAAGCGGTCATGGCCGCGGATGCCACGCTTGCCCGGCGGGTCGATGCACAGCAGCAGCTGCGACGGCGACTGGGTGACGCTTTCAACCCTACGCTGCTAGAACGGGTGCCCGAGCGCCTGCTGGCCGCCGCGCGGGGTGCGTCGCCCGCCGAATCCGCAGTCGTGCCTTTGTCGGCAGCGACGCGCAGGAATCGAGATCTGCGTCCCGCAAAGACGGCCTGGTTCGCAATGGCGGCCAGCCTGGTGCTGGGAATCCTGATCGGTCAGCGCTGGTCGTCAACGTCGAACGCCCTCGTCGTTGCGGATGAGAACGGCACGGTCGCCCGAGCGGCCCTCGCCGAGGCACTCGAAACGCGGCTGACATCATCCCCCTGGGACGGCAATGATCCCGTGCGCATCGGCATCAGCTATCGCGTGCGATCCGGCGAGTACTGCCGCACGTTTGCGATCACAGGAGCACGCGCGAGCGGAGCCGGTATCGCCTGTCGCACGCCGGAGAATGAGTGGCGCATTGAACTCCTCGAGCGCGGAGCTGGTGCAGCGGGACTTGCGGGAGCGGTGCGCCAGGCCAGCAGCGCTGAATTACCGGAATCGGTGCGGCGCGCCGTCGAGGCGACGATCGCCGGAGATGCGCTCGATTCCGCTGCAGAGGCAGCGGCACGCGACTCCGGCTGGCAGGTTCTGCGTGCGGAATGACGAGCAACCGCCCGCAGCGTGGTCTGTTTGACGGCCGGTCTGGTAGTCGCCGGCGTGGCGTGCTCGGTCGGGCACGTCTACAAACGTACCCGCGCTTGCGCATGGCCCGTCACATCTCGGCGGGTGCATTCCGAGGCGATGACCAACGCCGCGCCGAAGTCGACTAGATCGCGCAGTCCGTCCTAGGCGACAGCCTCGCGGCGGTACCCAGAACCAGTGTTGGCATGCCGTATACACCGGCTCGACGGCAACTGAAAAAAAACCCGTGTGCTCGCATCCAAAGCACTCACCTGCACATAGTGCAGGTAGTCAGCTCATTTATGACTTCGACTCGCGCCCACTTTTTTGCATCAGTCCCGTTGGAGAATGACATGCGTAAACAGGTTCGTCTTTCCGATCCTGGTGCCCTTGCCGCAGTCGGGGTTTCAGCGCTACTTGCCATGCCAGCAACCGCTTCCGACAGCGGCAGCAGCCGTTGCAGCGACATCGATCAATCTCGCCGGCCGAGCCTGGATGTCGTCGGCCTCACTAGCGACCCACGCCTGGTCTGCTTTAACGAGTTCAGACCCGATAAAGCCACGACGATAGGCTTTGTCGCCGAGCTTTCCGGCGGCGACACCACCCTGATTGGCATCGACTATCGGGTCCAGGACGGCGGGCTATACGGCGTCGGCAACGTCGGCGGTATCTATCTGCTGGATGTCGCCAATGCCGCTGCGACGGCGTTCAGTCGTATTACCGTGGCACTTGACGGCACTTCCTTCGGCGTGGACTTCAACCCGGTCGCCGATCGACTGCGTATCTTCAGCGACATCGGCCAGAACCTGCGTCACAATGTCAATGTCGGCGGCACGACCGCCACCGACACCGCACTCAACTACATGACAGGTGTCACGGCCCTGGGTGTGGCGGGAGCCGCATACACCAACAACGACCTGGACCCGAAAACCAACACGACACTTTACGCAACGGCGTGACGGCGGCCGTGCACAGTCTCGCGGCCACCAAGACCGCTGGCGGTGTGACCAAGCTCTACTCCATCAGCGTGCCAACTGGAAAGGCCAGCGTGCGTGGGACGTTCGACCATGAGGACGCACTGGTCGACATCGCCATTCCACTGAACCAGCTTTGACAGCTCACGCGGCGGAAAACGGGGTGCACGGACGCTATCCTTTTTTCGCCGCTCACTTCATCAGCCGGCGTTCACGGTGACGATCTGACACCACGGGATTGGGTGGGTCATCGGCGCTGGAGCACAATGGGACTCAATCCAGTCCGCATTGCGGTCAATATTTCGGCGCTGCAACTGCGACAGCGTGGGTTCGTCGAAATGATCAAGCAGCTGATCGGAGCGGAGCGACAGTACGCGGCAGCGCTGGACCTGGAGCTGACCGAGAGCCTCTTCATGGACGATATCAACGTCAGCATCGGACAGCTGCGGGCCCTCCGCGAATTGGGCGTCACCATAGCTATCGATGACTTCGGCACGGGATTTTCTGCATTGAGCTACCTCACTCGGCTGCCAATCGACACGATCAAGATCGACGGCTCCCTTGTCCGCGACATGACGGGCAGCCCCAATGGTCTGGCTCCAGTTTCAACGATCATCGGTCGTGGACATGTGTTGAAACTGAATGTCGTGGCCGAAGGGGTCGAAACCGAAGAACAATCGCGGTCATTGCAACTGCTGCGCTGTGACGAAATGCAGGGCTACTTGTACAGCAGACCGCTTCCCGCGGAACAGCTCGAGGCCCACTTGATTACAGTCGACTCGCTCGCAAAGCCGAATTAGAGCTGACCCGCATTGCATACCTGGTCGCGCCGATTACCGTGGCAACGCGTAGGCGACGAGAAAGTCGCCGCGCGTGCTGTCTTCCTTGTAGCCGCCCGCGGCGATGACGACATACTGCCGTCCGCCGATCACGTAGGTCATCGGCGTTGCCTGTCCGCCCGCTGGCAGCTTGACCTCCCACTGCAACGTGCCATCGTCCGTGTCGAAAGCGCGCAGCCGATCGTCGAAACTGGCGGCGATGAACACCAGGCCGCCGGCGGTCACGATGGGCCCGCCGAGACCCGGAATGCCGAGGTTCAGCGGAATGACCGGCGTGACGCCGAGCGGGATCTGCCACTTGATCGTGCCGCGCGTCATGTCCACGGCGGTGAGTTGGCCCCAGGGCGGCTTCACGCAAGGAATGCCCAGGGGCGAGGTGAAGGTCGTGCGCCGCATGCCGTACGGCGTGCCGCTTTGCCTCGAGAAGTCGAAGTCGTCGTAGTCGCCAGAGTCCATCTCCCGTTGCAGTCGCTCGCGCGGGACCAGTGCCACGACGAAAGGCAGGTTCAAGGTATTGGCGATGGCCAGCTGGCGCCGGGGATCGAATGCGATGCCGCCCCAGTTCGAACCTCCCGCGTTACCCGGTTGCATGAGGGAGTCCTGGACCGTGGGCGGCTGAAACATGCCCTTGGAACGGTAGCGCTCGATGCGCTTGCGGCAGGCACGGGTATCGAACCACGTGAGTCCCCAGGCATCATCCGGCGTGACTGGTCCCTGGCGCGCGAGCGCGGGCGGCGCCACGGGATGGGGCTGAGTCGGCGAGGGCCGCTCGCCCGGCACGGCGTCCTGAGGCACTGGCTTTTCGACGATGGGGAAACGGGCACGCCGCTGTCGCGGTCGAACGTGAAAAGAAAACCCATTTTGGTTGCCTGAATGACAGCCGCCACGGGTTTGCCGCCGCGCACGAGATTTACCAGCGTCGGTTGCGACGCCAGGTCGTAGTCCCAGAGATCGTGGTGCACCAGTTGCTGTCCCCATCGCAGCTGGCCGGTAGCGCCGTCCAGGGCCACGATGGAATTCGCCCAGCGGTTATCGCCGGGTCGCAGGCCGCCGAAGAAATCCGGGCTCGCCGAACCCGTGGGCACGAACACGAGCCGGCGCTCGGCATCCACCGACAGCGGCGCCCAGGCGTTGGCGGCACTGGCGCTCGCAATGCTCGCGGGGTCCCACTCCTTGAAGACCGGATTCGACGCCTCGCGCGGGATCGGATCCCAGCTCCAGACCAGGCGGCCACTGCGGGCATCGTAGGCCCGCACGATCCCGAGTTCCTCGAGCACTGCGCGGTTGTCGCCAATGGCGGAACCGACGATGACCTTGTCGTTGAGGATCGCCGGTGGCGAAGTGACGAGATAGTCCCGCCATTCGTCGCCCTCCTTGAACTGTGATCGCACGTCCTGCAGCAGATTGACGGCGCCCTGCTCGCCGAACTCAACGCAGGCTTACCCGTGGCCGCATCCAGCGCCAGCAGGCGACCGTCGAGCGTCGGCGCGAAGATTCGCGCGTGGCAGACGGCGTCCGGCGGGCTCGACGGGTCCACCCAAAGGGACACACCGCGCGACACGCCATCGGAATAGTGCAGGTCATCGCGGCTGCGGCTGGCGTGGCGCCAGCGCAGCTGACCGGTGACGGCGTTGACGGCGACGACATCGGTGCTGCTGGTGGTGAGGTACAAGGTACCGTCGTGCAGTATCGGCGTGGCTTCAAAGGCCGAGCGACTCCAGTCCTTCACGCCCTGACCCAGTTCTCCGGTGCGGAAGGTCCATGCGACCTCCAGCCGGGCGACGTTCGCCGGCGTGATTTGTGCCGCAGTTGAATAGCGCGTGCCACCGGCATCACCGCCGTACGCGCTCCAACCTATATCCGGAACGGTTGCGGCCGATGCAACCGTTGCGAAGATTGATGAAACGATAAGCGCCGTCGCTCGCCCCACTGACGTTCTCCTGGTCACGTACAGCCACAGGAATGGACCGGTCCTCGCCTTGAGACAATACCACGCAGCCGGGAGTGTCACGGCGACCCCACGCCCACGTCCTATACAAAGGACCATCAATCCTTATGCCTTCAATTGTGTTCGGTTGAGTCGAGTCGTGATTCTGGTTAGAGTTCGTGCGCGCACTTAGCTGCGTCCAGGTGGACTCGCCGCACGTCCGGGACCTTGGAGTCGAAGGTTCGAATCCTTTCATCCCGACCACTCCTGATGGACAAAATCATCGACACTGGCCGCCTGATCCTCCGGCGATTCACGCTGGACGACCTGCAGGCGTTCTACCAGCTCTGCTCCAGGCCGGAGATCATCCGTTTTGCCCAGAGCACGCCACTGGCATCGCTCGACGAGGCGCGAGAGATGATGCACGCGGCGCCTTTTGACGACTACGCGACGCACGGCTATGGTCGCTTCGCCTGCGTGTGGAAGGAATCCGGCGAAGTCATCGGTTTCAGCGGCGTGAAATACGTCCCGGAAATCGGCGACACCGAACTCGGCTACCGGTTCCTGCCCGAGTTCTGGGGCAAGGGGCTCGCCACGGAGGCCGGTCGGGCCTCGATCGAGTTCGCTCGCTCAGACCTGGGCCTGTTGCAACTGGTGGCGATGGTTCACCCCGAAAACGTTGCGTCCGCCCGAGTGCTGACGAAGCTCGGCTTTGCCATCGAAAGACAGCTGCGTTTTTCGGGCCTGCAGGGTATCGACGTCAACCTGTTCGCCAGGGACCTGGGTCACTGAACTACTGCGCGCGCTTCGCACCGCCAAGTTCCACCGCCAATCGAAAGATGTGGTCGAGGCCTTCGTAGAAGGAACCGACCGGCAGGCGTTCGTTGAGGCCATGCGCGTACATCTCGGACGCTTTCGAGAACAGGCCCGAGCTGGCGAAAGTCGGGATGCCGGCCGTGCGATACACCTTGCCGTCGGTGCCACCGGATTCGAGATAGGGACCGACCGGTACGCCTGGATACTTGTCATGCACGACGTGCGCAATGGCCTTCATCACGTCGGGCCGCATCTCGGACACCGGACTCGATTCCGGAGTGTCCTTCGTGGTGACTTGCACACCCGCATCGGCGATCGCTGTCACCAACGCGTCGCGCACGGTCTCGACGGGAACGCCAGGGAAGATCCGGCAGTTGACGGTGGCCCGCGCCTTCTGCGGCAAGGCGTTTTCTGCATGACCCGCATCGAGCATCGTCGCCACGCAGGTCGTGCGCGTCGTGCCCACGAATTCCGGCGACCTGGACAGCGCCTCCGCCGCGGCGACATCGGTAGGATCGGCGGCAAAACGCCGCAACGCCTCACCGACGTCGCCAGTCTGCACCTGCCCCACGGCGCCGAGATACGCACGGGTCAGGTCGTTGGCCATCACCGGGAAGTGGTACGCCTCGACCTTGAGCATCGCGCGCGCCAGCTGGTAGATCGCATTGTCCGCGCGGGGGCGCGAACTGTGGCCGCCGGCATTGTTGACCATCAATTCAAACGAGGCATAGGTTTTCTCGGCTCCCTGCACCAGGTAGATCAGCGGCTTGCCGGTGTCGTCATCCAGGAGGCCGCCGCCGGCATCGGTGTTGATGGCGAACTCGGCGTTTGCTACCCACGGATGGTCCGCGATGAGTTTCGTCGTCAGCATGCCCGTTTCTTCATCGCCGACGAACGCGAAGACGAGATCGCGCGCCGGGCGCATCTGTTCTGCGTGCAGACGCAGGATCGTGGACATCAACGCGGCAACCCCCGCCTTGTTGTCCGTGGTGCCTCGACCGTAGAAAACGCCGTTCTCCTCCAGCAACGTGAACGGACTGCGTTCCCAGTCTTCCGGACGGGCGTCGACGACGTCCATGTGTGCGGAAAACAGGATCGGCCGGCCGTGCCCCTGCCCCGGCACGCGCACGATCATCGCCTGCGTATCGCCGGAATCGAGTGTCGCGACATCGGATGCCGGGACGCCTGCTCTGGTCAGCACATCGCTCAGGTACGCAACCATCGCCGGCACCTGCTTCTGGCCCTCGGCAGTGCGGAACCCGACGATGCGCGCGTAGATTTCACGGGCCTGCGCCTCGTGCGCTGGCGTGTCCGCCAAGGCGGGTATCGAGGTCAACGCCAGGGCCACCAGCGTCAGGATCAGTCGAGTCATTAATCTCTCCGGTTAAGGCTGAGCACGAGGATACCTGACCAGGCGCGGCCCGACGTGGCGCCGACTGACGGCATCGACATGACGTGCGCGGGGTTTGCTGCGGGCGGCACGGCCGGACCCCGGGAATCCAGGCAGCTTTCAACCCGATGAGCCGTGGTCCGGCCCTAGGATTCGAGTCCCTGAGCCTCGAGGTATTCGTCGTAGGTGCCGGTGAAGTCGGTGACGCTGCCGTCGGGCTTCAACTCGATCATGCGGTTGGCCAGCCCACCCACGAATTCGCGGTCGTGGGACACGAAGATCAGCGTGCCCGGGTACTTTTCCAGCCCGATCTGCAGCGACTCGATCGTTTCCATGTCCATGTGGTTGGTCGGCTCGTCCAGCAGCATCACGTTGGGCCGCGTCAGCATCATCTTGCCGTACATCATGCGGCCCTTCTCGCCGCCCGACAGCACCCTCACCTGCTTCTTGGTCTCGTCACCCGAGAACAGCAGCCGCCCGAGCGTCGCGCGCACGATCTGCTCGTCGTCGGCCTTGCCGGTCCATGGTGGACATCCAGGTGAGCAGGTCCGTTTTCTGTTCGAACTCGCGCGCTCGGGTCCTGCGGCATGTAGCCGACCTGTGCGTTCTCCACCCAGGTGATGGTCCCGCTCGTCGGAATGAGGTCGCCCGCGAGACAACGCATCAGCGTCGTCTTGCCGATGCCGTTCGGACCGATGATCGCCACGCGCTGCTCGGCCTCGATCGTGAACTTGAGTTTGGTGAAGATGTCCCTGTCGGCGCCCGGGTAGCGGAACGTCAGGCCGTCGACAGTCACCGCGGAACGATAGAGCTTCTTGGCCTGCTCGAAGCGGATGTACGGGTTCTGCCGCGACGACGGACGGATCTCCTCGATCTTGATCTTCTCGAGCTGGCGCTTGCGCGACGTGGCCTGCCGCGCCTTCGATGCATTGGCCGAGAAGCGGCGCACGAATTCCTGCAGGTCCGAGATCTGTGCCTTGGCCTTGGCGTTCGACGGCCTCGACGCGCTGGCGTGCCTGCACTGACGCGAGCATGAAGTCGTCGTAGTTGCCCGGGTAGATCTTTAGCTGCTGGTAGTCGAGGTCGGCGATGTGCGTGCACACCTGGTTCAGGAAGTGCCGGTCGTGACTGATGATGATCATGGTCGCGTCGTACGCGTTGATCGTGCGCTCGAGCCAGCCGATTGAGTGGATGTCGAGGTTGTTGGTCGGTTCGTCGAGCAACAGCACGTCCGGCCGTGAGAACAGCGCCTGCGCCAGCAACACGCGCAGCTTCAGGCCCGGCGGGATCTCGCGCATCGGCAGGTTGTGTTTCGATTCGTCGATGCCCGCGTCGATCAGGATCGCGCCCGCCCGCGCTTCGGCCGTGTAGCCGTCGTACTCGGCGACCTTGCCTTCGAGTTCGGCCGCGCGCATGTAGTCTTCGTCGGTCGCTTCCGCGTTCGCGTAGATCAGGTCGCGCTCACGCATGGCGGCCCACATTTCGGCGTGGCCCTGCATCACGACATCCAGCACACGCTCGTCTTCGTAGGCGAACTGGTTCTGGTTGAGCTTGCCCATGCGCATGCCGGTCTGCAGCACGACGTCGCCGGAACTCTGCTCCAGCTCGCCGCCCAGGATCTTCATCAACGTCGACTTGCCGCTGCCGTTGGCGCCGATCAGTCCATAGCGGTTACCGTCGCTGAACTTGACGGACACGTGCTCGAAAAGCGGCTTGGCTTCGAACTGGATCGAGAGGTTGGTCGTGGAAAGCATCAGGGCGCCATGGCAGGAGGAGCAACAGGCGACGGAACGTCGCCGGCTCGCTGGCGCTTGGCCTCGCGGACGGCAAGCTCGAGCGCCTCGAGAAAACGGGAACGATCGCGCGGACCGAACGGCGGCGGACCGCCGCCCACACCGTATGCTCGCAGGTCGGACATCAGCTCACGGGTCGCCAGCGCATTGCCGATGTTGTCCTCGGTGAACGGCTTGCCTGCGGGGCCCAGTACCCGAGCTCCCTTTTTCAGGCAGCGCGAGGCAAGCGGAATGTCCGCCGTCACGACCACGTCGGCCGCTACGACCTGCTCGACGATCCAGTCGTCGGCAGCGTCGAACGCACCGGTGACCACCTGCATGCGCACGCGCGGTGCGCGAGGCAGCTGCAGCCAGGCATTGGCGACGAACGTGACGGGCAGTCCGTGCCGCTCAGCGACCTTCACGGCCTCCGGCTTGACGGGACAGGCGTCGGCATCGACGTAAATGTGGGGGTCGGTCGGCATGGGGCCGCGCAGTTTAGCCGCTCGCGACCCCGCTGGGGCGGTGATGCGTCCGATCCGGACGATCCTGCCGTAATCATATGCAAATCAACGGGTTGGCGGTACCCACCTGCCAGCCAAGGCGCCGCTGACCGGGGTGCGGGCTATACCGCGGCGATCACCTGAATCTCGACCGGTACGGCGCGGCCGCCAGCCGCGCCTGCTGACGGATCGTCGGCCACCTGGCCCGCGAGTTAAACGGCGTGGCCATGTACGACGGCCTGCGACATGCGCGGGCCGGTTTCAAATCCTGACCAGTTCCGCCGCCATCAACGGCATCAGTGTCTGCAACGCCTTGACCGGCCGCACCATGACCTTGAAGCGCGAGATCCGGCCTTCCGCGTTCCACTCGATCATGTCGATGCCATCGACTTCGATCTCACCCAGCATGCACTTGAATTCGAGCACTGCGGAGCGCTCACCGTGCCATTCGCCCACGTAGCGGAAGCTGTCGTTCATCAGCAGGACGCTCGCTGCGGCCAGGTACTTGCGGGTGATCGCCTTGCCCTGCTGCGGCGTGTGCACGGCCGGGGATTCGAACACGGCATCGTCGGCCAGCAGGTCGTCGAGGTCGGTGATGTCACGCGTTGCGACGATGCGGTGCCAGCGCTCGAGCGCCGAAGGCCTTGAACTCTTGCGCACCACGCAGAACCGCTGCCCCGTGGGCGCCTCCATGACCCACCATGTGTGAACCTGCGCCACACGCGTGGCGCCCAGCCCTTCGAGTCTCGCCACCTCCGCCTCCACATCGGTCGATTCGATGTCCAGGTGGACGCGACTAGGATGCGTCACAGTCTGCACCTCGATGTGCAGTCGACCCTCGGGATCGACGAGCCGCATGTACTTGGCGCCTTCCTCGGCCGGCAGCTCCCTGACGTTCATGCGCAGGGCCGCACCCCAGAACGCAGCGGCGTTTGCGAGGTCCGGCACGTTGCAGTCGATGATGAATCCGGCCAGCCGGCTCTGGTGCATCGTCATCTCCCCTTTCATTGGCGCTGCGATTGCGCCGGATCGGTTACCTGCAATGCAGCCGCCTCCGCTCTGCAATCACGTCCGGCAGACGGGCCGTGCCGGCGCGCCTTCTTCACTTCGAGCTTCGCCGCCGCCATGTCGGCGACAAATTCCGGATCCTGGTGCAGTCGCTCGAACACGGCCTGGCCGATCGTGCGCCCGGCATCGACGTCGCTCTGGCGGTGCACCCGGCAGATCACGCGGCTCTGGCCGAACTCGTAGCCTCTGGCCCGAGCGGCAGCGGCGCGCTCCGGCCGCAACTCGGCGAACACTTCGCCCCAGGCGTGCCCGAGTGACGCGTGCCCCGAGGGGTACGATGCGTTGCCTCGCAGCAGCTGTTCGTCCTCGGGCACGCAGGTGGGATCGCCGGTGACCTCGAAGGGCCGGTTGCTGTTGTATTTCTGCTTCGCCTTGGCCGTCGACTGTCCGGCATCGATGACCACTCGCTGCAGCAGCACGTACAGGCGCGGCGTGGTCATTGCCGCCACGTCGATGCCGACGGCGCACGAGAAGACGTTGGCGGCCTCCGGGAATTTCAGGTTGGCGTCCCTGGCCGCCAGTTGCCAACGCGCGGTGTCCTGCAGCGGGCTCAACTTGCGATAGACGTCTTCGTCCGCCACGAACTCCGGCGAGCCTGGTGCAGGCGGTGGCGGCAGCAACGCGACACTGTCGGGTCGTTCCTCGGGCAGCAGGTAGCCAGGGGCCTTCGCGGCAGCCGCGGCCGATGTCGCCTCTCGCGGGCCGGACGCAGACGGGACGACATCACGACAGCCCGCGAACCAGGCAAGGGTCCCGGCGAGCGAGAGCAACGTTACAACGCGCGCGAAATTGGATGTCAGTTTCATGGCGGCAGTGTAACGGGCGGTGCGGATTTGCCAACACTGCACAGCTCGAATCTCAACCTCTCCACGTCAAATGCGCGTTTCCCGCGCTGTCGCGTTGAGCGAATGTCCTTGCCGTAGCCCGATGAACCGCCAACCAGGGAGACGGCGATGTGGAATGACGCATGGATGCAGCGGCTGGCACGGCATGCCCGCTCGATCGGTATCGCATGGCTTGCAGCTGCGATTGTGGGCTTGTCGGGCGCCGACGCGCTCGCCGGTGTCGCGGCGACTTCGGCCGCCGGTCGCACGCCCGCCGAGTTCGGCGTCTCACACTCGGGTGCCGCGACCTATCGCATCCCGCTGTGGACGCCACCAGGCGTCGGTGAGGTCGGCCTCGACCTCGCACTGGTCTATGCCAGCCGCAGCGGCAGTGGCTCGGTCGGCGTTGGCTGGTCGATCGCAGGGCTTTCGACGATCACGCGCTGCAACCGCACCTGGGCCCAGGACGGCGCTGCGGGCAGCGTCGCCAACACCCTCGCCGATCGCTATTGCCTCGACGGCCAGCAGCTCAAGCTCGTGAGCGGTACGCAAGGTGCGGCCGGTGCCGTTTACGCCACCGAGGTGGAGGCGTTCTCGCGAATCGTCGCGAACGGCGCCGCGGGCAACGGCCCCGCCTCGTTCACGGTGACGACGAAAAACGGGTTGATCCACGAGTACGGCGGCACCGTCAATTCGCGCGTGTATGCCGGTGCGTCGACCACGATACGTGCCTGGGCGCTGTCGCGTGTCCGCGACCGGGCAGGCGCCGGCACCAGTAATGCCATCAACCTGGCATACATCAACGAGGCGCAGTCCGGCGCGTACACGAACGGCACGCATCGAATTTCATCGATTGCCTACCCGACCACCGCAACGGGTGGTGGACCGTTCTATCGCGTCGATTTCGCCTATTCCGCTCGTCCTGCAAGCGACGTTCCCACGGGTTACCTCGCCGGCAACCTGGTACGCGATCCATACCAGCTCGACCGGATCTCGATCGATGCCGTTGGCGCGGCGGCGCCGATCAAGACGTACGCGCTTGGTTACGAGACCGCCCCGGTCTCGGGACGACTGCGTCTGGCCAGCGTCCAGGAGTGTGCAGCTGCGACGTGTCTGCAGCCCACCGCGATCACCTACCAGAACGGCGCGAGCGGCTGGCAACCCATGGTCGACACCGGCGTGGCCGCCTCGACCGTCAGGGCGCCCGTGCCGCTCGAACTGAACGGCGATGGCGTCACGGACCTGCTCTACCCTGTCGATGCCGGCAGCGGCAGGTTGAGCTGGCGCATCCTGCCCGGAACTCCAGCGGGTTTCGGCGCGCCGCTCGACACCGGCCTCGTGACGACGACGTCTCACACGATCATTCCTGGCGGATTCGCCGGCAACGGTCGCACGCAATTCCTGGTCGTGCAGAACGGGTACTGGCACATCGCCGGTTACACGAACGCGGGTTTCACGGTCGCGAGCACCGGCCTGGTCCCCACCGGAGAATACGGCGCAGCAGACCTTGACGGCGACGGCCTGGCCGACCTCGTGGCGCAGAGCGGCGGGCTCACGCCGACCATCAATGTGCGCCGCAACGTCAGCGCTCCCGCGAGCACTTCGCTCGCCGTCCAGTTCGCCACCACCGCGCAGCCCATATGGACGATACCCAGCCCGCGGCAGTCGATGCCTCTGGGACAACCTGCGCGTCGCAGATCTCAACGGCGACGGTCGCGCGGACATCGTCGCGCTGACCTTCAACAAATCGGAACGCAATCCGAAATTCTTCGCCACGCCGTTGTTGTCGAACGGGTTCGGCAACGCATTCACCGTCGGCACCGAAAAACTGCTGGTGCAGGAATCGATGGTCACGATGGCCGACTGGAACGCCGATGGCTGCTCCGACATCCTGCAGGTGCAGAGAGTGTTCGTCTCGAACTGCGCGGGTGCATTCGTCGAACTCGCGACGTTCGCGACGGCCGCAACGGGCAATACGCTGTACACAGCTCTCCCGGCAGACTGGAACGGCGACGGCCGTGCCGACCTGCTGTACATCGATGCCGCGACGCGACGGTGGTTCGTAGTGCGTTCGACCGGCGAAGGCGTGGCTGCACCTGCCAGCACGGGCATCAGTGCGCCTGCCTCCACCCTCTGGTTCAACCTCGACGCCGATGGCGACGGACTTGCCGATCTCGGCTACCGCGACGGCAACAACGGTAACCGCCTGCGCTACCTGTTGCACGCGGGCCCGTCTGCCCCGGCCGATCTGGCTACCTCATTCATCGACGGTTTCGGCGTGCGCCAGAGCCCCTCGTACGTTTCGATCGCGCGCAGCAACCACACGCGCCTGAACGACGCCGTCTTTCCGGCGGCCGATTTCCAGGGCCCGCTGTACGTGGTGAGCGAGTTCAGCGCAACGGACGGAACGGGTGGCATCTACCGAAACCGTTTGCAGTACGCCGGCGCGCAATTGCATCTGCAAGGACGTGGCTTTCAAGGATTCGCGACGCAGCGCATCGAGGACACGCGCACGGGCCTCGTGACGCTCGACTCCGTGTCGCGAGAGTTCCCGTACACGGGAGTGCACGTGCAGCGGCACGTGTTCCAGTCCAACGGCACTTCGCCGGTGAGCCAATGGCAAGCAGTCCTCGGCCAGCAGGCTAAGGGCACGGCGGGACGCGAGCAGCGCGTATTCCCTTTCATCGCGTCCAGCAGCACCCGGCAGTTCGAACACGGCGGGACACTCAACGGCACGCTGGTGACGGAGGCGACTACGACGTTCACGTACGGGGACGGATACGGCAACCCGACGCAGGTGCAAACGACGACCTGGGACCGGGACCCCTACTCGCCATACCTGAACAGCGCGTGGCGCTCGAGCCTGAATCTCGGTTTCACGAATGACCCGTCGGCCAACTGGTGCCTCGGACTGCCCGCGAGCCGCACTTGGACGAGCACCGCACCCGACCAGCCCGCCGTGACGCAAGCGACGACGTATGCGACCGATGCAGTGCGATGCCGGGTCACGCAGCAAGTGACGGAACCGAATGTGCCGGCACTGAAGGTCATCACTTCGTTCGGTTTCGACGGCTGCGGCAACCTGAACTCGGTGCGTACCGTGGGTGCCCACCCGGACGGCACGGCGATGCCGGCCAGGACGGCGAGCTTCAACTATGGCAGCCGCTGCCAACTGCCTGAGTCCGCCACCAACGCAGCAGCGGCAACAACGACCTACGAGTGGCGCTACGACTACGGTGTGCCCACGCGCGTCACCGATCCGAACGGGCTGACGACGACGTGGTCACACGACCCCTTCGGACGCCGCGTCAGCGAAACGGCGAACGACGGCACGCGCCGGGCGTGGAGTTTCCAGTCGTGCGGCACGACCGGATGCTGGGGCACGGGTGACCTTCGCTTCCTCGTCTACGACCGGAACTACGCGACCGATGGCACGCTGATCCGCGAGCACCACGCCTACTATGACGGCTACGAGCGCCCGCGACTGCGGGAGTACCACGGAGCGCTCGGAACCTGGCTGCACCAGACGTACGACTACGACGCAGCGGGGCGCATGGTGCGCGAATCGCGACCCCACGCGAGTGTGCCCAGCGGCCACACGACCCGGACATTCGACCCGCTCGGCCGACCGCTCAGCGAACGCGACTACGACGGGGGCGGCACCATCGTTCGCAACTCGAGCCTCGCCTACGCCGGTCGAACCACGACACTCACGGACGCTCTCGGCCGCTCACGGTCGAGCATCGTGGACGTCGCCGGCAACCTGCGTCGCGCTATTGATCCGTCGCCCGGCGGCACCATGCGGTACGACTACGACTCGCTTGGTCACCTCAACCGCATCCAGGACGCCATCGGCGCCGTGTCGACCGGCGTCTACGATGTGCGCGGGTTCCGCACGCGGTGGTCGGACGCGGACGCTGGAACCTGGACCTTCAGGCGCAATTCGCTCGGCGAAGCCGTTGGCTGGACCGACGCGAAAGGGCAGTCGTTCACAACGGCTTACGACACGCTCGGCCGCAGAGTGTCCCGCACTGAACCCGAAGGTACCAGCACCTGGACGTGGGGTACGTCGGCGGCCGCTCGCAACGTCGGGCGACTGCAGTCGAAGGCTGGCCTCGGCTATGCGGAATCGCTCGCTTACGACGGATTCGGCCGCGTCAGCAGGCGCACCATCACGACGGACAAGAGCTACCAGTACGACTACACGTACAACTCGATCGGCAAGCTCGACACGCTGACCTATCCGACCAGTCCAGTGCCATCGGGACAGGCAGGCAGTCGACTTCGGCTGCGCTACTCCTACAGCTTCGGCACGCCTTCGCGGATCGACGAAATCACGCTGGCAACGCCGCGCACGCTCTGGAAGCTCGACGCAGTCAGTGACTTCGATGCGCCGACGCGGGAGTCCCTGTCGGGCAATGTCATCGCGCGATGGTCGAGCTACGACTCGACGACGCAGCGCCTGACAGCACAGCAGGCCGGCATCGGCGGTGCCGGTAGCGCCCGCCAGAACCTCGCCTACCAGTGGGATGCGGCCGGCAACCTCCTGCAGCGACGCGACCTGAATCAGAACCTGACCGAATCCTTCACGTACGACGGACTCGATCGCGTGACGAGATCCACGCTGAACGGTTCGGCGAACCTGTCCGTCAGCTACGACGCATCGGGCAACGTCCTGCAGAAATCGGATATCGGCAACTACATCCATGGCGATGCATCGCGGCGCCACGCGGTGACGACTGCGGGCAATGAGACATTCACATACGACCTCAATGGCAATCTTGCAACGCGCAATGGCCTCGGCCAGAGTTGGGCCTCGTTCAACTTGCCAACGACGCTGCGCAAACCTGGCTTCCAGTCCCTGAATGCCTACGGTCCCGATCGCGAGCGCTGGCGCCAGGTTGCAGCCTACGACAATGGCACTGAGACGACGCTATACGTCGGCGGCCTGCTCGAGAAAGAATCCACGACCTCCACGGGCGTGACGTACTGGCGGCACTACGTGCCGACACCCGGTGGCTCGACCGTCGTCATTTCGCGCAACTCGAACGGCACGAGTTCCACGACGTATGTCGTGCCCGACCACCTCGGCAGCAGCGACACGCTTCTGAACGAATCGGGCGCGTCAGTTGCCAGGGAGAGCTTCGGTGCGTTCGGCACTCGTCGCGGCAGCAACTGGAGCGCTGCGACCGCGCCGGACTGGCTGGGCATCGCCAACACGACCCGCCAGGGTTTCACCGGGCACGAGATGCTCGACAACGTCGGACTCGTCCACATGAACGGTCGCGTGTACGACCCCGCACTCGGCCGATTTCTCTCGGTCGACCCGCTGATCGGCGACCTGGGCGACTCGCAGTCGGTGAATCCGTATGCGTACGTCGGCAATCGGCCCCTGAACGCGTCGGACCCCACAGGTTATCTCGCCGACGGCGGCCTTTCGGTCTATGTCGGCAAATTCATCGTCGACTCGATCCTGTCCTCGCTCGCGTACGGCCTGCTGAACCACGGCGGCTTGCCGCCGCCACCGGCGACCGCACTGCCTGGCTGGTCAGCACAGAACGGCGTGGGATTGTGTGGTGCGGGTACGTTCTCACCTACCTGCGGCGGCACCATCCTGTATGCAAGCGCGCCGGGGACCGGCCGCGGCGGAGTACCGACATCGACCTGGGCAGAGACCTCTGTCGACGACGAGTACGCGCAGGAAAGACTCGAACTCTTCCTCATCGATCTCGGGATCAACGCGGCCGACGTGCTGATCCTCTCGCCGGTGCGCGATGCCAGGGACGCGTACGACGCGGCAAAACGCGGGGACCACGCCACTGCCGTTCTTTATGTCAGCTTCACCGTTTGCGATGTCGTCAAGCAATGTCAGTCGATCCTGGCGCCTGCGAAAGCATTGCGGCGCGCTGCGAAGTCGACTAGGCGCGTTGATTCGGCAACCACAGAAATTGTCCAGCGAGCCATGTCCCGAGCCGAACTGGACGCAACCAAAATGACCGGTCTGCTACGAGGTGGCCGCGCCGGAACCCACTACGTCAGCGATACCGTTAACTCCTCGGCCGGGCGTGCCCAACAGCGCCTCGCGTTGCCGCGACCACCTGAAATCAGAGCAACGCTTGAAGTCAAGCGCGGAACGTTCTCAGCACCATCGACCGTTGCCCCTTACAGGCTGCCCAACGGTACTATTCTTCATGGTGGCGGCACCGAGCGAACCGCTGTCGGTGAGGTTCCAGTACGGATTTTAAGGGTTGACGAATTATGAGCCGCGGATCGATTGACGTTTCGGATCCCTGGGATGTGGCGTCCATTTTGGGAGGCCTATCGCTCGCTGGGAACTTTGAAATACACGCTGCCGGGTCCGCCACGTTTCGATTGGACCGGCCAGTACTTGTAAATAGCGTCGCGATGAGTTCCGCGGAAGTGACCACACGACACCTTGGCACGACGTTCGCTCCGCATTGCAATGCCGTTCCGGCAAACATCATCTTCAGGTCAGATGATCGAGAATCGTCATGTTCAGCGATAGGTACGGTCTCCGTCGACTGACGGCCGGATCCCGACCTAGGTCCCTAATCGTGTCGACCGTCCGCGCCGGACACCAGACTGCTCCCCGTGCGAAGATGCTCCTTCGCACGAGGAGCACCGCCCCATGACCCAGACCTACCAGCGCATTGTCCTTGCCAGTCGCCCACAGGGCGGCGCCGTCTCGCCGGACAACTTCCGTCTCGAGCGTGTTCCGGTTCCTGACATCGGCCCCGGCCAGGTCCTCGTGCGCAATCACTTCCTGTCGCTCGATCCGTACATGCGGGGCCGCATGGACGATGCCAAGTCCTACTCGGCACCGCAGGTGATCGGCGACACGATGGTTGGCGGCACGGCGGGCGTCGTCGAAGCGTCGCAGAATCCCAAGTTCGCCCCCGGCGACGCCGTCGTCGGCTACCTGGGCTGGCAGGAATACGGCGTCTCGGACGGCACCGGTCTCAACAAGGTCGAGACCAAGCACGTCCCGCTCTCGGCCTATCTCGGGCCCGTCGGCATGCCTGGCATCACGGCCTGGTACGGCCTGAACGAGATCTGCAAGCCCAAGCCCGGCGAAACCGTGCTGGTGTCGGCAGCGAGCGGTGCCGTGGGCTCGGTCGTGGGTCAGCTCGCGAAAATGAGCGGCTGTTGCGCAGTCGGCATTGCCGGCGCTCCCGAGAAGTGCGCCTACGTACGTGACGAACTCGGCTTCGACGCCTGCATCGACCACCGCGAGCACAAGGACATCCGTTCGATGAGCGTCGCGCTCAAGGAAGGCGCGCCAAACGGCATCGACGGCCTGTTCGAGAACGTTGGTGGTGTCGGCCTCGATGCCGCGCTGGCGCGCATGAATGCGTTTGGCCGCATCGCAGTCTGCGGACTCATCGCCGGCTACGAAGGCGGCGACATCGCCATCCACAACACCCGCGCCCTGCTGGTCAACCGGCTTTCGTTGCGCGGGTTCATCGTGTCCGAGCACCTCGAGATCTGGCCGCAGGCGCTGGGCGAGCTCGCCAGGGGCGTGGCGACGGGCAAGATCAAGTATCGCGAGTCGATCGCGGATGGCCTGGCCGCCGCGCCGGCAGCGTTCATCGGCATGCTGCGCGGCAAGAACTTCGGCAAGCAGCTGGTCAAACTGACCTGAGACCCGCGCGGTGACGGCGACGATTCCGCATGCCGCGACGGTCCTGCTGCTGCGGGAGAACGACACCGGCCTGCAGGTGCTCCTGACCAAGCGTGCCGCCAGCCTGTCGTTCATGGGCGGGCTGTGGGTGTTTCCCGGCGGCCGCATGGAAGCGTCGGACCTCTCGACCGAACTGGCCGCACGCTCTGACCAGGCCGCAATCGCCGACACCGGCTCGCGCATGCTGAGCGCCGATGCCAGCGCGGACACCGCATCGATTGACCTCGACACGGCGCGCGGGTTGCTGGTGGCAGCCTGCCGCGAAACGTTTGAGGAATCGGGTGTGTTGCTGGCACGACCGCGCGGCGGCGGACGCTGGGGCGATGAACGGCTGGCCCGCGTCGCGGCTCGCCGCGTGGCGACCTCAGCCGATGCCACCGAGTTCGCGCGCATGCTCGTCGACGAAGACCTGGTGCTCGACGTCGAGCGCCTCGTGTACTGGTCGCACTGGATCACACCGGCGTTCGAGAACCGGCGCTTCGATACGCGCTTCTTCGCTCTCACGGTGCCACCCGACCAGGAAGCGAGCGTCGATCGTGGTGAACTCACCCACCACGCGTGGCTCACAGAAGCTGACGTTCGCAGACACCTGGCGGGAGGCGAGATGAAGATGGCGCCGCCGACTCGCGCCACGCTGCAGGACCTCTGGAGCAGCCATCGCCTGCATGGCGGTTTGGCCGCGATGCTCGAGGCCGAGCGCACGCGGATCGTGCCACCGATCCTGCCGAAGCGATTCGAAGTGAGTGCGGCCGAAATCGAAATCGTGCTGCCCTGGGACGAGCAGTACCTGCAGATGCCCGGGGAAGGGTGCAGATCGCTTGCGACCTATCCGGACTACCTGACGGCGATGCCGTCGCGGATGCGGTTTCCTCGGCTGCGCTGAATGCGCGCCCGGATCACGAGCCCCCTCCCGTAGTGCGGGAGGGAGCGCGGATTCATCGAATCACGGCTACTTTTCGCCCGGCACCAGGTTGCCGACGGCGCTCTGCACCGTCTCGCTGACCTTGGTCGCCATTTCCTTGGCCGAATCCAGCATCGACGTCGCCTGCTTCTCGGCCGATGCCTGGGCGGAACTGACCATCGAGCCGGCCTGCGCGGCCGTCTTCGAAGCTTTCTTCTTCGCGGACTTCACGGCCTTGGCGATGCTCTTCTCGGCCGACTTCAGGTTGCGGTCGGCTTTGCGCAGGGCGCGCTTGGCTGACGGCGGCAACTTGTTGACGGCCTTCTTCACGGCTGCACGGGTGCGGGCCGGGGCCTTCCTCGCAGCAGCCTTGACGGCAGCGACGCGACGACTGGTGGCGGTGCTGCGACTCTTGGTGGTCTTGCGGGCGGCCTTGCGGGCGACCTTGCGCCTGGCCTTCGTAACCTTCGCTTTCCTGACGACTCTGCGCTTGACCTTGGTGGCCTTCGCCTTCGTTACGACTTTACGCCTGGCCTTGGTAGCCTTCGCCTTGCTGACCTTGCGCGGCGCCGCACGACGCGCTTTCTTCTTCGCTGCCATGTGAATCGATCTCCCTTTGCCTTTGGTTGGCGTGAGTTGCGTCGGTGATTGACACCGTCGCGCCTGACGTAAGGACGCTATTCCTCACGCCTTGCGCAGTCAACAAGGGAAAACTGCAGCCGGTGTCAGCCCGTGCCCTGCAGGCCGTGTGCGATGCCGTTCACTGACGCGACCAGCGCCGGGAACAGCCGCCGGTTGGGGTCGTCGAGGGCACGGCCCTTGTCGTTCGGCGAGCCTGCTTCGCGCCAGCGACGCAACAACTGCACCTGCATCAGGTGGATCGGATCGACGTACGGGTTGCGCAGCCAGATCGAGCGCTGCAGCGTCGGTTCGGAGTCGAGCAGCCGGGCACAGCCCTTCAGCTGCAGGACCAGCCGGCGGGTCAGTTCGTACTCCTGCCGGATCGCCGTGGAATACCGCTCGACGTCGCCCGGGTACAAGCGTTCGTAGTGCCAGGCGATGTCCATGTCGGCACGGGCGAGCCGCATCTCGACGTCGTCCACGAACCCTTCGAAGAACGGCCAGTCCCGGTACATTTCGCCAACCAGCGCTTCCCCATGGGCGTCGATGACCGCCGCCAGGCCCGTGCCAGCGCCGAACCAGCCGGGCAGCATGTGCCGGCTCTGGGACCACGCGAACATCCACGGCACCGCCCGAATCGTGTCCACACCGCTGCCACTGCCCCGCACCAGGGGCCGCGAGCCGATCTGCATGCGCTCGATCACGTCGACGGGCGTGACCGCCTGGAAGAACTCGAAGAAACCCGGGTCGTCATGCACGAAACAACGGTAACGCGCCCGGCTCGCGTCCGAGAGCAACTGAACTGCGTCCTGCCAGCCCGGCTTGACCGACTCGCGCTGCTCGCCCGCGACGGCCAGAGCGAGTGTGTTTAGCCCCTGTTCGAACGTGCGCAACGTGATCGGCTGCAGGCCGTAGCGGTCGTTGATCGTTTCGCCTTGCTCCGTAACGCGCAGTTGTCCACCCGCGACCGCCGTGGGCAGGCTGCTCACGACGGCCTCGGTCCGGCTGCCGCCACGACTGATCGACCCGCCACGACCGTGGAACACCAGCAGGCGCACGCCGGCCTCCGCGCAGGCGGCGAGCATGGCTTCCTGCGCCCGGCGCAGCAGCCAGCGCGACGAGGCGATTCCCGATTCCTTGTTGCTGTCGGCGTAGCCGATCATCACGACCTGCCGGTTGCCGCGCGCAGCCAGGTGGTCGCGATAGATCGGATCGGCGAGCAGCCGCGTGAGCGTCGGCCCCGCCGCATCGAGCGCGGCCACCGATTCGAACAGTGGCGCGACGTCGAGGGAGACCTGGCCGTTGCCGCCATCGACGAGGCCCGCCCAGCGGGCGAGCAGCAGCACGGAGAGCACGTCATCGATGTCGCGCGCCATGCTGACGACGTAAGAACCGACCGCGGCCTGGCCGTACCGGTGCCGGCAATAGTCCATCGCCTCGAACACCCAGAGCGCGCGCTTGCCGGCGGCCTCGAGCACTTCGGGCGGCGATTCGTCGCGGGCCAGCGCGTCCCGCAGCCGCTCGACGCGCTCCGCGGCCGGGCGTGTTTCCCAATCCGGTTCTGCGAGGGCGCGACCGACGATCTGCCGGTGCACTTCGGCATTCTGGCGCACGTCGAGCGTCGCCAGATGCAGCCCGAACGTTCGCACCCGACGCAGGAAGCGGCGGATGAGGAACAGCCCAGCGTACCGGCCGCGATTGGCCTCGAGGCTGTTCACGATGATCTGCAGGTCGTCGGTCAGCTGCTCGACGCGCTCGTACTGGCCCGAGCGGTGGTCATACGTGGCGCGCAGCCGTTCCGCGATCTGGCCGAGCAGCACGCGGTACGGCATCTCGTCGTGGCCCGACGGCGCGCTCGCGCGCGCGGCCGGCACCACCGATTTGTAGTGTTCGATCCGGTCACGCAGGGGCTGCGGGATGTCGGGCGTGCGCCGCTCGCTCTGGCTCAGCTTTTCGGCGAGACGCTGCGCCTCGAGGAAGTAGCGATTGACGATCAGCGCGTGATGACGGGCACAGCTCTCGCGGATGGTCTTGGCGTGCACGTCCGGCAACCCGTCCATGTCGCCGCCGACCCACGAGCCGAAATGCAGCAACTCCGGGACCTTCGCCTGCCGCGCCTCGTCACCAAAGATGAGGACCAGCGATTCCTCGATCTCCTCGTAGAAAACGGGAATGACGTCGTAGACGATCTCGACCAGGAAGAAGAGCACGTGCTCACGCTCGTCCGCGATCGTGAGTTTCTCGCGTGAGTTGTCGGCGGTCTGCCAGCCGGTGGTGACTTCGCCACGCACCCGCTCGAGCGTCGTGCGGCGCTCGACCGGGGTCAGCGACGGATCGAGCCGCGTCATGAGCAGGCGCGCGATGCGCTGCTGCTGGCGCAGCAGGGTGCGGCGCGTCGATTCCGTCGGGTGGGCTGTAAAGACAGGCTCGATGCTCAGGTGCCCGAGCAGCTCGACCACCTGCGACAGGCTGTAACCGATCGAGCGCAGCTTGTGGAAGCATTCGGCGAGGCCGCCGGGCTGGTGGGTGCTGCTGTCGTTGAGGTACTGCCGCCGCCGGCGCACGCGGTGCACCTTCTCGGCCATGTTGACCATCTGGAACCACGTGCTGAAGGCCCGGATCAGTTCGGCGGCCAGCTCCGCCGACCGGCTTTCTGCCCGCACGACCAACTGCACGGCGGCCTCCGGGTCGCCGTCGCGGCGACGGATCGCTACCTGCCGGTCACCCTCCACTTCCTCGAAGAACGTGTCGCCGCCCTGGTCCCGCAACACTTCGCCCACGAGAGCACCGAGCGTGTGGACGTCCTCGCGGAGCGCCGCATCCTTTGCCGTGAACGAAATGTCTTTGCGTGCCATGGCCGCGAGGGTCGGAAAACGTAAGTGGGGGTCCAGGCGCGGCGGGCGGTAATGATGAATCGGGGAAGTGCGGAGTGGCGAATGCTAGCAGAGCCCGTGGCCGGCGCATTGTTGCTACGGGACAACATTGGCAGGAGCGATCCTCACCCGCAGCCGCTTGTTCTATTGTCTTACTTATATTGCAACTTCGCCGGATCGGGTGGTATGTTCGCGACGAGCCTGGGGGCCCGTCCAGCGGGGCCTATCCGACCTTTAAGCACGGGGACATCACATGAAGCATGGCAAGACTCGGTTGTTCGCCCTGGCCGCCGCGCACGGCGCATCGCTGCTTGCGGTGCCGCCAGTGCTGCAGGCTGCAGAGACCGGCCAGCTCGAGGAAATCGTGGTGACCGCGCGACAGCGCGAAGAACGCATCGAGGACGTGCCGGTCTCGATCACTGCCTTCACGGCCTCGGAGATCAGGAGCGCCGGCATCCAGCGGCCGCAGGACTTCATCGCGCTGACGACAGGCGTGTCGCAGGTGCAGACGGCGGAAGCCGGCGACATGCAGGTCAACATCCGCGGCATCAATACGGGCCGCGATGCGGAGACGAACTTCGCGCTCGTCATCGACGGCGTGCTGCAGACCAACCCGCAGGCGCTGAACCAGGAGCTGTCAGGCGTCACCCAGATCGAAGTCCTGAAAGGCCCGCAGGGCGCGCTCTATGGCCGCAACGCCGTCGCCGGCGCGCTGATCCTGACCACGCGCAAGCCGGGCGAGGAGTTTGAAGCCGATATCAAGGCTGGATACGGCTCCGACAACAGCTACCTGGGCAGCATCTACCTGGGTGGAGGGCTTACGGACGGCGTCAGGGGCTCGATTTCAGCGTACACGCGCAAGACCGACGGCCAGTGGAGAAACCTGAAGAACAACTGCGACGATTGCGTCGATCGCTTCGAGGAAAACGGCATCTCCGGCCGGCTGCTGTTCGAAGCACTTGGCGGCGGCATCGACGTCAAGGCCAAGTATTCCGAGCTCGACTCGGGCGCCATCAACTTCAATGCGTCGATCGCGCTCGCCGACGTGGCGCCATTCGTCGGCCCGGCGTTCTACGAGGATGCGAACAAGCACAACTTCCGTTACATCAACAACGTCGACCCGCAGAACGAGCAGGAGAACATCAACCTCTCGATCAAGGGCGACTGGGACGTCGGCATCGGCACGCTGACGAGCTACCTGGCCTACAACGACCAGACCAACTTCTTCCTGACGGACGGCACCAGCGACGCGTTCCTGCTGTACGCTCTCGACGCCACCTGCCAGGCGTCGAACGACGCGAACCTGACCGACCCGGGTTACGAAGCACCGTTCTTCGGCATCCCGTCGAGCATCTGGTTCACGCCGGCGGGCGGCGGCGCGGCCGGCTTCCTGCCGCCGTACGGTCCATCCACCTGCGGCGGCTACCAGTACCAGCAGCGCGACCAGGAAGACTTGAGCCTTGAAGTCCGCCTCACCTCCCCCGGCGATCAGCCGCTGCGTTGGGTGGCGGGCGCCTATTTCGCCGACATCGATCGTCACGTGGTCGTGTCGCAGGGCTCGGACCTCGGGCAGGGCTTCCAGGCCCGTCCGTTCGTGCCGACCAGCGGTCCGAACCCGACCGACCTGCTGTACGACGACGACTACAGCAGCAAGGTCTACGCCGTGTTCGGCCAGATCGCCTACGACGTGATGGACAACCTCGAGCTGGCCCTCGCCCTGCGCTATGACAGCGAGGACCGCGAAGTCAGCAGCAACGTGCCGGTCTGCACGGGCACGGACCTCACGTCCTGCCGCGCGCAGACTCCAGGCTTCAGCTTCTTCAGCAACCCGTACATCAACCCGGCCTACACGGTGAATCAGGCCTACGCGACGTCCGGCATCCCGAACCGCAGCGAGACCTTCGACCAGTTGCAGCCGAAGCTCACGGCCAACTGGAAGCTGACTGACGACTTCGCGCTGTTCGCGTCCTACGGCTACGGTTTCCGCAGCGGCGGCTTCAACTCGTCGGGCAGCGCAGCCACCGTCGACACGTTCTACGGGCTGGCAGGCACCACGCCGCTCTGCCTCGGTGACAACACCACGGGCCCGAACGGGCCCGTCTACGCGCCGGCCTGCGACGCGACGTCGCAGCTCAACCTCACGGACGTGAACGACACCTTCAAGCAGGAAGTCTCGAAGGCCGCGGAACTCGGCTTCAAGTCCTACTTCCTGGATCGCTCGGTCAGCGTGAACGCGGCGTTGTTCTATACGGAAGTCGAGGACATGCAGTTCTTCAACTTCTTCGCCGGTCCGTTCGGCCTGCTGCGCGCCGTGACCAACATCGACGAGGTCACGATCATGGGCGCCGAGATCGACGCCCGCTGGCAGATCAACGACATGTTCACGGTGTTCGCGGGCTACGGCATCACCGACGGCGAGATCGACAAGTACAGCGGCCGCCCTTACACCAAAGGCAACGAGGTGCCGTACGCGCCGGAGTACACGGGCAACATCGGCGCCGAAGCCACGTTCACGCTCACCGATTCGCTGGCGCTGATCGCGCGCGTCGATGGCTCATTCGTCGGCGAAACCTGGTTCCACCCCGTCCAGGAAGAGCGCCTGCCGAACCTGTTCGGCTACTTCGGCTTCGGCCAGGGCGAGTTCTCCAAGCAGGTGCGCGACCCGTACGCGGTCGTCAATGCCCGCCTGACCCTGCAGGGTGAAAGCTGGGGCGTGACGGCCTGGGGCCGCAACGTCGGCGACGAGGACTACCTCGCCGAGATCATTCCGGCACCGGAGTTCGGCGGCTCGTTCGTTCACGACGCGCCCGGCGACTCGTACGGTGTCGAGCTGAACTACCGCTTCTGAACTTTGACCCCTCTCCCTCCCCTCCCTCTCCCACGACCGTGGGAGGGGGTTGGGGCCCGGGACCGCGGTGCTAGACTCGGCGCCGCTTGCACACTCCAACAGTATTCCTGCTTCGACCGATCACCGCCGCCGACGACGCGGCGATGGCGCAGGTCATTCGCACCGTGATGCCCGAGTTCGGCGCATCCGGACCGGGTTTCGCAATCTACGACCCTGAAGTCGATCACTTGAGCGTCGCTTACTCGGCCCCGCGCGCCGCTTTTTTCGTGCTCGTGCGCGACGGCAGCGTCGTCGGTGGTGGTGGCATCGCGCCTCTCGCAGGTGGCGATCCCGACGTGTGCGAGCTGCGCAAGATGTACTTCCTGGGCGAGGCGCGCGGGCACGGCCAGGGCCGACGGATGCTGCAGCGCTGCATCGATGCCGCACGCCGGCTCGGCTACCGTCGCTGCTACCTCGAGACGCTCACCGGCATGGATGCCGCGCAGCACCTGTATGTCGACGCGGGCTTCAAGGCGCTTGGCGGCCCGCTCGGCGCGACGGGCCATTTCGCCTGCGACCGCTACTTCGCGCTCGACCTCTGATCGCCCCTCCGATGCCGCCAACGCTGCCCCTCACCGGCCTTCGAATCCTGACTTTCGAGAACTTCGGCGCGGGTCCGTTCGGCTCGATGTACCTCGCCGACCTCGGCGCCGAGGTCATCAAGATCGAGAACCGCGACCAGGGTGGCGATGCCACGAGGGCCATGGGCCCGTTCTTCCTCGGCGAGCACGACAGCCAGTTCTTCCAGGCGTTCAACCTCAACAAGAAGAGCGTGACCCTGAACCTGAAGCACGCAGCCGGTCGCGGGGCGTTCCACCGACTCGTGCTAACGGCGGACGTCGTGCTGAACAACCTGCGCGGCGACCAGCCCGGAAAAGCTCGGCCTCGATTACGCAACACTGGGCCCGATTCACCCGCGAGTGCTCTGCGCGCACCTGTCGGCCTACGGGCGTGACAACGAGCGCAAGGGCTGGCCCGGGTACGACTACCTGATGCAGGCCGAGGCCGGTTACCTGCACCTGAGCGGCGAGCCGGGTTCCCCGCCTGCGCGCATGGGACTCTCGATCGTCGACTACATGACCGGCATCACGACGGCGGTCGCGATCCTGTCGTCGCTGTTCGGCGTGCTGAAAGGCGGCCGCGGTCACGACATCGACGTCTCGCTGTTCGACGTAGCGCTGCACCAGCTCACCTATCCAGGGGCGTGGTACCTGAATTCCGGCTATCGAACCGAGCGCCTGCCGCGCAGCGCGCATCCCTCGACCGTGCCGGTGCAACTGCAGCGCACGAGCGACGGCTGGATCTTCATCATGTGCATGACGCAGAAGTTCTGGGTCGAACTCGTCCGGGCGCTGGAGCGTCCGGATCTCCTCACTCACACGGACTATGCGACGGTCGAAGCCAGGCGCGCGAATCGCAATTCGTTGACGGCCGTGCTCGACGCGACGTTCTCCACGGCGACGACGGCGGACTGGCTCAAGAAGCTGCAAGGCGTGCTTCCCGCTGCTCCGGTCCACGACCTGCCGCAGGCGCTCGACAATCCCTACCTGCGGACCATCGGGATGGTGAAGGACCTGCCGCACCCGGCGCAGGAGGGTTATCGCGTGCTCGCGAATCCCATCAAGCTCGACGGCGAACGGCTGCCAAGCCAGCGTGCGCCGCAACTCGGTGAGCACACCGAGGCGATATTGCGCGAGATCGGTTTCGACGAAGCGGCGATCGCGAAACTGCGTGCCAGTGGCGCCGCGTGAACTCCGTGTGGAGAATCGAATGCTGAAGACGTTCCTGTTCACTGGCGCTTCATTGCTCGCCCTGTGGCTGGCCGGCCCCGTGGGCCGGACCCGTCCGGGCCTGTCCCGCCCGCCATCAGGGCGGCGGCCTGATTTCGCGTAATCACCTGGCTTGAACTACAGGCGCTTCAAGCGCGACGCGTGCGTGATCGGCGAACCTGTGCGTGAAGTGGTGCAGCGTGGACGTGGTCACTGGGACGGATTTCCGGACCCGCAATGGATTCAAGCAAAGGTGAGGGTGGGTCGCCGGTCAGGTGGATTTGAATCCCATGACTGACGGGCGTAACCGGTCGCATCCCCGGCGACTACGTTGCACGGCGTGACACGGCCGATTGTGCTCGCAGCCACGTTCAATGGCGGCTACGCGGGGCACCCAATGGACCCCAATGCGCGCATCGGGTTCTCGGCGCAGGGCACGCTGAAGCGGTCCGAGTTCGGGATCACGTATGGAATTCCAGCGCCGGGAACGACCATGGGTGTCAGTGACGAGGTGGAGGTCGTCATCGAGGCGGAGTTCACGGGTCCGCCCTTGGTTCCGTGGGGCCCCCCCCCCCCCGGCGGGGGGGGGGGGGGGCCCCCCCCGGGCGCGGCCCCCCGCGGCCTCGGTGCGGAACTCGGTGCCCAGGGTCACGGCGAAACTCGAATCGCAGGCCGTTTCTGCCAGCGCCGGAGCCCATTCGAGCCTGCCCTGGGTCGATCCCGGGCGCGCGGGCAGGGCCGAACCACCCCGCCTCCCGGCCGCGCCGCGCCGCCGCGGCACGCCCACCCCCGGCGATCCGCGGGCGCAATCTGTTAAAGTTGTGAGAATGATCACCTTGCACATGACCCAAACCACCATGAAGAGAATCGTCGCCACGTGCCTGTCGCTGCTGCTGGCCGTCGCCCTCGTCCTGCCCACCCAGGCGCAGGCGGACTCGAGGACGGACCAGAGGCTGCAGAATTCGCAGCGTGTCTTCGAGTCCTTCGTCGACCTCACCGAGCAGAGCATCCCCGGCTGGCTGCTCGAACGCGCCTATGGCGTGGTAGTCGTGCCGAGCGTGGTCAAGGTTGCCCTCACCATCGGCGGGCGCGGCGGCAAGGGCGTCATGGCCGTCCGCCACCCTGATGGCACATGGAGCCTCCCGACGTTCGTGACCCTCGGTGGCGTGAACTTCGGCTTTCAGTTCGGCGTGCAGTCGACGGACGTCGTCCTGGTGCTGATGTCCCGGGAGAGCGTCGAAGGCATCGCGGGCGGCAAAGTGACGCTCGGCGCCGATGCCAGCGTCGCCGCCGGACCGCTCGGCCGGTCGTCGGCTGCGGCGACGGATGCCACACTCAGCGCGCAGGTGCTGTCCTACTCACGCAACTCGGGCATCTTTGCCGGCATCGCGCTCGACGGCACCGTCATTGCTATCGACCGGGGCGCCAATGAATCGGCATACGGAATCTCAGGCGTGCTTGCGTCGCAGATCCTCGAAGGCAGGGTCACGAACGTGCCGCCGGCTGCGCAGGAATTCACCGCAGCGCTGACGCGCGCGACGAACGCTCCGGCCTCGAAGACGGCGCCGGTCGAAACGGCTGTCAGCCCGGCGCCGGCCGTCACACCCTTGCCCGAACCGGCCCAGACCTATCCGCTGGAAGACCCGAGTCCGGGTACGCCGCCTCCTTCGGACTGAGCTTCGGCCAGGCCGTAGCGCAGTTCGGCGACAAGCGGCGGCACGAACAGGGGGAAAGCGCGATGAAGATCCTGCAGTGGCTGTTCTTCCTGCTGCTTGGACTGGTGGCGCTTTTCTTCGTGACCGCCCTGTTCCTGCCACAAGCCGCGCATGTCGAACGCTCGATGACAACCACGGCCAGTCCCGAGACGGTCTATGGCCTGGTCGACGGCTTCAAGGGCTTCAATGAATGGTCGCCGTGGGCAGGCCTCGACCCGGCTACGAAGTACACCTACAGCGGCCCCGAGACCGGCGTCGGCGCCCGCATGGAATGGGCCAGCGCCAATCCGGACGTCGGCAACGGCAGCCAGGAAGTGATCGACGTCGAACCGGGGCGACAAGTCACAAGCAAGCTCGACTTCGGCATGGACAACCCGACGACGTCGACGATCAGCCTGGTGCCGGAAGGCACGGGGACCCGCGTCACGTGGACGCTCGACACCGATTTTTCAGGCAGCCTGATCGGCCGTTACTTCGGCCTGGCGCTCGACCGCATGGTCGGGCCCGATTACGAGAAAGGCCTGGCGCAGCTCAAAGCCGTGGCGGAATCGACGACGCCAGCGAACGCGCCGCAGACCCTGCAATAACGGCCCGTCGAATCCGTGTTGCTCGCTGCCTCGCCGGTGCAGCCCTGCCTCAAGGCGCAATGCGCTTGGCCCGCACGGCATCGCCGCTGATCGTCCCAGTGAGCGTCGCGACTGCGTTGCTCTTGAGGTCGTTCCACGCGATGCTGAGATTGCCGATGCTCTTCCCGCTTTGCCGCAGCGTCACGCTCGCCGTGACGTTTCCGAACAGGTACCACTGCATCGTGCCGCTGACCTCGAGATCGTCCGTCCATTTCACGCGGTTCAGCTGGAATACGTATTTCGACCCGTTCCGCCCGTAGGTGTACTTGCCGCCGCGCAATCCGCCGCCGCTGCCGTAGGTAATCAGGAACCGCGAGAACACGTCACCGACGGTCTCGAGCGCGCCGCTCGCGAGCCGCAGCTTGCTCGCATTTGCAACGTTGCCGCTGGTCGCTTCGGCGGGCTTCAGTGCCGCAACCGATCGTTCGAAGCGCGGCACGGTTCGGATCGGCCGCACTTTCGGGATACAGCTCGTGTCACCGGTCGACAACTGCGAGACGAATCGTCGCACCACGTTCTGCACGCAATGCGTCGTGTCGCCGCCGTCCGGCAGGATGCCGGAATCGATGTAGTACCACGCCGTAACGTGCGTCAGATTCGGTACAACCAGATGCACGGCATTGGGGAAGAGATCCGTGACCTGGGCGGCATCTTCGACCGACGTTACAGAGTCGAGATCACCCGACAGCACTAGCGTCGGGACCGCAGGGAACACCGGATTCGCCGGCAACGCATCGCCTTGCGGATACGCCGGCAGCGGCGTCGGCCAGTCGAGGCACGTCGCGAGCGGCGTGAAGTTCGCGTTCGAATCCAACGCCTCGTCGAGCGTGAACGGCGCAAAGAGATCCGGCCGATTCTGGCGCGCAGCTTCGATCGCGTTTTTGTACTGCACGCGCCGTTGCGCGGGCGTCGCCAGGTCGTGTGCGTATTCCTGGCAGACCAGGTCCTGGTATTGCCCGTAACTGAAGTCGACCGCGTCGGTCACGAACGGCGTGTCGTATTCGGCGGAGAGACGCAGCAGCGGCAGCGGGTCGTTCGATTCGAGCCAGGCGCGCGCGGCAGCGTCGAGATCGCGGTAGCTGGCCGGTGAGTTACCGAGGTTCGT
Source organism: Pseudomonadota bacterium (assembly GCA_016713725.1). Taxonomy (GTDB): domain Bacteria; phylum Pseudomonadota; class Gammaproteobacteria; order Steroidobacterales; family Steroidobacteraceae; genus RPQJ01. The sequence goes on along the minus strand of JADJOO010000003.1, from coordinate 49,214 downwards.
CATCAGCCGGAAAAGCTGCGACACGTCGAACGTCGTCGCCAGCGGCATGCCGTCGGAGTCGGGCGCCTGCCGCTGATCGGGTGCTGGCGCAGGTAATTCAACAGCGATTGCATGCGCCAAGTCGACTTGCCGCCGAGTGCCTGGCACGAGGACGAGCGTTCGCATACGCGATCCAGCCCGTCACGTCCGCGGGCCCAGTCGGTCGGGAACCAGATGTCCGGGGGACGTACCGGGTACGCGCTGTCGAGGATGATGCTGCGCAACCGTCCGCCATGGCGGGCCGCAAATGTCTGCCCGACGTAAGTCCCATAGCTGTCGCCGTAAAAATCGACCTTGGAGATCTGCAGCGCATCCATCACACCGACGATGTCGGCCACCGCGAGCTCCGTACGGTAAAGCGCGGCCTTTGCCCCAAGCTGCTGGCCGCAGGCCGCAATGGCCGCGGGATCACTGGGATCGCCCTGCTGCACTCCCGGGCAATCGATGGCGGCGGAAGTGCCCGTGCCGCGCTTGTCGACGATCAGGATGTCGCGCCGGTTGCGCAGGGCATTGAAGATGTTGATGTAGCATCGCGTGTTCCGGTCGAGGAATAACCCGGACCGCCTTCCTGCGGCAGGATCACGCCGAGCCTGGGGAGAGTCTGATCGCGTCGCGGGTAGTACTCGAAGCCGATGGTGATGGTGCCGGTCACGGCACCGCTCGGGTCGAGCCTGCGCTTGATCGAACCGCAATAGCCGCCGTAAGCCACATTGCAGTAGTTCAGTTCCAGCGTGCCGACGGTGATCTTGGCTGCTGGTGCCGCATCCGCAACGCCGGCTGCGACCAGCAATGCCAGCAGACACGCCGATACGCGCAAACCCAAAAGTCGTGAAAACATCATGACTGCGGTCCCCTGCAGTTCGTTGTATTTCTGCAGCCATTGATGCACGGGCCGGACAACGGCGTCAAACACGTGTCCGATCGGACCGCTCGCGACTTAACTTAACGTTTGGCGGGTGACCCGTCGGGACCATACGCAATCCCGCAACCACCGATACCGCAGTACCCACCCGGGTTCTTCGCCAGGTACTGCTGGTGGTAGTCTTCCGCGAAGCAGAACTCCGGCACGTCGAGAATCTCGGTCGTGATCGCGGGATAGCCCGCAGCCCGCAGCTTCTCGCCATACGCCGCCGCGCTGCTCTTCGCGGCTGCACGCTGCACGTCGTCATAGACGTAGATGCCGGAGCGGTACTGGGTGCCGATGTCGTTGCCCTGGCGCATGCCCTGCGTCGGGTCGTGCGACTCGAAGAACACGCGGAGCAGTTCTTCGTACGAAATTTCCCGCGGGTCGAACACCACGCGCACGACTTCGTTGTGCCCCGTGTAGCCGGTGCAGACTTCCTCGTACGTGGGATTCGGCGTGATGCCGCCCGCGTAACCGACCTGTGTGCTGTGCACGCCGGGTGTCGTCCAGAATTTGCGTTCGGCACCCCAGAAACAGCCGAGCCCGAACAGCGCGAGTTGCATGCCCGCAGGGAACGGTTCTTCGAGCCGATGGCCGTTCACGAAGTGGCGCGCAGGCACGGACAGCGGCCGCGTGCGGCCAGGCAGTGCTTCGCCGCTCGTCGGCAGGTCGCGCTTTTTCTTGCGAGTTGAAAACATTGTCAGCCCTCCTTGCCGGTGCCAAGCGCTTCGGCCAGACCCGACCAGAATGCAGGATCGTGCAGGATCATGCTCGTTCCGTTGATCAGGAACTGCACACCGATCGAAATCATCAGGAAACCGGTCAGCCGCGTCAGCGCGACCATGCCGGTGGCGCCGAGCAGCCGGTTGACGCGTTCGGCGCCGCGCAGCACGAACCAGCTGAGCAGCGCCGTCAGGAAGATCGCCGTGAGCACGCCCACGAAATCGATGATGCTCAGGTAGCCTTTCCTGGCCGCAGCCTGCGACGAAAGACTCATCACGACGGCAAACGTTCCGGGGCCGCTCAGTCCCGGCATGGCGAGCGGAGTGAAAGCGATGTCGTACCTCTCGCCGGCCGCCTTGGTCATCGCTTCCTTGTCCGAGATCGGGTTCGGAAACAGCATCTGGAAGCCCAGGAACGCAACGATCAAGCCGCCGGCAATGCGCATGCCGGGCAGCGAGATGCCGAAGAAATTCATGATCAGGCCGCCCGCCACGAGGAAGCCCGACATCAGGAAGAAGGTGTAGACGCAGGCGCGGCGGATCTGGCGCAGGCGCTCCTGCTCGGGCAGGTGCCCCGAGGCGGACATGACGAGCGGAACGGCGCCGAACGGGTTCACGATCGGCAGGATCGCGAGCAACGCCGCCAGCAGCGAGCTGAAATAGAGGCCGATCCAGTTCATCCGCGTACTTTAACCGGCGGCTAGAATGCCTGCATGACCCCGTGCAGCCCGGCCCCGTGAACAGCTCCCGCAGCACACTCCGCGTGCGTCTGATGGCAATGGCCGTCATCGTCTGCATCGTCCTGGTCGCGCTCACCGAGCGCCCGACGTTCACGGGTTTCGCGAGCGGCCTGGTGGGGTTCCTCGGGTTCGTGCTGGTCGTCTTCGCGGCCCTGGGCCGCTTCTGGACCTCGCTGTTCATCGCCGGCCGCAAGGACGCGACGCTGGTCCAGGTCGGGCCGTACGCCGCGTGCCGGCACCCGCTCTACCTGCTGTCGTTGATCGGCATGATCGGCCTCGGCCTCGCCACGCGCAGCGTCGTGCTGCTGCTGGCGCTGGCGGGCATGGCTGCCCTGCTGCACGCCGGTGCCATGCGGACGGAGGACGCGCTCCTCGAGCGCGCGCATGGAGAAGCGGCTCGTCGCTATCGCGAGCAGGTGCCGGCGCTGATTCCGGACGGGTCACGCTATTCAGTCCCGGAATTGCTGGAGATCCAGCCGCGCGTGGCCTGGAAAGCCGTGCTCGACGCCGGCAGCCTGCTGCTGGCGCTGGCGCTCATGCAGGCCGCGCACGTGTTGCAGCACGCGGGAACCATCGCCCCCTGGTGGCGCCTGCCATGAGCGATCCCGCGTCGCGCACGGTGCTCAAGCGCGACCTGCTGGGCTCCGTCTGTCGAATCGACGTGCCTGCGCAAGGCTCCCTCCCGGGTTCCGCCTGCATCGAGCGTGACACACGCGACGCGCGCTGGTGGCTGCGACCCGCGGCGCGACGACTTGCGAGCCGCGAGGCGCGCGCACTCGCGGCGCTACAGCACGTGCCGGGCTTTCCGCGACTGCTCCAGTGGGACGGCCACCGCCTGCGGCGCTCATGGCTCGACGGCCAGCCGATGCAGCGAATCCAGCCGCGCGATCCCTGGTATTACCGCGAAGCCCTGCGCCTGATCCGGCGCCTGCACGCGGCAGGTGTCGTGCACAACGACCTGGCCAAGGAACCGAACTGGCTCGTCGCACCCGACGGCTCGCCGGCGGTCGTGGATTTTCAGCTCGCGATGCGCCCGCGCTATCGCGGCTGGCGCTTTCGCGTCCTCGCCTACGACGACTTGCGGCATCTCTTGAAGCACAAGCGCACGTATTGCCCGGAGCGACTCACGGCGCGGCAACGCGCCATCCTCGCGCGCCGCTCCTGGCCGTCCGCGATCTGGATGCGCACGGGCAAACCAGTCTATCGGTGGGTCACGAGAGGATTGCTGGGCTGGTCGGACCGCGAGGGAGCCGGCGACCGCGGCCACTGAGCGGCCGCGACGACCATCAGTCGGTGTTCAAGGGCCGATTTTCAGGGGTCGACTTTCTCAAAGTCGAGGGTGGGTGCGTCACCCGGACGGAAATAGACATACCGGCCACTCATCTGAACCAGGGCGGCATCGCGCTCGGCAAGACTCGCGAACCAGTGATCCTTCTGCCAGTCATCTCCCACGAGGTGACGGAACGGGTCATTGCGGCGTGCGCGAACGCGCAGTCCAAACGGGCGTGACGCGGGCAGCGACTGCCGCAGGTTCTGTTCGTTGGCGATGGCCATGGGGACTCTCCGGGAAGGCCTGCATTTTAGCCTTTCCGAATGCGCCCTGCCGGGCACCTCAGAACGTCTTGCCGAGGTAGAGGTAAAAGGCCCGTTCGCCGCCGCTCGCGAGGCCCGCGGCCAGGTAGACCGGGCCGAACGGGCTCTCGGCGCCGAGGAACAGGCTGCCGCCCGTTTCGAGGTCCCCGAAGTCGACGTCATCGCGGGTCGCCCATACGTTGCCGGCTTCCACCGAGAAGCCGATGTAAGCCGGGAACTCGAAGAAGCCCGTGCCGCCCCGGCTGATACGGCGGTACAGGATGGCGCGCGCGATGCCGTACTGGGTGCCCACCCTGGCGTCGGAGGCGAGCCCGGAGATGTCGAACAGGCCGCCGAGCGTGAAAAGTTCCTGCGGCGAAACGACCTGGTCGTCGAGGGCCGAGCCGCCGTCCATCGACCACACCAGGCTGTAGCGGCCGCGACTGCGGGCCAGTTGCCACGATGCGCGGACGATGTCCGCATCGCGCGTGGCCCCGAGAGATTCGCGATCAGCGAGCCAGCTCGCGCGGAATGCCTGGCCTTGCTTCGGGAAATAACCGCTGTCGAGCCGGTCGTAGCCGAAGTTCACGAACGCACCGCCGAGGTCGAAATCGGTTGTCGGCAGGGCCGGATCGCCGACCAGCACGTGGCTGCTGCCATCGCCGCGACGCATGCCCACCCGCACTTCGCCCCAGTTCGACAGCTCCGCGCCCACTGCCAGCGACACCTCGGTGTCGCGAGTGCGATAACGCGCGAGCCGCTGCCCTTCGTCACTGACGATCTGCAGCGTGAGCTGTTCGTAGCGGAATCCCGGCGCGATGAAATACGGCCGCCGCAGCGACAGCGGCTGGTAGAACTCGGTCCGCAGCGTCGGCTCCTCGCCGATCTGGCCGTCGATGATCCATTCGGCGTCGAGCGCATTGACGCGCGTCATGCGCAGCTGTGCCGCTGCATTCGCCGTGGCGCCGCCTTCGAAATCGTTTTCCACGCCCACGCCTAGCCGCAGGAATGTCGGGCCCCAGGACTTGCGGCGCAAGTCGATTTCCAGTCCGCGCTCGCCCGCGTCGCTGCGGACGATCTGGTAGTCGACGGATTCGAAATCGTCGAGGCGATACTGCGAGGCAAGGCGTTCCTGCAGTTCGGGACGGTCGAGTGGCTTGCCGGCCAGGTCGCCGAAGACGGCTTCGACCCGGTGCGCTTCTTCCTGCGACTGGTTGCCCGGGCGCACGAACGCGACCTGCACGGCGGGTTCCATAGTGCGAGCCCGCTGCGCGACGTAGTGCTCGTAGTCAGCCGCGGACAACGACAGTGCTGCGAGCGCGGGGGCCTGCGCGCTGGCCGCCTTCCGTCCCTGCTCCATCACCTGCGGCATGCGGCCGAACTCGATGGCAGTCATCGCGCCGAGGTCGGGTTCGATCAGCACGTCGCCCGGCTGCAGGTGCTTCTTGGATTCGAGCGTACTGCGCCGGACCATGATGCCGACCATCTGGTTCGTGATGTCGAACGCCGAACCCAGTCCGTCGCGCCTCGCCAACGGAAAGCTCACGTCGACTACGATGAGCCGGTCGACACCCATGCTCTGCGCCAGTTCGACGGGCAGGTTGTCGACGAGGCCGCCATCGACCAGCAGGCGGCCATTCATCTCGACCGGCGTGAGCACGCCCGGCGCCGACATGCTCGCGCGCAGGACGGTCACCAGGTCGCCCTGCCCCATGACGACGGCCTCGCCCGTTTCGAGATCGGTTGCGAGCGCGCGGAAACGCGTCGGCAGTCGGTCGAAGTCCTGCACGTCGGCGACACGGGCCGTCGAATCACGCAACACCTGCGTGATCTTGTGGCCCTGCACCAGGCCGAGCGGCAGCACGACGCCTGCGCTCGTGTTCACGCCGAGCGCGCCCTTGGCGAGGATGTTGCGGTCGTCCTGCTTGCGGCGATAGGCGAGCTCGCGGCGCGGCGCGCGGTCCCGGATCACTTCCTGCCAGTCGAGTTCGCGGAACACGCGCTCGATTTCGTCGCCGCTCAGGCCCGCAGCATAGAGCCCGCCCACGACCGCGCCCATGCTGGTGCCAGCGATTGCGTCGATCGGGATGTGCATTTCCTCGAGCATGCGGATCACGCCGACGTGGGCTGCGCCGCGTGCACCGCCACCGCTCAACACCAGCCCGATACGGGGTCGCGCGGACTCGGACGCAACCTGTACCGGCGCGCCTTGAACCGCGGTCTCCACCGCCGCTGCCTGCGCGGGCAGGCCATGAGCCATGCAGGCGAAGCCGACGCAGGCCAGCAGCGCACACCGCGACCATGCCGGACGGGACGGAGATTGCAGTCGGTGTGCGCGCAGGCGGCGGGTCACGAATGGGATTCGCATTGCCAGCTCCAGAAAGTGCGGCGATGGTAGCAAACGTCGACACCACTCCCGTTGCCGGTCGGTAATAATGGCCGGCGAAACCGCATCCCGCGCCACAGCTGAATCCATCTTCCATGACTTTGCTGAATTTTCGATTGGCGCGCTGCCGCACGTTGCTCATCGCTGGCGTGAGCATCGCCGCAGCCACAGCCGCGCGGGCAGAGTCCCCGACGCTCGAGGTCGTCGTCGTGACTGCGCAACGGCAACCCGTGGCCACGCTGGCAACGCCACTCAGCATCGGGCGCGTCGACCGGAGCGCTATCGAACTGCTCGGCGCTACCCATAGTTCAGAAGCGCTCAATCGCGTACCCGGGGTGATGGTGCAGCGTGGCAGCGGACAGGAAAGCCTCACCGCAATCCGCTCGCCGGTACTGACCGGCGCAGGCTCGTGCGGTGCGTTCCTGTTCCTGGAAAACGGCGTGCCGATCCGCCCGGTGGGCTTCTGCAACGTCAACGAGATGCTCGAGATCAACACCGAGCAGGCCGACGCAATCGAAGTCCTGCGCGGCACCGGCACGGCCCTCTACGGCTCGAATTCCGTGCACGGCACGATCAACGTGCTGCAGGACGCGCCAACGGAACTGCCGCCCTGGCAGCTGGGACTTGGCCTGGGCCCGGACCAGTACACGCGCGGTAGCCTGATCGCTTCGCACCAGGGAGAGACCACCGCTTTTGGCATCAAGGCGCTGTACACACACGACGGCGGCTGGCGTGACGAGTCCGGTTTCGACGAGGGCAAGCTGAATGCCACGCTCACGACCGGCGCGGGAGGCAGTATCCCCTCGCGGTTCGATCTGGCGGCGACGAAGCTCGAACAGGAGACGGCCGGATTCATCCTGGGCAAGAACGCCTATCGCGACCCCGCGCTCAGCGTGCAGAACCTGAACCCGGAGGCCTATCGCAACGCCAACGCCGTGCGGATCACGGGACTGGTGCAACCGCAGACGTCCCTGCCCGGGCAACTGGAACTGCGGCCCTACCTGCGCACTTCGCGCATGGACTTCCTGCAGCACTTCCTGCTCGGCCAGCCGGTCGAACGCAATGGCCAGGAGAGTGCGGGCGTGATGACGAGCTTCGACTGGGATTTCGGCGACCGCCTCTGGCCTGATCACCGGGCTCGACCTCGAGTGGGCGGATTCTTTCCTCGTCGAAGATCAGGATGGGCCCACGACCGGAGGCAGCCCGGCCGCCAACGCAATTCGTCCCGCCGGCCTGCACTATGACTACAGCGTGACGTCGAACGTGGTCGGCGGCTATGCGCAGCTCGACTACGCCTTGACGCCGTCGCTGCACGCGGGCGCAGGCGTGCGCGTGGAATACGTCGGCTACGATTACGACAACCGCATGCTGGCCGGCAACACGGACGAGAACGGCGTGCCGTGCCTGCCGGCAGGGTGCCTGTACAGCCGGCCGGCCGATCGCAGCGATTCCTTCGCCAACGCGGCGCCGAAGCTCAGCCTGCGCTGGGACGCGGCCACGGACCTGATGCTGTATGCCAACGCATCGCGTGGGTTTCGTCCGCCGGAAATGACCGAGCTCTACCGGCTGCAGCGCAATCAGTCGGTGGCCGATCTCGATTCCGAGCAGGTGGACGCTTATGAAGTCGGCCTGAAGTTCGCGCGTGGCGACTGGCGCGGCGAGCTGGCCGGCTTCGACATGCGCAAGGACAACGTCATCCTCCGCGACTCGAACGGCTTCTATGTGAGCGCAGGCCGCACCTCGCACGAAGGCGTCGAGTACTCGCTGACGTGGCAGGCGCTGGACGCGCTCTCCGCAACCGTCGCAGGCACGTACGCCAGGCATCGATACGAATTCTCGCGCGCAATCGAGGGCGGTGAGACGATCACCGCCGGCAACGACGTGGACACTGCGCCGCGCGACCTGTTGCGTGCCGCACTCGAGTACAGGCCATCGCCAACGGTGGCCGCAGAAGCCGAATGGCTCGTGGTGGGCGACTATTTCGTCGATGCAGCCAACGCCCATCGTTACACCGGCCACGAACTGCTGAACCTGCGGGCGCGCTGGGACTTCCTGCCACGATGGACGCTGACGCTGCGCGTCAACAATGTGCTTGATCGCGCGTATGCAGACCGTGCCGACTTTGCCTTCGGCAACTATCGCTATTTTCCGGGACGCCCGCGCTCGGTGTTCGCGGAGCTGGGTTGGCAGGCGAAGTAGTCGCCGGGCGGGTCGTCTTCAGGCCACTGCCCGAAGTGCCTGCCATGAGACGGGCGCCGATCCGAACCAGTGCAGCTTGCCGGCCAGCGCGGCCACCTCGCCCACGATGACGAGCGCCGGCGACTTCACGGCCGCGGCGCGTCCGGCATCCTCGAGTTCGGCGAGGGTCGCGAGCACAACCCGCTGGTTCGAGCGCGAGCCGTTCTCGACGATGGCCACCGGCGTCGAAGGCGCACGCCCGTGCCGCACCAGCTGGTCGCGAATCGTGCCGAGGCCCGCCACGCCCATGTAGAGCGCGAGCGTCTGCCGTTCCCGGGCCAGCGTGGCCCAGTCGAGGTCGCCCATCGAGTCGCCACTGTGCGCCGTCACGAACCGCACGGACTGCGCATGCTCACGATGCGTGAGCGGGATTCCGGCGTAGGCGCCACAGGCAATGGCTGCCGTGATGCCCGGAACGACCTCGAACGGAATGCCATGCTGCTCGAGGAACTCCAGCTCCTCGCCGCCGCGGCCGAAAATGAACGGATCGCCGCCCTTCAAGCGCACGACGCGCCGGCCGAGCCGCGCCTGCTCAAGCAGCAGCTCGTTGATGCGTCCCTGCGACACGGAGTGGCCACCCGCCATCTTGCCGACGCAGATGCGGTCCGCATCGCGCCGCGCGAGGTTCAGCACTTCGTCTGCGACCAGCCGGTCGTGCAGGATCACGTCCGCTTCCTGCAAGGCCCGCAATGCGTTCAAGGTCAGCAGGCCAGCATCGCCGGGTCCTGCGCCTACCAGGACTACGCGGCCTTGCCGCGGCGTATCGGCCTGCTGCAAGGTGCGCTCGAGTTCACGCTCCGCGCGCGGCAGGTCATTGTTGCGCACCAGTGCGGCAACCTGCCCGCGCACTACCGTTTCGTAGAACCGGCGACGCGCATTGACGTCAGGCAGCCCGCCTTTGATCCTGCCGCGCCACCGTTGCAGCAGGCCTGCCAGCTGGCCGAATGACCCGTCGATCAGTGACTCGAGCCGTTCGCGCACAAGCCGCGCAAGCACCGGGGCGACGCCGCCGGTCGAAATCGCGATGACCAGGGGCGTCCGGTCGACGATCGCAGGCACGATGAAGCTCGAGAGCTCCGCGACGTCGACGACGTTGACGAGGGCATTGCGTTCGCGCCCAGCGGCCGCGACCGCTTCGTTCACCGCGCGATCGTCGGTCGCTGCGATGGCAAATACCGCGCCTTCGAAGTGCTGCGGGTCGAACTGCTCGCGGTGGACCGTGATGGACGGGTGCTCACGCAACCATGCCGTGACTTCCGGCGCGACGAGCCGCACCCGTGCGCCCGCCTCGAGCAGCAGTCGCACTTTCCGCTCGGCCACCGCGCCGCCGCCGACGACGAGGACCCGCCTGTCGTGCAGATCGGCGAAGAGCGGGAAATAGCGCATGTCAGCCTTCGAGGCCGTGGATGCCGCATTCGCGCTTCAGGCCGAAAAAGCGCGTTGCCTCGGCGTCGCCGGCCTCTGCCAGCGTGCGCGTGGTGTGCCAGTCGCCGATCGAGACGTACCCTTCGTGCCAGAGCGGGTGGTACGGCAGTTCGTGCTGGCGCAGGTAATCGAAGACCTGGCGGTCGGTCCAGTCGAAGATCGGATGCACCTTCCAGCGGCCATCGCGCCATTCGAGCGGCCGGATGCGGCTGCGCGTCCCGGCCTGCTCGCGGCGCAGGCCAGCGAACCACGTGTGCACGCCGAGTTCACGCAGGGCACGCTGCATCGGCTCGTTCTTGCGCAACTCGTTGTAGCGGTCGATGCCGTCGATGCCGTGCTCCCAGAGCCGGCCGTGCCGGGCCTCGAGCCAGGCCGACGAGACCCGCGGCTGGTAGACCTTGAGGTTCAAGTCGAGTTTCTCGACCAGGTCGTCGATGAAACGGTACGTCTCGGGAAACAGGTACCCGGTGTCGATCAGGACAACCGGCAGCGAGGGCAACTGGCGCGTCACCATGTGCAGCGACACGGCCGCCTGCGCGCCAAAACTCGAAGACAACGCCTGCTCGCCCGGCAGGTTGGCCACGGCCCAGCGCACGCGTTCCTCGGCGCTCATGCGCTCGAGGTCGCTGTTGACCTCGTCCATGATGGTCGGCTCGTGCATCGCCCGCGCCGGGTCCCAGGCCAGTGCTCTCATTTCCGCCAGTCCTCCACGGCTCATGCCGCCTGCGCCCCGACCAGGCCTGCGCGCCAGGCGAAGTCGCCGAAGCACTCGCCCTCCGTGCGCTCCTTGGCGTAGCGACCGAACGCGGTGTCGAGGGCTGCGACGATCGTGGGCTCGTCGACGTTCTCGAGGTGCAGCGCGTTCAGGCGCTGACCTTTGCCGTCGCCGCCGTAGAACAGGTTGTAACGTCCCGGTGCTTTACCCACGAGCGCGACTTCCGCGAGATAGGGTCGCGCACAGCCGTTCGGACAGCCGGTGATGCGCAGCACCAGCGGCGCACCGGCCAGCCCGTTTGCGGCCAGGCGTTCGTCGACCAGCTGCGTGAGCCGCGGCAGGTAGCGTTCGGCCTCCGCCATGGCCAGCGCGCAGGTCGGCAACGCGACGCAAGCGAGCGCGTTGAGCGCGACCGGCGTGGCCCGCGCATGACGGTCGAGCCCGTAGCGCACGACGAGACCGTCGATGAACGTCCGTGCGTTCGCATCGACGTTGGCGATCGTCAGGTTCTGGTTCGGTGTCAGGCGAAAGTCGCCGCGGTGCACCCTGGCGATCTCGCGCAGGCCCGTGAGCCAGGGACCCTTGGCCGTATCGGCGACGCGACCGGCTTCGATGCGCAGCGTCAGGTGCCAGCGGCCGTCGAACCCTTCGGTCCAGCCGAAGCGGTCCCCGGTCGTCTCGAACGCAAACGGCCGGGCTGGCTCGAGCGCGAAACCCTGCCGGCGGGTGATTTCGGCCACGAACCAGTCGAGGCCGCGGTCTTCGATCGTGTACTTGAGGCGGGCGCGCTTGCGCACGGCGCGGTTGCCGAAGTCGCGCTGGGTGGTGAGCACCGCCTCGGCCACGGCGAGCAACTGCTCGGGCTTGAGGAAGCCGGCAACGTCGGCAACGCGCGGGTGCGTTTCGGCGTCATTGTGCGTGGCGCCCATGCCCCCACCGAGGGTGAGGTTGAAACCCAGCAGCTCGCCGTTTTCGACGATCGCGATGAAACCGAGGTCGTGCGCGAAGACGTCCACGTCGTTGACGGGCGGCACGACGATGGCCGCCTTGAACTTGCGCGGCAGGTAGGTCGGACCGTAGAGCGGCTCCACCTCTTCTTCCGTGCTCGACACCTTTGCGCCGTCGAGCCAGATCTCGTGGTAGGCGCGGGTCTGCGGCAGCAGGTGCTCCGACAGCTTCCTTGCCCACTCGTGCACGACCGGGTGAGCGCGCGTCTCGACCGGATTGGCGCTCGCCATCACGTTGCGGTTGACGTCGCCGCAGGCGGCCAGCGTGTCCATCAACGAGGCGTTGATCGCCTGCATCGTCGTCTTCAGTTCGGTCTTGATCACGCCGTGGAACTGGAACGCCTGGCGCGTGGTGATGCGCAACGTGCCATTCGCGTAGCGGCGTGCAATTTCGTCGAGCTGCAGCCACTGCGCGGGCGTGCAGACGCCGCCCGGCAGCCGGGTGCGGATCATGAAGCTGTACGCGGGTTCGAGCTTCTGGCGTCGCCGCTCGTCGCGGATGTCGCGGTCGTCTTGCTGGTAGCTGCCGTGGAACTTGATCAGAACGGTGTCGTCCTCGCGGATCGCACCCGTCAGCGGATCCTGCAGGCTTTCCACCAGCGTGCCGCGCAGGTGGCGGCTGTCGCGCTTGATCCGTTCGACGGGTGATTGCTCGGTCATGCTCGTTCGGCTCAGTACACGTCGCGCAGGTAACGGCGATCGTCCGCCAGCCGGCGCACGTAGGCGTCAGCGTCGTCACGGCTTCTGCCGCCGTGCTCCGCGACGATGTCGACCAGGGCCGCATTCACGTCGGGCGCCATCTGCTCGGCGTCGCCGCAGACGTAGAGGTACGCGCCGTTCTCGAGCCACGCATAGACGTCCTTGCCCACGCGGCGCAGGCGGTCCTGGACGTACTCGCGGGGGATGCTGCGGTCGCGCGAGAACGCGAGGTCGCAGCGGCTCAGCACTCCGCGCTTCACTGCGTCCTGCCATTCGGCCTGGTACAGGAACTCGCTCTGGAAGTGTCGCGCCCGAAAAACAGCCAGTTGCGGCCCGTCGCGCCCTGCGCCTCGCGGTGCTGCACGAAACCACGGAACGGGGCCACGCCGGTGCCGGGGCCGATCATGATCACGTCGCGCGACGTGTCGGCCGGGAGGCGGAAGCGCTCGTTCTCTTCGACGAAGACCCGCGCCCTGGCCTGATCGCCCTGCAGGCTGGCGAGAAATCCCGAGGCCGCGCCCGTGCGGCGCTTGCGGTCGAGTTCGTAGTCCACCAGCGCAACGGTGAGGTGTGCTTCCTCGCCGACTGCTTCCTGGCTCGACGCGATCGAATACAGCCGCGGCGCCAGCGGACGCAGTGCCTGTACGAATGCCTTGGCATCCCACTCGCCGGGGTGACGCTGCAGCACGTCGACGACCTGCAGGTCCTTCAACGTGCGGCGCAGGCCGGCCTCGTGACCGGGCTGCAGCACGCCGGCAAGCTGCGCGTCCTGCGACCGCTCGGCTTGCTGCGTCAGGAACGGACGCGTCAGTCGCGTGAGTTCGCGGCCAGTCGCGAGCCATTCGCGCAGCGGCTTCGCGCTGCCGTCGAGTTCCACGGCCTGCTCGCCGTCGAGGCGCAGCGCCTGCAGCACGTCGCTGACGACGGCCGGCGGATTTTCGTGCCACACGCCGAGCGCATCGCCCGGCGCATACGTGAGGCCCGAGCCCGCGAGGCTGAGCTCGAGGTGCCGGACTTCCTTGGTGGCGCCCCGCCCGGTCAGCGACTGGTTCGCAATGATTTCGGCCGAAAACGGCTGTTCGCGCGAGAACTGCGGTTCGACGGGGGCCGTGCGCAATCGCGTGACGGTCGCGGACGGCGTGGTGCCACCCAATGCTTCGCGAGCGCCAGTGACGACGCGCTCCAGCCACGCGTTGGCGAGGGTGTCGTAGTCGACGTCGCAGTCGACGCGGTCGAGGAGCCGCCGGGCGCCGAGCGCGAGGAGCCGCTCGTCCACCTGCCTGCCGGTCTCGCAGAACTTCGGGTAGCTGGAATCGCCAAGTGCGAGCACCGAATACGACAACTGCTCGAGCTTCGGTGCGCGACGCGACTGCAGGAACTCGATCAGTCCACGCGCGTCGTCCGGCGGATCGCCATCGCCCTGCGTGCTGACGACCAGCACCAGCATGCGTTCCCTGGCCAGGTCCTTCACCGGGTAGTTGCCGGCGGCATAGACGCGCGCGGCAAGGCCCACGGCCTCGGCCGCACGACCGAGGCGCTCGGCAATGCGCTTGCTGTTGCCCGTCTGGGAACCGTAGACGATGGTCAGCCGCGCGGTGGGTTCGGCGCGGACTGCCGGGGCCACGACCGGACCGATTGGCAGAGAAACGCCCGGCCGGCCGGCCGCGCGCTCGTGTGCAACACCAGCAGCGAAACCCGAGAGCCACTGCAGCGTGGACGGCTCCAGCCCTTCGACGACACGCAGCAGCAACTCGGTCCGCTCAGGGTCGAGCGGGCCCAGGGGCAGCGTGGTCACGATGTTGGCGCTCATGGCATTCCTCGCCCCGCGGATCAATTGCGGGTACGTGGATGCTAGGGAGCTACCCCCGGCCAGCGGAAAGGCCGGGTGGTTATGGACTCAGAACGGGTCTCAGGCGGGGAAGAACTCGATCGGCTTGGTGGTCGTCATGGTGGCGACGTCGCGGTCCTCGAACCGGAACATCTTGACGCGGGCGACCAGCTTGCGCTCGAGCTCCGGGTCGGCCAATTCGCTGGAAATCACGCGACATTCAGTGACTTCGCCCGACGGCGCGATGGTGACCTCCAGGACCAGCTTGCCCTGCAACGCGGGATTTTCCCGGAGCGCCCGGCTGTATAGCGAGTAGATCGCCGATTTGTTCTTATCAAAGACCAATTCGATCTCTTCCCGGGTGCGGGCGGCCTTGGCGCTCTTGCCAGACCGCTGGGCTTCCGCCGCGCCGGATTCGGTCGTCGCGGACGCCACCTTGGCCGTGGCGTGCCCCTTCAGGCCGGTCGATCCGCCGCCAAACCCCCTGCTGACCTCGCCCACCGCGATCCCGCCGCTGCCCGTCCCCACCTTGGCAGTGAGAATCGAGCGGTCGACGCGCGTGCGTTCGCCGGCGCCAGCATTCAGGGACCTGGCATCGAGGTTCGTCTTGACGTCGAGGTCACGCAGTTCAGCCAGTTGATCCGACATGGCCAATAAGCCCGCGGCCGCCGCTTTCTTGCGTGGATCGGGTTTCGGCTCGGGTTGCACGACGGGTACCGGGCGCTCGATCCGCACCTCGACCTTGGGGACTTCGACCGGCTTGGGTTGCACGACCTCGACTGGCTTCGGTTTCGGCTTGGGCTGCTCGAGAATGAATTCGACGATGCGCTCCGGCACGGCCGGCGCCATTGCGGGCGTGCGCGGCTTGTCCGGCAGCAACGGGATGACTATGCCTAACCCGATGAACAGGCCCAGCGCCGCACCGAGCACGCGGCGAAACCGGCGCTCCTCCTCGGGCGAAGGTGTCCATGGCAGGTCATAGATGCGGAAGTTGCTGGCGACGGCGGTGCTGCTCATGGCGCGTGGACCTCTCAGACGCCTGCAAGGCCGGAGAAGGCCTGTTCGCGCTCTACGACTGCGAGCGACACCTTCGTGTACTCGGCGGCCGAACTGCTGGCGACGACTTTGCGCAAGATGGCGTACGGCAGCGACTTCTCCGCCATCACCGTGACTTCACGGTTCGCCTCCGAGCCCGGCAACAGGCCCTGCGCCTGGGCATCGAGCGCGGCACGCAAGGGTTCGTTCACCTGGCCGCTGGTCGCGCCGAGGTCGGCGACGGTGACGACCGCCTCGCCGTTCACGTACAGCATGTCGCGCGTCACCATCACTACGGTGGCCTCGCGCGGCTTCTGTTCCGAATTCGACATCGGGATCGTGATGTTCTTCGAGTTCGGCAGGATTTCCATGTCCGCGGCGTGCACCAGCAGGTACACGACCAGGATCGTGAGCATGTCGATCATGGGGATCAGCGCGAGCGGCCCATGGCCGCCGCCGCCCTTGCCGTGGCGCGAATGGCGCCGCATTCCGGTGCGGATCATGTCGGAGCATCTCCCAGTGCAATCTGCGGAAAGAGCGTTTCGCGCGACACCTTGCCGCCATCGACCGTCAGCCGCATGCGTGCAGCGTCCATTACCTGAACGATCGTGTCGTAATCGACATCCTCGGCGACCAGCAGCGTCGCGTGGTCCACGTCGGGCACTTTCGCCTTGAGCGCGGCGAGGTACTCGGCCAGCTTCGCGACGTCCTGGCCGTTGGCGCCGGTCGGAATGGTCTCAAGCACGCCCTGGTTGCGGTCCGCGACCTCGATTCCCGACCTGCGCAGGATCAGTTCGAGTTCAAAGCGCGGCGTCTCGTTGGCGGCCATCGTCGCCGGCCCGGGCAGGTTCACCTCCAGCACGCTGGTCTTCGAGAACACCGCCGTGAAGATCAGGAAGAACGCGAGGATGACCATCACGTCCAGCATCGGCACGATCGTCAGGTCGTTGCGGCCCCGGTAACGCGCGTGGTTGCGCTGTTGCCGCCGCGCGAGGGCAGAGCTCCTCCTCATGCGCGTGCGGCCCCGCGGGCAGGCGCCTCCGGGGCCCCTGCAGCGACGCCGGGGCGCGCCGAGGCGGCCTGCGCGGCTGAAGTGACGGTCTGCGGCGACCGGGTGCGATGCTCGACCACGGTGTTCAGGAACTTGATCGAAGCGACTTCGAGGCTGTCGACGAGTTCGGTCGTCTTGGTCTCGAGGTACATGTGGCACAGCAACAGCGTGATCGCGAGGCCGAGGCCGAGGGCCGTGTTGTTCATCGCCACCGAGATGCTGGCCGAGAGCATGCTCGCCTTCTCCGCGGGGTTCACGGCAGCGACCGCCGCGAACGCCTGGATCAGGCCGATGACGGTGCCGAGCAGGCCCATCAACATGCCGATGTTGGCGAGCGTCGCGAGGTAATGGGTGCGCTTCTCGAGGTGGGGGATCACCTCGATCAGGCTTTCCTCCATGGCCTTCTCGACGTCGTCACGGCGTTGGGCCGTCGCAACGCGCGACATGCCGTAGCGCATGATGGTCGAGAGCGCGGAGTCGGTCCTCTCGGCGACTTCCATCGCCTTGCGGAAATTTCCCGCCTGGATCAGCGGCGACAGCTCCGCCCAGAGGCGACGGTTGCCGAACGAGACGCGCGTCAGGTAGATGAAGCGCTCGACGGCGACGCCGAGGCCGATCGCGAAGACGGCCGCAATCGGGTAGAGGAACGCCCCACCCTGCTTGAAGAAGTTGACGATCAAGTCGATGGTGCTCATTGCGGGCTTGCTCCGGGGACGGGGACTGTTGAAACGGGTGCGGTGGGCGACGCAAGGTCGCGGTAGTAATTGATCTCGCGCCGGAATTCGTCACGATCGAGCGGCGCGAGCAGTTCGTCGATGAGGCTGCCCATCGGGCGATCGGGGCCGCCCGGCGGTTCGGCGGCCTTCCACGGCACGATGCTCATGACCTTGGGCAGCTCGCGGTTGCCGGTGATGGCCGTGGCGTCGAGTTGCAGGCGATCGACTGCCTTGTCGGTGGCAGCGCCCTTCGGCGCTGGATCCGCGGCGTGGACCGCCGCAAGCGGGATGCCTGCCAGCAGCAATGCGAGGCTGCAGTGGAGAAGTAGCTTCACGGCGTGGCCCCCGCAGTTCGTGTCATGGTGGCGATGCGTGTCTTGAGCTCCGCGACCCAGGCGGTCACCTGCGTGTCCGCGCCCTGTGTCAGCAGTTGGTAACGCTCGTAGTGCGGCAGCGCCGCCTGCGGATTATCGAGATACAAGTCGTGCAGGATCGCGAGATTGCGCTCGGCATCCGCGAAATTCGGATCGAGCACGAGCGCGCGTTCGTACGCCGCCTGCGCGTCGGCAAACTGCCCTGCCTGGCGATTCTGCACACCCAGCTGGTTCTGCGCGGCCGGGTCGGCCTCCGGCAACAGCGACGGCACTGCGACCGGGGCGTCCGCCACTTCCGCGCGCGCATAGCGCCCCGGATTCAGCTGCGCGAGTTCGGCATAGCTCTTCTGTACCCACTCGTCGAAGACACCTTGCGCGGCGAGCCGCGCATTGCGCTCGTGGATGCCGATGGCTTTCTCTTCGAACGGGAACGCCTGCTCCTCGAGCAGCAGGTCGTATTGCTCGAGTTCCTCGGCGTCGAGCTTCTGCGGGCGGTCCGACTCCAACAGCGCCCTGCCGAGGTCGCGATAGAGATCCGCCATCGCGAAGACCGATGCGGTCGTGACCTGCGCCACGGCGTACTCCTCCGCGCGACCATAGGCGCCCAGCGCCGCCTCGAGGGCCTTGCGCTTGGCCGGAAACGATTTCTCGAGCGGCAGGGCCAGGCGGATGACACGCGCCGACGCGTCCAACGGGCGTGCAAGTTCGAGTGCCGCCGAAGCCGCGAGAAATTTCGTTCGGTCGGTGCGCTCCGCGCCCGCCGCGCGGTCGGCGACGATGATGTCTTCGAGCCAGCGCGTGCGGCCGGCGGAGTCGTTGGCATCGCGCGCCAGGTCGGCGAGCGTCTGGCGTGCGTCGAGCGCCGGGCCGACAGGTGCCGGGTAGCGCTTGACGTACTCGGCGTAGACGCGGCTCGCCGCTGCACGGTCTCCCGCAGCGACCTGCAGTTCCGCCGCCTGCCACAGCGCCGTCCGGCGCACTTCGGGATCCTCGGTTGCTCGGGCAGCGACCCGCTCGAACTCAGCGGCGGCCTTGGCCTGCTGGCCGGACTCGACATATGCGACGGCAAGCTTGCGGTCAACGTCGGCGGCCAGTTCGTGTTGCGGATACGCGGTCCGGAAGCTCTCGAGCACCGTCGCTGCGGCTGTCCACTGCTTGTCCTGCAGCAGCAGCGTCGCAGCGTCGAATTCCGCCTTGGCGCGGATCGGCGAGGCCGGCGCAACCGCGGCAACACGCAGGAAGTCCTGCACGGCACCGGCATGATCGCCCGCTGCCTGCCGGGTCTCGGCCTGCCGGTACACGGCGGCCGCCTGGCGTTCGACTGCCTCTGCATGCTGCGGATCGTTGCCCGGCGTGCGGGCGACGACTTCGCCATAGGCGCGTTCGGCTTCCGCATAGCGCGCGGAGTCAAAGTACGTGTGCGCGAGTACCGTCCAGGCAACGAGCTGTTGTTCGGCGTTCGCGCGTGCTCCAAGTGCCAGCACGCTCTGCGCGACCGCTTCCGCGCGTTCCCGGTCGCCGAGATCGAACAACTGCTTGGTGGTGCGCGTCAAAACGCCCGGCGTTTCGACGTGCTCGGGGAACGTACTCGAGAACAGCAGCGACGATTCGATGGCGCGCTGCCGCAGGGCCGGCCGTTCGGCCGCGGGCACCGTCGGTTCCGCCTTGTCGAGCGCGACCAGGGCGGCGTAACCGGCCCGGCCTGCTTCGGGCGCGTTCTGGTAGCTGTAGGCGGCCTTTTCGTACTCGTCGGCCGCCTCGACGTAGCGCAAACCTTCGAGCAGCAGGTCAGCCAGCAGCAGGCGCGTCGCCGGCGCCTCCGGTGTGGCGTCGAAACCGTCGAGGTACTCGCGGTACCAGCGCACGGCGGCGTCGCGGTCGGCCTCCCCGCCCTTCTTCTGCGCCAGCGCATGATGGTGTCGTGCGAGGTCCAGCAGGTTCGCCTGCACGGCCGCACTCACGCGCGGATCGATGCTCGCGCCCCGTTGCGCCCAGTAGGCGCTGCGCGGGCCATAGAGTTCGACCAGCTCCTGCTTCGATTCGAGCACCAGCGCATTGAAGCCCGCCTTGCCATAGGCCTCGGTCGCCTTGCCGAGCAACAGGGGTGCCTCGGGATCGAGCGGCTGCCGGCGCGCGAACGAGCGGTATACCTCCGCGCCGTCCTGGTAGCGCTCTTTCTCGACGTAGAGATCGCCGAGCGCGCGGTAGAGACGAGACTCGTATGGAGCCGGGCCACGCCGTTCCAGCGCGGCCTGCAGCGATGCCGCGCCTTCGTCCGCGGCAAACATCAGGCTGAGCGCCCGCAGCGCGTCGTCGGACAGCTCCTGCTGGGGCCGCGTCAGCTGCGACGCGTCACGGAGCTTCCCGTCCTGCACCAGTACGGTGTCAAGCAGGGTAAGAAAATTCTGGCTGCTCGCCGCGTTGTCGCCGAGCTTGAATTGCGCCCAGCCACGCTTGTAGAGCGCCTGCTCATGGAACGTGCTGGCCGCACCCATTGCGAGCACCGCCGCGTACGCCTGTTCCGCCTCCGCATAACGCTTCGCGCTGAAGAACACTTCGCCGCGGCGGAACTGCGCCTCGTCCGCACGGGCTCCTGCGGATGCCGCAGGACCAGCTCATCGAGCGCCGTCATCGCGGCACTGGCATCGCCCGCCACTTCGGAGGCGCGCGCGAGCTGATACAGGGCCGCGTCGCGCGCCTCGTACTGGGGATAGTCGCGCAGCAGTGCCTGGTACGCGGCGACGGCTTCAACCGCCTTCGCCTGTGCCGCTGGATCCACGACCTCACCCTCGCCGCTGAGGGCTACTGCCTGCTCGAGTCGCAGGTCGCCAAGCCTGCGCAGGGCCTGCGCCCGGAGCGCCGGGTCCGCGCCATCGATCTGCAGGAACGCCTGGTAACTGTTCGCGGCGTCCTCGGGCGCCGCCTGGACCGGCAACGAGCGATCCACTGGTGCGCTGCGGCCCGCGAGCGAGCCGAGCGTCGGCTCGACCTTCTTGCGTGCGCTCTCGGCCGAGCCCGACCAGCCACTGGCCACGACGCCGGCGATGGCGACCCAGGCGAAGCGGGAGGCGCTCATTTGCCGCCACCGTTCGAGGCACCGTCGTACAGCGAGGCCAGGGCGAACTGTGCCTGCGTCGAGTAACTGCCCAGGCGCTTCTGTTGCGCCTGCAGCTCCGCGACAGCGATGCCGGCAAGCGCACGCTCCTGCGCGAGGGCCGTGGCGTCGAGCAGGGGAACGATGCGCGCAACCCGCTCGGAGAGTGCGTCGACACGGCCCGCGAAGCCCTCGGTGTTGCGCGGCACCAGGTCGCCTGCCTCGCCGATCGCCGCGAGGCGCGTACCGGCCTCGGCCAGTGCCGCTTGCGCCTGCTTCAGGTCGCGACGTGTCTGCGTCGCGCGCACCTTGTATGCGCGATCGAGTTCCCACGACAGCGCGCCACGCAGCAGGCGCGCGCGCTCATTGAACTCGTCACGCTGGGGCCCAGCCGGCATGGAGGCCAGCGTCGCGTCGATGCGCGCGAGCGCTTCCCACTGCGCCCGCTCAGGCGGTGATGCAAGCGCCACGATCTCGCGACTCGCTTCCACCTGGGCAAAGCGGTCGGTCAGTTGCTGCTGCCGCTGCGCCAGCGAAGTCAGGTCCGTGCCCGTGAGCATTTCCTGCCGGCGCGGCTCCCGCTCCGTCGCGGCGATCTCACGCGCCTCGATCATGGCGCCGAACGCCTCGAGCGAATCGGTCCAGCGCGAGAGGTTGGCCTGCATCAGGCGCAGGTCGCGGTAGTTCTTCAGGCCTTCCTGGAATTCGTGCGAGGCCATCAGGTGATAGAGGTAGCGGGTATGCGGCGCGTCCGGCAGCGTCTCGAGTTGCCAGAACCAGCCTGGACGATCGCTTTTCGGCACGGTCGCCAGGATCGAGTCGAGGAAGCCGCCCTCGCGGATCGACGCGATCGACTCGTCGATCCGGCGCGACTCACGCGTATAGGCGTCCACCGCCGCACGGTACTGCTGCGACGCCTGCCCGTTGGAAGCGAGCTTGACGTACGCGTACGGCACGGCAATCAGCGATTCCTGCACCGACGCATCGAGAATCGTCCGCTGCTGCAGTTCGAGCCAGGGCACGAGCGCGCGCTCGGGATGGTTGGCGTTGGCCTCGGCCCAGCCGAGCGCCAGCAACGCCTTGTTCGTGAACGGCCCATCGAGGCGCACCCGGCTCAGCACCGCCGCCGGTTCGTCGCTGCCCTGCTGCTGCAACAAGGCGAATCCCAGCGCCAGGTTGGCGCGATCCCGCAACGACGCCTGTTCCTCGTTGCTGGCTGGCATCGTGCCCACCTGCTCGAGGTACTGGCGGCCACGTGCCGTGTCACCCGCGCGCACCAGCGCCACGCCGAGGTTGAAGCGCGCGTAGTTGGACCAGCCGCTCGTGTCGCTCCAGCTTGCAAGGCGCTGCGCCGCCTCGCCATAGCGGCCGAGGCTCATCAGCACGTTCGCTTCCAGCAAGCGGCGTTCGGGTTCCAGGTTGCCGGCCAATGGCTGCCCGATCAGCCCGAGATTTCGCAACGCACCTTCGTAGTAGCCGCGCTGGTAGCCGATGCGCGCGAGATAGAAACGGGCCCGGTCGCGCACGGAGGGCGCCACCGGACCCGCGAGCAGGCGATCGAAGATGCGCTCCGCCTCGGTGTGCAGGCCCAGCGAGAGGTAGAGGCCACCCGACAGCAGGTCCGCCTCGGCCGCGTGATGGCTCAGGCGATTGAAGTCGCGGTTCGCTTCCAGCCGGACGATCGCTTCGAAGTAGTCGTCCTGGAAGAAATGAAACAGCACGTCGCCGTAGTCGAGATCACGGATTTTCGTGGGTGGCGGCGTTTCACGTGGCGGCTCGTCCGCGCGCGCCGTCCACGCGGCGGCGGCGCCCAGCACCAGGACGATGCAGATTGCGTAAAGTCGGGCGGTAGGGGATTGCTGACGCATGGTGAGGAATTCGGGAAGCCAGCAGCCCGCCCTACTCCCACTGTCGCACGACGAACTCCGGCTGCAACGATGCCTCGCGGTCACTGATGCGGAGTTCGACGTACTTGGCGCCCACGGTCTTGTCGACCTTGAGCGTCGTGCCGCGGCGGTAGTCGCGGTCGTGCGGTCCCTTGCCGGTGAAGAACGCGACGACCTCGTGGCTGCCGGCCTTCAGGTTGCCCAGGTACAGCTTCTGCACGCCCCCGCGGTGCAGGGCCTGCACTTCGCGCTCGGTATAGAGGTAGTTCGCCACTTCCTTGTCGTCGACCTTGAGCGTCACCGAATCGAGGGCGAAGAACGTGCCCACGTCGACCGACAGGAATACCGCGACCTGCGTGCTCGCCGGATAGAGCAGTTCCTCTTCGAGCTTGAACAGGTCCCGGTTGAGCTCGATGAGCTGTTTCTTCAGCGCCTGCACGTCCTGGTCGACGGACCTGGCGCTCGTGGTGTCGGCCTCGGACGGCATCGCCGCGATCGGGGCTGCCAGCAATGCCAGCACCGTGAACAGTCGCGCAACGCGCAGCAGCGGATGTGATTTCGGTTTCATGCGGGCGAGGCTCCGTCAGTACTGGCGCAGGCTTTCGAGTTGTGGCTTGAGTGCGGCGAGATCGGCCGGGACGCCGGACCATGACGCGCGGACGTGTCCCTCGGCATCGAGCAGCAGCGTGAGCGGCAGCTTGGCGACGTCGTATGTGCGCGCGATGGACTGCTGCGCATCGACGAGCGTCGGTGTCTGCAGGTGCATTGCTGCGGCGACTGCGGCTGCGCGGTCGGTGCCGTCGAGATTGACGCCAAGCACGGGTGTGCCGGAGCTCAGTCCGAGCGCATCGAGCGCTGCGACGGATTCGCGGCAAGGCCCGCACCAGGTGGCCCAGAAATGCAGGACGACCGGTTCGCCGCGGTACTCCGACAGGCGCACGTTGCGGCCGTCGACGGCTTTCAGGGCGAAATCAGGGGCGAGGGAATTCAACGCGGGAGGCGCGGCGAACGCGGGCACGCCGGCGGTCACGGCGATTGCCGCAACCATCAATGTGCGCATTGCCCGTTGTGGGGCGATTGAATCGAGTGTCCTGCGTTGCACCTGGCAACCCCGCTGTCATGGGAACTTCCCGAAGACCGGTGGCTTTGCGTCCCCGCCTTTCGGCGGGTTTGCCTTTTTCAGTCGATCGCATCGTTGTCTGCGGCTCCCCAAGCTGTCAAATCAGGGGCGCAATGGATGCCAGACACTTGCGCTGCGTCACATTTCGCCCCGCCATCGTACCGGTTCCCTAGTGCGGGGGTTCGAGCCCGGCCGAATAGAAGATCTGGCCGTCGCGGTCGACGATGATCGCCTCGACGTCGCCGAGTCGGCGGACGAATTCCATGCCCCGCTCGACACCAAGAATGAAGACCGTCTTGGTCAGGCCATCGGTGCGCGTCGCATTGGGGCCGATGACCGTGACGCTGCGCACGGCATCCGGTGACTTGCCGGTACCCGGCACCAGGATGTGGTGATAACGCTTGCCGTCTTCCTCGAAATAGCGCTCGTAGTCGCCGGACGTGGAAATGGCTTCGTCCTGCAGCGGGATGCGCGCCACCACCGCGCCCTGCTTGCGCGGATCGCGGATCCCGACCACCCAGGGCTTGCCGAGCCGGTCACCGAGCAGCGCAGTGTCACCGCCGGCATTGACCATCGCGTGTTCGATCCCCATGCGGCGCAGGATCTCGATGCCGCGATCGACCGACCAGCCCTTCGCAATGCCGCCGAGGTCGATGCGCATGCCGGGTTTCAGGAAGCGGATGGTGCGCGCGACCGCGTCGACTTCGAGGTGCCGGTAATCGACGCCCGGCAGGGCAGCCTTGATCTGTTCGTCGGTCGGAAACTGGTGCGCGCGATAGTCGTACAAGTAACCGACGCTGGCGTACGTGATGTCGAACGCGCCGTTGCTGATGCGCGAGTATTCGAGCGCCCTGGTCACGACGTCGATGATGTCGGCATCCACCTGCACCGGACGCTCAAAGGCGTGTGCATTGACCTGTGAGAGCTGGCTCTCCGGCTTGTAGGTGCTCATGAGGTTGTCGGTACGGTGCATGTCGGCCATGACTGCGTCGATGGCATTCACGGCGAGGACGGAGTCTTCGCTCCAGAGCTGCACCGCGATGCGCGTGCCCATGATGGCTTCTTCGCGCTCGTACCACGCGGCGTGCGCGGCCGGGAAGCCGGCCAGCAGATTCAAGGCCAGCAGCAGTACGATCCGGCGCATCGTCAAGCCTCAGATTCCAGTCCGGAGCTGGGCCTCGTCGTGCAGGCGCAGCAGGTAGTCGCGCACGATGCCAGTCGCCTCGGCCGGGGGCAACAGTCGATCTTCGACGAGTTTCGCGGCGATGTCGCTCATCGAGCGCCTGCCGTCGACCAGCGAGGCCACGTAGCTGCGCACCCGGAGAGCCAGCGCGTGGTCGGCCACTTCGGGCAGCAGCGGAACCGGATGCCGTGGGTCCGCAAGCCACGGCAGCACCGGGCGCAGCGGCAGCTCCGCCTCGCGCTGCTTGCGGACGGCGAACGTCACCACTTCCTCGACACGCGCGTGCCTGCTCGCCGGCGAAGCCAGGTACGGCTGGCGCGACGACTGCGGTTGGGGCGACTCGAAACCCGCCCCCGCCACGATCTCCTGCACTTCCTCGGTCGAGTACGCCTGCGCGGGATCGGCCTGCTGAAAGAACAGCGTGCCGGTGCTGACCCAGCGGCCGCCCGGTGCAAGCAACGTATTGACGGTCGCCGCAAGGCTGTCGAGGTCGGTGTCGACGACGTCCACGAGCCACGGGGTCACGACGGTATCGAAACTGCCCGACGCAAACGGCGGCTGCTTCGCGTCGCCGAACACGAGATGCAGGCCAGGTTCCGCCCGCGCCGGCGCAGTCAGCGCGCGCAGCAAGGCGTGGCTCGCGAGGTCGCGCGGCGCAACGGGAAATTCGTAGAGGTCGACGCGCTCGGCGGCGTACATGCGGCGCGCAACGGCCATCAGCAACGGGTTGATGTCGACCGCGACGGTCAAGGCCGGATGCAGGATCGCGTGCAGGTCGTAGGGGAGCCGCCCTGCGCCGCTGCCGAGCACGAGCAATCTCTCCGGACTCGCGCTGCCCAGCGCAAGACGGACGGCTGCAACCGCCGCCTGATTCTCTGCGTCACCCCAGACCCAGTCGCGGTGCACGTTGGGGTAGTAGCTCGCGAGACCCTGCGCCGAGGCAACGACCGGAGCGAGCGCCGCATACGTGGCTGCCGCTGCCGGCTCGGCCTCCGTCTCGAGCGATGCCAGGAGCGACTGCAGGCGTCGCGCATGATCCGAGCACGCCATCGCCAGCAACTTGAGCCGGTTGCGCGTGCTGGGTCGCGTTACGTCCGGACGCAGTGCCGCACGGTACTCGGCCGCCTGCCGCTTGAGGTGGATCGTCATCGCGTGCAGCCGCCCGCGCCATTCGGCGAGCGCGAGGTCGGGCGCCGGCAACAGCCACGGCATGCCGTCGACCAGCGGATAACGCACGCCGCACGCGGCGCAACTCAGCGTGGAGTCGCCCTCGAGTGCACCAGCGCAGCGTGGGCAGCGCAGGCATGGCCGGATGCCACTCGAAATCGCTCCGTTCAAAGGACCCCTATGCGATGCGGCCGCTCACGATCGGGTTGAAGGCGATCAGGCTGTCCTGCAGCGCCGCATTGCCGAGGCCGTTGCGCGGGAAGCGCGCAGCGAACTGTGCTTGCTCACCGTGCAGTGCCATGTAATTCAGCACGACCGTCTCGACCAGCAGGTTGACGTTGGCCGCGGCCGGACTCGAAGCGGTCTCGACCGACGCATCCGCGCGGAAATAGCCGATCTGCTGGTGGCGCGCCGCCCCTCCTGCACCCGTGTCTGACCAGGTTCGGACGGCCTCCGGGATTGTAGACCAGGAAGAACGACGCCGCAGTGGACTGATTGTCGCTGGTCCACATGAACTTGCCGCGGCCATCGGTCGTGCTGTCCACCTGGCCACTGGCCGAGAGCGAGCCGTCCGAGAACACGTAGACCATCAATGGCAGGCCGCGACGAGCGGCGTACTCCAGGCACGCACCCATGCAACGTCCCGCGCGCAGATCGCGCAGCTCGCCCGTCGCGCGTCCCTGGCCGTGATAGTCGTACCCGCCGAGCGCGATCGTGCCGGCGCCGGCGTAGCCGGAAAGCACCATCTTCATGACCGCCGCCGTCTTGCGGAACTCGGCGTCGTTGTCGTACTCCGCTTGACTGAAGATGCCCCCCGCTCCCACGATGTCGGGATCGAGGTCGGGATCGAGGCTGGCCGGATCGCCGAAGCGGTCGACGACGTCGGCCGCCTTGACGTAGCCGCAGCTGACGAGTTCGCGGACGACCTCGTTGCGCGTGACGGTCGTCTGCTTCGGGTCGGCCCAGGGTTGCCTGGGGTCGATGACCTGGAGCTTGCGATCGCTGATGCGCTGGATGGCCTCCATCACGGCCACCGTGTCGTCCAGGCTCAGCAGGCTGGCGAGCTGGCCCGTGTCGACGAGACCCGTCACATCGCTCGCGCGGTCCACCTTGGTGGGGCGCACCGAGAGGTCGATCAGGCCTGCCGGCGCCATCGGAGTTGCCGCCCGAGTCGGAGGGGCGCGAGCCGATCAGCGTCGCCAGCGCGCCATCGGCGCCCGCCTGGTGGATGCCGTACATCGGGTTGTGCGGGTTGTTGCCGGTGTCATTCTCGGAGCGCGCGGCGATGACCGCGCCGTTGATCGAAGCGGCCGTCGCTGGCGCGATCCGGTCGAGGATGCCGCGCAGGAACGCACTGTCGCTGTGGAAGGCGAGCCCGAGCCGCGTATCCGTGAAGCTCGTGCCCGTCGCGACATTGGTCATGCCCGGCAGCATGTCACCCGGCAGGCCGAGCTTGCCGTAGCCCGCGGTGCTCAGGAAATCGAGCTGGCCGCCGGGCCCGCCGATCAGCACGTTCGAGCCGACCATGTTCGCGCCGCCCGCGAGGTCGATGCAGATGAACGGGATCTTGCCCGCACCCGCGACGTCGATGCCACAGCTGGCCTTGAGTGCGACCAGGTCGGGCGACAGCGCAGCCTTGGCCGCGCGCGGATCGGCGAACAGGCTGAAGACCGTGGGCGCGGCGATCGTCGGGTGCCGCCGCGAAATTGAAGCCCGGGAAATACTGCGCACGCGCGGTCGGGTTCTCGACCAGTGAATTGCAGTACTGGATCGAGAGTTGCGCCACCGCGACCGGGTGCGCCGAGACGAACGTGTCGATCGTCTCGACCGTAGGCAGGGCCTGCTTGATGGTCGCGTACGTTGCAGCCACGGCCGGATCCTGGGGACTGATTCCAGTCAGTTCCGCCATCGTCGCGTTGAGTTCGTCGAATACGCGAACGCCCACGTCCGCCATGCGTTGCACGTCGGGCGGTGGCGCCGGCGCCAGCGGCACCGGATCGAGCCGCACGTTCTGGTGCGTGCCGAGCACGTCGAAGGTGAGGAAGAACTCGTCGGTGTCAGGACCCTTTTCGAGCGCAATGACGGTGCCGACGTTGGCAAGCGGCTGTCCGAGCGGCCCGTACTGCGAGTCCGCGATCGTCGTGTCCAGCGTTCGGTACGCCTGGCCGACCGGAGCCTCTGCACCATTGATGCCGATGCGCAGGCCGGAGATCGCGATCGATCCAGGCCTGGCCGTCGGGTCGAGGCTGATGAACGTCGGCTTGTCGAACAGGTAGCTGTACGAGTCGAACTGGCTGACCTCGAACATGATGTATGCCTGCGGCACGTCGACCAGGTGACTGATCGAGAACAGCAGGAAGAACTTCTCGCCCACGCCAGCCGTGAAGTTGGTCTGGATCTGCGCGTCGGTCAGCACACGGTTGTAGACGGCCACGAGCCGGAACACGCCCTGGAACTGGGCATCGCCCGAGACCTCGTTGCCGAGCACGAACGCGAAGGTGTCGTCCCAGTCGGAGATGGATCCGCCCGACGCCGGATCCGCATCGCCGGTGAACTCGCCGTTGACGTAGATGCGCCGGCCGCGGATCGGGTCGTAGGTCGCGACCACGTGCTGCAGCGTCGCCTGCAGGTCCTCATCGGCCGCCGCCGTGGTGAGCTTCGGATCGCCCGCGGTGTTGGTGCCGGCCGAGCGGTTGTAGAAGTCGTAGCTGTAGAGCGTCTGGCCGAGCATGAAGTTGCGTGCGGTCGCGCCACCCGAGTAGGACACGATGCGCGAGTCTCCTGCGCCACGTTGCCGGGGGCCACCCAGGCTTCGATCGTGTACTCGCCCGTCGCCCTGATCAGGTCGTTCAGCTTGCGGCTGGCGGCGGTCGACCCCTGCGCCTTGCCCGTGCGCACGTTGAGACCCCAGCCACCGACCCAGGTCACGTCACCCGAGAGGTTCAGGTTCAGCGCCGGCTCGACGCCGCTCGTGTCGTACGCGATCGACCCACGGCCGGTCTTGAACTCCCAGAGTCCGATCGTGTTGCCGCTGAAACGGTTGCCGCCGCTTGCGACGAGTCCGTCCGGTATCCGTAGCGCCTTCGAATACACCAGCGCCGCATCCACCTGCGTCACGGGCACCTGGTTCGCAAACGCCTGGATCGCAGCCTCCATGGTGTTCGCGTTCGCAGCGCAGTCGCTCCAGCAGTTGTGGAACTCCGCGCGCATGCGCACGACGAGCCGTGAAAGCGCCGGCTGATCGAGGTTGATCTTCGTCTTGACCCCCGCGTAGGCCTCGTCGACGTCGCTGGAGGCAAAGTACGGCGACTGCGCAGCCGCCGCCGTCGACGTATGGCAGCGCGCGCAATACTGCTCGACGAGCGGATGCACGGTCGATGCAAACAGCGCTGGTGACGCCGGAAAGCTCTTGCTGGCGCCCGGATCCATGATCGGCGGCGCCTTGAGCACGACTCCCGTTGTGCCGCCCGCAGTTGCGCCAGCCCAGGCGGTGATCCAGGTCGTGAGGATATCCGCGCAGGCATCGTTGCTTGCCAGCCAGCAGTTGTGCCCGCCGGCGACCTTCTGCACGAGGCGCGAATCGCGTGGCGAGGCGAGCGTGACGATCCCGTTGGCTGCGGCGTAGGCGAGGTTCACGTCGTCCTGGCGGACGAACTGCGGCGCCTGGCCGCCCTCGACGTGGCACTGCCCGCAGCGATTGCCAGCCTTGAGGTTGTCCCAGACATTGATCTTGAACGCCTGCACGTCGGCCGTGGCCGGTGCAGGTCCGGAATACGTCGGCGCGGAGCCGCCGGAGGTGACCGGATTCTCGGTCGTCTTGGCGCCGCCGCCGCACGCACTGAGTGCGAGCGCGCACGCGACGACAGCGAAGCCGCGAAGCGACGTAGACAGACTCAGGATGGTGCCTTCCATGTGCCTTTCCTCAGTCGCCCATGCAGTAGGTGGCGGCTTCCGCGAAGACTCGCTTCAGCTGGTAGCCGTTTGCCTTGAAACTTGCGGTCATCGCCTGCACACGGGCACGATCCTGCACGTCGCTCGGCGTGCGGAAGCAGACATTTTTGAAGACCTTCTGCACCTGGCACGAGGCGAATGCATCGCTGTGCGCGAGCTCGCGGCCGAGCGACTTGGCGCCGGCACCCTTGCCCGGCAGCGAGCCGTCCCAGCCGAGCAGCGAGTTGCTGCCCTTGCGCCAGTAGTTGTCCCAGGCATCGTCCGGCGTGGAGAAGCCCGCGGGGAACGTGTCCTTGTTGTTGAAGTACTTCGGCCGCACGACGCCCTGCGTGTAGAGCATGCGTCCCGCCGTTTCGTCGTAGTCGTAGTACGCGAACGCCTGCGCCATCGGATCCATGCCCGAATGGCAGGCGATGCAGTTGTTCAGGAAGATGCGGCTGTCGCCGCCGGGACTGCGGCTGACGTCTTGCCGGATCCGGTCGGGGGGTCGCGTGGTGTCCTGCACCTGCTCGAGATCGGTGCAGAGGTGGTTCATCAGCGTGTAGCGGAACATCGCACGGTTGGTGCCAGCCACGAAGAATGCCTGCGCCGCGGCTCGGGTCGTCATCACGCCCGCCGTCGCGTCGGTCGGGATACCGCTGGCTGATGACTGCGTCGTCTGCACCAGGTCGTCCTTGAGGCTGACGCCCTGCGACTCGAGTGCGGCGTAGTGGTCGTTGTTCGACGGCGAATAGCCCGGCACGCCGAGGCCGCTGCGGCCGACGTACAGGATGTCGTCATAGAGCACGCGGTCGAACGCGACATCGTCGCGGACCATACCGATCACCGTCGCCACGTAGTCGTTGAGCGGCGCGAACACCGTCTGGTCGCGATTGGTCCACGGCATCGCGAAGTTCTTCAGCGTCACGTCGTAGAACGCCCGGTGCTGCATGGCCGTGTAGGCGGCATCGTTCGCGCGGCCGGCGGCGATGTCGCTCGCCATCGAAGTGAGGACGGACTCGGTGGGCGGCACGCCAGCGAGCCGATCGTGGAGGCGCTTTGCCTGCGAGCGCGCATCCGCCTGCGCCAGGGCCGGCAGCAGCGTAACGGCAACGAGGCAGAAGCTGACGAACGCACCGCGCACGCTGTGCGTGCCGCGAGCATTCGACGTCCTGGTTTGTGACATCCACCCTCCCTTCGGCAGCCGATGGCCGCCGTGGGGACGGAATCTGTCGTGTAAGGGTTATCCACGCAAAGCGACGTTGCTGTTTGTGAGAGAGCGCTCACACAACTGGCGCTCCGCGGTCACCTTTGCGCATGACTTATGCGAGAAGACGCCTGCGCGGCGGCCGAATGCACGGGATCGCCGCGAGGAAACACGATGGCAGCACGTTTAGTGACGACCGCCCGCGGTCGCCTGCAGTACTGGAAGACTTCGAGCCTGCTGCTCGCCGTTGCGGCGCTCGCCGCATGCACCAGCAGCGACGGCGGCAGCGGCGCCAGCCCTGGCGGCGGGCAGTCGCCTGATCCGGTCGTCCTCGACTTCGCGATTGCGTACGTCAAGCGCCCGGTACCCACCGGCAATGCGTTCGTGCAGGACGTCCGCGAACTGCTGCCGTTCCAGCCGTGTGCCGACCTCTTCCTGAGGGACCGGGCTTCGCCCTCCTCTGCCGAACGCAATCTCACCGCGGCGATCACCAATGGCCTGGGTGACGTTCGCGACGTCGAGCCATCGTATGACGGGCGCAAGCTGGTGTTTGCCCTGCGCGAGCCGGACATCGTCGGGGCCGCGCCCGACGAGCAACCCACCTGGGACATCTGGGAATACGACCTCGACGCGCAGTTGCTGCGGCGGGTGTTCACCTCCGATACCGCCGCCCGCGAGGGCGACGACGTCGCGCCGCACTACCTGCCGGACGGCCGCATCGTGTTCTCATCGACTCGCCAGCGGCAGTCGAAGGCGATCCTGCTCGACGAAGGCAAGCCGCAGTTCGCGGCACAGGACGAAAGCGACAACGAGCACGCCTTCGTGCTGCACGTGATGAATGCGGACGGGTCGGCTATCCGCCAGGTCTCGTTCAATCAGAGCCACGACCTCGACCCGGCCGTGCTGGCGGACGGTCGTGTCGTGTTCAGCCGCTGGGACAATGCTCCCGGGCACGACGAAATCAGCCTGTACGCGATGCGCCCGAATGGCAGCGACCTGCAGCTGCTGTACGGTGCACGCAGCCATGGCACCGGCACGAACGACGAGGAAGTGCACTTCCTCGATCCGCGCGCGATGGAGAACGGCAAGCTGCTCGTGCGCGCGCAACCGTTCGAGGCCCCCGACCTCGGCGGCCAGTTGCTCGAAGTGGAGACGGCGAACTTCGTCGAGATCGCGCAGCCGACGCTGCCGAACCGTGGCGTACTGACGGGACCCGCACAGGTGGCGGCAACCATCAATGACGTGCGCACGATCGAGGGTCCATCGCCCGGCGGCCGCTACAATTCCGCCTACCCGCTGCACGACGGTACGGGTCGTCTCCTGGTTTCCTGGACGCAGTGCCGCCTGCTGGAAACGACTTCCGTATCCACCACGCCACAGATCGTGCCCTGCACGACTGAGCGACTTGCGGCTGGAGCAACGGCCACCGCGGCGCCACTCTACGGCGTGTGGATCTATGATCCGTCGCAGCGAACACAATTGCCCGTTACGAGCCCGGTGGAAGGCACGATGTTCAGCGACATCGTAGCGCTGCAACCGCGTGCGTTACCGCCGGTACTGCTCGATCCAGTCGCCGGTGTCGACTTCGATGCCGACCTTGAAGCCGAGGGCGTCGGCATCATCGACATTCGCAGTGTCTACGACATCGCGGGCACGGATATCGCCGAGGGTGGCATAGCGGTGCTGCGCGATCCCGCCGTAACACTGGCGTCGGCGCGACCTGCACGTTTCCTGCGCATCGAAAAGCCGGTCAGTATTCCGGATGACGACGTGCGCGACTTCGATGGCAGCGCCTTCGGCGTCACCAGCGCCTTTGGCATGCGCGAGATCCTGGGCTATGCCCAGGTCGAACCGGACGGTTCGGTGCGCGTCAAGGTACCTGCGGATGTCGCCTTGGCACTGACGGTGCTGGACGCCGACGGTCGCCGCATCGGCTCGCGACATGACAACTGGCTGCAGGTACGCGCGGGCCAGGAACTGAAGTGCAACGGTTGCCATTCGCCCGTCGGCGACGATTCCCATGGTCGCGACAACCTCTTCGCCACAGTCAACACCGGCGCGCCGGGCACGGGCGTGCCGTTTCCAAACACGAACCCGGCCTTCTTCGCCGACTTCGGCGAAACAATGGCCCAGGTTCGCGCCCGGATCAGTTGCCAGACCGACTGTGCGGACCTGAAGCCGAGCACGTCGATCCGATTTGTCGACGTTTGGACCGACCCAGTCGCCGCCGGCCGTGCTCCGGACGCCCCGTTCGCCTACGACTACACCGATCTCACAACGCCCGCACCCACCACGACCGATTGCGTAACGGGGTGGCGAGCGGGTTGTCGAGTCACGATTCACTACGAGCGACACCTCCACCCGCTCTGGAGCAAGCCGCGGGTCACGCTGGCCGCGGACGGCACCGTACTGCAGGACGACACGTGCGTGGCGTGTCATTCGGCCACCGCCGCAGATGGCGCGACCCAGCTTCCCGCTGGGCAACTCGAACTGACCGACGGGCCGTCGGCCGACGTGCCCACGCAGTTCCACGCCTATCGTGAGTTGCTGGCCACGGACGCGGAACAGGAGGTCGTCAACGGGACGCTGCAGGATCGACTCGTGCAGACCGGTATCGATCCGGTGACGGGCCTGCCGCAGTTTTCGACCGTGCCGGTCGCGCCTGCGCTGAGCGCCGGCTCCGCGGGCGCTTCTGTGACGTTCTTCTCATTGTTCGTTGCCGGCGGCACTCACGCCGGTCGACTTACGCCCGTGGAGTTGAAGCTCGTCTCAGAATGGACCGACATCGGTGCCCAATACTTCAACGACCCATTTGCGGCACCGCTGAATTGAACCGACCCGATCTCCGACTGCTGCTTGCCTGCTGTCTCGCGCTTTGCTCCGCGAGCCTGCCGGCGCACGCCCGCAGCGGGAAGTCCCCGGCGACCGTGGTCGTGCAGGACGCCTACGTGGACCTGCGCAGCGGTCCGGGGCGTGGCTTCCCCGCCACGTATTCCGTCGAGCGAGACGCCACGATTGTCCTGCTGCGCCAGCGCACGGACTGGATCAAGGTTCGCACCGCAGCCGGCCGCGAAGGCTGGGTGCACCGCTCCCAGCTCGAGCGCACGCTGACCCCGGGTGGCGCAGCAGTGCAACTCGCGGGGCCCTCGCCCGAGGCACGCACCGGACACCACTGGGAGGTCGGGCTCGGCACCGGCGACTTCGGTGGCGCCAACGTCGTCTCGGTCAACGGCGCCTATGCGCTCACGTCGAACCTGCTGGTGCGCGCCGACGTCAATCACCTGCTCGGCAACTACTCGAACGGCTGGCTCGGCACGGCGGGCATCGCGCACGTCTTCGTGCCGACCTGGCGCGTGTCGCCATTCGTCGGCATCGGCGGCGGCGTCATCAGCATCTCGCCGAAGGCGACCCTGGTGCAGGCCGAAGATCGCACCGACACCACCGCCTACGCCGGACTCGGCGTGCGCGGCTTCCTGACCAACCGCTTCCTGCTGCAGGCCGAATACCGCAGCTACGTCGTGTTTACCAGCCGCGACGAGAACGAGGAGATCGACGCATGGACCGTGGGCTTCACCTACTTCTTCTGACGGCGCTGGCGACGGTTGCGTCGCTCCCGGGCATCGCCGCCGCGCAATCGGCTGGCGAGCCTGCGGCATTGCCGACCCAGCAGCCGCAGGTCGTCGAGCCCGCCGTCAACCGGCGTGACGTCGAACCGGCGGCGATCGACACCGAGAACTTCGAAGCCGGGGCCTTCGTCGGCACCGTCAGCATCGAGGATTTCGGTTCCAGCCTGCTGTACGGCGCGCGGATCGCGTACCACTTCACGGAGGACCTGTTCGCCGAAGCGACCGTGGGTTCATCCGAGGCCGGCAGGACGAGCTACGAGGAATTGAGCGGCTCCGCGGAGTTGCTGACCGACAGCGAGCGGCGGTTCACCTACTACGACCTTGCCCTCGGCTGGAACGCACTGCCGGGCGAAGTGTTCTTCGGCGGCAAGCGCGCCATGCCGAGCGCCGTGTACTTCACGCTCGGCGCCGGCAGCACGACGTTCGCGGGCGACGACCACTTCACAGTGGCGCTCGGCGCCGGCTTGCGCGTGCTCGCCAGTGACTGGATCGCCGTGCACCTCGGCGTGCGCGACGACATGTTCGACAGCGACCTGCTAGGCAAGGACAAGCTGACGCAGAACCTGCAGGTCAGCGTCGGCGTCACTGCGTTCTTCTGAGGAGCGACCATGGGAATCACTCGTCGACTGCTGTTCGTTTCCTGTCTCGCACTCGGGATACCGGCCCTCGCCATGGGTGCGGCAAACCCGGGCGCGCCAGCACCGGACTTCTCGCTGGCCGCACGCGACGGCGGCAAGGTGAGCCTCGCCGACCTCAAGGGCCAGGTCGTCATGATCAATTTCTGGGCGACCTGGTGTGGCCCGTGCCGGCAGGAGATGCCGCTGCTCGCGCAACTGCAGACGAAGTACGAACCGCTCGGCTTCACGATGCTCGGTGTGAATGTCGAGCCCGACAGCGCGGCTGCGGTCGCCTGGCTGAAGGGTACGCCGGTTACGTTCCCGATCCTGTTCGACACGGACAGCGCCGTCGCCGGACGCTTCGGCGTCGAAGGCATGCCCAGTACCGTCTTCGTCGACCGCAAGGGTCAGGTGCGTTACGTGCACCGCGGCTACAAGCCGGGGGACGAAGCCAGGTACGCGGACATGATCCGCAGCCTGGTGAAGGAATGACGATGCGCGTGCCATGCAGCCTCGCCCTGGTCCTCGTGCTTGCAGCCGCCTCCAGCGGCTGTTCGAACGTCGAGCCGTGGGTAAAACCGTACGAACGCCAGTTTTTCGCCGACATCGTGATGTCCGCGGAGCGAGACCCTGTGGCTGGCGCCTACATCAACCACGTATTCGAAGCGCGGGAAGGCGCCCGCGGCGCCACCGGCAGCCATGGCGGCGGCTGCGGCTGCAATTGAGGTCACGACGTTGACGAGTCTGCGCAGGATCTCCAGCAAGGTTGCCTTCGCCGCGATCGCGCTGCTGGCGCACGGCGTCGCGCATGCCGCGGTGCTTCCAGACGACCGCGCCGACGTCCTCTATCATCGTTACGACGGCGGCGGCGTCACCATCGACGGCCCGTCGGTGCTGCTGCGGAAGAAGTTCGCGGAAAAGTACTCGGTCTCGGCCAACTACTACATGGACATGGTGTCGAGCGCGTCGATCGACGTGATGACGACGGCGAGTCCGTACACGGAAGAGCGCACGCAGGGCAGCCTCGCATTCGACCTGCTGCAGGGCAAGACCCAGTACAGCGTGAGTTACACGCTGAGCGACGAGAGCGACTACACCGCGAACACGGCGAGCTTCGACCTGAGCCAGGATATCTTCGGCGACCTGGTGACCGTGTCGTTCGGGTTCAGCCAGGGCTGGGACGAAGTGCGCAAGAACGGCGACAACGCGTTCGAAGAAACCGTCGATCGCCGCAACTACCGCTTCGGCGTGCAGCTGATCGTGACACCGCGGCTGATGACGGGCCTCAACTACGAAGCGATCACCGACGAGGGGTTTCTCAACAACCCGTATCGGTCCGTGCGCTACCTCGACGAGACGAGCGCGCGCGGGTTCTCGTTCCAGCCCGAACTGTATCCGCACACCCGCACCAGCAACGCAGTCGCGATCAACGCGCGGTATTTCCTGCCGCACCGGGCCTCGGTCCACGGCGAATACCGCTACTTCACCGACACCTGGGGGATCGATGCCAACACGGCGTCGATCGGCTACACGCACCCGTGGGGCAAGCGCTGGATCTTCGAGGCCGGCTACCGCTGGTATGACCAGTCGGCGGCGGACTTCTATTCCGACCTGTTCCCCCGCGCCGACGCGCAGAATTTCCTGGCGCGCGACAAGGAACTCAGCACGTTCACTAGCCACATGTTCAGCCTGGGAGCGACCTACGAGTTGTCCTCGCTCGGCTGGGACCGCCTGCGCCGGTCGACCGTGAACCTGTTCTACGATCGCATCAACTTCCAGTACGACGACTTCCGCGACATCACGGCCGGTGGCGCGCCGGGCACCGAAGAGCTTTACGGCTTTGACGCCGACGTGTTCCGCCTGTTCGTCTCGGGCTGGTTTTAGGGAAGCGCTGCTTCCCTAGGCGCTGCAGCGCGCAATCAGCAGTCCGGCCAGGCGACCTGCGCTGCCTGGGGCGTGACCGAAGAAGACTGATGGCTCCGTCATCTCGAGTTCCAGTATCACAGGCGCGCCCCTGTCGTCGCGGATCATGTCGATGCGCGCATAAAGTGGTGCATCGAACGGAATCGCTGCGTAGGCCGCTGCCGCGAGCGCGAGTTCGTCAGCACCCGGTTCGCGTGCGGCGATCTCTTCCGGCGCGAACAATCCTGCGACCAGCGCAGAGTCGAGCCGCAGCAACGGACCCTTGCGGATCGCATGGCTTGCCTCCCCGCCAAAATAGACGAGCGCCGTTTCGCCGAGTTCATCGACGCTCGCGAGGTACGGCTGCAGCAGCGTACTGCGCCTTGCTTCGACGACGAGCCTCGTCAGGTGCTGGAGCGCGCGGGCCGCATCGGAGCAGCGGTAGCGAGCCGTGTCGCGCGATCCCGCGCCGATCGTCGGCTTGACCACGAACTGGTCGAACGGCACTGCACGCCCGGCAGACAGCGAATCGGCGGCGCCCGTCAGGAAGTGCTGCAGTGCTGCCCGCGCGTCGTCGCCCGGCTCGACGAACCGTGACGGCACGACAGGCACGCCCCTGCGGTGCAGGTGCGCGAGGTAGTGTTTGTCCGTGTTCCAGTCCACGACCTCCGGCGGATTGAGCAGACGGGTCTGCCGCGCACATCGCCGCGTCCACGCGCGGAACTCGTCGATTCGTTCCGCGTAGTTCCAGGTCGAACGCAGCAAGGCGAGGTCGAACGATGCCCAGTCCACGGACCCGTCGTCCCAGCAGGGCGTCGACACCCTTGCGCCCAGGCGAACGAGCGCATCGACGAGCGGCGGCATGTCTTCATCGAGCTCGAGCGCATCCATCGCGCTCACCAGTGCAATATGCGCCAACTCAGTCTCCCTCTGGCACTCGTCGCATCGTCAGCCGATCGCGGCTTCGATGCGATCACCGAGCGTCCGCAGCACGGCGAGGCGAGCCCGGCGCTTGTCGTCGGCGGGCACGATCGTCCAGGGCGCATGCCGGGTATCGGTGCGCGCCAGCATTTCCTGCGCAGCGCGCTGGTACGCAGCCCAGTGCTTGCGGTTAGCCCAGTCTTCGGGGTCGACCTTGAAGCGCTTGAGCGGATTGCGATCGCGCTCTGCAAAGCGCTCGAGCTGTTCCTCGCGGCTGACCGCCAGCCAGAACTTCGCCACGATGACGCTGTGTCCGGTGAGCTGGCGCTCGAACTCGTTGATCTCGTCATACGCACGCTGCCAGTCGGGCCCGCGCGCGAAACCCCTCACCCGCTCGACCAGCACACGCCCGTACCAGCTGCGATCAAAGAGGGTGTAGTGACCCCGGGGCGGGAGCTGAAACCAGAAGCGCCAGAGGTAGGGCCGCGCGAGCTCTTCGGGCGTCGGCGCCGAGATCGGCACGACACGGAACTGCCGCGCGTCGAGCGCGGCGGTGATGCGACGGATCGCGCCGCCCTTGCCGGCGGCGTCCATGCCTTCGAATGCAGCGACGACCGCGTGCCGCTCGAAGCGCTTGCGCCGCGAAAGCAGCGCAAGCCTGCCCTGCAGGCGCTCGAGTTCCGTGTCGTACTCGTCGTCGCTCAACGCTTCACCTGCAGGCTTGGCCTTGAATCGAGCGCGGGTCGCAGCAGTCGCCACGGCGCCCTGCGGTGTATTTTTAGTGCGAGGGACCGCTTTGTCCGTGAACTGGATCGCCGCCAGCAGCTGCCGCCCCACTTCCAGCGCACGATGCTGGCTGTCCGTGCCATCCACGACATGCCATGGCGCGAGGGGCTGATCGGTGGCGGCCAGCGTGCGTTCGAAGGCCCGTTCGACCGGCCGGTAGTGGCGCGCCAGCCAGCGATCTTCCTGCGTCACGCGCCAGCGAGTGGTCTTGTTCGCCTGCAGCCTGGCCAGTCGCCTCTTCTGCGTTGCAGGTGCGACGTGCAGATGCACTTTGCACACCACCACGCCGTCGCGCACCAGCATCTGCTCGAG
The DNA here is from genome assembly GCA_016713725.1 of Pseudomonadota bacterium. Classification (GTDB taxonomy): domain Bacteria; phylum Pseudomonadota; class Gammaproteobacteria; order Steroidobacterales; family Steroidobacteraceae; genus RPQJ01. Next base: position 10,012 of record JADJOO010000003.1, on the reverse strand, counting down.
CTGTCGCACACGCGCGACGCCCTGGCGCAGTTGCGCCGGACTCGATTCGGTCCTCACGCCGAGACCCGCCGCTCCGAGCAGCAGGTCCTGGTACCAGCCGCCATGCAGGATGGCGATCCGGCCTTTCGGCGGCATCAGCCGCCAGTAACGCCACAGGGTCGGCCGTTCGCGTTCGACGTCGTTCGGCGCGTGAAAGCCGTAGACGGTGGCGAGCTTCGGGTCGAGCCAGCCGAGCAATTCGTTGACGACTTCGCTGCGACCCGCTGCCGGGATGCCCGTCACGATCATCACCACGGCGTGGCCGCGAGATCGCCCCAACGTGAACTGCGCATCGAGCAGCGCGTCCTGCAGCCGGGGCAAGGCGTGCTCGTACTCGAGCCGCGTCAGGCGGCGGCCGCTCAACGCTTCGTGCAACCTGCGCTTGGTGGCCATGGCACGCCTCAGCGGCGACGATCCCGGGCGAGCGGCACCTGTTGCGTGACGCAGTGGACGTTGCCACCGCCGAGCAGGATCTCGCGCCCGGGCACGCCGACGACCTCGCGCTTCGGGAACAGGTCCTGCAGCTTGCGGAGGGCGTCCCGGTCGCGGCGCGGGTCCAGCAACGGCGCGACGATGCGGCGATTGCCGATGTAGAAATTGACGTACGACGCCGCCATGCGACCACCTGCTGCGCGCGGCTGCGAACCTTCAGCGGCATCGACGCCCGCGGCCTCCTCCGTAGTCATGTGCAGCGGACCCGGCTGCTGCAGCTTGTGCACCTTGAAGCGACGGCCACGCGCATCACGCGCATCTTTCAGCCGCTCGTAGGCATCGCGTGAAATTTCGTACTGCGGATCGTTGCGGTCGTTGGTCCACGTCAACACGACCTCGGCCGGGCGCACGTAGGCGCACAGGTTGTCGACGTGGCCATCGGTCTCGTCGTGCAGCACGCCCTTGCCCAGCCAGACGACGGCTTCCACGTTCAGGTACCGCTTGAGCTGCGTCTCGATCTGCGCGCGGCCGAGACCCGGGTTGCGATTGGGATTGAGCAGGCATTCCTCGGTCGTGATCACCGTGCCCTGCCCGTCCACGTGGATCGAGCCGCCTTCCAGGATGAATGGCGCACGATAGCGGTCGCAGCCTTCGATCTCGGTGACTTTCTGCGCCACCGCATCGTCACGGTCCCAGGGGAAATAGAGGCCGCCCTGCAGGCCACCCCACGCGTTGAACTGCCAGTCGACGCCGCGGATGCCGCCGCGATCGTTGACGACGAACGTCGGCCCGACGTCGCGCATCCATGCATCATTGCTCGAGAGTTCGACGACGCGCACCTGCGATGGCAGCAGTCGACGTGCATTCGCGTACTGCGACGCGGAGACGCCGACGGTCACGGGTTCGCTGCCCGCGATGGCAGTCGCGAGCTTCAAGAACGCCTGTTGCGCGGGCTTGGCGCCGAGCCGCCAGTTGTCGGGACGCTCGGGCCACAGCAGCCAGCAGCCCGAGTGCGGCTCGAACTCGCCGGGCATGCGGTAGCCGTCGCGGCGCGGGTTGGAATCCAGGGACTTGCTCATGCGTCGATGGTAGCAAACGCCGTCAGTCGAGCTTCGTCCGGCGCAGACGCAGCGCGTTCGAAATGACGCTGACCGAACTCAACGACATCGCGGCCGCAGCGATCCAGGGTGACAGCAACCAGCCAAAGACCGGGTACAGCACACCGGCCGCAAGCGGCACGCCGAGTGCGTTGTAGCCGAACGCGAACCAGAGGTTCTGGCGCACGTTGCTCATCGTCCTGCCGCTGAGTCGGAACGCACGGACCAGGCCTCGCAGGTCGTTGCTCACCAGCACGACGCCTGCCGTCTGCTTGGCCACGTCAGTGCCGGCGCCCATCGCGATGCCGGCGTCCGCAACCGCGAGTGCCGGCGCATCATTGATGCCGTCGCCTGCCATCGCCACCACGCGGCCCTCGGCCCGCAGTTGCTGCACCATTTCCGCCTTGCCGGCCGGATCGACACTGCCATGGAAATCCGTGATGCCGGCCTGCCCGGCGATCGCCCGCGCCGAAGTCACGTGATCGCCCGAGACGAGCACGACCCGCAGGCCGAGGTCCTGCAGGGACTTGACCGCGTCCCACGCCTCTGCCTTGAGCGGGTCTGCGAGCGAGATCAGCCCGATCGGGTGGCCATCGACCGCGACGAACACGACGGTCTGCCCGTGCTCGCGCAGGTGGCTGGCCTCGGTCACCAGCGAACCGGGATCGATGCGCTCCGACTGCAGCAGAGCCTCGGTGCCGACCAGCACCTTGCGCAACTGCACCACGCCCACGGCGCCCGCGCCAGGAAACGCCTCGAAACCGTAGCTGCGGCCCAGGCGCAGGCCACGCCCGAGCGCATGGCGCACGATCGCCTGGCCCAGCGGGTGTTCACTCGCCTGCTCGAGGCTCGCGGCGAACCGGATCAGCTCGTTTTCGGGCACGCCATCGACGGGCAGCACGGTCACGACCTCGGGCCGGCCATGCGTCAGCGTGCCCGTCTTGTCGAAGACGAGCGTGTCGACGTGCTCGAGCCGCTCGAGGGCGTCCGCATTACGGAACAGCACACCGGCCTGGGCACCTCGGCCCATCGCGACCGTCATGGACATGGGAGTCGCGAGCCCCAGCGCGCATGGACACGCAATGATGAGGGTACTCACCGCGACGACGAGCGCATACGCGAGCCGCGGCTCCGGTCCGACGCTCAGCCAGACGATTGCAGCGAGGACGGCGACCGCGATCACGGCTGGCACGAACCACGACGACACACGATCGGCCAGCGCCTGCACGGGTGCACGACTGCGCTGCGCATCGGCGACGGTCTGCACGATCTGCGCCAGCATCGTCGCGCCGCCGACCCGGTCGGCGCGCATGACGAAGGCACCCCCGCCGTTGACGGTGCCGCCGATCAAGGCATCGCCTGGCGCCTTGTCGACGGGGATCGATTCACCGGTAAGCATGGATTCATCGACCGCGCCTGCGCCTTCGAGCACCGTGCCATCGACGGGAATTTTTTCGCCCGGCCGCACGCGCAGCGTATCGCCGGCATGCACGTGTGCGAGCTCGACTTCCGCTTCCAGCCCGTCGGGCTCGATCCGGTGTGCCTTGCGCGGCACGAGGTCGAGCAGGGACCGTAGCGCGGTCCCCGTCTTCTGCCGCGCGCGCAGCTCGAGCACCTGGCCGAGCAGCACGAGCGTTACGATCATCGCCGCCGATTCGAAGTACAGGCCCGTCGACTCGCCATGGCGAAAAGCATGCGGCACGACCTGCGGGAAGATCACTGCCAGCGCGCTGAAACCGTACGCCACTGCGACGCCGAGCGCGATCAGCGTGAACATGTTGAAGCTGCGAGAGCGCAGTGAATTCCAGCCGCGCTGCAGCAGCGGCGCCCCGCACCAGAGGACGACCGGCGTAGCCAATGCAAACTGCAGCCAGCCGCTGGTCAGGCCGGTCAGCGCACGCGGCAACCCATCGAGCATGCCGCCCATCGCCAACGCCATGAGCGGCACGGTGAATGCGACCGCCCATCCGAACCGCCGCCGCATGTCGACCAGTTCCGGATCGTCCTCAGTCGTTGCCACCGGCACGGCGCGCTCGAGCGCCATGCCACATCTGGGACAGGCGCCCGGGACGGGACTCTCGACCCCCGGGCACATCGGGCAGACGTAGAGCACTTCACCAGGCGCCGGGACGCGGGCGGCTGCCGGCATGTCGATTGCGCCGCCGTCAGCGGCATGACAACAGGTCGGCTGGGCAGCGGGAATCTCGGCGACCGCAACGATCGTGGCCCCCGGCGCGGGGGCAGACTTGCCGCAACAGTCGTGACCGACCGGATGGCCAGATGGGGAATCCATCGGCCCATTTTAGTCACTCCAGGACGCTAGCGGTTCCGAATCCGTCGCCTCCAGGCCAACCAGGCGAATGAGGGGTGATTTGCTGCCCTTCGCCTTCCTCCTTTGCGTCACTTGCCCTGAACGGTTCTGAAACCCTGTGAAGCCCCCCGCCGTCAGGCCGGCTCCTCCCGCAGCTGCCAGCCGTTCAACAGCAGGTACAGCGACGGAATGATGACCAGCGTCAGCACCGTGGCCGACACCATGCCGCCGACCATCGGCGCCGCGATGCGTCGCATGATGGCCGCACCGGTGCCCGATCCCCACATGATGGGCAGCAGGCCGACGATGATCGTGATCACGGTCATCAGCTTCGGTCGCAAACGCAACAGCGCACCGTCGACGATCGCCTCGCGCAACTCGCGCCGCGTGGGTGCACGGTTCTCGGCGGCGGCGCGTGCACGGCGTTCGGCCCACGAGTGCTCGAGATACATGACCATCACCACGCCGGTTTCCGCCGCGACACCCGCCAGGGCGATGAAGCCCACGACCGCCGCAATCGAGAGATCGTAGCCGAGGAAATAAAGCAGCCAGATGCCGCCGACGAGTGCGAACGGCAAGGTGAACAGGATCAAACCGACGTCGCGCGCATTGCGGAAGTTCAGGTAGAGCAGCAGCACGATGATGCCGAGCGTGAGCGGCACGACGAGCTTCAGGCGCTCGGCCGCCCGCTGCAGGTACTCGTACTGCCCGGACCAGCTGAGGCTGTAGCCCGCGGGAAGGGACAGTTCGTCCGCAACACGCGCCTTGGCCTCGTTGACGTAGCCGCCGAGGTCGCGGTCCTGGATGTCCACGAAAACCCAGCCCGATGGGCGTGCGTCTTCGCTGCGGATCATGCCGGGGCCGTCGGCGATCTCGACCCGGGCGACGTCCTGCAGCGTCACGTTCGCCCCGGTGGGCGCGACGATCGGCAACTGCCGTAGTTTCTCGAGCGAATCGCGGAATTCCTGCGGATAGCGCAGGTTGATCGGGTACCGTTCGAGGCCTTCCACGGTGTAGCTGACCGTCATGCCGCCCACCGCGCTGCCGACAATGTCCTGCACGTCTTTTATGTTGAGCCCGTAGCGCCCGGCCGCCACGCGGTCGATGTCGATGTCGACGTACCGCCCGGTGGCCGTCCGCTCGGCATACACGGACGTGGTTCCCGGCACGGCCTTCACGATCGTCTCGATCTGCTGGCCGAGTTGCTGGATCGTCGCGAGGTCCGGGCCCATGATCTTGATGCCCACGGGCGTGCGAATTCCCGTCGCGAGCATGTCGATGCGGGTCTTGATCGGGTACCCCCACGCGTTCGACACGCCCGGAAACTTCACCAGCGCATCGAGTTCGGCCTTGAGTTTCCCTGGCGTCATGCCGGGGCGCCACTGGTCGCGCGGCTTGAGCATGACCGTCGTCTCGAACATCTCGATCGGCGCGGGGTCGGTGGCGCTTTCCGCGCGACCGGCCTTGCCGAAGACGCGCTCGACTTCCGGCACCGTCTTGATCAGCCGGTCGGTCTGCTGCAGCAGCGAGCGGGCGGCGTCGGTCGAGAGGCCGGGCAACGTCGTCGGCATATAGAGCAGGTCGCCCTCGTCGAGCTCGGGCATGAACTCCGTGCCGAGTCGCGAGGCGGGCCACAGCGTCGCGAGGACCAGCACCGTGGCCGCCGCGGTCACGCCCCACGGATGCCGCAACGCGAACTCGAGGAATGGCCGGTAAGCAGCCGCCGCGACGCGGTTCACCGGATTGGCATTCTCCGGCCGGATGCGACCCCGCACCAGGTACCAGATCAGCACCGGCACCAGCGTGATCGAGAGCAGCGACGCCGCCACCATCGCGTAGGTCTTGGTGTAAGCGAGCGGCGCGAACATGCGTCCTTCCTGGGCTTCCAGCGTGAACACCGGCAGGAACGACAGCGCCACGATCATCAGCGAGAAGAACAGCGACGGCCCGACTTCGCGGCAACCGGCGTAGATCGCCTCCATGCGCCGGGCTTCGTCCGGCTCGTGCTCGAGCTTCTTGTGCACGTTCTCGATCAGCACGATCGCGGCGTCGGCCAGCTCGCCGATGGCGATCGCAATGCCGCCGAGCGACATGATGTTGGCGTTGATGCCCTGCGCATTCATCACGATGAAGGCCGACGCCACGGCGATCGGCGTGACGATCACGACGATCAGCCCCGAACGCACGTGGAACAGGAACACGATGCAGACCAGCGCCACGACCAGGAATTCGACGAGCAGCTTGCCCTTGAGGTGATCGACTGCGCGCTGGATCAACGAGGAACGGTCGTACGTCGTGACGATTTCCACGCCTTCCGGCAGGCCTGCGCGCAGCTCACCGAGCTTTGCCTTCACCCGGGCGATCGTGTCGCGCGCGTTGTCACCGTTGCGCATCACGACCACGCCACCGACGGCCTCGCCCTCGCCGTCGAGTTCGCCAATGCCGCGGCGCATCTCGGGTCCGAGCCGCACCTCCGCCACGTCGCGCAGCAGCACGGACGTGCCGCCCTTCGTCGCCATGACCGGGATGCGCTCGAGGTCACCGATGCTCTTGACGTAGCCCGTGGCGCGCACCATGTACTCGGCCTCGGCCATCTCCACCACCGAACCGCCAACCTCCTGGTTGCCCTCGCGGATCGCTTTCTCGACCATCATCAGCGGAATGCCGTATCCGCGCAGGCGCAGCGGGTCGACGACTACCTGGTACTGCTTGACCATGCCGCCGATCGTCGCGACCTCTGCGACGCCATCGAGGGCCTGCAGCTCGAACTTGAGGAACCAGTCCTGCAGGCTGCGCAGCTGCGCGAGGTCGTGGGCGCCCGTGCGGTCGATCAGCGCGTACTGGTAGATCCAGCCAACGCCCGTGGCATCGGGCCCCAGCGCAGGGCGCACACCTTCGGGCAGGCGGGCAGCCGCCTGGCTCAGGTACTCGAGCACACGTGAACGCGCCCAGTACGGGTCGGTGCCATCGGCGAACAGCACGTTGACGAACGAATCGCCGTAGAGCGAATAGCCCCGCACCGTGGTTGCGCCCGGCACCGAGAGTAATGCGGTCGTCAGCGGGTAGGTGACCTGGTCCTCGACGACGCGGGGCGCCTGGCCGGGATAAGGCGTGCGCACGATGACCTGGACGTCCGAGAGATCAGGCAGCGCGTCGACCGGAGTGCGCAACACCGAGTACGCACCGATGGCCGTCAGCATGACCGTGAGCAGCAGCACCAGCGCCCGGTTCTCGAGCGAGGCACGAATGATCCTGTTGATCATGAGCTTGACTCAGTGCGCGGCGTGCGGATCGGGCTGCGCCACGGGCGCGGGTGCAGTCGAACCGGCGTCGAGCCGATCGAGTCCCGCACCCAGGTTCGCCTCCGAATCGAGCAGGAACTGCGCGGCCACGACGACGCGGTCGCCTTCCTGGAGGCCCTCGCGGATCGTGATGCGGTCGCCGCTCTCGGCGCCCGCAACGACGTTGCGCGAAGCGAAGCGTCCGTCACCGAGCGCAACGACCACCCGGTCGCGCGCGCCATTGCGGATCACTGCGCTGCGCGGAATGTGCAGCACGGCCGCCCCGTCTGCCGCGACCAGGCTCACGGTGGCCAGCATGTTCGGCCGCACATCCTGCGGCGGCGCATCGAGCACGATGCGGGCTCGCACGGTGCGCGTCTCCGTGTTGAGTTCCGGATACACGTACTCGACGCGACCGTGGATCGGCTCGCCGGGTTGCGACGGGAAGCTCACCTCGGCATGCGTACCTTGCCGGAGCCAGGCCGACTGCGACTCGGGTACCTCGGCGACTACCCACAGGCTGCCGAGTTCGGTGATCGTCATCGCCGACATCGCAGGAGTCAGCATTGCGCCTTCACGTGCTTCGAGTTCGGTGACGACACCGGAGATCGGCGCATGGAATGGAATCCTGCCCGCGGCACGACCGGATTTCGACAGCCGCGCCGCAGTGCCGGCATCGAGGCCGACCGCACGCAGCCGGTCGCGCGAAGCATCGATCAGGTCGCGGTTGCCGATCTCGATGGCATCGAGGTATTCCTGCTGCACGCTCTCGAGCATCGGCGAGTACAGCGTGAACAGCAGTTGCCCTGCCTGCACCGTCTCGCCCAACGCGCGCACGGACAGTCCCTCGACCCAACCCTCGGCGCGCGGGCGCACCTGCTGCACCGTGCGCTCGTCGAACTGCACGTAGCCGACGGTCTGTCCGCCGCGTGGGAGGTTGCCGCGCACGACCGGTTCCGTGCGCACGCCGAGGTTGTTCATCACCGCCGGGGAGATCCGCACTTCGGCGTTGACGGGCGCGTGGTCCGTGCCCTCCTCGACTCTTGCCGGCTCGACCTTGACCAGGGTCATGCCACAGATCGGGCACACGCCCGGCTCGTCGCGGACGATGTCCGGGTGCATCGGGCAGCGGTACTGCGCAATCGCATGCTTGAGCGCGTGCTCCGGCAGCGTGTCGTCGGCAGCGTTGCACAGTGGCTCGCTCGGCTGCTCCTTCGAGCAACCGGCGAGGACGAGTGCGAGCAGCAGGATGCCTGCCATGCGGCCCAGGAATACGTTCATCGTGCGTCACCTGCAAAATAATCGATGTCGTGCTGCGCCCGCGCGCGATCGGCAGCGAGTCGCAGGTGTTTCAATTTCGCCTCGAGCGCCAGCCGGCGCGCCATGACGACTTCGTCGAACATGGTGCGGTTCGAGCGCCAGCCGAGCAGGGCAGCGGTGACCGATTGCTCGGCCAGCGGTAACAGGTCCGACTCGTAGAAGCGCTCCAGTTCGGCGGTGCGTTCGGCCGTGTTCCACGCTTCGACCAGCATTGCCCGCATTTCCCGGTCGTGGTCATCGTGCCTTGCGTCGAGTCCCTGTGCCTCGAGCCGGGCCGCGCTGACCGCTCGATCCTGGCGGTCGCCGCGGAACAGCGGCAGGCCGACGGTGACCATCGCACTCAGCATGTCGGGGCGGGACATGCCGTCGGGCATGTCCTGGCGGAAGCCGTAACTGACATCGAGCATCCAGGCGGGCTTGCGCAGTTCGCGCGCCACGTCCGCTGCCGTGCGGGCGGCATCGATGCGTCGCATGTAGTCCAGTTGCGCCGGGTGTTCGCCCAGCCGGGCCTCGAGGGTCGCCAGAGGTTTGAGCTCGGCGCGCGGCGACAGCCCGGTCGGTTGCGCCCGAGCGGCTTCCTCGGCTCCCAGCCAGAATGACAACTGCGAGCGGTACATGGCGTCGTCACGGTCGAGGTCGAGTTGCTGCTCGCGCAGCATCGCCACATCGAGTCCCGCCTGCAGCACGTCGAGTTGCCTGCCCTCGCCCGATGCATAACGCGCCCGTGCGGACTGGCGCATCTGCTCGACCCAGCTCGTCTGGTCGGCGAGCAGCGCTCTGGCCACACCCACGTAGGCGAGCTGCGTCCAGAGCTTGCGCACCTCGCGCCGCACGATCCGCTCGCGGTCGAGCGCAGTCGCGTCCATGGCCGCCGCCAGTTGCTGCATCTGCTGGCGCGACAACCGTCGCGACTGGCCCGGCTTGAACTCCTGCACGACACCCAACTCGAGCATCGTCATGTCCTCGTCTTCGAGGCTGAAGGAATCGACCGGCACGTTGACCGCTCCGACCCGCAATTGCGGATCCATCAGTTCGCCGTCCATGACGGCGCGCTCTCGCATGGCCGCGCCCTGGGCACGCATCTCGCGCAGCATCGCGTCGCGGTCGATGGCGATGCGCTCGGATTCGGCCAGGGTGAGGTCTGCGGCCGTCGACGGCGACAAACCGGCGGCGAACGCCACCGCGAGCACCACGACGCCCGTGAAACGATTGGGGGAAAGGAACATGCAAGCACTCCGGATAGTCACAGCGCACCCGCGGACGAGCCGCAGGCGTTCAGACGACGACGGGAGTGCGGGCTATTTCAGGAACCGGCAGTAACTGACGGCGAGCGATGTGCCCGGGACCGGAGCGGGAGGCATCACGGCGACGCTTTCCGCTGCTGATTCCGCTGCATCGGCGAAGACGAACAGCACGAAACTCGGTGGCGGCGCCAGCAGGGCAGCGGCGAGGCCCACGCGAGCATCGACCTGCGGATCGTGCGGAAACGAGCACCCGGCCTGGTCGATGCCTGGGTCCTGCAGCGGCGGCGG
>JADJOO010000002.1 GCA_016713725.1 Pseudomonadota bacterium | reverse complement strand
ACCAAACGTGAACATCAAGCTCGACAAGTGCGGCGGGCTCACGGAAGCGCTCGCGATGTGCGCCGGGCGCAGCCCCTCGGTCTCGGGCTGATGGTGGGCGACATATTGCGGCGTCGCTTGCGATGGCGCCGACGCACCTCCGGTGGCGCAGGCCTGCATGGTCACGGACATGGACGGGCCGTTGTTGCGCGACTGGATCGGTCCCACCCGATCCGCTTCGAAGCGGCGTCCTGCGCGCGCCGGATCCCACGCGCTCTGGGGCTGAGGCCTCAATTGCCCGTCCGCGCCGTCTGCAGTAGCGTAGCGCGATGGATATCGACGTGCCGATCCGCTGCTTCAGCCGGGGTTGCAATACCGGGACCTGGCCGCCGCCATCGCCCAGGACGAAGCGGCGTGGAACGAGAATACCTGGCGGCAGCAGGACTACGGGTTCACGAGCAGACGCGTTCGATCGTGCTGCTGTTCGCCGATGTCGAGCGTGGCGGAGGCAAAGTCAGGTCACAAGCAGGGTTGGGACCGCCTCAGTGCAGTCGCGGAACCGGTCATGCAGAAATCCTTGGCCCGGCACTACGTGCCGAGTGGCGAAGTTCTGCGCGCCATGGCCGCCAAGCTGCTGGCCGGTGGCCGCATCCTGCCGCACCGCGACTCGCACCCGTCCTTCGCGTCCGGTCACCGCATCCACGTGCCGATCACCACTAACCGCGCAGGTGCATCTTCACGATCGACGGCCGGCCCTGCCACGTAGGTCGGTCAGACCTACGAGATCAACAACCAGAAAATGCACGGAGTGTCATGAATGGCGGGACCGAGGACCGGATCACGTTCATCTTTGGCTACCTGCCGCCGGCCTGACATTCAACTCGGACGGGGGCGAAGGCATCGTTTGATCACTGTCCGCCCCTCGGGGATCCATTGCGGCTCAAAGCATAGGTCGCTTGTGGCATATCAAGCCAGGTTAGACGGGTTCCCGGGCGCGAAAATGGAGCTTCGGGTGGCCCACATGCCGGTCGTAGTAATTTCCGGGGCGCGACGGGCCTGGGCCGCAGGATTGCAGAACGCTTCGCCGAAGGCGGGTTTCACGTGCATGTCGGCGACGCGGATCGGGCGCGGTCAGGAATTCCGCACCTCGCACCCGAAGGCGAGCGGCCGGCATCGTCGACGTCGCCGATCCTGCGCAGGTCGACGCCTGGGTTCGACGAGATCGCCGCGAAATATGCGGTCGCGTGGATGTGATGGTCAACAACGCCGGCATCGCCGGTCCACGGCACCGGTCGAGAAAAATCGAGCCGGCTGACTGGGACCGAACAATCGTCGACCTGAACGGCCAGTTCTACTGCACACGCCGGGCCGTGCCGCTGATCCGAGACCGCGGGCGGTGGCTCGATCGTCAACATTTCGTCGAGCGCGGCGTTCTTCAGCTTCCTACCGCGCCATACGCGGCTCCAGAGTCGGCGCTGCTGGGTTTCACCAAGACCTGGCGATGGAACTTGGCCCGGAGGGCATCGGATCAACGCCATCTGCCGGCAGCATCAGGGCCCGCGCATCGACGGCGTCATCGAGCGTGATGCGGCTGCGCGGGCTGACTGCCGCGGAGATTCGCAGGCTCTACGAGCGACAGGTGTCATTGCGGCAATTCGTCGACGCGGAAGACGTGGCCAATACGGTGTATTTTCTCGCTTCGCCGCAAGGGCAGGATGATCTCGGGCCAGATCATCGGCGTGGACGGTCACACGGAATCACTCTCGAACTGGCTCAATGACTGAACACAGGCGTTGGGCAGAATCGATGCAAGCAGCGTGGTTCGGAGAAGTTTGGCGCCGCACGCGCGACGTACTCGTGGTCGGCGAAAGCCGACGCCGTCGCAGGCTGGTGAGGTGCTGGTGCGTTTGCGCACGAGCGAGGTCATCAATCCTTCCGACGTCAGAAGCGCGCGCCGGCTCGTTCCCAACCTGCTCGACGACGGCTACGTGATCCCGAACAGCGACGGCGCCGGCGTGATCGGGCGGTCGGCGAAGGTCGACTCGAAACGAGTCGGCGAAAAGGTCTGGGTCTAGGCACGGTTCGGCAGGAGCTGCGGCACGGCGGCGCAGTACGTGGCGCTCGCTCGCTGCGAGCCGTCACCTCGCCGATCGAGGCGGGCTTCGATGTCGGCGCGTGTGCCGGCATCCCCATCGCGACGGCGCACCGTTGCGTGCACGCGGATGGCGCGGTGCAGGTCGAACCGTACTGGTGACCGGCGGTGCTGGACGAGTCGGCTACTACGCCATCAGTGGGCGAGGATGGCAGGTGCGAGGTCATAAGCGTCCGAACGCAATCCCCATTGGCGAGGCCGTGTGTCGTGCGGCTGGTGCGAAGCATGTTCTCCAATCACCGGGGCCCGGTTGGGGCGAAGCGCGTCAGGTGCTCAACGACGGCAAGCCGGTCGATCGCGTAGTCGACGTCGAGTTCGGCGCGAACCTGCCGGAAGTCCTGTACTGCATCCGCACCAGCGGCGTGATCCGACGTACTCGTCGACGCGGTGAAAGAGCCGCCGTTGCCTTTCCGCGTGATGTGCCTCGACCGGCCGTCCGCTTCGTGATCGTGTATTTGATGCCAGAGCCGGCCAAAGCTCGCTGTCGCGGACATCACGCAGGCATTCCATCTGCCATGCTCCAGCACCGCATCGCGGGCGTATTGCCACTTCGCGAGATCGCCCGCGCCAACGAACTGGTGGAACAGGGCGGCTCCAACGGATGCGTCGTCGTCACCATCGATGGGTGACACCGCCATGACGTCGCGGCGGCGGGTGCTCATCGGCGCAGCGCTGCTGTGCCTGTCGTTCACGTCCGGCCTGCACGCCGAATTGACCACCGGCGCGATGCAGCACGCCCCGCGCGTCGAGGCCAATGGGGAATCGCTGCATGGCGCGTACGCCGAGTCGTCGCCGACAGTCGCGGTCTTCAGGGGCATACCATTCGCGGCCCCGCCAGTCGGCGACTTGCGCTGGCGTGAACCGCTGCCGCCGCAACCACGTGCCGGCACGCTGCAAGCCACGGCATTCGCGCCAGCCTGCTACCGCGGACGCCTACCTCACGGACTGGTACCGGCGCGTAGGAGCGGTTTCGGGGCCCCGGCGAGTGCGTTTGTCGATCCCGCCGTCAGCGAGGTCTGCCTGTACCTGAACGTCTGGACGCCGCAACTCGACGGCAAGGCGAAGCTACCGGTCACTGGTGTGGATCTATGGCGGCAATCGCTCCGGCTGGTCGTTCGAGCCGAATTACCACGGCTCGCACCTCGCCCGACGCGGCAACGTGGTCGTCGTGACGATCGCCTACCGCGTGGGCATTTTCGGTTTTTCGGACACCCCGGTCTGCGTGGCGCGGACCCACGACGAACTTCGCTCTGCTCGACCCGGTCGCCGCACTGCGCTGGTTGCGCGCGAATGTCGCAGCCTTCGGCGGCGACCCGGACAACGTGACGCTGTTGGCGAATCCGCCGGGTGCAACCAATATCGGCTATCGTGAACTCACCGCTCGCGCGCGGACTGTTCCACCGCGCCGTGAGCCAGAATCCGCGGCTTCCAGGATGCAGGATCGACTGGACGGGTCCCACGCCGGGGCCGCCGGCGTGGCGTTGAGCGCGCAGCTTGCCGGCGAACCCGACCTGGCGGCGCTGCGCCGGCTCTCGAGCCGCGAGATCTGGGAGGCCACCCTGCGCCACGTGCTCGACCATCCCCACGCCGGTGGTCGACGGCAAGTCGGTCCTTGCGAGCCCGGCGCGGGCGCTGCAGGTGAGGGCATTCCGTACGACCTGCTGATCGGCAGCAACGAGGACAAGTGGTACATGTATGTCGATGCCGACCCGCAAGGGCTCGCGAAGGACCTGCCGGCGGCCATCGCACCGGCAGCACGCGGGTCTGCCTCGAGGCGCGGGCCGCGCGGGAACCCGACGTCGCACGGGACGCGACAAAGGCGGTCACCCTCGTCAACATGGTTTTGTCCGTCATTGCCTGATGGCGGGCGCAGCGCGCAGTGCAGGTCACAACGCATGGGTGTATCAATTCACGCGCGTGCGTCCGGGCCCGGCAGCGTCGCGCTGCGCTCGTATCACGGTGCCGAAATTCCCTACGTGTTCGACACGCACGACGACTGGCTCGCGCATGCATGCGGCCGATGATGTCCTGACGGACCGCAGATCGATTACTGGAGCAGCTTCGCCCGTTACGGCGATCGAATAGCCCTCACAAAGGCGTATGGCCACTGTTCGATCCAGAGGATCGCGTGCCATGAAACTCGGCGACCAGATGGCGCCGATGGCCGCCGCCGACTACGAACTGTGCCGAAACCTGGCCGGCGACCTCTATCCAGGCTGGCAGAACTGACCACGCACGACGATGCCACGCACCCAGAGGCGACTGATGGAAGATCACAACGACCACGCGTCCGTGCGGCGCACCGACTGGCCGATGTTCGTCACCACGGTGCTCGTGATCCTGATGCTGTCGGTGCCCATGATTGCGTTCAAGGACCAGGCGGCTGGCGTGATCACCGCGGCCTACGACGCCATCACCAGAGTGTCGGGCTGCTCTACCTGTGGTACGGCACCGGCGCGGTCGCGTTCCTCCTCTGGCTCGCATTCGGTCGCTACGGCAAGGTCCGGCTCGGCGACAGCGACAGCCGCCCTGAGTTCTCGACCCTCAGCTGGGTCGGCATGCTGTTCTGCGCGGGCGTAGGAGCCGGGTTGCTTTACTGGGCTGTCATCGAATGGGGCTATTACATCGACAAGCCGCCCTACGGCCTCGAGCCATGCAGCGCCAGCGCCATCGAATGGGCCGCGGGCTACGGACTGTTCCACTGGGGCATCACCGGGTGGGCGATCTTCTGCCTGCCGACCATCGCGATCGCCTATCCGTACTACGTTCGCAAGGTTCCGTACCTGCGCGCCAGCACGGGCACCAGTGGCGTGCTGCCGGGCGGTGTCACCGGCAGGCCGGGGCGCGTCGTCGACTTCCTGTACATGGTCAACCTGATCTGCGGCACGGGCACTTCGCTCGGCCTGTCGACGCCGATGATTGCGGCCGCCGTGGCGAAGCTTTTCGGTCTCGAGCACGACTTCGTGCTCGAGGTCGCCGTGGTGATCGTCTGTATCGCGATCTTCGGCACCAGCGCCTACCTCGGGCTCAAGCGCGGCTTCAAGCGGCTGGCGGACGCGAACATGCTGGCCGCCCTGCTGCTGTTGTTCTTCGTGCTGGCCGTGGGACCAACGCTGTTCATCCTCAAGATGGGCACCAACGGCGTTGGACTCGTACTGCAGAACTTCATCCGCAGAACACTCGGACGGATCCGGTGGCCAACACCGCGTTCGTCGAGAACTGGACGATCTTCTACTGGGCCTGGTGGCTGGCGTACGGCCCGTTCGTCGGCATTTTCGTCACGCGCATCTCGCACGGTCGCACCATCCGCAACGTGATCGGCGGCATGCTCACGTTCGGGAGCCTCGGCGCGGCGATGTTCTTCATCGTGCTCGGCAACTACGCGCTGAACCTCGAACTGTCCGGGGCGCTCAACGTCACCGGACTCATGCAGAGCGTCGGGGGGCGCAGGCGATCACCGCCGTCATGTCCTCGTTGCCATGGGGCACGCTGGTGCTGGCGACGTTCGCCGTCGTCGCTACGCTGCTGCTGGTGACCACCTATGATTCCGCTTCATACACGCTCGCCTCGGTCTCCACGATGCGCCTCGAGGCAGGCCTGGACCCGGCGCGCTGGAACCGCGTGTTCTGGGCCTGCGCGCTCGGCGTTCTGCCGATCACGCTCATGTTCATCGACGGCGGGCTCAAGGTGATCCTCTCCGCGACCATCGTCTGTTCGCTACCGCTGCTGGCCGTCGGCGTGCTGATGGTAGCGTCGCTGCTGAAGATGCTGCGCGAGGACGAGGCGCGCGCCGGCCTGCCGACCGGGCCACGACCATGACCAACACAGTGATCGCCGGCACCGGCCTCCGAACGGTCGCTGCGCCTGTGAACCGGCAATTCACGATCTCGGCCCGCGGCAAGCTCGCTGCCATGCCGATCCAGATGTTCGTGAAGCGGCACTTCAGCGAAATTCCGTCGCCCAGATCGACAGCTTCTTCGGGTTTACCACCGACAAGAGCACGCTCTATGGCGGCCGCATCTACGGCGGCACGGAGATCAGCGCCTATGACCTCAAGTCGATGTACGGCATGGGCATCGGCCTGCGGTTGCCGTTGACCAACCACGACGCCTCGCCGGAGGAATACACCGCGAATCTGCCGCTGCTCGAGAAGCACCACCGGCCGGGAAACTCGATCATCGTCACCAACGACAACCTGGCGCGGTGGATACGCAGGGATTTTCCCGGGTATCGTCTCGAGGCGAGCGTGATCAAGAACATCGACAGCCTGGAGAAGATCGAGAAAGCGTCCGGCATCTACGACAGCATCATCCTGCCGATGAGCGCGAACGAGGACGAGGCCTTCCTGGCGTCGATAGGGAACAAGGCGCAGATCACGCTGTTTGCCAACGCCGGTTGCGCCCTGACGTGTCCGTCCAGGATCTGCTATCCGAGCATCTCGACGGCCAACAAGACCGGCGACAAGTCGCTGTTCCGGTGCTCCCAGCAACTGAAGTACCGGGAATTGCTCGGGATGCAGGACTTCGACCTCGACCATCTCGAGAGTCTTGGGTTCCATCGGTTCAAGTTGCTGCGCGCCCGCGACGGCAACATCACGGGCGTCTGAGGGAGCCAACCCGTCAGGCGATGCGGGCAGGGGCCAGCGCCGGGCTCGACGTAACGCAAAGCCGTCTGCGAGCCCCGTGGGGCCTTAGAATGCGAGTTCAGCCAGGGGTTGAGGGGGCTGTCCGGAAGCGTTCAGTTAAGCGTAGCCCTTTGATCCACAAAGAAAAACTGTTAGTCTCGCCGCCCCGCGGACAAAGGACTGAGCATGTGCGGAATCGTTGGTGCCATCGCGCAGCGTGATGTCGTTCCCATCCTGATCGAGGGGGCTGCGACGCCCTCGAGTACCGGGGCTACGACTCGGCGGGAGTCGCCGTGCTGAGCGACACCGGCACGATCAAGCGGCTGCGGGCGGTCGGCAAGGTTCGCATGCTGCAGGATGCGCTCGATGCGGATCCCACGAGCGGTCTGCTCGGCATAGCACACACCCGCTGGGCCACGCACGGGGTGCCGAGCGAGCGTAACGCGCACCCGCACATCTCCGGGGACGGCATCGCGCTCGTCCACAACGGCATCATCGAAAACCACGAAGAGCTGCGTGCGGAACTGCAGGGAGCCGGCTACGAGTTCACCTCCGAGACCGACACCGAAGTGATCGCTCACCGCGTTCACTATCACCTGCAGAAAACCAGCGACCTGTTCAAGGCGGTCCGCGCGACCGTCGCCGAGCTCGAAGGTGCGTATGCGCTGGTCGTGATTTCGCAGAAGGACCCCGAGCGCCTCGTCCTTGCGCGCCAGGGTTGCCCGGTCGTCATCGGCCTGGGTGATGGCGAAAACTTCGTCGCGTCCGACGTGGCCGCGCTGCTGCCGGTGACACGCAAGTTCATCTTCCTCGAGGAAGGCGACGTCTGCGAAGTCCGCCGCGACCGCTACCGCATCCTGGACAAGGACGGCAATACGGTCCAGCGCAAAGTGCACGAGAGCGAGCTCTCGGCCGACGCGGCGGAGAAGGGCGACTTTTCGCACTACATGCTGAAGGAAATCCATGAGCAGCCGCGCGCCGTCGCACAGACGCTCGAGGAACGTGTCGCCGGCGGCAAGCTGCTGGAGGCTGCGTTCGGTCCGGCGGCACAGGTTGTGTTTGCGAAGACCGAGGCAGTGCGCATCGTTGCGTGTGGCACCAGCTTCCACGCAGCTTCGGTGGCAAAGTATTTCATCGAGCAAATCTGCCGGCTGCCGTGCTGGGTCGAAATCGCGAGCGAGTATCGCTATCGCAATCCGGTCGTGCCGAAGAACACGCTGTTCGTCAGCGTTTCGCAGTCGGGCGAAACCGCGGATACGCTGGCCGCGCTGAGAATGGCCAAGCAGGCGGGCTACCTGTCGCAGCTCGCGATCTGCAACGTGCCGGAAAGCTCGCTGGTCCGCGAGTCCAATCTCGTCATGCTGACTCGCGCGGGTCCCGAGATCGGCGTGGCATCCACGAAGGCATTTACGACGCAGCTGACGGCGCTCGGCATGCTCGTGGTGGCACTTGCGAAGTTCCATGGCGCCGATGCCGAGCGTGAGCGTGGCCTGGTACAGCGCCTGCTCGGCATCCCGTCGCTGATCGAGGCGACGCTGAAGCTCGATCCGGTCATCAAGGAACTGGCGAAACGCTTCGTCGACAAGCAGCACGCGCTGTTCCTCGGCCGCGGCCCGATGTACCCGATCGCGATGGAAGGCGCGCTCAAGCTCAAGGAAATTTCGTACATTCACGCCGAGGCGTACCCGGCGGGCGAGCTGAAGCATGGCCCGCTCGCACTCGTCGACGCCGACATGCCGATGATCACGGTCGCGCCGAACAACGACCTGCTCGAGAAGCTGAAGTCGAACCTGCAGGAAGTGCGCGCGCGCGGCGGCGAGCTATACGTGTTCGCGGATCCGGAGTCAGGTATGGAATCGTCCGACGGCGTGCACGTGATCGAGATGCCGCGGCACGTCAGCTACTTTCAGGCTCCGGCGGTGTACACGATTCCGCTGCAGCTGCTGGCGTACCACTGCGCCATTCTCAAGGGCACGGATGTCGATCAGCCGCGGAATCTCGCGAAGTCGGTGACGGTGGAGTAGCGGTCGATCTGAATTTGGACATTTGTGCGCTGAAAATAAAGTCGCTTACCAAAAACAAAGTCGCTTACTCGAAAACATAGTCGCTTACTGAGCTAACTGAAAACCTCGCGGCCCGCCTCAGTAGGTACTTACCGATCCGGCTTTCAGGCCGATTTCCTACCTCAACCGCAGGGTTGGTAGGATGCATCGCCAACGGGGAGCGGACGCTGGGGAAGTCGCCATTGGAGGGCGAACAACGGATACGTGGTGCCCCGGATTTCGAACCGGAGCCCGAAACGTCCCATGCACTGGATAGCCCCCACCGAAAAGGACAGCGCGACCGTCACCTTGGAGAAACGTCTCTGGGAGGCGGCGGACCAGTTTCGGGCCAACTCCGGCCTAACCGCTGCCCAGTACTCCGGCCCCATTCTAGGTCTGATCTTCCTGCGATTCGCCGAGGTGCGCTTCACTGCAAAGCGCAGCAAGCTGTCGGCCGTTGGGGTCTCCTCTCGTCGCGGCAATCGTGTCGATGAACCCGCCGCCTACCACGCCGAAGGCATCCTGTACCTTAGCCCAGAGGCGCGTTTCGACTACCTTCTGGGGCTGCCCGAGGCGGCCGACATCGGCGCCAAGATCAATGCGGCAATGCGGGACATCGAGAAGCACAACTCGCAGCTCGCCGGTGTGCTGCCCAAGACCTTCAACTTGTTCACCAGCACGCTCCTAAAGGAACTGCTCAAAAAGGTTTCGGAAATCCCGGCAACTGTCGATTACGACGCATTCGGCCGGATCTACGAGTATTTCCTGGGTGAGTTCGCTCGCACGGAGGGACAGAAGGGCGGCGAGTTTTACACGCCGAGTTCCATCGTACGTCTGCTTACCGCAGTGATCGAGCCCTTCCACGGACGCATTCTCGATCCAGCATGCGGCTCCGGCGGCATGTTCGTGCAATCAGCGCGCTTTGTAGCCGAGCACCAGAAGAATCCTGCCGCCGAACTCGCCATCTGTGGCGTTGAAAAAACTGACGAAACCGGCCGCTTATGCCGCCTCAACCTCGCCGTTCATGGGCTGGAAGGGGACATCCGTCACGGAGGCAACGTCAACAGCTACTACGACGACCCCCATGTCGCTACTGGCCAGTTCGACTTCGTTCTCGCCAATCCACCGTTCAACGTCAACGCGGTGGACAAGGAACGGCTCAAGGACGCTGTCGGTCCCGGACGCCGCTTCCCATTCGGCCTCCCACGCACTGACAACGCCAACTACCTGTGGATCCAGTTGTTCTACTCGGCGCTGAACGCCAAAGGACGCGCTGGCTTCGTTATGGCCAACTCTGCGTCTGATGCTCGTTCGACCGAGCTGGAAATTCGCCAGAAGCTCATTGAAGCGCGTGCGGTGGACGTGATGATTGCCGTAGGTCCGAACATGTTCTACACGGTCGTGTTGCCCTGCACGCTGTGGTTCTTTGACAAAAGCAAAGCGAAGTCAAAGCGGGCTGGTACGGTGCTTTTCATCGACGCTCGTCACATCTTCCGTCAGATCGATCGTGCCCACCGCGACTGGACGCCATCGCAAATTGGTTTCATCGCGAATCTAGTGCGCCTGTATCGGGGCGAGACACCGGATTTTGCAATTGGTGGTCGAGGGACCGAAGCGAAGCTGACAGAAATCTTCGGCGCCAAGCCCTCATATGCCGACGTGCTTGGTCTTTGTAAGGCAGCCTCAATTGCCGAAATCGAAGCTCAAGGCTGGTCGTTGAATCCGGGCCGCTATGTCGGCGTCGCTCCAGGCGAAGATGTGAGCAACGAGGATTTCAAGGAGCAGTTCGAGGCGTTGAATGAGGAGCTTGTATCGCTGAACTCCCAGGCGCGTGAACTGGAACAGTCCATCGCCGCCAATGCGTCGGCGATTCTGGAGGCGTGATGGCCGGTAGCGCCAAATGGAAAACGCTCCCAATCAAGGAGCTTTACCATGGTCTCTACGACGGCCCGCATGCCACACCAAAGCCGTCCGATGCCGGCCCAGTATTACTCGGAATCAAAAATGTTACCGACGACGGCCGCCTCGATCTGACCGAGATTCGGCATATTGCTGAAGACGACTATGCCTCCTGGACGCGCCGGGTTGAGCCAGCAACGAATGACCTCGTCTTCACCTATGAGGCGACGTTGAATCGCTACGCGATCATCCCGCGAGGATTTCGTGGTTGTCTCGGAAGGCGAATGGCACTAATCCGAACCAATCCGTCAAAAGTCGATGTACGCTTTCTTCTCTACTATTTCTTCACCGATGAATGGCGAGCGGTCATTCAGCGCAACGTGCTTACCGGCGCGACGGTTGATCGCATTCCGCTCACCACCTTTCCAGACTTCCCTGTTCGCGTACCACCGCTCCATGTCCAGCAAACCATCGCGGACACATTGTCGGCCTACGACGAACTAATTGAGAACAGTCATCGACGCATCAAGATTCTGGAGTCGATGGCACGCGCTCTCTACCGTGAATGGTTCGTCCACTTCCGCTTCCCGGGCCACGAACGTAACCCCCACGTCGATTCAAAAATCGGCCAGATTCCACTGGGGTGGGCGACCAAGCGAGTTACTGACGCTGTTCAGTTGAATCCCCGGGTGACTGTTCCGCGTGATGGTGAGAAGCCGTTTGTCCCGATGGGATGTCTATCGAACGACAGCATGCTAATCACGGATATTGAGTCGAGGAGCGGTAACAGTGGAGCGAAATTTCAGAATGGCGACACGCTCTTCGCTCGTATAACTCCTTGCCTAGAGAACGGAAAGACTGGCTATGTCCAGTTCTTGCCCGATGAAGGTGCAGTTGCCTTCGGTTCTACGGAGTTCATTGTCCTTCGATCAGCGTCGCTGACACCCGAATATGTCTACTGCCTTGCACGTAGCGACGAGTTTCGTAGTGTGGCAATCAAGAGCATGTCCGGCGCCACCGGACGACAAAGGGTGCAGGAGAGGTGCTTCGACGAAGTAATAATTGCACAGCCACCACGTTCCTTGCTGGATACATTTTCGGGCATTGTCTCACCGAGCTTTCGCTTGATCTATCAGCTTCACCTACAGATCCAGAACCTACGCCGCACCCGAGATTTGCTGCTACCGCGCCTGCTTTCTGGTCAGATCGAGGTTGAGGCCGCATAAACCATGCCCCCCCACGCCTACACGGAAGATCAGCTCGTCGAGCAGCCCGCTGTCCGACTCTTTGCGACGCTCGGTTGGCACACGGTGTCGGCAATGGAGGAGACGTTTGGGCCGGGTGGCACGCTAGGGCGCGAGACCAAGGGCGAAGTGGTGTTGGTTAGTCGTCTGCAGGCGGCAATTGCGAGGCTCAACCCCACGGTGCCAGATGAGGCTGTCCAGACCGCCGTCGACGACCTTGTGCGCGACCGGTCGGCAATGAGCATCGAGGCGGCGAACCGAGAGGTGTATCGACTCCTCAAGGAGGGTATTCCGGTCTCTTTGCCGGATCATGAGCACGGCGGTCAGAAGACAGAGCGCCTTCGGATAGTGGATTGGGGGCACCAGGCAAATAACGACTTCTTGCTGGTCAGCCAGTTCAGCGTGACGGGTGCGCTTTATACCTGCCGACCCGATCTGGTCGGCTTCGTGAACGGCCTACCGTGGGTCGTGATCGAACTCAAGAAGCCAGGCGTGCCTGCACGCGCGGCCTTCGACGAGAACCTTACCCATTACAAGCAGCAGATCCCGGCGCTCTGCTGGTTCAACGCATTGCTCATCGCCTCTAACGGCACTGACAGTCGGGTGGGGTCTCTGACCGCAGACTGGGAACGCTGGGTGGACTGGAAGCGCATCGAGCGCGAGGATGAGCCACGCCGAGTGTCGCTGGAAGTCATGTTGCGCGGTACCTGCGACCCCACTCGCCTGCTTGACCTCGCGGAGAACTTCACGCTGTTCTCCGAGCACAAGGCCGGGCTGGTGAAGATTCTTGGGCAGAACCACCAGTACCTCGGCGTGAACAACGCCATTGCCTCGATGCTGGAGGCCCGCAAGCTCGGTCACGGACGTGGCGGCGTGTTCTGGCAAGCCCAGAGGTAGCGGTAAGAGCTTCTCGATGGTGTTCTTTGCCCAGAAGGTGCTGCGCCGCCTCCCGGGCAACTGGACCTTCGTGATCGTCAACGACCGCGTCGAACTCGACGATCAGATCGCAAAGACGTTTAAGACGGTGGGAGCGGTTTCCGAGACGGAAGGAGACGAATGCCATGCCCTCAAGTGGTGCCCACTTGCGGCAGCTATTACAGGGTAACCACCGCTATGTCTTTACACTCGTCCACAAGTTCCAGACCCCGGAGATGCTCTGCGATCGCTCGGACGTGATCGTGTTGACCGACGAAGCGCACCGCAGCCAGTACGACACCCTCGCTCTCAACATGCGCGCTGCGTTGCCCAAGGCAATGTTCCTGGCGTTTACGGGCACACCCTTGATTGCCGGCGAGGAAAGGACGAAGGAAGTCTTCGGCGACTACGTCTCGATCTACGACTTCCAGCAGTCGATCGAGGACGGCGCCACAGTGCCGCTGTTCTACGAGAACCGCACGCCCGAGCTCCAACTCATCAACCCGGACCTGAACGACGACATCTATCGGGTCATTGAGGAGGCCGAACTCGATCCCGAGCAGGAGGCAAAGCTCGAGCGCGAGCTAGCCCGTCAGTACCACCTCATTACCCGTGACGACCGACTCGAGACCGTGGCGCGGGACATCGTTCGCCATTTCCTGGGCCGGGGCTTCGTCGGCAAGGCCATGGTCGTATCGATCGACAAGGCCACGGCCTTGCGCATGCACGACAAGGTCAAGAAGCTCTGGGGCGAGGAGACCGCGCGGACGAAGATGGAGCTGGCCGAGCTGGACTACCTGCCGCGCAGCGGGGAGGGAACACCCGAGCAGGCGCAGCGGGACCGGCGCATCGCGGACCTAAAGCAGCGCCTCGATGTCCTCGTCACCACGGACATGGCGCTCATCGTTTCGCCAGGTCAGGACGAGATCCAGCAGATGCAGAGCTGGGTCTCGATATCGCCGCACCGCAAGCGGATGTACGAATCGCAGCCGGCGTTGGATGAGCGCTTCAAGGACACTGGCGACCCGCTTCGCCTCGTCTTTGTGTGCGCCATGGTTGACGGGGTTCGATGCGCCCAGCTGCTCCACGATGTATCTCGACAAGCCGATGCGCAACCACACGCTCATGCAGACGATTGCCCGCGCCAACAGGGTATTCCCTGGCAAGCACAGCGGCGTCATCGTCGACTACGCCAACGTCTTCGCCTCGCTCGAGCGGGCCTTGGCCATCTACGGATCGGGCAAGGGTGGCAAGACGCCTGTTCGCGACAAGAAGCAGCTTGTCGACGAGTTGCGGCAGTCCCTGGTCGATGCAACTGCATTCTGTGCCGCCCATGGCGTGAAGCTAGCCGAGATAGAGGCACTTCCGGCTGGGAGCTTTGATCGGCTGCACCGGATCGAGGCCGCCATGAACGCGCTCATCTCGCCAGACACCGTGCGACGCGACTTTTTCGCCCATGAGCGCCTTGTCACCACCCTGTATCAAGCAGTGAAGCCAGACCCGGCTGTACTCGAGTTTGCGAGCCGGGTTGCATGCCTGTCCGCCATCGGCCAGGGAATACGCGCCAAGCTCAACCCGAACCCACCGGACATCTCCGCGGTGCTGGGGAGATCGCCGGGCTGCTCGACGCGTCCATCACTGGGCACGCGATTCGTGATCAAGGCCTGCCCACTGAACCTGTCGAAGATCAATTTCGGGGCATTGGCGAAGCGCTTCAAGGAATCGAAGCACAAGAACACGGACCTCGAGGTGCTCAAGGCAGCGATTCGGGCCCAGCTCGACAAGCTGATTGAACTCAACCGGACCCGTGCGGACTTTGCCGAAAGGTTCGAGGCGCTGATCGAGAGCTATAACGCCGGAAGTCGAAGTATCGACGAGTTGTTTCAGGAGCTGCTTAAGCTCTCGACGAGCCTGTCCGATGAGCAGCACGCACGTTCGCGAGCAGATGACCGAGGAGGAACTCGTGATCTTGACATCCTCACGCGCCCGGCCCCGGAGCTCAGCACCGAGGAACGCGTGGAAGTGAAGAAGGTTGCCCGCGAGCTCCTCACGCTGCTCAAGTCGCTTCTGGTGATCAACTGGCGGCGAAGTCGACCGCCGGGTCGCAGCTCAAGTTGACGATCGAGGACATGCTCGACTCTGGCCTGCCGAGGGCATTTACGCCGGAGCTGCCACAAAGCAAAAGTGCTCGGCGGTGTTCGAGCACGTTTACGAGATTATCCGGAGAGAGGGTCGGGCGTGTACGGCAACGTCAGCGCGTAGATCTCCCGACGGCAACAAGCAGAATAGCAATTAGAGGTACGTGACGTGTCGCTCTGGAAGCAAAACTTCGAAGCCCAGCAAGCCAGCCAACGAATACAAGAAGCACTCGGCCTGCTCGACACCGCAAACTTTGAAAGTCTCACCTCAGAAGATCTGACGAACTTCTCGCGCCTTCAAAAGGTTCTGCGGATCCTGCGAGCAAGGATTGACTCGATTGACCCAGAGCTCTTTCACGCAAACGCGTGGGCGAACATTGACCCATGGCCTCCAACACCCCACTCACGTACGTGGAGACTTCGTGAAGACAATGAATGTGTCGCAGCTTCAGAACGCAAACAGTACGGTAGACGAGTTACTTACAGCGCTGAAGCCGGTTGACGGCATACCGCAAGGTGAGCTTTCAAAGGCAATCGGAGACGCAGCTGCTGCCTTCGAACGACGCCTAGTGGACGAGCTCGAGGCGACAAAGAAGAAGGCCCAGCAGGCTCAGGCGCAAGTCTCGACACTCGCGGGCGCGACACAGACAGCCACCGCAGAGTTAGAGTCACTAAGGCAAACGATCGAACAGCAGAAAGCCGAGGCTCGATCAAGCAATTGCGGATTTCCAAAAGCAATTCTCAACGGCTGAAGCAAGTCGAACTACCGAGTTCTCGGCTACCGCGGTGCGCTTCCAATCCGAGTTTAGTGGTCTCACAAAGCTCCAAGGCGATGAATGGGCGGCTGCCGTAGGAGCCAAGGAAAAGGAGTGGAAAGACCTGCTGGAGGAAATCGGCACACAGCTTGAAAGCCAATCGAAGTACTTTTCCGGTCGTCGAGAAGAAGTCGACGAAATATTTGGTGCTATCGGCTCCGCTTCACTTTCGGGTCACTTTGCACTTACTGCTGACGCCGATTCCCGGGCGGCCAACTGGCTTCGCACCACCGCGTTGGGCCTAATGTGTTTGATGGTGGCTGTGGCGGGATTCAGCTTTTACCAGAGCCTGATGCACCCGGAGATTGATTGGAAACTATTTCTTTTCAGGCTGGCTACCGTTCTTGTCATAGCGATTCCAGCGCTCTATGCCGCTCAGGAGTCAAACAAGCATCGGCAGCATGAACGACACAATCGAAAGATGCAGGTAGAGCTGGCCTCCATAGATGCATATCTAGTGAAGCTGCCATCTGATCAACAGGTTGACCTCAAAGCGAAACTTACCGAGAAGTTTTTCGGGCAACCGGAGTTTGCGGATAGAGACGAGCAGATTACTAAGCATCAGCTGCTTGAACTGGTGTCTGACGCATTGAAGGGTCTAACCAAATCGGAATAGGGCCGGCGCCATCTCGTGTCGGGAGACTCCATCTTGCAATGGAAAAGCTGCGTTCAGTACTTCGTAAGCCGTGCCGAAAAATGGACTGTGGCCTCAGCCGCCCTAGCGGAGGGGACAGCGCGCGCCGCCGGCTCGCCACGCGGACGCCGAGCGCTAGGAGGGCGACGTCGGAGTCGGTGCGCGACGGAGTCAGCGTAGATTCGCAGTTCGCAGGTTACGCCGGAGAAGAGACAGCGCAGGTTGCGCGCGACTCGATAGGTGGCCAAAAGCGCTTCAGCGGCGCTACCGGCGCGAAGCAAAACGTCTTGTTGATCTCATCTTCGAAGGCCCTATAGGCATCGATGGCCAGTGGTGGCAGCTCGCGCGTAGCGCGGATCCAGTCGTCTAGCTCGATGGCGCGTTCCGGCTGCGGCTCCAGGCGAATGACGTTTGCCGGACCAACAAGCAGCCGTGCCTGCCCGAGGGCGTTTTGACCTTGCAGATCCATCGCGGCGAACAGCGCCTTGCGCCACGCCCACAGTCCCCCGACTGCCATGCCGTCGTTGACAAGGTACGGCTCGCGACCGCATCCAAGCGAAAGGGCTCGGATCTGTCCGGGCTCGATGGCGAAGCACGCGAGCGCGTCCACGACACCGATCATTGCCGGACAGTTGGCCCAGACGCCGCCGTCCACGTAACGGTAGCCGCCGGAATCGAGCGCGGCGTAGAAGGTCGGGGCTGCCGCAGTGGCCGCGCCGACCGTGGTCATCAGCTCGTACCCGTCTTTCCTGTAGTCCGGGTGGTGTGGCGTCTTAAAGATGAAGACCTCGCCGTGATGGCCTTCGAACGCCGGTATGCAAAGTCGAGTGCGGGCGTCAGCGAAGTGCCTATCCTCCAGCACCTTGTCCAGCATCGCCTTCAGCGCCTCATCGTTGTACCGAGGGCTGAGCAAGCCGCGCAAGAACCGCCACTTCCGGGTCAACCAGCAAACGGGCGGAAACACGTTCCTGCCATCCACCATGTAGAGATCAAGCAGTTGCTGCGCAGGCTTACCGGCGGCTAATCCAAGTGCGAGAATTCCGCCGGTGGAGGTCCCCACGATCATGTCGAAGTAGTCGACGACCGATCGCCCATCGAGTAGGTCGGCCTCGATCTCCGCGAGCACCGCTGCGGGAAAAATCCCCCTTGATGCCGCCGCCATCGATCGCGAGGATCCGGAACGGCTGGTCCCCTGCCGTGGCAGCCGCTCGCGGCGTTGAACCGACGAGAAGCTCGAGCGTCGAGGACTGATCAATTGCGGTGTGTCAGGCGGCACGGCGTTCAGTTCCGTGTCCGCCCGCCCACCACGTTCCCGTGGCTCGCCAGCCTTCGTAGGCCACGAGCCATTCCACGGTCCAGGGCAGGATGGTGTCGGCAATCGTCATCGAAGGGTCCCACTCACCCGGCAGGTGTAAACACAACCGTGGCTGCGCGGGCCGCAGGCGGTTGGGGAACGTGTGCGGCACGGCAGCTTCGGGCCGTGCGAGCAGGACGGGCGAAATGATCTCCACGTACGGGCGAATCCGTCGGTCGTCACCGGGAATGAGCGGCACAATCCCAACTGCCGGAACCGCGAACGCGTGGTAGCAGACGTGCACGTCGAACGTGCAGCACAGCGGGCGCAGCGCACCGCGCCACAGGATGCTCCATGAGGTCGCGTGAAGCAGGCAGAACTGCGGCCACCTCACGCCCATCCGGTAAATCTGAGCTGATGCTGAAAGGGCTGGCTCAGTCGTCATGGCCAAAAAAGGTGTGTTTCGGTGTCGCTCGAACAACGGTCGGGCTGCCGAGCACTGCTGCGGAGGCGGAGCTGGTGACAGTACGCGACCGGCTTACAT
Source organism: Pseudomonadota bacterium (assembly GCA_016713725.1). Classification (GTDB taxonomy): domain Bacteria; phylum Pseudomonadota; class Gammaproteobacteria; order Steroidobacterales; family Steroidobacteraceae; genus RPQJ01. The sequence continues at coordinate 256,801 of JADJOO010000002.1, read as the reverse complement.
CCACGCGCCCGCTGCGGGAGTCCGCAATCAAGCCATGTTCTTCGACCTGCCGGCCGGTGGAGTCGGCGAACTCCCGGATTACCGTGCTCGCGATTTCCTCACCGAACAATCGTGCGAAGACGTCAGCAATGACTTCCAAGGGCGCGTCGTGCTCGATGCGCTCCAGCTGTCCGACGAGGTAGGCCAGGTCTTGCAGGAACAGTCCCTGCTCAATGAGGTTGGCCGGCCATCGATCCGTGAACACGTCATCCGGGCAGCGCGGGTTTACGACATGGATGAGCCGCCCCCCGGTTTGAAGCTGCTCGACATGGTGGCGCAGGCTGCGTGCCTGGTGCAGGAACTCGCCGTAGGGCGTGCCAGACTGCCCTGCGAAGTTCGCGACCAAGCACGCGAGCATGACCGACGGCGGCTGTCGCCCGTCGCGTCGGTCGTATCGAACGTTACGAAACCGCTTGATCAGCTGCAGGGCGATGACGGCCGGCGGTTTGAGGTAGGCCGGGACGGGCTCGGGCAGATCCTCGGTTTCAGCCTTGGCGAGCCGATCCAACGCCCGCGACTGGCCTTCGTAGAACTCTTCGAACCCCCGGAACCTAGGGGTCACCTCGTTGAACCACTCGGCGAATCCAAACGGGTTGGCTACGACCCGCTTGCCGTCGTCCCTGGTTCCTCCGGCCGATGATGGAAGATCTCGGAAACGCGAGGGTTGCGGCCCGGAACCAGCTCCGCGGGCGTGAGATCGACGTGCATCTCGGCGTATTGGACGGTGACACACCGCGTGTTGCGCTTGGTCATCGTGTAGTAACGCGAGCCGGGCCTGCCGCGTACCGCCTCGAACAGCGTGTCGAGGGCCTGCTTCGGGGTGGTACCCGGTGGCAACTCCATTTGCACGATGCCATCGACGTCGAATTCGTCGTACCGGAGCGCCGAGGCGATCGTGGCGTGGATGGCGATCGACCCCTGGGCGTAGACCACCCGCACCTTCCCCAGCGAGGGGACTGTCCGCCCGGTCGAGCCACTCGGCGAGGGTTTCCGTGCGCTGGACAGCCAGTTTGTGGCTCGTCGGCGATAGCTGGATGCGAATGGCAACATTGGCCAGGAGCAAGTCCTTCGGGTTCAGCGGAGTAATGAATTTGTCCAATGTCAAAGGCCTCGGGAGGTTGAAAACAGGCAGGCGCTGCTATAAGATACGGGACCAAGCAACGCTACTTACTGATCATGGTACGAGAAAAAGTCGGAAATCCATGTATTGAATTGGCAAGTGTATGCACTTCAGGCAACATCAAGAATATTCATGATTATCGTCCGCGTCAAGTGACCATATGATCAACTTCGGGGACGCCTTACGCCTTTTCCGGGAGGAACGGGCCTTGAGCCTGCGAGAGCTGGGGACGCTAAGCGGTGTGAACTTCGCTTACATCCAGCGCCCGGAGAGCAACGACAAGACCGCCCCTTCCGACGAAAAAATTGACGACCTGTGCGGAGCGCTGAAGCTCACGCCCCAACGCAAGGGCGTGCTGCGCGCGCTGATGACCATGCCAGCCGTGCCAGACGCGTTGTTCGACGCCATGCGGCAGCATCCAGCGGCGACGGTCGATGCATTTATTGTGGCGGCGAAGGTGAGCTTCAGGGGAAATCGGCCTGTCACGCCGCAGGACTGGATTGCGCACTTAGACATGCTGGACATTGATGTCCTCAAGAAGCGAGATAAGTGAGGCGGTAGCGACCATGCGGGCCCGCGCTCTGGTGAAGAGCTGCGGGATCGATGCCGCGCCAGTCGACATCACGAAGTTTCTGGCCGCCGCCAACGCCGAACTGCAGTACAGCGATCGCCTGGGATCGGGCACCGCAGGGATGACGATCCCGCTGGGTGAGCGAAATCTAATCCTGATCAACGAGCACGAGGCGATCGAGCGACAGCGCTTCACCGCGCTGCACGAAATTGCACATATCCTCCTCGATCTGCCCTCAAGACACGATCAGGACGTCGACAGTGGTGGAATGTTCAGCTACGTGCGGAGGCCACCAGAGGAGATTGCCTGCGACACCTTTGCTGCCGAGTGCTTGCTCCCGCACAGTCTGTTGCAGCAGGACCTAGGGGACGCTGTGGCTGGGTTTGAGTTCGTCAGCCGACTTGCTGACAAGTACCAAGCGTCTCTTGCATGTACAGCCTCACGGGTAGCCATCAATGCACCGTTCGCCTGCGCCTACGTCTTGTCGCAGGACGGCTTTGTCAGATTCTCAACCTCCTCACCGGCCATGCGGGCGTCGAAGTTCTTCGTCACATCGAGAATCCAGGTTCCCGCTGCCAGCATCACTGGCCAGTGCCTGAAAGCGGGACTGCGAACAGGTTCAGGACAGGTCGCAGCGCACCTTTGGACATCCACCGATGATTTCGAGGACGTCGATCTTATGGAAGACGTCCGCTTCAGTGGCGTCTGGAATCAGGCGCTCACCCTGCTGTGGATTGAAGACGGCGACCTGCCTGATCTACGAGGCCAGCGTTCGATCGATGATCGAGCAGCAGAGGAACCGCTTCTTCGCGAGCTCGACGGAGTCCTTCCTTGGCCGGGGCGTGGCCGGCGTAGCTGATCGCAGGGTCAGCACACAGCTTTAGAGCCAATATCGGCTATGAACTGTCGGCGACGGTTGCCTAGATTGCCGGCAGCAGGGGTCCCGAAGCGATGGCATAACGCGAACCGGCCTAATAGTTGTTACGCTTTCAGAAAGTGATGAGGTATGCAATGGAAGTCAATGTGGAGGAGATTCGCGGCACCTGGAACCTGGGATATTCCCTGGATAAACACACATTGAGTAGCACCCCAATCGGGCCAAACGAGTATGGCCACATGCAGTTCGATACTATTCGCCCTCCTGCTGGCGAAGCGCTATACCAGCTGAAGTATCGTTACGACTTTTCGCAAGTTCCAATCATCGCAAACCAGTTGGCAACTTCGCTTGCCGGTCGATATCAAGGTATCTCCTTGGTAATTCCGATGCCGCCTTCGAAGTTGCGAAATCGACAGCCTGTTGTAGAAATAGCCAGAGAATTCGCGCGAATCATCGGCGTGCAGTGTCACGAAGATCTATTGATTAAGACCACCGTGACCCCGGCAATGAAGGACACGGCTTCCAGAGACGAGAAGGTAAGCGCTTTACTCAATGCGTTTGTTGTCAATGACGTCCTTGAAGATCGTCCTCACAACGTCCTTATTGTTGACGACCTTTATGACACCGGATCATCTTTAGAGGCGGCCACGCAGGTATTGAGGTCATACCCAAAGGTTGACCAGATTTTCGTCGCCACGGTGACGAGGAAGCGATAATGCATAAGGTATTCATCTCTGGTTCAATGAGCATAGAAAACCTCGATGCCAATGTCGTAGATCGACTTGGCAATGTTATCGAATCGGACTATCAAGTACTTGTTGGTGATGCCGATGGCGTCGATAGTGCTATTCAAAAGCACTTGCGGTCAAAGCAAACCAGCAATGTCGTGATTTACTGTGCCGGTGAGAAACCCAGAAACAATTTTGGTGATTGGATCGTTGAGCGAATATCAACTCTAGCGAAGCCGGGCACTCGAGAGTTCTTCACAGAAAAAGACCTGAAAATGGCAGATGTATGTGATTACGGGTTCATGATTTGGGATACCAAGAGTACCGGTACGTTGCGAAACGTCATCGAGCTACTAAAGAGAGGGAAATACTCTTTGGTGTACATCAACAAGAAGAAGGCGTTCAAGAAGGTCAAGAGTATTGGTGATTTCGAAGAGTTACTCGAGAATATGAGCGAGAAGTCTCTCAAGAAGGCGGAAGACAAGCTAAGGTTGAGCGCCCAGCTTGGTCAGTTGAAGCACGTCCAGTCTGATCTATTTTGAGTTCCGCCTTTTTGGCATACTAGGCGCTGTGCGGGATTTCAGATGCTCCAGTGAGCAACAATGATTTCAGCGCACAGCTACCGGAAAGGCCTGGCGCGTTCGATGAGTTCGTCGAGCCCCGGCTCGTCCGGGTTCCATGGTTTGCCCGGGTGTATGACCGAGACCTGGCAGCTCTCGGCCGCCTCCACCAGTTGCCGGTATGTGCCAGCCTTCAGGTCGGCAATATAGGCCTGCTTGTTCTGGTCGTAGGCGAACATCTTCGGGCTGGCGAGCGTGCATTCGTTGCAGCTCGAGCAACGCAGGGTCTCGATGTACGCCTTATCGGGATCCGGTGCGGCTTCATCTTCCGCGGCGACAGTGCCTGGAACCGCAGCGGTGACTATCGGCTGATTCCCTGGAGCCGCAGGAACGGCCGCTGGGGAAAGTGCGGCCGCGTCGACGGCACGCGCCTGCTCCCAGAGGGCCTTTTCGCGCGCCAGCAACGCCTCGACGCGTGAATCGTGGATGCCACCAAGCTCCTGCAGCCGATGCCAGGATTCGCGACAACGCTGGGCGGCACGCATCATCCTTTCGTCGACGACGACCCGGCACAACAGGTCGGCATCGTCGACTGCAAGAACAAAGGGCAAGCCGGTCGCCGCATCAGCCGGCGGGGATTTCAGCCACTGGCGCGCGCTGATCAGGCCCTCGCCCCAATGCGCGCGCGGGACGACAGCGAAATGCCGATTGTGCCGCCGATCAGCGAGCATGAAATCGACGAACGTGAACGCCAGCTCCTCTGTCACGGCCTGCAGGTCCTGGTCCGCATAGGTCAGGTATTCGAGCGGCCAGTCGACGTCCGGCTGCGGATTGTTCGCGAGTGAAAAACGCACAGCGCTATCAGAACCCCTGCCCGGGTCGTAGCTGAACGCCGGGAAGGCCCTTGACTGCATGGCCGACGCGGCCGCGAGATAGCAAGGCAAGGTGCTCTCGCCGTCCGCCGGTGCATAGACACTGAAGAGCGCCGGGCCGGCATGACGCAATCCCCGCTGGATGCCATCGCGCATCTGCAGGAGATTGGACGCCGTACTCTGCAACACGAACGCGTCGCCGAACGTCATCGCCATGGACGCCAGTTGACTGCCGCGCATGCCGAACGAAAAGCGACCCTGGCCCGGCGCCGCTTCTTCCAGGAGGTCCTGGACTTCGAGCAGCACCTTGATCGGCATGCCCGACGCCAATGCATTGACGAGGTCGGCCTGCACGCCGGGCGCGTCGCTGTCGAGCGTCACGAGATAGTCCGGGAAGAACTGCAGTTCGGCCGCCGTGAAGTCCTGGCTCTGCATGCCGTCGAAAATGGGAGCATGCAGTTGCTCGACGAACTGCCCCTCGACTTCCAGTTCTGCCAGGGACAGCGCCTTCAGCAACGACAGCATGTCGGGCAGGCGCTGGCGGTAGGAATCCAGCGCAGCCGACACGTTGTCAAACGCGAAGCCGCCGTGGTTTGCAGCCTGCGCGTCACGATCTCCGGGCGCGGGAAGAATACCTGCTCCCGCAACGTGCGAAGCGCCCACTCGATACGCGCGCGTCGAGGTGTGTCCAGGCCCCCCTGGCTCGCCGCGGGCGACAGCAGCCTTGACATTGTCGCGAAATTGAACAGCGCCTGGTGCGTGCCACCGAAAGTCTGCTGCAGGTTTGCAGCCTGAAACGCGACTGCGGATCGCGCATAGTCGGCGCGGAGTATCCCCTGGAGACGCAGGACCAGTGCATCGATGCGGACACGTGCCGCACGTGCCTTTTCGCCTTGCACTACCGCCCACGCATGTCGCAGGAATCGGGAAGGCAGGCGCGAATCGCATCCGGCCAATTCGCCGTCGACAGCCAGTGCGTTGCGCACAGCCGTCATTTCGCGCCGCCAGACATCGTCGGTACCGGCACTGGCGACAGCAGTATCCCAGGCCTGCAACAAAGTGTCCTGTGCACCGTTGGCGGCGGCCTCACGGATCACACGCTCGATATGCAGCGCCCGCTTGCGCATCGCTTCGCCCGACGGGCCCTGCGGTGCTGCCGCTCGTAATGCACCATCCACGGCGGCTGCGAGGGAGACGACGTACTCGCCGGGTCCTGCGGCCAGCACGACGGGAAAATCGTGACGAATCGACTCGAGCTTGCGGTAAGGAGCCAGCAGGGCTGGCCGCAATCCTGGCGGCAACGATTGCTCGGCTCCGCCATGGTCCGGTTGGCGGCCCGTGAGATGAAAGACGACCTGCGACCTGAGCTGACTGTCCATGGTTACTGCGGCCATACGGTGAACTTGTCGAGCTCGGCATCGAGCGCGCCGCGGACCTGGTCAGCGGTGCGCAGCTTGCCAGCGCCCCGGAGGTCCTCGTAGCAAGGCACTTCCGGGTTGCGATAGAGAATGCCCACCGGGATCGGATCGTCGGACGACGCGATTTCGCGGGCGCGATTGATGTCTGCGGGATCGTGGGGCAGCTGGTTACGGTAGATCTTCTGCAGGGCCGGGCTGACGCGAATGCCGTCGGCATGCGTGAGCATCAACATGCGCTGCGGATCGTGCACCCACGGTTCGAACATGTTGCCGACGAATTCCGGGCAACGCTGCAGTATGCGCACGAACGAGAAGCCGCGATGCCGGTATGCGGCCGTCAGGATATGGAACAGCGACTCAGGTATCCAGTCCACCGCCTGGGCGACGAACGAGACGTTCTGCACGCCCAGCGTGACCGTGAGCGGGCTCAGTGCATCGAGATAGGAGCCACGCGGTGTCGTGTTGCTCCTGGTCCCGATCGGCGACGTTGGCGAGGCCTGCTTCTTGGTCAACCCGTAGATGTGGTTGTCGTGCAGCAGCACGGTCATGTTCATGTTGTAGCGGATCGCGTGGATCCAGTGCGCGGCGCCGATGTTGCAGCAGTCGCCGTCGCCGGTATTCACGAACACGTGCAGGTCGGGGCGGGCGAGCTTGATGCCTTCGGCGATCGGCAGCGCGCGGCCGTGGATGCCGTGGAAGCCGTAGGTGCGCATGTAATGCGGCAGCCGGCTCGAGCACCCGATGCCGGAGACGAAGACGGTCTTCTCCGGTCGCAGGCCCTCGTCGCGGCACAGGCGCTGCATCGCCGCCAGGATCGCGTTGTCGCCGCAGCCCTTGCACCAGCGCGGCACGCCGCCCTGGTAGTCCTCGAGCGCGTGGTTCTCCTCGGCAAAATGCTGCAGGCACAGCGTTGCGGCGCTCATCGCGAAGTCTCCAGGTGAGCCAGGCGTCCACGCAGCTCGGCATAGACCGTTCCGGGCTTGATCGGCCGGCCGCGCACCTCGGTCCAGCAGTCGACGTCGACGAGGTAGCGCGACCGCAACAGCATGGCGAGCGCGGGGTAGCGGCGATTGGATTCGTCGATCAACGGATCGTTCGGGTCGTCCGCCCAGTTGCCTTCGACCGTGATCACCTGGCGGAAGCCCCGCAGGATTTCACCGATGCCGGGCTGCATTGGTTGCAGGAAGGTCAGGTGCGTGGAAGAGACGCGGTGACCTTCGCCACGTAACCGCGCCACGGCTTCCTCGATGGCGCCCTTAGTGCCGCCCCAGCCGACCACGAGCAGCTCGCCCTCGCGGTCACCAAACACCGGAGGCGGCGTGAGGATCTTCTGCAGCGTCGCGAGCTTCATGCTGCGCGCGCGCATCCCCTGCTCGTTGATCTCCGGGTCGTAGGCGACACGACTGTTGCGATCGTGCGCAAGACCGGTCAGGGTGTGCATGCCGTTCGGCTGCCCTGGGACGAAGCGCCGGCTGAGACCAGTGACCGGATCCCAGTCGTATGGCTTGACACCGTCCGGCACCGGGTTCTGGTCGACCGGAGGCGCGAGCCATTCCGTAGAAAATTGCGGACGTGGAAACGGTTGCTGCGCCGTCGCGAGGCTTGCGTCCGACAGCACGACGACGACCATGTTGAAGGTCTCGGCGAGCCGCCGCGCCGTGATCATCGAATAAAAGCAGTCTTCGATCGTGCCTGGCGCCATGACGACCTTGGGCGCGTCGCCGTGACTGCCGAACATGACGGTGAGCAGGTCACCTTGCTCGACTTTCGTGGGCTGGCCCGTGCTCGGGCCTCCGCGCTGCACGTTGACGACGACCAGCGGGATTTCTGCCATGACGGCGAGACCCAGACCTTCCTGCTTCAGCGAGTAGCCCGGTCCGGAGGTGATCGTCACGGCGACCTTGCCCGTGTAGGAGGCGCCAATGGCGAAGGCGCACGCCGCAATCTCGTCCTCGGCCTGGTGCACGATGCCCCCCGCGCGTTCGAACACGTCGCTGAGGTAGTGCGAAGCGGACGTCGCCGGCGTGATGGGGTACATCGCGCAGATATCCATGCCCGAGGCGAGCACGCCGAGCGCGACGGCCGTGTTGCCGTTGATGACGACCTGCGGCACCGTTGCCTTGACGGCGGGCACCCGGTACTTGAAATCGAGATTCGACTCGGCCCATTGCCAGCCGGCTTCGAGCAAAGCCACGTTCGATGAGATGACCTTCGCATCCTTCTTGCCGAAGATGAATGCAATCTGGTCCCGTGCAAGATTCATGTCGAGGCTGTAGATGTTGCAGAGCATCCCCAGCACGAACATGTTCTTGCCCTTGCGCGGGTCAGGGACCAGCGCGCGACACTCCGTCTCCATCGGAACTTCGTAGACCCGGTAGCCCTCGGCGACGAGGCGATCGCGGGTTTCCGCATACTGGCCCGCGATCTTCGCGTCGTCGTGCTCCGCCCACATGTTTTCCAGCAGCACGATGCAACCGGGTTTGAGTTCGCCGGCATTGACCCGGCCCAGCAACACCTGCTCGTTGAATGCGACCGCGATGTCGGCCTCGTCGCCGCCGTTCGTGATCTGGTGCGAGCCGATGCGGATCCGGTTGCCGCTCGCGCCCGCGACACTGCGCGCAGGCGGCTGGATCTCCGCCGGGATGATTTCCACCGTCCACACGCCGTTACCGGTGCGCGCGGCAATCGAACCGAACGACTGGCCGCACTTCTGCGCGCCCTCGCCCGAGTCGCTCATGATCTCGATCACGTGCTGGTCGAGCGTCTGCAGGTGCTTGGCGACGGGCGCGACCGATCCCTTGCGGGCGGCATGGGCGCGCGCAGGCAGGGGCGAAACTGCATTCATGGCGAATTCACCTCGGCACGCGGACGCGGGCAAAGCCGCGTTCCGCACGATCGATGCCAAACACTCGAGAGCCCGGCTCCGCCACGGCATCGCAATACAGATGGTCGGTGTCGCGCAGGCCCAGGAACGCTTTCATTGCACGGGCGGCGCGGCGCCCAGCGCCCATCGCTTCGATGACCGTTGCGGCGCCCGTGACGATGTCGACGCCGGCAAAGACCCCTGGAATCGACGTTTCGAGGCTTGCGTCCGTGGCGAGGTAGCCGCGCTGGTCGAGTTTCAACTTCGACGTCTGGCCGATGATCGGATTGGCGTTGGTGCCGATCGCATAGACCACCATGTCGGCCTCGATCTCGAATTCGCTGCCGGCTTCGGGGATGGGACGGCGGCGCCCGGAGGCGTCCGGTTCACCGAGCGTCATGCGGATGCAGCGCACGGCGCGGACGTTGCGCTTGCCGTCGTCCAGCAGCTCGACGGGGCTGGCGAGCCAATGGAACTCGATACCTTCCTCTTCGGCGTGGTGGATCTCCTCGGCACGGGCAGGAGCCTCGGCGCGGCTGCGCCGGTACAGGCAGCGGACGTTCAGGGCACCGAGACGACGGCTGACGCGCAGCGCATCCATTGCCGTATTGCCCGCACCGATGACGACCACGCGCCTGCCCGGCTGCAATGGCGTGTCGTAGTCTGGAAACTCCCGCCCATGCATCAGATTGCAACGCGTCAGCAGTTCGTTGGCCGAGAGCACCCCGTTCAGGGACTCCCCGGGGATCCCCATGAAACTCGGATAGCCAGCGCCGGTACCGACGAACACTGCATGGAATCCCATCTCGTCGACCATCTGCTCGACCGTGAAGAGCCGGCCGACCAGTGTGTTGCACTCGAAGCGGATGCCGAGCGCCTCGAGCTTCGCAATCTCTGCATCGACTACCTTGTTCGGCAGGCGGAAATCGGGAATGCCGTACTTCAGCACGCCGCCCGGCTCGTGGAAGGCCTCGAACACCGTCACCTCGCAACCTGCCTTGGCCATGTCCGCGGCGCATGCCATGCCCGCGGGGCCGGAACCGACGATGCCTACCTTGAAGCCACTGGGCTGGATGTACGGTACGTTGGACCAGTTTTCGCGGATCGCCATGTCGCCGACCCAGCGCTCCAGCCTGCCGATGGCTACCGGCTCGAGCGTGTCGCCGACCGTGCAGGAACCCTCGCATTGCGTTTCCTGCGGGCACACCCGTCCGCACACGGCCGGCAGCAGGTTCGTCGCGGTGATGACGTCGTACGCACCGCGGTAATCGCGGGCCGTGATGCGCTGGATGAAATCGGGAATCGCGATGCCCACGGGACATCCCGCGACGCACGGTTGCTCGGGGCACATGAGGCAGCGTTCCGACTCCAGCTGCGCGTCCTCGACCAGGTAGCCCAGGTTCACTTCGTCGAAATTGCAGGCGCGCTCGGCTGGATCCTGTTCGTGGGCAGGCGTGCGCGCCTGCGGGATCATCCGGATCGTTTTCTTCTTCGGCCTCGCATCGCCTGGCATGACAAGGTCACTCCGCTACGACCGGCTGGGCGGTCAGGCTGCGCATGCGGCAGCTCTCGTTGAAACGCTCGGTGGCGGCGAGTTCAGTCGCGCGATAGCGCTGCAGGCGGAACATGAGGTCGTCGAAGTCCACCAGGTGACCATCGAAATCGGGACCGTCGACGCAGGCGAACTTGACGGTGTCGCCGACCTTCACGCGGCATCCGCCGCACATGCCGGTGCCATCCACCATCACCGGGTTCAGGCTGACGATCGTCCGGATGCCGCTGCCGCGAGTCGCTTCGGCGCACCCTTTCATCATCACGGGCGGGCCGATGGCGACGCATTCGTCGATGTCCCGGTGCTGCGATACCGCGAGCCGGATGCCTTCGGTGACCAGGCCCTTGATGCCGGCGGAACCGTCATCGGTGCAGACGATGAGTTCGTCGCAGGTGGCGCGAAACTTGTCTTCCCAGAACATCAGCTCGCGGTTGCGGAACCCGAGGATGCCGATCACGTACGCGCCGCTTTCCTTGTAGCCCCGCGCTTGGGGATAAACCGGCGCGACCCCCAGGCCGCCGCCCACGCACAGGACTTTGCGTGCCTTGCCGATGTGGCTCGGAACACCCATCGGGCCGACGAGAGCGACGAGCCGGGTGCCGACGCGGCAGTCGCGCTGCAGTTCACGCGTGGTCTTGCCGACCGCCTGGATGACCAGGGTGACTGTCCCGCGCGCGCGATCGTAGTCCGCGATCGTCAGCGGGATGCGCTCACCGTGCTCGCTGGCCATGACGATGACGAACTGCCCGGGGCGAGCCGCCCGGGCCAGTTGCGGGTGCTGAACTTCGAGCAGGAACGTCACGTCCGAGAAGTCCTGCCGGGCGACGACCTCGTACCCGGCAACTCGTGCCTGGTTCATCCTTTTCCCCCTGTGCTGCTGCGGTTTTGCCCGAAGCTTGCAGCCGAAACAATCAGGGTAATTGCCGATTCCGGCACGCGGTCGCGCAGCGAAACGCGCCATGCCGGGTGTTGTCCAGCGGTCGGCAGGTCTCTGCGCCGCCAACGGTCGCAGGATTGCTGCCGGAGCAGACCATGAATAGCTGGAATCGCATCGGGATCATCCTGGCCGCCTCCGATTGGGCGAGCCGTGGGCGCAGCAAGTTCTGCGAAGCCACCCGTTGACCCTGATCCTGGCTTCGTTCATTCGTTCGCAATGGCCGGCAGTCCCTGCGTGACGATGAAGACGTCGTCTGCTTCGACTATCCTGACGCGTTCTTCTTACGGTCCGGTGACCAGAATGCCCAGGCTTTCCTTCGTGGTTCGACGGACCGGGCGTCAGGCCGTCGCAGTGGCGGTGCTGGGTATCCTGGTCGCAGTCTCGGGCGTGGTCGACGCAGCCGACCACGACTTTGCCGGCCGTGTGGACCGGGTGCTCGCAGCAACGCCGCTCATCGATGGTCACAACGACCTGCCGTGGGAACTGCGTGAACGATCGAAGGATCGCCTCGCCACGATCGACCTGGGGTCGGATACCGCGAAACTTCCAGTGCCAGAAGGCGGTGCGCCTTTGATGACGGACGTCCCGCGACTGCGCGCAGGTCGCGTGGGTGGGCAGTTCTGGTCGGTCTGGGTGCCGACGGAGCTCAAGGGCAATGACGCGGTCCAGGCGACGCTCGAGCAGATCGATCTCGTCAAGCGAATGGTTGCGATGTATCCCGCCGATTTCCACATGGCATACACGGCGGCCGACATTCGTCGCATTCATCGATCGGGAAAGATCGCGTCGTTGATCGGCCTCGAAGGCGGGCATTCGATCAACAACTCGCTGGCGACGTTACGGTCGATGCACGACCTTGGCGCGCGCTACATGACGCTGACGCACACCCGGAACACGGACTGGGCCGACGCAGCAACCGACACTCCGACGCATGACGGATTGACGCCATTCGGCCTGGAGGTGGTCAGGGAAATGAACCGGCTGGGCATGCTCATCGACCTGAGTCACGTCTCGCCAGAAGGGATGAAGGACGTGCTCGCTGTCACCGCAGCACCGGTGATCTTCTCCACTCTTCGGCACGGGCGATCAACAGTCACCCGCGCAACGTATCCGACGACGTCCTGCGCCTGGTTGCGAAGAACGGTGGCGTGGTGATGGTGAATTTTTATCCGGCTTACGTCTCCGAGGCCGCGAATCAATGGATGGCAGATCACGCTGCCGAACAGACACGCTACAACTCTCCGCCGTATGCGGGGCTGTACATCGGCCAACCTGAAAGGGCGAAGGCAGCACTCGAAGCCTGGGAGGCGGCGCATCCGCAGCCGGTCGTGACCCTGTCAGAAGTCGCCGATCACGTCGAACACATCCGCAAGATTGCGGGGATCGACAACGTCGGCATCGGTTCCGACTTCGACGGCATTCCCGTGGCACCGAAAGGCCTGGAGGCAGTGGACCGGTATCCGGCGTTGCTGGTGGAACTGATGCGTCGGGGATGGACGGATGCGGACGTCGCAAAGCTCGCAGGGTTGAACGTGTTGCGCGTGATGGAACAGGCCGAGCAGGTTGCGGCACGACTCCAGGCGGCGCGACCACCCTCCGAGGCGCTGCTGCAGGTTGCGCCCCGCCCATGAGCTCGATCAGCCCGGGCCTGTCATTTGCCTGCATTCGCTGACGGGCGGATGATGCCCTTGTACGACGCTGACTTGCGCTGACCGTCCCTGGTCCGCGGCACGGTTCGGCAGGCCATGTGCGTCGCGCCAACGTTACGAGGTGTGCGACATGAGCAATCATTCCCGGAAGTTTCTGCCTGCGTTCCTGCTGGTCACGACGCTCTGCGCCCTGCCGACGGTCGGCAACGCGGCTGTCGATCCCTACCCGAATGGCTGCGTGAGCTGCCACGTGCTCGACAAGAGCAAGGGCAAAGACGAGCGCTTGAGCGTGGCCCTCAACCAATGGACGGCAGGAAAGATCGAGCCCGGCCTGCTCGCGAAGAGCAAGGCCAGCGCACCGGCGGGGCTCGCGCTTAAGGCTAAGCATCCCGCCGCGGACGACTCGCTCGAGGACATCCCGGGTGCGTGCCTGGACTGCCATGACACCGGCTCGAAGAAGGCGCCGCCTTTTTCACGCCTGCTGCACCTGGTGCACCTCGTCGGTGGCACGAACAATGCCTACGTGACGACGTACAAGAGCGACTGCATGAGTTGCCACAAGCTCAACACGCAGACCGGGGAGTGGGCGATGCCGAGCGGCCCGGAGAAATAGCGGCAGCGCAGTCTCTGGCAGGATTCAGCCGAAGATCCGCTTCATCATCGGGACCATTCGCCGCGGCCCCGCAATTGCCGCTGCAGACGCCATGCCACCCATCATGGCGCCTGCGACGCCGCACGACATCACGTCCTGCCCGGTGAGCCAGAGTCCCTTGATGCGAGTGCGCGGGCGCAACCAGTCCTGCCGGAAGCGTTCGGGATCGTGGTCCAGCCCGTAGAGTTCGCCGCGACCGTAGCCACAGAAGTGCCGCATTGACAGGGGTGTCGACACTTCCCAGTAATCGACGCGCCCGCGCACCTGCGGCACCTTGTCGTAGAGATGCTCGAGCAGGCGTTCGCCATACGATTGCTTCAGTGCGTCGTAATCGTCGCCGCGCTTGCCCCAGGTGCTGCCCGCCCATTGCTCGAAGATTTCGTAAGGTGCGGGCGCAACGATCTCGATCGTCGAACGACCTGGATGACGCCGTTCGAACGAGGGATCCTTCGCCGAAGGAAACGACAGGTACACGACCGGAAACGGACCGTGCGGATCCTGCAGAAAGCGGTCGATCGCGCCGTCGTAATCGTTGCCGCCCGGGTAGATCCAGTAGTTGGTCTTCGGCAAGCCGAGGTCCTGCGCCGTTCCCCGCAGGCCGATGTAAACGCCGAGGTGGCCGATGCTTGGCTTCACGGTCCTGAGCAGGTTGTCGTAGCCGTGTTCCTGCACTACCTGTGACGGCAGCAGTTTCGTGAAGGTGTTGATTGCTCCAGCGTCCGAGATCACGACCCTGCAGTCGATCACGTGACCGTCCGCCATGCGCACGCCGCTCACCTTGCCGTCGCGCAGCAGCACTTCATCGACGCGCGCGTAGGTGAACACTTCGCCACCAGCGGCACGGATGCGGGGCAGGATCGCTTCGCCGATGCGCCAGGCGCCACCCACCGGATAGAAGCCGCCGTGCATGTAGTGCCGCGCGATCATCGCCTGCATCACGAACGACGATCGCTTCGGCGGCAGCCCCAGGTCGCCCCACTGGCCGGTCAGCACTGCGATCAGTTCCGGGTCGGAAGTCAGCTCCGAGAGGACTTCCCATGTCGTGCGCTGGAAAGTACGGGGCAAGCGACGCCGGAGGATCGGCCCAGCCAGCGTGGCAGCCCACGCCGGCAGCGTTCGATCCAGTGTGAACGTGCGCATGCCGCGCGCGACCTCGCGCAGCAGCTCGAGGTAGCGATCGATCGCGGCAGCCTCGCGCGGAAAGTGCGCGAGCAGGTTGTCGCGAAACTCGGCGCTGCCCGCGACCGCATCGTAAGTTCGGTCGCCAATGAAGAAGCGATCGTAGTGTGCGTCCATGGGCGCCCACTGGACCTTGCCCTGCGTCAGGAAATCCATGAGCCGGCGCGACATCGTGGCGCCACCCATGTCGCCGATGTAGTGCACGCCGACGTCCCACTCGTAACCGTTGCGCTCGTAGCTGTGCGTGGCGCCGCCGGCCGTGTAGTGCTGCTCGAGGACCGCGACGCGCCAGCCGAGTTCGGACAGCAGCGCGGCCGTGGTCAGTCCGCCAATGCCGGAGCCGATGATCAGCGCGTCATAAGGGCCATTGAGCCGCGAGGTCCGATAACGGTGGCCAATGCGAAGCGTGCTGGGCTGCAGGCTCCTTTTCCTCGCAGGCGTCGTCATCGAGCCATTATCGACGAGGACACCCCCGGGGGCTCAGGGTTCTTGCCTGGGAGGCGCCGACGCGACGTCGTTGCCGGTCGTGGATGCGCGTCCGCTGCCTGCACGAGGTCCCCGCTGACCCGGCACTTCCGATGGCGTCGTGCGGCGGGTTTCGGGCCGAACCGGCGCAGGTTGCTGGAGGACAGGCGCGGGAACAGGCGCCGCTCGCCGTTGAGCGTTCGGCGCAACGTCACGACCGTTGCCGTTCCTCGCGCGTGGTACTTCGCCGCGGTCACCGCGGTGAGGTGGAACCGGATGGTCGTCGTTGTCGCGGCCGCGCGGGTCGCGGTCGTGGTGCTGCCTCGGCGGTTTAGTGTCGCAATGGCCATCGCGATTGCTGTCGGCACACGGCGCAACGAGGTACCGCGGATAGGAGTTGTACGGGTAACCGTAGCCGTACGGATACGGCCCCTGCGCCGCGTAATAGGGGTTGGCATAGCCGTAGACGACGCCGTAGCCAGGATGGTACCCGCTGGGGTAGCCGGTGCCATAGCCGTACCCGTAGTTCGGGTAGACGTGCGCGCCCGGAGCCGCGCCGCGCGGTGTCAGGTCCGGCAGGCCGAACGATTCCTGGTAAGCGCAGCCAGCCAGTGCAGCGAGCACCGCCGCGCCAACCAGGGCAGTTCCTACACGTCGAATCATCGCTGCGGCGCTCCTCGGGGAGTGGTTTCCTGTCACGACGTTGATTAAGACCGCTTGCAAAGAGGAATCGTTCCCGCGGCCAATGGTTTGACTCTTCGTCAACGGCGTCACATCTTCGTTCGTTCGGCCCTGGGGTCGTACAGCGGACGCGCGGAGACGACGGCGGGGTAGCGCTTGCCGGCGATCTCGACTTCCCAGGTGCCCGACGTCAGGTAGGTTTCGTCGACTGTCTGCTTCGGCTCGAGGAATGCCAGCCCAACCGCGCCGCCGAGCGTGTGGCCATACGATGCCGCTCGCACATAGCCAACGGCCTTCCCGTCGCGGCGCACGATTTCGGCGTGGAACATCTGCGGCTCCGGATCCTTGACGAGTATCGACACCAGGCGCCGCTGCAGTGGACCCTTCGCCTTGCGTTCCAACAGCGCTTCCTTGCCGATGAAGCCGTCGGGCTTCTTCAGGTCGACCGCAAAGCCCAGCCCGGTCTCGTACGGATCGTCGGTGTTGTCGAGGTCGTGCCCGTAGTCGCGATACCCCTTTTCCATGCGCAGGCTGCCGAGCGCGCGCAGCCCCGCGTGCACCACACCGAACTTCTCGCCGGCCGCCACGACCTGGTCGTACACGTGCGCGGCCTGGTCCGTAGGAATGAACAGCTCGTACCCCAGTTCACCAAGGTACGTGATGCGGGTGCACAGCACGCGCGCATACCCGATGTCGATCTCACGTGCGGCGCGGAACGGGAATGCCGCGTTGGACAGGTCGATGCTCGTCAATGACTGCAGCAAGTCGCGCGAGCGCGGACCCTGCACGTTGAGCTGTCCGTAACCCGAGGTGACATCCGTGACGAATGCGTGCGCGCCGTCCGGAATGTTGCGCTTCATCCAGGTTTCGGCGTGGCGAACCATCGTGTCGGTGACGACGACGAAGAACCTGTCATCCGCCAGCTTGGTGACGGTCAGGTCGGCCTCGAGCCTGCCCAGCGCATTGAGCCACTGCGTATAGGTGATCTCGCCCATGGCGCCGTCGACGTTGTTCGCTGAAATCCGGTTCAGGCAGTGACCGGCATCGCGACCCTGCACCATGAACTTGCCCATGAACGACATGTCCATGACGATCACGTTCTCGCGCGCCGCGCGGTGTTCGGCTTGCCATCGGCCCCACCAGGCCGGACGGCCCCACGTGTCCGGACCGGGTTCCGCGATCCGGCCCGCGCCTGCATACCAGCCGGGCGATTCCCAACCGCTGGTCTCGATGAAATACGCGCCCTGCGCCGCCAGCCGGTCGTGGAACGGCGAACGCCGTGCGCCCCGTGCGGTCTTCAGCGTGTGCGTCGGGTAGTGGCACTTGTAGACCATGCCCAGCGATTCCACCGTGCGCGAACGCCGGTACTGCGGATTGGCCTGGAACGGCAGCACGCGATCGATGTTCATGCCGGTGACGTCGACGTCGGGCAGGCCGTTGATGATCCAGTGCGCCATTACGCGGCCGAGGCCGCCGCCCGTCAGGATGCCGATGGAATTGAGTCCAGCCGCAACGAAGTAGCCGCGCAGTTCGGGCGCCTCGCCGACGATCGGCTTCAGGTCGGGCGTGAAACTCTCGGGGCCGCAGAAGAACTTCTTCATGCCGACCTGGCTCGTGACCGGGACGCGCGACATCGCGGTCTCGAGGTACGGGCCCATGCGCTCCCAGTCGGGTTCGAGGTCGAGGTAGGGCGCATCCGTCGGCGCGCCATCGATCTTCCACGGCGCGCACACCGGCTCGAACAGGCCGACCATCAGGCCGCCACCTTCCTGGCGGTAATAGCCGTACGCGGATGGATCCTCGAGCACCGGCATGTTCTGCGGCAGGTCCTTGATCGCCTCGGTGACCAGGTAGTAGTGCTCGGCTGCCTGGTTCGAGATCGCCACGCCCGACAACGCGCCCAGCTCGCGTGCCCACAGGCCGGCGCAGTTCACGACGCAGTCGGTCTGGATGTCGCCGTACGGCGTGCTCACCCCGGTGACACGTCCGTTCTTCTGCAGCACCCCGGTCGCCGGCACGCCTTCGAGGATCTTCACGCCGCGCATGCGTGCGCCTTTGCCGAGTGCCATCGTGACGTCGACCGGATTCACGCGGCCGTCTTCCTTCACGTAGAAGCCGGCTTCGATGTCGTCGACCTTTGCGAGCGGGAAGAGTTCCTGCACCTGGCGCGGCGAGATCTCCTGCACGTCGATGCCGCAGTAGCGATTGAATGCGGCGACGCGTCGGAACTCCTCGAGACGGTCCTGGTCGGAGGCGACTTCGATGAAGCCGATCGGCATGAAGCCGGTCGCCTGCCCAGTCTCGGCTTCGAGCCGGCCATAGAGGTCGCGCGTGTACTTGCGGAGTTCGGTCGACGTTTCCGAGGTCGATCCGTACGTGACCATGAGTCCGGCCGCGTGCCAGGTGGTGCCCGCGGTGAGCTGGTGGCGCTCGAGCAGCACGATGTCCTGCCATCCCATCAACGCCAGGTGATACGCGGTCGACGTGCCGATGACGCCACCACCGACGATGACGACACGGGCATGCCTGGGCAGCGAGGGAGGAGTGGTCATGAGCGGATCCCGGGATATTCGAAACCCGGGCGTCCGGGTCTCGCTGATGCTGGCGCAAGGATACTCCGAACCCGTCTTTTCCCGGAATTGCGCCGCGCCCGGCACCGCCGGTTGCGCGGGACAGGTCCAGCGCTTTTCGATATGGTTCCTCGAATGCCAATGCCCTGCACTTCACCGGCCTGGGCGTGTATCGCGGCCAGCATGCTGCTGGTTGCCTGCCATTCCTTGCCGCAGCCCCCTGCGTCACCGCCGACGGCCCGTGTCATAACGCTCGACTCGCTGGCGATCCCAGTCAGCGCGGACGAAAACCGCGCTGTTTCCTTCACCAACAAGCGGTCCGCGTACTACTACACGCAATCACATCGCAATGATCACCCCGAGCACGCGTACTTTCGCGGCTTCAACATTGCGGGTCGGCGCATCTTCAGCGACTACCGGCTGATCGTTGCCGGAACAGCGCTCGAACCGCAGCTGGCCACGGTAATCGTGAGGCCGGATGCATTGCTCCGCACCTATCCACAGGGGATCACCGAGACGCTGCGCCTGTTCGACGGGCAGGACGTGGTGGAGGTGGAAGTCGGTGGCGCCAAAGGTGACGTGACGTTACAGCTCCTGGGTGACACCGTCTCGCGCGTGCAAAGCGGATCTGGCATCGACGAATTCACGGCCACGCAGGACGGCGTCTCGAGCACAGCTGATCACATCGTCGTGGGTCGCAGCGGCAATCGCTTCCTGATCGCCGTTGGCTCCTCGAGTGCCGCCGCCCGCGTGGTATGGGAACGTGCGGTCGTGGAAGCACCTGCATGGGAGGAAGCTCGGCGCGCGCGACTGGCGGCCGTCGTCGGTGGCAATCATTACTTCTGGAGCGACGACCCCCGGCTGACGGAGGCCATCCTCTGGCTGCGGCTGACGACGGATTCGCTGGTGACCCGCCAGCGCGGCGACGGCATCTACGCCGGGCTGCCGTGGTTCAACGAGTACTGGGGTCGCGACAGTTTCATCTCGCTGCCCGGCGCCACGCTGGTCACGGGTCATTTCGACGAGGCCCGTGCCATCCTGACTGCGTTTGCAGATTTCCAGGACCTCGATCGCTCGTCCCCCTTCTATGGGCGCCTGCCCAACATCGTCAAACCCGGCAGCATCGATTACCACACGACGGACGGAACACCGCGCTGGGTCATCGCAGTGCGTGACTACGTGCGCTACACGGGCGATCGTTCGATCGTGGCCGAGTTGTATCCGAACGTGCAGGCCAGCATCGAGGGTGCGCTTGCGAACTTCACCGATGCGTCTGGTTACCTCGTGCACGCGGACAACGAAACGTGGATGGACGCGCGCCGTGAACCCGACAAGGTTGCGTATTCGCCGCGCAGTACGCGCGCCAACGACATCCAGGCGCTGTGGTACGAGCAACTGCGGGCCGGCGCGGAATTCGCGGCTGCGCTGGGTGACAGGGAATCGGCAACGCGCTGGTCCACGGCCGCCGATCGGCTACGCAACCGGTTCGCGCACGATTTCGTGGACCCGGCAACTGGCCGCATGGCCGATCATCTCGATGCACGCGACGTCCCGAATCTGCAGGTGCGGCCGAACGCGCTGTTCAGTCTGCAGCTGCTGGACCAACCGGACGATGCCGCGCGCGCAGCCCGGCAAGCCTGGGAAGCCCTGGTTTACCCGTGGGGCGTTGCGACGCTCGATCAAGGCGATCCCGGCTTTCATCCGTACCACCTGGCGCCTGAGCACTATCACAAGGATGCGGCCTACCATAACGGCGCAGTCTGGCCCTGGCTCAACGGCATCGCGATCCAGCGCATGCTCGAACTCGGTCAGGCCGACCTGGCCTGGCGACTGTTCACGAACACGAACGAAATCGCGCTCACGCGCGGCGTGGTGGGTGGATTGCCCGAGAACCTCGACGCCTATCCGCATCCCGGTGAAACTGCGCCGCGTCTCACGGGGACGTACCTGCAGGGCTGGTCGAACGCCGAGCAACTGCGCGTCTGGTACCAGGGCTTCCTTGGTATCCAGCCGGACCTGGAGCAGGGCGTGATCCGCCTGGCGCCGCGGCTGCCGCAGGCATTCGGCGACGTCGAATTCAATTCAAGGATCGGTGCCGGCGTCCTCAATGCATCGTACGAGCGTACCGATCGCGGCAGGCGGTACACGTGGCGGCTGCAGGGGCAGTCCGCACGGCTCGAGCTCGACATCGTGCCGTTCGAACGACACTCGTTCACCGCTGCTGACGGCGACACCCTCATGGTCGAGCAATCGACCGACGGCCTGGTCGTGCATCACGTCGCTATCGGCGGCAGCGAGCAAGAACGTTTGACGCTGGCGCAGTCGCCCGTGCGCCGCGAGCAGCAAGTCCGCTTCGACGCTATCCTCGCCGGAACCGAATTTGCAGAACCGGGTGTCGTTGATGCGCACCCGGCGATGCGGCAGTCGAGGACACCATGACGAACCCCGCCGTGACCGGTGCGCCGGCACCCGTTTCCTATTCGCTGCCCAGGACCAACGCAAAAGTGCTCGCATTGCTCGAGTCGCACCTTGCGCGGGCGGGCCGCGTGCTCGACATCGGCGCAGGCGAGGGTTACCTCGCGCGTCGCGTGCACGACCTGATCAAGCGCAAGGGGTTTGCGGCGAAGCTCGAGGCATGCGACCTGTTTCCCGAAAACTTTCGCGTGCCGGAGGTGCCGTGCCATGCCATTGACCTGCATGGCGGGCTGCCGCTCGACGACCAGAGCGTCGACCTCGCGTACTCGGTCGAAGTGCTCGAGCACCTCGAAGACCAGTTCTTCTTCCTGCGCGAGGTGCATCGCGTGCTGCGGCCCGGCGGCCGGTTCGTGCTGACGACGCCGAACGTGTTGAGCCTGACGTCGCGCGTTCGCACTCTGCTGGCCGGCTTTCCCGAACTGTTCGGGCCGCTGCCGATCCATGGCTACGATCCGCAGCACGTCGGCGGCCACATACACCCGGTGTCCGTGTACTACATCTCGTACATGGCCGAGAAGGCAGGCTTTCGCGTGATAGGTTGCTCCCCCGACCGCATCAAGTCCGGTTCGGCGGCACTGCTCATCCTGTGGCCGTTGGTGAAGCTCGGAGCAGCGATCGTCGCGATGCATGCCCGCCGCAATATTCCTGCAATTCACGAGGAGAACCGGGAGCACCTCGCGCGGATGAATTCCTTCGCGGTCCTGACCGGTCGCACCGTGATCGTCGAGATGGAGCGCCGCTGAACGGCCGGTCGTGGGCAAACCAGGCGAGCAACCCAGCCAGCCGCTCGCCGGGACTGCACCCGTAAAAGTACGCGTACCATCTGCGCAGCGGTCACCGTCAAATAGTCGGTCGCGCTAAAGGGCCGGATTGCCGGCCGCGATCCTGGAGACGTGCCGCCGATGATCATTTCCCGTCGTAAATTCCTGCTGCACTCGGGCGTGCTCACCGGCGCCACCGTGCTTGCCGGGCGACGCGCCTGGGCTGCCGAAGACACGGCAGACGTGATCGTCGTCGGCGCCGGTCTCTCCGGCTTGCAGGCGGCCTGGGTCCTGGAGCAGAAGGGCTTCAAGGTGCTCGTCCTGGAAGGTCGGGACCGCGTGGGCGGTCGAATCCTCACTTTCGGCAACGTCCAGGGCGTCCCCGAGGCGGGCGGCAACATCATCTACGGCGATTACCGGCGCTTGATGGAGGTCGCAACGCGCGTCGCCGTGCCGCTCGAGGATCAGGTGTCACGGCTGTCGAAGCATGCAAAGTTCACGCTCGTGCTCGACGGCAAACCTGTGAGCCGGTCGGAATGGACGGACTCGCCCCGCAATCCGTTCCCGCCGGCGCTGCGCGAAATGATGCCGTGGCAATACGTGCCGTTGGTGACGAGCCAGGAAAACCCGCTCACCACGACCGCAGGCTGGTACGAGGCGAAGAACGCGCCGTTCGACGTGTCGATGCGCGACTTCCTGCGCCAGCAGGGCGCAACCGATCCGATGATCGAACTCGCATACGACACGATTCCGACCTACGGCCTGAACGCCAGGGACATTTCCGCGCTGATGATGGCGTACGTGTCGGCGTTCACCGCGGCGCAGAAATCGGCCAAGCCGGTGATGCTGCAGGCCCGGGGCGGCAACCAGAACCTCCCGATCGCGATGGCCGCGCAACTGCGGCAGCCGGTGCGGTTCAAGCAGACCGTCAAGACCATCGAGACGACGGACGCTGGCGTCTCGGTCCGGACGGCAGATGGCACTCGCTACACCGCGCGCGCCGTCGTGTGTGCCGTGCCGTTCACGACGCTGCGACGCATCGACCTGCGGCCGGATCTCGCCGGCATGCAGGCGCGTGCCGTGAAATCGCTGCCCTACCAGCCGATCCACCAGGTCGCGCTGCAGGTGTCACGCCCGTTCTGGGAGGACGACGACCTCGAGCCTTCGATGTGGACCGATTC
Source organism: Pseudomonadota bacterium (assembly GCA_016713725.1). Lineage (GTDB taxonomy): Bacteria > Pseudomonadota > Gammaproteobacteria > Steroidobacterales > Steroidobacteraceae > RPQJ01. The sequence goes on along the minus strand of JADJOO010000002.1, from coordinate 233,651 downwards.
ACCGATTGGCCGTGTTTCCGCGATTTATCACGAGGCGCAAGACGACCAGGTGTCGAGCCTGCTCGTGTCTGCGTTCGGACCCGGTGCGAGGCACCTCGATCGTCTTGGCAAGGAAGGTGCTGCGCGCTACGTCGTAGCGCAGGTCGAGCAGATGCGGCCTGCGGCAAAGGGTGCGCTGCAGGTGATTGGCCAGCATTCCTGGGAGCAGGACCCGTTCGCCGGCGGTGCGTGGGCCTATTTCAATCCCGGCACGGTCACGAAATTCCTGCCCGCGATGTTCCAGCCGCGCGGCCGCGTCCATTTCTGCGGCGAGCACACGTCGGTGAGTGCGCGTGGCATGGAAGGCGCAATCGAATCGGGCGATCGCGCAGCCGGCGCAGTGGCGCAGCAACTCGCCTAGGTGCGCACAAGAAGGCGAGTGACCGCGAGGTCACCCGCCTTGCCATGCTCGAGACTGCGGCTCGACTACTTCTTCGCGGCCGTGGCGTCGGCGGCGGCCTTGTTCACCTGCACCATCGCGTCGTCAGTCGCTTCGCGGATGCAGCGATCGATGGTCCAGCCCTCGACCGGCACGTCGACCTTGATTTCCTTGCACGATGAAGCGGCGGCATCCTTGACGCGCTTCTCGAGCGTCGCGACGCCGGCGGCCGTGGTCAGGTCGAGGTCCGCGTAGCTGACGCGTGAACGGATGGTCAGTTCCTTGATCGGCGCGCCGATCGGCGACTTGCCGACGACGATCTCGCGGACGGCTTCGACCGTCACGACTTCCATGGCCTGGGCATACACGCCCTGGCTGGCGAGGGTGCAACTGGCGGCGACCGCCAACAGGGCGAACTTGGTGAGCTTCATGTCTGTGTCTCCGTGAGGGATTCTGGCGGACCGCGGTCCTGACCTTCGATAATCGCCAGCGAAGCTTAGGACGTAGTCCAGACGCAACACATCCGTGAGGTTACGGACGGGGAAAACCCCGATGAGACTGGGTCCGGAACGCGTCGTTTCCCGTCCGAGACAGTGTCTAAAAGAACGGTGCTAGGCTTGCCGTACCGTTCCGACACCACGATTCCAAGGGCCATGCTGGATATTCGCCCCTCCTGTGAGTGCTGCGACGCCGATCTGCCGCCAGAGTCGCCGTTTGCACGGATCTGCTCGTTCGAATGCACTTTCTGTGCGACCTGCGCCGAACGTCGCCTGAACGGAAAGTGCCCGAACTGCGGTGGCGAGTTGCTGCCGCGGCCGCGGCGACCGGCATCGAAACTGGAGGCGAATCCACCGTCGACCACGCGTGTGTTCAAGCCGGAAGGGTGCAGGTCGGCCCCGACCGCGGGCAGGTCCGGCAGGTCCACCGGGTCATTCCGCACGATCGTCGTGCGTCGAGTCGCCGCGACGGAGACTTCGTTGATCGAACCGCTCGGCCATTTACTGATCGACGCAGTGCATTCGGGGGCTTCGATCGGCTTCCTCGCGCCGGTGTCACGCGAGACCGCGGAACGCTACTGGCACGGAGTGTTCGCATCCCTCGGCGGCGCCCTGCTGCTCTGGGTCGCCGAGCAGGATGGCGCCGTCGTCGGTACGGTGCAGCTCGCATTGTGTGAAAAGGACAACGCCCGGCACCGGGCCGAGGTGCAGAAACTCCAGGTACTGCGAGCTGCGCGCGGGAACGGCGTCGCGACGCTCCTGATGTGCGAGCTGGAAGCCGAGGCAAGGCGACGCAGGCGTTCGCTGCTGTTCCTCGACACGCTGCTTGCTTCGCACGCGGAGCAGGTCTATCGCCATCTAGGGTGGAGTCGCGCGGGTGAAATCCCGGACTACGCGACCACCCCCGACGGGGAACTGTCTCCTACCGTGCTCTACTTCAAGCAACTCCGCGCCTGAGCCAGCTGTCCTCCGATTGACTGGAAGGCAAATCGCAATGCACGCTGGATCGTCGCTTGAACTGCGCGTCCCACCGGTCGCTGTCGGCTCGATCGCGGCGCTGTGCATGTGGCTGCTCGCTCGATGGACTCCCGGCCTGGAGTGGGGCGGGCACTGGCGGCTCGGTACCGCCGTCTTGTTGCTTGCCGCAGGGATCCTGGTCGCCGTCGCCGGGGTGCTCGAATTCCGCCGCGCACGCACGACGGTGAATCCGACGACACCTCAAGCCGCGTCCGCAATGGTGCGCGCTGGCATCTACCGCCATACACGCAACCCGATGTACCTCGGCATGCTGCTCGTGCTGGCCGCCTGGGCCGTCTGGCTCGCCAACCCGGCGGCTTATGCCGTCGTGCCGGCGTTCTTCCTGTACATCAATCGCTTCCAGATCGAACCCGAGGAACGCATTCTCGCGGGACTCTTCGCGGGCGATTTCGACGCGTATCGACGGTCCGTCCGCCGCTGGCTCTGAGCTGAACGGGGAGCTGCATACGATGTCGGAAGCCATGATCGTTCAGCAGCCGAGCGGTGCGGCACGACAGCTCGTATTGCTGTTCCATGGTCTGGGTGCCAGCGAAAAGGACATGCGGTTGGTGGGCGAGCGGCTCGCGGCGGAGTACCCGGAAGCGTTGGTGGCGAGCCTGCGAGCACCTCATCCAGCGAGCTTTGGCATCGGCTACCAGTGGTTTTCCGTCGAGGGCATCGACGACGCCAGGCGGGTCGAACGGGTTGCCGCCGAGATGCCGCTGTTCGTGGCGGCGATCCGGCAATGGCAGCGCGATACGGGCCTCGGTCCGGAAGCCACTGTCCTGGTGGGCTTTTCGCAGGGCGCCATCATGGTTCTCGAGGCGGCGACCGAGGCGGGCGACGACGTGCTTGCCGGCCGCGTGGTGGCGCTCGCCGGTCGCTATGCCCGGTTGCCGGCGACGAATCCGGGGGAACGACAATATTCCTTACCCACGGCAAGGCCGACGAAGTGATCCATTGCGGCTTCACCGTCGAAGCTGCCAGGCACCTGGTCGCGCTCGGTGCCGACGTCGTCGCGGATGCCATCCCTTGGCTGGGGCACGGGATCGACGCGGAGGTACTCGACCTGGTGGCCGGACGGCTGCGTACCCACGTGCCGAAGCGTCATTGGGAGGCTGCGATGCGACAGGGTGTTTGTCCGCCGGACGGCGCGACGCAGTAGGATAGGCACCCCACGGAACCGGTCACAAGGGTGGAAAATCGATGAACTCACCGGCCTCTTCGCTGAAGGTCGCGGATGCTTCGCTCGTCCGCTACACGCACTGGATGTATGCGCTGCACGCGGCGAGCGCACTGATCGGCATGTTCGGCTCGGCGTTCATCGCAACGGCCTTCGTGTTCGGCTTGCCGTCGATCATTGCCGTGGTGATGAACTACATTCGCCGCAGCGATGCCCGCGGCACCCACCTGGAATCGCACTTTTCCTGGCAGCTGCGCACGTTCTGGTTCGCCGCGCTCTGGGTCACGGTCGTGTTCCTGTTGTCGCTGCCCCTGTTCTTCGTGCTCGTCGGGTTCGTCACGTTCCCGATTGGCATATTCATCGTCGGCGTCTGGGTCATTTATCGCGTCGCGCGCGGTTGGCTCAAGCTGAAGGACGGACTGCCCGTCTGACTCGCGCCAATCTTTCCCGTCCATTCAAACCCGGAGTCGCTCTATGGTCGTTGCTGCGGACAAGGTCGTGCTGATCCATTACACCCTCACCAACGACGAGGGCAAGGTGCTTGACAGCTCAGCGGGCGGCGATCCGCTCGCGTACATACACGGCCACGGCAACCTGATTCCGGGCCTCGAGCGCGAGCTCGAAGGCAAGGCGTCGGGAGCGAAACTCAGCGTGAAGATTGCGCCGGCCGACGGCTACGGCGAACGCGATGCGGAACTCATCCAGCGCGTGCCGAAGCGCTCGTTCGGCAAAGTCTCGAACCTGAAGCCCGGCATGCAGTTCCAGGCCCAGACGTCCGACGGTCACGCGCGCATGGTGACGGTCACTGGCATCCAGGGCGACATGGTCACTGTCGACGGCAACCATCCGCTGGCAGGCGAGCACCTCAACTTCGAAGTCGAGATCACCGAAGTGCGCGAGGCCACGCAGGAAGAACTCGAGCACGGCCACGTGCACGGGGCCGGCGGACACCACCACTGAGGAAATAGGGGACGCTCACCTATTTCCGGAAATAGGTGAGCGTCCCCTATTTGACATGGAGGAACGTCCCTGTTCTCAGGGTACGCGGAGCACGATCTTGCCCTGCACCCGACCCGAGCGTGAGCGCTCGATCGCGTCCCGCGCCTGGCGCAGCGGGAACTCGCGCTCGATGGCGCAGCGCAGCCGGCCCTGCGCCACGTAACCCACCACTTCATTCATCGCGGCGGTGTCCGGCCTGAGCATGACGCCGTGTCGCTGCACGCCGCCGCAACGGTTGATGAGCGGATCGATCATGAACGTGGCCGCATTGGGCACCGTCGTGACGTAGTGACCCTTGCGCCCGAGCAGGTGACGCTGCACGGATCGCGGAATGTTCGGCACGCAATCGAGTACGGCATCGAAGCCGCCCGGCCATCCCCGCATCGGCTCCGTCCGGTAGTCGATGCACGAGTTCGCCCCGAGCGAACGGATGAATTCGTGACGGGCCGCACTCGCAATTGCGGTGACTTCTGCACCGCGTGCGCGGGCGACCTGCACCGCCACGTGGCCGACGCCTCCGGAAGCACCGTTCACCAGCACTTTGCTGCGGTTGCCGACGCGGCCGAGATTGCAGAGCATGACCGCGGTGGCGCCGACGCACGCCAAGGCGGCAGCATCGATATAGCCCAGATCGGCCGGCAGGTGGTGCGCAAAGTTGACCGGAACCGCGGCGAACTCGGCAAACGTTCCACCCGTTCGCCTGAAAGGATCGATGAAACCGAGCACTCGATCGCCGCGCGCAAACGTCGTGACGCCGGAACCAATCGCAGTCACGTCGCCGGCGAAATCCGAGCCCATCGTCCGCGGTACGCCGCCCCGCACGAGCAGGCGAAAGCTGCCTGTCGCAATCTTCCAGTCCACCGGGTTCAGGCTCGCGGCGCGGATACGCACGAGCACCTCGCCCGCGGCGGGTACCGGAACGGGAATGTCTTCGAGACGGACCCCAGCCAGGTTGCCGATGGAGTGATAGCGCAGCGCGAGCATGCGCAATCATCGGGTGTCGACGACGCGCCGTCCATTCCGCCTAGTAATTTCCACTTACGGCACGGCGGATATTCCGGAAGCTGGAAAAACGTTCCGGGAGCAACCTGTGCCCCGTACGTTTTTCCTCCTGCGTGAAAATTTGGCCGGCCACCGCAAGGTTCGCCGGCCTTCTTTTGTCCGTCAGTCGACGACCGGCAGGCGGAAGCCACTGTTGAGTGCCGCAAGCGTCGGCGGATCGCGCCCGTAGACATCGTTGCGGAAATTCACCTGGCCATCCGGCCGCGGCTGCGCAGTCCAGTAGAGGATCAGCACCGGCACGGGCGTCTTCAGGTTGACCGTCCGGGTCTGCTTCGTCGCGATCACGGCGTCCATGCTCTGCTTGTCCCATGCCGGATCGTTGAGCACGAGCTCGGCGAGTTCGAATGGCTTCTGCACGCGGATACAGCCTGAGCTGAACGTGCGCTGGTCCTGCTCGTACAGCGACTTCGCCGGCGAATCGTGCAGGTACACGAGGTACGGATTCGGGAACATGATCTTGACCAGGCCGAGCGCGTTGTTCGGGCCCGGGTCCTGCACGAACTGGTACGGCGGCAACCGCGAGGGCCCGTATTGATTCCAGTTGACCGAATACGGGTTGACCTCGCGTCCACTGCGGTCGAGCACGCGGATGTTCATCGCTTTCAGCGCGCCCGGATTGCGCCGCAGGACCGGCAGCTTGTCCTTGACCAGGATGCCCGGCGGGATGGTCCATGTGGGATTGAACACTACGTAGGTAATTTTCGAGCGGAAGATCGGCGTCTCGCGCTGGTCCTTGCCCACGACGACCCGCGACGTCCAGATCGGTTCGTCGTTGCGGAAGTAGCTCACGTAGAAGCCAGCGACGTCGACCAGCACGAACTCGCCTTTCATCTCGTGCAGCGTCCAGCGTGCGCGTTCGAGATTGACGCGGATCTGGTCGATACGTTGTGCGACCGGCACGTTCATCGCGGCGCGCGTGCCTGGCCCGATTGCGCCGTCCGCCGTCAGGCCGTGACGTTGCTGGAAGGTCTTGACCGCCTGTTCGAGAGTTGCATCGTAGAGGTTGGGGTCTGCGGCCGTGGTCGTGCCCGGCGTTGGCACCAGGTCTCGCGTGACCTCCAGCCGCCTGCGCAGCACCGGCACGCGCGAATCGTTCATGCCGGGTTTCATCGTGTGGCCGTCTGGAATGCTGGGCCAGCCGCCAGCCGCAGCGATTGCGCGGTATTCCCGCAGGCGATCACGACCACGCTGATACCAGACGTGCGCAGGTCGTGCGCCGTCGAAGGCCTCGCGGATCTCGCCGGCGGCGAGACGTGCCGAGAATCGTTGCAGACCTTCGGCGAAGGATGGCGTCGGGCGTTGCGAAAAATTCCACTGCGAGCTCAGTTTCACCGGATCGACCTTGCCGAGGTAGACGTGGTAGAGCCCGAGCATGAAGGCGTCGGTCGCGAGCAGTTCGAGGTCGGCGCGATCCTGCAGCGTCAGCGGCGACTGCATGCGCACGTCGAGACGGTACGACTTCAGCGCCTCGAGATGGTAGTCGTTGGGATCGAGACCGTCGTTGCGCAGGTCTTCGATGCTCGCGACGAGTTCGTCGAGTATCGCCGAGTCCTGCCACGCAGGCTGGAACTGCTGCGCCTCGTAATACTTTGCGACCAGCTCGTCGACGATGACGCGAGCGCCGCGCACGTCCTGCTGCTTCTCGTAGCGAAGATGATCGATGCGGTCGCGGATGGCTTCCGCCAGCGGATTGGCAACGGCGGCAACCGGTGGAACAGTCATCGCAGGCGCGGGCTGCTGCGCGAACGCGGTACCAGCCAGGAGGATTGCCATGGCCAGGGCGGCCACGACGGCGAAGACCGATCGATTTGTCATGCGGGTGAGTTCCAGGAATGTCAGGCGCGTGCGATCTTCGCCTGCAGGTCGTAGTCATCGGCGCCGGTGATCTGGACATGGGCCCAGTCGCCGGCCTGGAGCTTCTTGCCCGGCCTGGCGATGCGCACCACGCCATCGATCTCCGGCGCGTCGGCCGCCGAACGTGCGATCGCACCTTTTTCCGGGTCGACGCTATCGACCAGGACGCGCATGCGTTGTCCGACCTTCGCGGCAAGCTTCTCCGCGCTGATTGCCGCTGCCACTTCCATGAAGCGTGCCAGCCGCTCGTCCTTCAATTCCTCGGGTACCGGATCGGGCAGCGCGTTGGCCGCAGCACCGTCCACCGGGGAATACTTGAAGCAGCCGACGCGATCGAGCCGCGCTTCACGCAGCCAGTCGAGCAGCAACGCGAAATCCGCCGCCGTCTCGCCGGGGAAGCCGACGATGAACGAGCTGCGCAGCGTGATGTCAGGGGCACATTTCGCGCCACCGGTGGATGCGCTCGAGCGTGTTCTCGGCGTGCGCAGGACGCTTCATGAGCTTCAGCACGCGAGGGCTGCCATGCTGGAACGGGATGTCGAGGTAGGGCAGGATCTTGCCGTCTGCCATCAGCGGAATCACGTCGTCGACGTGCGGGTACGGGTACACGTAGTGCATGCGCACCCAGATGCCGAGTGATCCGAGGGCGCGCGCGAGGTCGACGAATTTCGCCTTCACCGGCTTGCCGCCCCAGAAGCCCGTGGCGTATTTGAGATCGGCGCCATACGCGCTCGTGTCCTGCGAGATCACGAGCAGTTCCTTTACGCCCGCCTTCACCAGCCGCTCGGCTTCGAGCATCACGTCGCCGATCGGGCGGCTCGCCAGGTCGCCGCGCATCGAGGGGATGATGCAGAACGTGCAGCGGTGATTGCAGCCTTCGGAAATCTTGAGATAAGCATAGTGCCGCGGCGTGAGCCGGATGCCCTGCGGGGGCACGAGGTCCACGAACGGGTCGTGCAGCGGCGGCAGGTGTTCATGCACGGCCTGCACGACTTCTTCGTACGCGTGCGCGCCGGTGACTTTCAGTACCGCAGGGTGGCGATCGGTGATCGTCTCCGGACGCGCACCGAGGCACCCGGTCACGATCACTTTGCCGTTGCGTGCCAGGGCCTCGCCAATCGCGTCGAGCGATTCGTGCACGGCATCGTCGATGAAGCCGCACGTATTGACGACGACGAGGTTCGCGTCCTCGTACGTGCCGACGACGTCATACCCTTCGGCGCGCAGGCGCGTCAGGATGCGTTCGGAGTCCACCAGCGCCTTGGGGCAGCCGAGGGAGACGAAGCCGATGCGGGGAGGGGTGGACAAGGGGTTAGGGGTTAGGGGATAGGGGTTAGTCGGAACGGGTGCTACGCACCCGATCTGTCGGCAGCGAGGCGCGGGCCTGCAGAAGGCGTCGGCATTCTAGGGCAATATGCGGTCATCCGCAGGAGGTGGCCGATGGCCGGGATTCGACGCAGCCAGGACCGGGGCTATGCCGACCACGGTTGGCTCAAGTCTTTCCATTCGTTTTCGTTCGCGGATTATCACGACCCGCAGCACGTTCATTTCGGGCCGCTGCGCGTGATCAACGAGGACCGGGTGCAGGCCGGTGCCGGGTTCGGCACCCACGGCCACCGCGACATGGAAATCATCAGCTACGTGCTGGAAGGCGCGTTGGCGCACAAGGACTCGATGGGAACGAGTTCGACAATTCGTCCCGGCGACGTGCAGCGCATGAGTGCGGGCAGCGGCGTGCAGCACAGCGAGTTCAATGGGTCGCAGCAGCAACCGGTGCACTTCCTGCAGATCTGGATCCTGCCGAACGTCGCCGGCATCCCCGCCGGCTACGAGGAAAAGCGCTTCAGCGAAGACGAAAAGCGCGGCCGTTTGCGCCTGATTGCCTCGCCCGGTGGGGCGCAGGGTTCCGTCCACATTCACCAGGACGTGCACGTGTATGCGGGACTGTTCGACGGAGCGGAGCAAAGCCAGCTGCGAGTCGCGCCCGGACGCCTGATCTATGCCCACGTGGCCCGCGGTCGCATCGTTGCCAACGGCGAGGCGCTCGAGGCCGGAGACGCACTGAAGCTGAACGGCGAACCGGAGCTGCGTCTTGGCGGCGGCGAGGCGGCGGAGGTGATCGTGTTCGACCTGCCCGCTGACACCGACTAGCGGCCAGTCTCGGCGTGCCAGGTCAAAAAGCGCAGCCGCCGCCTCCGCAACCGCCGCCGCCGCAGGGGCCCGTGTCACACGGTCTTTCGTAGCCACTGCCGAGTGATCCGGCGTGCACGACGCCGCTCGCGCTTATCAGCTTTTCCACCTTGGCCTTGCCCGATGTGCCGTCGAGCGGCAGGCCGGCCAGGCGACAGAGTTCGCTCCACGTCGCAACCCTGTCGGCCATCTTGTGGCTGACCTCGACGACGCGACCGTTGGCGGGGCAGTGGTAATCGTAGGTTGGCATGGGTGCAAAGAGCTGCGAGTGAAGCGACGTCACATTCTAACGCACCGGCCCTACCCCGGCAGCGTGCTGCGCCGGTAGCGCGTCCTACCGTCCCTTTGCCAGGTACAGCCGATCGTCGAAACTCATGACCCACTTCGGCCGGTAGACCACCGCCATGCCGATGATGGTGCCATTGGCGACCGCCTCGCCGAAGCTCATCAAGGGCAGGATCGCAAAGTACTCGGGTCCCGTGCGTGCCGCATCCAGTGTTCCGCTGGCCGCCATCAGCGCAACGCGCACGAGCCCTGCGAGGTTGAACGCGAGCGCCGCGCCCAGGAACGTCGTGATGAAGAAATAAATGAAGTAGTTGTGAGGCAGGCGCGCATGCACCTGCTCGTGGAACCATGCCGTGAAGAGCGCGGGCACCACGGCCATGCACAACAGGTTCGGCCCGTACGCGCTCCATTGCGCCAAGCCGAGGTACGAGAGCACGGCGAGCACGAGCGCGCCCGCGACCACGGCGAGTTGCCAGCCATGCATCAGCGTGAGCGGTCATGAGCAGGAAGCGCACTGAAAGTCCGGGCGTGATGCCCGCCTTCATCGCCCATACGACCAGCAGCAGCGCCATCGAGCCGAACCAGGCCCACTGCCGCTCGCCGTCGGCAAGCCACACGGACCATGGTGCACGATAAAGGGCGAACGCAAGCGCGACGCCGGTTGCGGCCGACACGCCGACATTGACGCCGCTGCTCAGCAGGCCGGTTTCAACCAGCATCACGCGGGACGCGGCGCGTCCTTCCCCACTGGGGTCGTGCCTGACAGTTGCTGCCCCACTTCGGGCGCGACGCTGCGCAGGTGCACGGCCTGCTGCGGGAACGGAATCTCGATGCCTTCCTTCGCCAACGCTTCGTACACGCGTGCCGTCAACTCGGTGCGGATCGTCACCCAGTCACCGAAGTCGTTGGTCCAGGCGCGGATGCCGAAGTCGAGCGAGCTTGCGCCGAAGCCCTTGAACACGATGGCCGGCACCGGCTCGGGCGAAATACCCGATGTGCCAGTCGCGACTTCGCGAAGGAGCGCCATGACCCGGCGCGAATCCGAGCCATAGGCCACGCCCACGTCCACGTCGATGCGACGGTTCATGTCGCTCAGCGTCCAGTTGATCAGCTTCTCCGGACAGCAGAGTACCGTTTGGCACGATGACGTCAGCACCTTCGAACGTCGTCAGCGTCGTCGCCCGCATGCCGATCGCTCGCACCTTGCCCGAAGTGCCCGACACTTCGACCACGTCTCCCGGCTGGATCGGACGCTCGAACATCAGGATCAGGCCCGAAACGAAGTTGTTGACCACGTTCTGCAGGCCAAAGCCGATGCCGACACCCAGCGCGCCGAAGATGAGGGCGAACTGCGAGGTCTCGAAGCCGGCGGCGGCCAGTGCGACCATCAGGCCGATCAGCACGAGCGCGTAGTAGCTGAGCGAGGAGATGCTGTGGTCGACGCCGCGCGGCAGTTCCATCTTCGGCAGTACTTCGTCGCGCAGGACGAGGCGCACCGTGCGCGCGATCCAGAACGCGACATACACCGAGAACAGGAACAGCAGGATGCTGCCAAGCGTGACCGAGATCTGCCCGAACGCGATCGGGTGAGTCAGCACGGCTTTGGCCCCGCGGAAGAGGGGTCGTGCGACGCGGAACTGATTCAGCGTCACGACGATCCAGGCGATCACCGCGGCCATGCCGATCAGCTTGTTGGTGCTAGCGAGCAGCGGACCCGCGTGCTGGGTGATCACGCGGAACCGTGTCATTTCCTGCCGCGCGAGCAGCAGGCTCAGGATCGAGGAGAGGACGTTGGTGCCCGCGAACAGCACGAGGCCAAGATAAGCGCTGTCGAGCACGGCGCTGGCAAGCATCTCCGCCAGTGACACGTTGCCGACGACGTTCGCGATCATCGCGACGACCAGCGCCACGATCGTGATCCAGGCGAATACGTGCAGGATGCTGGACGCCAGCAGGATGCCGGTTCGCGTCCGCTTGCGAGCGGCAGAGTAGAGCAACCACACGACCACGCCTGCCGTGACGACCGACACGGCGAGGATGTAGAGCCGGTAGAACAATGGCTGGCCGAGCAGCAGGAAACCCAGGCGATACAGCAGGTAGAGGGCGGTGCCGACGTACGGCCATGGCCCGAGGACCTGGAAGACCTTCTGCGGCAGCAATCGCAGCACCGGGATCAGCGCCAGCAGCATCGCCATCTGGTGCAGGACGAGCGGTGCGTCCGGGAACACGAGAATCACGCCGATCAGCGTGAGCAGCGCCCAGGCGGAGATCGGCCGCCGCAACACCCGTGCGGCCGCCTGCATCTCGGGCTCCGTGTAAACCCTCTTCCGGCTGCGATACGCGAGCAGCAGCAACAGCGGCAGCAGCACGACGACCGCCGCCTTGTACCCGCGCAGGCGGTGCTGGTTCGCCGCACCCCATTCCTGGATGAACGACGTCTCGAGTCGCAGGCCCGACTCGGCGCCCTGCAATTCCCGCGCGGAGAACGAGGTGTCATTCCATGCCTGCCAGACCGGAACCGCATCGATCAATCCCAGCCGGCGGTCGTAGTAAGTGATCGCGGCCTCGACGCCATTGGTGCCGGCATCGATGCTCGACTGGACCTTGTTGGCACGACGACGCAGCCTGAACTGCTCTTCCATCGGTTGGGCCAGCGCCCGCTCCGCCTGTCCAATCTGGCCCAGGATCACGTTCACGCGATCGCTGAGCGCTGAGTTGACGCCCCCCGCGGCCAGCGCGGCTTCCCACACGGCGCGCCGCTGCGCGAGTTCCGCGGCGTCCTCGGTGTAAGGGGTAGTGACACGGTCGAGGTTGCGCCGCCAGTCCGTCAGTTCCCGTTCATAGAACCGCCAGTGGCTCTCGAGGCTCTCGAGCCGGATGACCGAAAGCTGCTTCAAGTCCTCCTTCTCGGAGGCCTGCGACAGCTTGACGATGCCCGTGGTGATCGCGTCGAGCTCCGCGCCGAGTTTCCTGCCGACGTCCATCTGGCGCGCGCGCACGATGGCGTCCTGCGCGAAGCGCTCGTCTTCGTCGGCGCGCATCGGGATGTCACCAGCGGCAATCGGTTCGGGCGTGGCCGACTTGGCGCCGTGGCGGCTGGAGTCTCGGCCGCAGCCAGGCCGGGAATCGACAGTCCTGCAGCGATGCCGGCGTGCCCGGTTGCGATGGACAACAAGGCCAGCAAGGCCCCCAGAGTGCGGGGCGAGCGGGACATCTTTTCAGGCCATCCATCGTCTTTCAAGCACCCCAGCCGGCGAAGTCCTGCATTGTCGCACCTGTTCCAGCGCCGTCCTACGGGGTCCATCGCCTGACGATCGCCTGGCTCTGGCAAAATGCCTGTCCCCCGGCACTGCCCTTGGGTGGGCCGACCCTTTGTTCCTACAGCCAGATGTGTTCCAGATGCACGAGATGCTCACCTCCCTGATCCAGTGGTACCTCGCCGCCCTCGACCAGGGGGGTTATTGGCTCATCGGGCTGCTGATGGCGATGGAGAGTTCCATCCTGCCGGTGCCGAGCGAGTTCGTGATCCCTCCGGCCGCGTACCTCGCGCACTCGAAGGGAACATTCACACTGACCGGTATAGTCATCGCCGGTACCGTTGGATCGTGGGTGGGCGCGAGCGTGATGTACTGGGCTTCGTACCTGATCGGCCGGCCGTTGCTGATGAAGTACGGTCGCTACGTGATGATCACACCGGAAAAAATCCAGCAGGCCGAGGCATGGTCGTCGCACTACGGCATGGTCGGTGTGTTCATCTCCCGCCTGCTCCCCGTCATTCGTCACTTGATAGGCATTCCCGCGGGCGTCGTGCGCATGCACTTCGGCTGGTACTCGCTCGCGACGATCATTGGATCGGGCATCTGGTGCGCGGTGCTCTGCTGGGTGGGTGTCACTGCCGGACAGGACGAGCAGCTGATGCAGGGCAACCTGCACCGCATCAGCCTGTGGGTGGGCGGCCTGCTCGTGTTCCTGGGCTCGCTGTACTATTTTTTCGTGCATCGGCAGATGCGCCGGTGATGCGCGCACGGTCATGACCGCAGCCGATTCGCCGCCGGCCGGGACGAGCACCGTCTCGCCGCCGGCGGGCAATCCATTGCCGGCACAGAGGCGTGATCCGGCCACGGGACGCGTAGTAATCGACTATCGCGCCGTCGCGACGCTGGCTCTGCCGCTGATGCTCAACAGCAGCCTGCAGGCCGTGATCAGTCTCACCGACACGTGGTTCGTCGGCCACATCTCGACGACTGCGATGGCTGGCATGGCCGCGGTCTACTGGGTGGTGCTGCTGTTCCTGATGCTGGTCGGCGGTGTCGGACTCGCCGTGCAGACGTTCGTGGCGCAGGCCGAAGGTGGCCGACGGTTCACACGCGCGAGCCACGCCACCTGGGTCGCGCTCACGGCAAGCGCGCTGACGCTGCCTTTCTTCGCTCTGCTGGCGTGGTCGGGCCCGTTGCTGTTCGCGCCGTTCGGTCTCGCGCCAGACGTGTCCGCGCAGGCGATGGCATTCTGGCAGCCGCGCATGCTCGGCGCGCCGCTCGGCGTGGCGTTGTGGGCCGTGCTCGGTTTCTTCAACGGTATTTCGCGTCCGCGCATTGCGGTGATGACGACGGGCCTGGTCGCGGTCGTGAATGCGGGACTGAACTGGCTCTTCATCTTCAAGCTCGACGGCGGGATCGCGGGTTCCGCCTGGGCCACCAACGTCAGCATGGTGTGCGGGCTCGGCTTTGCGCTGTGGATATTCGTGGGCAGCGGACTGCGCACGAAGTACAAGTCGCACCTGACGTGGCGCCCCGACCTCACCAGCCTCGCGCGGCAGTATCGACTGGGCCTGCCGATGGGCGCGATGTACGCCGCCGACCTGTTCGGCATGGCGCTGTTTCAGCTGATGCAGGTGCGGTTGAGCTCGGTCGACGGCGCCGCCACGCAGATCATCATGATGCTGACGTCGATGTCGTACATGCCGGGCATCGGTATTGCACTCGCGGGAACGACGCTGGTCGGGCAGTCGATCGGCGCGGGTGATCGCGACTGGGCACGCCTGCTAGGCAACGCGATTATCTGGCTGACCGTCGCGTTCATGGGCACGCTCGGCGTGCTGGTTGCGCTGTCGGGCCCGTGGCTGTTGCCGACGTTCATGAATGCGGCGGACCCGCAGACGGCGGACGTCGTGCAAATCGGCGTCGTGCTGCTGTGGATCGCGGCGGGCTACCAGATTTTCGATGGCCTCAACCTGGGCAGTGGGTTCTCGCTGCGGGGCGCGGGCGACGTAAAGGTGCCGGCGGTCCTGTTCTTCGTGTGTGCCTGGGGCGTGTTCGTGCCATTGGCGCATTCACTTTCTTTCGCGCCGGGCCAGGGCTGGGTCAATTTCCTGCCGCAGTACGGCTACGGCGCGGCGGGTGGGTGGACCGGGCTGCTGGTGTACGTGGTGGTGCTCGGCGTCGCGCTGTACCTGCGGTGGCGGTCCGGGCGATGGCGCCAGATACAGATTTGATGAGGTGATGTCGACCATGAAACTCCGCGCATTCCTCCCTGTCGTGCTTGCAGTGTTGTCCGCCCCCGCGATCGCCGCCGATCCGTCCGCGAGGCACCCGGTCACCCACGAAGACGTGTGGTTGATGACTCGCGTCAGTGCGCCCGAGGTGAGCGCGGACGGCCGCTGGATCGTGTTCAGCGTGGTGGAGCCGTCGTACGCCGACGCCGCCAAGACCAGCGATTTGTGGATCGTGCCATCGGACGGCAGTCTGCCGCCGCGCAAGTTGACCGCGGGCAAGTCTGGCGAGAGCGACGTGGCCTGGAGCCCGGACTCGACGCGCATCGCGTTCACGGTGAAGCGCGAAGGTGACGACGAGAGCCAGGTGTACGTCCTCCATCTTGCCAACGGCGGCGACGCGCAACGTGTCACGAATCTCGTCGGCGGCGCTTCTGCGCCGGTGTGGAGTCCGGACGGGCGCAAGCTGCTCGTGACCACGCACGTGTATGCGGGCACTCGCAGCGACGCCGAAAATCGCAAGATCCGCGAGGAACGTAACGCACGCAAGTACGACGCGCGCACCTACGACACGTTCCCGATCCGCCACTGGGATCGCTGGCTCGACGATCGCCAGCCGACGCTTGTCGTGCAGTCGCTCGACCCCGGCGCCGAGCCGCGCGACCTGCTCGGTGGCACTGCGATGCGCGCGGCCCGTGGATTCGGCGGGCAACTCGGCAACTCGGGCGAGTCCCTTGATGCCGTCTGGGCACCGGATGGCGCGGCCGTTGTGTTTGCCGCGACGACTGAGCGCGACCAGGCGGCCCGCGCGAGCGTCAGCCTGGCGTTGTGGCAGGTGAGTGCCGAGGGTGGCGAGCCGCGACGGCTGACGGCCCCCGGACGCGATTACTCGAAGCCGAGCTTCAGTCCAGACGGACGCCGGCTGCTCGCCAGGGCCGAGCAGGTGTCGAAGCAGTGGGTCTACAACGCAACGCGTCTCGTGCAGTGGTCCTGGCCGCTGCAGGGCGAGCCGGCAGAGGTGGTCGACGGATTCGACGGCTCAGTGGACGACTATCACGTCGCTGCCGACAGCCGGCGTGTGTATTTCCAGTCCGAGCAGACTGGCCATCGCAAGCTGTTCGTCGCGTCGCTTGAACACGGCCCGGCGGCGGAGGTCGGCAAGCTCGAGGCGGGCACGTATGCCGGCTTCTCGCTCGGCGGCGATGCGACGGCGCCGGTCATCGCGGCGGGCTGGGGCAGTGCGGTGAGCCCGACCGAGATCGGCCGCGTCGATGCCGCCAGCGGGCAGTGGCGGGCGTTGTCGGAATTCAACGCGACACGGGTGGCGCAGATCGACTGGCAACCGCTGCAGGAGTTCTGGTTCAACTCGACGCGCGGCCGCAGGATCCACAGCTTCGTCGTGCTGCCTCCGGGTTTTGACGCAGCGCGCAAGTATCCGTTGTTCGTGCTGATCCACGGCGGTCCGCACAACATGTATGTCGACGAGTTCGGCACGCGCTGGAACTACCACCTGCATTCGCGTCCCGGCTACGTCGTACTGCTCACCAATTACAGCGGCTCGACCGGTTTCGGCGAAGCGTTCTCGCGCGGCATCCGGGGCGATCCGCTGCAGGGTCCAGCGGCTGAGATCAACCAGGCTGCCGACGAAGCCATTCGTCGTTACCCGTTCATCGATGGGTCGAAGCAGGTGGCGGGTGGCGCGAGCTACGGCGGCCACCTCTCCAACTGGCTGGCGGTCACGACGAATCGGTATCGCGCGATCGCGAGCCACGCGGGACTGTACGACCTGAAGACGCAGTGGACGACGAGCGACGTGGTGTACGACCGCGAGCGCACTCTGGGCGGGCCGGCATGGGAAAGCGATCTCGCGCTGTGGCACAAGCAGAGTCCGTTCTATCGCTCGACGAAGCTCAGGACGCCGATCCTGCTGACGGTGGGCGAGAAGGACTTTCGCGTGCCGCTCAACAACACGCTCGAGTTCTGGACGGTGCTGCAGCGGCAGGGTGTCCCGAGCCGCCTGGTCGTGTTCCCCGACGAGAACCACTGGGTACTCAAGGGTGAGAACAGCCGGTACCACTACCAGGTCATCCAGGACTGGTTCGCCAGGTACCTCCAGTAACCCCAGTCGGACCGTGGCTGGTTGAACACCTGGTCCGTGAAACCTTGCCCCGCTGGGACTGGACACGCGCCGGGAATGGTCGCTGGGGATGCGCGGTCGATCCCGTGCCTTCCCGCTTGGAAAGGCAGACACGCGCTCGGGGGCAAGGCCCGGATCGACCGCTTGCTCCGCGCGCCTGGCGCAGGATTCGCGCGCCGAAGAGCGCTCTAGAGGCGCGAGTCAGGCGTCCGGTCCGGCGTGTCCTGGCGCGCGCGTGTCTGCCTTTCCAAGCGCGACAGGACATGCCGGGTCGGACGCCTGACGCCTCACCCACACTGCGCGACCTCTCCTGCGGACGCGGAAAGAGCGGATCACGCCGCCTTCGGCACCGTCCCGTCGATCGCATGCGCGACCGCGTCCTCGACACGTTCGAGCGGCCACCGTCTTCTCCTTGATGCCGCCGACCGGCAGCACCAGCCCGCGCAGGCTGATCTCACCCGTCATCGCGACGTCGTTGCGCACAGTCCGGTTGGTCATCAGTGACACGAGCGCCGTATAGAGCGCGACACCTGCGCTGGGTCCGTCCTTTGGAATCGCGCCCGCCGGGATGTGCACGTGGATGTCGCTCTTCTCGAACCGCGTCGAATCGACTCCGAGCGACTCGGCCTGCGACTTGAGCAGGCTCAGGGCCGCCTGCGCGCTCTCCTTCATGACGTCGCCGAGCTGGCCCGTCAGGATCAGCTTGCCGGTGCCCGGAATGCGGGTCGCCTCGATGAACAGGATGTCGCCGCCCACCGGCGTCCAAGCGAGGCCCGTGGCCACGCCCGGCACGCTGACGCGCATCGCCACTTCGTTCTCAAACCGGGGCGCACCGAGGATGTCCTGCACGTCGCCCGCCTCGATGCGAACAGAGTTCGCCTTGCCTTCGGCCACGCGCACCGCGACATTGCGCAGCACCGCGCCGATGGCACGTTCGA
Organism: Pseudomonadota bacterium; assembly: GCA_016713725.1. Classification (GTDB taxonomy): domain Bacteria; phylum Pseudomonadota; class Gammaproteobacteria; order Steroidobacterales; family Steroidobacteraceae; genus RPQJ01. The sequence continues at coordinate 215,583 of JADJOO010000002.1, read as the reverse complement.
GGTTGCGGCAGCCTGCTTCGCGCGTGTACTCGCGCGCAATCACGTGCAATGCCTCGTCGGAAACCGAGGCTTGCTCCTGCTTGAGCCCGTTCGCCTCGAGCTGCCGGCGCACCAGGTAGCGCCGCGCGATCTCGACCTTCTCCTCTTCGGTGTAGCCCGTGAGCTCGATGATCTCCATGCGGTCGCGCAGCGGGCCGGGGATGGTGTCGAGCTGGTTCGCGGTCGCAATGAACAGCACCTTCGACAGGTCGAACGGCACGCCCAGGTAGTTGTCGCGGAAGGTCGAGTTCTGCTCGGGGTCCAGTACCTCGAGGAGTGCGGATGCAGGATCCCCCTGGATGCCGTGACCGAGCTTGTCGATCTCGTCGAGCATCAGCACGGGGTTGCGCGTGCCCGCCTTGCGGATCGCCTGGATGATATTGCCCGGCAGCGCGCCGATGTAGGTGCGGCGGTGGCCGCGGATCTCGGCCTCGTCGTGCGTGCCGCCGAGGCTGGTGCGCTGGAACTTGAGGCCGACCGCGCGCGCGATCGACTGGCCGAGCGAGGTCTTGCCCACGCCTGGAGGCCCGACGAAGCACAGGATCGGACTGCGGCCTTCGGGGTTCAGCTTGCGCACCGCGAGGTACTCGAGGATGCGCTTCTTGATCTTCTCGAGACCGTAGTGATCCGCATCGAGAATGCCGCGGGCGCGCTGGATCTCGATCGACTCCGCGTCGAGCTTCGACCACGGCAGCGCGATCAGCGTTTCCAGGTACGTCCGTGCCATCGAGTACTCGCCGCTCGCCTCGTTCATGCGTTCGAGTCGCTTCAGCTCCTTGCGCGCATGCTCGTCGACCTCCGCCGGCATCCCGGCCTTGGCAATGGCCCCGGCCAGTTCCTCGGCTTCCTCGCCTTCCGTCTCTTCCCCAAGCTCCTTCTGGATCTGCTTCAACTGCTCGCGCAGCACGTATTCGCGCTGACGGTCATCGATCGCTTCCTTGGTCTGCTCCTCGATCTGGCGCGACAGCTTCAGCACTTCGACGCGGCGCGTCAGGTGCGTCGACACGCGCTCGAGTCGCTCGCGGATTTCGGCGGTCTCAAGCAGCTCCTGCTTCTCGGTCGGCTTGATGTCGAGAAAACTGGCGATGGTGTCGGCAAGCGCAGCGGGCGATTCGATCGCCTGGATCGAATTCGCGAGTTCGACCGGGGCCTGCGGCAGAAGCGTGATGGCCTCGACCGCCTTCTGCTTCAGCAGCAACACGCGCGCCTCGACTTCCGGGTGATGGACCCCGGTGTCGTTGAGGTATTCGACGCGGGCAACTAGGTACGGGAAGCCGCCCACCGCGTCGAGCACGCGGAAGCGCCGCTCGCCCTGGCACACCAGGTGGTGGGTGCCGTCGGGCGCGGTCACGTAGCGGACGATCGTGGCGGCCGTGCCGATCCGGTGCAGCTCGTCGAACGTCGGGTCCTCGGTCTCGGGGTTCTTCTGCAGCAGGAACCCGACCTTGCCTTCGACGCGCACGGCCTCCTGCGCGCCCGCCACCGTCTTCTCGCGCTTGATCGCGACCGGCAGGATCACCCCGGGGAACAGCACGAGGTTGCGGACCGGCAGGACGATCAACATGTCGTCCGGCAGGCTCGGCGTCTTGCTGGATTCCGCGCCGTTGGTCGCGCTGGCCCTGGCGTCGTCGTCTTTGTCTGGATTCATGTCCGTGCTCATTGGGTCGTCACTTGTCCGTGGGTTCATCAGCGGCGGGCCAGCAGCAACTGCAGGCAGCCATCGGCGAGTCGCCGGTCAACCAGGTCCCAGTGCCCGGGACCGAGTGCCAGACGGCGCTCGAACCGTCCGTAAGGAATCTCGAGTCGCTGGAGAGTCGTGCCGGCCGGTCGGTTCGGCAAAGTGCGCTCGCCCCGGATCACCAGTTCACCCGGCCGAGGATCAACTCCATCCGGTCCGCCGGCACTCCCGGCAACGCGACCTCGATCAGCACCTGTTCGGTGCCCGCGTAGACGTCCACGGGCGGCTCCCAACGGGGCTGCTGTCGCGGGTCCGCCGGCTGGACGGCCAGGCGAAAGAACTGCCGTTGCAGGCGGTCGGCCTGGTCGAGCCTGTCCACCGCCTCGGCCCACATCCACGAGCGCATTTCGCGTCGGTTCATCGTCGCGGCCGCCTGTCTGATTGCTGCATGAACCACGAAGTGGGGGCGTCCGGTCGCGATGCAACCGCGACGAGGCCAGCGGCTGGTCCAGGCGCTGTAGCAGTTGCACGGTGTTGTTCGGCAAAACTAAGTAAAGCGCGATTGATGGCAGCCCATTCGAGAAATACTTTAAGCTTTAGCTACCGAATCATGACCCTCGGCCAATCGCGGCCAAACGCCAAGACATCGACTTACCGTGCCAAAGAAAACCGCCCCGACCGAGCAGTTTGACGCCGCCTTCTTCCGGCGCTTCTACCTCGACCCGCGAACGCGGGTCGTGACCGGCAAGGAGATGATCCGGCGCGCCGACCTGATCGCGGCGTTCGCAAACCACGGCGAGCTGCAGGTGCGCTCGATTCTCGACGTGGGGTGCGGACTGGGCCTCATGCGCGACCAGTTGCTGCGGCACTTTCCCAGGGCGAAGTACACCGGCCTCGAAGTCAGCCAGTACCTGTGTGACAAGCATGGCTGGACCCAGGGGTCGGCGGCCACGTTCGAGTCGCCCAGGCCGTTCGATCTGGTCGTCTGCTACGACGTCTTTCAGTACCTGCCGACTCGACCCGCGGCGGCCGGTCTGCGTAATCTCGCCCGCCTGTGCCATGGGGTCCTGCACTTTGGCGCGCTGACGCGCGAGGACTGGGAACTCTACTGCGACAAGCGCCGCACGGACCGGAACGTCCACATCCGTCCCGCCGAGTGGTATCGCAAGCGGCTCGCACGCTCGTTCATCAACGCCGGGTCGGGCATGTTCGTGCGCCGTGGCGCGCCGGTGCACTGTGGGAACTCGACCAGGTCGAGGTGCTGCGATCGCGGCGGGGCTACAGCGCCTGGGCGTCTCCGGCAATCCCGCTGATGCGCGCACTGAGTGGGAAACGAGCAGGCGGCTGCAACCGACCGCGCATGATCGCCAGCGGGCGCGGCACATCCGCGCGGGGGGACGCTACAATGCGTCCCCTTCGCCTATTGCGCCCGGTGATCCGCCGATGCCCGTTTCGAGCACTTCGCTTCGCTTGCTGATCCTGCCGGGCATGGCGGTCGCCGCGCTGACGGGTTGCGCCACCAGCAATCCCTGTGGCGACGACCCCGAATACCTCGCTGCGCAGGAACGTCCCCGGCTGGAGATGCCGGAAGGCGTGACTGGAAGCGAGCGACTGAGCGGAGGCATGAACATTCCGCCGGCGACACCCGATCCCGCGAAGCTCGATCCGGCACCCAAGTGTCTCGATCAGCCGCCCGCGTATTTCGGACCCAAGGCCGTGATGGCAGGTTCGGTCGAAGAGGCGGTCTACGTCTGGGCCTCCGCGTGGGCGAACCGCAAACCGGACCAGGTGGCGGCGTTCTACTCGCCGCAGTTCCAGTCGACCGAGAGTGGCGGAGCCACGGCCTACATCGAAGACCGCAAGCAACAGGTCGCGAATGGCGATACGCCCGACGCGCGACTCGAAGAACTCAAGACGAAGGACGCCGGTCCCGACCGCAAGGTCGTGACGTTCGTGCAGCGCTTCGGCAAGGATGCGTACGTCAAGGAACTGACGCTCGCGAGGGACGCGCAGGGCTGGCGCATCGTGGCCGAGCGAACACTGCAGAAGCTCTGACGCGCTGCGGCGCCTGGGTCGTCCAATAACAAGACGCGGTCGGTTCCGCGCAAGCGTACGGAGTCACTACGTGAGAAGCACCGCCTTGCTCAGTGGAATCACGCTGCAGCCCGGTACGCTGCGCGCCGTCCTGCTCGACCGCCTGACGCGCTCGCTCGGCAAGGACCCCGATTCCGCCACGCAGCGCGACATCTACGACGCGCTCTCGCTCGCGGTGCGCGAAGAGCTTGCCGCGCGCTGGTTGTCCACCCAGCGCCGCATTTCGCAGGCGGGCGTCAAGCGCGTCTGTTACCTGTCGGTCGAATACCTGCTCGGCCGCTCGCTCATCAACGGCCTCGCCAGCCTCGACGGCGACCTGGTGCAGGAAGCACGTGAAGCGCTGGCCGAGCTCGGGTACGACCTCGAGCGCGTGGCGCAGGAAGAAAACGACCCGGGACTCGGTAACGGCGGTCTTGGCCGCCTTGCGGCCTGCTTTCTCGATTCGCTCGCCACGCTGCAGTACCCGGCGGTCGGCTACGGGATCCGCTACGACTACGGCATCTTCACGCAGGTCATCGACGAGGACGGACGGCAGCGCGAGATCGCGAGCACGTGGATGCGCGAGCGCAGCCCGTGGGAGATCGCGCGCGACGACGCCCGTTACGTCGTCAGCTTCGGCGGCCGCTGCATCGGCACGCAGGACGCGCAGGGCCGCACGCGGTACCGCTGGGTCGAGACGCACAACATCTGGGCGGTCGGTTTCGACCAGCTGATCCCGGGCAACCGCAGCCCGACGGTCAATCACCTGCGCCTCTGGGCAGGCCGCGCCATCGCGCCGTTCAACGTCGAGGTGTTCAATGCCGGCCGGCACGTCGAGGCCTCGACGGCGCAGGCCGAGGCGAAGAACGTCTCGCGCATCCTGTACCCGGACGACACTACGCCGCAGGGCAAGGAGCTGCGCTTCAAGCAGCAATACTTCTTCGTCAGCGCGAGCCTGCAGGACATGCTGGCGCAGCACCTCGCCGAAGGCCGCAGCTTCGACACCCTGCACGAAGCGATCTCGATCCAGCTCAACGACACGCATCCGGCGCTTGCCGTCACGGAGCTGATCCGGCTCCTGGTCGACGAGCACGAGCTCGAGTGGGAGCAGGCCTGGAAGATTACGCGGCGCGTGTTCTCGTACACCAACCACACGCTGCTGCCCGAGGCGCTCGAGGTCTGGCCGGTCGCTTTCTTCGAGCGGATCCTGCCTCGCCACCTGCAGATCATCTACCTCATCAATCGTGCCTTCCTCGACGAGGTCACGGCGCGCTGGCCCGGAGACAACGAGCGTCGCAGCCGCATGTCGCTCATCGACGAGGGCGGCGGGCGCCAGGTCCGCATGGCAAACCTCGCGGTCGTCGCGAGCCACACGGTCAACGGCGTGGCCAAGCTCCATTCCGAGCTGATGACGAAGACGATCTTCACCGACTTCGCCGAGCTGTATCCGGACCGCTTCACCAACGTCACGAACGGCATCGCGGTGCGGCGCTGGCTCAAGCAGTCGAACCCCGGGCTGTCGTCGCTCATCACGCGCCATCTCGGGCACGCGTGGGAGAACGACCTCGAAGAACTCGAGCGCATCCGCGGCATGGCGGAGGACGCGGGGTTCCGGCGCGAGTTCCGCGAGATCAAGCTGGCCAACAAGCGCCGTCTCGACGCCGAGGTGCAGCGTCGCGTCGGCATCGACCTCGACGTGCACTCGCTGTTCGACGAGCAGGTCAAGCGCATCCACGAGTACAAGCGGCAGTTGCTCAACCTGCTGTACGTCGTGACGCGTTACCACAAGCTGCGGGCGAACCCCGACGCGTTCGCCGTGCCGCGCACGGTGATCTTCGCGGGCAAGGCGGCGCCGGGCTACGTGATGGCCAAGGGCATCATCAAGCTCATCAACAACGTCGCCAGCGTCGTCAACGCGGACGAATCGATCCAGGGCAAGCTGAAGGTCGTCTTCCTGCCCGACTACGACGTCTCGCTCGCGCAGCGGATCATGCCCGCCGCCGACCTGTCGCAGCAGATCTCGACTGCGGGTCTCGAGGCCTCCGGCACGGGCAACATGAAGCTGTCGCTGAACGGCGCGCTCACCATCGGCACGCTCGACGGCGCCAACATCGAGATCCGCGAACAGGTCGGTCCGGAGAACATCTTCATCTTCGGCCTGCAGGCGCACGAAGTGACCAGCCTGAAGGCCAGGGGCTACGCACCCGAAACGTTCGTCTCCGGGAACCCCGACCTCGCCCGCACGCTCGACATGATCGATTCGGGCTACTTCTCGCCCGCCAACGTGTTCGACGGCAAGCCGATCGTCGGGCGCCTGCTCTCCGACGGCGAGCCATACTTCGTGTTGGCAGATTTCGCGGCTTACGCCAGGGCGCAGGACGAAGTGGACGCGCTGTTTCTGCAGCCCGACGAGTGGAGCCGGAAGGCGGTGCTCAACGCGCTCGGCATGGGCACGTTCTCGAGCGACCGCAGCATTCGTGAGTACGCGGAGCGGATCTGGCGCATCAAGCCGGTCCTGTGGGGTTAGGGGATTGGGGTTGTGTTAGTGGGAAGGCGCTGTCGGCGCCTGACTTCACATTTGCCTGCCGTCGCCGCATCGAACCTGTGCCTACCAACGGATGCGCTGCAATCGGATTCATCGCTGCGCTTCTCCGACTATCCCCATCCCCATCCCCGGACCCCTTGCCGCAGGCTAGACTGCGGCAATGACCGTCCGCACGACCCTTTCGCCCGCCGACATCGACGCACTCGTCAACGCGCTTCACCCCGCGCCACGTTCGGTGCTGGGCTACCACGAGTTCGCACGCAGGAACGACGCTCCGGTGTGCGTCGTGCGCGTGCTCGAGCCGGACGCGACGGCCGTCAGCGTGCGCTGGGAAGGCGAGGCCGCAGTCGAACTGAAATCGATCCACCCGGCGGGACTGTTCGAGGGCCGCGTGCCGCACCGTCGTCCGTTGCAGCCCTACAAGCTGCACGTGCGCTACGCGAGCGGCGTCGAGATCGACAAGCACGATGCGTATTACTTCGCGCCGCAGCTCTCCGACTTCGACCTGTACCTGTTCGGCGAAGGCAATCACTACACGATCTATTACAAGCTCGGCGCGCATCCTGCCGAACTCGACGGTCTGCCCGGCACGCGGTTCGCCGTCTGGGCGCCCAACGCGGAGCGCGTCAGCGTGGTCGGGCCGTTCAACCTGTGGGACGGCCGCAAGCACGCACTGCAGACTCGTGGCGGCTCCGGGATCTGGGAGCTGTTCGTGCCGGGCGTCGGACCGGGCGCACTGTACAAGTACGAGATCCGCACCAAGGCCGGCACCACCGTCCTCAAGTCCGATCCATACGGCTTCGCGATGGAGCTGCGCCCGGGCACTGCTTCGATCGTCGCCGCGCTCGACGGCTACGAGTGGCACGACGCGGACTGGATCGATGCGCGCAGGACCGCGCCGCATCACCTGCAGCCGGTCAACATCTACGAAGTGCATCCCGGCAGCTGGCGTCGCGATTACGGCCGCGAGCCCCAGTTCCTCAACTGGCGCGAGATCGCGGACGAGCTGATCCCGTACGCGAAGGACCAGGGTTTCACGCACCTCGAACTCATGGGCGTGGCCGAACACCCGTTCGATGGCTCTTGGGGCTACCAGGTGGTGGGCTACTACGCGCCGAGTTCGCGCTTCGGCACGCCGCAGGATTTCATGGCCTTCGTCGATCGCTGTCACCAGGCGGGCCTGGGCGTCATCATCGACTGGGTGCCGGCGCATTTTCCGCGCGACGACCACGGCCTCGCCAACTTCGACGGCTCGAGCCTGTACGAACACTCCGATCCGCGGCTCGGCGAGCACGCGGACTGGGGCACCAAGATCTTCAATTACGGCCGGCACGAGGTGCGCAATTTCCTCGTGGCAAACGCGCTGTACTGGATCGACCGGTATCACATCGACGGCCTGCGCGTGGATGCGGTCGCGTCGATGCTGTACCTCGACTACAGCCGCAAGGCCGGTGACTGGGTGCCGAACAGGTACGGCGGCCGCGAGAACCTCGACGCGATCGAATTCCTGCGTCAGCTCAACATCGCGGTAGGTCGGGACTACCCGGGCGTGATGACGTTCGCCGAGGAATCGACCGCGTTTCCCGGCGTCACGCAACCGGCGCACCTCGGCGGGCTCGGGTTTCACTTCAAGTGGAACATGGGCTGGATGAACGACACGCTGCGCTACGTCGAGCACGATCCGGTGCATCGACGGTTCCATCATTCGCTGGTGACGTTCTCGTTCGTCTACGCCTGGTCCGAAAAATTCGTGCTGCCGATCTCGCACGACGAAGTCGTGCACGGCAAGGGCTCGCTGCTCGACAAGATGCCGGGCGACGGGTGGCAGAAGCGCGCGAACTACCGCTGGTTCCGCGCGTACATGACGGCGCACCCGGGCAAGAAGCTGCTGTTCATGGGGTGCGAGTTCGGGCAATGGCAGGAATGGCGCGAGCAGCATTCACTCGACTGGCACCTGCTCGAGCAGCCTGAGCATCGCGCGCTGCTCGACCTGAACCGCGACCTGAACCACCTCTATCTCGAGAATCCGGTGCTGCACGCCAGTGACGCCGACCCCGCGGGTTTCGCGTGGATCGACCTGCACAATGGCGACCAGAGCGTGTTCGCCTTCCTGCGCCGCTCGCCGCTGCACCCGGACCGGCCGCCGCTGTTGTGCGTGTTCAACTGCACGCCGGTGCCGCGCGAGGCCTACTGGCTGGGCGTTCCCGCGGCGGGCACGTACCGCAAAGTGCTCGATACGGACGCCGCGCGTTTCGGCGGCTCGGGTTTCAACCAGCAGGCGCGCGTCGTGACGCAGCTGGCGCCTTGCCAGGGCTACCCGTGCCACATCCGGCTCGACCTGCCGCCGCTCGGCGCGCTGTTTTTCGAACTCGCCGACTGAGAGTCTGATGGACGTGCTCGACCCCGCCACACCGGACGACATGACGCTTGACCCTGCACCAGGCGCAGCCCGCCTCGAGGCGGGCTCACCCCAGCCGCTCGGGGCGAACTGGACCGGGCGCGGCACAAATTTCGCGGTCTATTCGGCGCACGCGGATCGTGTCGAACTCTGTCTCTACGATGGCAGCGGTCGCGACGAAATCGCGCGACTCGACCTGCCGTCGCGCACGGGCAACCTGTGGCACGGCTTCCTGCCGGCGCGTTTCGGCGGCCCGGGACTGCAGTATGGTTATCGCGTGCACGGTCCCTACGATCCGGCGCGTGGCCTGCGCTTCAATCCCTCGAAGCTGCTGGTCGATCCCTGCGCGCAGTCGTTGCGCGGAAAATTCGAGTGGCACCCGTCACTGCACGGTGCCGTGCGTGGTCGCGACGACCTGCCGTCGCCCGACGACAGCGCGCCGCACGTGCCGCGCGCCGAAGTGGTCGACGGCAGTTTCGACTGGGCCAAGGTGCGTTCACCGAACGTGCCGTGGCGCGACACGATCGTCTACGAGTTGCACGTCAAGGGCTTCACGCAACGGCATCCGGCGGTGCCGCCGCATCTGCGCGGCAAGTTCCTCGGGCTGGCCGAACCGGCGGTCATCGACTACCTCAAGCGGCTTGGTGTCACCACCATCGAGCTGATGCCGGTGCAGGCATTTGTCAGCGAGCAGTTCCTCGTCGAGCGCGGTCTCGCGAACTACTGGGGGTACAACTCGCTCGCCTGGTTTGCACCAGAGCCCAGCTACGCGGTCGAGGACGCGGTCACCGAGTTCAAGACGATGGTGCGCGCGCTGCACCAGGCCGGATTCGAGGTCATTCTGGACGTCGTGTTCAATCACACGGCCGAGGGCAATGAGCACGGACCGACGCTGAGCCTGCGCGGCTTCGACAATTCGGTCTACTACCGGCTGCCTGCCGACAATCGTGCGCACTACGTGAATTTTTCCGGCTGCGGCAACACGATCAACTTTGACGAACCCGCCGTGCGCGCCATGGTGATCGATTGCCTGCGGTACTGGGCCACGGACATGCGCGTCGATGGCTTCCGCTTCGACCTCGCGCCGATTCTCGGTCGCGACGCGAACGGGTTCAGCCGCGCGGCGCCCTTCTTTGCGGCGCTGCGCGCCGACCCGCAGCTCGCCTACCTGAAGCTGATCGCGGAGCCGTGGGATGTTGGCGCAGGTGGCTACCAGCTCGGGTCGTTCCCGGTCGGCTGGGCCGAGTGGAATGACCGCTACCGCGACACGGCGCGGGCGTTCTGGCGCGGCGACCGGCCGCTCGTCGGCGCGTTCGCAGAACGCTTCGCGGGTTCCAGCGATCTCTTCCGCGCGCGTGGCCGCAAGCCGACCGCCAGCGTCAACTACATCGCCGCGCACGACGGCTTCACGCTGCACGACACAGTGACCTACAGCGATCGTCACAACCAGGCCAACCTCGAGGGCAACCGCGACGGCCACGCGCATAACCTGAGCGCAAATTACGGTGTCCAGGGACCGACGGACGATCCGGTAGTTCTTGCGACGCGCGCACGCCAGGCCCGCAACCTGCTCGCGACCGTGTTCCTGTCACAGGGAGTGCCCATGCTGATGGCGGGCGACGAATTCGGCCGCACACAGCTCGGCAACAACAATGCGTATTGCCAGGACAACGAGATCAACTGGATCGACTGGACGCTCGCAGAGCGCAACGCGCCTTTGATCGAGTTCGTGCGCCGCCTGATCGACCTGCGCAAGTCGCGACTCTGGCTGCGCCGCGACACGTTCCTCAAGGGCACGCTGCGCGGTGCCGACACCAGGGACGTGACGTGGCTGCACCCGTCCGGGCGCGAGATGACCGAGTCCGACTGGAACGATTCCAGGCTGGCTTCGATCGCGGTGCTGCTGAACGGCGCGGCGGCACGCAGCACCCGCAATGGGGACCTGCTCATCGCCTTCAACGCCGATGTCACGCCGGCGCAGATGACGTTGCCGTCCGGACCCGAAGGCTCGGCCTGGGGCGTGCTGTTCGACACCAGTCACGAACAACCGCCGCGCGCCATGGCCAGTCTTGTGCCCGGAACGCGGCTTGCGCTGCAACCGCGGAGCACGGTCCTGCTGGAATCGCGGACCGTCTGATCGGATCAACACACTTGCGGCGGTCCTTGACGTAAGGCATCGTCGCGACCGCCAACCGGACGGTATCGCATGCTCGACTCATTGCTCGACCAACTCGCCAGGCAGCGCGGTATCGGCGACGCTTACCACAATTTTCGCGGCGAACTGCTGCAGATCAGTCGCGAAACCAAGACGGCGATCCTGGCGGCGATGGGTTGCGCGACGTCCGATGCAGCGGCGATCGAGCGCGAGTTGCACGAGCACGAGAACCAGCGGCTGCGTTCGCTGCTGCCACCCGTGGCCGTCGTGCGTCCGCACCGCAGCAACGTGACACTCGCGGTTCCTGCCGACTGGCTCTCGCGGGAACTCGCCTGGCGGATCACAACCGAATGCGGCGATGAAGTCAGCGGTCGCGTGCGCGCCGAGGCACTGCAGGAACACGAGCGGCGCGAAGTCGACGGCCGCTGGCTGACACGCCGCGACCTGCCGCTGCCCGACAACCTTCCGCACGGCTATCACACGTTGCACGTTGCACTCGAAGGTGGCGCGATTGAATCCTGCGCGCTCGTTGCGGCGCCCCTGCCATGTCATGAACCCCGGGTCCTGCACGATGGTGGGCGGCTGTGGGGCGTGGCGGTTCAGCTCTATACATTGCGTTCGGAGCAGAACTGGGGAATCGGCGACTTTGCCGACCTGCTCGCCGTCGTGCGTGCGTGCGCCGAGCAGGGCGCTGCGTTGCTCGGCCTCAATCCGCTGCACGCGCTGTTCCCCGGCAATCCGTGGCAGTTCAGCCCGTACAGCCCGTCGTCACGGCACTTCCTGAACGTGCTCTACATCGCGATCGAGCGCGTCACCGAGTTCGGGCACTGCGCCGAGGCACAGGCGATCGTGCAGGCGGACGGATTCCAGGCCGAGCTCGCGCGCCTGCGCGCGACGCCGTGCGTGGACTACCCCGGCGTGGCGCTGGCGAAGCTGCGCGTCCTGAAGCTGCTGCACGCGCACTTCCGTCGCGACCAGTCAGCGCAAACGTCGGCACGCGTCGCGCAGTTCCAGGCCTACTGCGCTGAACGCGGCGAATCATTGCGTCGGCATGCGCTGCACGACGCCATCGACGAACACATGCGTGCCGTCGATGGTCACCGCTACTGGGGCTGGCCGATGTGGCCGGAGGAACTGCGCGAACCAACGCACCCTGGTGTCCAGGCCTTCGAGCGGTCGCATGCGGGCCTGGTCGAGTTCCATGCCTGGTTGCAGTGGATTGCCGACGAGCAACTGGGCGAGGCGCAAGCGCTTGGCCGCAAGCTCGGCATGCCGATCGGCCTCTACGGCGACTATGCCGTGGGCGTGAACCCCAGCGGCTCCGAGACGTGGTCCGACCAGGCGCTCTATCGCAAGGGGGCCGGCGTCGGCGCTCCGCCCGATGCGCTTGCGCTCAAGGGCCAGGACTGGGGCATCCCGCCGCAGGATCCGAACGTGCTGATGGCGGAGCAGTACCAGCCGTTCCGCAACCTCATCGCTGCGAACATGCGGCACTTCGGCGCGTTGCGGCTCGATCACGTGATGGCGCTGTTTCGTCAATGGTGGGTTCCGGTCGGCCTCGGCTCGATCGCCGGCGGCTATGTGCACTATCCGCTCGACGACCTCTTGTCGGTGCTGGCGCTCGAAAGCGAGCGGCATGACTGCCTCGTTATCGGCGAAGACCTCGGCACCGTGCCGCCCGAGATGTCACGCGCGATGGACGACCGTGCCGTGTACTCGTACCGCGTGCTGCTGTTCGCAAAGCGCACCGACGGCAGCTTCATCGCACCAGGCGAGTATCCGCGCCGCGCGATTGCGACGGTTACGACGCACGATCTGCCGACCCTGCGCGGCTACTGGTCGGGCGGCGACATCGACCTGCGCCAGCGCCTGTCCCTTTATCCGAACGAGGAAACCCGCCAGCACGTGGCTGACGAGCGCGTGCGCGACCGGCAGGCATTGCTGCATGCCCTCGAGGCTGTCGGGCTGAAGCCTGCCGCTGCCTCGGCGGCATCGGACGCGTACACCGCTGCCTCGCGCACGCGATCCAGGTCTACCTCGCGCGAACCGCGTCCGCCCTCGTGGTCCTCCAGGCAGAAGATCTCATTGGCATGGCGGACCCGGTCAACGTGCCCGGGACCAACGAAGAGCACGCCAACTGGCAGCGCAAGATGACCTGCCGGACCGACGAGATCTTCGGCCGTGAGTCCGTTCGGGCGCTGTTGCGGGACGTTGCCCACGCCCGCGCCGTCTCCCGTCAGGGTTAATCCCTAGTTCCGCGTGTTGCCTCCAGGCAACGCTGATTCATTATTCAATGAATACGGTTGCACGCCATTGCATGTGGTTTTGATAGGCGACTACGATCCGGTGTTGGGTGAGCACTACACCTTTTTCTAACCTGGGGGCTATCCGTGGCCAAGCATTTGCAGTCCGGCGACAAGCGCGCCGCTGATCATTTCAGTTCGATTCTTTATCCGTCGCGCGGCACCGCGCTGTCGCTCGCGATCGCCATCGCGCTCGGCATGCCAGGCATGGCGCAGGCACAGGCGGCACCGGCGGCCGAAGGCGAGCTCGAAGAGATCGTCGTCACCGGCATCCGTGCCGGCATCGAAAGCGCGATCGCCGTCAAGCAGGAATCGATGAGCATCGTCGAGGCGATTTCGGCCGAAGACATCGGCAAGCTGCCCGACACCAGCATCGCTGAATCGATCTCGCGCCTGCCGGGCCTCACCTCGCAGCGCGCCGAAGGCCGCGCCTCGGCGATCAGCCTCCGCGGCACCGACCCGGGTTTCACCACCGCGCTGCTGAACGGCCGCGAGCAGGTCAGCACCGGCGACAACCGCAATGTGGAATTCGACCAGTACCCCTCCGAACTGATCAGCCAGGTCGTTGTCTTCAAGACGCCGGACTCGCAGCTCGTCGGCCAGGGCCTCGCCGGCACCATCGACCTGCGCACCGTGCGCCCGCTCGACTACGGCAAGCAGACCATCGCGCTGAACATCCGTGGCGAGATGAATTCGAACGACGACCTCGGCGCCGACTCGGACGACACCGGGTATCGCGCGAGCTTCTCGTACATCGACCAGTTCATGGACGGCAAGCTCGGCCTTGCCTTCGGCTACGCCCACCTCGACAGTCCGCTGGCGACGCGCGGCTTCGGCACGTACGAGCCGTGGAATGCGGCGGGCAGCAGCGGCGGCGCCGCGAGCTGCGGCGGCGGCTCCCCGGACGATTGCATCAACAATCCTGGCATCGCGGCCGGCAACTACGTGACGAACGGCATGAAGGTCCGCGCGGACATGGGTTCCACGGAACGTGACGGCCTGATGGCGTCGCTGCAGTTCGCGCCGAACGACATGTACACGGGCGTGATCGACCTGTACTACTCGACGATGGACCAGACCAACAATGCGCGCAGCCTCGAGGTCAATCTCGGCGGCTACCCGGCGCCGTGTTGCGACGGCACGTTCCCGGCTGGCACGGTGTTCGGTTACTCCAACACCACCGTCGCGGCCGACACGATCGTCGCCGGCACGCTGAACAACGTGATGCCGCTCGTACGCAACTTCCTGTTCACCACGGAAGACGAGATCTTCGCGACGGGCTGGCGCAACGAGTTCCAGCTGAGCGACGAGTGGTCGATGGTGGCAGACATCAGCTATTCGAAGGCCACGCGCGACCAGCTGCAGCCGGAGATCAACGCGCAGTACGTGACGCTGCCTGCGAACGGCACCGCGCCGCGCAACCAGTACGACACGGGCACGTTCCAGCTGCGCAACAACAGCAACATGCCGTCGTTGTCGTTCCTGCGTGACTACACCGACCCGACGCAGGTCCAGATCGGCCCGACGATCTACGGCGCGGGCTACACGAAGAAGCCGCACACGGAAGACGAGCTGACGTCGTTCCGGCTGGATGCGACACGCACAGCCGATTGGTGGTGGTTCGACAGCTTCTCGTTCGGCGCCAACTACAGCGACCGCTCGAAGGAAAAGCAATCGCCGGAATCGGGCCTGGGCACGATCGGCGGCGGGTATCTCCAGATCGACCAGCAGTTCCTGCTGCGCAACACCAACCTGAACTACGCGGATGCGGGCCAGGCGCTGGCGCTCAACGTGAACGGCGTGCTGCGTGAGTACTTCAACCCGGTCGTCTGGGGCACCCCGACCACGCCAGGGTTCGCCTACCTTGCTGGCAAGTTCTGGACCGTCGAAGAAGAGGTCATCACCACGTACGTGCGCGGCGACCTGAATCACGAGATCTCCGACACGGTCACGATGCGTGGCAACGCCGGTGTGCAGGTGATCTACACGGACCAGAGCTCCGACTCGTTCCGCGTCGACACGGGCGCGGGCAACGCCGTGTTCGGTGTGACCGACGGCAAGGACTACACGGACATCCTGCCGCAGATCAACCTGGCCTTCCTCCTGCCGGATTCGCAGGCCGTGCGCGTCGGTATTTCGCAGCAACTGGCCCGTGCCCGCATGGACCAGCTGAAGGCGACGGAAGAGAGCGGCTTCAACTTCGCCACGGGCGAGCCGGGCGGCAGCGGCGGCAACGCACAGCTGGATCCGTGGAAGGCCTGGGCCCTCGACGTCTCGTACGAGAAGTATTTCTACGAGAACAAGGGCTACGTGTCGGCCGCCGCGTTCTACAAGGACCTGGATACCTACATCTACAACCAGACGACGGACGGTCATGATTTCACGGCCCTGTGTGCGACAACGCCTGACGCGGCGTTCCCGCCGGGCGTCACGAAGCAGTGCACCGGCCGCTTCACCCAGCCGGTCAACGGCGAGGGTGGCTACCTGTGGGGCATGGAGTTCGCGGCGTCGCTGCCGTTCGACGTGTTCTCAGACGCGCTCGACGGCTTCGGCGCGATCGTGAGCTACTCGTACACGGACAGCGACATCGAGATCCAGGGTTCGATCAGCTCGGTTGCGACCCAGAACATCACGTTGCCGGGTCTGTCGCAGGACGTGTGGAATGCCACGCTGTACTACGAGAAGTATGGCTTCGGCGCCCGCATCGCGACGCGATACCGTTCGGAGTACATCGGCGAAGTGGCCAACTTCGCCAACGAGCGGGCACTGCGTTACGTGGATGCCGACATGATCACGGACGCGCAGTTGAGCTATGCGTTCAGCGGCAACATGTTCGAGGGATTGCAGGTCCTGTTCCAGGTCAACAACCTCACGAACGAGCCGTACATCGCCTACTCGGAAAACAAGCAGCGCCTCCTGGACTACCAGGAATACGGCACGCAGTACCTGCTGGGCCTGAACTACAGGTTCTGACCGGTCTACTGCAGAGCCGTGCCGGCTTTACGCTGGCACGGCGTTCGCAGACTCAAGCCCTCGCCGGTTCGCCAGCGGGGGCTTTTTTGTTTGCTCGGTCACCCATTCGGTCTGGTGATTGAGAGATGGTCACTGCCGGTTGCGAATCATCGGCAGACGGTCATGCGATGTGAACGCGTCGGCGTTGCATGCGCCGTGCAAATTCGCGGGCTTTGACGAGAATTCGCACAGGCGCGGTCGATCAGGCGTTCGTTCCGGGTCTTCCCCGGGCGAGCGTGTCTGCCTTTCCGCTCGCCCGGGGAAGACCCGGAACGAACGCCCTCACCGACCGTCCGACCTGGAACGATCGTCGCCCTGAATGAGCCGCTCTGGGACGCTCGCAGCTAAGACTCCGCAACCTTGGACAGGCTGACCACGTTACTGGGCGTGGCCGTCGGGGCCTCGGCGCGATCGACGATGCACTCCATGCTGCCTTCCACTCGGGCTCCGCAGGTCATCTTCAAGGTACGGTACTTGATGGCACCGGTGATGCGGGCGTTCGCCTGCAACTCGATGAAGTTTTCCACCTCGAGGTCGCCGCAGATCGTGCCGTTGATGACGGCGTCATGCACGCTGACGTTGCCTTCGATGCGACCGAGCTCGCTCAGCACGAGCAGCCCGCGCGTGTCTGGCTTTGACAGTACGTTGCCGACGACCTGGCCGTCGATACGCACTCCGTCCGTGACGACGACGTCACCTGCAATCTCGACACCGGCGGAGATCAGGCTCGACAACCGCGAGACGTCGATGGAAGGCTGGTCAGTCTTTCTGCGAAACATGGAACGGTCCTCGAGTGATCGGCAGCGTTGCCGGGCCTGGCATGTCAGCGCGTCCTGGCCGGACGGCCGCTTTGCGCGTTGAAGAAATCGAGGCGGCTCTTCAGCTCGCGCGATTCTTCGTTCAGTTCCGCGACCTGGCGGGCGAGCGCGGCTCGCGTCGATCGCTCCATCTCCAGTTCGACCAGGGCACGTGAGAGTTCCGTTCGCAGTGCCGCGTTCTGCTGCCTGAGTCCTGCCAGCACGGGTGCGGATGAGCGGCTGTCCGCAAGGAGCCGCCAGCCGATCATGATGAAAAGGATCACGAGCGACGTCACGGCCGCCACGTGCAGCGCGTTCGTGAAGCGACGATCGCGGCTGAACTCCAGGCGAGCGGCGGCGAGCTTGAGCGTGGGCGTGCGGGCGGTGACGGGCTTCAATTCGGTTTCCGGGCGAGGACGTCCGCCAGCACCTGGCCGGGTTCGACACGCTTGCCGTTGCGTATGACCTCGAAATGCAGGTGGGGTCCGGTCGATCGGCCGGTGGAACCCACTGCCGCAATCTTCTGCCGCGGCATCACGAGTTCCCCGGCGCGTACATACAGTTCCGAACAGTGACCGTACAACGTCTGCGTGCCGTGACCGTGATCGATGACGATGGCTTTGCCATACGGGCCGCGGAAACCGGCCGACACCACGCGGCCGCCGCCGCTCGCGAGAATCGCAGTGCCGCGGGCAGCGGGTATGTCCAGGCCCATGTGTCGCGCAAGCCGACCCGTGAACGGGTCATGGCGAACACCGAATCCCGAGCTGATCTTTGGCATGCGGCCCTGTACGGGAACGCGATTCGGGTACGTCATGGACACCAGGTCGCGGTCGTCGAGGAGGCCGGCGATGCGATCGAGCGAATACTCCAACAGTTCGATCTCCGTTTCGAGGTACCCAAGGCTGCTGCCCGGCTCGCCCGCGGTGGGTTGCGTCGCCGCGCCAGTCATCGGCACCGTGTTGCCAAGTGGCAGCAGGGGACCGCCGCGAGGCCGGTCATCGACTGCCGGCTCCGCACTGACGGGTTCGACCTTCACCGGCGACGGCGCGACGCCGAGGCGCCGGGCCAACGCCGCTGCCTCGATTTCGAGGCGGATCAGCCTGCCTGACAGGTCGCCGATACGATCGATGACCACTCGGCCTTCGGTGCGCTTCAAGTCAAAAGAGCTGCCTGCGGCGGGCTTTCCGGCCGTACCGCGTTCGCGGTTCGTGCCGTGCGCCATTCGGTAGCCGAGAGCGACACTGCCAGCCATCAGCACGAGCGCCACCACGAGCATGCCGGACAGCGCCCGTCCGGCGGGTATCGTCCGCATCCGGCAGGCCGTCATGGGTCCGGCAGCAACGATGATGAAGGCCACGCGATCCTTACCTCTGCGATGGCCTTACTTAAACGCGTGCTGTCGACCGAGACAACCCTTGGGCGCACGGGTGCGTCAATGTGTGATGCAGTCCGCAGGTTTCGCGGCAGGCACCGCGCCGCGCCGATGGGTGTCCGGCCGGCAGAGAACCTAGTGTGACCGCACCTCGACGGTAGAGCCGGCGATCGCCCGGTCTTTGTTGGCCACACTGCGCCATGCGATCGCTGAGAACGCCATGCTGGCGGCGCCGATCAGGAAGATCAGGCCTTTGTCAGTGGCGTCGTTGATGAACCGGCCCACACCCAGGCTCACGACGAGCTGCGGCAACACGATCGAAAGGTTGAAGACGCCCATGTACAGGCCGATCCGCGCGGGGTCGACGCGCTGCGACATGATGGAGAACGGCAAGCTCACGATCGCGGCCCAGCCGATGCCAAGCAACGCCATGAGCGCATACAGCACGAGCGGACTCCGCGCGAAGAGATAGATGCCGGCGAATGCGACGGCCATCGTCGTCAGGCTCATCGCTTGCACGCGCACCTCACCAAACCTCCGTGCGAGCGGCAGCAGCACCAGTGCCGGCAGCAGCGCCGCAACAGCGTTCAGCGAGAGGGAAGCTCATCGACAGCGCCTTGCCGACGTCGTCCGCGCCGAGCGTGGGGAAGCGCTGCTGCGCGAACGCGATCATGTAGACGAACATGGTCTGCATGCCGATCCAGCTCAGCGAGTTCGCAGCCAGCACCTTGCGGTAGTCCGCATAGTCGTCCGCGACACGAACACCCCGGGAACGGACCCTGAGCGTACGCCAGATCAGCACGGCCGCCAGCGTGCCGAACGCGATTTCCAGGCCATAGCCCGTCGGCGTGATCCCGGCGAGCCGCAGGCTCATCGCGACGATGTCGTAGACCAGAAACGCCCACAGCGGTTCGATCAGGCGCAGCACGCTGCGGACACTTGTCCGTTCGTCGCCGGAAGACTCGATGCGTGGCAATTCCCGCGGCTCCGTTACGACGAACACCGGCAGCAGGGAAAACAGCAGCACGATGCCTGCGCCAACGTAGATGAGCGCGACGTTGCCAAAGGCCGCGCCGATCGCATACGCGAGCACGCCGAAGCTGCCCGACACGGTCTGCATCCAGGTGTAGCCGCGCGTGCGTTCGGCCCCCTCGGGCGTCACGTCCGTGATCAGCGAGCGGGCCGGGTTGAAACTGACGTTGATCGAGAGGTCGAGCGCGATGGCCACGGCGATCGCCACGCCCAGGATGCCGTCGAAGCCGAGCCGCTCGGTAATGACACCGATGGACGGCAGGGCCAGCAGCATCAGCGCCGCCAGCGTCCCACCGATGATCAGGAAGGGCCGCCGCCGTCCGCCCCACAACCAGACCTCGTCGCTGAGGATTCCAATCAGCACCTGGCCCACGATGCCGGCCAGCGGGCCTGCGGCCCAGACCAGCCCGATGTCGTGCAGGTCGAGCCCGTACCTGGTCGAGAGGATCCAGCTGAGCGCCGAGATCTGCACCGACAGGGCGAACCCCATGGCGGTGGCCGGAAGCGTGAGCAGGACAAGAAAAGGCGTCGACAGCTTGCGCTGCATGTCGAGCATCGAGTGTTTCCCTGAGGAGGCACGTCGGCGCCCCCCCCCCCCCCCCCCCCCCCCCGGCCCATCCAGACGGCCGAGCAGGAACACCAGCGGTTGATCGACGCGCAGGCGCCAGGCCTTTTCCGAGTGCTCGGCGCCTTCGAACTTGCGCGTGATCCAGTTCTGGCCCTCGACGTAGCCGGCCTTGCGCAGGATCTCGTCGGCACGCTGCTGGTACGGCTCGTAGTCGGCATCGAGCGTTCGCGTGCCGTAATCGAACCAGTACCGGTGCGTGGCCGGGTCGGGCAGGTGCGCGGCGAAGTCGTCGAGCGTGATGCCGTCGCCTGCCGGCCAATGCGTCGAAACGCATCCGGCGCCCCCGAAAACATCCGGGTACCGGCTCATTGCGTACTGCGAGATCAGGCCACCCATGCTCGAGCCCATCACGAACGTATCGGCGCGACCGGGGAGTGTGCGGTACGCGGCGTCGATGAAGGGCTTCAGTTCCGTGACCAGGAAGGCAAGGTACCGATCCGAGATGATGTCCCGGGCTTCAGGTCGTTGGCGCCCGGCACATTGAAATGCACGTCGCCCCGTACGGCCCGTTGCGGCATGTATTCGTCGCGACGCCGGTTCGTGTTCCAGATGCCGACGACGATCGCCTCGCGCACCGCGCCCCTGGCGATCAGGTCCGTCATCGCCTCGTCGACGGCCCAGTCGACGTTGCCGTACGACGTCGCCGGATCGAACAGGTTCTGGCCATCGTGCATGTACAGCACGGGGTAGTGCTGCGCAGGATCCTTGCCGTAGCTCGGCGGCAGCCACACGTCGACATTGCGAGGCGCGACGTGGGTCGAGTGCAGCGACGGGTGACGGATGACGGTGCCCGTGACTCCGGGTCCCTTGACCTGAACCGGCGCTGGCACCGGTGCACGCACTGCGGCGTCCGCGGCAGCCACGGCGCTCAGTGCCAGCACGACCAGCAGAACGCCTCGCGCGGCGTGTGGCATGGCGCTACCTCAGTGGAGATCAAGGATGGTCGCACTTCGCGCAGCCACGGGCACGCCGCCGGCCAGATCGTGTGTCTGTTGCGACAGCACGTCCGTACCCGTGGTCGCCGTGCCGATCAGCTCGTGGAATCGTCGGGTGTCGAGAGTTCGCCCGGCGTCGCCGTTGTTGAGGATGACCATGATCGTCTGTGCCGCAACGTGCCGGAAGTAAACGTAGACGCCGTCCATGGGCACGTAGTGAGTGAGCTTGCCATCGCGCATTGCCGGTGCGGTGCGACGCCACTGCAGCAGCTTGCGCGTGTAGTCCTGCATGGCACGCTCGTCGTCGCTGAGCCCCTGTCCCGTGAAGGCATTCTTCTTGTCGCCGGCCCAGCCGCCCGGAAAATCGCTGCGGATGATGCCGTGGTCCTCGGTGCCCTTGTTGCTCATCAGCACTTCGGTGCCATACAGGATCTGCGGAATGCCGCGCGTCGTCAGCAGGAACGCGAGCGCCATGCGGTTCAGGTCCTGGCGTTCGCCCAGTGCGGTGAACATGCGACTCATGTCGTGGTTGTCGTGGAAGACGACGAGGTTGTACGGATCCGGAAAGACGCTGTCCTGCGCGAGCACCTTGTAGATGCGACGCAGTCCGGTGCCCCATCCTTCCGTTTCCTTGAGTCCCATCGCCACCGCTTCCTGCAGCGCGAAGTCGAACAGGCTCGGCAGGTACGACACGTAGCCGTCCGGCGGATTGCGGCCGCGTTGCCAGTAAGCGACGGTCGACGGGTTCGAACTCCATTCCTCGCCGACGATGTTCAGGTTCGGGTACTCCTGTGTCACCCGGCGCGACCATTCCGTCAGGAACGCACGGTCGGAGTAGGAGTACGTGTCGACGCGGATGCCGGAAAGCCCGGCGTACTCGACCCACCAGAGGCTGTTCTGGATCAGGTACGTCGCCAGGTGCGGATTGCGCTGGTTCATGTCCGGCATCGTGGCGACGAACCAGCCGTCGGAGAACACCCGGCGATCATCGGCTGCGGCGTGGGTGTCCTGCAGCGTCTCGCGCACGTGCGTCGTGGCGACGAACTGGCTGTCGTTGTTGAACCAGTCGCGGCTCGGCAGGTCCTGCATCCACCAGTGCTGCGAGCCGCAGTGGTTCAGGACCATGTCCATGATCATGCCGACGCCGCGCTGGCGAGCGTCGGCGACGAGCTGGCGAAAACCTTCGTTGGTGCCGAAGCGCGGGTCTACCTTGTAGAAGTCGGTGATGGCGTAGCCGTGGTACGTGACCTCGGGCTGGTTGTTCGCCAGCACCGGGTTCAGCCAGAGCTGCGTGTACCCCATGCCCGCCAGGTAATCGAGGTGGTTCGCGATGCCTTGCAGGTCGCCGCCATGGCGGCCGAGTGGCAGGCTCCGGTTCAGGCCGTCGGGAATGCCCTTCACCGTGTCGTTCGACGGGTCGCCATTGGCAAAGCGGTCGGGCGTGATCAGGTAGATCGTGTCCTGCGGCCCGAAACTCGCGCGGTCCGCCGATCCTGGTGCGCGGGCGTTCAGTACGTAGGTGCGGCTAGCCGTCTTCGAGCGCCCCTTGCGAAAGTCGATACGGAATGTGCCTGGCCGGGTGTCCGGCGCGATCCGCAGGTTCACGAACAGGTAATTCGGGTTCTCGACCCGTTCGGCACTGACGAGGGTGACGCCGGGGTAGGAGAGCTTTGGTTCCAGTTCGGCCACGCGGTCGCCGTGCACCAGCAACTGCAGCCGGTCGTCCTTCATGCCCACCCACCAGGACGCAGGCTCGACGCGTTCGATGCGGTCGGCCGCCACGGCCGAGGTCGAGGCGATCGCGAGCCACAGCACTGCCAGCCATTTCCTGATCATCCGGGAAGTCTCCTGCACGGGACAGGCAGTGAATCACCCCGGCTACCCGGGCTACAAGATGTTGCATACGTTTGCATTGAAGGGTGGTAGCGAGCCGCCCCCCGGTTCGTTGCTAGACTCCCACCGGCTTCGGGGGAAGCGATGGACCGGCCGCGGAACAAGTCGGGCGGGGCCGTTGCCTGCCCGTCCTGTGGCAGGGGAGTCGTCATGAGTCGGGTCACGTTGCGCGTCAGGGCCTCGTTCGCCGTGTTGCTCGCGTCGGTTGCCGTAGCCGCGCAGGCCGCAGAAATCCGCTCGCCTGACGGGCAAACGGTCGTCACCGTCGACGTCGACACGAACGGCGCACCTCGCTACGCAGTCGCACGTAACGGCGCGGTGATCATGCCGGCGGGGTTCCTCGGCATGCGGTTCCAGTCGCAGCCGGCTTTCGACGACGGCTTTCGCATCGCAGGCACCTCGACGTCGGTGCAGGATGCCACCTGGGAGCAGCCCTGGGGCGAGCGCCGTTTCGTGCGCGACCACCATCGCGAACTGCTGGTGAATTTCGAATCCGCAGCCGGCGCCGGTCGCAAGTTCAACGTGCGCGTGCGGGTATTCGACGACGGCCTCGGTTTCCGCTACGAGGTGCCGCAGCAGCCAGGGTACGACGCGGTCAACATCACCGACGAACTGACCGAGTTCCGACTCGACGCGGATGCAACGAAGGACATTACCGCGTGGTGGATTCCGGGCCGTCGCTGGAACCGCTACGAATACCTGTACAACACGACACCGCTCGAAGCCGTGCACATGGCGCACACGCCGATGACGGTGCGCCTGCCGGACGGCCTGCACCTGAGCTTCCACGAAGCAGCGCTCGTCGACTACGCGGCCTACGTGCTCGATCACCGGCGGCCCGGCATCTTTCGCACCAGCCTCACGCCGTGGTCCGACGGCATCCGAGTCAAGACCCGCACGCCTTTCACGACGCCGTGGCGCACCGTGCAGATCGCGCCTAGCGCAGCGAAGCTGCTCGATTCGAGCCTGATCTTGAACCTCAACGAGCCGAACGTGCTCGGCGACGTCTCCTGGGTCGAACCCGGCAAGTACGTCGGCATCTGGTGGGCGATGCACATCGGGCAGGCCACGTGGGAACCGGCCCGAAGCACGGAGCCACGACGGCGCGAGACCAGGCGCTACATCGACTTCGCCGCGGCCAACGGGTTCAAGGGCGTGCTGGTCGAAGGCTGGAACGTCGGCTGGGACGGCGACTGGTTCTACAACGGCAAGCTGTTCAAATTCACGCAGGCGTATCCGGACTTCGACTTGCAGGCAGTCTCCGATTACGCGCGCGGCAAAGGTGTGCGCCTCATCGGCCATCACGAGACCTCGGGCGACGTGGGCAATTACGAAACGCAGATGCCCGCGGCGTTCGCGCTCTACGAGTCGATGGGTGTGCGGCAGGTCAAGACCGGCTACGTGGCGGACGCGGGCGACGTGCGCCGCATCGACGGCGACGGCGTCGAAGTCCACGAATGGCACGACGGGCAGTTCCAGGTCGGCCACCACCTGCGCGTGCTGCGCGAGGCGGCGAGGCACAAGATCAGCATCAACGCGCACGAGCCCGTGAAGGACACGGGCCTGCGCCGCACGTACCCGAACTGGATTTCCCGCGAAGGCGCCCGCGGCCAGGAGTACAACGCCTGGGGTGACCCGGTGAACCCGCCGGAGCACGTCGCGATCCTGCCGTTCACGCGCATGCTGGCCGGCCCCATGGACTACACGCCGGGCATCGTCGACCTCGACGGCTTCTCCCCGCAGCACCGCGTGCCGCACACGCTGGCGAAGGAGCTGTCGCTCTACGTGGTGCTGTACAGCCCGGTGCAGATGGCAGCCGACCTGCCCGAAAACTACGCGAAGCACCCGGCTGCGTTCCAGTTCATCAAGGACGTGCCGACCGACTGGGACGAAAGCGTCGGTGTCGCCGGCGAGATCGGCGACTACGTCGCGGTCGCGCGCAAGCAGCGCGGCAGCCCGGACTGGTTCCTCGGCGCATTGACCGACGAGAACGCCCGCTCACTGCGCCTGAAGCTCGACTTCCTCGACCCGAAAGCGCGCTACGTCGCCGAGATCTATCGCGACGGGCCGCTGGCTGACTGGAGGACGCGGCCGCACGATCTCGTGGTCGAGCAGCGCAACGTCACCGCGGCCGACACACTGGAGATCGCGCTGGCCTCCAGCGGTGGGGTCGCCATTCGATTCAAGCAGACGTTGTGAGTGGAGCCGCCGATGAATCCAACACTGTTCCCGGCCTTCAACCCGTGAAAGCCCGCATCCTGCTGGTGCTCGTATCGCTGGTGGCGAGCGTGCTGATCGGCCTGGCGCTGGCCGCTCGCGGGGGCAGCGCCACCGGCAAGCCGCAGGACGACGGCATCGTCATCGGCTTGTCGATGGATACGCTCAAGGAAGCCCGCTGGCAGGCCGACCGCGACATGTTCGTGCGGCGTGCGGGCGAGCTCGGGGCGAAAGTGCTGGTGCTCGCTGCCAACAGCGACGACACCGTGCAGGTCAGCGACGTCGAGAAGCTGATCACCAACAAGGTCGACGTGCTGGTCATCGTTCCCCACGACGGCACGGCGATGGCGAAGGCCGTCACGATGGCGCACGAGTCCGGCATCCCCGTGATCGCGTACGACCGCATCATCCGCGACAGCGACCTCGACCTGTACGTGAGCTTCGACAACGAGCGCGTGGGCGAACTGCAGGCGAAGTTCCTCGTCGACCACCTGCCCACCCCCGGCAAAGGCCGGATCGTGCGCATCTACGGCGCCAAGACCGACAACAACGCCTCCCAATTCAAGCGCGGGCAGGACCGGGTGCTCGAGCCCTACGTCGCCCGCGGCGATATCGTGGTCGTGCGCGAGGACTGGGCTGAAGACTGGAAGCCCGAGAACGCCAAGCGCATCGTCAACGCGGCGATCACCGCGTCGGGCCCGGGCATCGACGCGGTGCTCGCCAGCAACGACGGCACCGCCGGCGGCGCGATCCAGGCGCTGAGCGAGGAGGGCCTCGCGGGCAAGGTGCTGGTGACAGGGCAGGATGCCGACACTGTGGCACTGCAGCGCATCGCCGCAGGCACGCAGGCGATGACGATCTACAAGCCGCTCAAGACGCTCACGCGCGGTGCAGCCGAACTTGCCGTGCAGGTGGCATCGAAACGCCTCGTCGTGGCGCGCAGCACCGTCGACAACGGTCACGGCCCGGTGCCTGCCGCCCTCTACGACGTCGTAACCGTGACTCGCGACAACCTGCTCGACACCGTCGTGCGTGACGGGATGGCGACCTACGACGACGTGTATCGCGGCATCCCCGAAGCACGACGTCCCCCGCGTCCATGAGCGAACGCATCGTTCTCGCAGCACGCGCGATCGTGAAGCGCTTCGGCGCCGTGACGGCGCTCGGCGGCGTGAGTTTCGAGCTGCGAGCGGGCGAGGTACACGCGCTCTGTGGCGAGAACGGGGCGGGCAAATCGACGCTGATCAAGCTGCTGGCCGGCGTGCATCCGCACGGCAGCTACGAAGGCGAGATCCGAGTCGACGGCAAGACGGCCGGGTTCCGGTCGACTCGCGACGCGGAGCGTGCCGGCATCGCCATCATCCACCAGGAACTCGCGCTGTTTCCCGACATGTCCGTGGGCGAGAACCTGTTCCTCGGCGCGTTTCCGCGCCGGCGCGGGCGCATCGACTGGGATTGCGTCTACGCGAGGTCCGCTGTAACGCTCGCTGACTGTGGCATCCGGCTCGACCCGGCGGTCCGTGTCGGCGACCTCGGCGTCGGCCAGCAACAACTCGTGGAGATCGCACGCGCGGTTGGACGCAAACCGAAGGTGCTGGTCCTCGATGAGCCCACCGCCGCGCTGGCGCGCCACGAGATCGACACGCTGCTCGACCTGGTGCGTCGCCTGCGTAGCCGCGACGTCGCCTGCGTGTTCATCTCGCACAAGCTCGACGAAGTGTTCGCGATCGCCGACCGTATCACGGTGCTGCGCGATGGCTGTGCGCAGGGCACGTTGAATGCGGCGGAGACCGATGCCGGCGAGATCATCCGCAGGATGGTCGGTCGTCGTATCGAGGATCACTACCCGCGCCGGCAGCCCACGCCTGGCCGCACGTTGCTTGCGTTGCGCGGTGTCGACGTGAAAGCGCCGGCGGACGGCACACTTTCGCTGGGTGGCATCGAGTTCGAAGCGCGGGCAGGGGAAGTGCTCGGGATCGGCGGCCTGATGGGCGCGGGACGCACCGAGCTGCTGCTGCACCTGATGGGACTCTGGGGCACGAGAATTGCGGGAACGGTCGAAATCGACGGCCGGCCACTTGTTGCGCGGAATCCGCGCGAGGCACTCGCGCAAGGTCTCGCGCTCGTCACGGAGGACCGCAAGCGCTTCGGGCTGGTGTCGCCGCAGGGCGTGACCTTCAATGTTTCACTGTCGTCGCTGCGCCGCATGCGCCGCGGTCTCTTCGTCGATCGCGATCGGGAGGTGGGGCACGCGAAGGCCATTGTCGAGGAACTGCGCATCAAGGTGCAGAGCCTCGAGCAGCCGGTCGGCACGCTTTCAGGCGGCAACCAGCAAAAGGTCGTGCTCGGCAGGATGCTGCTGACGCAACCGCAGGTCCTCCTGCTCGACGAGCCGACACGCGGCATCGACGTCGGCGCGAAACTCGAGGTGTATGAACTCATCAACCGGCTGACGGGGGCCGGTCAGTCGATCGTGCTGGTCTCGAGTGAACTCGGCGAGTTGCTGGGCCTGAGCGACCGCATCGTGATGCTGTGTGAAGGCCGCGTCGGCGGCACGTTCGACCGGGCGGCAGGCGACCCAGCAGCGGCTGCTGGCCGCCGCGATGGGGCGACTGGGGCGCGCCGCATGAATCGCTTAGCCACCCGCGAGTTGTCGATGCTGATCGCGCTGGTGGCGATCTGGGCGTTCTTCGCGTGGCAGGAGCCGGTGTTCCTCTCGGCGCGCAACCTGTCGCTGCTCTCGGTCGAACTCGCCGTCACCGCAGTGCTGGCGCTCGGCATGCTCGTCGTGCTGCTGCCCGGGCAGATCGACCTGTCCGCGGGCAGTGGCGTGGGCCTCGCCGGCGCCGTTGCCGCTGTCCTGGTGTTCTGGCACGACGTGCCGGCCCCCGTCGCGCTGTCGATTGCAACGCTTGGCGCGGTGGTGGTCTGGTCGGCGATGGGTGCGCTGATCGCGATAGAGCGGATCCCGGCCTTCATCATGACGCTGGGGGGCCTGCTGGTCTTCCGTGGCCTGCACTGGCTCGTGATCGAGAACCAGACCGTGCCCGTCGTCGAGGGCGGGAGCACGAACGCGTACTCGCTGCTCACCACGTATTACCTGCCGGACGTCGCCGGCTACGTGCTGGCCGGACTGGCGGTGACGGCGATCGTCGCATCGGCGCTCACTGCATGGAAGCGCCGTCAGTCCTACGGATTCCCTGTCGACGACGGCGAACTCACGTTCTTGAAGCTGTTCGTGCCCGCGCAGCTCGTCTTCCTGGTCGTCATCGTCACCAACGGCTACCGCGGCGTACCTATCGCGCTGGTCATCCTCGGACTGGTCGCGGTACTGGTCCACCAGCTGGTGACGAACACACCCTTTGGCCGCTACCTCTACGCGATCGGCGGCAACGAAGAAGCCGCGGCGGTGTCCGGCGTGCCGGTGCGCAACACCATCATCGGCGCCTACGCGCTCATGGGCAGCATCGTGGCGCTGACCGGATTCATGCAGACCGCGTACTCGGGCGCGTCGACGTCGACCGTGGGCTCCCTGATGGAACTCGATGCGGTCGCGGCCTGCGTGATCGGTGGCACGAGCCTGCGAGGCGGGCGCGGCACCGTGCCCGGCGTGCTGTTCGGCGCGTTGATCATGGCGAGCCTGCTGAACGGCATGACCCTGATGGCGGTCTCACCGGAGGCAAAGTACATTGCACGCGGCATCGTGCTCGCGCTCGCCGTGTGGCTCGATCTTCGACTTGGAAAGGACAGATAGTGCGCAAGCAAAAGCCGACGCTGGGTTTCTGGCAGATCTGGAACATGTGTTTCGGATTCCTTGGCATCCAGTTCGGCTTCGCGTTGCAGAACGCGAACGTCAGTCGCATCTTCCAGTCGCTCGGTGCCTCGATCGATGAGCTGCCGATTCTCTGGCTCGCAGCACCGGTCACAGGGCTGGTCGTGCAGCCGATCATCGGCTACATGAGCGACCGCACCTGGGGCCGCCTCGGTCGTCGCCGCCCGTACTTCCTGATCGGTGCGCTGCTCGCCACCGCGGCGCTCGTGATCATGCCTAACAGCCCCTACCTGTGGATCGCGGCAGGCATGCTGTGGATACTCGACGCGTCGATCAATGTTTCGATGGAGCCGTTCCGTGCGCTGGTGGGCGACATGCTTCCCGACCGGCAGCGTTGCCGCGGCTACTCGATGCAGAGCTGGTTCATCGGCATCGGTGCGGTAGTCGCCTCCGCGCTGCCGTGGATCCTCACGAACGTCTTCGACGTCGCCAACGTGGCCGAGCCGGGCCAGTTGCCGCAGTCCGTGAAACTCGCGTTCTACCTCGGCGCCGCTGCGTTCCTCGGTGCCGTGCTCTGGACCATCTTCCGCACGCGCGAGTACTCACCGGCGGAGCTCGCAGAGTTCGACGAGCGAGTCGATGACCAGCCGGGCGGTGCCGAACGGCACGCGCGTACGCCAGGGTGGTATCGAAAATCCGCCGCGGCGTGGATCGTCGCGGGCGCGGCGTTCGCGGCAGCCGTTGCGCTGTTCGGCTGGGACAAGCAGCTCTACGTGCTCGGCTGCGGACTCGTCGCTTTCGGCCTGCTGCAGCTCGTCGTCGCGTCACGACAGCAACGCGGAGACACCGAGGGGATGCTGCACAACGTGATCAACGACCTGTACCTCATGCCGGTGGTGATGCGGCAGCTGGCAGTCGTGCAGTTCCTGTCCTGGTTTGCGCTGTTCGCAATGTGGATCTACACGACCGCGGCGGTTACCGAACACCACTACGGTACGACCGATGCAGCCTCCGCGGCATACAACGAGGGAGCGAACTGGGTTGGCATCCTCTTCGCCGCGTACAACGGCTTTGCCGCGCTCGCCGCGCTGTTCATCCCCAAGCTCGCCGAAGCGCTCGGCCGTCGCAAGGCGCACCTGGCTTGCCTTTGGTTCGGTGCGCTCGGCCTGGTTTCGATCCGCTTCATCGATGACCCGCGGCTGTTGCTGGTGTCGATGGTCGGCGTGGGCATCGCGTGGGCGTCGATCCTGTCGCTGCCGTACGCGATGCTGTCGCAGGCGGTGCCGATGAAGAAGATGGGAATCTACATGGGGATCTTCAACTTCTTCATCGTGATACCGCAGATTCTAGCGGCCAGCGTTCTCGGCATCCTGGTGCGCGCGCTGTTCGGCGGTCACAGCATCAATGCGCTGGCGCTCGGCGGATTGCTGCTGGTCCTCGCGGGTCTGGCCACACTGCACGTGGACGACCACGAAGACAGGGATTGACGACCGACGGCACCTGCTCAGGGAGCATGATAGAT
Organism: Pseudomonadota bacterium; assembly: GCA_016713725.1. Taxonomy (GTDB): domain Bacteria; phylum Pseudomonadota; class Gammaproteobacteria; order Steroidobacterales; family Steroidobacteraceae; genus RPQJ01. The sequence continues at coordinate 185,209 of JADJOO010000002.1, read as the reverse complement.
CTCCAGCGGCACTCGACGCTGCTGCAGCAAAGCGCGCACAGGCATCTCGAGCTCGCTGCCCGTGCAGGCGGCGCGTTGCAGTGTCGCGAGCTTGGAGTCTCCGGTGACGTGCAGCACCAGCAGGTCCGTGTCGAGCAAGGTCTGTAGTGTCAGGCTGAGCCGTGCCCTCGGTTCGACGGGGGCGATACCTTCGACCACGATCGTCGTGTTCGAAAGATCCAGCGCCGTTGCGAGACCGGGCATGCCGGGGAACAGCGAGGCAAAATGCCCGTCGTTACCCATGCCGAGAATGACGGCGGCGAATGGTCGCGGCATTTTCCCGATGGCCTCGCTCCAGCGCGAGGCGGCATCGGCACCGGTCGCGTCGATGGCGACCAGCATCGCGGCAGACGCCGGATTGCCGGCAAAGGCCTGGCGCAGCAAGCGCAGGTTACTGGCGGGATCGTCCGCTGCCACGCGGCGTTCGTCGGCGAGCGTCACGAACACGCTGGACCAGTCGAGCTCGCGCGAGCCGAGTTCGCGCAGGAATGCCGCGGGCGTTCGACCGCCCGAGACGACCAGACCCGCTGCACCGTGCGCGGCCAGCCGACGCTCGAGCGCTGCCGTCACGGCGTTCGCGAGGTTTCGCGCGAGTGCCTCACCGTTCGGGAAGGCGTGCTGCGCCATCGTCAGATTCCTCGTGCCTCTTGCAGCCAGAGCGTCGAGGTTGCGACGCCGGCGTCGACACTACGCGCTGGCTGAACTGCCGCAGGACCCGCGGACCACCAGCTTCGGTTCGATCAGCGCGGAATCGACCGGCTCGCCCGAGGTCATCTTCAGCAGGTTGTCCACGAGCATGTCGGCCGCGCGATGCGTGTCCTGCTGCACAGTCGTCAGCGGTGGAATGAAGTGTGCCGCTGCCGCGATGTCGTCGAATCCAACGACCGCCACGTCGCCGGGCACCGACCGTCCACAGTCGCGCAATGCGCCAATCGCACCCATCGCAATGAGGTCGCTCGCCGCGAAGATCGCATCGAACGGCGCGCCCGAGTCCAGCAGGCCCGTGGCCGCTTCATGGCCCGCCTGCTCACTCGACTGTGCTTCGACCGACAGGCGCGGGTCGGGCTCGATGCCTGCGTCGCTCAGCGCCCGCGCGTAGCCGCTGCAGCGCGCCTGGAATTCCGGCCAGTGATCGGACGAGCTGCCGACGTATGCGATGCGCCTGCGTCCGAGGCGCAGCAGGTGACGGGTTGCCTGCAATCCGCCCGCGGTGTTGTCGGTGCGAACGTAGCGACCCGGCGTGCCGTCCACGTCCGGCCCCCAGATGACGAAATTGGCGCCAGCGTCGGCGAGCTTCCGCAGTCGCGGCATCGACGAGATGTAGTCGCCGTAGCCGAGCAGGATCAGCCCGTCGGCGCGATTGCTGAGCTGGTATTCCGTGTGCCAGTCGTCACTCAACTGCTGGAACGACACCAGCAGGTCGAGGCCGCGCCGGGCCGTCGCACGCGTGATGTGACCCAGCATCGACAGGAAGAACGGGTTGATCTGGCCGTCTTCGGAGGATTCCTCGAACAGCAGCAGGCCAGCGTGTTCGACCGGCGCGTGCGCAGGCCGGCCGCACGTCGATCCGTGCGATAGCTGAGCTGACGCGCAATCGTTTCGATGCGCTCGCGGGTCTCGGGACGGACCAGGGGGCTGTTGCGCAAGGCGCGCGACACCGTGGCCTGCGAAACCTCCGCGAGGCGGGCGATGTCGCGTGATGTCGGCCGGGCGCTCTTCATTGATCCCCCAGGAAGCGGGCGCACGCTAGCATGCGCCCGGGGGAGCATCAACGACCCGGCATCGGCGCCTCAGCGTCGAGTCAGGCGATCGTCCTCGGGTTGCCAGACGCCACTGCCATCCGTGCATGCGACCGCGCGGCCCTCGCTCAGGCCAAAGGAACCGTGCGCGATGAGCCGAAACCGGCGGCACCCGTCGATGCCGTGCACGGCGTCGAGCGGCGTCAGCTGGTACGTCACGCGGGTGTTCGGATTAGTCCATCGGACACTCTGGCCGTAGTCGGCGAGTTCGAGCGAGTGGCCGACGCAGGAGCGATCTGTCTTGTCCATGCGTCGCCCGACTTCAGAGCCGATGGCCGCGCCGATGACCGTGCCGATCACGATGGCTACGTTGCGCTCGGCGCTGCCCTTGGCGATTTCCCCGCCAATCGCGCCACCCGCGACGCCGCCAACGACGCCACCAAGCACCTGGCCGATCCGGCCGCGATCGCACGATCCCGAGCGCACACCATAGTCGTAGTCCCAGGTGCGGCCGCTGTAGCCGGCATAGGTCGGATCGTTCTGCTTACGCCAGCCATGCGCAGGCGCCCAGCTCGGGGGTGTCGCGAGCGCAGCGCAAGGCATGGTCATGAGCAGCGCAATCCCTGCGCGTTGCGCCAATGCTGTGAACGATTGCATCAAAACCTCCTCGGCTCGTCAGCGATCGAGTCCCGGTTGGACACGTGGGGCAGCTAACCTCCTGCGTGGTCTCGACATGACGCCGCCAGGCCGAGTGACTGCCGTCACGCGCGCGACCGCGCGTTAAGTCAAAGCCGGAGGCGCCCCAGGTCGCTGCTTGCAAAGCATGGTCCCGACACCACGGCCGCCGGCGAGCCCGCCGATTGATTCCGGTCCGAAAGGGCGTCTAACCCGTGACCCACCTGCCACGGGCGGGCGCGGTCGCCCGCATTTCTTCAAGGATTCCAGTTAGATGCCGCCGATCCGCAATGCCCTGACACGCTTTTCGCCCTGGCTGACCATCGCAGCCGTCTACCTGGTGCTCGGGCTGGCAGGCCGGACTTTCCTGTGGGCCAAGTTCGGACTCGAGGCGGATGTCGGCGCCACACGGTTGCCGTACATCCTGACGGCGGGCTTCATCAACGACCTCGTCGAGAGCCTGTACCTCTTCGCGCCGTTCGCGCTCTACATCCTGCTGCTGCCCGATCGCTGGTTCCGGTCGACTGCCAACCGCGTGCTCCTGTACACGGCCACCGCCGCGGCAATCACGGGCCTGGTCTACCTGACTGCGGCGGAATACTTCTTCTTCGAGGAGTTCGACGCGCGTTTCAACATCGTCGCGTACGACTACCTCGCGTATCCGACCGAAGTGTTCACCGACATCTGGGATGCCTACCCGGTGCTGAAGGTGCTCGGGGTCGCCGTGACGCTGGCCGCGCTGGCCGTCTTCCTGCTGCGCAACGCGATCAAGCCCGGATTCGATCACGTCGTGCGGTTCCGCGAGCGGCTCGTGGCGTTCGCGCCGTATGCCGTCGCGCTGGCCTTCGCGGTCGTGTTCTACCCGACCAACGCCTTGTCGCTGTCATCGAACCGCGTGGAGAACGAGCTGGTGCAGAACGGGCACAGCAGCTTCTTCCGCGCAGCGCGCACCAGCGACATCGACTACGAGTCGTACTACGCCAGCGCGAAGCCGGCGGACAACCTGCGCCTGATGGAGACGGAACTGGCGGCCGATGGCGCGCCGTTCACGCAGCTGGCGCTCGGCAAGATGAACCGGTTCCACGCCGCCCGGCCCGACGGCCTCGGCCAGCTCAACGTCGTCGTCGTGTCGAGCGAGTCGTTCGGCGCCGAGTTCAGCAAGCTGCACGGCTCGGACAGGGACTGGACGCCGAACTTCGACGCCTACGCGAGGCAGGGACTCTGGTTCGCCAACACGTACGCTTCCGGCACGCGCACCGTGCGGGGACTCGAAGCGATCACCGCCTCGTTCCCGCCGATTCCAACGGTCTCGATCCTGCGGCGGCCCGGCAACCAGGGCATCGGCAGCTGGGGCAAGGTCATGAACGACCTCGGCTACCAGAGCAGCTTCCTCTACGGCGGCTACGGCTACTTCGACGACATGAACACGTTCTTCGCTGGCAACGGGTTCCAGGTGCTCGACCGCACGGACATCGACCAGGTTCGTTTCGAGAACGTCTGGGGCGTCGCCGACGAAGACCTGTTCGACCGCGCGATCCAGCACTACGGCGAGCAGTACCAGGCCGGCAAGCCGTTCTTCTCGATCATCATGACGACGTCGAACCACAAGCCGTTCACGTTCCGTCCGGGCCTCGAAAGCAGCTGGGCATCGCCGGAGGAGGGCGGCCGGCAGGCGGGCGTGCGCTACGCCGACTACGCGCTCGGCTATTTCCTGCGCGAGGCCGCCAGGCAGCCATGGTTCGACAACACGATTTTCGTCGTGGTCGCCGATCACGGTGCGCGCGTCTACGGCAAGGCCGAGATTCCGCTCGAGACCTACGAGATTCCGCTGATGATCTACTCGCCGAAGCAGATCGCAGCACGACAGATCGACACGCTGATGACGCAGATCGACATCGCGCCGACGGTGCTCGGCCTGCTCGGGATGCCGTACGAAGCGCCGTTCTTCGGTATCGACGCGCTGCACGAGCGGCCGGATCGCACGCGAATTGCGCTCTTCAGCCACAACCACGACGTGGCGATCCTGCGTGACAACCAGCTCGTGGTGCTCGGTCTCGGCAAGACCCACCAGTCCCTGACCTATGACCCGGTGGCGAAGTCATTCAAGCCGCGCGCGGACGATGCGGCCCTGCAGGATCTGGGCGTTGCGTATTTCCAGACTGCGTCCGACCTGTTCAAGACGAATCGCTACAACTGATTTAAGCTCTCGCCTGCGACCAATCACCACGGGAGTGAGCGACATGGGCAAGGGCATGGATCGAAAGAAGGAAACGAAGAAGAAGCCGGCGAAGTCGAAGGAAGAGAAGCGCGCCGAGAAGAAGGCCAAGAAGGGTTGATTGACGGCTTCGGGGTGCCGGTCGCGCAGGCTGGCCACCCGCCGGCGCACCGGACGGGATCACCGGCCCGGTTTGCGCTTCGGACCCGACGGGCTTCGCGGCGCCGTGGTCGCCACCCGAGGCAAACCCGTGTGCTGGGTGCGGAATGGCTGTGCGGTCCTGGCTTTGGCCGTCGCCTTCGGCTGCGATCTGTTGGCGATGCCGCAGCCTTTCCGGGCTTGCGATGACCTTCGTGGGCACGACCGGTGCCGATCGGCTGATACGTCGGCACCAGCTGGTTCCGGCCATTGCCGATCAGGTCGGCACGCCCCATCTGCCGCAGCGCTTCGCGCAGCAGCGGCCAGTTGTCGGGGTCGTGGTAGCGCAGGAACGCCTTGTGCAGGCGGCGCTGGCGCGTGCCCTTCGGAATGACGACATCCTCCGAGGTGCGCGTCACCTTGTGCAGCGGATTCTTGCCCGAGTGGTACATCGCGGTAGCCGTCGCCATCGGCGAGGGCAGGAATGCCTGCACCTGGTCGGCGCGGAAGCCATTGCGCTTGAGCCAGAGCGCGAGTTCGAGCATGTCTTCGTCGCCCGTACCCGGGTGTGCCGCGATGAAGTACGGAATCAGGTACTGCTCCTTGCCCACCTCCTTCGAGAACTTGTCGAAGAGTTCCTTGAAGCGGTCATAGGTGCCGACACCCGGCTTCATCATTTTCGAGAGCGGGCCTTCCGCGAGCGCTTCCGGCGCGATCTTGAGGTAGCCGCCCACGTGGTGCTGCGTCAGTTCCTTCACGTACTCGGGCGATTCGATCGCGAGGTCGTACCGTACACCCGATGCAATCAGCACTTTCTTCACGCCCTTCAGTTCGCGTGCGCGCCGGTACAGCCTGATCAGCGGCGAGTGGTCTGTGTTCAGGTTCGGGCAGATGCCCGGGTAAACGCACGACGGCTTGCGGCATGCGGCTTCGATCTCGCGCGACTTGCACGCGACGCGGTACATGTTGGCGGTGGGCCCGCCGAGGTCCGAGATCACGCCGGTGAAGCCCGGCACGGTGTCGCGGATCGTCTCGATCTCGCGGATCACAGAGTCTTCGGAACGATTCTGGATGATGCGGCCTTCGTGCTCGGTGATCGAACAGAAGGTGCAGCCGCCGAAGCAGCCGCGCTGGATCGAGATCGAGAAACGGATCATCTCGTACGCGGGAATCCTTGCGTCGCCGTAGGCCGGATGCGGCACGCGCTGGTACGGGAGCTCGTATACCGCGTCCATCTCTTTGGTGGTGAGCGGGAGCGGCGGCGGGTTGAGCCACACGTCGGTGTCGCCGTGGCGCTGCACGAGCGCGCGCGCGTTACCGGGATTCGCTTCGAGGTGCAGGATGCGCGAGGCGTGCGCGTACAGGATGGGGTCGTCCACGACCGCTTCGTACGACGGCATGCGGATGACGCTGTGCTCGCGGTCGATCGCCTGCGGGACCCGGCGATGAAACTTCAGCACCGTTTCGTGCTTGCCGACGACGACGTCACCGCCACCGCCTGCCTGGGCTGCCAGCCCGCCTCCGGGGCTGGAGGCCGTCCCGCCATGGGGCGCCTTTGCCCTTAGGGGGCCCGCGCTCGGCCGTGCGCCGCCACTCCATCGCATACGGATCGACCGGCGGCGCCAGCGGTCCCGGCGTGTCGATCGTCGTTGAATCAATTTCGGCCCAGCCTGCCGGCAGCGCCTTGCGCACGAACGCCGTGCCACGCAGGTCGTCGATATCCTCGATCTTCCTGCCCGCCGCGAGCCGATGCGCGATCTCGCAGATCTGCCGCTCGGCGTTGCCGAAAACGAGCAGGTCGGCCTTGGCATCGAGCAGGACCGAACGGCGCACCTTCTCCGACCAGTAGTCGAAGTGCGCGATGCGGCGCAGCGAGGCTTCGATGCCGCCGATCACGATCGGAACGTCCTTCGCGGCTTCGCGGCAACGCTGCGGGTCACGATCACGCAGCGATCCGGCCGCGCCGCCGGCGCCGGGGGTGTAGTCATCGGTGCGGATGCGGCGATCCGCGGTGTAGCGGTTCACCATCGAATCCATGTTGCCGCCGGTGATGCCGAAGAACAGGTTCGGCTTGCCGAGCTTCAGGAAGTCGCGCGTCGAGTGCCAGTCGGGCTGGGCGATGATGCCGACGCGGAACCCCTGCGCTTCGAGCAGGCGACCCACGAGTGCCATGCCGAAGCTCGGATGGTCGATGTAGGCGTCGCCCGTGACCAGGATGACGTCGCACGAATCCCACCCGAGCGCGTCCATTTCCGCCTTCGACATCGGCAGGAACGGCGCGGCACCGAAGCGGTGCGCCCAGTGCTTGCGATAGGAGAAGAGTTCGCGGGTGGTGGTCTGCATGGGACGTGAAGTTTAGACGGCTTGGGTCCGTTCCTCGCACCAGGGGCGGGTCAATCTGGTCGCTGGCAGTGAATTCAACGCGATCCGAGGTGCTGGACCGATGAGAATTGCGTCCGTACTTGATCGCGGGTTCAATTTTAGACACCATTACGGTGCCAAAAAGATACCGCTATGCGCATGCTCAACCTGACGCTGAAGAACGTTCCGGCCGAGCTGCACGCGCAGCTCAAGGCGCGTGCCGAATCCAACCGGCGCAGCCTGAACCGGGAAATCATGACTTTGCTTGAAGCGCAGATCGAAGCGCCTGCAGTCGACGTCGCCTCGGAGCAGGTGCAGCTGGAGCGGTTCGTGGCGGCCCTGCCTCACGTCGATCACACACGGGTACGACGCTATCGCAGTTCCGGCCGCGCGTGATCGTCGTCGACAGCAACGTCATCGCGTATTGCTGGATCAACGGCGATCAGACTGCGCTTGCGCATCGCCTGCGGCAACTGGATCCCGACTGGCATGCACCGGTGTTGTGGCGATCGGAGCTGCACAGCGTTCTCACCGGGTATCGGCGCGACGGGAGTCTGGACGAGTCCCAGGTGCGCCAGATCATGCTCGCGGCTGAAACCGCGCTGGCAGGACGCGAGCATCACTTGCCGAGCGACCGCGTGTTTGCTGTGACGGAGGCCAGTCGACTGTCCGCATACGATGCCGAGTTCGTCGCGCTGGCGGAAATCCTCGGTGCGCCTTTGGTGACTGCAGACCGGGGCGTGCTGACAGCATTCTCCGGCGCGCTGACTGTTGCAGATGCCTTGGAGTCGCTCGGCTGACGCGGCGGACGCGGCGTGTGGTAGACCTTCTGCACGTCATCGTCCTGCTCGAGCTTGTCGATCAGTTCGAGCACTTCGGTGGCTTCCGCCTCACCGAGTTCGGTTGGGGTGGTACAGATGTATTCATGCTCGGCCGAGATCGGGGTGATGCCGCGCTCCTCGAGCGCTTTCTGCAGCGTGCCGAAATCTTCGAACAGGCAGCGGGCAACGAGCTGCGGTTCACCCTTTTCGCCGGTGCTCTCGCCGAACTCCTCGAGACCGTGGTCGATCAGGTACAGCTCGAGGTCGTCCTGGTCGATGCCTTCCGGATTCAATCGGAAGACGCCCATGCGACGGAACTGGAATGCGACGCTGCCTGTCGTCGCGAAATTGCCGCCGTTCTTGTTGAACGCGTTGCGGATCGCAGCGACGGTGCGTGTCGGGTTGTCGGTCGCGCATTCGACCAGCACGGCAACCCCGTGCGGCGCGTAGCCCTCGTAGATGACCTCTTCGAAGTTCGCGGCGTCGCGTCCGGAAGCGCGCTTGATCGCCGACTCGACCTTGTCCTTCGGCATGTTCACGGCGCGCGAGTTCTGGATCGCACGGCGCAGCGCAGGGTTCGCGTTCGGGTCGGAGCCGCCCTTCTTCACCGCGATGGTGATGTCCTTGCCGATGCGGCTGAACTGCTTCGCCATGCGGTTCCAGCGCGCGAACATCGTGTGCTTTCTGACTTCGAAAATGCGTCCCATGATTGCTCTGTAAACTCCGGCCAGGCGGGGGGCAGGTAAGGGCGCGCAATCTACCCCAGCGGCGAGTTGATGGCACGCGGGAATCGAGCCTGCCAAGCGTCGTTAATTGTAAAAAAGCCACGGCCCATGAGAAACCCGGCGAATGCGCCGGACGATCGGAACGCGCGGCAGCAAGACTTCGGCGGGTTGCGAGCATTGCCGGCAGCGCGGCGCCTCCTGAGGCGATCTCGAGTCCCGGCAGCCCGACGAGCGCCGATACCGCCGCGACGCAGCACCTGGCCTCGCGCACGGCGCAACGCTCGCGCCCGAACTGCAACGGCCATCGCCCGCGAATACCCGCAAGACGCGGCAACGGGTTTTGAAACCGGCCAGCTGCGTGGCGCCGTCACGGTACGGTGGCCGGCGACTCGCTAGCATGGGCGTCTACCATCACTGCGTCTTCCCGTACCTGCTCGACCTCGCGATGGGTAGCCGGGTCTTCGACCAGCCGCGGCGTCGCACCCTGGCCCGGGCGTCGGGTCGCATTCTCGAAATCGGCTTTGGCACGGGACGGAACCTGCCGCACTACCCGCCTGGCGTGAGTCGCATCGAAGCCATCGATCCTGATGCGGACCTCGATCGCTTCTCGCTGCCGCGCATCGCCGCGTCCCGCGTTGCCGTGGATTTCCATCACCTGAACGCGGAGCATTTGCCGTTCGAGGGCGACAGCTTCGATACCGTTGTCTGCACGTTGACGCTCTGCTCGATTCCCGACGTGGTGCATGCGCTCGGCGAAGTTCATCGCGTGCTCAAACCCGGCGGACAGTTCCTGTTCCTCGAGCATGGCCTGTCGCCCGATGCGCAGGTGGCGGGTTGGCAGCATCGCCTCAACCCGATTCAGCAGCGCCTCGGCGGCGGCTGTCATCTCGTCCGGGAGACGCTGCGCTGGTGGCGGGATCGGGCTTGCTTCTGCGTGATGCCGAGCACTATTACCTGAGGCGCGTGCCGAGGTTTGCCGGCTTCATGACGGAGGGCTCCGCGCTGAAGTCCTGAGCGTCTGTTGTTGCAGGAATGAGACCAATGAATTCGGCCATTGATTCGTATGCAGTAGTTTTTGCGCCGCAACGTGACGGCTCCAGTCAAACCACGTAAAACGCCAGACAGTCGCAAGCTGGGGGAGACCGGGCGACAGACGAAATGGAAGGCCCGACCGGGGGACGATTGCGGGCCGTCACGGAAGACCATGCGTCGGAAGAGCCGCGATTCGCTCAGCGAGTCGCGGCTTTTTCTTTAGTGGCGTCCGAGCGTGCGCTGAAGCGTGGGTACGGCGGGACCAGCGGAGTCGCCGGACATATCAGTGTCCGCAGGCTTGCCCTAGACTCCTCGGCGATGGCCTGCAAAATCCCGCGCGTCCCTGTCCGGCAGGGCGACGGGAGTCGAGGAGAACCGATATGACACCGGTCGCACGGACCCTGGGCGTGTTCGCCCTGGGCCTGTTCATTGCAGGCTGCAGCATCGAGCGCCAGGGCGACGACTCCGTTTCGAAGCAGTTCGGCTCGGACTACTTCGGCGCGGGCGGCTCGCTCAATCTCACCGATCCGGTCGCGGGCGACGCGATGCTGGCGGGTGGGCACGTCACCACGGCGGGCGAGGTCAAAGGCGACCTGATCGCCGCGGGCGGCGAAGTGTCGATCGGCGGCAGCGTCGGCGACGATCTCTACGTCGCGGGTGGCGACGTGCAGGTGGATGCAATGGTCGCCGGGAATGCGCGCGTGGCCGGCGGCGACGTCGCGCTCGGCCCCGCCACGACGATCACGGGCGGACTGTCATTGACCGGCGGCCGCATCCGGTTCGAGGGCAACGCGCAGGAATACCTGAAGGCATCGGGCGCCAGCGTGCGCCTCGACGGCGTCGTGCGGGGCGACGTCGAAGTCCACGCCGAACATGTCGACATCGGTCCGAATACGCGCATCGACGGCAAGCTCGTCGTCCACAGCGCGCGTGAACCCGAGCTGCCCGAAGGCGCGCAGGTCGCGGGTGGCATCGAGTTCCACCAGGCGGACGTCGGCGACTACGTCGACGAGCACGAGACCGCGCGGGACGTTCACACCGTTGCGCACGGGGTAGGCTCGTTCCTGTGGATGCTCGGCGTGTTCGTCGCCGGCACGCTGTTCATGCTTGCCTTCCCGGCGTACTCCGCTCGTGCCGCGCAGTGGATCGGACAGGAACCTCTGCGCAGTCTCGGGCTCGGGTTCGTGATCCTCGTCTGCCTGCCGGTACTGGTCGTGCTGCTGCTGGTCACGATCATCGGCATCCCGCTCGCGTTGATCGTGCTCATGCTCTACCTGTTGCTGCTGTTCCTCGGCTGGGTCACCGCTGCGATGTTCGTCGGCCAGAAACTGCTTGGCTTCATGCGCAGCGGCGCCGTCGTGACGACGGGCTGGAAGCTGTTCGCGCTGCTGCTCGCCGTGCTGGGGTTGTGGCTCGTCGGCCTGGTGCCCGTCATCGGCGGCTGGGTGAAATTCGCGGCGTTGCTGCTCGGCATCGGCGCGCTCGTGTGGCAGGGCTGGCCGCGGCGCGATGCTCCGCTGCCAGGCGCAACCTGATGCCGCGTTCGAGGAGTCGCGAACGATGATGGCGAACTACTGGCCGCACCTGCTGGCGATGCTCGTTGGCGGGGCCCTGACGGTGCAGGTCGGCATGAACGCGACGCTGGCCCGCGTGATCGGCTCGCCACTCTGGGCATCGGCCGTCAATTTCGCGATTGGCCTGCTCGCGCTTGTCGGGTTCGCCGCCGTCGCGGGTTCACGCGCTTCGACCGGCAGCTTTGGACAAGTCCCGGCGTGGGCGTGGCTTGGGGGCCTGCTCGGTGCGGCCTACGTCGCCTCGGTCACGATCCTCGGTCCACGCCTCGGCGGCATGACCCTGGTGGCTCTGGTGCTCGCAGGACAGCTGCTGGTCGCGCTGGTGGTCGACCAGTTCGGCATCCTGGGTTACCCGCAGATAGCGGTGACGCCGACGCGGCTGCTCGGCGCCGCGCTGCTGCTGGCCGGTGCGGTGCTCGTGATGCGGCGCTGAGCCGGCCTATTTCTGCGCGCCGGCGCGGGCCGGTATTTCCCGGGCGATCTCGCGTGCCATCTGCATGAGCACCTGCACGCCCTGTTCGGTCGAACTGCTGCGTGTCTCCGCGGTGACCATGCCTCGCCAGATCAGACGGCCCGACGCGCGGTCTTCGATGAACACAAGGACCGAGCCCTCGCGAACACTCCGTTCGCGCGGCACCGTCGACGCTGGCGGCGGTTGAATCTCGCTTGGTCTGAGCACCGTGGTGGCCGAGGGCGCCCCGATGCGCCTTTCGTCCGACGGCACAAACCTCTGCGTGCCGGCGACCTGGAAGCTGACGACCATGTCCGCGGCGGCCGCGTTGTCGACTTCCTTGAAGCCCTTGCGGTTCAGTTCTGCCGTCACCGCACCTCGCAGCTGCGTGGAGGCCGATGCGACCACCGCAGGGTCAAGGGTGCCAGGCGTGCCGAATTCGCCTCCTTGCCAGAAGTACGTGTGCCGGGCGGCCACGTTGCCATCGGGAGCCTCGAAGCTGTCGACGTCCCAATGCGTGGCACAGCTTGCCAGCAGGATCAGGGCGCTTGCCCCTACGAACGTCATGCGCCGGATCATCGGGTTCTCCTGGAATCCCATCATGGTTGGACGAGTGTACCGCCGGAGCAGCCCCGGCCGGCGTTCTGTGACGCATGTCAACGGCTTGAAGCCGCGTGTTAGTGCCCCGCACGGCCGGGGGAGCATACTGCCGGCAGCGAAGGTGTGACCGGCGCCGGGCCGTCGCCCGGGTGCGCCGCCACCGCGTGATGGAGTTAAAGCCAGTCAATGAAGACCGTGCTGCTTGCCTACGAACGCGACCAGGATCTCGCCGCCGTCGAGAGCGTGATGCAATCGCACGGCCATCGCGTGCTGAAGGCGAAGACCGGCATCGAGGCGCTCGAGGTCGTGCGTGCCCAGAATCCCGACGCGCTCGTGAGCGACGTGATGCTGCCACGGCTCGACGGCTTTGCACTGTGCCGCCGGCTCCGCGAGGACCCGGCGTTCGTGCACCTGCCCGTGCTGCTGCATTCATTCCGGGTTGAAGGCCCGAAGTACGAAGCCTTCGCCGCCGAGGTCGGGGCGCAGAGATTCTTTCCGCGGGGTTCGACACTGGAGGAACTCGTCGCGACCTTCGACGCAGCGCCGTCCGGCTCCGGCACGATGCGCATGCCTGCGCTGGTACCCGAACTGCTCGACCGTCGCGAGCAGGATCGCAGGCGGCTCAGCGACCTGGAAAAGCAGCTCCGTGACGCCGAAGCGACGAACAAGCAGCTGAGCGTGGCTGAACGCGTCGCGCGCGAACGCGCCGAATACGAGGCACGCGCCCGTGCCGAATTCGCCGCGGCGGAATCGGTACGCATCCGCGAGCTGCAGTTGCGGATCCGCGAGCTGGAGACCGCGCAACGCCAGGCCGTCGAGGCCGAGTCGCAGGCGCGCGGCGCCGCGGAAGAATCGCGCGCCGAGGTCGGCAAGGTGACGCTGCTCGAGGCGCGGGTCAACGAATTGCAGACGGCGCGTTCGCGCCTGCAGTCGGCCGTCAACGACGCCGATCGTGCATTCGCGGCGCAACCCACGCCAACGTGGATCGTCGACATCGAATCGAAACTCGTGCACGTGGCCACCGATTCGGCGGCGGCGTTGGTCGGGCAGGAAGCCGCGGCCCTGCGCGGCAAGTCGCTGAACGAATTGCTGCCGGGCGCCGGGTTCAGTGACGACTCGACGCACGAGACGATACTGCATTGGCAACGTCCGGATGGCAGCGAGGCACGACTCGAACTGCGACGGGTCGCCACGAGCTTTGCCGGCCGGGCGAGCTGGTTGCTCACCGCGCGGGACGTCAGTTCCGAACTGGCAACGCTCGCGCGCGAACAGGAACTGGCCGCGCTCGCCGATGCACTGGAAGTCGCGCCCGAGGCCTGCGGCGTCGTCGACGGCGAGGGCCGCCTGCGCTACGGCAACCGCGCGCTGCTCGCGTTGCTGAACACGGACCGCGAACGCCTCGGTACGCTCACGCTGCAGGCGCTCGAGGCCGAACCTGCGACCGATTCGAGCCCGCGCAGCATCGGGCGCACCGTCACTGGAGCGTTGCGCCAGGACGTGCGTTGGCGTCGACCGGACGGACAGGCGATCGACGTCGAAATCGCGCTTGCGGCGATCGACGAGCAGACGGGCTTCCGCGTATTGACCGCGCGGGACGTTGCGGGCCTGAAGCGAGCCGCCGAGCGCAATGAGCGCGATCACGTCCGCGTGAGCCGCCTGCTCGAACTCGCTCAGCGCACGCACGAGCTGACGGAAGCCGAAATTCTTGACCGCACGCTGCTGCTGGCGCGGGACCTGACGCGCAGCGCGCAGGGCTATTTTTCCTGCCGGTGGGCGATGCGACGACGCTCGAACTGGCCGCGCGCCGCGGTTCCGAAGCCACCGAGCCGCTGACGGCGCTTACGCACTGGCGCGGTCCGCCGCCGCCGGCAACGGCACTGGGCGAATGCGCGACCTCGCAACGCCCGGTGATTCGTGACGCGATGGAAGGCACGGCGGCGTTGCGAGCCGCTGGATTGCCGGCGCAGTTCCAGCGCCAGCTCGTGATGCCGATGCTCGACGGCGGCCGCCTCGCAGGTGTGCTGCTCGTCGCGGATGCGGCCCGGCCCTATGACGACGACGACCGTCGGCACGTCGAACACATTGCGGACGCAGCGACCAAGCTGCTGCGCCGTCGCCGCTCGGACGCGGAGATCGTCACCGCCATGGATCACATGGAGCGGGTGATGTTCGGCGCGATCGAGGCGCTCGCGCAACTCGCCGAGACACAGGATGCCTGCAAGTCCGGGCGCGCGCGCCGTGTCGGCGACTACGCGGCCGGCATCGGCACTGCGCTCGGACTGCCGGGCCATACCGTGCGCGGCTTGCGCGTGGCGGGTCAGCTGATCGACGTCGGCATGCTGCAGATTCCGCGCGAACTGCTGTGGCGACCGGGCGTGCTGTCCGCCTCGGAGTTCGAACTCGTGAAGACGCACGCCGAGCGCGGCTTCGAAGTCATGCGTGCCGTCGAATTCCCCTGGCCCGTCGCGGAAGCAGTGCGCCAGCACCACGAGCGTCTCGACGGGTCGGGCTACCCGCGCGGACTGAAAGGCGAGGAGATCCTGCTCGAGGCCCGGATCGTCGCTGTCGCCGATGCCGTCGAAGCGATGCTTTCGCCCCGTCCGCATCGACCGGCGCTGACCCTGGCGGCGTGCCTCGACGAGCTTCAGTCGCAGGCCGGTCGCCGGTACGATGCGAGGGTGGTCAAGGCCTGCGTCAAGCTGCTGCGCGACGGCCAGGTGGCGGCCGTCCCGGTCCAACACGAAGGCGAGGCGCCCGCGGGGCAGCGGATCGCCTGAGGCGATTCGCGCGATGCACCTGCAGTTCTACGGCGCGGCCGGTGAAGTCACCGGTTCCTGCCACATTCTTACCGTTCGCGACCGCACGCTGCTGCTCGACTGCGGTCTGGTCCAGGGCGGCGACCGACCCGACATCCGCAATCGGCAGCCGTTTCCGTTCGATGCGGAAGCGATCGACGCAGTCGTGTTGAGCCATGCGCACATCGATCACTGCGGGCGGCTGCCGCTGCTGCACAAGCGCGGTTTCCGCGGGCCGATCTACGCCACCCCGGCGTGCCGTGACCTTGCGCGCATCCTGCTCGCGGACAGCGCGTCCATGGCCGAGCGCGAGGCGGAGCGCTACCGCCGCAAGCAGGCCGAACACGGCAATCGACAGGCGCGTGGCTTTCCCGACCCGTTGTTCACGCGAGTGGACGCGGACGAGACCATCCAGCAGTTCAAGACTGTGCCGTACGGTCGCGCGACCGAAGTTCTTCCAGGGGTGACCCTGACGTACCGCGACGCCGGCCACATTCTCGGCTCCGCCAGCGTTTGGCTGCAGCTCGAGGAAGAGGGCGCAAGCGCGCGCATCGTCTTCAGTGGCGACGTCGGACAGTACGACTCGCCGATCCTGCGCGACCCGGAAGGCAACGGCGCGGCTGACGTCGTGGTCATGGAAAGCACCTACGGCAATCGCCGGCATCGTGAGCGCAGCGACACGCTGCGTGAATTCGGCGAGATCCTGCGCGCGGCGCGGGCCGGCGGCGGCAACGTCCTGATCCCCGCGTTCGCGGTAGGGCGCAGCCAGGAAGTCCTCTACGAGCTCGCCAGTCACTTCGACGAGTGGCGCGTCGGCGACTGGCATGTGTTCCTGGACAGTCCGATGGCCATCGAGGCGTCCGAGGTCTACTGGAAGCATCCCGAGCTGTACGACGCGGAAGCGAGCGCCGCGCGTCGCGATGCCGGCCGCATGCCGGCGCTGCCGAATCTCAAGCTCTGCCGCTCCGCCGAAGAATCGATGGCGATCAACCTGCTGCGGGGCGGCGCGATCATCATCGCGGGGAGCGGGATGTGCAGCGGCGGTCGCATCGTGCATCACCTCAAGCACAACATCACGCAGCGAGAGTGCGACGTGATTTTCACTGGCTTCCAGGCGGTGGGAACGCTGGGGCGCGCGATCGTCGATGGTCGCGAGCACGTGCGCATTCATGGCGAAAAGTTCAAGGTGAACGCGCGTATCCACACGCTCGGCGGATTTTCCGCGCACGGCGATCAGGAAGACCTGCTGCGCTGGCACGCGGGCGTCGGGGGCAAGCCGCACACGTACCTGGTGCACGGCGAAGCGGAGGGTGCGAGCGGGCTATGTGATGCGCTGCGCGCAAAGGGAGCGCAGGCGGAGGTGGCAAAACCTGCGCAGCGGGTCGATCTCACCCACCCCGGTGGGCGCTGAGGCTCGCCGGTTCGACTGCCGGCTCTGCAGGCTCGTTCCGCGAGGTCGGGCCGGTCACTCCGGCGGTCGGCGGTGCATTGACCGGCTCGCGCGCGTAGCTGCGTGCTGCAGGGGCGATCGCCGGCGTTGGATTGACAAAGCGCGGCGCGAGCGGATCGGGCCGGATGACCGGCGCCGGCGCCTTTGATGCAGCGGCCGTCGGGGCAGCGGACGAACCGGATAATTTCGTGACCGGCCCCGGCAGCGCGGCGAGTTCGGTCTGGATTTCTTCAAGGGTCCGCGCGTGCGTGGGCGCTGCCGGGGAGCCGATCGTATTCCCGGCCAGGCGCGCTTCCACCTCTGCGCGCTGCTCGCGGGACAACTGGCGCGACGGCGTGTCGGGCGGAGTGAAGCGCCGCGCCAGGGTCTGGGCCTGCTCGTCGCCGGGAACGACTGCCAGCACACGCTGCACCAGCCGTTCGGCTTCTGGCTTGTTGCCCGCGTCGAATTCCTGCTGCGCACGCTGCAGCAGCAGCTCAACCGTCCTCGCGAGCGAGGCCTGTGCCTCGCGTTGCTCGGGCTGCGCGAGCAGCACGGCCTGGAACAGGTCGAGCGCGTTGCGGCCTTCGGGCGCCTCGAGACGGCCGGCATGCAACGCTGCCCGGGCTCGCGACAGGACTGGATCGGCGCGCCCCGTTGCTGCAGGTTCCGGGGCGGGCGCTACCGGCACCGCAGCGACTGCCGCCGCCTTCTGCGCATCCGGCTCGCCGCCGACGAAGAGCGGGACGACCAGCGCCAGCGCCACAAGGCCGATCAGCACGAGGTAACCGCGGGGCATGCCAGCCGTTGGGCGGCGCAGACCGCGCAGCAGCGGCAACAGCGGGTCGTTGGCTTCGCGCCCCTCGCGGCGCTCGACGTGACGGCGGATCGCAGCCTGCAGGAACATACCCGCCCGCCGCGCCGACGTGGGTTTGTGCATGAAGCGGTACACCAGGCCAGCGCTGATCAGCGGGGCCAGCAGGGGTTCGTCGGCACGCGTGCCGGCGACGCAGACGATGGCGTCGGGGAACTGCTCGACGATCTGCTCGACAAGGGTGTCGGCGCGAGTCGAGACCGCGGCCATGTCGATGACCAGCACGCCGCAGCGTCCGTTGATCAGCAAGTCCGCCGCCTCTTCGGCCGAACGAGCACGCCAGACCGGATTCTGCTCACCGACTGCCTCCCGCGCTGACTGGAACAGTTCAGGGTCGGATGTCAGCACGACCACGTCCACGAGCATCGCGCCCGGAACGGGGGGCGCGTGAACGGCCAGATCGGCCGCATTCGGGACGGGCAAGGGATTGCGGGGCATCGCAGTGCCATTGCACGCCAAGCGGCGCCGACACTCCACCTCGGAATGTCAAAAACATGAAGCAATTCAAAAAAATACCCGCGACTGGCCAACCCGGGTCCAAGGCGTTTTTGTGGCGTTGCAGCAACACTTGTGCGTCGCTCCACTCGACATAAGGTGGTCGCGCGAGCATGATCGGCCGCACCTCCGTCCGAGGCCGTGCACGCGGCCGGGGAACCTGCATGCAGGGAATCGAGTTCACGTCGCAGCTCCCTCGCCACAAGCGTCATGCGCTCGAGCGGATCCTCTTTTTCAACGGCTGCCAGGATCGCTTTGCGCGCGGCATTGTCGACGTCATCGACAGGTACGGCCCGCCCGAAATCGTGGACGATGGTGAGGGGTTGCGCGTGCGCGTGGGCAGCCTGCCGGGCGTTCAATGCCTGTTCGCCGTGGAGACGCTGACCGCCCGCCCGGTCGGCGTGGCCGTCTATAACCGGGCCGACCTCGAGCACGTGACCGTGCTGCACCTCGGCATGAGCGAGGACTACTGCACTGGCGGCATGAACGATGACGTGGGGCTGCTGTTGCGACTGATGGGCGAGGTGCGCCGGTCCTCGCGGCGCATGAAAGGCGTGCGTCGCCTCGAAGTGCTCTACGGCGGACAGCGGTCGCGCGCCGTCGCGCTCTGAACCCCTACGGTCCGGCGCGCACCGGGTCGCCCGAACCCATCAAGTCGTCGACCATCGCCTTCACGGCCGCGACCTGCGGCCCGGCCTGAGTGGCGTACTCGGCACCCGTGTAACCCCACCAGTCCCAGCACCCGTTCGGGTTGAGGGGCTGGAAACTGGGCTCGACCTGCGGAAACAGGACGACGATGCGGCCCGCGTCGGCGGCTGCCACGTAGCCGGACTGCTGTACGAACGCATCCTTCACGTACGAAGCACCCTGCTTGCAGCCGTGAAAGGCGACGTGCAGGCGACAGCGCCCAGCAGCGCCGTTGCCAGAGCAGGCGGCTGGAATGTAGAGCCAACCGTGCGGGTCCAGCCCGGCGGCATCGGTCGCTTGCGCGTACGGTGACTGCGCGAATTGCACCAGCGCCCCCGGTCTGACGCCCGCGTCCTCGGTGCCGAACGGACCATACAGGTGCTCGAGCAGCTGCCGGGCGCCGTCGAAGTCGCAGCTGCCGACGAACGGCGTTTCGGTCTTGCCGCAGTCCAGCAGGTTCCCGGTGGCACTCGGAAACGTGTGGCCGGCGGCCGCAAGATCCGTGCGCTGCACGCCGCGCGCGTCCACCAGCAATTCGTAGTACGCCTGCAGCGCATCGACCACCGGCCTGCCCACGACGGCGTCCGCCCCGCCGTGGAAAATCCACACGCGGTCGTTGGCCAGGTTCGCGATCGGGTCGATGCGGCCGGCCAGGGCGAGTTCGCTCGTGATTCCGACCAGTTGGTCCACGGCGATCGGTTCGTCGCCCTGCATGCAGCGACCGAGTGCATGGCGCAGCGAATTCTCGGCACAGTAGTACGGGCCGGCCGCCAGGACGCCTGCGCCACTGACCAGCGCTGAATGCGCGACGTGGAACTGCACAGCCATGTAGCCGCCCGCCGAGATGCCCGACGTCGTGACCGACCCGCTGCGATCGGCAGCGCGGCGAGGCGATCACCCTGCGGGCCGGCACTGGAATCGCTGCCTTTGCAGCCCGAGCATGCAAGTACACCGGACAGGCACAACGCTGCAGCACGCAGGGCTTTCACGATCGGCGAATTCTGCATCGGGTTACTTCCATGAGGGTTCCTGGATACGTTCACTTGCGTGGCTTCTTCGTGCGGGCCGGCCTGGTGCCGAGCGCTTCGGCGCGCACAGCGCCCGGAACCCGGCGGCGCAATACGGCACGAGCCGCTCGTGGACGCTGTCGAGATCGCTCGAGCGACAGGCGCCACCCGACAGCTTGTCGATGCGTCCAGTCTCGGCGAACGTCAGCGTGAGGGCACCCGACAGGAAGTGATAGGCCCAGTAGAGGTCGCTGTCGTCGCACTCCGGCAAGGCGCGGCGAATCGCGTCGATGAACTTCTCGACGACCGGATCGAAGAACCGCGACATCAGGACGCCGCCGAATTCCGGCGAATTGTTCACCTCCGCGATCAGCGCGAAATAGCTCTTCCAGCCCGGGCTGCCGCGCGAGGAACGATCGAGCAGCGGATGGGTGAACGCATCGATGACGTCTTCGATTCTTGGCGGGCGGCGGCCTTTGGCTGCGGCGAGAACGGCGTCAAGGCGGGCGATGCGCTCGGTATTGAGGTCTTCCGCGCGGCGCATGAACACCGCTTCGAGCAGGCCCTGCTTGTTGCCGAAGTGGTAGCTCGCGAGTGCCACGTCCACCTCGGCGGCACCCGTTATGTCGCGCACCGAAACGCCGTAAAACCGCGTTGCGCAAACAACCGTTCGGCGGCGTCGAGGATGCGTTCGCGCGTGGCGTGCGAGCGGGAGCCGGTGCCGGCCGCCCTGCCTGCGGCAGGCGGCCTTTCCGCACCCAGGCGGCCAGCCGTGCCTTTCTTTTGCATCGCGGTACGAGGCGCCCCTGAACGTCCGGTCGAGCCGCGATTCTGAAGAACCTGGAGGTCTTCTTGCAACGACTGTTGAATTTCAACGAACGTTCAACTAAATTCCAACACTCGTTGAAACACCGGTGTCGGAAACCGACGCCACAGCAGGGGGATCCATGAAGAAGCTCGCCGTTTACTCGGTGCAGGCCGCTGCAGCATGCGCGGCCTCGATGTTCGCCGTACCCGCTGTCCTCGCGCAGGACGCGCCCGTCGCCAGGTCGTCGGTCACCGGTCTCGAGGAGGTCACCGTGACCGCCCGCCGCCGCGAGGAATCGCTGCAGGACGTGCCGATCGCGGTGTCTGCATTCTCGGCCGAACGCATCCAGGCCACCGGCGCGCAGGACATCACGTGGCTGCAGCAGTCCACGCCGAACCTGACCCTGCAGGTCGCGCGCGGCACCAACTCGACGTTGATCGCCTTCATCCGCGGCATCGGCCAGCAGGATCCGCTGTGGGGCTTCGAGCCCGGCGTCGGCCTCTACGTCGACGACGTGTACGTGGCGCGCCCGCAGGGTGCGGTGCTCGACATCTACGACATCGAGCGCATCGAAGTGCTGCGCGGCCCGCAGGGCACGCTGTACGGCCGCAACACGATCGGCGGCGCGATCAAGTACGTGACCAAGTCGCTCGGCAACGAGGCCTACCTCGACACCAGGCTCACGCTCGGCACCTATGCGCAGCACGACTTCCTCGCCTCGGGTGTGTTGCCGCTGAGCGACACGCTGTCGATCGGCGGCAGCGCCGCCATCTACCGTCGCGATGGCTACGGCGAGAACCAGTTCACCGGCAAACAGAATCACTACGCGAAGAGCGTCGACGCTTTCCGCATGAGTGCCGACTGGAACCCGACCGACGCGCTGAGTTTCCGGCTCGCGGCCGACTACGTCGAGGACAACTCACCGGCCAAGCACGGGCACCGCGAAGTCCCGGGCCTCGGCCTCACCGCCGGCGAGCAGGTGTTGCCGGACGTCTACGACACGCGCGGCGGCATCGGCGACGACAACCTCGTGCGCAACCAGGGCCTGTCGCTCACGGCGGCTTGGGAACTGACCGACGCGGTCACGCTTAAGTCGATCACCGCGTACCGCGACGGCAAGACCAACACGCTGATCGACTTCGATGCTTCGCCGCAGCCGGCGCTCGACATTCCCGGGCGCTATGCAGACGACCAGACGTCGCAGGAATTCCAGGTGCTGTTCGAGGGCGAACGGTGGCAGGGTGTCGCCGGCCTCTATTACCTCGATGCAACGGCATCAGGCGCCTTCGACACGCCGATCGGCGCGCTTGGACTGACCATCGCCACGTCGGGCTACGTCGACACGACGAGCTACGCGGCGTTCGCCGACGTGAGCTACTCGATCACGGACCGCTGGCGCGTTTCGCTCGGCGGCCGCTACACCGAGGACGAGAAGGAAGGCTCGGTCCTGCGGCAGGACTATCTCGGCCTCGGTTCACCGTTGTTCGGCAACAATGCGGCCGTGTTCTTCCGCACTCGCACCGACTACGTCAACACGCGCACGTTCGACAAGTTCACGCCCCGCGCGAGCATCAGCTTCGACTTCACGGACAGCATGACCACGTACGCGTCGTATTCGGAGGGCTTCAAGTCGGGCGGCTTCGACATGCGCGGCGACGCGATCTTCACGCCGGACACCGTCAATGGCTATGACCCGGAGAACGTGACCTCGTACGAAGTCGGGCTCAAGGGCACCTCGTCGACGACCGGCTGAGCTTCAACTTCGCGCTTTTCCGCGCCGACTACACCGACCAGCAGATCACGCGGCAGGAACCGACCGCGACCGGCGTGGCGAGCTTCGTCGACAACGCCGGCAGTTCGACCATCCAGGGTGCCGAACTCGAGGGTGCAATCGCGTTCACCGACCGCCTGACGCTGAGCTACGGCCTGGGTTGGACCGATGCAGAGTTCGACGAGTACAACACGTTCACCGTGGTGCGAACCCGACGCCGCCGCCGGCGACCGTCACGGTGCCGATCGACCTGGCCGATACCGCCGTGTTCCAGAACACGCCGGAGTGGAATGGCAACCTGTCGCTGTCGTACGCGCAGCCGTTGTCCGCCGGGTGGGGCTCGCTGCTCGCGACGCTCACCGGTTCGTACCGCGATTCGTATCACATGTTCGAGTTCGAGAACCCGCTGCTCGACCAGACCGAGGATTACACGCTGGTCGACGCGAGCATCGCCTGGACCTCAGCCAATGACAAGCTGACCTTCCAGCTGACGGGTCGCAACCTCACCGATGAGGAATACAAGATCGGCGGCTACCAGTTCCTCGGCGCGCTGTTCGGCAACATCGTCAACAGCTTCTATGGCCCGCCGCGCACGGTCAGCCTGAGCGCGAGCTACCGCTTCGACTGATCGGCAGACTGGTGAGGTTAGGGCCATGGGCTGGTACGACGTACCACGGCCGATCGTCCCCGACCTGATCGTCCAGCACGGTCGCAATCGGGCCAGGAAACCGGCGCTCCTCTGCGGGGAGCGCCGGTGGACCTGGGCCGGGTTCGATGCTGCGACGAACCAGGTGGCGAACGGTCTGCTGCAACTGAATCTCGCGCATGGAGCGCGGCTCGCCGTGCTGATGCAGAACAGCGCGGAGATGGCGCTGCTGCTGTTCGGCGCCGGCAAGGCGGGCGTGTCCGTCGTGCCGCTCAATACGTCGGTGAGCGACGCGGCCGTCGCTGCGATGGTGCGCGACAGTGGCGCCAGCGCAATCGCTGCTTCAGGGGAGCATTGCCAGCGCGTGGATGCGCTGCTCGCGGCCGGTCAGTTGGCGGGCACCATGGTCAAGCTCGGCGTCAACGTTCCGGCTGCAGGTCACTGGACCGACCTGACGCCCTGGCTCGAGCGACAGTCGACCGCCGCCCCCATCGTCAAGGTGGGTCCCGATACCGAGTGCAACGTCATCTACAGTTCGGGTACCACCGGGCTGCCCAAGGGCATCGTGCACACGCATGGCTGTCGTTATGACTGGGGCACCGATCTCGCCATCGCACTGCGCTACCGCAGCGACTGCGTCACCGTCTGCTCGCTCGGGCTGTATTCGAACATCAGCTGGGTCGCGATGCTGAGCACGGTCGTCGTGGGCGGCACCATCGTCGTCCTGCCGTCGTTCACCGCGGCTGCGCTGGTCGACGCAATCGAGCGTCACGGCGCCACCCACGGTGGCTTCGTGCCCGTACAGTTTCAGCGCGTGCTCGAACTGCCCGGCATCGCAACACGCAACCTGTCTTCGCTGCAGGCGATCATGTGCTGCGGCTCGCCGCTCACGCCGGCCGTGAAGCGCGGGACGCGTGATGCGCTCGGGTGCGAGCTCATCGAACTCTACGGCCTCACCGAGGGCATCATCACCACGCTGGCTCCCGAGGATTTCGACGCGCACATCGAATCCGTCGGTAAGCCCATCGCGGGCCAGCAGCTCAAGCTCGTGCGCGACGATGACGTCGAGGCGGCACCCGGCGAGCTCGGCGAGATCTGCGGGTACGGACGCCTGGTGATGGAGGGCTATCACCGGCGGCCCGACGCGACGGAAGAGGCGACATGGGTCGACCCGCAAGGCCGCCGCTGGCTGCGCACAGGGGACATCGGGCGACTCGACGACGACGGCTTCCTCTACATCGTCGATCGCAAGAAGGACATGATCCTGTCGGGCAGCCAGAACATCTACCCGGCCGACATCGAAGCGGTCATGCGTGAGCACCCCGCGGTCGCCGACGTCGCCGTCGTGGGCGTGCCGAGCGAACGCTGGGGCGAAACGCCGCTCGCGCTGGTGGTCGCGGCAGGGGCGGGCGACAGGCCGGACACCGGGTCGCTGGTGGAATGGACCAACCAGCGCGTCGGCAAGCAGCAACGCCTGGCGGGCGCAGTCTACGTCACCGACCTGCCGCGCAATCCCAATGGCAAGATCCTCAAGCGCGAGTTGCGCAGGCAGTACGCCGACTGGGAGAAAGCCAGGTGACCATGCCCGACGCCGGCGCCGAACGATTCTTTGCCTCCGCTGATGGCCTGCAACTGTTCTATCGCGATTTCGCGCCGCTCACGCGATCGCCGAAACTGCCCGTCCTTTGCCTGCCCGGCCTCACACGCAATTCGCGGGACTTCACTCATGTCGCCGAACGCATCCGGCAGAATCGTCGGGTACTCTGCGCAGACCTGCGTGGCCGCGGCCGTTCGCAGCACGACCCGGCCTGGCAGAACTACCATCCCGGCACCTACCTCGCCGACCTCGGCCTGCTGCTGCAGGACGCCGGCGTCGCGCGCTGCGTGCTGCTCGGCACGTCACTCGGCGGCATTCTCTCGATGCTGCTGGCCGCAATGAATTCGAACCTCGTGGCCGGCGTCATTCTCAACGACGTCGGTCCGGAGGTGGCGCCCGAAGGTCGCGCGCGCATCGCGGCGTACGTCGGCCGACATGCGCCACCCGCCAGCTGGGACGAAGCGGTAGCGACCGTCCGTGCAACCTACGAAATCGGCATGCCGGGTCTCACGCACGATGAATGGGTTGCTCACACCAGGCGCAGCTACAGCGACGCCGGCGGCATGCCGCGGCTCGACATGGATCCGATGATAGGCGAGGCCGTGCGCCGCGCGCCGTCCGCGGCAGCGCCGGATCTCTGGTCACTGTTCGCGAAGCTCCTGCCGGTGCCGACGCTGGCACTGCGCGGTGCCACGTCCGATATCCTCGCCACGGCTACGTTTGACCGCATGCTGCGCGAGAAACCCGATCTCGTGCGTGTCGAGGTGCCGCAACGCGGGCATACGCCGATGCTGGACGAGCCCGCCAGCGTCGCCGCGATCGACGAGTTCCTCGCGCGCGTGCCCTGAAGCGGGCGCCTCCCCCTTACGGAGTCACGTTCCACATGACGATCGAATGGATCGGACTGCTGGGCAGCCTGGCGCTGCTGATCGTCCTGACGATGCGCGGCGTCGATCTGTTGCTGGCGGCGCCCGTCTGCGCCTTGCTGCTCGCGCTCTCGTTCGGCCTGCCATTGTTTCCCCAACTCGCAAGTGCGGGCGTGGACAACTTCACCGCCGCCTACATGTCGGGGTTCAGCAGTTTCATTGCCTCGTGGTTCTTCGTCTTCCTGCTCGGCTCCGTCTTCGGCAAGGTGATGGAAGACAGCGGCGCCGCCGACAGCGTCGCGCAGTGGGTGGTGCAGCGATTTGGCGCGCGGCACGCGCTGGTGGCTGTCATCGGCGCCTGCGCGGTGCTTACGTATGGCGGCGTCAGTCTCTTCGTCGTGGCTTTCTCGGTGTTTCCGCTCGCGCTCGCGTTGTTCCGCGAGGCCGGCCTGCCACGGCGGTTCATCCCGGGCACGATCGCCTTCGGCTCGGTCACTTTCACGATGACTTCCGCGGGCTCACCCGAAATACAGAACTGGATCCCGATGCAGTACCTGGGCACGACGCCCTATGCCGCGTGGCAGGTCAGCCTCGTCGTCGCGGTGCTGATGGCCACCCCTGGGTTTCACGTGGCTGCGCTGGATGATCGGTCGAGCCATCGTTGCGGGCGAGGTCTATGACACGCGCGATGGCGATCCGCAGCCGAAGACCGGCGGCTTGCCGCATCCGGCGACCGGGCTGATTCCGCTCGCGGCGGTGCTCGGCGTCGCGTTCGCGCTGCACGACTCCCTGAAGCAGTCGGCGTTGATCGTCGCGCTGCTCGCCGGCGTACTGACGGTGCTGGTCGTCAACCGCCGGTACTTCATCAACCTGCCACATGCCGTGTCGAACGGCACGCTCGGGGCGCTGATCGCGATCGCGAATACGGCCGCGGTGGTCGGCTTCGGCGCAATCGCGAAGCTGTCACCGGCTTTCGGTGCTGCAGTCGACTCGCTCACGTCACTGCCGGGCGATCCGCTGGTCAGTGCCGCGATCGCGGTCACGCTGATCGCTGGCCTGACTGGATCTGCGTCCGGAGGGCAGGCCATTGCATTGCCGATCCTCGCGCCGCACTACCTCGGCCTGGGCGTGGATGCGAATGCTTTGCATCGCGTTGTGGCGATTGCCTCCGGCGGGCTCGACTCGCTGCCGCACAACGGGTACGTTGTGACGACGATCCGCGGTGTTTGCCGTGAGACGCACAAGTCGGCCTACTGGCCCATGTTCTGCATGACCGTCCTGGTCCCGATGTTCGGTCTCATCCTGGCACTGCTGCTGCTGTAGACATGCGCCTGTCCCGCGCAGCCTGGTCGCGTGCGGTGAGCATTGCACTCATCGGGACGGCCGCGGCCTCGCTCGCTGCGTTGCTCGCGCCATTCGGCTGGCCCTTCGAGCTGTTCACGCATTTCCGCTGGCAGGTGGGCGTTGCCGCGCTGGCGTTGCTGCTCGCGTCGCTGGTCCTGCGCCGGCCCTGGATGATGGTCGTGGCCTGCGTCACCGTCGTGATGCAGTGGCTGCCCGGTGCACTGATGAGCGGCCGTGCCTCGGCGCACGAGCCGTCCGCGCTGACGTGCCGCGACCAGCAGCTGCGGGTCGTGACAGCGAATGCCTGGTTCGCGAACACCGATCATGCGGCGCTGGTCGCCTGGCTGAGTCGCAGCGATGCCGACATCATTGCACTGCAGGAAATCACGCCGCAGTGGGCATTGGCGCTCGAGCCACTCGCACGAGCCTACCCGTACCGCAAAGTCATGGCACGCGACGACCCGTACGGCATCGCGCTGTTGAGTCGATGGCCCATCGCTGACGTGCAGACCATGGACTTCTCCGGGGACGGCATGCCGTCGCTGGTCGCAAACCTTGACGTGGACGGTCGCACGCTGCGAGTGATCGCGCTGCATACTCGCTGGCCGGTGCTGCCGGACCTGCAGGTCGCACGCGACCGGGCGCTGCAACAGGCGGCTGCGCTTGCGCTCACTCAGCCCGAGTCGACGATCCTGCTGGGAGATCTCAACATTACGCCGTACGCACCGGCGTTCGCGCGGCTGATGTCCGAGTCAGGATTGCAGGACGCATTCGCCGGCGAGGCGTGGCGGCCGACGTGGCAGGCGGGATTCTGGCCGCTCGCGCTGCCAATCGATCACGTGCTGGTGCCGCGGCGCAGTTGCGTCACCGGGCATGAGATCGGTGGCTACGTGGGCTCGGACCATCGGCCGCTGCAGGTCACGCTGCGCCTGCGGTAGCGGCAAGTCAGTTGTCGGCGAAGTCGCTGTTGCGCCGGCCAGGCGAGCGGCGCCGGTTGCCGTCCGTCGACCAGGCGCCCCGTGCCGAAGCAGGCTGTTCCCGAGCGCCTGGGACCCGCGCGGCGATCTTCGTGGTGCTGGAACTTGCAGCGGCAGCCGCCGGGTTGGTGCAGCCGGCGACCGGCAGTCGCGGTGCCGGAGTGAACTCGCGGCAGCAGTCGAGCAGCCAGGCCCGGAATCGCACGACTTTCGGCAATGAATAGTTCGCTGGAGGCGCCACGAGGAACCAGGCATTTCGCTGCAGCACACTCGGGAGCATCGGACGTACCAGACGGCCGGCGGCAATGTCGGCCGCCACCAGCGACCAGCGGGCCAGCGCAACGCCCTTGCCTTGTTCGACGGCGACGAGGGACGCCGCGGAATCCTCCATCGGCGGGCTCGAGTCGGCACGCGTCGTATCGCCGCCTACCCGGCGCAGCCAGTCCTGCCACGGCTCCGTGCGGCTGTGGATCAGGGGGTAGCGCGCAAAATCTGCGACCGTCTCGATCGGGCCGAACCTCGCGAGCAGCACGGGGCTGCAGACCGGAAACACGTATTCGTCGAGCAGACGCTCGGCCTTGAGGCCGGTCCACTGGCCGGAACCGTAGACGATGGCGGCGTGGAAATCGTCGCGATCGAAGTCGAGGCCGGCAGCACGCGGCGGCCCGAATCGAACTTCGATCTCGGGGTGCCGGCGCGTAAACTCGCCGAGGCGCGGCAACAGCCAGCGCTGCAGGAATTCGTTCGGCACGCTGAGATTGAGCATGCCGCCCACGCGCTCGCGACGGATACGTTCGACCGAGCGGCGCAACTCTTCGAGCCCGCGGCGGACGCCCGGCAGCAGTTCGGCGCCTTCCTGGGTGAGGGCCACGGCGCGCGTGTGACGACGGAACAAGGGCACACCGATGTCTGCTTCGAGCGCCTTGATCTGCGCACTGACCGCGGCGGTGGTGACGCCGAGTTCCTTGGCGGCCGCGGTGAAGCTCAGGTGCGCAGCGACAGCCTCGAAGACGCGCAGGGCGTTGAGCGGCACGCGGTCCGGAGGGGTCGCCATCGGTTGCCTTCAAGTAAAATGACGATTAACAATACGGCGTGAATCCCAGTTAATCAAGGGTATTCACGGGTCGCTATCGAGGGAATCTATAAAAATGAGGTGTGCGCCATGACCGCTCCAATCCGCACCAACTACGCCACCGGCACGCCGTGGGAACCGATCGTCGGGTACTCGCGCGCGGTCCGGGTCGGACCGATGGTGTTCGTGTCGGGCACGACGGCCACGGGTCCGGATGGCCAACTCGTCGGCGGTGACGATGCCGGTGCCCAGACGCGCCAGACGCTCGTCAACATCAAGGCGGCGCTCGAGCGTGCAGGTGCGCGACTGGAGGACGTCGTCAGGACGCGAATCTATGTTCGCGACATTGCGCAGTGGGAAGCTGTCGGGCGTGCGCACGGCGATGTGTTTGGCGCGATCCGCCCCGCGTCCGCCATGGTGGAAGTCAGCGGATTGGTCGATCCGGCCATGCTCGTCGAGATTGAAGCGGATGCGTACGTCACCTCGGCTGACGCGTGAATCTGCGGCGCATCCATGGCTGACACTTGTGACCACCCACGAAGTCAGATTGAATTGTGGCAGGGGACATCGGGATTCAGCTCGAAGGAAGGACACCCTCATGACCAGGAACATCGAGTCCGTCGTTATCTCGTGCCCTGGGTTACTCCAATCCAGGCGTGCCCTGGCTGCACTGTTGCTTATCGGCGCAATGTCCGTTGCCTTCACGGCGATCGCGACAGCTGGTGAGCCTGTCGCGACAGCGACGGCCACCGCACCGGCTCCCGCTGCGGTGGCGGTCGCACCAATGAGCCAGGAAGCGCTGCTCGAACACCAGACCAGGCATCCGGATCATCTGTTCGTGCTCGACGTGCGTACGCCGCAGGAATACTCAGCAGGCCACGTGCCCGGCGCGGTCAACGTGCCGCACGACAAGTTGGCATCCCGACTCGCGGAAGTGCCAAGGGACAAGGACGTGGTGCTGTATTGCAAGTCCGGGCGGCGCGCCGGGATCGCGGCGGATGTGCTGGCAGCGAACGGCTACACGCGGCTGTCGCATCTCGAGGGCGACATGCCCGCCTGGGCTGCAAAGGGCCACGCTGTCGAGAAGCCTTGAGCGGTTGCTCGGTCGCGTCGATTGAATTGCGCCGTCCATTCGTCGGCGAGCGCTCGTTCCCGGACTTGCGGGTCCGAGGACACGCCGTGAATACGTCCCTATAGGCTCGCCCGTGCCGTCCATGGCACGGGACGGTCCCCGGACCCGCAAGTCCGAGAACGAGCACGCCTCCCTTTGCCGCGCGCATAGCTGACGCGATTGGCTGTCGCCAACGCACACATGCGTGCGGTTTGGCACGCGACCAGTGGTCGCGCACCCATCAGCGCCCGCCTGGGCGCATCGAACGAATCGAACGCGCAGCGCAATCAGCACGAGGCGCAGGAATCCTGATGGATTCCGAGGGCCGTCACGCGCCATGGACGGCGCGTGCGAGCCTACAGGGATGTATTTACGGCGTGCCCTTGGAATCCATCAGGATTCCTGCGCCTCGTGCGATTCACACCAGCGATCGAGTTCGACGCGATCAGGCATCCAGCGCCTGATCGAGATCCGCGATCAGGTCGTCGACGTGCTCGAGCCCGATCGACAAACGCAGCAGGCCCGCCGGCGCCTCACTGTGTGGGCCCTCGATCGACTGGCGGTGTTCGATGAGGCTCTCGACCCCGCCGAGACTCGTCGCCCGCGTGAACAATTGCGTCTTCGCCGCCACCGCGAATGCACGGTCGCGCCCGCCCGGCACCTCGATAGACAGCACGCCACCGAAGCCACCGCTCATCTGGCGCAACGCAATCTCGTGCCCTGGATGATCCGGCAGACCCGCGTAGTGCACTTTCTCGACGCGCTTGTCCGCATGGAGGAAGCGAGCGACCGCCAGCGCATTCGCCGCCTGCGCCCGCACGCGCAACGGCAGCGTCGGCAGGCTGCGCAGCAACAGCCAGCAGTCGAACGGGGAGGGCACGCCGCCCGCCGTGGCCTGGTATTGACGCAACGCCGCGCATTCCGCGCCGGCATCCCGCGTCACGACGATGCCGCCGAGCACGTCACTGTGACCACCGAGGTACTTCGTGGTGCTGTGCATGACGACGTCGGCGCCAAGTGCGAGAGGCTGCTGCAGCACGGGACTTGCGAACGTGTTGTCGACGCCAACCAGCGTGCCCCGGTTGTGCGCGAGATCGGCGAGCGCGGCGATGTCCGCGACGCGCAGTAGAGGATTCGACGGCGTTTCGAACCAGAGCAGGCTCGTCGGCACTGCCAGGGCCTGCGACACCTCGGTGAGGTTCGACACGTCGACGAATTCCACGTCGATGCCCCAGCGCGGCACGATGTCGCGCAGCTGCTTGCCTGTCCCGTAATAGCAGTCCGACGCGCAGACGATGCGACCTCCGGGCGTTGCCAGCGCAAAGACAGCCAGCGAAGCCGCCGAGCCCGACGCGAACGCGATGGCGTCCTTGCCGCGTTCCAGCGCCGTGATCGCGCGTTCGAGCGAAGTGCGGTTGGGGTTGCCGCTGCGCGTGTAGTCATACCCGTGCGGGTAGGCGCCGTCCGCGCCACGTTCGAACGTGGTGGAGAGATGCAGTGGCTCGCGCACTGCGCCGGTGGCCGAGTCGGGTCCACGCCCTGCGTGAATGGCCAGCGTTTCGAATTTCATGGAGTTGACTCCGGTGCCTCGTATTCCTGCAGTCCGACGACGAGCATACCCGGTCCGCCGTGTGCGCCAAGCGCGCTGCCGATCGCAACCAGCTGCGCGTATGCCACGTTCGGCAGGCTGAGTTCCTGCAGCAGCCACTGGCCGTCCGCCTCGCAATTAGCGTGGCCGACGATGAGCCGGTAGGTGACGTCGACCCGCATGCGCCGCCGCACCCAGCGCGCGAACTTCGATTTCAGGTCATGCCGGCCGAACAGCACCCCGCCCGCGGCGACCTTGCCGTGGCGGTCGTTGTGCAGGACCGGCATCAAGCGCAATGCGTCGGCGACGCGCTTGACCCAGCGTGGCAGGCGACCGCCGCGCACGGCATACTCGAGCGAACCGGCCACGCCGAACGAACGTGTTCGCGGCAGTATGGCTTTCGTCGCGGCGATGATGCGGTCGGCGTCGTAACCCGCTGCCGCGCATTCCGCCGCATACATGGCGACGAGGCCCTGGCCCGCAGAAACATTGCCCGTGTCGATCACACTCACCTTGCCATGAGTGGCGGTGCGAGCCGCGGCAGTCTGTGCCGCGGCACACGTGCCGCTCACGCGACTCGTCAGGTTGATCGAGACCACCGCGCTGTGGTGCGACCCCAGGAATTCGAACTGCCGGCGAAAGTCGCCAGGCGGCGGCTGGGATGTCTTGGGCGGTTCGGTGCCGCGCTCGATTTCAGCATAGAACTCGTCCGCCGTGATGCCCACCTTGTCGAGGTAGCTGCGGGCACCGAAGTGCACGCGTACCGGGATCATGTGGATGTCGAGCCGGTCGAGCTCGGCTTCGGGAATGTCCGCCGCGCTGTCGGAGACGATCGCGACGCGACGATCGGTCGAGTGCGCGGAGTGCTGCTGCCGCTGCATGTCGTCGGCTTTTTCGCCCGCGACGGTCCCGAACCGCGCGGCCGCGCGGAACACCTCGGACGGGTCGTTGGTGTGGATGTGCACGCGAATCTTGCTGTGCAGGCCCGCGACCACCAGGCTGCCGCCGAACGTCGACAGCTGTTCCCGCAGGTGTCGCCGGTCGATGCGCTCGCCGGTGACGACGCACTCGGTGCAGTACCGATACGCGAGTTCGTCCTCGCCGCTGCCGGCCGTCATTTCCTCGGACGCGCTCGCGACCAGTGGCGACGCGCTTGCGGCCGGCTCCGCGTCGGAGCCGCTTTCCAGATAGTCGGTCACGCCCTCGATCAGTTCGACGAACCCCTGCGCGCCCGCGTCGACGACGTTCGCCCTGCGCAATGCCTCCAGCTGGAACGTCGTCTGCGCCAGCGCCGCCTGAGACGCAGCGACACCCTGGCGGAGAATCGAGCGGAAATCGCGCATGCCGTCCTTGCGCGCCAGTTGCACGGCGTGCGCGAACGCAGTCAGCACCGAAAGAATGGTGCCCTCGCGCGGTTCGTTCATGCTTTCACGGGCGTACTCGGCACCGCCGTCGATGCCTGCGGCAAACTCCGCCGGGTCGATCTGGTTCAGGTGGCCGACACGATCACAAAGGCCGAGGAAAAATTGCGCGAGGATCGCCCCGGAGTTGCCGCGCGCGCCATCGAGCGCGGCATCGGCCACGCGCGTCAGCGTCTTGCCCGCGTGCCGGTCGGGCCACTTGCGCAGCGAATCGAGCACTGCATTCACGGTGAGCGCGAGGTTCGTGCCCGTGTCGCCGTCAGGCACCGGGAACACGTTGATCTTGTTCAGGTGCTCCTGGCGCGACAGCAGCCGCAGGATGCCCGCCTGCAGCGCAAAATTCAGCCGCAGCCCGTCGAGGCTGTCGGCAGTGACCGCTGCAGCGTTCACTCGCGACCGACTCCCCTCAGTTCAGTCGTTGGACAGCTTGAACCGGCTGCCCTGGAAATTCAGCACGGCGCCATCTGGCGTGATCTGTTCGACGAGCGGGGCCTTCGGCCAGCGTGTCGCCTTCCTTGTACTTGCGCGAATTGACGAAGATGAATCGCTGTTGCGGCCGCGTGTCGTAGACGTGCAGATCGAGGTGCAGGGTGGCCACGCCGCCCCGTGCCGAAACCTCCGCGGCATCCGGCATGGCTGCGGCTGGCGGCGCTGCCTGTTGCACCGCAGGTGGTTCGGGCGGCGGTGAGTACGGCAGGTCGGACGCCTCGGGTACTGGCGCGTACACCACCGAGCCACCACGCAGTGCGCTGCCAGTCCTCACGACCGACCGCGGGCCCGCCGGCACGGCGGCGGCTGCAGACTGCGACGAGGCTTCGATGGCGTTGGACGCATCGCCCACTTCGTCCGCCAGCGGATTGCGTCCACCCGGACCCGCGGGCTCATCGATGGGAGCCCGCACCGGTGCTGCGCCCTGCGTGACGGGTGTTCCAACCGTGGGCGGCGGGGCGGCCAACGGGGGATTTGCAGTGCCGGGCGCAGTACTCGCGACAGGTGCCGGCGCAGTCGGTGCCGCGGCGTCTTCTTTCTGCGCGCGTCGCAGCAACACGATGCCGACGGCGAGCAGGTTCACGACCAGTAGTGCAATCGCTGCCGTGGCCCACACGTTGGTTCCCGGCTTCGTCGGTGCGATCGGCACCTCGGCGAGGCCCGGTCCGGTCTGGCGCTGGCGTGCGTGTTCGGACTTGCGCAGGGCATCGAGGATGAACGACATCGTTCAGCCTCCCTTCCGCTCAGGTGCGCTGCCCAGAGTGGGCGAACCTGACGGATTCAGGACCGTGTCGAGCACGATCTGTGTCTGCACGCCGGCGACGCCATCGGCGTTGAGTCGGTGCGCCCGCTGGAAGTCCTGCACCAGGCGCGTGAGCTCTTCGTCGTAGAGGTCGCCGACGGGCCGTGCCTCGGGCAGGCCCTGGGCCGCACGCAGGTTGTCACGCAGCCAGCGGACATCGGCGCCGCGCATGCCGGGCCCAAGTGACTTCGCGACCGCGAGCGGCGGTCGCCACAGCAGCAGGAAATCGCCGAACCAGTACCGCGAGATCGTCGCGATCGGCACGTCCTGCGGCTTGCCGCCGAGTTCGATCGTGGCCGCTTCGTCAGTCAGTGCGGTCAGCAGCACCTGGTGCGTGCCACCGACGTCGTCCGTCAGCGTGAGGATCGCCGGGCGATTCAGCGTGCGCAGCTGCGCCCACGAGCCTTTCTGGAACAGGCACTCGAGACCTTGTGCCGTGGCCTGTTCGCAGCCGCGACCGCGATCTGGCGCGTAGGTGATGTTCCAGCGCGTGAAAAGTCTCGCGAGCGCGGCCTCGGTGGTGGTGTCGTTCGCGTTCTGCGCCAGCAGCTGGTCGAGGGCGGGCACGATCGCGATGGGTGGGGTGGCTACCAGCGGCGCCGTCGCCCGAGCAGCGCTGTTCTCGGGAGCAATCACCGGGGTTTTCATTACGGCAATCCTGGCGTCGGCTCGTCCGAGCAGTGACCACGCTCCGAACGCAACCACTGCCAGCGCCGCAGCAACGGCGCCCGCCGTGGCCCAGCGCAGCCACGGTGCGGGAATCGGTCGGCCATACACCTCCGAGGCAGCCTGACGGATGAAGGCGGCGCCGACCCCATGCTCTTCGCGCGTGAACGCGCCGAGCAGGGCGCGGTCGCTCACGACGTTGATCACACGTGGAATGCCATTGCTGAGCCGATGAATTTCGCGCAACGCGCCCGGCGTGAAGGTTTCCGCCGTCGCGCCCGCCACGCGCATGCGATGCTTCACGTAACCGGCTGATTCCTGAGTGGAAAGCGGGCTCAGGTGGTAACGGCCCGTGACCCGTTGTGCAAGTTGGCGCAGGTCTGGTTGCTCGAGCAGTGTCCGCAGTTCTTCCTGGCCGATCAGGATGATCTGCAGCAGTTTCGTGGTCGCAGTCTCGAGGTTCGTGAGCAGGCGCACCTGCTCGAGCGTCTCGAAGCTCAGGTTCTGCGCCTCATCGACGATCAGCACGACACGGCGTCCGCGTGCGTGGGCTTCGAGCAGGTAGTGCCCGAGCAGATCCATCAGCGCCTTGGTGCTGGTGCGGCTTTCGGCGGGCACCTGCAGGTGCAGTTCCTCGCAGATCGTCAGCAGGAACTCCGGCGGCGTGATGCGCGGGTTCAGGATAAGCGCCACTTCGGCATGGCCCGGCAGCTGCTCGAGCAGGCTGCGGATGACCGTCGTCTTGCCGGTGCCGACCTCGCCCGTCAGCTGGATGAAGCCTCCCGCCTCGTTGATGCCGTACAACAGGTGCGCCAGCGCCTCGGCATGCCGCTCGCTGAGGTACAGGTAGCGCGGGTCCGGCGTGATCGCGAACGGTTTTTCCTGGAGACCGAAAAAGCTCGTGTACATGCGGGGTTAGGCCTGCCGTGACCGGCGGGGGACGCCAATCATGCCTGATCCTCGAGCATCGCTCACCCCTCATCCCCCGGGGGGTAGGCCGAACCACGGTCGGGGCAGTGCTGCTACATTCCTGACCGGGGCGGGCAGGGAGAAGGGATCGATGGCCAAGCGCTTGCTGCCGTTACTGCTGGCCGGTCTCGCGGCCTTGCCGGTCGCCGGTGCGGCGGAGCCTGATTACCCGCGGGCGCGGCCGTTGACCGACCGGACGTTCGAGCCGAGTCCGGCCCGGATCGAGCGCGGGCGATCCGCCTGCTGCAGGTTCGTCTGTCCTCGACGCGACTGGGATGCGCCGGGGCGCCCAAGGCGCCGGGATGGTGATGAGCGAGCGCGCCGATCGACGCATCGTCGCACCCAACTCCGCCGGATGTCGGACGGGGCCGGCGCTGACCGACGACTGCTGGCCCGCGCCATTCGCAGGGTCGGGCCGATGGCCGGCCCTGTTGGGGCATCCAGTCGTTCGCCGGTCTGACGAACCTCGCAGCGTCATCGACCGGCACCTGCCGCCGGTGCGCAACTCCTGCCGGCGACCCTGCTCCCGAGACAATCCCGTTACCGCCCGGTCTCTGGTCCGCCGCGGGCGTACCCGGCGCGCCGTTCTGTCGGTGTCGCCGACTGCCCGGTTGCCACCCGGTCCAGGCGGCAACAATCGAACGCACCAGCGCACTTTCAGCAGTATTCTGCGCGCCTTCAGCGGTCTCAGGCTGGCGCCTCTACGACGCGCTGGGCGACGCCTCCTACCAACGTCGGCGACCGCGTCATTGCATCGTGTGCGGACAAACATCCGTTCGGCGAGCACCTCGCTGCCGGGCGTCCGGTGCCGTCTCCGTGCTCGACGCCTGCGGTACCTACCGCTCCGACGAACTCGACTGGACTAATTCTCGCCGCAGGCTGTTCGGTGGCGACCCGGGCAGTCCGGAGACGAACTGATCGCCCTGGCGCAACGCGCTACCTCCTGCCGGCTGCCGGCGCCGCTGGAATTCAGGATGCCGGCGGCAGGTGCCGCCACCAGCGTCGTTTCGCTGGAAATGCCGCCGATTGCGCTCGACCGAGTGCCTTGAGGGCCTAATCGCGATGCTTGACGATCGTGCTCGCGGGCCGCAACGCGACAGAGCCGAACTTTTCGCGTACGGCATCCACGGTCGCATCGAGCTGACGGTTGCGCGTGGACTCCGGCGCGCCGAACAGGTCGGCCTGCACTTCTTCACCGAGGTCGCTGACGCCGACACCGAGCAACCGCAGCGCGGCTTGCGGTTGCGTCCTGCGCCAGCCGTCGAGCAGTTCGCCCGCGATCCGCGCCACCACACGCGTCTCCTGCGTGCGCGGCTCGACCTGCCGCTGGCGCGTGTAGGTGGTGAAATCGCCGCGGCGGATCTTCACCGTCACGCACCCGCCCGTGAGCTTCTTCGCGCGCAGCCGGGAGACCGCTTTGTCGGCCAGCCGGACGATCTCGGCATGCAGGCGCGTGGGATCGGCGATGTCGGTGTCGAAGGTTTCCTCGGCACTGATCTGCTTTTCGTCGACATCCGGAATCACCGGACGATCGTCGATACCGGCCGCGCGTTGCTGCAGGCGTTCGGTGTAGCGCCCGAACAATGGCCGCAGCCGCGAAGGCGCGGCCTGGCGCAGGTCACCGAGCGTGTGGATGCCGAGTGCCTCGACTTTCGGTGCCGTCTTCGCGCCGAGGCCGAACAGTTTTCGAATGGGCAGCGGGTCGAGCAGGCCGCGCACGTCCGCTTCGCGCACGATGACGAGGCCGTCCGGCTTGCGCAGGTCCGAGGCGATCTTGGCGACCAGCTTGTTCGGCGCGACGCCCACGGACGCAGTGAGTGCCGTACGCTCGCGGATGCGGCGCTTGATCTCACGCGCAATGTGTTCGGCGTTACCGAGTGCGCCCTCGCTTGCAGTCACGTCGAGGAACGCCTCGTCGAGCGAGAGCCCCTGCACCAGCGGCGTGAACTCATGGAATACGGCGAAGATCTGTTGCGACACTGCGCTGTAATGACCGATGCGCGGCTGGACCACGATGGCGTCGGGGCAACGGCGCAGCGCTTCCCGCGTCGGCATTGCCGAGTGCACGCCGAACTTGCGGACTTCGTAGCTCGCGGCTGCGACAACGCCGCGATTGCCGCCGCCACCGACGATGACGGGCTTGCCGCGTAGTTTCGGGTTGTCGCGCTGTTCGACGGACGCATAGAACGCATCCATGTCGACGTGCAGGATGGAGCGGGGCGCTTTCACGGCGAGGGTCGCGGACCCCGGCGCTAGAGCGTGAGGGCGGTGTAGGCGAGCAGGCCCAGCACGGTCAGCGTCATGAAGACCAGGTAACCGATCAACAGCAGCGAGTACTTCACGAGCGTGACGATGCGGCCCTGTCCGTAGACACGGCGCATCGCCCGATACAGGTAGTACGGCACGTAGAACATGAGGACGGCGGTGAGGATGTTCTCCGTCGTCTTCAGGACCGATCCGAGCACGGTGTCCACGAGCATCGACGAGGTCCGCTCGAGCACGAGGATCGCGATGCCGCACAGGAAGAAGAAGGCGTGGAAGTGGACGAAGAACAGCAGGTGCTCGACGTAGTAGCGCCCGGATCCGAGATACAGCACGAACATCACGGCGGCGATCAGCGGCAGGAAGATGAACATCATCTTCGGGATGTTCTCGTACACGGCCCGCCCGAAGCCTTTGCCGTCGGCCGCGATCTTGCCGCAGGCGTCGCGCGCCCGGTCTTCGGTCTCCTTGCTGAGCCCGATGTCGATCTTGAAATTGTCCGGGCCGCATGGATCGTCCATCAGCCGCTTTGTCGGCGCAACCTGTTCGGGGGTCAGTGCGCCGAATTCCTTTTCGAGTTCCGCTCGCGCCTTCGCGCGATCCGCCCGGTCCGGGATGCGCTTGACGATCTCGTCGACGATTCGCTGTCGCTGCGGATCGAGCTTAGGTGCGGCCGTCGGAGCCTTCTCTGCCGCAGGTGCCGGGGCAACCTTCGAGCCGTCGGTGCCCGGCGCAGGCGTTGCCCGCTCGCCAGTTCCAAGGGCAATGTTGGCGCCGCCGTCGCCGTCGTTGCCGACCTCGAAATTCAATACGTCGCCGGGATTGCCGCCTACCGTCGTGAGCAGGAAGAACGCGACGCTCAGGATCAGGTACATGCGGAACGGCGGCGAATAATGCATGCGCCGACCGCGCAGGTATTCGACCGTGAGCGTGCCGGGGCTGAACGCCAGTGGCTTCAGCGTGCGCCAGACGCGCGAGTCGAAGTTCGTGATGTCGCCAAGCAGGTCGCGCAGCAGCGTACCGAGCGAGAGCACCCGCACCTTCGCGCGCTGACCGCAGTGCGAGCAATGCTGGCCGCGCAGCACCTCGCCGCAGTTGAGGCAGTTCTCGGTAGAGAATGCACCGCGGATGAACTCTTCCCGGTGTGCCAGAACTCGTCGTTCCGCGGTGTAGCGTTCGCCGAATTTCTCGACGCCTTGGGCCCGCATCCGGGGTGCGTGTTCGCGCAGGTAGGAGTCGAGCGCATCCTGGTTGCGCAAGCGGTACTGGACGATGCGCCGGATGCGACCGCCCGTCGCCATGTCGCCGCTGAGGATTTCCGCCGACAGGAAGCCGTTGAACTGCAGCACGTCCGCGATGTGGTCGCGCAGCCAGGTGTCGAAGGGACCCTCGATCGCGGCGTCCGCGTCGAGATTGACCTCGTACAGTACGGTCTCGTTGTCGTCGTCGGGTGTCACGGGCGCAAGGTTAACGCAAGCGGCGGCGCGGCAGGACGGCTTCGTGACGGTGTTCCCGGCCCGGCGGTATCATCTCCGCGCCGCCGCCGCGCTGCTGCGCGAAACCCCGGGAAACAAAGGCGAGTTGCACGATGGACCGGATGCTCCGAGGCAATGGCATCGACCTGCGCGCCAGGATTGATGGACCGGACGGTGCGCCCTGGCTGGTGCTGTCGAACTCGCTCGGTGCCGCGCTCGACATGTGGGAGCCGCAAGTTGCAGCGTTCAGTCGCGAATTTCGTGTCCTGCGCTATGACACGCGCGGGCATGGCGGATCGGCGGTGCCACCCGGTCCATACACGATCGCGCAGCTGGGTTCCGACGTGGTCGGCCTGCTCGACACGCTGGGAATCCGGCGCGCTCACTTCTGCGGACTGTCGATGGGCGGCGCGACGGGCATGTGGCTCGCCGTGCACGCAGCCACGCGCATCGATCGGCTGGTGCTCTGCAATACCATGCCCTGGCTTGGACCCCCCGAGGCCATGGATGCGCGCATCGCGACGATCCGGCGCGAAGGCATGACCGCACTGGTCGACGGCATCATCCAACGCTGGTTTACCGACGACGCGAGCATGCACCACCCCGAAGCCGTCGAGCGGACGAGGCAGACGCTGCTGAAGACCCCGGTCGGTGGCTACATTGGTTGCTGCGAGGCCCTGCGGGACATGGATCAGCGTGCGGACCTGGCGCGCATCACTTCGCCAACGTTCGTCATCGCGGGCACTTATGATCCGGCGCCGACGCCCGAGGCCGCGCGAGCCTGGGCGTCGATGATCCCGGGTGCAGGGCGGTTCCCCGCGCGCCTTTCGACGGCGCGCCGGAGGTTCAATCAGCAAGTACTCGGCGCGGCAGGGGAGTTCAATCAGCAAGGTGCCGACGCTTCCTGCCTGGCTCGAGGGTGTAAGAACAGGAACGGACCGAAAACGCAGTAACAGCAAAGGAGAGCCCGCCCGCAAGCTGATGATTCCAGTATTCTTCCTCCTGCTGACCTGCTCCGGCCTGGCCCGGGCGCTCGATATTCAACCCTACACTTCGAATGCCCTGCAGCAGGCACAGTCCGCCGGCAAGCCGGTCGCCGTGCATTTCCATGCCGACTGGTGCCCGACCTGCAAGGCGCAGGAAAAGGCTTTCAGCGGCCTGCGCGGCGATCCGCAACTCAAGGACGTCACCCTGCTGATCGCCAATTACGACAGCGAGCGGGAACTGAAGAAGGCCATGAACGTGAGGTCGCAGTCGGTGGTCGTGGTTTTCCGGGGCAGCAAGGAAACCGCGCGCATCGGCGGCGAAACCAAGCCCGACAAGATCAAGGCCGCGCTGGTGACGGCCCTCTGACCGGCCATGGAGTTCGCATCCCTCGGACACCTGTTGCTGGCACTGGCCGCCGGCGGCCTGTCGACGCTCAATCCCTGCGTCTTTCCGCTGTTGCCGCTGGTGGTGGGCGGCAGCCTGCAGGCGAACCGTGCCGGTCCGCTGTTCATGGGGCTGGGCATGGTGGCCTCGTTTGCCCTGATCGGACTGCTGCTCGGCGTGGCTGGTCCCGTGCTGGGAATCGATGGCGAAAGCGTCAGGTTCGTCGGGGGCTGGCTGCTGCTGCTGCTCGGGGCGGTGATGCTGGTACCGGCGCTGAACGAGCACTTCACCCGTCTCATGACGCCGCTGGCGAGCGGGGCCGACGGCCTGTCGAGCCGGATAAACGCGACGTCCCTGGTCGGCTCTTTCCTGCTGGGGGGACTGCTAGGGC
The DNA here is from genome assembly GCA_016713725.1 of Pseudomonadota bacterium. Classification (GTDB taxonomy): domain Bacteria; phylum Pseudomonadota; class Gammaproteobacteria; order Steroidobacterales; family Steroidobacteraceae; genus RPQJ01. The sequence continues at coordinate 143,926 of JADJOO010000002.1, read as the reverse complement.
TGGTCTGGAGCCCGTGTTCAGGTCCCCTGCTGATTTCGGCAATCACCCTCGTGGCCAGCGAGGGGGGAGCCCTGCGCGGGACCATGATCCTGGGGGCGTTCGGCCTGGGTGCGGCGGTACCGCTGATTGCCGCCTCTTACGCGTCGCGGGCCGGATTCGTCCGCATGCGCGGCTGGGTGCTCGGCCACATCAAGTCCCTCAAGAACGGCTTCGGCGTGCTGCTCGTCTTGCTGGGCGTTGCCATCCTGATGAACTGGGATAAGCGCCTCGAAGCCCTGGTGATCCCTTACCTGCCTGACTGGTGGGTGAATTTCACGGTCGCGATCTGAGGGGCAGGCAAGAGAGCGTTGCGGTACGAACGCAGGCGGTCGTTCTCAGGCCACCTGCAATCTCGTCGCGCCCTCGCCAGATTCCTTCGGCCCCGCCTGCACGCCTGCCATCAGTTCGTCGCCGCTGAAATCATCGACGTTGATGATGTCCATCACCTTCCGATCGAACTCGCGCAGCAGCGTGGCTTCAGCGGCATTGATGAGCGCGCTCGCCAGCGCCTGCTCGATCTGTCCGGGCAGATCCAGCGCCGTGATGAGGCCCGTCTTCACGCCTTCGACGCGGATGCGTTTCTCCAGCGGTTCGGTGGCGACGGACAGCTCGAGCGCTTCCTGCAGCAGGCCGATCGCGTTACCGGGCTCGACCGTGCGGTAGATGCCCCACGCCAGCCGATCGCGTGTCGCGCTCGGCATCATCAGCGGTTCGACGATTGCGCGGCCGAGGCGATCGCTGGCAGCGAAGTACGTGCGTCCGCGCGGGAAGACGACGAGCCGCATCGCGCCGGCGATGAAGCGGTTCGGGAAGTTGCGCAGGAAGTCGTGCAGCTGTTCCTGCGCCTTGTAGAGCAGCGTTCGGCAGCTCCACTCGACCAGCGGCAGATCCGCCTCCGGCCGGCCCTGGTTCTCATAGTGCTTCAGCACCATCGAGGCCATGTACAGCGACGACAGCACGTCGCCGAGGCGCGCCGAGAGGTGCTCCTTCTGCTTCAGGTAGCCGCCGAGCGTCAGCATTGCCATGTCCGTCGCGAAGGCGAACTGCGCACTGAACTTGTTGATGTGCTGGTAGTACCGGCGCGTCGAGCCGGTGTCCGGCGCATCCGAGAACCGCGCGAACGTGGCAGCCATCACGAACGAGCGCGCGGCATTCGACAGCGTGTAGCCGATGTGGCCGAACAGCGCCTTGTCGAATTCGCGCAGGCTCCTGCGCTTGTCCTTCACCTTGGCCGCGTTCATCTCCTTGAGCACGTACGGATGGCAGCGGATCGCGCCCTGGCCGAGGATCATCAGGCTGCGAGTGAGGATGTTTGCACCTTCGACCGTGATGGCGACCGGCACCACTTGATAGCCGCGACCGAGGTAGTTCTTCGGCCCGAGGCAGATGCCCTTGCCGCCGTGCACGTCCATCGCGTCGTTCGCGACCTGGCGGGCCAGTTCCGTGCAGTGGTACTTCAGCATCGCGGCCGGTACGGACGGCTTCTCGCCGCCGTCGATCGCGCCGGTCGTCACGGAACGCGCCGCGTCGACGATGTACGCAGCGCCCGCCATGCGCGTGAGCGCGGCCTCGACGCCCTCGAACTTACCGACCGGCTGGTTGAACTGCTTGCGGATGCGCGCATACGCAGCCGATGCAAAAATGCCAGCCTTCGCGCCGCCGGCTGCATTCGACGGCAGCGAGATGCAGCGGCCCACGGACAGCTGCTCGACCAGCATGCGCCAGCCCTGGCCCGCCATCTTCGGCCCGCCGATGATGCAGTCGAGCGGTACGAACACGTCCCTGCCGGACAACGGCCCGTTTTGAAACGGGACGTTGAGCGGGAAGTGTCGGCGGCCGATTACAAGCCCCGGCGTATCACGAGGAATCAGCGCGCACGTGATGCCGTAGTCGGTCCTGTCGCCGCCGAGCAGCCGGTCGGGGTCGTACAGCTTGAAGGCCAGGCCCACCACGGTCGCGATCGGCGCGAGCGTGATGTAGCGCTTCGAGAAATTTAGGCGCAGGCCGAGCACTTCCGCGCCATCGTAAACGCCACGGCAGACGACGCCCGTGTCGGGAATCGATGCCGCATCGGAGCCGGCGCGCGGCCCCGTGAGCGCGAAGCAGGGCACGTCTTCGCCGCGGGCGAGTCGCGGCAGGTAATGATTCTTCTGCTCCTCGGTGCCGTAATGCAGCAGCAGTTCGCCGGGGCCGAGCGAATTCGGCACGGCCACGGTGGACGACACCGTCGCGCTGCGGCTCGCCAGTTTCACCAGCACGCAGGAGTGCGCGTAGGCGGAGAACTCGAGGCCGCCGTACCGCTTCGGGATGATCATCGCGAAGAAGCCCTTCTTCTTCAGGAAGTCCCAGACTTCGGGCGGCAGGTCGGCGCGACGGTGGGTGATGTCCCAGTCGTCGATCATGCGGCAGAGTTCCTCGCACGGGCCGTCGATGAACGCCTGCTCGTCGGCCGTCAGCCTGGGCGCCTGCGCCGACAGGAGCTTGTTCCAGTCGGGGCGGCCCGTGAACAGTTCGCCGTCCCACCACACGGTGCCGGCTTCGAGCGCCTCGCGTTCCGTGTCCGACATCGTCGGCAGCATGCGGCGGTATGTCTTCAGGAACGGCCTGGTGATGAAGCGCAGCCGGAAAGCGTCGACGTTGAGCAGAGCCATTGCGCCGAACAGGAGCCACAACGTCAGGAGCCACGGCGTCGCGGGTGCACGAGTGACCGAATAGGTGACGAGGACGATGCCGGCAGCCAGCGTCGCCGCGCGCAGCGACACGCGCTGGTAGGTGAGATAGAGGGCGCCGCCGACGAGAATCAGGAGCCAGAGAGCGGTAATCACTGCTGCGTTCCTTGCAGTGGAGCGGGGCGAAATGCCCTGCCAGAGACCCGACTATGCATCCGTTTGCTGCGTCGCCGCAATATCCGGGTGATGGCGGCCGGGACTACCTGGTCAGGCGATCGCGTGTTCCGGCACCGTTGACCGCAATGTTACCCGGTCGACGTTTGCTCGATCACGTCCCGATCGTAGCACCAACCCATTGGATGAAGCATTGCAAACGAGCGCGCCCGCGTCGCTGCGCACCCCAGGGCGAGTCCGCAGCCGCCCAGCTCGCGATCCTCGGTCCAGCCACGCCTGCAGTGCCATGCGCAGATGCCGGCATCGAACGAGCGCAGGGCGCGGCCAGTAGCGGATTGCGCGTCGCTTCGACGCTCATCTCGAGGAAAAGGGCCGGATTCATCACGCCCGGTCCGGCCGAGCCACAGGCGGTCAATGTCTGCCAGGATGCCTCGTAGCGAAGTCCGCTGACGAGTGCAGCTGCTCGATCTGCGCGCGCCCATCCTGCAACTGGCGTTCGACGATGGCCCTGACGATTGCGCTCTTGTTCTCGAAATAACGGTACATGAGGCCGGCGCTCATCTGCGCCGCTGCAGCGATGTTCGCCATGCTGGCCGCGTGAAACCGTGTTCGATGAAGCACTTCAGGGCCGCGCACAGGATTCGGTCGCGCTGGGCATCCGCGCGCGAACTCGAGCCCGGAACCACTTGTGCGTTCATGGTGTTCCCTCCTGCCAGCCGCCGCCGAGCACCTTGTACAGCAGTGACCCGATTCGACTGCTCGGCGAGCCGCGTCGAAATCAGTGCCTGCTCGGCAACGTAGAGGGTGCGCTGCGATTCGAGCCGCACCAGGTAGCTGTCGCGGCCCGCTTTGAACCGGGCCTGCGCCAGCTGGTCCCCCTCAGTTGCCGCGTCGACCAGCGCTTGCAACGCGGCGCGCTGTTCCGCCAGGGTCGAGGTGAGCGCCAGCGCGTCCGCGACGTCGCGGAACCCAGCCTGGATCGCCTCTCGTACTGCGCCAGTGCGATATCGCGATCGGCCTGCGGGCGACCTTCGGGCGCCAGGCGGCCGCCCCTCGAAGATCGGCAGGTTCGGACCTGGGGCGTGAAGCCCAGACCTCCGTGCCCCGCCGTCGAACAGGCCTGACAACTCGGCACTCGACGGATCCGACGGAGCCGGTGAGCTTGATCGACGGGAAGAAAGCCGCGCGTGCGGCGCCGATGTTCGCATTCGCGGCGCGCAGCACGTGCTCCGCCGCCAGCACGTCCGGACGTCGCAGCAGCACTTCGGAGGGCAGGCCTGCCGGCAGGGGCGCGAGGCCCGTGGCAGGACTCGCAAAGCCGCTCGGCAGCATTGGTCGGATCCCGACCGGAGCGCCGACCAGTAAAGTCAGCGCGTTGGCGGTCTGCGCGACCTGGCCCGCATAGGCGGGCGGCGTCTGCGCGTGCCGTTCTCGACCAAGGTGCGGGACTGAGCGAGGTCGAGCCCGGAGACCGCGCCGAGCTCATGTCGCTTCTGCGTCAGTGCATGGAATTCTTCGCGGGTCGCGAGCGTCAGTTGCGCGACGCGCAACTGTTCCCGGTCCGCCGCGAGCGCCAGGTATGCGTTAGCGACCTCCGCGATCAGCGTCAGTTGCGCGCTGCGTCGCGATTCTTCCTGCGCGAAGTACTGCTGCAGGGCCGCCTGGCTCAGGTTGCGCACGCGACCGAACAGGTCAAGCTCGAACTCGGTGATGCCGACGCCCGCTGTGAATAACTCGGTGGTGGGAGCGTCGCCGCCCGTACGGACCATTCCAGCGGTCGCCCCGATGGACGGCACACGGTCCGCCCGCTCGATGCGGTAAAGGGCGCGCGCCCGTTCGACGTTGAGCACGGCCACCCGCAAGTCGCGATTGTTGGCGAGCGCGTGGGCGATCACTTCCTCGAGGTTGGGGTCGGCGAAGAACTCACGCCAGCCGATGTCAGCCGCGGCTTGCGGTGCCCCTGACGCTTGCGTTGCGACCCCGGCAGCCGTGGCCGTGGCTGTGTCGTCGCCGGCAACGGCCACTCCGCCGGAATCGGCGGGCGCGCCTCCGGGCAGCGCGGGTTCCAGGCATGCCGCAGCGCGCCCGATCGCCGCCGCGAGCAGCCAGCGACCAATGGACACGAGCGCCGGGCATCGTTCGCCTACGCATGAATTCCTGCAGAACGGCGTTCGCATCGCGACGAAGAACAGCAGGAATCACACAAGAACAGCGATGAAGAAAATGCCGAGCACGGTGCCGACGATCATGCCACCGAGCACGCCGGTTCCGATCGCGCGCTGCGCGCCTGAGCCGGCGCCGGTCGCGATCGCAAGCGGCAGCACGCCGAATCCGAACGCCAGCGAGGTCATCAGGATCGGGCGCAACCGGACCCGCACGGCCTGCATCGTCGCCTCGACCAGCTCCATGCCGTGCTCCAGGTTCCGCTTGGCGAACTCGATGATCAGGATCGAGTTCTTGCTCGTGAGGCCGACAGTGGTGAGCATCGCCACCTGGAAATATACGTCACGGTGAAGGCCGAACAGGGTGCTGGCCAGGGTCGCGCCGAGGATGCCGAGCGGCGCCACCATCAGCACTGCCGTCGGGATCGACCAGCTTTCGTACAACGCAGCGAGGCACAGGAAGACGATCAGCAGCGACAGTGCGTAGAGCAGGGGCGTCTGCGAGCCCGCCTGCCGCTCCTGGTAGGACACAGGCCGTCCACTCGACGCCCAGTCCCGCTGGCAGCTGCGCGACCAGTCGTTCGACTTCGGCCATGGCCTCGCCCGTGCTGACTCCAGCCGCCGCCTCGCCCTGGATCTCGGTCGCCGACACGCCGTTGTAGCGCTCGAGCCGTGGCGAACCGTAAGTCCAGCGCGACGTGGCGAAGGCCGAGAACGGCACCATGCGTCCTTCGGCGTTGCGCACCGACCAGAGCCTGAAGTCGTCCGGTGTCATGCGAAACGGCGCATCCGCCTGCATGTAGACGCGCTTGACGCGACCACGGTCGACGAAATCGTCGATGTACTGGCCGCCCCAGGCCGCGGAGAGCGTCGAATTGATGTCGGCCGTCGCCAGCCCGAGCGTCGACGGCCCGCTGCATGTCGACGTCGATGTGGAATTGCGGCATGTCTTCCTGCCCGTTGGGACGGACGTTGGCGAGCAGCTTGCTCTGCGCCGCCATGCCGAGGAACTGGTTGCGCGCCGCCACCAGCGCGTCGTGGCCGAGCCCCGCGTTGTCCTTCAGGAAAAAGGCAAACCCGCTGACAGGCCGAGTTCGGGTATCGGCGGCGGCACGAACGCGAAGACGAAGGCGTCCTTGATCTGCGACAGTCCCGCCATCGCGCGCCCGGCAATCGCATCGGCGTGCAGGTCTGGCGACTTGCGCTCGCTCCAGTCTTTCAGGTTGACGAAGATGACGCCGGTGTTCTGCCCGCCGCCACCGAAGCTGAACCCCTGCACCGCGAACACGGCCTTGACCGCCGCTCTTCTCGCCCTCGAGGAAATGCTGTTCGACCTTTTCGATCGACTGCAGGGTGCGCTGCTGGGTCGCGCCGACCGGCGCGATCACTGGGCGAGGATGGTGCCCTGGTCCTCCGCCGGCAGGAATGCGCTGGGCAGCCGCGCGAACAGCAGGCCCATCAGGCCAGCAGGGCCGCGAAGACGCCATGAAGCGCCCGCTGCGGCCGAGGATGCCGCGCACGCCCTCCTGCGGTAGCTTGCGCTGCTGCGCTCGAACGTGCCGTTGAACCACCCGAAGAAGCCCGTCTCGGCGTGGTGCTCGCCCTTGCGCACAGGCTTCAGCAGCGTCGCGCACAGCGCCGGCGTCAGGACGATGGCGACCAGCACCGAGAGCGCCATGGCCGAGACGATGGTCGCCGAGAACTGCCGGTAGATGACGCCGGTCGAGCCGCCGAGGAAAGCCATCGGCACGAAGACGGCCGCGAGCACGAGCCCGATGCCGACCAGCGCGCCGGTGATCTGGTCCATCGACTTGCGCGTCGCCTCGAGCGGCGACAGGCCCTCCTCGCTCATCAGGCGCTCTACGTTCTCCACCACGACGATGGCGTCGTCGACCAGCAGCCCGATCGCCAGCACCATCGCGAACATCGTCAGCATGTTGATCGAGTACCCGAGCATGGCGAGCACGCCGAACGTGCCGAGCAGCACCACGGGCACCGCGATCGTCGGGATCAGCGTCGCGCGCAGGTTCTGCAGGAACAGGTACATGACCAGGAACACGAGCACGATCGCCTCGACCAGCGTCTTGATGACTTCCGTGATCGAGGCGCGGACGAACGGCGTGGTGTCGAACGGGACGACCGCCTTCAGGCCGGCGGGAAGAACGGCCTCAGCTGCGTCCAGCGCCGCCTGCCGGCCCTGGTTGTCGCGAGCGCGTTGGCGCCGGTCGCCAGCGAGATCGCCACGCCGCTCGCCGGCTGCCGGTTGTAGCGACTGACGAATTCGTAGGTTTCGGCCCCGATCTCGACGCGGGCGACGTCGCCGAGCTTGAGCACCGAGCCGTCGGCGTTGCTGCGCACGATGACGTTGCTGAACTGCTCTGGCGTCTGCATGCGCTCCTGCGCGCTGATGGTGGCCGTGAGCTGCTGGCCCTCGACCGCGGGCGCGCCGCCGAGCTGGCCGATCGTGACCTGGGCGTTCTGGGCCTGCACCGCCGTGATGACGTCCGCCGTCGTGAGGTCGTAGGTGACGAGCTTGTTCGGGTCGAGCCAGATTCGCATCGCGTACGGCGAGCCGAACACCTGGATCGTGCCGACGCCTTCGACGCGGCTCAGGGGATCCACCACGTTCGCAATGACGTAGTCTGCGATGTCGCTGCGAGCCATGCTGCCGTCGGTCGAGACGAAGCCGACGATCATGCAGGAAGCCGCTGCGCGACTTGGTCACGTTGACGCCCTGGCGCTGCACTTCCTGCGGCAGCGAGGGCATCGCCAGCTGCAGCTTGTTCTGCACCTGGACCTGGGCGATATCCGGGTCGGTGCCGGATTCGAACGTGAGCGTGATCGACGCGTTACCCGAGGCCTCGCTGCTCGACGAGATGTAGATGAGGCCGTCGAGCCCCTTCATGTTCTGCTCGATGATCTGCGTCACCGAGTCTTCGACGACCTTGGCCGAGGCGCCGGGATAGGACGCGCGGATCGTCACCGCGGGCGGCGCGATGTCCGGGTACATCGAGATCGGCAACTGCGTGATCGCCAGGCCGCCGGCCAGCATGATGATGATCGCGATCACCCACGCGAAGATCGGCCGGTCGATGAAGAAGCGTGCCATGCGCGCCGCTTACGGCTGCGGTGTGGGGCGGCGGAGCGGCTGGCGGCTGGGCCCCGGCCTCGGTCGCTTGCACGGCGCGCCCGGCTGGATTTTCTGCAGGCCCTCGACGATCACTTTGTCGCCGGCAGCCAGGCCGTCCTCGACCAGCCATTTGTCGCCGATCGCCTGGCTCACGCGCACCGGGCGCACTTCCACCTTGCCGTCCTGGCCGACGACCATTGCGGTCGTGTGGCCCTTCGGGTCGCGCGCGATGCCTTGCTGCGGGACGAGCAGGCCTGACTGCCGGGTTCCAGTGCCGACGATGGCGCGGACGTACATGCCGGGTAGCAGGATGTGCTCGGGGTTCGGGACGACGACGCGTAACGCAAAGCTGCCGGTCGTCGGATCGACGCTGACGTCCGAGAACGCCAGCTTGCCGTCGTGCGATCGAAGGCGTGCCGTCCTCGAGCACGAGCGCGACCGGCAGGTCGCGCGCCGTCGAGCGTCCCGCCGCCAGTTCCCGGCGCAGTGCCAGCAGTTCGGCGCACGACTGCGTCAGGTCCACGTAGATGGGGTCGAGCTGTTGCACCGTTGCGAGCGGCGCGTCCTGGTTCGCCGTGACGAGCGCGCCCTGGGTCACGGAGGACTTGCCGATGCGGCCGTCGATCGGCGCCGTGATGCGCGCGTAGCCGAGGATGACCTCCGCGCTGCGGACAGCCGCCGCGGCAGCGGCAACGTCGGCTTCGCCCTGCTTCAACGCGGCCGCGGCGTTTTCGTCATCCTGCTTGCTGACCGCGTTGATCTTGACCAGCTCGGCGCTGCGCCGCGCGTTGAGCTGGCGTGTTACAGGTCGCCTCCGCGCGCGCAGGCGCAGCTTCGGCGCTCTCGTGGTCTGCCGGTAGGTCGCATCGTCGATTTGGTAGAGCGGCTGCCCGGCCTGCACCAGTCCGCCTTCGGTGTAGAGGCGGCGGGCGATAATGCCGTTGACCTGCGGGCGCACTTCGGCCACCAGGAAGGGTGAGACGCGTCCAGGCAATTCGCGGTGGAGAACGACCGGCGCCGTGGCGAGCGTAACGACCGTGACGGGCATGGCGCCGCGGCCCTGAGGGGCGCTTTCCGGGCTGCCGCATGCCGCCACTCCTGTCAGGCCGACGACGACAAAGACAGCCCTGTGATTCGCGAACTTGGGCGATGACATGTGGCCTCGACAGGTTTGGGTCGTGCTGGCCCGTAGGGCGGTGCGCGGACCGGGATGCCTATCAGAATGAACGTTCATTCTGCAATTGTCAACGGGCGTGACCGCAGGTTGACTGCTCTGAATTCTACTTACGGGACGCACCACGGGATTGATTGGCAAAACGGGCGACGGAATCGCTTCCATCGCCCGCTGGGTCAAGCGTGGCGTGCAGGGCAGGTACTTCGTCTGTTGCGGCCGCAGGCCGCTCCGACTAACCCCTAACCCCTAACCCCTAACCCCTAGATGAGGTCCTTGACCCCGTCGCGTTCCTCGAGCAGCTCCTTGTGGGTCGCCTCCATGCGCGCGCGGCTGAACTCGTTGATCGCGAGACCCTGCACGATCTCGTATTTGCCGCCGCTGCAGGTCACCGGGAGGCCGTAAATCACGCCCTCCGGAATGCCGTAGCTGCCGTCCGACGGAATGCCCATCGAGACCCAGTCATCGCCCGGCGTACCGAGCGCCCAGTCGCGGATGTGGTCGATCGCGGCCGACGCAGCCGAGGCGGCCGACGACGCGCCGCGCGCCTTGATGATTGCCGCGCCGCGCTGCTGCACGACGGGGATGAACGTGCTGGCATACCAGGCTTGATCGACCAGCGACAGCGCAGGCTTGCCCGCAACCGTCGCGTGATGCAGGTCAGGATACTGCGTCGCAGAGTGGTTGCCCCAGATGATCACCTTCTTGAGATCGGTCACGTGCGTGCCCGTCTTCTCCGCCAGCTGCGAGAGCGCACGGTTGTGATCGAGACGAACCATCGCAGTGAAGCGCGAGGGGCTCAGGCTTGGCGCGTTCTTCATCGCGATCAGCGAGTTGGTGTTCGCCGGGTTGCCGACGACCAGCACGCGCACGTTGCGATCAGCGACGGCGTCGAGAGCCTTGCCCTGTGCCGAGAAAATCTGCGCATTGGCGAGCAGCAGGTCCTTGCGCTCCATGCCGGGACCGCGCGGACGCGCGCCGACGAGCAGCGCAGCGTGGCAATCCTTGAACGCAACCTTCGCGTCGTCCGTCGCGACGATCCTGTTCAGCGTCGGGAACGCGCAGTCGTTGAGTTCCATCATGACGCCCTGCAGCGCGCCAAGGGCCGGCGTGATCTCGAGCAGGTGCAGGTTGACCGGCTGGTCGGGACCGAGCATCTGGCCCGAGGCCACTCGGAAGGCAAGCGCGTAGCCGATCTGGCCCGCGGCGCCGGTGATGGCGACGTTGACGGGGGTCTTCATGAGGGAATTCTCTCTGTGGTGTCGGATCCCGGGTCGCTCGTGGCGGGTAATGTGCCCGTCGCTTGTGTCTGTCCGGGGATCAGCATTTTAACGCGCTGCAAAGCACGCCTGGTCGGAAAGCCGCCTCTGCCTCCGGCACGATTCATGCCTTGAGGGCTTGCAAAGTGTTTAGTGTTGTAGTTAACTACAACACCAAGGAAGCCCACTCACGGATGAGGTGACCACCATGAAGACGTCAGACAGGATCTGGGCAACAGTCCTCACCGTCGTCGCATGGTCGGTCGCAGGGTATGCGGTCGCATCGAGGCCGGTGGCGCATCAGGCCATCACGCCCCCGGCTCTCGATGCGCACCCCGCCGTCGCGGCATCGCACACCGGTCGCCCCTGACGGGCCCGGCCTCGGTGTTCTGCTACAGTAGAGCAGCGCACCACCGTGTTCCTAACCCTGATGACGCATGGACTCCACCTGGAACGACAACCAGCCGATCTACCGCCAGCTCCGTGACAAGGTGGTGGCGATGATCCTCGAAGGCACGCTCGCCGAGGGCGACGCACTGCCGTCCGTGCGCAGCGTCGCCGCCGAGCACACGCTCAATCCGTTGACCGTCCTGAAGGGTTACCAGCAACTGGTCGACGAGGGGCTGGTCGAGAAGCGACGCGGCCGCGGCATGTTCGTCACGCCGGGTGCGCGCGTGAGCCTGATGCGGGACGAACGCGAGAAATTCCTCGTAACGGAATGGCCGCGCGTGCTGTCGACGATCGAGCGCCTCGGACTCAACGCCGGCGATCTACTGAAGAAGTGACCATCACTGATCACCAGTGACCAGGCTCTGTCTTCACATCGTGTCGGCTGGCGTGAGGTTTTCGGGTCGATAAGGACGCTCATCAACATTGTCGCCTCGCTCGTCTGAGGTCCCACCGGTGGTTACCGCCCGCGGCCAGGCCCGCAACTCACGGTGCCGAGGCGGTACCCGCCCGAACCTCCGTCCCGACTGTTTTGAGCGCGCCAGCGATCGGGTCTTCCTGCGCCGGGTAAGTCGCTAAGCCGCGTTGGATGCGGGCAGGCCGCGGCTCGCGCGGGCAGGGCGTTTGAACTTCCTGTCCGCCGGCTGCTCGATGGCTTCCAGCAGGCCCGTGTCCAGCTCGGGAATCTCCGGCAGGCTCTTCGCATCCTCGACCAGCGGCTGGAGCTGCTCATGCAGCTTCAGCGACAGCGCGCGCAGGTCGCGATAGCGGCTCACCAAGGTCGCGCCATTGCGCAGCACGGACGCCGACCTCTCCTCGTGCTGGCGCTTCTCGGTGCGCAGCGCATTCAGCGCGGACTCGACCTGGCGGCGTGCATCCGCTTCTTCCTGCTTCTGCTTCTTGAGCGTGTTCATTTTCTTCAGGAGGTTTTCCGGCGTGTCGGCCAGCGCCGTGTTGATCGCCTTGAGCGCCTTGTCGCGCTCGGTCAGCTGGTCCTTGACCTTCTGCAGCTCCCTCGCGGCGGCAGCGCGCTGGTTGGCGACCTGCTGAACCGCGTCTTCGTGCGCGGCTTTCGCCTCGGCAGCAGCCTTCTGCGCAATCGCCAGGCGCTCCTCGATCGCGGCGACCTTCTTCTCGAGCGCGTTGATGGCGACCTTCGCCTCTTCCTTCGCGTTGAGGAGGTCGGTATCCGCTTTGGCGACCTTCCTCAGCGCACCTTCCAGTGCTTCCTTCAGCTCTTCCTGCGAGCACTCCGGGTCGAGCTTGAGCGCGTCCGTGGCCGCTCGCATCAGGACCTGCTTGCTGATGGCGAGTTCTTTCCAAACTTTCAATTGAAGATCTTGCTGCGCTTGACTCACATCGTTCCTCGCGGGTCATGGATTGAATAAATGGGGTAGCGAATTGTAATCCAGAGCCGGGCAAGCCGCGCCAGGGTCGATCCGATCGGTGCGTGCTGAATTCCCGGGCTGCCGGAGAATTCGCTTCCGGGGCGGTCGATCAGGCCGTTCATCCGTCGCGATCTCCTGGGCCGTGGGCGACTCGAGGCACGCCCTGATGCGGAAGAGACCCGGAACGAACGCCGTTCAGACCGCCCGCGTGACGGCCAGCGAAGCATCGACCGTCGCATCGGGGAGCACCACGATCGACGGCGGCAGCACCTTGTACATCACGGGCGTCACCAGCCGGCCAAGCAGCGTCGACGACACCAGCCCGCCGATGATCACGATCGCGAGCGGCGAATAGAGTCCCGAACCCTGGATCGCGAGCGGCAGCAGGCCGCCGATCGCCGTGGCGGACGTCAGCAGGATAGGCAGGAAGCGGATTTCGCCCGCCTGTGTGATCGCGTCATCGAGCGGCACGCCCTGTTCACGCAGCTGGTTGGTGAAGTCGACCAGCAGGATCGAGTTCTTGATCTCGATGCCGATGAGCGCCACGATTCCGATCGTCGCGGTGAACGACAGGTCGTAACCCGCCAGGAACAGCGCGATGAAGCCGCCGGCCATGCCGAGTGGAATCACGCCCGCCACGATCAGCATCGAACGGAAGCTGCCAAATTCGAGCACCAGCACCGCCAGGATGCCGAACACCGCGACCAGCACGGCCGTGCCGATGCCGCCAAAACTCTCCTGCTGCGCTTCGAGTTCGCCGCCGGCCCGAATCGAGTAACCAGGCGGCAACTCGAGCTGCTGCAGGTTCCTGAGGACACTCTGCGTCACCTCGGCCACGTTCGTGTCCGCCGTCGGGTGCGCCGTCAGGACGTATTCGCGCAGGCGATCGTGCCGGCGGATCGCGCTCGGCGCCGCCTTGAACTGCGGATCGGTCAACTGTCGCAACGGCACGGGCTGCCCGCTCGCCGATGCGACCGCGATGTAATCGAGCGCCTGCAGCTGCTGCCGCCCCTGCATCGGCAGGCGCAGCGTGATGTCGTACTCGTCGCCGTCCGACTCACGGTACTTGCCCACGGTGAGGCCCGCGACTGCAGCGCGTACCGTCCGGTCGACCTCGACCGGAGCGACGCCGAACAGCGCAGCCTTGTCGGAATCGATGCGCAGGTCGAGATCGGTGCGCAGGCGACGGGCCGGGTTATCGACGTTGCGGGTGCCCGGCGTCGCCGCCATGATCGCTTCGGCCTGGTTTGCGAGCTTCTGCAGCACATCGAGGTCGGGCCCCACGATCGCGATCTCGATCGGCGCGTTGATCGGCGGGCCGTTGCGATAGCTCTCGACGATGATGCGCGCGCCGGGGTAGCCGGCGAAAGTCTGTCGCAAGTCTTCCAGCAGCGCCGGTGTCGTGCGCGGGTCGAACTGCTGCAGCTCGACGAAGACTTCGCCGACGTTCGCCTTCTTTTCCTCAGGGAAGATGTTGTAGTAGATGCGGGGGTTGCCGCGCCCCACGTTCGCGAACACGTGCTTCACTTCCTCGTGCCGCTGCAGTTCGGCTTCGATGAAGCGCACGGCGCGATCGGTATCGGCCAGGCTCGCGCCTGTCGGTGTCTCGATGGTGATGCGGAACTGCGGGATGTCGGCGTTCGGGAACAGGCTGAAACCCATCAGCGCCGTCAGGCCAAAGGAGGCGAGCACGAAGGCCAGCGCCGCGAGCAGCGTACGCTTCGGTGCGCCCAGGGCGACGCGCAGCGCCGGGCCGTAGATGCCGTGGATCACGCGCATCAATCCCTGCAGGGCCTTGTTGCCTTCGGCGCCGTGACCCTCGGCTCGCAGCAGGCGGCTCGCGAGGAACGGGACGACCGTCAGCGAAACGAGCAGCGACGCGGCAACGGTGAACAGCACCGCCGCCGGCAGCGAACGGATGAAAATGCCGGCTCCCTCTGGCAGGAACAGCAGCGGCAGGAACGCGAACAGCAGCGTTGCGGTGCAGCCGACGACTGCAAGCGCGATCTGGTCGGTGGCCGCGATCGCGGCCTCGACCCGGTTGTACCCTGCGCGCAGGTACCGCTCGATGTTCTCGACCACGACGATCGAGTCGTCGACCAGCAGGCCGAGCGCCAGGACGAAGCCGGCAATCGAGAGCTGGTTGAGCGAGAAGCCCGTGAAGTAGAGCGCGGCGAGGCCGATCGCGAGCGACAGCGGGATCGAGATCATCACCACGCTGGCGGCCCGCAGGCCGAGCGGGGTCAGCGTCAGCAGGACCAGGCCGATCGCGATGGCGAAGTCGAGACCGAGCCGGTCGAGCCGATGCTTGACGTTGCGCGTCTGGTCGAAGCCGTGCTCGAGCCTGACGTCAGGCGGCAAGGTGCCCTCGAAGCGGGCGAGGCTGCCGTCGATGACCTTCCGTACGTCGAATACGTCGACGCGGTCCTTGGCGCTCGCGGTCACGAAGATGGCGCGCTGGCCGTTGTAACGGCCGATGTATTGCTGCTCGCTCGTTTCCCAGGAGACCTCGGCGATGTCGCGCAGCCGGACCACGCTGCCGTTGCGGCTCGCCACGACCGTGCCCGCGATCTGGTCGAGCGAGTCGTAGCTGCCCGAGGTCTTCAGGTTGAACTTGCGCAAGCCGAGGTCGACCGAGCCACCAGGGATCGACGCGTTTTCGCCGCGCACCGCGGCTTCGACCTGTCCGAGTGAAACGCCCGTGCGACCCATCCGCTCGAGGTCGACGGCGATGCGAACCTCGGGTTCGGGCAGCGCGAACACCTCGCTGCGGCGCACGCCGGGCAGCGTTTCGAGGTCGTCGCTCAGCGCCCGGCCGAGTTCGTCGAGTTCCCGGTAAGAGGCGTCCGGGCTGACAAGCGCGACCTGCATGATGTTGACCAGGCCGGAGCCGGTGCGCCGTACCTCCAGGCTTGCAATGTCTGCGGGCAGTTCGGCGCGGATGCGGTTTACCTCGCGCACCACCTCGTCATACTTTTCGTCCGGATCCTGGTCCCACTGGAACTCGACCTGGATGATGCCGACACCGTCGAGCGAGCGGCTGTCCATGCGCTTGATGTCGTCGAGTTCGTTGATCGCGTCTTCGATGGGATCGACGATCAGCCGCTCGATGTCAGCCGGGTCCGCGCCCGGATAGGCGACGACGACGATCGGTACTGGCGCGTGAAACTCCGGGTCCTCGGCGCGCGGAATGTTCTTGAGCGTGGTAAACCCGACGCCGAGCAACAGTCCAAACAGCAGCAGCGTGAACTGCCAGCGTCGGACTGCGAACTCCCACAAACGCACGGCTCAACCCTGGTCGTCGGAGACGACGCGGACGCTGCGACCGTCCGTGAGCCACGCCGCGCCGTCGGTGATCACGGGCTCGCCCGTGATGAGGCCCGCGGTCACGATCACCTGCTCGCCGAGCAGGGGGCCGAGCGTGACCTCCTTGCGCCGCGCGACGTTCTTCTCGCGATCGAGCACGTACACAGTCGCACGCTGGCCGTCGGCTTCCACCAGTGCCGTGACCGGCACGACTGTCGCGCTCGAAGCGACGTCGGGCAATGGCGCGAGCGGCAGCGCGACTTTGGCCACCAGTCCGCGCGCGAAGCGGGCGCCTTGCGGCTGCACTTCGACTTTCGACCTCGAACGTGCCCGTCATGCGGTCCGCGGCTGCGCCGATGCGCGTCACCTTGCCGGCGAAGGCACGGCCCGGGAACGCATCGAACGTCACCTGTGCGGACGCACCCGATTCCATGCGCACCACGTCGCGGTCGGCGAGGCCGACGCGCACGACCCAGCCCGAATCCGTCGAGCCCACCACGACCACCGGCTGGCCGGGCTGCACCAGTTCGCCGCCCTCGATCATGCGTTCGAACACGATGCCGTCCACCGGCGCCTCGATGCGGGCGAAGCTCGCGTTGAAGCGCACGGCGTCGAGGTTGGAGCGCGCCAGGTTGTACGCGGTGGTCAGGTCCTGCACCTGTTCTTCCGTCGCGACTTCGTCGAGGCGCAGCTGCCTGGCGCGTTGCAGGTCCCGGCGCGCCTTTTCGACGCCTTCGGACGCCTGCGACACCGTGGCATCCACTTCGGCGCGCTTCAGTTCGGCGAGCACCTGGCCCTTGCGCACGATGTCACCCGACTCGACGCGCACCGAATCGACGACGCCGCCGACCTTGAAGGCAAGGCGGATTTCGTCGCGAGGTGCGAGCACACCCACCGCGCGTGTTTGCGCAGTCACGGCAACGCTGGCCACCGGGACCGCACGCACCGCGGCGGGTTGCGCATCAACGGCGTCGTCTTGCTTTTCGGCGCCGCAGGCGCCAAGCAGGGCCGCCACGGCCACGACGGAGAACGCCTGCCAGGATGGCATCTTCACATTCGCTCCTGATCCAGGCGGCGCGCGTCGCCGATGGAGAATTCGAGTTCCGCAAGGCGGGCCAGGTATTCGGCTCGCACCCGCGTGACGTTCAGTTGGGCATCGGTCTGCGCGCGCCGTGCATCGATGAACTCGGCCTGGTTGATCTGGCCGAGGTCACGCTTGCGACTGGTGATCGCAAACGCGCCATTGGCCGCTTCCGCGCGCTTGGCGGCGGTGTCGAGCGAGGCCTCGGCCACCTCGAAGTTCTCGAGCGCCTGCTGCACTTCGAGGCGCACGCGCTGGCCGGCGAGTTCACGGGTCGCGCGCAACTGCTCGGTGAGGGCGCGAGCCTCGCGCAGGGCGGCCTGGTCGGCGCCGCCGCGGAACGCGTTGAATCGCAGCACCAGCGACGCGAGCACGTAGCGGTCTTCGTCCGCGAAACCGTAGTCCGTGCCCTGGATGCCCGCTTCGGCGCCAAAGGCGAGCGACGGCTTGAAGGCCGCGCGCGCCAGGTCCTGGCGTGCTTCACCGACAGCGATGGCTGCATCGAGGCTCTTGAGTTCTTCCCGTCGCTGGCTCGCGAGGTCCTGCAGCTTCGGCGCGTCCGCTTGCCGTCCCGCAAGCACGGCCAGCAAACGCGCGCGGAAGCGCTCGATCGTCTCGGCGTCGAGCGCCGCATTCGGCAGTGACTGCGCCAGTGGTGCATTGCGCAGCAGGTTCACGTAACTCTGCGCGATGCGCACGCGGCTGGCCGTTGCCAGGCGTTCCTGCTCCACTTCGAGCACGTCGGCTTCGGCGCGGTAGACGAGGTCGCGCGTGACCTTGCCGTTGCGATACAGGCTGGCGTTGGCCTTGAGGTTCTCGCGCGTGGCTTCGAGCGTTGCGTCGAGCACCATGACGGCCTGCTGTGCCGCAATCCAGCGGTAATACGCCTGCTTGACGTCGCGGATGACCTGTGACCGCAGCGCGGCGAGGTCTGCTTCGGCACGGGCGGCGTCGGCTCGGGTCGCGTCGACGGCCGGCCCGATACGCGGCTCGTACAGCGGCTGCTCCAGCAGCAGCTTCGTTTCCTGCTCCTGGTCGCGCAGGAACGCGATCGACTCATTCTGAACGCGCGGAAACTGCGCTGCCTGGCCCTGCGCCAGCAGCATCTGGTCCAGCGTCTCGTACACCGGATTGAGCAGGTCGCCAACCGGGAAATCGATGGTGCGTCCGCCGTCAGCCACCGAGTAGCGCGCAGCGAAGTCGATCACCGGGAGGTAACGCGCACGGGCCTGGTCGAGCGCGGCGAGCCGCTGCCGCACGGTCGCGCCCGAAGCCTGCAGCTCGAGGTTGGCGGTGAGCGCTTCGTCGATGACCTGGCGCAGGCCGTCTTCCATGGTCACGAGCGACTGCGCTGCGTGGGTGACAGGCGGTGGCGACGCGGCCTGGGCCAGCGGCACGTTGCCGGCGACGAGGAGGAACAGGATCAGCGCGCGCCGGTGCTTCATGGCTTCAGCGCCCGCAGCGCGAGGTCGAGGCCATGCTCGATGAACGACTGCACGGACGTGCCTTCGTGTTCGATCTGGCCGCCCTTGGTCGATGCGATCTGGATCATGCCGTGCGTGAAAGCCCACAGCGTCAACGCGGTGACGAATGGATCGCCGATGTCCGCACGGATCGAGCCATCGGCCACGCCGCGCAGCAGCGATTCGACGATGACTTCATGGACGCTATGGCCGGCGACTTCACAGGCGGCTTCGTTGCAGGGCGTGCCGTCCGCCGCGTGTTCGCCCGTCGGGTGCGCCTGATAACGCGCGCACGCGTCGAAGTAATGCGGCGTCTCCACGGAGAAGGCGAGGTAGGCACGACCGATGGCTTCGACCTCCGCAATGCCGTTCGGCCGGCCTGCCCGGGCCGCGACGAAACGATCGTGCAGCGCCTCGAGCGAGCGCTCGACCAGCGCCATGTGCAGGTCGCTCTTGTCCTTGAAGTAAACGTAGAGCAGGGCGCGGCTCAGGCGAGCCCGGCGTGCCACCTGGTCCATGGTGATCGCATCCCAGCCCGTCTCGGCATACAGGGCCTCGGCCGCATCGACGATTTCGGCGCGACGGCGATCCTTTTCTTCCTGGCGGCGTGCAGTGAGGTACGACATTGTTGGCATCGTGATAGTTTATTGACATCATGTCAATACATGGACAACTGTGTAATAGAGCGATCGAAAGGCCACCGGGGGCCCGGGGGGCCGGGCCCGCCGCGACCCACAGCACGAATGTCCGCGGTTGCCGCCGGCGGACGCGACGACCCCCGGCCAGCGGCGACGCTTCCGGTGATCTGGCCCCGTGCCCCCGGACGCGGAGGCGGCGGCCCCGCCGGGCAGCCCTCGCCCTATCCCATCAGCAGTTCGCTTTCCGCGTGCTGTAAATCCTCGGGGCGTCCCCACAGCACCAGCACGTCCCCGACCTTGAGCCGGGTCTCGGGGTCGGGGTCGCGGCCCGTGATTCCTTCGCGCCGGATCGCGCTCACCGTGACACGACCGCGTTCCAGTCCAAGGTCGCGAATGGTCTGGCCCACTCCACGCGCGCCCGGCGGCAGGACGACCGTGTAGAGCTGCTGCCGGTCCTGCCGATCGTCCTCGGAATCCAGCGGTGCGCGGTCTTCGCGCCGACGGAAGAAACTGCGCAGGATCGCGTAGCGCTCGTGCCGGATCTCCTCGGTCGTCTCCAGCACTTCTGCTGGCGGCACCCGCAGAAACAACAGCACGTGCGACACGAGGGCCAGGCTCGTCTCGAAGATGCCTGGCACAACCTCGGTCGCGCCGGCCGCCTGCAGTGGTTCGAGGAACTTGTCGTCCTCGGTGCGCACCAGCACGGGAACGTCCGTTCGAAGCCGACGCACGGCTCGTACGATGCGCAGTGCCGTCGCGGGCTCGTCGAACGAGATCACCACGACGGAGGCGTGTTCGAGACCGAGCGCGCGCAGCACCTCGGGATGAGTGGCGTCGCCGTACACCACGGGTTCGCCGGCCATGCGTGCGTCGCGCACGCGGAACGGGTCGAAATCGAGCGCGATGAACTCGAAGCCGCGCCGCTCGAGCACGCGCGCGAGGTTCTGCCCGACGCGACCGAAGCCGCAGATCATGACGTGCTCGCGTCGCGCGATCTCCCGCGTCGCCACGGTCTCGAGCGCTAGATCGGAAGGCTGGGCTGGCGGGCGGCGCAGGATCCAGTCGGCGATGCGGCCGTTGTAGCGCACGAGCAGCGGCCCCAGCAGCATGCTCAGCGCGACGGCTGTCAGCAGCGCCTGCACGATGCGGTGATCGACCGCGTCGCCACGCAACAGCAGCGTGAGCAGCGCGAACCCGAACTCGCCACCCATGCTCACCGCGATGGCGGTGCGCAGCGCCTTCCGGTTGTTGTGCACGAACCGACGCACGACCAGCGCGACGATCATTGTCTTGATGAGCAGCAGCACCGCGATGAGCAGCAGCACCAGCGGCAGCTGCGTGAGCAGCAGGCGCAGGTCCAGCAGCATGCCGACGGAGACGAAGAACAGGCCGAGCAGGATGTCCTGGAACGGCTTGATGACGGCCTCGGTCTGGTGCTTGAACTCGGTTTCGGCGAGCAGCATGCCGGCCAGGAATCCGCCGAGCGCCATCGACAGCCCCATCCGTTCCGTGGCCCAGGCCGCGAGCAACGACACGAACAGGACCGTCAGCGTGAACACTTCGGTACTGCGGTGATGCGCAATCTCGCGGAAGAGCGGACGCAGGAGCCACCGTCCCACGACGAGCACGACGACGAGGGCGACCAGGCCACGTCCGGCCATGCTGAGCAGCCACAGTGGTCCGGGAACGTCGCCGGTCACGCTGAGCGCGGTGGCCAGCGCCAGCAGTGGCGCGAAGGCGAGGTCCTGGAACAGCAGGATGCCGAGGGCGAGCCGCGCGTGCGTGCGCGTGAGCTCCATCTGGTCGCCGAGTTGCCGCAGGACGATCGCGGTGGAAGACATCGCGAGTGCGCCGCCGATGACGATGGCGGCGCCGGCGTGGACGCCGACGGCGAAGGCCATGCCGCCGAAAGCCATGCCGCACAGCAGCACCTGCAGGCCACCGATGCCGAGCACCTCGGATTTCATCGCGACCATTCGCGCCAGCGAGAACTCCAGTCCCAGCGTGAACACCAGGAACACGACGCCGATCTCGGCGAGCACCTGCACGGAAGCGACGCTCGGCACGAGGCCCAGCGCATGCGGGCCGAGCACCATGCCGACCAGCAGGTAGCCGAGGATCGGCGGCAGCTTGAAGCGGCGCACCAGGCTCAGCACGAGCAGCGAGCCCGCGAGCAGGATCAGTATCTGGCTGAGGAAGTCGTGCGCCATCGGGCCTCACGCGGCGGATGCACCGATGCTAGCATTCCAACGAGGCATTCCCGCCCGTGGAGATCCACCAGCAACCCTGAACGGTCGCGCCCGTGACCGGTCAGCCGCCATCATGCCGAAATCCTCCGCATTCCAGGCCCGCGTGGATGTCGCCGAGGGACGGCTGTCGCTGGCGGGCGACTGTCGCGCTGCCGATCTCGGCACGCTCGAGGCTGCCTTGCGGGAATGGGCCGGAGCGGGGTCGCGCAGCGTCGATCTGTCCGCCGCCGGTGGGTTCGACATCGGACCGGCCTGGATCCTGAAGCGGGCCATGGCCGACGCGGCGACGGCACCTGCAGTCAGCGGCTCGCTGCCCGCGCACTTTGCGTATCTCGACGAAATGCTCGACGGCACGAGCGTACGCACGGCCGACATCGCGCCACAGCCACGCGAGCCTGCCGGTCTCGTCCGTCTCGGCCGCGCGCTCGAGGTTCGTGGCGAAAGCTGGTACGAAGCGCTGACGTACGGCGGCAAGCTCATCAGCACGGCGGGCTCGTCCTGGCGTTCCTGGAGACACCTGCGCATTCCGTCCGTCGTGCGGCACGCGTATGAGACCGGCTACCAGGCCGTTCCGGTCGTTGCAGTGATCGCGTTCCTGATCAGCGTGATCTCGGCTTACATCAGCGCGCAGCAGTTGCGCCCGTACGGCGGCGAGATCTTCACGGTCGACATCGTCGCGGTCGGCGTGCTGCGCGAATTCGGCGTGCTGCTCACGGCGATCATGGTCGCGGGCCGCACCGGCAGCGCCTACGCGGCCGAACTTGGCGTGATGAAGCTCAACGACGAGGTCGACGCGCTCGAGTCGATGGGCATCGATCCGTACGAGGTGCTGGTGCTGCCGCGGATCCTCGGCCTCGTCATCGCGCTGCCGCTGCTCACCATCGTTGCGGACTTCATGGGGCTGTTCGGCGGGGCCATCCTGACGCGCTACCTGATCGACCTGCCCTGGCCGCAGTTCTACATGCGGCTCGACGAGGCGATTGCACCCACGACGTTCTGGGCCGGCCTCGTCAAGGCGCCGGTGTTCGGCTTGCTCATCGGCCTGACGGGCACGCTGCGCGGCCTGCAGGTGCGCGAATCGTCGCGCGAACTCGGCCGGCTGACGACGGTGGCGGTGGTGCAATCGATCTTCCTCGTGATCTTTGCCGACGCGCTGTTCGCCATTTTCTTCCTCGAGATCGATTTCTGATGGCCGCCACGACGCCGGAAGTGGTCATCTCGGTGCGCGACGTGGTCAACCGCTTCGGTCCGCAGACCGTGCACGATGGCGTATCGTTCGACGTGCATGCCGGCGAGGTGTTCGGCATCGTCGGCGGCTCCGGCAGCGGCAAGTCCGTGTTGCTGAAGACCATGCTCGGGTTGCGCAAGCCCGATTCCGGCGTGGTCGAGGTCGAAGGGCACGACATCACGTGCATGTCGGAACGCGAGCTGCGGGGAGTGAAGCAGCGCTACGGCGTCACCTTCCAGCACGGGGCGCTGTTCACGTCACTCACCGTGACGGAGAACGTGATCCTGCCGATGGTCGAGTTGTTCGCGCTGGAAGAGGCCACGTTGCAGAGCCTCGCCGAACTGCGACTGCGCATGGTCGGCCTGCCGGTCGATGCAGGCGCCAAGTTTCCAGCGCAACTTTCGGGCGGCATGATCAAGCGTGCGGCGCTGGCGCGCGCGCTGGCGCTCGATCCGGCGCTGTTGTTCCTGGATGAGCCCACGGCGGGTCTCGATCCGATCGCGGCCACCGCCTTCGACGACCTGGTCCTTTACCTGCGCCGGACGCTCGGCCTGACGGTGGTGATGGTGACTCACGATCTGGACACCCTGGCGCGGACATGTGATCGTGTCGCGGTGCTCGTCGACGGCAAAGTCATCGTGGATACGCTGCCGGGCATCGTCCGGAACGACCACCCGTGGATCAGGGAATACTTTCACGGCGCCCGCGGGCGCCTGATGGCCGCGGCCGGCGAGGAAGCACAACGTGGAGCGTGACGCGAAGTACGCAACGGTCGCCTTGTTTGCGCTTGCCTGCGTGGCGGCAGCCGTGGCGTTCATCTGGTGGTATTCGGGACGCGGCGACCAGCGCGATTACCAGACGTACGAGATCTATTTCCAGGGCACCGTGAGCGGCCTCTCCAATGGCAGCCCGGTGCGCTACCTCGGCGTGGACGTCGGCCGCGTGACCTACCTCGGCGTGGACAAGGCCGATCCGGGCCAGGTGAAGGTCATCGTCGACATCGATTCCAGCGCGCCCATTTCGGGCGGGACGCTGGCGAAGCTCGGCCTGTTGGGTCTTACCGGCTTGCTCTACATCGACCTGCAGCAGAACCCGGACACCACCGGCACGAAGGCACTGCAGCGGGGAACGCAATACCCGGTCATACCGTCGCGCAAGAGCAGCATTGAAGCGTCCGTCGAGCGCTTGCCGGAGATTCTCGGCCAGGCCACGGAAGTGCTGTCGCGCATCGAACGTGTTGTCGGACGAGAACGTGCGCTCGATCGGGCAGACGCTCGCGCACATCGAACAAGCTTCGGGGGCGTTGCCGGAGACCATGGCCAATGCGCGCGCGCTGGCGGCCGAACTGCGCGGAATTTCGAGTTCGACGCTCGAGCTTACGAACCGCCTGAACCAGACGCTGGGCAAGGTGCAGCCGGATCTCGAGGCAACGCTTGCCAACGCCCGCATCGCTTCCGACAACCTGGCGCGCACCGCCGATAGCCTCGACCGTCTGCTGAACCAGAACGAAGGCGGGCTCGGCAAGGCCGCCAGCGCCAGCGTCGCTGAGCTGCAGCAACTCGTGATCGACGCCCGCAGTGCCAGCAACGAAGTGCGCGAGCTCGCACGCACGCTGCGGGAGCGGCCGTCGAGTGTCCTGTTCGAGCCGACGGCGGCCGGTGTGGAGATTCCGCGATGACGATTGCAACGGCCAGGGCTGTCATTCGGCCGGCCCAGCGGCTGGCGTGCGCTTCCTCACTGGCACTGCTGCTGGGCGGGTGCGCGGGAGGCCTGCTGAAATCCGACGCCGCGGCGCCGGATACCTTCCGTCTCGATGTCGTCGCGACGATGATTCCCGCGGCCAGCACTGCGTCCTCGACCGCCGGGCTGGCCATCGCGGTCGCTCGTCCGCGTGCTGCGGCAGCGATCGACACGGATCGCATCGCCGTGCACTCCGCGGGCAATCGTTTCGATTACTACCTCGATGCACGCTGGGCCGAATCGGCCCCGCAGATGCTGCAGCAGAACCTCGTCGGCGCGCTGGCAGCGACGGGTCAGTTCGGCGGCGGGGTCATGACTGCCCCGGCTCGCATGCCGACGGAACTCCTGCTCGACTTGGAGCTGCGACGATTCGAAGTGGTCACGGCGGGTGCCGACGCAGCATCCTCGGGTGCGGCACCGGTGGCCCACGTCCAGGTTCAGGCGAGCCTGGTCGATTCACGTCGAGCTGCGCGCGTCACGAGCTTCGTCAGCGAAGCCTCCGTGCCCGCGTCAGAGAATCGGTTGAGTGCAGTCGTCGTGGCGTTCGATCGCGCGAATGCACAGGTCGTGAGCGACATTGCCGCACGCGTGCAGGCCGCAGCGGCGGCATTGCCGGCGAAATAGCCGCTCGTCGCACTCGTTTGCGCGCGGCCTGTCAGGCCAGGTCAGGCTGCAGGCGGGCTGCGGCCTTAGGCCGGCAACTGCAGGACCGGGTGTTCGCCAGTTGCCTGCCGTAGCAGCAATTCCAGGAAAGCGTCGCTCGAGATGGCGTCGCCGAACAGGCGACCCTGGCCCATCTGGCAGCCGCTGTGCAGCAGGAAGTAGCGCTGCTCCTCGGTCTCGATCCCTTCCGCGATGACCTGCAGCCCGAGGCTGCGCCCCATCTCGATGATCGTGCGCACGATGGTGGCGTCGTCGGGATCGGATGCGGCGTTGGTCACGAACGACCGGTCGATCTTGAGCGTGCTGATCGGGAACTGCTGCAGGGCACTGAGGCTGGAGTACCCCGTGCCGAAGTCGTCGATCGACAGGTGGATGCCCATCGAGCGCAGCTCGTCGAGCAGCGGCAGCGTGCGCTCCGCATCGAGCATGAGTGTCGTCTCGGTGATCTCGAGTTCGACGCAGGAGGCGGACACGTTGTGCCGCTCGAACACGGAGCGGCAACGTGGGATGAAGCTTGCCTGGCTCAGTTCCTTCAACGACAGGTTGATCGCAACGCGACCTGGATCGCTCACGCGCTGCTGCCAGGCCGAATAGTCGATGCACACCTGGTTCAGCACCCATGCGCCGATGTCGAGGATCAGGCGCGATTCCTCGGCCAGCGGGATGAACTGCGAAGGCGCGATCTCACCATGGCCGGGCAGGCGCCAGCGCAGCAGGGCCTCGGAGCCCACCACTTCGCCGGTCGCGAGGTCCACCTTGGGCTGGTAGCGCAACACGAATTCATCGCGCTCGAGCGCACGGCGCAGCTTGCTTTTCAGCAGCAGGCGCTCGACGGCAGCGGCGTTCATCTCGGGCACGTAGAACACGTGGCAGTTCCGGCCCTGGCGCTTGGCGTGATACATCGCCGCATCCGCGTTGCGGATCAGGTCGATGACGTTGTCGGCGTGCTCGGGCACCAGCGCCACGCCGACGCTCGCCGTGACGTCGATCTCCTGGCCGGGCAGGTGCACCGGCTTGGCGATCTCGTCCAGCACGAGTCGCGCGAGATCGTGGCCCTGTTCGTGGCCGGCCTGGTCACCCTTGATACCCTCGGCGAACACCGCGAATTCGTCGCCAGCCAGGCGACCCGCGACCGACTCGCGCGGCAGCGTCCGGGTCAGGCGCTCGCTGATGGTCTCGAGCACGCGGTCGCCAGTGTCATGGCCGAAGGTGTCGTTGATTTCCTTGAAGTTGTCGATGTCGATGTACAGCAGTACCAGTCCGCGTCGCTGCCGCGTGTTGCGCGTGATCGCCTGATGCAGCTGGTGCTGGAACTGCATGCGGTTCGGCATCTTCGTGAGCGTGTCGAACCGCGCCAGGTAGCGGATCCGCCGCTCGGCCCGCTTCCGTTCCGTGATGTCGCGCAGCACCAGGATCGTGCCGCGGTTGCCGCCTGCGGGCTCGCGCCCGAGCGACGAGATGTGCACCGACACGGGAATCGTCTGGCCGCTCCTGGTGCGTATCACCGTTTCGCCGGGTGCGGACTGCAGCCGCTCGAGGTTGAAAGCCGCCAGGTGGTCCGGCGCGATCAGGTCCTTGAACGCAACGCCGATCAGGTCCTGCTCAGGCATGCCGAACAGGCTGGCCGCGGCCGCGTTCGCGGTCCGCATGCGCCCTTCCGTGGTCATGACGAGGACCGCGTCCTTGATGCCGTTCAGCACGTCGTCGAGGAAATCACGCGAGATCGTCGTGGTGGTGAGCGCCTGGCGCATCTGTTCGAGCGAACTTTCGAGCGCGGCCGTCTCGGCGACGCCGCTGACCGCAATGGGCTCGGCGTAGCGCCCGCGTCCGATCGACTGCGCGTTGTCCATCAGCGCAACGAGTGCGCGGTCGATCCGGACCATGATCAACAGGACAACCAGGCCCGCCATGAGCGTCAACAGGCTGCCGGCGATCGCAATGTTCACCGTTTGTCCGTCGTACTCTTCCGTGACAACACCGTGCAGCCGCTCCTGCGCAGCGGCGAGGCGGGGTCCAGCGCCGAGATCGCGTCCAGCTGTTCATCGACAGCGCGCAGTTTCTCGTGTTCGGCGGTTTCGGAGTAATGGGTGACCACGGCGACGGCCGCGGTCAGCAGCGCGCCCACTGTCAGTACGGCAGCGACGTAACGCAGCTTGAGTCCCAGTCCGACCATCGACGTTGAGTTCTCCGGACTGCTTTCACCGCCCCTTCGATCTCTTTATTCTGTGTGCGGTCCGACCGCCTGCGCGGCATCATATCCGACCTCGATCCCGGGAACACCGACCGCATGAACGCGCTGGAACTGACGGGTCGCGCGCGCACCCACGTCATCGACCTGGACGCACCGCGCTGCACGCTGCATTACGAGGCCGTGGCTGCATTCCTCGGCATGCGCGACGCCGCGCGCGCCGAGGGCATCGACCTGCAGGCAATCTCGAGCTTTCGGGACTTTGACCGGCAACTGGTGCTCTGGAACCGCAAATGGCGGGGTGACAGGCCGCTCTACGATCGCCGCGGCGCGCTTCTCGACCATGCCAGGCTCACGGAGCCGCAGCGGGTCGACGCGATCCTGGCGTGGTCCGCCATTCCGGGCGGCAGCCGGCACCATTGGGGATCGGACATCGACGTGATCGATGCCGCGGCGATGCCTGCGGGCTACCAGGTGGAGCTGGTGCCGGCGGAATACGCGTCCGACGGCGTGTTCGGCCGGTTTACGGGCTGGCTCGACCGCAACCAGGGTCGCTTCGGCTTCTTCCGGCCGTATGGCTCGGACCGAGGCGGTGCGGGCATCGAGCCCTGGCACCTGAGTTACGCCCCTGTGGCGCGCGAGGCCGTCGAGGCGCTGTCGCTCTCCATCCTGCGTTCGGCCATCGCCGGCGGGGACATGCTCGGCAAGGAACACGTCCTCGACCGGCTGCCCGAGATCTACACCCGCTTCATCCTGGCGGTCGACCCGCCTTTCTTGCCTGAGCATCCCGGAAAGACTGCACTCGCTTGAGAAACCAGCGCGGGAACCAGCGCTTGAGCCGCCACGCCCAGCGGTATTCCGGCGGCCAAACGACGTAAAGCTCGCCGGCGGCCGCGGCGCCCAGCAGCGCGAGCGCGGCTTCGTCCGGGTCGTGGCCCGAATTGTCCATGATCCGATGCGCGAGCCGGTTCTCCTCCGGGGGCGCCCGCATGTGGTCGAGCAGGTGGGTCCGGAAGAAGCCCGGCATCGCGCACGACACCTGCAGCCCGGTTCCCGCCAGTTCGCTCGCCAGCGTTTCGCTCAGGGCGATGACGCCGGCCTTGGTGGCGTTATATGCGGACATCTGCGGCGCCGCCGCGAAACCTGCGGAACTCGCGATATTGAAGATCAGGCCACTACTCTGACGTTTCATCACCGGCAGGACCGAGCGGCATCCCCAGACGACCCCGAGCAGGTTGATGCCGACGATCCAGTTCCAGTCGCCGACCGGGGTGGCCTCGACCGCGCCGGCCACGGCCACGCCCGCATTGTTGACCATCACGTCGAGGCCCTGGTTCGCCTGGCTGAAGCCGGTGATGGATGCGGCGACGAATTCATGCGCGGCAACGTCGCCGGTGTAGGCGGTGACGTTCGCCGCACCCGAGGTTCGCAACTGGGTGACGGCACGCTCCAGGGCCTCGCGATCAAGGTCGAGCACGCCCAGCGTCCAGCCATCGCGAGCCAGCAACTGGGCCATCGCCAGGCCGAGCCCGCTCGCCGCACCGGTGATGAAGGCGCGCTTTGACGGAAAGCGCCGGGACAGTAAGGTAGCGGGTGAAGCGTTTGCCATCCCCCCATGCTAGCGGGGCAGGCCGACCGGCGAAACGGTCGTTTTCCGCAGTACCGACGCCGCCGCAGGGAGCGAGAATTGCGCAAGGTCTACACGGCCGAGTCGATGATCGAGATTGCGCACCTGCGCAACGTGCTCGAGCAGGCCGGCATCGCGTGCTACGTGAGGAACGAGCGTCTGGGTGGCGCGGTCGGCGAAATCCCATTCCTGGAATGCTGGCCCGAGCTTTGGATCCTGCGCAACGGCGACGCACTGAAGGCGCGCGGCTTGATCGATACCGCGCGTGCCGACGTGGTTCCGTCGCCGGACTGGATCTGCCGCCATTGCGGCGAGCGTGTGGGAGGACAGTTCGACGCGTGCTGGCGGTGCTCGGCACCGGACGAGATTGCCGGAACGACTGCGGGAACCGATCGCTGATGCCAGATGCCACCTCACTGATCATCGCCAGCCGCTTCAAGGGGCCGCCCGATTCCGGCAATGGCGGCTATGTCTGCGGCGCGTTTGCGGTTGCCGCTGCAACCGAACTGCGCATCCGTCTGCTGGCGCCGCCGCCGCTCGACACGCCCCTGGCACTGGACTACACGGCAACCGATGACCTGTGGCGGCTGCGGTGCGGCGAGCAGGCAGTGGCGACCGGGACGCCGGCCGAACCGCTCGAACTCGAGGTTCCGCGCGCGCCGCCATACGTGCAGGCGGTCTGGGCATCACAGCACTACGTGGGATTTCGTGAGCACTCGTTCCCCGAGTGCTTCGTGTGCGGCCCGCACCGTCGCCGTGGCGACGGCATGCGGATTTTCCCGGGGCTGCTCGACTCGGGCATGGTCGCCGCGCCGTGGATCCCGGCAGACGACCTGGACGGCGGCGACGGCAAAGTGGCCGTCGAGTTTCACTGGGCCGCGCTCGATTGCCCCGGCTACTTCGCCGCGATCGGCGACACGCCCCGGACGATGCTGCTAGGCGAGATGCAGGCGCACGTGGATCGTCGCGTGCACGTCGGCGAGGCCTGCATGGTGCTGGGCTGGTTGATTGCGAGCGAAGGCCGCAAGTACCGGTGCGGCACAGCCATATTCGACGAAGACGGCGAACTCTGCGCACGGGCGCTGACCACCTGGATCGAAGTCGCGCTTGGAAGGTCGGGCCATTCGTGACGTAGTGAATAGTCATTAGTGAGCCTTACCCTGAGCTTGGTAAAGGGCAGACACGCGCCCTGCCAGGCTTCACCACTCACTAATCACTATGCACCGTCCCGTGATCCCGGCGGGCGAGCAGTGCCGTCAACAGGCCCGCAGCCGTGAGCACGACGCCGGGCATCCAATCCGTGCGGAAGGCGAGCCACAGGATTCCGGCGAGAAGGACGGCGGCGCCGACGATGGTCTGGTCGCGACGTCGCGCGCTGGCCTGGATTTCGCGCCGCAGTTCCTCGTAAGGCTCGTTGTCTACCCGGATACGGAGCGTGCCTTCGGATGCCTTCTGCACGAACTGCTGCAGCAGTTGCGGCAGCATTCGGATGGACTCGGACAGGTCGGGCAGTTGCCGGCGCAGTTCCTGGGCGATGTTGCGGCCGCTCAGCCGGTCTGTGCCCCATTCCTGCATGATCGGTTGCGCGGTCTTCCACAGGTCGAGCTGCGGGTACAGCTGGCGGCCGAGGCCCTCAATCTGCAGCAGGGTCTTCTGCAGCAGGATCAGCTGCGGTTGCACGCGCATGTCGAACGGCGCGCGACTTCGAACAGCCGTATCAGCACCTGCGCGAACGAAATCTCGGACAACGGCTTGTTGAAGATGGGTTCGCAGACTGTACGGATGCCCGCCTCGAGTTCGTCGATGCGCGTGTCCTTGGGCACCCAGCCTGAATCCACGTGCAGGCGCGCGACCCGGTTGTAGTCGCGGTCGAAGAACGCAAGGAAGTTTTCGGCCAGGTAGTGCTGGTCGCGTGCGTCGAGCGAGCCGACGATGCCGAAGTCCACCGCTGCATATACCGGCCGCTGCGGGTCGTCGGTCTGCACGAAGATGTTGCCCGGGTGCATGTCGGCGTGGAAGAAATTGTGCCGGAACACCTGCGTGAAGAAGATCTCCACGCCATTCTCGGCCAGTACCTGGATGTTCGTGCCGCGACGGAGGAGTTCGTCCATGTCGCTCACCAGCACGCCATGGATGCGCTCCATCACCATCACTTCGGGCCGGCAGTAATCCCAGTACACGTCCGGCACGTACAGCAGCTCCGAGCCGGCGAAGTTGCGGCGCAACTGCGCGGCATTTGCCGCTTCGCGCATGAGGTCGAGCTCGTCGAGAATGGTCTTCTCGTACTCCTGCACGACCTCGTACGGCCGCAGCCGGTGACCTTCCTTCGAATAGTCGCGCGCAAGCTGCGCGAGGACGTACATCACCTCGAGGTCGCGCTCGATCTTTGCCCGGATGCCGGGACGCACGACCTTGACGACGACCTCTTCGCCCGACCGCAGTCGCGCGGTGTGCACCTGCGCGATCGAGGCCGCGGCGAGCGGCGTCTCGTCGAATTCTGCGAACACTTCGCCCACCGGTCGCGTGGACCGCCCTTGCGGCGCTCGAACCACGTGGCAGGCGAGAGGTAGAACGCGAACCGCAGCGGACGGAACAGGTGCATCGCGAGAATGATCTCGTCGAGCCCGTGACGGACGAGCACGCGCTGGATCTGGAGCAGGCGGGTGGCGACGCGGAGGCGCATGAAGAAGGGGTTAGGGGATGGGGGTTAGGGGTTAGTCGGAACGCCGAGGTGCGAGCGTGGAGTGCTCGGCTACTTCGAAATTTGCGGGGTGTGGGATCGGCGCGGCTCAGGCGGGCGTCGAGCCGGTCGGTTGCTTCGCGCAGCTGGTCGACGGCTTCGAGGTATTCCTCGACTTCAACCCGCGACGGCACATCGCGGCCCTCTTCCTGCAGGTATTCGGCGACGTTGGTCGAGAACGAATCGGCGGCCTTGCGGCCCCAGTCGAAGACGTTGCGGACGATATTCGCCACCTGGTGCGCCGCGACGTCGCCCACGACGCGCGACAGTTCTTCCTCGAAGTCGGGCTGGGCGTGCTGCAGCAGGTCGCGAAAGCGCTGGGCGACCTCGGCGTCGCCCGCAATGCGGATCGACGAACCACGCAGGCGGTCTTCGGCACCCGGTCCGACCAGGGACAGCAGCGAGATTGGCGAGCCGGACAGTGTCGCGTCGACCTCGCCTGCGTCGCGCGCTTCGAGCGTGATACGGCCGTGAGCAACGCGGAAAAAAAATGCGATCGACGTGCCTTCGAAGACGAGCGAAAGACCGCGCCCTTCGAGTTGCCGCGCCAACGCCAAGGCGCGCTCCGATTGCGCGACGTTGCGGTTCAGCATCGCCGACAACCGGTCGAAGACGGCATTGACCGGATTCGCACTCAATAGCGGAACCCCTTGTGCAGCGCGACGATGCCCCCGGTGAGGTTGTGATGGCGGCAGTCTTCGAGGCCGGCGTCCCGCATCATTTGCAGCAGCGTTTCCTGGTCAGGGAAGCGGCGGATCGATTCGGCGAGGTACCGGTAACTGTCCGGGTCGTTCGCGATGCGCGCGCCGAGCCACGGCAGCACGCTGAACGAATACGCGTCGTACACGGGCTTGAGGCCCGGGAACACGGGTTTCGAAAATTCAAGAATCAGCAGCCGGCCACCAGGCTTGAGCACGCGCCGCATCGACGCGATTGCCGCCGCCTTGTCCGTCACGTTGCGCAGGCCGAAGCCGATCGTCACGCAATCGAACGTTGCGTCGGCGAAAGGCAGGCACTCGGCATTGGCGAGCGAAAACTGCACGTTGCGCAGCAGGCCGCGGTCCAGCAGCCGGTCGCGACCGACCTCGAGCATCGCCGCGTTGATGTCGGAGAGCACGACGAGACCCTTGTCGCCGACCTGCCCGGCCATGCCGGCGGCGATGTCGCCGGTGCCGCCCGCGACGTCCAGCGCCGACATGCCGGGGCGCAGCCCGGTCTGGCTCAGCGTGTAACGCTTCCAGAGCCGGTGCACGCCGGCCGACATCAGGTCGTTCATGATGTCGTACTTGTCGGCGACCGAATCGAACACCGCGCGAACGCGGCGCGCCTTTTCGGGGGCCGGGACTTCTTCGTAACCGAAATCGACCGACGGGGTCGCTGTGGCGGAGGCGGGGGCCTTGCGGGGTGGGGCTGTTTCGCTCATGGGAACGCGCA
Source organism: Pseudomonadota bacterium (assembly GCA_016713725.1). Classification (GTDB taxonomy): domain Bacteria; phylum Pseudomonadota; class Gammaproteobacteria; order Steroidobacterales; family Steroidobacteraceae; genus RPQJ01. The sequence goes on along the minus strand of JADJOO010000002.1, from coordinate 111,130 downwards.
TTCTACGCCGTTCCGGCCTGCCGCGGCCCACTACGGGTTCGCGAGGCTCAGGCTTTCCGATGCGCAACCTGCGTGGGGTATGGAATGCCGAGTTGCTGCAGCCGGTCGAGGTAATGCTGCCATTTGGCGGCATGTGTCTCGCCGAGTTCGTAGAGGTAACCCCACGTGTACAGGCCAGTGTCGTGGCCGTCGTTGAAGACCAGCCGCACCGCGTAGTTGCCGATCGGATCGACCTTGACGACCTGCACCTCGTGCTTGCCGAGCTGCAGCGTCTCCTGGCCCGGGCCGTGTCCACGCACCTCGGCCGATGGCGAATAGACGCGGAGGTACTCGAACGGCAGCTCGAACCGCTGCCCGTCGTCGAACGCCACGTCGAGCACGCGCGACTGCCGGCGCAGCTTGATCTCGGTGGGCGTGCGCCCCGCCCAGCGGTCCTTGTCCGTCGTCGCGGCGTTCACAGGATGTACCGGGCGAGGTCTTCGTCCTGCGCCAGCTTGCCGAGGCTCGAGTCGACGTAGGCCCCGTCGATCACGAGTTCGGTGCCGAAGCGGTCGGAGGCCTCGAAGCTGATCGCCTCGAGCAGCCGTTCCATCACGGTGTGCAGGCGGCGCGCCCCGATATTCTCGGTGCGTTGGTTGACGTCGAAGGCGACTTCCGCGATGCGACGGACGCCACTCGCATCGAACTTCAGCGTCACGCCCTCCGTGGATAGCAGCGCGCCATACTGGGTACACAGCGACGCGTCGGGCTCGGTCAGGATGCGCACGAAGTCTTCGACCTTGAGCGCCTCGAGCTCGACGCGGATCGGCAGGCGACCCTGCAGTTCAGGGATCAGGTCGGACGGCTTCGACATGTGGAACGCGCCCGACGCGATAAAGAGGATGTGATCCGTCTTGACCATGCCGTACTTGGTGTTGACCGTGCTGCCCTCGACCAGCGGCAGCAGGTCGCGCTGCACGCCTTCGCGCGAGACGTCGACGCCGGAGACGGCATTTTGCCCCCTCGCGATCTTGTCGATCTCGTCCAGGAAGACGATGCCGTTCTGCTCCGCATTGCGCAGGGCCTGCGTCTTGAGCTCCTCTTCGTCGAGCAGCCTGGCGGCTTCCTCGTCGGTCAGCAGCTTGAAAGCCTCGCTGACCTTGAGCCGGCGTGACTTCGTGCGGTTGCCGCCGAGGTTCGCGAACATGCCCTGCAGTTGTTGCGACAGCTCTTCCATGCCCGGCGGCGCCATGATTTCCATGCCGGGGCCCGCTGCGCGCAGCTCGATTTCGATCTCGCGATCGTCGAGCTGGCCTTCGCGCAGCATCTTGCGGAAGCGTTGCCGGGTGTCGCTCTCTTTCGGTGTCGGCGGTGACTCGTCCGCCGGTACGCCGAATCCCATCGCCGGGCCGGACGATGCGCGCGGACGCGGCAGCAATTCGTCGAGCACGCGTTCTTCGGCCGCATCCATGGCGCGATGACGCACTTTCTCCATCTCCTGCTCACGCGTCATTTTGACGGCGACGTCGACCAGGTCCTTGATGATGGAGTCGACTTCGCGGCCGACGTAACCCACCTCGGTGAACTTCGTCGCCTCGACCTTGATGAACGGGGCGTTCGCCAGTCGCGCCAGACGCCGCGCGATCTCGGTCTTGCCGACGCCGGTCGGCCCGATCATCAGGATGTTCTTGGGCGTGATCTCCGCCCGCAGCGGTTCGCCCACCTGCATGCGACGCCAGCGATTTCGCAGCGCAATCGCGACCGCTCGCTTCGCAGCGGACTGGCCGACGATGTGCTTGTCCAGTTCCTGGACGATCTCGCGAGGGGTCATGGATGACATGGGGGATGGGGGTAGGGGATGGGGGTTAGGGGTTGGGGGATAGACGGAATGCAGCGTCGAGCGTGGTTGCACTTCAGTGATCTTGAGAGAGACGTCGTGACATGTCAGGCGTGTCAGGTCCGGGCGGCAGGTGCGGACTGCCTTCCGACTATTCCCCATCCCCTAACCCCTAACCCCTTCCCCTTCACAGTTCCTCGATCGTCACGTTGCGATTGGTGTAGATGCAGATGTCGGCCGCGATGCCGAGCGCGCGCTCGGCAATCGACCGCGCGTCGAGCGTCGTGTTCTGCAACAGCGCGAGACCCGCGGCCTGCGCGAACGGACCGCCCGAACCCACGGCGATGAGGTCGTGCTCCGGTTCGATCACGTCGCCATTGCCCGAGATCACGAACGTGTGGCCTGCGTCGGCCACCAGCAGCAGTGCTTCGAGGCGGCGCAGGCTGCGATCGCTGCGCCAGTCCTTGGCGAGTTCGATCGCCGCGCGCGTGAGGTTGCCGTATTGCTGCAGCTTCCCCTCAAAGCGTTCGAACAGCGTGAACGCATCGGCGGTGCCACCGGCGAAGCCCGCGATGACCGAGCCGTCGTGCAGTCGGCGCACCTTGCGCGCATTACCTTTCATGACGGTGTTGCCGAGAGTGACCTGGCCGTCGCCGCCCATGGCGACGCGGCCGTCGCGGCGGACGCAGAGGATCGTGGTGCCGTGGGGGTCGAAGCCGGCCATCGGAAAAGGGGTTGGGGGTTAGGGGGTAGTCGGAGGACGAGCAGGAAGGGGAGGAAGGGCAGGAAGTTCAGGACGAAGAGTCGGAATAGGGACCTGGAGGCGCGCGCTTGCGGCGGGCCCGGGGGTGGGCCGCGTCGTAGATGCGGGCCAGGTGCTGGAAATCAAGGTGGGTGTAAACCTGGGTCGTGCTGATGTTCACGTGACCGAGCAATTCCTGCACGGCGCGCAGGTCCTGCGACGACTCGAGCAGGTGGGAAGCAAACGAGTGCCGGAACATGTGGGGATGCACGTGCTCAGGCAATCCCTGCAGCCGGGCCCAGCGCGCAATTCGTCGCTGCACGATCCGCGGTCCGAGGCGGGTGCCATTGACGCCGACGAACAAGGCGTGTTCGCCGACCGCGGCGAGCGTCGCCCGTTCCGTGATCCAGCGTTGCAGCGCTGCGATCGCCTGGCGACCGACAGGCACGATCCGCGTCTTGTTGCCTTTACCGACGACCCGGACCGTGCGATCGCGCAGGTCGAGGTCAAACAGGTCGAGGCCGAGCAGCTCCGACAGGCGCAGCCCCGACGAATAGAGCAGCTCCATGATCGCCTTGTCACGGACGCCGAGACAGTCGTCGCCGCGGAACTCGAGGAGGCGCGCCATCGTGTCGGCGTCGAGTGGGGTGGGCAGGCGCTTGCGGGCTTTGGGTGCCTGCACGTCTCCAGTCGGGTCGCGCTGCAGTTCGCCTTCACGCAACAGGTAACGGAAGAGGCCGCGGCAGGCCGAGAGCCTGCGCTGGATGCTGCGCGGGGCCAGGCCGCGACGGTGTTCGCGCGCAGCAAACATTCGTATGTGCTGCGGATCGAGCTGCTGCCAGTCGCTGATGCCCTGGGACGCGCAGTAATCGAGCAGTGACGCGAGGTCGCGGCCGTAATTGCTCGACGTGTGCGCCGACAACCGCCGCTCGTTGCGCAGGCTCGCGAGGTAGTGATCGACGCCGCTACGCAGCGGCTCTTCGGTCATGCCAGTCGCGCCGACACCGCTTCGGTCACGATCTCGCCGATGCGCACCAGGTAGTCGGTGCTCATCGTGGGCAGGTAGCGTTCGGTGTCGTGGCTCGCGATCGCGAGCAGGCCGAGGCCCGCGCGCTCGCCGAGCGGAATCAGCACCGTCGAGCCGACCTGGCTGCCTTCGCCGCCGAAGAGGTAGTCCCGCTGGGTGTCCCGGATCTGGCCGCTGCGCGGACGCCCGGACTCGAAGAACGTCTCGAAGATCTTGAGTTCCGGGCTGACGCGCGGCACGACGCGCACGTGGCTGTTAGGCAGGTTGCCGAGGTTGGACACCGACGGATCAGTGGCCAGCAGTACCCAGCGCGAGGCGCCGAAATCCTCGCGCAGCGAGGTCTCGAGCGCCGCGACGACACCGGCGGCATCTCGCGCGCGCAGCAACCTGCGCGTGAGGCGATGTAAGCGGTCGGAAATCGCGTCGTTCGCACGACCGATCTCGATCAGTTCGTGCAGCTTCTTTTCGAGCGCCGCATGCTTGTCGCGCAGCACCAGCACAGGGCCAGCGGACGATCATTCGTCCGCCAGGGACATCCACGTTCACTTCCTCGACCAGCGGCCCGTGCCGCCGGCCGCTGGCGACCGCAGCGCATGCACCCGTGCCACATGCCCGGGTTTCGCCGACTCCCCGCTCGAACACGCGCAGCCGCACATGGTCGGGCGCAACGATCTCGAGGAAACCAACGTTCACCCGGCGCGGAAAGCCGGGGTGATTTTCCACTGCGGGTCCGATGCTGTCCACGGGAGCTTGCTTCACGTCGCGGACGCGGATCACGGCGTGCGGGTTGCCGATGGACACGGCGCCGATCTCGACCGGACCGGCCCGCGTGTCGAGGTGATAGGTCGCGGCTGCCGTTGGCGCGTCGAAAGGAAGCGAGGCCGGATCGAAGTTCGGCACGCCCATCGCCACGGACACCAGTCCGTCGGGCCGCAGTCGCGCCTGGACGATTCCACCCGGGCTGTCCAACAGCAGCGGACGGCCGACCTCGCCGCGCCGACTCGCGACGAGCCGCGCGATGCAGCGCGCACCGTTGCCGCACTGTTCCACCTCGGAACCGTCGGCATTGAAGATGCGGTAATAGACGTCGGAGCCGTCGCGTCTCGGCGGTTCGAGCACCAGCGCCTGGTCAAAGCCGATCCCGGTGCGTCGGTCGCTGAGACGGCGCAGGTCGTCGGGAGAGGGCAGGTCGCTGGCAGAGCCGGCATCGAACACGATGAAGTCGTTGCCGAGGCCATGCATCTTCGTGAAGGCAAGCCGCATTCGGTCAGGATACCCGACTCGTGACTCACTCACGCATCGAAGCGCGGTCGACGTAGATGCAGCGGTCCATCACGACCGACATGCCCGCGGCGGCCGCACGTTCGGCAGCCGGTTCGTTGACTACGCCCTGCTGCAGCCACAACGTGCGCAGTCCGAGCCTGAGACACTCGTCCACCAGGACGCCCACCTGTGCGGGTCGCCGGAACACGTTCACGATGTCGATGCGCTCGTCCGGTCCGAGCGCCTGCATGGCGGCTTCAAGCGTCGGATGTGCCGGGATGCCTTGCCACTCCGTCAGGCCGGGGTTCACGGGCACGATGCGGTAGCCGAAGTCGCGCATCGATGCCGTCACGCCGTAGCTTGGCCGGGAAGGATTGTCCGAAATGCCGACCACGGCGATCGTGCGCGAGGTCCGCAGCAGTTCGCGGATGTCGGCCACGGAAGGATTGCGGAACGGCGTCACGTTGCGGCGGCCTCCTGGGTGTGGCGCATCTCGGCGAGGCTTGCGCGCACGCCGGACTGCAGCGTCGGGTACTGCAGTTGCAGGCCGAGATCGGCCAGCATGCGACGATTGTCGACGCGGCGAGATTCGAGCAGGAATGACAGCATGCCGGCCGGAATCTTCTCCCGCGCCTCGGCCTTGCTGATGAGCACGGGCGGCTCGATTCCGGCGACTGCGGCCGTCAGTTGCAGATACGCCGTGGTGCTCGCGTAGTCACCATCAGTCACGTTGAAGACACCCTGCGCCGACCGGCGATCGATCGCGGCGACGATAGCCGCGACGAGGTCGTCGACGTGGATGCGGTTGCCTGGACCCGCGTCCTCTTCGCGCAGGGCGGGCTCGCGCCGTCGCAGCCGCTCGAGCGGCAGGCGATCCGGTCCGTAAATTCCCGGTACGCGGAGAATCACACAACGCACACCCCGTGCCGCGCACCAGGCCTGTGCCGCGCTTTCGGCCGCGACCCGCCTGCGTGAGCGGTCGTTCGACGGTGCGACCGGCGTGAACTCGTCGACGAGCGCACCACCCGCGTCGCCATAGACGCCGGTGGTGCTGATGTAGACGACGACCGCGGGTGTGACGTCCTCGACCTGCGCCAGGAATGTCGCCAGCCGCGGGTCCGTCGTGCCGCTGTCGGGCGGCGGTGCCAGGTAGACGACGGCCGCCTTGTCTGCCGCTGCAGCCAGTGCAGTTTGCAGGGAGCGGTCGGGGGCGGCATCGAGGTCGATGCACAGCGTCTTTACCCCGGCGGACTGCAGGCCGGCTGCGTTCCTGCCCGAGCGCACGAGCGCTAGCAGCGGCCGCCGGGCAGATTCGCGGCGCGCCAACCGCGAACCGACGTAACCGCAACCCACGATCAGGCATGATAGGTCGGCATCCATGTCGAAAGCATACGCGAAGGGATGCCCAACGCCGTTGCGCCGAGCGGGAGTCCTACGTCGATGCCTCAGGTGACGATCGTGCCCACGGGCGAAAGTTTCGCCGCCGATCCCGGCGAGCCCGTGTTGACGGCTGCGCTGCGGGCTGGCCTGAACCTGCCGCACAGCTGCAAAGGCGGGCACTGTGCCTCCTGCCGGGCGCGGCTGCTGGCCGGCGCGACGACCTATCCGACGCGGGAGCTTCCTGCCGGGATCACCCCGGACGAGGCAGCCGAGCGTTTCGTGCTGTTGTGCCAGGCCCAGGCGATCACGGACATCACGATCGAGACGCGCGAGATGCGGCCGGCCCCCCAGGTCGAAGTGAAGAGCCTGCCGAGCCGGATCGATCGCATGGAACGCCTGGCCGATGACGTCATGGCCGTGTTTCTCAAGTTGCCGGCCGTCGAGGACCTGCATTACCGCGCTGGGCAGTACATCGATTTCATCCTGTCAGGCGGGCGTCGCCGCAGCTTCTCGCTGTCGAGCGCGCCGGCGGACGGCAAGATGCTCGAGGTGCACGTTCGTCGCGCATCATCGAGCGGGTTCACCGGCCAGCTGTTCGACACCATGCGCGCCGGCAACCTGTTGCGCGTCGAGGGTCCGCTCGGGCAGTTCTGGTTCCGTGGCGATTCGCCGCGGCATGCGGTGATGATAGGCGGCGGCACGGGCTACGCGCCGTTGCGAGCCATGCTGCGGCAGTTACTGGCAGTTGGTGACCGACGCCCGCTTACGCTTTACTGGGGTGCGCGTACGACGGCGGATCTATACGAGCACAACTGGCTCGTAAACGTCGAGGCCATCCGTCCGGCCTTCGCCTACCGGCCGGTGTTGTCCGGGTCACTGGCCGAAGTGTCGCCGTGGGCGGGTCGCAGCGGGCTGGTGCACGAAGCGGCGCTTGCCGATCTCGGCGCCGACCTGTCCAGTACGATGTCTACGCGAGCGGGCCGCCGGCGATGGTGGAGGCGATCCGCCATACGTTCGTCGAGCGCGGACTGCCGCGCGCGCAGCTGTTCTTCGACTCGTTCGACTATGCGCCCGATACGCTGGCGGCGATGCGGAAGACAGACAGCACCTGATGGTCGGGACGTGCTGCTCTTGCGGCGGCCGTGGCATTGCCGAGAGTTCCGGAAGGCACGCCGTAAATACGTCCCTGTAGGCTCGCGCGCGACGTCCATGTCGCGCGACGGCCTTCCGGAACTCTCGGCAACGCCGCGTCCACCGCAGAGCGCTCGTTCCGAGCGCTGTGTGGGCTGCCGCTTATCGTCGCCGCAAGCGCACGCGCGGTAACGCCGGTCGACGGCCCACCGAGCGCGCGACGCTGTCGCGCAGGACCGTGCGCGCGCGCTCGCCTTCACCCAGCTGGTCGAGCAGTTCCGCGTAGAGCAGGCTGTTCTCGGCCGACGGTTTGCGGGCAAGCGACGCTTCGAGGTAGCTGCGCGACTTGCCGATGAGTTCCGCCTGCAGCGCGAGGCGGGCGCAGGCTGCCAGCAAGTCGGGATCCTCCGGCGCCTTGCGCAACCAGCTCTCTGCGCGGTCCAGCGTCGTCAACGCATCCGGCAGCACGAGCTCGCCATAGAGCCGCACCAGCGCGGGTTCGCGCCGATCGTCGATGGCTTCGCGCAGCAGCTTCTCCGCGGCCACCGCCTCGCCTGCGGCGACTAGCGCGCGGGCGTAAGTTGCGATGGCCTGCGGCAACTTGCGCGTCGCACGCGGCAGGTTGGACCAGGCTTCGTCAGCAGCAGGCACGTCGCGACGCTCGCCCGCCGATCGGACCTCCTCGAGTTGCACCTGTGCCAGAATCTCGTTGACCTGTGCCTCCGGCAATTCCTTCGCGCTGCGCAGGCGTGGCCCGAGCGAGCGCAGCTGCTCGCTGCGCCCAAGCTTCTGGCACAGCCGCGCCATGAGCTCGAGCCCGCGCGAGTTCAGGTCGCCCGACGCATCGAGCTGTTCGAGAGTCTGCAGTGCGGCGGTGTCCTGTCCGCGTCGCATCTGCATCTCTGCAAGCGTGACGAGCGCTGCCGCCCGTTCAGCCGGAGCAGCTTCCTGCGCCCGCGCGAGCCACTCGTCACGACGTTCGACGGCGTCCTGCAGGTCGGCGGCGCGGGCCGCGACCAGATAGTTCGCTGCGGGCGAGTCGGCCTCCGGTGCGGCGCGCGAGAGCAGGTCTTCGGCACTGCGCCAGCGTCCCGCCGCAAGATCGAGCAAGCCCCGCTGCGTGTCGTCACGTGCGCGGCGTTTGCGGCGTTCCATGCGCAACGCCGCCAGCCGGCGTCGCGCCGTCAGCGATTCCATGATTGCGCGCGTCAGGAAATACAGGCCGACGAGCAGCAACAGGAGCACTGGCACCGTCGTCTCCAGGAGCGAACTGCCGACGTTGATTGCGACGTAGCCTGGATCGTCCAGCACGATGTGCGCGAGGAGGCCGCCACCGACCAGCGCCGAAGCCGTGAGGACGCTGCCCTTCATGGCTTCGCGGGCGAGCTCGCACGGATGACCCGCTGCAGCAGCTGGGCGGCGGTGCCGATCTCGGGGGCTGCCGGGTCCACGTCGATCGCGGCGAGCAGCGCGAGTTCGGCGCGGGCCGCGCTCACGGTCGCGTCGCGTGCGTCGAACGAGCGATCGAGCAATGCCGTCGCCGACTGCAACGCCTGCGCGTAGCCCGGACGATCCTGCTGCATGGCAGCGATCCGTGCCGCGAACAGCTGCAGCTCGAACTGCTGGCGGCGCAGCGACTCTTCTTCGCGCGTGACCAGCCGCGAGTGCGCTGGATCGACGCGCCGGTAGGAAAACAGGTCGCGCCACGCCTGGCGCAGGCGGCGAGCCGCGCGATCGAACGCACTCTCGACGTCCTGGGCATCGGTCACATCGAGGCGACGCGCATCGGCGACGGGCACGCCAAGCACGCGGAAATCCGCAGCGGCCGTCTCGACCGCTGCGAGCCGTGACAGCACGGATGAAATATCCGGTACGTTTACCGCACGCAGTGTGGTGAGTTCGCGGGCGAGTTGAGCCCGCACCTCGGCCACCGTCGGATCCGGCAGGGTAGCGAGGCGCGCATCGGCGGATTCGAGGGCGGCGACGGCCGTGGGCACGTCGTGTTCGAGTCGCAGGCGCCGGGCGCCGAGTTCGAGCAGGTACAATGCTTCCGCTCGCACCCAGGAGCGCTGCGGCGCGTCAGTGCGGGCACGCAGTTCGGCGACGCTCTGGCCGAGTTCTCCCAGCTGCGTGGGTACCTCGCGCAGCTGGCGAATCTGCGACCGCACCTGGGCATTCGCCTCCTGCAGCTGCGTTCCGACCGCGCTGATTTCCACGCCGAGGCGATCCTGCGTCGCACGCAGCTCGACCACCTGCCCGCGCAACCGGTCGATTCGCTCGTCGAACTGGCCGAAACGCCAGTGCGCATAGGCGGCGAGCAGCAGTGCAAGGCCGCCGACGGCGAACAGCATCGGGCTCAGGCCGCTGCCGGTCCGGCGCGTGTTCATGTCCGTGGTGAGGGATTCGATTTCGTTGGTCATCGGCACTCGCGGGCCATCCGGGGCCGGCGGCCATGAATGCTATCACGCAGGCGGCTTGGACCCTGCCGCGAGGCCCCTCAGGGCGGCGAGCATTGCCTCGTCTTCGGCTGTTGCCGCTGCGACGACCGGCCCGGTCCAGCCGAGTCGGACGCCGGCCGCGGCAACTCGGGGCCCTGGTACCAGTAGCGTCCGGCTGCGCAGTCGAGCTTCGTCGTCGCCGTCGACGTGCTCGAGCAAGGATTGCAGGACTTCGGCGCTGGTCACCACGACGACCAGCGGACCTGAGCTAGACAGGGTGACGTGCAGCTGCGCCGCCGCCGCCGCGGTCGGTGCAATGACAGAACGACGGTACACTTTGAGTTCGAGCACGTCGGCGCCCCGTGCGCGCAGGGCATCGCGCAGAAGCTCGCGGCCGCCGCTGCCCTTGACCAGCAGCACGCCGCGGCCCGCCAGCGCTGCAAACTCGGGCAGCTCCAGCAGCCCTTCGGAACTCGCACTCGCGGGGCACGCGTCGACCTTGATGCCATGCTGTTCGAGCGTGCGTGCAGTCGCCCGGCCAACGGCGGCATGCCTTGCCGCGAGCGGGGTCGGGCATTGCTCGAGCGCCGATTCGACCGCGTTGGCGCTGGTGAAGATGGCCCAGTCCCAGGCGCGGCTTTGCAGATGCGCGCGAGCGTCGTCGTCCAAAGCGATTCGGTCTATCTGCAGCGTCGGGTAAGGAATGCACGCGGCGCCGTCGACACGCGCCAGCTCGAGAAACCGGCCGGCCTGGGCCGCCGGACGCGTGACGACGATCGTGACGCCGTCGAGCGGGAGCGTCACGAGCTTGCGGCGGCCTCCTGCCGCAGGCGTTCGAGCAGGGTTTCCGCCCCGGCCGACTGCATGCGACGGGCGAGTCCGCGGCCCAGGGCTTCGGCCTCGGTGGCTGGCCCGCTCACGCGATCACGATAGGTTTCACTGCCGTCGGGCGCGCCGATGAAACCGTGCACGATGAGCGTTCCGTCGTCGAGCGTGGCATGGGCCGCGATCGGTGAATGACAGCTGCCGCCGAGCGTGGCCGCGAACGAGCGCTCCGCCATGAGCCGTGTGAACGAATCGGCATGATGCAGCGCTGCCAGCGCGGTGCGACTGCGCTGGTCCTCAGCACGGCTCTCGATGCCGATCACTCCCTGACCCACCGCCGGCAACGACAGTTCGACGCTGAGCTGCTGCGTGATGTGGTGGGCGATGCCGAGACGCTCGAGTCCGGCGCAGGCCAGCAGAATCGCATCGAGCTCGCCTTCGTCGAGGCGACGCAGCCGGGTATCGACGTTGCCGCGCAGCAGTTCCAGTCGCAGGTCGGGACGCGCGTGGCGCAGCTGCGCCTGGCGACGCGGGCTCGACGTGCCGACGCGTGCGCCGTGCGGCAGGTCTTCAAAACGCCGGAAGCGGCGCGAAATGAAGGCATCGAGCGGGTTTGCACGCGGCAGCACGGCAACGATCGCAAAGCCCGGCGGCAATTCGCTCGGCACGTCTTTCATCGAGTGGACCGCGATGTCCGCGCGGCCTTCCTGCATCGCGACCTCCAGTTCCTTGACGAACAGACCCTTGCCGCCGACTTCAGCCAACGCGCGGTCGAGCACGCGATCGCCCTGCGTGCTCATCGGAACGAGTTCGACCGCCAGCTCGGGGTGCGCCGCCCGCAACAGCGACTGCACGTGTTCCGCCTGCCACATGGCCAGCTTGCTGCGACGGGTCGCAATGCGTAGGGGCGTGTTCGACAAGACTCGACTCCTCGTGGCACCAGGCGGCTCAAGCTTCGTTCGATCTGGGCGCGAGCTCTTCCGACGTGAACCGGAACAGCGCGACCAGCAGGCCCAGGACGATCGGCCCCAGGAACAGGCCGATGAACCCGAATGCAGACAGGCCGCCCATCACGCCGATGAAAACGGCAAGGGTAGGGACTTCGGTGCGGCCGGAAATCAGGATTGGCCGCAGGACGTTGTCCACGGCGCCGACCACCACCACGCCCCACGCGAGCATGAAGATTGCGTAGGGGAGCTGGTCCTGTGACAGCAGCCAGAGGGTCGCGGGTACCCACACGATGGTGGTGCCGACGATGGGCACCAGCGCGAACAGTGCGCCCAGCACGCCGAACAGCAGCGGCGAAGGCAAGCCCGCGATTGCGAAGCCGATGCCGAGCAGCGTCCCCTGCGCCAGCGCCGTCAACCCGATGCCCATGAACACAGCGCGCGTGACGTCGATCAGGTGCCGCCACAACTTGCCGCGCAGGTGGGTCTCGATCGGCAGCATGCGGACCAGCGTCTGCGCAATCCAGGGGCCGTCGCGCAGCATGAAGAACAGCACGAACAGCATCAGCAGGAATTTCATGATCGTGCCGAGTGCCCCGAGGAACACGGCGCCGCCCGACGCGGCCACGAACTCAAGCAGGCGCTTGGCGCCCATGACGATCCAACTCTCGATCTGCGCGAGCGACAGTCCCGCCGTTGCCTCGAGCCACGTGAGTGGCCCGGCCAGCACCGGAAAGTCCGAGAGGTCGAGGTTCGACGTGCGCAGTGAGGAAGTATCGATGCTGTTCAGGAGCTGCGCGGCCTGTGCGGCCACGGCGCCACCGAGCGCGAGGACGGGCAGCAGCAGGAGCAGCACGACGGCGACGGTCATGAGGCTGCTGGCGAGTCTCGGGCGATTGCCAAGCCGCGCGGCAAGCCGGGCTGTCGCGGGTGCGAGCAATGCGCCCAGCAAAATGGCCCAGGTGACCGGCTGCCACAGGGGAGTGACGATGCGCCCGACCAGGTACAGCAGCCCTGCCACGAGCAACAGCATGCCGACGCGCGCGAAGAATACCTTTTGCGACGCGGCGGCCCGCGGTTCGGGCAGGGTAATCGTTGCTTCGCCGACGTCTTCGCGGGAGGAGTTCATGGTCAGTATCCGGTGCGGATCTGGCGCAGGGCCTCCGCCGCATACCGACGGCTGACCTGCAGGGTTTCGTCACCGTCCGTGAGTCGCACGAACAGATGGCCTTCGGGGCTGCGCTCGACGATCTGCACGTAGCGGCGTGCAACCAGCGAGTTGCGATGGATGCGGATGAAGTCCGGCGCGAATTCCTGTTCGAGCGCGCGCAGCGATTCGTCGATGAGCTCGCGCCCACTGCGGTGCCGCAGGGTCACGTACTTCTGCCCGGCGCTGAAATACAGCACGTCATCGACGGGCACGAGCCGCAGTTGTTCGCCGAGGCGCGCACAGATCTGCGTGCGGCGGCGGCCCAGCTGCGATTGTTCGGCCAGGCGGGCGAGCTGTGGGCCGGCAACCCGAGCCGCGTGCCTCACGGCGCGCGCGAGCTTCTCGCGGCGCACCGGCTTCAACAGGTAGCCGACCGCTTCGGTCTCGAACGCCGCAAGCGCGTATTCGTCGTGGGCCGTCGTGAAGATGACCGCCGGCGGTTCGTCGAGTGCGCCGAGGTGGCGGGCGGCCTCGATGCCGTCCATGCCGGGCATGCGCACGTCGAGCAGCACCAGGTCGGGATCGAGTGTCGCGCAGCACTCGAGCGCTTCGGCGCCATTGGTGGCTTCACCGACAATCGTCACCTCACCCAGCTCCTCGAGCAGGCGACGCAGCCGCACGCGCGCCGGTGCCTCGTCGTCGACGATCAGCGCTCGCAGCTTTTCCGAATCGGCAGGGGAGGGGGTGTCTTCGTCCATGCGCGGACCGGGATTGTCCGATGGACCGGGCCGCGTGTCACGAAGGTAGCGCGGCAATGCCCGACAGCGTAGTGCCGGGGAAGTCGGATTCGTCCTCGGTGCGCGGGAATCGCAGCCGGACCGTGTACCGGCTCTCTGTGACGTCGACTTCGACGGTTGCGCGGCCCGGAAAGGCCAGGTCCAGCCGTTGCCGGATGTTGTCGAGCGCCATCCGGTGACCGCGGCGCAGCGGCGGCGGCGTACCCTGCGGCTTCGGATTGGTCACCTCGAGCATGATTGCGCCATCGCCGAGCCGTCCGCGCACGTCGACGATGCCGCCCTGCGGCAGGGGCTCGATGCCGTGCCCGATGGCATTCTCGAGCAGCGGCTGCAGCAGCAGGCTGGGCACCATGCTGCGGGGCGGCAGGTCGCCGACATCCCAGTGCACCTGCAGCCGGTCGCCTAGCCGCAGTTTTTCGATTCTCTGGTAGGTGCGCGCGATCTCGACTTCTTCCTCCAGCGTGATCTGCGCGCGCGCGTCGCTCAGGCTGACGCGGAACAGGTCGGACAGGTCCTCGATCGCTTCCTCGGCCTGCACCGGGTTCGAGCGCGTGAGCGCTGCGATCGTGTTCATGCTGTTGAACAGGAAATGCGGCCGGATCCGTGCCTGCAGCGCGCGGATGCGCGCGCGGGCCTCGAGTTCGACCGAGCGGCGCCACTGCTGCGACACGTAGAAATAGCGCAGGGCGAGCGCGCCGACCACGGCTGCGATCAGCAAGTTGGGCAGCACGAACCGCCAGTGCGAGTCGGGAAGGATGGCGGATGGCGCGCCCAGTCGCGCAGCCCACAGCCGGCCAAGCAGGTAGACCGCTTCGGACAGCACGGCCACCGTTCCCACCATCAGCAGCAGCGACCAGGCGATCCCCGCACGCAACGATTTCCCCGCGAGCCATGACCGCGACAGGCACAACACCGCGGCGCACAACAGGCCGGCCCACAGCAGGAAGGCCGTTGTGCGTGCGAGGTCGAACCAGAACATGCCATGACTGGACTGGCGCGCGAGCGCCAGCACGAAACCGAGCAGCGCCGCGATCAGCACGATCGCGAGCACGGCGAGCGGTTCGCAGAAGTCGGGCAGGAAAAAGTCGCGTTCGTCGGCGCGTCTGCGCTCCGGCGGGGGCGCCGGGACGCTCATGCGGTTCCGGGGGAGTTGCCGCTGGACTGCGCAGCGGCCGCGGCGAACAGCGCGTCCTTGAGGCGGAACAGCACGGAGATGTCTTCGTCGCCGTGACCTTGCGCGATCAGTTCGCGGTACTGGGCAAGGGTCGCCTCGACCACCGGCAGCTCGACGCCGAACTGCGCTGCCATGTCGCGGCAGATCTTCAGGTCCTTTTCGTGCAGCCGCACGCGGAAGCCCGCCGGGAATGCATCGCGCACGACATTCGGCGCGCGGTTCACGAAGTACCAGCTGGACCCCGCGCCTTTGCCGAGCGTTTCGATCAGCTGCGGCAGCGGCAGGCCCTGTGACTTGGCAAACGCCATCGCTTCCGCCACCGCCTGGATGACGCCGGCACACAAGATCTGGTTCGTCGCCTTGGCGGCCTGGCCGTAACCGCTCGGGCCGAAATGCGTGACCGTGCGGCCCATGGCCTGCAGCACGGGCTGCGCCCTGGCGAACGCCGACTCGGTGCCGCCGGCCATGATGGCCAGGGTGCCGTCGCGTGCTCCTTCGACGCCGCCACTCACGGGTGCGTCGAGGAATTCGCCACCCTTCGCCGCCAGCCGGTGTGCAGCCTCACGGGCCGTGTCGGCGCTGACGGTCGAACAGTCGATGACGAGCGCTCCGGCGCGCAATCCGGCCAGCAGCGCGTCCACGACGGCCAGCACGTCGGCGTCGGCTGCAACGCAGAGCACGATCACGTCGCACTCGCGTGCCAACGCTGCCGGACTCGTCGCGGCGGCGACGCCGAGTTCGGCCGCAAGCTCGTCTGCCCGCGCCCGCGTGCGATTCCACACGGCCCGCAACATTCCCGCCTTGTGCAGGTTGCGGGCCATGCCCCGGCCCATGGCGCCAAGGCCCGCGAAGCCGACCTGCACGTGGGTCACTGGTTCACTGCCCCGCGCAGAACTCATCCATCACTTTCTTCGCACTCTCGCGTGCAGCATCCATCTCGTTCGAGTCGAGATACCGGCGATCTTCGACCGTCGCGCCTGGCTCATACAGCCGGCGCGCGTTCATCATGTTCTGGTAGCGCGTGCGTGACTCCTGGCAGCGCTGCGCCTTGTCGGCAGCGGAGAGCTCCTTCGCCTGCTGCGAGTCGACCGCTTTTTTTGCCGTCTCCGCCCTGACCTTGTCGGCGTCGGAGTACGCCTTCATCTTTTCGTCGTACTGCTGCTGCACCGCCACCGTGTCGGTGGACTGGCTCGCGACATTGACCTTCTGTGCCGGCAGGCTGTCGGGGCGATCGGTATAGATCGGCCGGCCCTGGGCATCCTTGGTGACGAACACTTCGCTCGCCTGGGCGGAGCCCAGTACGAGCAGCGACGCGACTAGCAGAAGTAACCTTTGCATGGCGCACTCCGGTGGAGAAGGGGCTAGGGGTTTGGGGTTGGGGGTTAGTCGATCCGGGAGCGGTCGCGCAGCAACCTTCCGACTAACCCCTAACCCCTATCCCCTGGCCCCTTGAAGTCTAGCAGCAGCCCCGCCCCTTGGAGTGCACCTCGGAGGCTGGAAACCTGACCCAGTTCAAGTATTTAGCGCAAAAAAAAGCGGGCGCCGGAGCGCCCGCAAGCGGGGGAGAAGGCGACCGGACCAGGAACCGGCCGCCTTCCACAGACACACTCAGTTGTATGCGCGCTCGCCGTGCGACACGGTATCGAGGCCTTCGCGCTCGGCTTCCTCCGGAACGCGCAGCCCGATCGTCAGGTCGATCAGCTTGAAGGCGATCGCGGCGACCACGCCCGACCACACCAGGGCCGTCAGCACGCCCCAGAGCTGCGCCTTGAACTGCGCGGCCATGTCGTACGGCGCGACAGCGTCGGCGACGTAGTCGTACACGCCCGTGCCGCCGAGGGCCGGATCACAGAACACGGCGGTCAGCAATGCGCCCACGATGCCGCCGATGCAGTGCACGCCGAACACGTCGAGCGAATCGTCGTAGCCGAGCTTCGACTTGAGGCCGACCACGGCCAGCAGGCAGAGCAGGCCCGCGATGATGCCGATCGCGATCGAACCCATCGGGCCGACCCAGCCGCAGGCCGGGGTGATCGCGACGAGGCCAGCGACCGCACCCGAAGCGGCACCGAGCATCGTCGGCGTGCCGCGGTGCACCCATTCAGCGAATGACCAGGCCAGCGCCGCGGCGGCGGTGGCGAGGATCGTGTTGGCGAACACCATGCTGGTGAAGCCGTTCGCTTCGAGGCCCGAGCCCACGTTGAAGCCGAACCAGCCGACCCACAGCAGCGAGGCGCCGATCATCACCATCGGCACGTTGTGCGGGGGCATGGCGGCCGTGCCGTAGCCGATGCGCTTGCCGAGCATCAATGCGCCGACCAACCCCGCGATGCCGGCGTTGATGTGAACGACGGTGCCGCCGGCGAAGTCGAGCGCACCCTTCTGGAACAGGAAGCCTGCCGTTTCGCCCGCTGCCGCACCGGCCGCCGCGTCGGTGTATGCATCGGGGCCGGCCCACCACCAGACCATGTGCGCCATCGGCAGGTACGCGAACGTGAACCAGAGCGTCACGAACAGCAGTACGGCGCTGAACTTGATGCGCTCGGCGAACGCGCCGACGATGAGGCAGGGCGTGATGGCCGCGAAGGTGAGCTGGAAGATGAACCAGGTGAATTCGGGGAGGTAGACGCCCTTGCTGAAGGTCGCCGCCAGCGAACTGGAGTCCATGCCCTGCAGGAACAACCGGTCGAAACCACCGATGAAGTCGTTGCCGTTGGTGAAGGCGAGGCTGTAGCCGTAAATCGCCCAGAGCAGCGAAATCAAGCAGAAGGTCATGAAGACCTGCATCAACAGCGACAGGACATTCTTCGAGCGGACCATGCCCGCATAGAAGAGCGCGAGGCCGGGGATCGTCATCAGGATCACCAGCACGGTCGAGGTCATCATCCAGGCCGTGTCGCCCTTGTCGGGCACGGGTGTGTCCTGGGCCAGCCCCAGGGCGGGCGCAAGCATGGCGCCCAATGCTAGCGCGGCGGCCCACGGGCGGCTTGGCGCGGCGGTCAAGGTCTTCACTGGTGTTCTCCTGTCGATGAGTCTTTGCTGCAGGTCGCGTGTGGTGATGGAGTGGAGTGGCGTCCCTAGACGGCATCGGCGCCGGCTTCGCCCGTGCGGATGCGCACGGCCTGGGTGAGCTGGGTCACGAAGATCTTGCCGTCACCGATCTTGCCGGTGCGGGCGACGTTGGTGATGGCCTCGATGACCTGCTCGACGATCGTGTCGTCGACGGCGATCTCGATCTTGGTCTTGGGCAGGAAGTCGACGCGGTACTCCGCGCCGCGATAGAGCTCGGTGTGGCCGCGTTGCCGGCCGAAGCCCTGGACCTCGGTCACGGTGACGCCCTGAACGCCGATGTCGGCAATCGCCTGACGCACTTCATCGAGCTTGAAAGGCTTGATGACGGCGGTGATGAGCTTCATCGAGGGTCTCCCGGGGCGACTTGAATCGCGCGTGAACGTCGGAGACCCTCAATGCAGGAAGCGTGCCACGGACCGCGACTCGCTGTGACCGCGGATTTTGATCGCCGGGCCTGACGCGGTGCACCACGATGGAGCGCTGGCCAGGTGCCGTGCACCGAATCACGCCGCCGGCTACCTGCCGGGGCCCGCGCCGACCGCTACACTACGAGCGTCGTCCACGCACTCCACGGTCACCATGGCTTTCGACCCCCGCATGATCGATGACCTTGCCCGCCGCCTCGCCGGTGCCGTGCCCGAGAACGTGAGCGCCCTGCGGCGCGACCTCGAGCAGAACTTCAAGGGCGTGCTGCAGTCGCAGCTGGCCCGGCTCGATCTCGTGACCCGCGAGGAATTCGACGTGCAGAGCGCGGTGTTGCGTCGGACGCGCGAGAAGCTCGCAGCCCTGGAACAGCGCCTGGCTGACCTCGAGACTGGCAAGCCGGCCTGAGCCGGCCTACCGGAGCTGCGGCCACGCCTTTGGGCCTGAGCCGGGGGACGTGTCCGCTCCGGGCGCCGCAAGTCCTGAACGCGGGAGGACGTGCTGCTGGTGGGGCTCCCGTCAGGGACAACTGGCGTCGCCCGGCACCTTGCCCGCGAGCAGCAGGAAATTGCCGAACGGACCCATGTTTCCCATTGCCTCGCCGTATGGGCCGCTGAACGAAAGGCGTCCGAGCATCATCGCCTTCATTGCGCCGTACTCACCAGCGCCCATTTCCTGCCACCGCTTGCTGGTGGCGTGCATGACGTAGTCCGCGCCGCGATCGAGTTGTTGCGTCTGCACGGGCCCGCCATAGACGCATTGCGCCTTGCCGTCCTGCAACGCCACACGCAATTCCATCGTCGGTTTGTCGTCACAGTCGGAGCGGTAGACCTGCAGCACTTTGAAACCGCGCCCCTTGTCGTTCTTGATCCAGCCGCTGTCGACGAGGTCCCTGGTCAGGACCGGGTCCGCATTCCATGCGGCGCAGGCGGCGGCCCCCCATTCGCCCGACATGACGGCGGGCTCGGCGGACTGCACGACGGACCCGACGAGCGACGCGGTGAAAACCAGGCCCAGGGCGACCGTCACCGATGGCGATCGGCGGGGAAAGCAGGGCGAAGTCGATTGGGCGTTGCGCGTCATGGCTGGATTCCTCGGGGAATGCGGATGGACCTGTCCTCCTGTGTAGCACGCCCGCAGAAATAAATGAATACTTCCTAATATGTCGGCAGGTCGCGTCCGGCGGCCCGTCGCTGTCCCGGCCCGTCGGCTTGAATAATCAAGCATAATCGAGAATACTTGATCAATGCGTCGGGATCCGCGTCGCTTCAAGGACAGTGTCTACGGCCACATCGCGAGGCTCGGCAAGGCCGTCGCCGCGCCCAAGCGACTCGAGCTGCTCGATCTGCTGTGCCAGAGCCCCCGCACCGTCGAAGTCCTTGCCGGGCAGGCCGGCGTCTCAGTCGCCAATGCTTCGCGGCACCTGCAGATCCTGCGGGCGGCGGGCCTCGTCGACGCCGAGAAGAAGGGTCTCTACGTCGAGTATCGACTGGCGGACGAGGAGGTCGGCCGTTTCTACCTTTCGTTGCGCAGCCTGGCCGAGTCTCGAATCGCGGAAATCAACAAGGCTGCAAGTGCGTTCTTCGAGCAGTGTAGGGCGCCGGAGTCGGTCGACGGCGACGAACTGCTGCGTCGCGTGCGCAGCGGCGAGGTCACGGTTCTCGACGTCCGGCCGGTCGAGGAGTACCGCGCGGGACACCTCCCGGGCGCACTATCCGTTCCCGTGGCCGACCTGCGCGCCAAGCTCGAAGAGTTGCCGAAGGGGCGCGAGGTCGTCGCGTACTGCCGCGGTCCGCACTGCGTCATGGCCGTGGAAGCAGTGGCGTTGCTGCGTAACAAGGGCTTCAAGGCCCAGCGCCTTGAACAGGGCGTGCTCGAGTGGCGCGCGCGCGGCTGGCGCATCGAGACCGCCGCAGCCGAGTCACGCAAGGGCGATCGATCGAGGCCACGCCCGTGACCGCCGTGCGACTCGGCTTGCGCGAAAACCTGGCGCAGTTCTCGCTGCTCGTCGTCGTCAATGCCTTCGTCGGCGCGATGGTGGGAATGGAACGATCCATCCTGCCGCCGATCGCCGAGCAGGAGTTTCATCTCGCGGCCAGGACGGCGGTGCTTTCGTTCATCGTCGTGTTCGGCATCACCAAGGCGCTGACGAACTACCTCGCAGGACGTCTGTCGGACCGATTCGGTCGCAAGCACGTGCTGGTGGCCGGCTGGATCGTCGCGGCGCCGGTGCCGTTCCTGCTGATGTGGGCGCCGACGTGGTCGTGGGTTCTCGCCGCCAACGCACTGCTCGGCGTGAGCCAGGGGCTCACCTGGTCGACCACGGTCATCATGAAGATCGATCTTGCCGGGGCGAAGAATCGCGGCCTCGCGATGGGGCTGAACGAGTTCGCAGGTTACTTTGCGGTCGCCGGCAGCGCACTTGCAACGGGCTTCATCGCTGCGCGCTACGGGCTGCGTCCGGAGCCGTTCTATCTCGGGATAGGTTTCGTGGCAGCTGGCTTGTTCCTTTCGGCGCTGTTGGTGCGCGAGACAAAGCATCACGTCGCGGCAGAGTCGAAGCTGCACGGCGAGTTGGCGCAGGACTCGATGCCCACCCAGCGCGAGATTTTCCGGCGCGCGACGTTCACCG
The DNA here is from genome assembly GCA_016713725.1 of Pseudomonadota bacterium. Classification (GTDB taxonomy): domain Bacteria; phylum Pseudomonadota; class Gammaproteobacteria; order Steroidobacterales; family Steroidobacteraceae; genus RPQJ01. The sequence goes on along the minus strand of JADJOO010000002.1, from coordinate 90,313 downwards.
ATCGAAATCTGTCGAGCGTCAGCCAGGCGGGTCTCGTCAACAATCTCAACGACGGCATGGCCTGGGGTTTGTTTCCGCTCGTATTCCTTGCCGCCCGGATGAACCTCGAGCAGGTCGGCGCGCTTGCAGCGATCTACCCGGCGACCTGGGGCGTCATGCAGCTCTTCACGGGTGCGTGGTCCGACCGGGTCGGGCGGAAGTGGCTCATCGCCGTGGGAATGTGGGTTCAGGCCGCAGGCATCGGGGTCGTGGTGCTGGCGGACGGTTTTGCCGGCTTCGCCACCGGAGCCGCGCTGCTCGGCGTCGGCACAGCGATGGTCTATCCGACGCTGCTTGCGGCGATCGGTGACGTTGCCCATCCCTCGTGGCGGGCATCGTCGGTCGGCGTGTATCGGCTCTGGCGCGACCTCGGCTACGCAGTGGGCGCACTGCTCGCTGGCATCACCGCCGATGCATTCGGGCTGCCGGCCGCGATGTGGGTCGTCGCCGCGCTCACGTTCGTCTCCGGCCTGGTGGTGGCGCTGCGCATGGCCGAGACACTGCACCGCGCGCCAGCGACGGGGGGCCGCCGGCCGGGCGCGGGGGGCGGCGCGCGCGCGGGGGGGGGGCGGGGGCGGGTCCCCGTCGGGGCGGGGGGCGGGGGGGGCCCGCGGGGGGGGCCGGGGGGGGGGGGCCCGGCCCCCCTCCCGCCGGGCGGGGCGGGCGCGGCCGCCCGGCGGGCGGGGGGCCGGCCGGGCGGGGGGGGGGGGGGGGGGGGGGGGGGGCGCGGGGCCCCGCCGCCCGGGGGCTGGGTTCCCGGGGTTTCCTCCGGGGGGTCCCTGGGGGGGGGGGCGGGTGGTGGCGGGCCGCTCAAGGAGCTTGATCCATGGCAAAGACCCTCTTTATCCTGAACGACCCGCCGTATGGCACGGAACGCAGCTACAACGCGCTGCGGCTCGCCGGCGCACTCGCGCGTCGACCCGACGAGGAAGTGAAGATCTTCCTGATGGGGGACGCGGCAAGCTGTGCGAAGGCGAACCAGAAAGTGCCGCAGGGTTACTACAACGTCGAGCTGATGCTGCAGGGTCCCGCGACGCGCCATGGTGTCGAGGTCGGGGGCTGCGGCACCTGCATGGATGCGCGCGGCATGGCCGATGGCGAGCTTGCGGCAGGAACGAAGCGGGGAACGCTCAGCCAGCTCACGGACTGGACGGCCTGGGCGGACAAAGCGCTGGTTTTCTGACCGCCGGTTGCTGCCAGCGGACCAAGGGATTCATGCAATGGCAGAGATGCCCATTTACCTCGACCACAACGCTACTACACCGATACTTCCCGAGGTGGTGGACGCGATGCTCCCGTACTTGAGGGAGCACTTCGGGAATCCGTCGAGCGGCCATGTCTACGGCCGGCGCGCGCACGATGCCGTTGCACGGGCGCGGGGTCAGGTGGCGGTGCTGCTGGGGTGCAACGAAGAAGAGGTGATCTTCACCTCTGGAGGCACCGAGGCCAACAACTTCGCGATCCGTGGCGTGGTCGAAGCCAGCGACGATCGACGACACGTCGTTACGACAGGGATCGAGCACCCGGCGACGGAGCGGCCCTGTGAGTGGCTGGAACAGCATGGAATGCGCTTGACGCGCATCGGGGTGGATGTCGACGGCCGGGCGCGCGTCGAGGAGGCACGTGCAGCCATCGATACTGCTACCGCCCTGGTCACAGTGATGCATTCGAACAATGAAACCGGAGTACTGCAGCCCATCGCCGACTGCGCCGTGCTGGCCCACGCAGTCGGCGCAATCCTGCACACGGACGCCGCACAGTCGGCGGGCAAGGTTGCGCTCAAGGTGCGCGAGCTGGGCGTGGACCTGTTATCCGTCGCCGGCCACAAGCTCTACGCGCCGAAGGGCGTCGGGGCGCTCTACGTCAGGCGCGGCACGCCGATGGTCCCCTTCGTGCTCGGCGCAGGCCATGAGCGAGGTCTGCGGTCGGGTACGGAGAACGTGGCCGCGATCGTCGGGCTCGGCATGGCGTGCGAGATCGCGGGCAGCGACATGGATGCCGTCGCTGTGCGCGTGGCCGCCCTGCGGGACGATCTCTGGCGGCGGCTCGAGTCGGCGGTGCCTGGTGTCATGCTCAATGGTCACCGCACGCTGCGGCTCCCGAACACGCTGAACGTGCGATTTCCTCGCGTCTCCGGCAACACCCTCCTGGAAGGCGCCCCGGAAATCGCCGCCTCCACTGGCTCGGCCTGCCACGCCGGGGGAGAAAGCGCTTCTGCCGTCATTCTCGCGATGGGCATCGCGCCAGAGGACGCGGTCGGTTCGATTCGACTCACGCTCGGTCGAGGGACGACCGCTGCCGACATCGCGGTGACGGCCAACGCGCTTGTTCGATCCTGGCGTAGCGCGTCGAGCACTTGAATCCGGGGACATCCGCCGTGTCCAGCCCGTCGCCAGGCGGTCCCCGCCAAGCCGTCAGGGCAGGTTGCGCCAGGATCCTGCGTTCAGTACGCGACTGAAGCCCTGGCTGCGGAGCTTGCGGCGCGCGAATGCACTGCGAGTGCCGGACGCGCAGCAAACGATGACCCATCGGTTCGGATCAAGAGCCTTGGCGCCTTCGGCAAGATCCTGCAGGGGAATGTTCAGGCTCCCCGGAGCATGTCCGGCGGCGAACTCGCCTGGCGTGCGCACGTCCACCATCTGGGCCCCTTCCTGCAGCAGCGCGGGGATTCGCCTTCGCGCGAGAAATGACGAGAGGATGCGCCAGGCGAAATAGGCAATGACCAGGCCCAGCAGCAGGTAGTCAGTGGACATTGCCATTCCCTCGCTTGCACGTAGGTGTTAATACCGAGGCGGTCGCACGTAGGTGTTACTACCGAGGCAGTCAACGCCACGTACCGTTAGTCTATATTAGTAAACTCTAATTAGTGCAGCGCAGGAAAGAGGTCATGAATCGCATTTCGCGCCGGCGATTTCTCAAGATCGCCGGTTTCGGCGCGGGGGCCGCCACGCTGGCTGCGGCCTCGAACCGGTCGCTGGGCGGCGCGATGCCCGCAGGCACGGGCGGCGTCCACACCGTTCCTACTTATTGCGACATCTGCTTCTGGAAGTGCAATGCCGTTGCGCACGTTCGCGATGGACAATTGTGGAAGATCGTCGGCAACCCGGACGATCCGCTGTGCAGAGGCAGGCTCTGCCCCCGCGGCACCGGCGGCATCGGCGCCAGCATCGATCCCGACCGCCTGCGCGCGCCGCTGATGCGGCACAAGGCACGCGGCGAGGAAAAGTGGGTCGAGGTGACCTGGGACGAGGCTCTCGGTTACATCGCCGAGCGCATGCAGACAATCAAGGCGAAATTTGGACCGGAAGCGGTCGCCCTGTTCAGCCACGGCATCGGCGGGACGTTCCTCAAGCACACGCTCAGGGCGTACGGCATCACCAACAGCGCGGCTCCGTCGTTTGCACAGTGCCGCGGCCCCCGCGACGTGGGCTTCAACCTGACGTTCGGCGAGGAAATCGGCTCACCCGAACGCACCGACATCCGCAATGCCCGCTGCCTGGTGCTGATCGGCTCGCACCTCGGCGAGAACATGCACAACACGCAGGTGCAGGAATTCGCGGAAGCGAACGGCAACGGCGCGACGATCATCGTGGCGGACCCGCGCTTCTCCATTGCGGCGAGCAAGGCGAAGCACTACCTGCCGGTGAAACCGGGTTCGGACCTCGCGTTGTTGCTCGCCTGGATGAACGTCCTGGTGACCGAAGGCCTGTACGACACGGATTACGTCACGCAGCACGGCTACGGCTTCGACTACTTCAAGGCTGAACTGGCGCAGTACACGCCGGAGTGGGCATACCCTGAAACGGGCATTGCGCCGGAGACCATCCGCGCCACGGCGCGCGAAATGGCGCGTCACCGTCCCGCGACGCTGGTGCACCCGGGACGCCATGCCACCTGGTATGGCGACGACACGCAGCGCAGCCGCGCCATCGCGTTGCTCAATGCGCTGCTCGGCAGTTGGGGCCGCAAGGGCGGCTTCTACTACCCGTCGAGCATGGACGTGCCGGCCTATCCGTATCCGCCCTACCCGAAATCGGATCGCGGCAAGGTGGACAACCCGAACCAGCGGTATCCGTTCGCGACGGAAGCCCTCACCTCGGGTATCCGCGAGGCGACGATCACCGGCCAGCCGTATCCGATCAAGGGCTGGTTCGTGTACGCGACCAACCTGATCCATGCGATGCCGAACCAGGAAGAAACGATCCGCGCCATTCGCGCGCTCGACCTGCTCGTCGTCGTGGACGTCATCCCGTCGGAAATCGCGGGGTGGGCGGACGTCGTGCTGCCCGAGGCGACCTACCTCGAGCGCTATGACGAGCTCAATGTCGAGACCTTCCGAGAACCGTTCATTGCGTTGCGACAGCCGGTCGTGACTCCCCCGGCTGATCAGAAGCCCAACTGGTGGATCGCCCGCGAGCTCGCGCTCAAGTTAGGTCTCGGCGCCTATTATCCCTGGCATGACATCGAGGAATACCTCGATTACCGGCTGAAGGGCGCCGGGCTCAGTCTCGCTGAGTTGAAGCAGAAAGGCCTCGTCCGCGGTCCGCAACAGCCGTTGTACTTCGAGGACGGTGTCCCGGCCGAGTTTCCGACGCCCTCGGGAAAAATCGAGTTCTATTCGACGCAGCTGAAGGATGCAGGCTTCGATCCGGTGCCGCGCTACACGCGCCCCGCGGACGGGCCGCCGGGCTCGTTCCGACTGCTGTCCGGCCGCGCGCCCGTGCACACGTTCAGTCGCACCCAGTCCAACCCCGTGCTGCGCGATGCGATGGACGAGAACGAGATCTGGGTCAACGGCGACGTCGGCGCGCGTCTCGGGTTGCGCAGCGGCGACTACGTGCGCCTGCGCAACCAGGACGGCGTCATCAGCGACCGGGTGAAGGCTCGCGTGACGGCGGCGATCCGCCCGGACTGCGTCTACATGGTGCACGGCTTCGGGCACACGTCCAAAGGCCTGCGCAGCACCTTTGGCAAAGGCGCGAGCGACGCGCAACTCATGACGCGTTACGCCGTGGATCCGCTGATGGGCGGTACCGGCATCAACGTGAACTTCGTGACCATCGAACAGGGAGCGTGAAGCGTGGCGCGTTTCGGCATGGTCATCGATACGAAGAAATGCGTCGGCTGCATGGACTGCGTCGTCGCGTGCAAGACGGAGAACGACGTTCCCGACGGGCACTGCCGCGACTGGATCAGCCAGCGCCTGCAGGGCGAGATGCCGGATCTGCGGCTCACGATCACCTCGGAGCGCTGCAACCACTGCGAGTCGCCACCCTGTGTGACCTGCTGCCCGACGGGCGCGAGCCACGTGCAGGACTTCGGCAAGGTCGTGCTCGTGGATCACGACAAGTGCATCGGCTGCAAGGCCTGTCTTGCCGCGTGCCCGTACGGCGCCCGCTTCATCCACCCCGACGGCTATGCCGACAAGTGCACGTTCTGCATGCACCGGGTCGAACGCGGCCTGGCGCCAGCCTGTGTCGACGTCTGCCCGACCCGCTGCATGCATTTCGGCGATCTCGACGACCCCGAGTCCGAGGTCAGCCGCCTGATCGCCACGCGTCGTCATTTCGTGCTGAAGCCGGATGCGGGTACCCGACCACGCATCTTCTACCTGGAGTGACGCGGCGATGATCGAACTGCTCACCACCCGTCACAATCCGCTGGTCGATCCCACGCTGCACGTGTGGGAGTGGCAGATTCCCGTCTACCTGTTCCTCGGCGGCTGGGTGGCCGGCTCGATGGTGCTCACCGGTTACCTGCAGCGGCAGGCGCGCGCGCCGGGCCAGCCGAGCGTCAGCGACCGGCTCCCCTGGATCGGCCTGGTGCTCATCAGCCTCGGCATGGGTGCGCTGTTCCTCGACCTCGAGCACAAGCTGTACGTCTGGCGCATGTACCTGACGCTGCAGCCGCTGTCGCCGATGTCGTGGGGCGGCTGGATCCTGCTGCTCGTCTATCCCGTGCTGGCGCTTGGTGCGCTGGCGACGCTGGCGGACGGCTGGCTTGACCGCTGGCCGGCGCTCGCGGCTTTTGCCCGGCAGCTGAAGTCGCACACTGCGACGCGTTGGCTGAGCCTCGCCAATATCGTCGTCGGCATTGCCCTCGGCATCTACACCGGGATCCTGCTCAGCAGCCTGGGTGCCCGGCCGCTGTGGGCCAGTGCGGTGCTCGGCCCGCTCTTTCTCGTCTCGGGCTTGTCGGCCGGGGCAGCATTCGCGCACGTCATCGCGCCGGGCCATGACGAACAGGAGCAATTGATCCGCTTCGACAACCTGTTCCTGATGACGGAACTCGGACTGATCGCGTTGTTCCTGATCGGGCACCTGACGGTGGGTGCCGTGCACGCGCAATCCGCGCAATTGCTGCTCGGCGGCCCCTTCACTGCCGTGTTCTGGGTCCTCGTCGTGGGGCTCGGGATCCTGCTCCCGCTCGCGATCCAGTCCCTGATGGTGGCGGGGCGCATCCCGCACACGGTCATCGCGCCGCTGCTCGTGCTGCTGGGCGGGCTCGCGTTGCGCTTCGTCATCGTCTACGCCGGTCAGTACAGCGAGTGGATCTCGCCGTGACCCACAACTGCGTCCATCCCCCTGGAGGTCAATGACGTGTCGAGCGACCATCGTCCCGCCGTGATGCGGGGGTCCGGCCGACCGGCCAGCCCCTACTGGAATCCCTATCTCGCAGGCATCGGCCTTGGGCTGGTACTGCTCGCTGCGTTCGTGCTGGTCGGTCGCGGCCTCGGCGCTTCCGGCGCATTCAGTTCCAGCGTCGCGTGGCTGGTCAACCTGGTGGCTCCAGCGCATGCGCAGTCCAATGAATACCTGCAGGGCTATCTCGGCGACGGCACCACGCATCCGCTCAAGGCCTGGCTCGTCTTCGAGGTGCTGGGCGTCATGGCCGGCGCGCTGTTCTCGGGATTGCTGGCTGGGCGGGCGCGCATCATGGTGGAGAAAGGTCCGCGCGTGTCGACGGGAGTGCGGTTGTTGTGCGCATTTGCCGGCGGCATCCTGATGGCGTTCGGTGCGCATCTCGCGCGAGGCTGCACGAGCGGGCAGGCCCTCACTGGCGGCGCGTTGCTCAACGTGGGCAGCTGGGCCTTCATGCTGATGGTGTTCGTCGGCGGCTACGCAGTCGCCTGGTTCATGCGCTGGCAGTGGCGGTAATCATGGCTCCCTTCTATAAGTATGGCTTTTTCGGCGACGAGATGTCCCTCGTCCTCGCCTTCGTCCTCGGCACCGGCTTCGGCTTCTTCCTCGAGCGTGCCGGATTCGGCAGCGCGCGCAAGCTGGCGGCGCAGTTCTACCTGTACGACATGTCCGTGTTCAAGGTGATGTTCACCGCGATCGTCACGGCCATGCTCGGGGTCACCTACCTGGGCTGGCTCGGCTGGCTCGACCTGAGCCTCGTCTACCTGGTACCTACGCACCTCGTGCCGCAGATCGTGGGTGGACTGGTGCTCGGCGTGGGCTTCGTCGTGGGCGGTTATTGCCCGGGGACGTCGGTGGCTTCGCTCGCGACCGGCCGGATCGACGGCTTCGTGTATGCGTTCGGCATCGGCGCCGGGACGCTCGCCTATGCCGAGGTGTTTCCCTGGATCAAGGGTTTCGTGAACTCCAACGAATTGGGCCAGGTAACACTGCCCGAAGTGTTTGACCTGCCCTGGGGCCTGGTCGTGTTTGCAGTCGTCCTGATCGCCGTCGCCGGGTTCTCTGCGGCGACGCTCGTCGAGCGCCGTTTCGGAGACAAGGCATGAAGCTTCCTGCGCTGACGCTGAACCAGAGGCTGGCGGCCGTGGCCGTGGCGCTGGGTGCGCTGGCTTTGTTCAGCGTTCCACACCGCGGGCCCGTCGTCTCGCTCGACACGCGCGAGCTGGCACTGATCGTCGAGAAAGAGGTCGATCACGTCACTCCCTCCGAGCTTGCAGCCTGGATCGTGCAGGGCCGCTCGGACTATCGCCTGATCGACCTGCGCACCGCGTCGGATTACGCCGCGTATCACATCCCCACGGCGGAGAACGTCACTGTCGCCGCGTTGCCGGAGTTTCCGTTCCTGCGCAATGAGAAGATCGTGCTGTACTCCGACGGCGGCATCCATGCAGCACAGGCCTGGATGCTGATGCAGGCGCAGGGGTACCGCGCGGTGTACACGGTGCTGGGCGGTCTTGAGGGTTGGAAGGACGACGTGCTCTACCCCGCATTGCCGGCGCAGGCGTCGGCCGCGGAGCGCGCGCGATTCGAGCGGGCGGCAACGCTGTCGCGATTCTTCGGCGGCGAACCGCGCGCAGAGGGTGGGGTGGCGGCCCCGATACCCATGGAACTGCCCAAGCTCGCGGCGCCGATGCCCTCAGGAGCCGTGTCTCCGGTCGCGCCGCGCAAGAAAAAGAAAGAGGGCTGCTGAAGCAAATAGGGGAAATAGGGGACGCTCACCTATTTCCGACAGGAAATAGGTGAGCGTCCCCAATTTCCCTTCAGCACTTGCAGAACTGCTCGTGCAGCGTGTGCATCAGCGCCGTCGCCTCTTTGCTGGCGAGGCTGTACAGGATCGACTGTCCGTCGCGCCGCGTCCGCACCAGGTGCTTGCCGCGCAGCACCGCGAGATGCTGCGACAGGGCGGATTGACTGAGGCCGATGAGCGGCTCGAGTTCGCCGACCGATTTCTCGCCCTCCGCCAAGTGGCAGAGGATGAGCAGGCGCGAAGGATTCGACATCGCCCCCAGCACGCCGCAGGCGCGCGTGGCGTTCTTTTCCATCCGCCGCACTGTCGCACGGTCCATGACCATCGCCGGGGCGGCTGTCGCCCGTGCCACGCTGCGGGATTTCAGCCGCATCCAGCAAACCCGTCCGCTGTCATCTTCGCCTCATACGGCCCGGCGACCTGTGTTCCCGCCACGAGCCCGCCCTTGACGCTGTCCCAGTCTTCCGGCTTGAGGATGATCAACCAGCCCTCGCCATAGGGGTCCGCGTTCGCGATGCTCGGCGTCGCGACCAGGGTTTCGTTTATTGCAAGCACCGAACCGGCAGCGGCGACTTTGGCCGGACCCACCCACTTGCCGCTCTCGACGGTCGCGCACGACTTGCCCGCCTTGACGTCCTTGCCGACGCTCTTGGGCGTGAACGCCACCAGCTTGCCTGCCATCGCAGTGGCGACGGCCGTCATGCCGACCCGGACAGTGCCATCACCCAGTTCCTTGAACCAGATGTGATTCTCGACGTCGTACAGAAGATCGTCCGGGAGATTGCAGCCTTTCACCGTCGCCATGATCCAGCCTCCTCAAGCCTGTCCGGAGCGCGCCACGCGGCTGCGTGGGGCGGCGGACGTACTATGACCTGTTGCTAATGTTAGACGAGTTCGTGCCCGCACGCTGCCCGGCTGGCCGCCTTGACCACAGCGCGTTGTTCATCGGGCAACACGCACCGACAGCGCGTCGCCGCCATCCGGATCCAGCACGTGCACCGCGCATGCAATGCAGGGGTCGAAGCTGTGGATCGTACGGAGAATCTCGAGCGGCTGGTCGGGATCGTGCAGCACGTGCCCGACAAGCGCGGCTTCATATGCGCCCGGCTGGCTTGTTGCATCGCGCGGGCCGGCATTCCAGGTGCTCGGCACCACCGCCTGGTAGTTGGCGATCCGCCCGTCCGCGATGACGATCCAATGGCCCAGCGCGCCGCGTGGTGCTTCCATGAAGCCGGCGCCTCGGGCCTGCGCCGGCCAGGTTGCCGGGTCCCAGTACCGGTCATCGAACGTCTTCGTGTCGCCCGCCTTGACGTTTGCAAGCAGCCGGTCGTACCAGCCCTGCATCGCATCCGCGATGATCTTGGTCTCGAGGGTCCGCGCAGCAGTACGACCGAGGGTTGAATATAGGCCCGCGAGCGGCAGTTGCAACGTGGTCAGCGTCTGGTCCACGAGTTCCTTCGCCTGGTCGTGCCCGGTGGCGACCAGCATCAACATGCGCGCCAGTGGCCCGACCTCCATCGCCTTGCCGCGCCAGCGCGGCGACTTCATCCAGGAGTAGCCCCTGGCGACGTTGAGCTGAGAGTACGGCGGGGGCGGGCCAGTGTAGTTGAGCGTCGTCTCACCCTTGTACGGATGCAGGCCGCGGTCCTTGCCGCCGTCGTAGTCGTAGTACGCGTGGCTCACGAACTCCTCGATCTGCGCCGGATCGTGGAGGTCGACCTCCTCGATGTGCGACAGGTCGCGATCCAGGATTACGCCCCGCGGCACCAGGAAACCTGCAGTTTCAAAGATCGACTGCGCTGGAAAATCGCCGAAGCACAGGAAATTGCCGAGACCCTCGCCCTGGGCCGCCCATTCCTTGTAGAAGCCGGCGATGGCCAGCGTGTCCGGCACGTAAACCTCGTCGACGAATTCGCGCATGCGCAGGATGATGTCCTGCACCTGGGACAGGCGCCTGGCGTTGATCGCCGAATCTGACTCGAGGTCGATCGGGTTCGGCGCGCCGCCGACCACGAAATGCGGATGTGGATTCTTGCCGCCGAAGATGGCATGCAGCCTGGCGACGTCACGCTGCCACGCCAGCGCGTCGAGGTAGTGCGCCAAGGCCATCAGGTTCGCTTCCGGCGGCAGCTTGTAGGCCGGGTGCCCCCAGTAACCGTTGGCGAAGATCCCGAGCTGCCCGCTCTCGACGAGAACCTTTACGCGCTACTGCACGCCCCCGAAGTACCCCGGCGACGAGCGCGCGTAACCGCTGATCGACTGGGCCAGGGTCGAGGTGGCCTTCGGGTCCGCCTGCAGCGCCGCGACCACGTCGACCCAGTCGAGCGCATGCAGGTGGTAGAAGTGCATGACGTGGTCGTGCACGTACTGCGCGCCGATCATCAGGTTGCGGACAAGGTTTGCGTTCTGCGGAATCTTCCAGCGCAACGCATCTTCGACGGCGCGCACCGATGCGATGCCGTGCACCAGCGTGCAGACACCACAGATGCGCTGCGCGAACGCCCATGCGTCGCGCGGGTCGCGCCCGCGCAGGATGATTTCGAGACCTCGCACCATGGTGCCGGAGCTGTAGGCCTGCGTAATGCGGCGGCCTGCGTCGGTGGCGACCTCGATCCGCAGGTGTCCCTCGATCCGGGTGACCGGGTCCACCACGACGCGGCGTGATTCGGCGCTCATGGAACGTCCTCGACCAGGTTGTCGGCGACGAGTTCGAGCAGGCTGTGCATGGTCTTGTCCCATTTGAAGTGCGCCTGCCCGTCGTCGAAGGTCTGCCGGCAGTTGGCGCAGGAAGTCACCGGCAGCTCGGCGCCGGTCTCCTCGATCTGTTCCATCTTGATCTTGAACACCTTGTGCCGCAGTTCATCGGCACGGTGAATGGCGACCACGCCGCCGCCGCCGCCGCAGCACCAGTTCGCACCCTTCGTCGGATACATTTCGCGCAGCTCGACGCCCAATGCCTGCAGGACCTCGCGCGGCGCCTCGATCGCGCCGCCCCGGCGCACCAGCTGGCACGGGTCGTGAAACGTCGCGGACTTGCCGAGCTTGCGCAACCTGAGCTTGCCGGCGCGCACCTGCTCGGCGAGGAACTCGGCGATGTGCATCACCTTGAACGGCAGCGGCTTGCCGTACATGTTCGCGCCCATCCAGCGCAGCGCGGTGTAGGCGTGGCCGCATTCCGGCAGGACGACTGCCTTGGCGCCGCAGGTCACGGCTGCATGGATGATCTTCAGCGTCAGTTCCTTCTGCGCCGCCGCGTCGCCCGTCAGCAGCCCGAAATTCGTGGCCTCGTAGCCATCCAGCCTGAACGTCCAGTCGGCGCCGACGTGCCGCATGATCCTTGCCGTCGCCACCACCGATTCCGGGTACTTCATGATCTCGATCGAGGACATGGCGCACAGCACTTCCGCCGGGGTTTGTCGATCGTGATCTCGACGTCGTGTTCGTCCGACAGCCACTCACAGCGATCGGCGAACACCTTGGGCGTGGCTCCGAGTGGGCTGCCCTCGCGCCGCGCCCGCTCAGTCACCGCGGCGAGTTCGTGCGGCACCAGTCCGGCCTTGAACATACCGTGCCGTGCCTGGGAGACCAGGCTGGCGATATCGATGCCCATCGGGCACATCAGGGAACAGCGACCGCAGACGGTGCAGGAATCGTAGAGCAGGTGCTGCCACTGCTGCAGCTCGTCCACCGTCACCTTGGGCTTCAGGTTCAGCACGCGGTACACGAAGGCGAATGGGCCATATTCGCGCTTGTAGGCCTGCTTGAACGGCTCGAGCTTCCAGATCGGCGTGTACTTCGGGTCCTGCGTCACTTCGTAGAAGTGACAGGCCTCGGCGCACATGCCGCAATGGATGCAGGACTCCATGTATACAGCAGCCGTCCGGCCGAAATCGCGGACGAAGCTGTTCATGGCGCGCTCGACGCGCACAGCGTCCGGCGCCTCGCCCTGCGAGTCGAATCGATGCTCGGGTTTGCGGATCGAGACCCGGGGCTTGTCGAACTCCAGCGGATCGGGCTCGCGCGTGGTGGGTGTCGTCTCGGTCACAGCGAGGCCCCCTTGCGTTCGAAGAGCATGCCCGTCGAGCCGCGTGCGGCGAAAATCGTGAACGCATGCATCAGCTTGCCGAACGGGAACCACACCAGTAGCAGTTCCGCCGAGAGCAGGTGGATCGCCAGCAGTCGCTCATACGGCCATCCGCCCAGGTGTGCGAACGCGGCCATGCCGGTCACCAGCGGGGCGATGGTGACCAGCCAGCTGAAGTAGTCGTCGAAGTTGGAGATCAGGCGCTTGACCGGGCTCACGATGCGGTGGATCAGCACCGCCACGAGTGCGGCGATCGAGATGGCGCTCAGCAACGTCACGACGCCATTCGGCAGCGTCGGCCAGTTCAGTCCCGTCAGGCCGTGCAGGTCCGTGCCAAGCAAGCCGCGCGCGATGTCGGCAAAGAACAGCACGTGCGGAACGTAGAAGAACAGCGCCAGCAGGAAGCCGATGTGAAAGGTGTAGCCCATCACCTCGCCGAACGCAGTACCACCCAGGAACTCCTTGCGTGGCCACGAGCGCAGCGCGATCAACCTGAGTCCTTTCCAGGCTGCATCCTTGCGAGGTTCGGAGAGGTCCTTGCGAGTCCGCAGCAGCAACACGCCGAGCAGGCGCCAGAGCACTCCCACCACGAAGATGACGATCGACCACTGCAGCGCGGGGCCGCGCGCGAAATCCAGCAGGCTCATTTCAGGCACCCTCCGCGTCCTTCTGCCGCTTGCGGGCCAGCGCCGCGGACGCCACGCCGAGCGCCACGCCCCGCCGACCGCCGCGCCGACCGTCCGTGCCGAGCCCCACCGGCCGGTGGACAGCGGCTGGTAGAGCCCGCCTTTGTCCCAGAAGCCGGGCTCGGAACACCCGATGCAGCCGTGGCCGGCCTCGATCGGGAAGCTCGTGCCGTCGTTCCATTTCACCGTGGCGCAGGCGTTGTAGGTCGTCGGTCCCCTGCAGCCCAGCTTGTACAGGCACCAGCCCTGCCGCGCGCCTTCGTCGTCGAAGCTGTCGGCGAACTGGCCCCGTTCGTAGAACGGGCGCCGGTAGCAACGGTCGTGGATCGTCTGGCCGTAGAAAGCCATGGGCCGACCGAGGGCGTCGAGCTCGGGCAGCCGGCCGAATGTCAGGTACTGCGTGAGGACGCCGGTGATGACTACCGGGATGGGTGGGCAGCCCGAAACGTTGATGATCGGCTTATCCTTGACGACTGCCGACACTGCGACCGCGCCAGTGGGATTCGGATCGGCACCCGGGATGCCCCCGAACGCTGGGCGCCCCGGGGCGATCGCGGCGGCGCCCCCCCCGCCCCCTGCAACAGCGAGAGATTGTCGCGGCCGGCGACCGTGCTGAAGCCTTTGTTGCCGGTCGGGATCGAGCCGTCGACGATCAGCAGATAGCGGCCCCAGTTTTCCTGCATTGCCGTTTCGCGCGCAAGCTCCGCGGCGTCACCCGCGGCGGCCTGCAGCGTGTGCTGGTAGTCGAGCGAGATGGCCTGGAAAATCAGGCTCTCGAGGGTCGAGCCGTGCGCCCGTGTGATGGATTCGGTGCATCCCGTGCACTCCTGGAACGGCAGCCAGATCACCGAGGGTCGCCGTGCCTGCTCGAGCGCGGCCGCAACTCGCGGCACCATCGCCGACGACAGTCCCATCAGCCCGGCAGTGGTGGTGCAGAACTGCAGGAAGTCGCGACGCGTGACGCCGCGCGAGCGCAGGAATTCGCCGAGCAATGGTGACGACATGACTCTTGCCCTCGACACCCCGGTCGGAGCTCCCCGCCTTGCCGTCATGCGAGGGGGATAGGCGTGGTCTGCCAGGGGTGTATTAGCTTGCCCTGATGTGTCCCCTTGCGACTGTACGTAGCTGCCGAAGCCGCGCGACGCTGCGGCAAGGCTGGCCGCGCTGGCGCCCGCCTGCCACTTCGAGGAGTGCCCGGGCGTGCGCGGCCGCCGGGCAATCGACGCGTGCAGCGGCGGGCTGAGCGACGAGCCGATGGTCACCCGCTGCGGCTGCACGCCGACGAACGCCCGCCGTGAGGGTAGCGTGCCCGTGAGCCGGGCCGCATCGAGCAGGTCGCGGATGCCGACCTCGTGGACAGAGCCGCGGGCGTGGCGAAAGAAGGCATCCATGTCTGCGCCCTGCAGCACGCGCAGGTCGCCCGGGCGCCGCCGAGCTGCGCCGCGTCAATCACCAGCAATGCATCACAATGCTCGAAACGCGGCAGCAGCAGCAGGCTCAGGGTGCCTGCATCGAGGTAGTCGACGTCGTCGAGCGCCGGTTGTTGACCTGGACAGTGCCTCGAGCACACGCAGGCCCACGCCGTCGTCGGACATCAGCGGGTTGCCGACCCCGAGCACGAGGGTGCGCATTCCGGTATTCCCCTCAGCCGATCTCTTGCGGTTCCGCCTGCTGCCGGATCGGTCGGGACGCGCAGCAGAAGTCGCCGAGCGCCGCGACCTGCATCTTGCCGGTCACGAACAGGAACAGGTGCCTGGCCACCAGCGTCATCATCGTCAGCCGCTGCGGCGTCGCGGGATGCTGCGGATCCGACGTGATCAGGTTGTGGTGGTAGGCGAGTTCGCGGCAGGTTTCGCGGCAGGCATTGAAACTCGGGTCGTCCGTGCAACCCTGGCGGTGCAGCGCGAGCAGGCGAAAACCCTCGCGGGTTTCCTGCGTGGGCACGAGGTCCTTGGCACGGACCCAATGTTCCAGCACCGCCTCGCCGAGTTCGACCAGCTCGGCCGCGGTGCCTGGGCCGGGACCACTGGCGCCGGCCTCGAGCGCGTCGAGGCGTTGCTCGATCTCCGCGAGCGGCTTCACGCGATGCCTTTCTCGCGCAGGAACCCGAGCGAATCCGAAATGTTCTCGTGCACGCCGACCTGTCGCGGGGACAACCCGAGCGCAAGGCCCAGCAACTGCGTGAAGTAGAGGATCTTGACCTTCGTCGGCTGGCCGAATTTCTTCTCGGCGCGCACCTGGTGCATTTCCAGGCCGGAGTGGCACGTCGGGCATTCGGTTGCGATCACCTCGGCACCGGCAGCTTCCGCGGTACGCAGGATGTTCAGCACGAGCTTGGTGGACGTGTCGCTGTCGGAGAGCGTGTGCGCCCCGCCGCAACAGGCCGTCTTCAGCGGGAACTCGACGTTGACGGCACCGGCTGCACCGAGCAGGTCGTCCATGAAATGAGGCTTGGAGGTTGATTCGGTGCCCGGCCCCTTGTCCTTCTCCGGGAAGATGTGCCGCGGGCGCGTGTACATGCAGCCGTAGTAATTGGCGACCTTCAGTCCCTGCAGCGAGCCCTTGAGCCGCTGCTTCAGCCCGTCTTCACCGATGCCGTGCATGATCCAGTCGAGCGCATGGATGGTCTCGACCTGGCCGGCCTGGTACGTCGCGTGCCCGGCCTTCTGCGACAGGCGGTCGACCACTTCCACGCTCGCCGGGTCGTGCGCGAGGTCGTACTCGGCCTTCTTCAGGTTGTGGTAGCAGCCGTTGCACGGCGCCATCACCACGTCCATCTTCATTTCCGTCGCGGCGATGGCCATGACCCGCGACGACAGGTACGTCTGCAGCTTCGGGTCGATGTTCTTGACCTCCATCGCGCCGCAGCAGTTCCAGTTCTTGACCTCGACGAGGTCGAGGCCGAGCGCCTTGCCGACCTGCTGGGTCGACCGGTTGTAGGAGTGTGCGGTGCCCTCGAGCGCGCAGCCCGGGTAATACGCGACCTTCTGGTACTTGTCCTTCGCGGTGGTCATGAGCGCGCTCCTTCGCCTGCCGTGGCCGGCCCGGCATCGCGTTTCGCCGCTTCGATCAGCGCGTCGAGACCGAGCGCCCGGCGCCGCTTGTGCTCCTGCTCGTGGACGTACTCCTCGATGGCAGCGCGGGCACCGGACCAGCCGCTGGTGCGCGGCGCAACGAGTGTCGCGAGTCCGAGCTTCGTCAGCATGCCGAGCGGCAGGTGCCGCAGCATCCGCTGCATCATCTCGATGAGCCATGGCTGGTTCAGGCTCTGGCCCGTGCGCTTGAAGAAGCGCTGCATGACCCGGCCTTCCTCGATCTTGCCACGCTGGAAAACCTGTTCGGAAAACACCTCGTCGAACACCATCGACGGCGATGGCTTGACGTGTCCCTTCAGCTCGAGCCAGTGGGACAGGGCTTTCATCACACCTTCGGGCACCACGTCACGCGGGCAGGCGTAGGTGCACTTGTTGCAGGAAACGCACTGCCAGATGATGTCCTTGTCGCGCAGGATCTCCGATTCCATCCCGATGCGGACCAGGTAGATCCAGTGCCGCGGGTTGAACTCGGGGTTGATCGCATTGACGGTGCAGGAATTGGTGCAGGAACCGCACTGCCAGCAGCGATGCACGTTCTCGCCACCGGGCAGTGCGGCGATCTCGTCCTGCATGGCTTCGTTGTAGTCCGAAATCACCCGGGTCTGGATGAACGTGCTCCAGTGGCCGGAAACGTCCACCCCGTCCACCACGAGCTGGTCGTGGGTCGTGAGGTTCTCCGGGCGTATCAGTGACTGCTCATGGATGGGCATGGGCTTGCCTTCTCAGCCGGAGACCGGCGGGCTGGATGGGTCGGCGACGCTGAGCGCCTCGCCGTCGATGGTCTTGATTCGCAAGCGGCCAGTGCCGGGACGGATGCCGTCGAGTCCGAGCAGGCGCCGCGAGTGCAGCATCGGGTCCTCCGGTGCCGTGAAATCGGTGCGCAGGTAGCTGCTGCCCTGCTCGCCGATGTATCCCGCATAGACCTGCGCACAGAGCATGTCGACGAACTGCAGCACGTCGCGGAACACGCCATTGTCGCTCAGGAACTGGCTCAGTTCCGCGCGCAGCACCAGGAAGGTCGGGTAATCGTCGCGTGCGGCGATAGTCACGTGATCGACGTCGGGGCCGTGCCAGATCTCCCGCAGCACCCCGGTGTTGACGCCGGCATCCCAGACCCAGCGGGTCATGAGTGGATAGCGCTCGGGGTCGCTGTTGTGCAGCAACTCCGCGGCGAGGTCGCGCGTCCAGCGATGAGCATCGTCCTGCGGGAAGCCTGCGCAGAACGCCCTCATTCGCGTATCCGTCCCGGACGTGTCGTCGGTCGGTTCGAGCAAGGTCGCGATTGCACTGCGCAACCCGCTGAACAGGGGTTCCGCGAGCCAGGGCACGATCCGCCGCCGCACAGTCGGCAGGAATGCGCAAAGCGGCATGAATGCCGCCGCTTCGATCTGCCGCGCACGCTGCCCATCCGGGGAGAGGAGCGCTTCGCGAAAGAGCGCTTGCTTGAGCTTCAATGCGTCGACGTAGCGCTCGACGCCGCCGTGCGCATCGGCGCCTTGCACCAGGGCCTCGAACGCCCGCCGCAGGCGCGGGCCGCTCAGGTCGAGTTGCGGCCCTTCCGGCACCACCGGAACGCTCGCGCGGGATGAACGGCCGAACATTCCGCCTGCCGCCTTCAGGCGCGCGCGCGCGCCGGCTGCAGCAAGCCGAGCGTGGCCAGCGCGGCCGCATGACCCTGCGAGATGGAGTCGTCGATCGTCTCCGGCCCGCATGCCGCTCCGGCGACGAACACGCCGGCACGCGAGGTTTCCGCGGTGTTGCCGTACGCATTGCCGCGCGCGACGTAGCCGTGGCGCTCGAGGTCGATGCCGAAGGTCGAGGCGATCGACTTGTTGTCCACGTTCGGGTCCATGCCGATCGCGTGGACCACCATGTCGAACGGGATCGTGATCGGGCGCTTGACCAGCGTGTCCTCGCCCTTGACCACCAGCTGCTCGCCGTTGGACGTGACCTCCGCGATGCGCGCCTTGATGTACTTGACCTTGAACTCCTCCTGGCTGCGCCAGTAGTACTTCGTCTCGTACAGTCCAAAGGTGCGGATGTCCATGTAATAGATGTAGACGTGGCAATCGGGGAGTTCCTCCCGGATCTCCATCGCCATGTTCGCCGACACGGTGCAGCAGATCTTCGAGCACCACTCGCGGCCGATCTGGCGGTCACGCGAGCCCACGCACAGCAGGATCGCCACGCGCTTCGGCTTGCGGCCGTCCGACGGGCAGCGCACGCCCTTGCCGGAGGAAATCATCTGCTCGACCTGCGTGGTCGTGACCACGTCCGGGAACGTGCCGAAGCCCCATTCGGGCTTGTTCACCGAGTCGAAGTGCGTGAAGCCGGTGCACAGGATCGCGGCAGCCGCATCGACGCTTGCGCCGTTGCTGAGCCGGGCACTGAAGGCGCCGGGCTGGCCCGCAAAGGATTCCACTCGTGCGCTCGTCTGCACGTCGACGAGCGGGTCACCGCGCACGCGATCGACCATGCCGCCGATTGCGTCACGGGCCCACTCGCCCGACGGCACCAGCTTGGCGTAACCGGAGAGGATCGGCGCACCGCCGAGGCGATCCTCCTTCTCGACCAGCACGCTGGTCTGCCCGACACGAGCGAGCGCGTGCGCGGCCGCAAGGCCCGCCGGTCCGCCCCCGACAATGAGGATTGGCTTGTTCATTTTGTTGCTTCGATCCGCTTGTAGCCTGGACCCGAGGTGATCATCCGCCGTGGGTCGTAGAGGGTTTCGATGCGTCCCGCCGCCACTTCCTTGAGGTAGGCCTCGAACTCGGCCTTCTTGGCGCGCCAGTCGATGCCGATCTTTTCCATCAAGGTCTCGGTGGAGGAGGCGTGCCAGTGCGACTGCACGATCTTGTATGGATGCGCGCCGCAGACCATGGCGGCGAACTGGCAGTCGGCAAGCACAGGCACGTCGACGGGATTGCCGCCCGCCTTGCTGATCCACTGGTTCTTGTCGAGCGTGGTGATGCAGCCCGTGTCGTGGCCGATCATGACGTCGGCATGCGCCTCGTCCTGCACCACGCGCAGCTTGCGATCGATGGCGAACGAACGCGTGAACTCGCGCTCGGAAATGATGTGGCGGAAGCCGAAGCCGCAGCAGTCGTACCACGTCCGGTAGTCGATGACCTGGGCACCGAGCGCCTGCATGATGCCGGTGGACACGGCGACACGGTTGCCGTCGAGCACGTCGTCGTCATAGACGACGTCTTCCGGCACCATCTTGTAGACGTGGCACGCGGGATGGATCGTGGCCCGGATGTTGCTGCAGTCGATCTCCTGGTGATTGGCGACCTGGCCGCGCATGACGTGCAGCCATTCCGAGTAGTGCACGACCTCCTCGGGGATCAGGAGCTTGCCGTCGACCAGGCGGCCGAGCTTGCCGAGGATCTTCGTCACGCTTTCGCGCAGCTTGGCCGAGCGCAGCAGGTAGCCGCGGACTTCCTTGTAGTTGCCGAAGGAGGTGCCGCAGTGCACCAGCGGGTAGTAATAGCCAGCCGGCAGTCCCTGCGCCTTCGCGGCCACGTAGGCCTGGTGGAAATTGCGCAGGAACACGGCCGCGAGGCTTTCGATATTGCCGATGCCCGAGCCGTGGTAGTTCCACGCCGTGCACGACGTCTGATCCGTCTCGTCCAGGTACTCGATGCCCATCTTGTTCATGAGCCAGAGCAGCGAGGCCGGGTAGCCGGGAATGTTGCCGCACTGGCCGCAGGACTTGTGGTGCCAGAGACGGGTGGTCGGGATCTTCTTGTCCCACCCGTACAGCGTCTTGACCATCACGGGCTGGTGCTCGTCGCTCACCCGGTGGACGACGATCTCGCCTTCCTTCTCGAGCTGCCACATGAGGTCGCGCACGTCCTCCACGCGGTCCTTCTGCGTCAGCATCGAGCGCTTGTCGATCACCTGTTCGACCCAGGCCGTGGCCGTGTTCGCGTCCTTGCGTGACAGTTTCACTTCGCGCCATTCGGGGCCGTGGCCCGTGAAGCGCTCACCAGGAATCTTGCTGTCCGTCGTCATGGTCCTTCTCCTCCCGAGCGTGTCTGCGTCAGGGTCATGGCCGCAGGTGCGTGGCCTGCTATTCCTCTGCCTGTTCCTCGAGCCATTCCTCGAGCTCGTCGCGTTTCTCCTCCATGATGTCGGCGATGACGTCATGCAGGTTCATGTCGATCGTCTTCAGGCTGCCGAGCACGCCCGTCTCTTCCCAGATGGTGTAGAGCTCGACGGACGTCTTGAGATTCACTTCCCAGGCCGTCTTGGTCGTGTGCAGCGTGGGCATGGGGATCGCCTTGCGCAGGATCGCGAGCGGCGCGTCCACCTTGGAAATGTTCGGTCCCCAGTCGGGAAAACCTTCCTTGTTGATCATGTCCGGCGCGAGCTGGTTGCCCGTCGAGATCAGCTTGAGCATCACGCGGCTGAACGGCCGCAGCACGTTCTTGGCCGATTCCATGCCGTGCTTGATCGCCACTTCGCGCATGACCATGACGAGGCCGCCCGGCGAGTTGCCGAAGGGACAGCGCGCGGCGCAGGTGTAGCACTGGGCGCAGGCCCAGATCTTCTCCTGCATGGCGTCGTAGATGCCCTCGAGGTTCTCCGTCCACAGCAGCTGGACGATTTCGCGCGGGCTGTAATCGTAGTAATGCGCGGAAGGGCAGGTAGCCGTGCAGATGCCGCAGTTGAGGCAGCCGTTCAGCTCGTGGTCGAAGCGCATGTCCGACTGGATGTCGGAGAAGATCGCCTCGAGCTGCTTGCGGTCGACCACCGGCGTGTCCGAGACCGGATCGCCGATGAACTCCTGTACGCGCGTGCCCGCGTGTTCCATGTCCCCTCCCGATCCGCTACGGCCGCGAACTCAGTACGTCAGGACCTTGCAGTCCCCTTCCATCACTTCCTCGATCAAGTGTGCGCCGCCGACGATGCCGGCGCACTCCGGGATCAGGTCGTCCTTGCTCATGTCGAACAGGTCCAGGTTTGGCGAGCAGCAGTAGAACTTCACGCCCGCTTCCGCCGCATCCTTGATGAAGTCGTACACGGTCTTCGGCGAACCTTCCTTGACGACGAGCGACGCCGCCACGCCTTTCTTCATCAGGCGGCCGGAGGTCGCCGTGCAGATCACGTCGACTTCGTATTCCATCGCCGCGGCGACGGTCGCCTGGAAGATCGGCGCGCCGAGTTCTTCGCGGTTGCGAGGGTCGGTGTTCGCCATCACGATGATCAGCTTCTTCGCCATGCTCTCCGCTCCGCCGACGGGTGACGCGCCGCAGCAACGTGCGGCAGTCAATGTATTAGTCCACCCTAATGTAAATGCCGGAGCCTCGCAATAGGCATTGCGGCGAAGAATCAATCCATCAGTGCGAGCACTTTGACGACGCCAGTCATGATCGGCACCAGCGCGTCCTCGATGCTGCGCTGCAAAGAACGCAAACGCGCGAGGTTGGCTGCAGGATCTGCCGGCCCCTCGTCGAACTCCATGATCAGGTCCTCGACGATGGCGGCTTTGGTTCCGGGGTGCCCGGTGAAGCCCAGCGCGTTCGCCCCGATCTGGAACATTGCGGGGCGACCGTCGCGGTCCCGCGCGAGAATCCGCGCGGTCTGCGGGGGTTCCGGCCGGTCGCGACCGTACACGACCAGGGGGAACCGTTGCGGCAGGTAACCCGCCAACGCGTCCGCAGCGGCGCGCTCTGCTTCGCTCACCGAGAACTCGAGGGGTGACGGCGAAGAGCCACCGCCGGCCGCGATGGCCAGGATCTGGGCTCCGAGCCCGATGCCGAGTACCGGCAAGCCCTTTTCCAGCGCCGCCCGGGTCAGCGCAACTTCCTGCGCGAGCGTCGGCACGTCGCGCACGCCAGCACTGCCCCAGGGTCCGCCCCCCAGCAGGACGAGTCCGTCGTGCAACCCGTCAGGGCCGGGCACCCGTCCCCCCGTGGCAAACGGCCGCGAATAGCGGAATCGAATGCGCCGGCCCTCGAGGTGATCCTCGATCAGGCCGAGGTATTCGGCCGAGGTGTGCTGGACGACCGCGAGCGTCTTCACGGGCGCCGGGCACTGGCGGCAACCAGCGCGCCATCGAGCGATGCCCGGAAATCGGCGGCCGTCACGCTCAGGGCATTGATCGGTCGTTCACGGAAGAATCGTTCAATGGTCTCGTCGGCGTCGGCGACATAGGCGCCTCGCAACGCTGCCTCGAGGTCGAACACCACGCGCGGCGGCGCAACGAAAAAGTCGCCCGTGACGAGAACCTGGCCGATGCGCTTGCGTGCGACGCCCTCGAGCCTCACGTAGGTGGTTACGGTGCCACCCGCGCCGTTCTGCGTGCCGACGGCGAAGTCGCTGT
This sequence comes from Pseudomonadota bacterium, assembly GCA_016713725.1. GTDB lineage: Bacteria > Pseudomonadota > Gammaproteobacteria > Steroidobacterales > Steroidobacteraceae > RPQJ01. Next base: position 67,630 of record JADJOO010000002.1, on the reverse strand, counting down.
CGCTCGCGGGATCATCGACCTGCGCAACGAACTCGTCGGTGCCGATCTCTTCGCGGAAATGCTCGCGGGCGAGGGTCTCCTCGGCTGCAGTCAACGCCTCCGTGTCCCAGGCCAGGTCGAATCGCTCGCTGAAGGCCTCGAGCAGCGCGCGCTGGACGGCCGGCAAGCCCGGCGTGGCCGGCCCGAGCAGTTCGCGCAGGGTGACGACGCGCTGCGCTGCCGAGTCGAGCTGGCGCTTCTCCAGTTTGGCGCGCGGGACGCGCAGAGCCGCGACCATGGCGGCGGGATTCATGTCCACCAGCACCGTGCCCTGGTAGATCAGCGTGTCGCCGTCGAAGAAGCCGCCCGTGCCGCTGATCTTGCGACCGTCCACCTCGATGTCGTTGCGGGGCCGGTAGCGTGCGTCGACTCCCAGCCGGCGCAAGCCGGCGGCCGCGCCCTCGCAGATGTCGCTCGCCAGTCCGGCGAGGCAGGTGGCTCCCAGCGCCTTGCGATGGAAGACCAGGCCCCAGCCGAGCTGGCCCTCGTCGAGGTAGATCGCACCGCCGCCGGTGATGCGCCGCACGACGCCTATGCCATGGGTGCGGCAGTGATCGACGTCGACTTCCTGTCGCAACGCCTGGTGCCGGCCGATCAGCGCCGTCGGCGGAAAGCGCATGAAGCGAAACGTGTCGGGGATGCGTCCGGCCTGGTGCTCTTCGATCATCGCCTGGTCGATCGCGATGTTGAACCGGCCCTCCAGGACCCCGGTATCGACGACGCGGAATCGCCCGGCCATGGCGTATCAGCCCTGCACGACGGGGATCTTGAGCTGGCGGCGGATCTTGCGCAGGTCCTGCTTGTTCGGCTGGAACGGATAGCTGGCGATGTTGCTGGGCGGCGAGTCGCCGTAGGGCCGGTCGCACGCGGAGACGTCGTCACGAAACTTGCCCGGGCAGCCCGAGGTCCGGAACGCGACGCCCTCGGCGATCACCCGGTCGATCTCGGCCGGCGCCAGGCCGTAACCCGTCACGCGACCCTCCGCGTCGAAAGACATCTGGTCCACGCGGACTCCCGCGTAATCGATCAGGTAGCGTGCCAGCTGCACGCGCCGCCACTGGTCGCGCGGCGTCGCCGGCAGGTGGTCCATCAGCGATCCCTGCTCCGGGAAGAAGCAGAACAGGTGGCTGTGGCCGCCGAGGTCGACCAGTTGCTGCACCAGCTCCAGCACCGCGTGCTCGGTCTCGCCCATGCCGACGATGATGTGGGCGCCGAATTTCTGCGGGCCGAAAATGTCACGGGCGTGCAGCAGGATTTCCCAGTACTTCTGCCACTTGTGCGGCGACTGCACGCCCTTGCCGCGGGTGCGATCGAAGATTTCCGGCGTCGCGGCATCGAGCGCCACGGTGAAGATGTCGGCGCCGAGATCGCGCAGGCGTCGCACGTCGTCGCGCGTCATCGTCGTGGGATTCGACAGGATCGAGACCGGGATCGTCGCCGGGTCGATTCGCGACGTCCACGCCTTGAGCACCGACACGGTGTCCTCGTCGGAGCGCGGATGGGTGATCATCGAGATGCACATGCGATGGAACGGGCTCTGATCGCCGCTCCGTGCGACCTTGTCGACGATCTCAGCCATCGGCACCGCCGGCCAGTCGACGCGGATGAAGTTGCGGTCGGCATAGTCGCGGTCCGCCTCGCGGTGGCGCGCAAGTCCGCAGTAGGCGCAGTTCGCGCGGCAGCCTTCCGGGTAAGTGAGCAGCAGGTTCAGGCACCGCGTGCAGCCGCAGCGGTGCATCTTGCCGGCCATGATGCCGAGCGTGATCGCCGCCGCGTTCGACATCTGCACGTACTCGGGCGAACGCATCTGCGGCGTCAACACGTTGTTGTTCGGCAGGTACACGCCCTGCGGCGGGACGGCCGCGTCCTTCACGCGCCGGCCGTTGCGGGCCTCGACAGGCGTGGCCAGCGGCATTCGCGGCTGCATGTCGTCGAAGGCATTGAAGGATCGATCTCCGGCCGGCACGGCAGCCGCGGTCTCGGCGCTCTGCTTGACGCAACTCATGTTCGGTATCCTGCGTTGAATCCGCGCGCCGTCAGGCGGCGCAGGTGCGGGATTGCGCGGGCCGCGGGGCGGCTCCCAGTTTGATTGAGCAGCAGGCGTGTTCCTGGTGGAACGACCGCCCGATCGCGTTTGCAACTGCGACGGCCCCATCCGCCGGGAAGGCGATGCCGTCCAGGCCCGCCATCACCGCGTAGGTGTCCGTTACGCGCTTGTGCAGGCCGGGAGGCCGCGCGCAGCCGAGCAGCACCTGTCGGTCGGCCAGGCGCCTGCGGGCCTCGAGGAAAATCCTGCCGACATCGCTCGTGTCAGGCACGGCGTAGAGGCCCGGCTTGGCGTAGAAGGGCATGACGACCACCAGCACGAGTGCGTTGAGCGCATAGCGGCTGACGATGTCCAGCGCATTCGGCTCGCCGAGGATGCGGCCGTAGTGCAGGCCGATGACGATGTGCGGACTGATTTCCATCGAGGTCGAGCACAACGCAGCCAGGGTGGCCTCGAAGTCTGCGACCGGACGGTCGAGGTGATAAACGTCGCGAATCGTCGCGTCGGCGCCGATTACGTCCATCATCGCCGTGTCGACGCCCGCGGACTCCATCGAGCGTGCGCCACGCTCGTCGGTCAGCGCGGTGTGGATCGCGATCTTCATGTCCGGAAAATCGCGTTTCAGCTGCTCCACGACCGGGTAGTAGCGCTCGTACGGGATTTCGTTGCGCCGGTTGGAGCCGCCGGAGAGCAGGAAACCCTGCAGTCCCTGTGTGGCCACCAGGTGGCGCACCTTCTGGTCGAGCATGGCCGGCGAGGTGGCGGGTAGCATCGGCTTGAGGATTTCCGCCCGGCAATGATCGCAGTTGAGGCCGCAGGCGCCTGCCGTGATGGAGAAGGACGGAAAGCTGTTCTTCGAGCAGCCTGCAAGTTCAGTGCTCGCGTAATCCTTGAACGTCGGCGTGGAGAAACGGATCGGGCGCGCAACCGAACCCGCAGCGGCGGCCTCGAACTCCGCGACCAGCCCGGCGTCGAGTCGGACATCCTCGAGGTCCTCGATCCGTGTCATGGATTCAAGCCAGTTCATGCAGCCTCCGTCGCTCGTGTGTCGCCACGAGGTCCCGTACTTCCTTGCGCACCGCCCCCACGTTCGGCGAATCCGCCAGCGTCGTCAACCACTCCGGGCGGACATCCTCGTCGTCGACCAGGTCGCATTGCAGGTCCGCCAGTATCTGTCCCGCCGCGGGCGGCAGTGTCGCCGGGATGTCGCGTCCGGACAATCGGCCCCACAGCCCGGTCCAGCACCGCGCCAGCGTCCACGGGTTGTAACCGCCGCCGCCCAGTACCACCGCCGATCCGACCGGCTCGACGAGTCGTTCAACCGCGCGCCACAGCGCGCCGTTGCTGAGCGCAAGGCGTGACAGCGGATCGCCGTCCAGTGCATCCGTGCCGCACGTGATCACGACAGCCTGCGGCTTGAAGGCTTCCGCGCCAGGCAGCACGATCTGCTGCAGCAGGAATTCCAGTTCGCTGTCGTTGAATCCGGGCGGCACCGGCAGGTTGACCGCGTTGCCGCCGCCGGTGTCGTCGGCCGCGCCCGAATGCGGCCAACGGCCTGTTTCATGCAGGGAAATCGTCAACACTGCCGGGTTGCCGGCGAAGGCATCCTGTACGCCATCGCCATGGTGAGCGTCGAGATCGGCGTACAGCACGCGCTGCACGCCGCGCTCGAGCAGAGTCATGATGGCGAAGACCGGATCGTTGAAATAGCAGAAACCGCTCGCCCGGCCTGGCCGGCCGTGATGCGTGCCACCGGCCGGGTGGAACACGACGCGTCCGTCGAGCGCGAGTTCGGCCGCAAGGATCGATCCGCCGACGGCCGTCGCGGCGCGGGCGAACACGCCGGGAAACAGCGGATTCTCCAGGGTGCCGAAGCCGAAACGCTCGCGCACGGCGGCGGTGACCTGCCCGGCCGCGTCTGCGTCGCGGAGTGCCGTGACGTATTCGTGATCGTGGAATCGAACCAGGCTGGCGAGATTGGCCGCGGGTGCTTCGCGCATCGACGACTCGTCGATCCAGCCGAGTTCCTCGCACAGCCGCAGTACCGTCGCGACCCTGGGAATGGCCAGCGGGTGATTGCGTCCGAATCCCCGTGCCCGGCAATACGCACTGCCAACGAACATCGGCTGTGCGCTTCTTGTCGCCGCAGCGATGTTGCATTGCCGCAAGAAATGCTGTGCAGGACGCCTGTCGTTCACGGCCCGAGGGTAAGTTATTCGACTTTGCTAATAAAGCAGTCTCTGTTAATTTGCCCGGAGATCCAACGAACAACCCGCGGGGAATCGTCCATGACCGATTCGTCTGGCTCCAAGAGCATGTCCATCATCGTCACCAAGGGTTCGCTCGACTGGGCGTACCCGCCGTTCATCCTGTCGACGACGGCGGCAGCAATGGGGCTCAACGTGACGCTCTTCTTCACGTTTTACGGCTTGTCCCTGCTGCTCAAGGACCTCGACCTGAAAATGACGCCGCTCGGCAACCCGGCGATGAAGATGCCGATGATGGGTGGGCACATGGGCATGCCCAACTTCGCCTCGATGATCCCCGGCGTCGACGCCGGGGCCACCGTGATGATGCAGAACATGATGAAAAAGAAGGGGGTCGCCTCGATCCCCGAACTGCGGGCGCTCGCTCTCGAATCCGAGGTGCGCATGATCGCCTGCCAGATGACGATGGACCTGTTCGAGTACACGCTCGACGACATGATTCCCGGCATCGAACTCGGCGGCGCCGCGAGCTACATCGAGGTTGCCACCCAGTCCGAGATCAACCTGTTCATCTGAACGACCCACGACCACGGAGCCGAATTGCACCATGGCTGACCAGACACTGGACGCGAAAGGGCTGAATTGCCCGCTGCCGATCCTCAAGGCCAAGAAGGCGCTCACCGCGATGCCTGCTGGCGCCACCCTCGAGATCCTGGCGACCGATCCCGGCGCCGTAAAGGATTTCGCGGCATTCTGCCGCACGACTGGCCACGAACTCGTCGAACAATCCGTGGACGGCAACGTCTACCGCTTTGTCCTGAAGCGCAAAGCCTGAAGCCGGCATTCGTTGCCCGCAAGCAACGATTCCTGGTTCAAGCACTTAGATATCGGAAAACCCGAGTTGCGGCGGGACGTCGTTCGCGCCGAAAATTTAGCATTGTCTAATTTATCTCACACGCGACCGCAGGTACGGTCAGAGGGGATCCTCATGAGCAAGCTGCAAGGCCGAAATCTCGTCGGGCTGTTCGTCGCGCTGACACTCGCCGCGGGCAGTGCGTCCGCGACCAACGGGTACTACACGACCGGCACCGGCACGAAGAGCAAAGGCCAGGCGGGCGCGGGCACCGCGAATCCGCAGGAAGTGATGTCGCTTGCGACCAACCCGGCCAACATCGCCTTCGTGCCGGACAGCATCGACGCCGGCCTCAGCATCTTCAGCCCGATGCGCGACTATGAGACGTCGCCCAGCCTGGCCAACGGCAATGGCGGCGCGTTCACCATCGGCCCGAACAGGATCGACAGCGAAAACGAATTCTTCCCGATTCCCTTCGTCGGCATGAACCGCGCCCTGAGTGACGTGGACTACCTGGCCGCCGCCTTCTATGCGCGCGGCGGCATGAACACGAGGTGGGTAGGCGGCACGGCCAGCTTCGACCCCGACGGCCCGGGCCCGGCGCCGGTGATGACTTTCGACGGAACGTACGGCGGCGGCACGGCTGGCGTCGACCTGATGCAGGCGTTCCTGAACCTCACGTATGCGCGCAAGCTCAGTGACCAGTTCTCGCTCGGTGCATCCGCGATCTTCGCGATGCAGCGTTTCGAGGCCCGCGGCGTCAGCATGTTCGCGCCCTACACCGAAACCTTTGCCAGGAGCGGCGGCACGGTCATGCCGAAGAACCTGTCCGGCAATGGGCATGACATGTCCTATGGTTACGGCGCGTCGCTCGGCCTGCAGTGGAACCCGGTGGACATGTTCAGCTTCGCCGCCGCCTACACGACCAAGATGTCGATGGGCGAGTTCGGCGACTACGCGGACCTCTTCGCCGACCAGGGCGGGTTCGACATGCCCGCCACGGCGACGGTTGGTATCGCCATCAAGCCGAACGACCGCCTTGCGTTGATGTTCGACTGGCAGGAGATCTGGTACAGCGACGTCGGCGCGGTCGGCAACCCGGTCCAGAACCTGTTCAATTGCCCGACGGCCGGATTTGGCGGCACGGATTTCGAAGGCTGCCTCGGCGGCAATCGCGGCGCCGGATTCGGCTGGGACGACATGACCGTCTACAAGTTCGGCGCGTCCTACCAGCTCGACGATACCTGGACGTTGCGTGGTGGCTACAGCATGACCGACCAGCCGATCCAGAGGACCAGATGACGTTCAACATCCTCGCGCCGGCGGTGATGGAGGACCATTTCAGCGTCGGTTTCACGAAGAAGCAAGCCGGCGGCAACGAATGGAACCTGTCGTTCATGTACGCGCCTGAGCAGACGCATCAAGGGGCCGAGAATTTCGATCCGACGCAGACGGTCGAGTTCAGCATGCACCAGTTCGAGCTCGAGGTGAGCTACAGCTGGAAGCGGTGAGGCCGTGACCGCGGGGGCGCGCACCCGCGCGCCGCCGGTGACGAAGAGACGAGACTCGACACCATGAACGTCATCTGGGGTTTCCTGCTCGCCCTGTTCCTTGCGCTGACTGGCGAGTACCTCGCGGGCGTTATCGCCCCGGCGCTCGGCCTGCAGAAGGGCGCCATCAGCGGCATCATGATGGCGATCCTGCTCGGCATCCTCGTCAATAACCTGTTCAAGCTGCCCGAGGTCCTGCGGCCAGGCATCAAGTTCTCCGTGGTGAGGATCCTGCGCCTCGGCATCGTGCTGCTCGGCATCCGGCTGTCGATCGTGGAGGCGGGAGCCATCGGCCTGAAGGCCCTGCCCATCATCATCGGTACCATTGTCGCCGCGATCGCGATCGTCACCTTTGTCAGTCGCCGCGTCGGCCTCACCGACCGGCTCGGCACGCTGATCGGCGTGGGCACCAGCATCTGCGGCGCCACCGCGATCGTCGCAATGTCCCCGACGATCGGCGCCAAGGACGACGAGACGGCCTACGCCGTGGCGTGCATCACGCTGTTCGGCGTCGTCGCCATGCTGGCCTATCCGTTTGCGGCGCACTGGCTGTTCGACGGGGACGCTTTCCGCTCTGGCATGTTCCTCGGCACCGCGGTGCACGAAACGGCACAGGTGGCCGGCGCCGGGTTGGTCTACCAGGAGTACTTTGCAGACCCCCAGGCGCTCGACGTCGCCACGGTCACCAAGCTGGTGCGCAACCTGAGCATGCTGGTGGTAATACCGATCATGGCAGTGCTCTACCATCGCCGCTCGAGCGAGGGTGGCGCCGCGCCCAGGTGGTACACGATGATCCCGCTGTTCATCGTCGGATTCGCGGCGATGAGCGTACTGCGCACGGTCGGCGACATGGGCGAGCGCGCTTTCGGCGTGCTCGAGCCCGCGCAGTGGAAGGCGGTCGTCGGATTCGTGAAGCAGGTGGCAACCTACTGCCTCGCCATCGCCATGGCGGCGGTGGGCCTCGGCACCAGTATCAAGGGGCTGCGCGCCATCGGCCTCAAGCCGCTGGCGGTGGGGCTCTTCTCGGCCGTGCTGGTGGGCGTGGTCAGCTTTACGCTGATCTCGGTCCTGTACTGAGCGACGGCCGAACTGCGGTCAGGGTGCCGTTGGCGCGACCTTGCCGTAGTGGCTGTCGAGATACGCCACGACGGCGGTGACGTCGTCCGCCGTCATCGGCGCGCCCATGACCTTGACCATCTTGTTGACGGTCTTCTCCCAGGCCGCTTTGTCCTGGAAGGGCGAGTTCATGAGGATGTAGTCGAGGCTGTGGCACATGGAGCAGCTTGCCTGCACCTGCGTGAGGCCCGGGCCTTCAGTCAGCCGGATACTGGTTTCGTCCGCAGCTGCGGTTGCGATCGATGCAGACAGCACGACGGACGTGATCGCGTTACGCACGGCATCCTTATGCGACATGGTAGTCCACCTTCTGCACCACGTTGTGGTGATAGCCGGCCGGGTTGTGCACGAGCGTGTCTGTCTGTGTCGACCCGTCGCGTGCGTGGGCGCGGGCCATCAGGGTCATCGCACCGGCTCCTTCGGGCTTGATGGCGTAGCGCCACTGCCGCCACGAGTAGCGGCCGAGATCGCGCTGCAGTTTGGCGTCGCGCCACGTCTTGCCACCGTCCAGTGAAACCTCGACATTGCGTATGCCTGAGCCACCGTCCCAGGCGATGCCAAGCACTTCGATGCGTCTGCCCCGCTCCAGCACGGCGCCCGGCGCAGGATCGACCACCAGCGAATTCAACTTGATTGCAGTGATGGGCGAGTTCTGCTCGGTGTCCTGCGATTCGAAGCCGCTCGCGCCAAACATGCCTTTCGGCACGCGATAGGCGGTCTTCATCCAGAAGCCGTCGAACGGCTTGTCAGTCACGGTCAGGTCCACGAGAGCCTTGATCCAGTAGGTCGCGGTCCAGCCTGGGGCGACGAGTCGCGCCGGCGCGCCGTTCCATTTCGGCAGCGGCTCGCCATTCATCTCGAAGGCGATCAGCGTGTCCGGATCAAGCGCCTTCCACATGGGCAGGCTCTTGACGAAGTCGGGTCCGGTGAGTGTCGGTGCATCCGCACCGTTGCCCACCACCTCCAGCGCACTGGCGGTGACCCCGGCATCCTCAAGGACGTCCTTCAGCCGTACTCCGCCCCACACGGCGTTGCCCATCGCCCCGAATCCCCATTGCACCCCGGCAACGTGCGGATTGAAGAGCCCGCGCCGGTTGCCCGAGCACTGGTTGACCGCGGCGACCTCGACGGTCTTGAACTTGCGCCGCAGTGAGTCGTGCGTGAACTCGCGCTCCGACTTCACGCCTGGTCCGGCAATATGCAAGCGCCAATCCGCCAGTGCGATGTCCGGTACCCCGGTGTGCCAGCGTACGTAGAAGGCATCGTTCGGAGTGAATGCCTCGCGAAAATAACTGACGGGCGTTTCGTAATTCGGTGGCCGGAAGCTGCGCTTGATGAGCGGCCGCTTGCCCGGCAGCGCGTCGAGGATGCCGGAGGCTACGGCGCCGGCCGGCAGGTCCTGAGCCACCGCACTGCTGACGATTCCCGGCAACAACAAGCCGCCTGTCAGCGCACTCGTGGATCCGAGGATGAATTTTCGCCTGTCCATGTTGCCCCCGTTTGCGCCGCATATCAGCTGCATCTAATTTGATGCCAATACAGGACTTCCTGCAAGAGCCCGTTCGGGTTCAGTGCAGCAGCCTGGGCCCGGCATCAACTGCAACGACGAGTCCCATCACGACGAGAAGGATTCCAAACAACCTGCGCAATGTGGACTGAGGCAGCCGGCGGCCGAGGCGATTGCCTGCGAAGCTGCCGACGACCCCGGTGGCGGCGATCAACAACAGCGCGTGCCAGTCGAGTGCGAGTCCCTTGGCTTCCAGCACCTGCTGGTACTTGCCGAAGCCGGTGAACGAATTCATGGCGATGACGGCGAGGCTGGTGCCGACCGCGCTCGACACAGGCACGTTGGCCAGCAGCACCAGGGCGGGCACGATCAGGAATCCGCCGCCCACTCCCACCAGGCCGCTCAGCACTCCAACGGCCGCGCCCCCGGCGACGATGGCGACGAGGTGCGGTCGGTGGTCGCCAGCAGCGACCGGCGCGCTCCGCAGCATGCGCCACGCTGCCACGAGCATGACGAACGCGAACAGTGCGAGCTGCGCCGCCCCCGGCACCCAGCGCGCCAGGGACGCTCCCAGCCATGCACCGAGCATGCCGGGCAGGCCGAACCACAGCACATTGCGCCAGTCCACCTGGCGGGCCATCGCGTAAGGGACGCAGGCTGCGGCGGCGATCAGACCGACCACCAGCAGCGAGCCGCCGATGGCCACTTGCTCCGGCTGCTGCAGCAGGTAGTGCAGCACCGGCACGGTCAGGATCGACCCGCCCGACCCGAGCAGGCCGAGGCTGAGGCCGATCGCCAGGGCCCCGAAAAGCGCGGCGAGCAACGTCAGCCGTCCATGCCAGCGAATGGCGGCGGGACTGCCATTACTGGCAGGGCGTGCCGGTTCGCTGTCTTCAGGCGCCGGCGGGACACTGCAATAGATGTCCTGCAGCAACGCCATGATGCGGGTGACTGCACCCGGCGGCAGCGAGTAAAAGATGGATTGCGCCTCGCGCCGCGTATCCACCAACCCGCCCTCACGCAGCAAGGCCAGGTGCTGGGAGAGGGCCGACTGGCTGAGTTCGAGCCGTTCGTTCAGCTCGCCGACCGACAGGGGCCTGGCCAGGAGATTGCAGAGGATGAGTAATCGTTGCTCATTGCCCAGCGCTTTCAGCAGGTGTGCAGCATCGCCTGCGTGCGCACGCATCTCTCCGATCTGCGTGGAGTCCGGCATCTCGGGTCCTGCGGTATGTCGTCGGGCAGCGCGTGGCATGCGGCGGGTCTCCAGCTCCAGTGCCCGCATCGTAAATCAACATTGACTAATTTAGCAATCCCTAATATTGTGCCCGCCACTCGAGGACAATCACCCCATGCAACCCGCAGTCAACGCGTTCCACCACAAGCCCACGGGGTCCTGGACCTACGTCGTGATGGACCCCGGCACGCGCGCAGCCGCCGTGATCGACCCGGTGCTCGACTATGACTGGCGTTCGGGGCGCACGGGCACCTCGAGCGCCGACCTGGTCATCGCGCACTGCCGCGCGGCAGGTGCCAATGTGCTCTGGATACTCGAGACGCACGCCCACGCGGATCACCTTTCCGCAGCGCAGCACCTGCGCTCGATTTTGGGCGGCGGCGTCGCCATCGGCCGCGGCGTGCTCGACGTGCAGCGGACGTTCAAGCGCATCTTCGGTCTCGACGATGGCTTCGCCGCGGACGGTAGCGATTTCGACCAGCTGCTGGCGGACGACGAGCGGTTGTCGCTCGGTCAGCAGGAGATCCAGGTGCTCCCGGTTCCGGGCCACACGAACGACAGTGTCGCCTACCTCGTCGGCGATGCCCTGTTCGTCGGCGACACGATCTTCATGCCGGACGGCGGCACCGCACGCTGCGATTTCCCCGGCGGTGATGCCGCTGCGCTGTATCGCTCCGTGCAGCGCCTCTATCAGCTGCCGCCGGCGACGCGTGTGTTCGTGTGTCATGACTATTCCCCCGGCGGGCGTGAACCTCGCTGCGAGAGTTCCGTTGCGGAACAGCTCGCCGCCAACATTCACATCCGTGACGGAATCTCCGAGGACGACTTCGTGCAGATGCGACGCGCGCGCGACGCGACGCTCGACGTGCCCAACCTGCTGATTCCCGCCGTGCAGGTGAACATCCGTGCCGGCCGGCTGCCGCCCCCCGACGCGGACGGCGTGAGCTACCTGCGCGTGCCGCTCAACGTCCTCGGCCGCCCGCTCTGACACCAGGCAAACATCACCAGTCACTCCCTGAGGCTTCCAATGACTTACCACGACAGCCACGTCACCGACGCCACGCCGGAACAGGTTCGCGCCTGGCTCGACGCCGGCGAGATCCTGCTCGTCGACGTCCGCGAAGTTAACGAGTACGCCGTCGAGAGAATCCATGGCGCGCTGCTCTATCCGCTTTCGACCTTCGACCCGAAGGCCATTCCGCTCGAGGGTCGCAAGCTGGTCCTGCAGTGCGGTTCGGGCAAGCGTTCGCTGATGGCGGCGCACAAGCTGCAGGCCGCAGGATCCGGCCATCTCACCCATCTCGCGGGCGGCATCCAGGCCTGGAAGGCGGCTGGCCTGCCGATCATCCGCGTCGATCCCCAGACCGGGCGCGTCGTCGACGACGGCCGCCGTTGAGACCAGAGGAGGTCCCAGTAATGAGTATCGACAGAATAGTGCTTGCAGTCGCGGGCGCGATGGTGCTGGCGAGCCTGCTGCTGGGCCACTTCGTCAGCCCCTTACTGGTACTGGCTGACCGCCTTCGTTGGTGCCAACCTGCTGCAGTCGGCGTTCACCGGCTTCTGCCCGCTGGCACTCATCCTGCGCAAGGCCGGTGTCCGGTCCGGCGCTGCATTCTGATTCCCGCCGGAGAACGCAATGAGATGGACCGATCCCGCGGCGGCGATGGCGGCATTACTGCTGCTGTCCGTTCCGAGCGCGCCAAGCGTCGCCGCGCCGAAGCTCGCGACCGTCAGGGTCGGCGAGGAGACCGCGCCGATGGAGCGGATGCTCGACGGCACTGTCGAGGCGGTCAACCAGGCGACGGTTTCTGCCCAGACCGCCGGCAGGGTCACGGAAATCAAGGTGGACGTGAACGACTACGTGCCCGCCGGCACCCTCGTGATGCGGTTGCGCAGCACGGAGCAGGTGGCGGGCCTCACCCAGGCACAGGCGGCGCTCAAGGAGGCCACTGCCCGCGAGAGCGAGGCACAGACCCGCTATGACCGGATCCGCGACATGTACTCGCGCCAGGTCGTCGCCAAGGCCACGCTCGACGAGGCGACGGCTGCGCGTGACGCTGCTGCGGCCCGGCTGGTGGCGTCGCGGGCCGCGCTCGATGCGGCCCGGGAAGGTGCGTCCTACACCGAGATCCGGGCTCCCTACGCCGGTGTCGTAACGCAGAAGTTCGTGCAGGTCGGTGAGACCGTGGCACCGGGCACGCCGCTGCTCGCCGGGGCGTCCCTCGATGCGCTGAGGGTGATCGTCGAGATTCCGCAGAGCATCGTCGAGCAGGTGCGCGTGCAGAACAAGGCTGCCGTGTACGTGGATGACCGGCGCATCGAATCCACCGCCATCACGTTCTATCCGTCCGCTGCCCCGCAGACCAACACCTTTCGCGCCCGGATCGAGTTGCCGAAGGACCTGCAGGGACTCGCGCCTGGCATGTTCGTCAAAGTCGGGTTCGTCACCGGTGAGTCTCAGCGGTTGCTGGTGCCGCGTTCCGCGATCGTCGAACGCAGCGAGATGCGCGCGGTCTATGTCGTCGCGCCGGCCGGCCGGGTATCGCTGCGGCAGGTAAGGCTCGGGCATGCGCGGGGTGATCGGGTCGAAATCCTGGCCGGGCTCGCCGCGGGCGACCTCGTAGCGCTCGACCCGGCGGCCGCGGGTGTCCAGGCGCGACAACCGGCCTCGAAGCATGACTGAAAAGCTCGGGATCAGCGGCCGGCTCGCCGCGTTCTTCCTCGACAACCAGTTGACGCCCCTGCTGGGGCTTTCCGCGTTGTTGCTTGGAATATTCGCCGTGCTGGTCACGCCCCGCGAGGAAGAGCCCCAGATCAACGTCACGATGGCGAACGTCATCGTGCCCGCCCCCGGGGCAAGCGCCAACCAGGTGGAGACCCTGGTGACGACGCCGATGGAAAAAGTCCTCGCCGAGATCTCCGGCGTAAAGCACATCTATTCGGTCTCGCGTCCCGGCGCCGCGGTGCTGACCGTGCAGTTCGAAGTCGGCGAGGACCGGACCGGCGCGATCGTCAGGCTCTACAACGCAATCTATTCCAACCAGGACTGGCGCCCGGCGGACGTCGGCATCCTCCAGCCGCTGGTCAAACCGAAGGGCATCGACGACGTGCCGATCCTGAGCGTAACGCTGTGGACCAGGGATCCGCAGCGAGGTGCCTACGAGCTCAGGCAGGTCGCCCACGCCATCGAGGCCGAGATCAAGCGCGTTCCGGGCACCCGCAACGTGTACACCATCGGCGGCCCCGACGAGACGGTGCACGTCAGCCTCGATCCGCAGCGTCTTGCGGGCTACGGCCTCACCGTGAGCGAGCTCGTCGCCTCGCTCCAGGCGGCCAATGTCGTGCAGCACGCAGGCACGCTCGTCGCGAACGGCAGCAACGTGCCGGTGCAGGCGGGCGAATTCCTCGCTGACCGTGACGAAGTCGCGCAGCTGGTCGTCGCGGTGCGCGAGGGCAGGCCGATCTACCTGCAGGACGTCGCGACCATCACCGCCGGCCCCGACCAGCCCGAGCAGTACGTGACGTTCGGCGCCGGCCCGGCGAGCGCGCAGAAGGGCATCGACCTGGCCGGGACCGCTCCGGCCGTCACGCTCGCGATCTCGAAGAAGCCTGGCGAGAACGCCATCGACGTCGCCAATGCGGTGCTGCAGCGGATCGAGCAGCTGCGTGGATCCTACATCCCGGAGGGAGTGGAGACGACGGTCACGCGCAACTATGGGGAGACCGCGAACGACAAGGCGCTGAAGCTCATCCAGAAGCTGATGTTCGCGACAGCCTCCGTCGTACTCCTCGTGTGGCTCACGGTCGGCTGGCGCGAGGCGATCGTCGTCGGCGCCGCCGTCGTGATCACGCTGGCAGCGACGTTGTTCGCCTCCTGGGCCTACGGTTTCACCATCAATCGCGTGTCGCTGTTCGCGCTCATTTTTTCGATCGGCATCCTGGTGGACGACGCGATCGTCGTGGTGGAGAACATCCATCGCCACATGGGATTCAGCAGCGGTCCGCTGGACCAGATCATCCCGCGCGCGGTGGACGAGGTGGGCGGCCCCACCATCCTGGCCACGCTCACCGTGATCGCGGCGCTGCTGCCGATGGCGTTCGTCAGCGGGCTGATGGGCCCGTACATGAGCCCGATCCCGATCAACGCGAGCATGGGCATGCTGATCTCGCTGGCCATCGCGCTGGTGTTCACGCCCTGGCTGTCGAAGCGGATGCTCGCGCATGCGCAAGTGCATCCGGCCGGGCATGGCGAGGATACGCGCCTGCAGCGCTTCTTCGAGCGGGTCATTGCGCCATTCCTGCGCGGCGATGACGCGCGCCGGCGCCGGCGCCTGCTCTATCTTGGTACGCTTGCCGCGATCCTGATCGCCATCTCCCTGGTCGCCCTGGAGTGGGTCGTCATGAAGATGCTGCCCTTCGACAACAAGTCGGAGTTCCAGGTGGTCGTCGACATGCCCGAAGGCACCGCGCTCGAGGAGACGGGCCGCATGCTGGACGAACTCGCGGCCGAGATCGTCAAGCTGCCGGAAGTCACGGACTACCAGGCGTACGCCGGCACCGCGGCGCCGATCAACTTCAACGGCCTGGTCCGGCAGTACTACCTGCGCGCGGGGGGCGAAGTCGGCGACATCCAGGTCAACCTGGTCGACAAGCATCACCGCGACAGGAAGAGCCACGAGATCGCGCTCGCGGTGCGCCCGGCGCTCGCCGAGATCGGTCGCAAGTACGGAGCGGCGGTGAAGATCGTCGAAGTGCCGCCCGGCCCGCCGGTGCAGTCGCCGCTCGTGGCCGAGATCTACGGTCCGTTCTACGGCGAGCAGCAGCAGCTGACGCGTGAAGTGCGCAAGGTATTCGACGCCAAGCCGCAGATCGTGGACGTGGACGACAGCCTCGAGGCGCCGAACCCGCGCCTGGTCGTGCGCATCGACCGGCAGAAGGCCGCGTTGCTTGGTGTGAGCCAGGCCGAAGCGGTGCAGGTGCTGGCGGCAGGGCTCGGCGGTCTCGACGCCACATACGTGCAGATCGGCCGTGAAAACTATCCGATTCCGGTGCGGCTGGAACTCGACGTGCCGGACAAGGCCGACTTGTCTGGTGTCCTGGCGCTGCAGGTCCGTACCCGGGACGGCACGAGCGTCGCGCTTTCCGAGGTCGCAATCGTCGAGCGCAAGCCCTGGGACAGTGCGATCTATCACAAGGACCTGTTGCCGCTTGCCTTCGTCACCGCGGACTCCGTTGGCGAGACCGACAGCCCGCTGTACGGCATGTTCGACCTGGTCGGGGCGCTCAAGCGCCAGCTGCCGCCGGGCGTGGAACTGGAGCAGCGCTTCTTCAGCCAGCCGGCCGATCCCTATCGGCCGAGTCTCAAATGGGATGGCGAGTGGCAGATCACGTACGAGACGTTCCGCGACATGGGGCTTGCGTACTCGGTGGGACTGATCCTGATCTACCTGCTGGTCGTTGCGCAGTTCGGCTCCTATGCCGTGCCGCTGGTGATCATGGCGCCGATTCCGCTCACGATCATCGGCGTGATGCCGGGCCATGCGCTGCTCGGAGCGCAGTTCACCGCGACCTCGATGATCGGCATGATCGCGCTCGCTGGCATCATCGTCCGCAATTCCATCCTGCTCGTGGACTTCATCAACGTCGAGCTGGCGCAGGGGCGGGACCTGGCCGACGCGGTCATCCGTTCGGCGGCCGTGCGTGCGCGGCCCATCGCGCTCACCGCGCTGGCCGCCATGATCGGCGCGTTCTTCATCCTGGACGATCCCATCTTCAACGGGCTCGCCGTGTCGCTGATCTTCGGCATCCTCGTCTCGACGGTGCTGACGCTGGTGCTGATACCGATCCTTTATTTCAGTTACCGCAACCGGACGATCAAGGCCGTTTAACGGCCAGGGGGAATGCAGTCATGGCAAAAGTCGTAATTCTTGGCGCGGGCCTGGGTGGTGTCGCCTGTGCCTACGAAATGAAGAAGAAGCTCGGTGCCGCACACCAGGTAACGCTGGTCGGCAGTTCGCCGTACTTCGAATTCACGCCGTCGAATCCGTGGGTGGCCGTCGGCTGGCGCAAGCCCGAGCAGACCCGGGTTGAACTTGCCGGGCCGCTGGCCGCCAAGGACGTGCGCTGGCTGCCGAAGTTCGTGCAGGCCATCGATGCGGTCAATTCGAAGCTCCTGCTGCAGGACGGCACCGAAGAGCCGTACGACTATCTCGCCATCACGACCGGCCCGAAGCTCGCATTCGACGAAGTGCCGGGTCTCGGGCCGAACGGGCACACCGTCTCGATCTGCACGCAGGCGCATGCACTCGCGGCCTGGGAGCAGTACCAGGAGTTCGTGAAGAATCCCGGCCCGATCGTGGTGGGCGCCGCAGGCAGCGCAAGTTGCTTCGGTCCCGCCTACGAGATGGCGATGATCCTCGACACCGACCTGCGCCGGCGCAAGATCCGGGACCAGGTGCCGATGACCTACGTGTCGTCGGAACCGTACATCGGCCACATGGGGCTCGGCGGCGTGGGCGACAGCAAGGGGCTGATGGAGTCGACGCTGCGCCAGCGCCACATCCAGTGGGTCACCAATGCCAAGGTAACCTCGGTCGATCCCGGCACGGTCAACGCCACCGAGTTCAACGAGGACGGCACGCTGCGCAAGGAGCACAAGCTGCCGTTCAAATTCGCGATGATCCTGCCGGCGTTCAAGGGCGTCGATGCCGTTGCGGCCGTTCCCGATCTCTGCAATCCGCGCGGCTTCGTGCTCATCGACGAGCACCAGCGCAGCAAGAAGTACTCGAACATTTTTTCGGCCGGCGTCTGCGTGGCGATTCCGCCCGTCGAGGTGACCCCGGTACCGACAGGGGCACCAAAGACGGGATTCATGATCGAGTCGATGGTGCACGCGATCTGCGAGAACGTCGCGGCTGACATTGCCGGAAGCGCCGCCGAAGCCCGCGGCACCTGGAACGCGATCTGCCTGGCGGACTTCGGCGACACCGGGGCCGCGTTCGTGGCGCTGCCGCAGATCCCGCCGCGCAACGTGACCTGGGCGCGCGAGGGCAAGTGGGTGCACCTGGCCAAGATCGCGTTCGAGAAATACTTCCTGCGCAAGGTGCAGACGGGATCGATCACGCCGATCTACGAGAAGTACGTGCTCAAGACCCTGGGGATCGAGGCCCTGAAGCAATGACTCCCCGCCGAATGATCCTGCGTTGGTCCATCGCGCTCGCCCTCTCCGGTGCCGCCGCCGGGGTGGCGAGCGCCGAGACACTGACGGATGCGTGGGCGTTGGCCCTGCAGCAGGATCATTCGCTCGCGGCGGTGCGCAACCAGGCCGAGGCCGCAGGCTTCGAGGCGCAGGCGGCGCGCGCGCAGCGCTGGCCGACGCTCGCCGTTGGGGGCTCCTACACGCAGCTCGACGATTCGCCTGCGTTCGACTTCGCGTTCACCGGGCTGCCGCTGACGCCGCCCGAACTGTTCGAGGACGACAAGTACGTGATGGGCAGCGCGTCGCTCACCATCCCGCTGTTCACGAGCGGGCGCATTTCCTCGAGCATCGCTGCGGCCGAGGCGCGCGAACGCGGCGTCGGCGCCCAGGTCACGGCTGCGACGTCGGACGTCAAACTGGCCGTGGCCGACTCGTATGTCGGAGTGCTGCGGGCCCGCAAGGCGCACGGAGTCGCGAGCAGCAATGTGCAGACGCTCGAGGCGCTGACCCGCGATACGACCAGTATGTTCGAGAGCGAGCTGGTGCCGAAGAACGAATTGCTGGCTGTACAGGTGGCGCTGGCCGATGCACGCCAGAACGAGTTGCGCGCGGCGAACGCCGCGGAAGTTGCGGCCGCCGCCTACAACCGTCGCCTGGGCGCACCGCTGGACCGGCCGGTGGAGTTGAGCGAGACGCTCGCCGTGCCGGTGGAGCTTGCGCAGGACCTGCCGGCGCTGGTGGAACAGGCGAAGTCGCGGCGCGCGGAACTTGACGCGTTCGACGCGCAGGCTGAAGCCTACGGCCAGCTCGCGCGCACCGAGCGCTCGCGCGTACTGCCGCAAGTCGCCTTGAGCGGGGGCTACCAGTACCTGGAGAACCAGTTTCTCGATGACGAGACAATCGGCATGGCGGGCATCGGCGTGCAGTGGGCGCTGTTCGACGGCGGCCAGTCGCGCAAGCGGGCGGCAGCGCTCGATCGTAACCGCCGCGCGACGGAGCAACAGCGCGCGGACGCTTCCAGCCAGATCGAGTTGCAGGTGCGGCAGGCATACCTCGACATCCACGAATCGCGCCAGCGAGTAGTCGTCACCGCGCAGGCTGCGGATCAGGCTGACGAGAATCTCCGTATTGCCCGCGAGCGCTACACGGCGGGCCTGGGCACGCAGACTCAGCTGCTCCAGGCGGAGACGCTGCGAGTGCAGTCGCTCAGGAACCGGGACGACGCGTCGCTGGACGCCGGGCTTGCGGAGCTGCGGCTCGCGCGTGCGGTCGGGGCGCTCTGAAGCAGGAAATAGGGGACGCTCACCTATTTCCTCACCTATTTCGCGAGCGTCAGCGGCGAAATAGGTGAGCGTCCCCTATTTCCAGGAAGATCCGGCCTGCCGAGCGTTGCCCCGGTGATTCGCTCCGGCGAGTTGCAGCGGCTCAACCGGGCAGCACACGCCCCGGGTTCAGGATGCCTTTCGGATCGAGCGCCTGCTTCAGTTTCCGCATCAATGCAATTTCGGCCGGGCTGCGGCAAAGATTGAGCCACGGCTGCTTCTCGCGACCAATGCCGTGTTCGGCCGAGACCGACCCGCCCCGCGACGCCAGCGGCTCGTAGACGCAGCGCTCGATGCCGTGGCGCGCCTCGGCGCTGGGCGGTCCGGCCGCGATGATGTGCAGGTTGCCGTCGCCCAGGTGACCGAACACGAAGCGGCAGTATGCTGGCCACTCGCGTTCGAGACGCCCCACGACTTCGGTGACGTATCCTTCCATTTCTGCGAGCGGCAGGCTGACGTCGAACGCCACCGGCATGCCGAGCCGGAAAATCCCCTCGACGTCGTCGCGCAACGCCCACAACGCATCACGCTGGGCCTCGGACGAACACACCACGGCGTCGACCACGAGACCCGCATCGATCGCGCCGGCTATCGCTTCCTCGAACTGCGCCTGGTCCCGCGTCGGGTCGCCACCCGCGCTTTCGACCAGCACGTAGTAGTCGTACGTCTGCGGCAGTGGCGGGGTTCCCTTCGACGGCGGTGTCGTCACCATCCGGTAGAACCCGTTCCACATCAGCTCGAACGCCGACAGCGAGCCTCCGAGCGAACCGTCGATGTGCTTCAGGAAGCGGGTCACGTCGGCGAACGTCGGGCATGCGACCAGCGCGGACTGCGTGCTGCGCGGGCTTTCGCGCAGGCGCAGTACCAGCCGTGTGATGACGCCCAGCGTTCCCTCGGTGCCGATGAACAGCTGCTTCACGTCGTAGGCCGCGTTGTTCTTGATCATGCGGTTCATCGCGGGGATCACCGTGCCGTCGGCGAGCACGGCTTCGAGTCCCAGCACCGATTCGCGCGTCATGCCGTACCGGATCACGCCATTGCCGCCCGCATTGGTGGCGGCGCTGCCGCCAATGTGCGCCGAACCACGCGCGCCAAAGTCCACCGGGTACAGCAGCCCGTGCTTCTCCGCTTCTTCCTGGATGCGCTGGACGGCGACGCCGGCTTCGACCGTCATCGTGCGGCCGACGGGATCGATCGTTTCGATGCGGTGCATGCGCTCGAGCGAAAGCGCGAGCTCGTGTTCACTCGCGACGCTGCCTTGTACCAGGCCGGTCAGTCCGCCGAACAGCACGACCGGCTGGCCGCTTGCGTGGCACTCGGCCAGCACGCGTGAGACTTCGTCCGTGCTGCCAGGCCGCACGATCGCTTTCGCCTGGCAAGGGCGACGGTCCGCCCAGCCCACGGCGCGAGAACGAACCTGTTCGCCGGTGAGGACGTTGGCGTCGCCGACGATGGCCTGAGCTTCTCGATCAGCATGCAATGGACTCCGGACTATTCAATGACCGCCGCAACGGTGTGCGCGTGCCTGCGCCTGAACCAGGTGACGGCAATGCCGGCGGTCGCAAGCATTATGATGCCGTACAGCGCGGCGGGCATGGACGCCACTTCGCTGTCCAGCACCTTCATGGCCACGAAGATCGCGACGGCTGCATTGTGGATGCCGATCTCGAGCGAGATCGACGTTGCCTGTGGTACCGGCAAGCCGAGGATGCGAGGAACGGCATAGCCGATGGCCAGCGAAACGAGGTTGAGTGCGATGCACGCAAGGCCAACCGTGCCGATGTGCTGCAGCATTGTTTCACCGGAGTTCACCAGTGAAATCGCCACGACGAGGGCCGGCAGCACCGATGCAATGCGGACCGAGCCTGCCGCGCACAGGGCCAGTGCAGGCCTGGTGTAGCGCACGAACATGCCGATCAACACTGGCAGAATGATCACGGTCGCGACTTCCATGATCTTCTGCGTCGGCGCCGGGACGTGGGGTTCGGTGCCCAGGAAGTAGGCCAGTGACCAGTTCATCACCAGCGGCAGCCAGGCCAGCGCCAGCACCGAGTTGATGGCCGTCAGCGTGATGTTCAGCGCGACGTCGCCGTGGGCGAGGTGGCTGAAAATGTTGGCCATGGCGCCACCCGGCGAGGCAGCCAGCAACATGAAGCCGACCGCGAGCATCGGCGGCAGGTCGAACAGCTGGGTGATCGCGAAGGCGACCACCACGAGCACGATCGTCTGCACCAGCAGGCCGACGATCACGGCGCGCGGAAACCGCGCGACGCGGGCGAAGTCCGCCGGGGTCAATGCGAGGCCGAGCCCGAACATGATCACGCCGACAGCGGTCGGAAGCAGGACGGTGTGGATGAACGTCGGGTCCAATTCTTCTTCTCTGTCAGACCCCGGCCCGGCGCGGAGTCCTCAAGACACCAGTGCGGAGGTCACTGCCGCAAAGGCGTCCTGCAGCCGGGCGACCTGAGTCTCGGTGGTCGCCGGACACGCCAGCATCATGTTGTGGAACGGTGCGATGAGGCAACCCCGGTTCAGCAGCGCAAGGTGGATCGCCTGTTCCAGCGCCGGTGCGTGCGCTGCTTCTGCCTGCGTGCCGTTACGCAGGGGGCCGGGAGCGCAAACGAATTCCACGCGTGCGCCGACGCGCACGACGTGCCAGGGTAGCCTGCGCTCGGTGATCGTTGCCTGCAGGCGTTCAGCGAGCAGACCGGCCAGTCGATCCATGTGCCGGTATGCCCCTGGCGTCATGACGTGCTCCAGCGTCGCACGCATCGCGGCCAGCGCAAGTGCGTTCGCCGAAAGCGTGGTGCCCATGCCGGAGTGACCGGGCGGTGTCTGCGCTCGCACTTCGCGCAGGCGGCGAGCCACGTCGTCGGTGAAACCCCACACACTGGCGGGGATACCGCCGGCGATGGGTTTGCCCAGCACGAACAGGTCGGGCTCGAGTCCATGGAGGCGCGTATATCCGCCAGGACCGCTCGAGATCGTATGCGTTTCATCGATCAGCAGCAGCGTGCCCGTCGCACGCGTCAGGCGCCTGACCTGGTCGAGGAACCCCGGCTCGGGCAAGACCATGCACGAATTGGTGAGCACGGGTTCGGTGATCACGCAGGCCACGTCACGGTGCGCCAACCCGGCGTCCAGTCCGTCGACGTCGTTGAACTCGACGACCCGTGCAACCTCGGTGAGGTCAGTGGTCTGGCCCAGGAGGCCGATGCGATGGACGGCTCGACCAGCGACGAGCCGCAAGTAGGTTTCATCGACCGTGCCGTGGTAGCAGCCGTTGAAGACCAGGATCTTCGGGCGTCCTGTCACGGCGCGTGCCACGCGCAGCGCGAAGCGATTGGCGTCCGTCGCCGTCGTTGCGATCTGCCAGTGCGGCAGGCCGAAACGCTCCGCCAGCAGCGGTCCGATCGCGATCGCGTCTGCCGTCGGCAGCATGTACGTCAGGCCCTTGCTGGCCTGTCGCGAGATCGCGTCGACAACGGCCGGGGGTGAGTGGCCGTACATGGAACCGGTGTCGCCGAGGCAGAAGTCGGCATATTCGTTGCCGTCGATGTCGTGCAGCGTCGAGCCCTGCGCCGATTCGACCAGGAACGGAAACGGCATCGACCAGTCGCGCATCCAGTGCAGGGGCACGCCGTCATAGAAACCCGCGATACCGCCGCCGGTGCGCTGCTGCGATCGCGGGTGCGCGTCGATATAGCGACGCTGCTCGGCGGCGAAGAACTCGCCGATCCGCTGCAACGCCACGCCACCAAGATAAGCCTCTGCCACGCTGGAGAACCCCTGGGACTTGCCGGCCCGACAGTTTAGGGCACTTCCGACTAACCCCTATCCCCTAACCCCCTAACCCCTAACCCCTTCCTTGACGGTCCGCGCCCGCCCGTGGATACTGCAACGCGAGATGAACGTGACCGCGCAGAACACGCTGAATACCCGTTGGTGGTGGTGCCACTTCTAGGAGTGGGGCCGGCCGCGTCAGTCTCTTTCGCAGGATTCCAGGACCCATCTCCGCGCAGCACCGTGGGATGGGTTTTTTGTTGTCCGTCCCCCGGGCCCCCGCGACAGAGGAGCCGCAGGTGACGACGACCTTGTTCGACATTGCAGCCGACCTCGACACACCGGTGTCGGCTTATCTCAAATTGAAACCTTTCCGCCCGCGCTTCCTGCTGGAGAGCGTCGAGGGCGGCGAGCGTCTGGCCCGCTACTCGTTCATCGGCTTCGGCGATTGCATGGAGTACCGGCTCGATGCCGCCGGCCTGACCGTGAATGGGGTGCGCGAACCCCGGCCGGCTGACCAGGCGCAGCTGCTGGCCTCGCTGCGGCAGGCCCTCGCGCGTTCACCCCGGCCTGACGTGACCCAGGCCGGATTCCCGCTGCTGGGCGGCCTGGTCGGCGCAGCCAGCTACGACCTCGTGCGCTATTTCGAGCGGCTGCCGTCCAAGGCACGGGTCGAAGCGGATGTGCCGGACGCGCATTACGTCGCGCCGCGTTCGGTCCTGGCGTTCGACCACCTCACGCGCCGTGCGGCGTTGCTGCACGCCGGCCCGGAGCGGGAACGGCTGGCGCTTCGCCGCGAAGTGATCCAGGCCCTGCGTGGCGGGCTGCCGGGCCCGGTCCGTGCAACGAAGTTCGGGCCTGCCGCAGCCAGCCTGTCCGAAGACTCTTTCCTGCAGAACGTCGCCCGCACGAAGGAATACATTGCGTCCGGCGACGTTTACCAGCTCGTGCTGTCGGTGTGTTTCGCAGGCCGTTGCGACATGGATCCGTTCGAGGCGTATCGGGCGCTGCGACTGCTGAATCCTTCGCCCTACATGTATTTCTGCGAACTCGGCGACCGTGTCATCGTCGGTTCGTCGCCCGAGGCGCTGGTGAAGCTTGAAGGCGGCGTTGCGCACTTGCGTCCGATCGCAGGCACGTTGCCGCGCGGCGCCGACACGGCGGAGGACCTCGCGAATGAAGCCATGCTGCTCGCGGATCCGAAAGAGAACGCCGAGCACGTCATGCTGGTGGACCTCGCGCGCAATGACCTCGGTCGCGTGGCTGCAGCCGGCAGCGTGCGCGTCGATCCCTACCGGTCGATCGAGCGCTACAGCCATGTCATGCACATCGTCAGCGGCGTCATCGGCCGGCTCGCGGCGGGCCGCGACCAGTTCGACCTGTTCGCGGCCGCGTTCCCGGCCGGCACGCTCGTCGGAGCGCCGAAGGTGCGTGCAATGGAAATCATCGACGAGCTCGAACCGGTGCGTCGCGGATTCTACGGCGGCACGGTGGGCTATTTCGGAGCGGGCGGCGACATGAACCATGCGATCACGATCCGCACGATGGTTTTCCACGGCGACACCTACAGCTTCCAGGCCGGTGCGGGCATCGTGGCGGACAGCGTGCCGATGAACGAGTACCGCGAGGTGTTCGCCAAGAGCGAGGTGCTGCGGCGCGCGCTCGATATCGCGCGGGAGGGGCTGTGATGACGAAGCCCATTCCCCGCCTGCTGCTCGTCGACAACTACGACAGCTTCACCTACAACCTCGTGCAGGCGTTCCTGGTGCTCGGCGCCGAGGTGCTCGTGCATCGCAACGATGCGATCACGATCGAGCAGGCGCGGGCGCTGCAGCCGACACACCTATGTATTTCGCCGGGTCCCGGCACGCCGCGCGGCGCCGGAGTGTCGATGGACATGATCCGCGCGCTCGCCGGACACGTTCCCGTGCTCGGTGTATGCCTCGGGCACCAGTCGATCGTCGAAGTGTTCGGCGGGGACGTCGTGCGCGCCGGGCGCCTCATGCACGGCAAGGTCTCGCCCGTGCATCACGACGCGAGAGGCGTGTTTGCCGGTGCGCCGCAGCCCATGGCAGTGGGTCGCTACCACTCGCTCATTGCGAAGCCCGAGACGCTGCCATCGATTCTTGAAATCACGGCCCGCACGGCGGAGGGAGAGATCATGGGCGTGCGTCATCGCGAGCTGAACGTCGAAGGCGTGCAGTTCCATCCGGAAAGCGTGCTCACGCCTGAAGGCCCGCTGCTGATGGGCAACTTCCTGCAGTTCACGGGAGGCCGGCGCTAAGCCCGGCTCACGATGGCGGAACTGCGCGAAACACTCGAGCGACTGCTCAACCGCGAGGATCTGGCCGAGCCAGAGGCTGCCGTGCTGCTGGCCGCGCTCACCGATCCGTCCATGGCGCCTGCGATGGCCGGTGCGCTGCTGGCAGCGTTGCGCAGCAAGGGGCTTACAGCCAACGAAGTCCGTGGATTCGCTTCGGCAATGCGCCGTCTCGCGCGCCGACCGACCCTGCCACCCGGACCACCCGCCATCGACATCGTCGGCACCGGTGGCGACGCGTCTGGCAGTTTCAATATCTCGACAGGTGCTGCGCTGCTGACGGCGGCGATGGGCGTGCGCGTCGTCAAGCACGGCAACCGATCGATCTCGAGTCGATCCGGCAGTGCGGACCTGCTCGAGTGTCTCGGCTTGCCGCAACCGCTCGACGAGAAGCGAGCGGGCGAATGCCTTGCGGCGACGGGCTTCACGTTCCTGTTCGCGCCGCACTACCACCCGGCCATGAAGGAAATCGCGCCGGTGCGCCGTGCGCTGGGCGTGCGCACGGTGTTCAACCTGCTCGGTCCGCTGACCAATCCGGCCGAGCCGCCTTTCGGGTTGATCGGCGCGTACAGCCGGGACGCGGCACGCCTGATGGCGGAAACGCTCGCAGGGATGCCGATCCAGCGAGTGTTCGTCGTGCACGGCGAGCCCGGGTGGGACGAGCCGACGCCGTGCGGCCCCTTCGAGTTGTACGACGTGACGCCGGGACACGTGGTTCGTACGGAGCGCGATCCTCTCGACTGCGGGCTCGAGCGCTGCACGCCGCAGTCCCTCGCCGGCGGCGACGCCGTGCACAACGCCGTCGGGATGCGTGCCGTGTTCACGGGGCAGGATCGCGGCCCGCACCGTGACGCGCTGGTGCTGAATGCGGCACTCGCATTGGAAGTGACGGGCACAGTCACCGATCCGAACGTGGCCATCCGCGCGGCCAGCGACGCGCTCGATCGCGGCGATGGCGCGCGCCTGCTCGAGAAGCTGGCGATGTTCGGCCGCTCGATCGGCGGGGCGCCCTGATGGGGTTGCTGTCCGGACATGGCCGTCGGCAGTGAACAACGGCTGGCCGCGGCACGCGCCGTGGTCAGCGATGCGGAGTTGCGCAGGCGCTGTGCGGCGCTGCCACCGCTTCCGCGCCTGCGGCTTTTCCGCCGCTGGGTTCGACCTGATCGCGGAACTGAAGCTGCGTTCTCCGGCGCTGGGCGATCTCTCTGCGCAGACCATGGATCCTGTCGCACGGCTGCGCGGTTACGCGGAAGCGGGCGCGGCGATCTGCTCGATCCTGACCGAGCCCTCGCGCTTCGACGGCGACCTCGCGCACCTGCGGCAGGCCGCAACGGCACTCGCACCTTATGGCGTGCCGGCGATGCGCAAGGATTTCCTGGTCGATCCGTACCAGGTGCTTGAAGCGCGGGCCAACGGGGCCGGCGGCGTGCTGCTGATCGTGCGCATGGTCAAGCGCGATCGCCTCGTGGCAATGCTCGACGCCGCGGCGGAGCAAGGTCTGTTTGTCCTGCTCGAGGCCTTCGATGCCCGGGATCTCGAGGTCGCTGTCGAGCTCGCCGCTGAACGGCGCGGCCGCAACGAGCAAGTACTGATGGGACTCAATTGCCGCGACCTGCAGACGCTGCAGATCGAGTTTGCGCGCTTCGAGCGACTGCGCGAACAACTGCCGACGGGGTGGCCCGCTGTCGCCGAGAGCGGAGTCATCACGCCGGACGACGCTGCACACGTGGCGCGTCTCGGCTATCGGCTGGCACTCGTCGGCACCACGCTGATGCAACGTGACGATCCCGCACAGGCCGCCCGTGAACTGCTCGCGGGCGGGCGCGGAGCCGCGCAGTGAGGCGCTTGTGGATCAAGGTTTGCGGCCTGCGAACGACGGACACGTTGACGGCTGCCTTGGACGCAGGCGCGGACGCGGTCGGCTTCGTGTTCCACGCGGCTTCGCCGCGCCATCTTGCGGCGACCGACGCTCGCGCCCTCGCAGCGGCCGTGCCGCCGGGCATCGAAAAGGTGGCCGTGTTCCTGCACCCGACGCAAGCGGAGATCGACGCCGCAATCGATGCCGTGCACCCCGACTGGGTGCAGACCGATGCCGTGGACCTGGTCTCGCTCCGGCTGCCGGCTGGCCAGCGGGTGCTGCCCGTGTATCGCTCGAACCGGCCGGCGCCAGCGCAGCGAGTCCTTCCGCGCCGGTTTCTGCTCGAAAGCGGGCGCAGCGGCGCAGGCGAGCGCGCTGACTGGAATGAAGCTGCGCGCCTGGCTGCCGCTGGCGGGCTCGTGCTTGCCGGCGGGCTCAACGTGGGGAACGTCGCCGACGCCATCGCGGCCGTGCTGCCGTTCGGCATCGACGTGAGTTCGGGCGTCGAATCCACGCGCGGCGTCAAGGATGCCGCGCTGATCCGGAACTTCGTGAACGCGGCGCGCGCAGCGCATGCGCGGGTCGCGTCATCTTCTTTGGGAGTAATAGAGCAATGAAGACCCAGGCCCTCGAGATCGACCGAGAAGCGCTGCTGGCACAGACGCTCAGAGGCGAGTTTCCGGACGCGCGCGGCCGCTTCGGCCCGTTCGGTGGGCGCTACGTGCCCGAGACACTCGTGCCAGCGCTCGATCGCCTCGAACAAGGCATCCGCGACATCCTGCCGGATCCCGCCTTCAAGGCCGAGCTCGACTTGCAGCTGCGCACCTGGGTTGGCCGGCCCACGCCGCTTACCTACGCGGCGACCTTGTCGCGGCGCTGGGGCGCGGAAGTGTGGTTGAAGCGCGAAGACCTCGCGCACACCGGCGCGCACAAGATCAACAATGCGATCGGGCAGGGCCTGCTGGCCAAGCGCCTCGGCGCGAAGCGCATCGTCGCGGAGACGGGCGCCGGCCAGCACGGCGTGGCTACCGCCGCCGCATGCGCGCGCCTCGGCATGCCGTGCACGGTCTACATGGGTTCGATCGACATGGAGCGGCAGGCGCCGAACGTCGGCCGCATGAAACTGCTCGGTGCCGAAGTCGTGCCCGTCACGGGGGGCGACAAGACGCTGCGCGCGGCGATCGACGAAGCCCTGCGCGACTGGGTCTCGGACCCGAACGGCACGTTCTACATTCTCGGTTCGGCCGTGGGCCCGCATCCGTATCCGTACATGGTGCGCGAATTCCAGCGCGTGATCGGCGTCGAGGCGCGCGCACAGATGCTCGCACAGGCGGGCGCGCTGCCGGACGTCGTCGTGGCCTGCGTCGGTGGCGGTTCGAACGCGATCGGCCTGTTCCATCCGTTCATTCCGGACACCGCGGTCAAGCTGCTCGGCTTCGAGGCCGGCGGCATCGGTCCGGGGCTCGGGCAGAACGCCGCTTCGCTCGCGTACGGCACGCCAGGAGTACTGCAGGGCTGCTACTCACTGCTGCTGCAGGACGAGCACGGCCAGATCCAGGAAACGCAGTCGGTCTCCGCCGGACTCGATTATCCGGGTGTCGGGCCGGAGCATGCGCTGCTCGCAAGCATCGGCCGCCTCGGCTTTGCCGCGTCCGAGGACGATGAATCGCTCGAGGCGCTGTCGGAGTGCAGCCGGTACGAAGGCATCCTGCCGGCCATCGAGACGGCGCACGCATTCGCGGGCGCTCGCAAGTATGCGCAGAAGAACCCTGGTTGCCGCATCCTGATCGGCCTGTCCGGCCGCGGCGACAAGGACATGCCGACGTTGCAGCGCACGCTGCTGAAGGGAAAAATCTGATGACGACCCTGATAACGACTGGCACTGCGCAACCGCGCGACGGCATCAGCACGGCGATCAAGCGAGCGGCCGCAAGTGGCCGGCCCGCCGTTGTGGGATTCATGACCGCGGGATTTCCGGACCGCGCACACTTCACGCAGAACCTGCGAGCAATCGCGACCGAAGCCGACGTCGTCGAGATCGGCGTGCCGTTCAGCGACCCGATGGCCGATGGCGCCACCATTCAGCGCGCGAGCTTCGCGTCGCTGCAAGGCGGCTTCACGCTGCGGTGGCTGCTCGAGGAACTCGAGAGGTTGCAGCCGCGCCCGCAGGCGCCCCTGCTGCTCATGAGTTACCTGAACCCGTTGCTCGCGTTCGGACTAGAACGGTTGCCGGAGGTGGCAACGAAGGCGGGCGTGTCGGGATTCATCATTCCCGACCTGCCCTATGAAGAAAGCGCCGACATGCGGTCGGCGCTCGACCGGGTCGGTATCGCGCTGGTGCAGATGGTCACCCCGGTCACGCCGGATGCGCGACTCAGGATGCTGTGCAAAGCAAGCCAGGGTTTCGTGTACGCGGTGACCATGACGGGCACGACTGGCAAGTCGGTTGCCGTGCCGGACGAGATACTGGACTACATGGATCGCGTGAAATCGATGTCGCCCGTGCCGGTGTGCGCGGGTTTCGGCATTCGAACGACGGAGCAGGTCATGCGCATGCAGGGCCACGTCGACGGCGTAGTCGTCGGCTCGGCGCTGGTCGAAGTGCTCGAGCGCGGCGAAGATCCGGCGAAATTCCTGCGCGGGCTCAAGCCCTGACGCACGGCATCGGTGGCCTGCCGGCGGAACCCGCGGCAGAATTCAGGTCGCTTCGACCGCCGTACGGATGTGCCGGATCACCAGCGACCGCACGGTTTCGAGCGGATTCTTTTCCCACGTGAACACGGGCGGCGAGCGTCGCAGCATGTTCCAGTTGCCCGTTTCGAGCACGCGCGTCAGGTAGGCGAGGTTGCGATTGATCGCTTCCAGGTACGGATTACGGCCGCCATACAGGCTCTCGACATAGCGGTAGGCTCCGCCGAACTCGCCGTCGAGGCGCGTGCGCATCGTGAATTCGAAGAACTGCGGCGTCTGGCGCAGCACGTCGAGCCCCGAGCCGTACTGGACCTTGAGGCCGCCGTCGTCCTCGCGCTGCATCGCGACGCCACCGAGCACGAATTCGGGGTACAGGCGGTCGCGGCATTTCTCCAGATAGCACCGGTCCGACATCTGCGCGAGCATGTCCGCCGTGCCGAGCAGATGACCGACGCGGCGGTCGCGCACGTCATCCAGCCGGATGTCCTGGAACGGCACCTCGTAGCCGGTGAAGTGAATCACCTGCGTCGCGACCGGTACCCAGTTGGCGAGACCGATGGCAGGCAGGTAGCGCGCAAGAAAGTGCGCGCCCCGCATCACGTGGGTGCGGGTGAATTCCGCGCCGTTGCGATGCTGCGTATCGTCGCTCTGGCGGATGTAGCCCGAGTCGTGGAACAGCCCGACGATGATGCCGAGCAGCGCGCGGTCGGCGCCCAGGCGCTGTTCCGGCGGGTTTGTACGGTCGTAGCCGGCAAGCAGGCGTGCCATCGCGAGCGTGTCGTCCAGCGAATGCTGCATGTCGTGATAGACAGTGTCGCAGCCCAGGTAGCCCGGAAACTGGCCGCAGAACAACCGCTCGAAGTCGGCGAACGCCGTCGTCAGCCGCTCGGTGTTGGCGCCGGGCCAGGTCTGGAGAAAGAGTTCCTCGACGGCTTTGCGCACGGACGCCACCGAGCTCACCTGCACGGTGTTGGTGACGTCGTAATCGCTGCGGCGAAATTGCATGGGCGTTCTGGTGCGCGCTGGTTTCGAGCGAGTCTATGCTCTTGGCCCGAAAGTGCCAGAGCCAAAAAGGCCCGCACCCGGAAAATCGGGCGTCTGCCGCCCGCGCCGGACTCTATATGTCATAACTCGCCACCACCGGTGTGTGGTCCGACGGCCGTTCCAGCCGGCGTGGCGCCTTGTCGATGTGACACGCGCCACACTTCTGAGCGAGCGCGTTCGAGGCGAGTATCAGGTCGATGCGCAGGCCCGCATTGCGACGGAATGCCATCATCCGGTAGTCCCACCACGAATACGATTTCTCGGGCTGTTCGAACAGCCGGAAGCAATCCGCGAGCCCGGTGCCGAGCAACGCCTGCAGCGCCGCGCGCTCGGGCGGGCTCACGTGCACCGAACCTTCCCAGGCTTTGGGGTCGTGCACGTCGCGGTCTTCCGGCGCGACGTTGAAATCGCCGAGCACGACCAGGTGCGGATGGCGCATCAGTTCGGCGGCGACGTACTCACGCAACGCGGCGAACCAGCGCAGTTTGTAGGCGAACTTGTCCGAGCCCACCGTCTGTCCGTTCGGCACGTAGACATCGATGACGCGCAGGCTCCCGAGCGAGGCCGCAAGCACGCGGCGCTGGTCGTCGTCGAAGCCCGGAATGCCCGCAACGACGTCGGTGACGGGGTCGCGGCTGAGGATGGCGACGCCGTTGTAAGTGCGTTGTCCGCTGAATGCGGAATGCCAGCCGAGGGCCTGGAGGTCAGCCGCGGGGAAATCGGCATCGGGCAGTTTGGTCTCCTGCAGCGCGATGGCATCGACCGGGTTGGCCGTGAGCCACTCGGTCAGGTGCGGCAAGCGCACCCGCAGTGAATTCACGTTCCAGGAAGCGACCGTCCGGGTCATGCCGCCAGGCCCAGCTGCCGCAACAGCGGCTCGAGTTCGGGCTTGCGGCCCCTGAATTCGACGAACGCTTCCATCGCATCGCGGCTGCCGCCGCGCTCCAGGATCGAGTTGAGGAAGCGGCGGGCGGTCGCCGCATCAAAGATGCCCGATTCCTCGAACGCGCCGAAGGCGTCCGCCGACAGCACTTCGGCCCACTTGTAGCTGTAGTAGCCGGCGGCGTACCCGCCCGAGAAGATGTGCTGGAAGCTGTGCGGGAAGCGGTTGAACGCCGGCGGACGCACGACGGCCACCTCGTCACGAACCTGGGCGAGCGTCTGCATCAACCGCGAGCCATGTTCAGGCGAGAATTCGGCGTGCAGCCGGAAATCGAACAGCGCGAACTCGAGCTGCCGGACCGACTGCATGCCGGCCTGGAACGAGCGCGTTGCCTGCAGCTTGCGCAGTGCCTCGAGCGGCAGCGGCGCGCCGGTCTCGACGTGGCCCGAGATCAGCGGCAGCACTTCCTCGCGCCACGCGAAGTTCTCCATGAACTGGCTCGGCAGCTCGACCGCGTCCCACGGCACGCCGTTGATGCCGGCCACGCTCGGAAAATCCACGCGCGTCAGCATGTGGTGCAGGCCGTGGCCGAATTCGTGGAACATCGTCAGCACTTCGTAGTGCGTCAGCAGCGAAGGCCGGTCTGCCCCTGGCGGGGTGAAGTTGCAGACGAGGTAAGCGATTGGCAACGCTTGCGCACCGGCCAGGTCGATCCGCCCCAGGCATTCGTCCATCCACGCGCCGCCGCGCTTCCTCGGTCGCGCGTACAGGTCGAGGAAGAATCCGCCGCGAGGTTCGCCGTCGTCGCCGATGATGTCGTAGAAGTGGACGTCGGGCTGATACACCTCGACGCCCTTGCATTCCCTGATGCGTACGCCATAGAGGCGCTGTGCCACGGCAAACAGGCCCTCCAGCACTCGCGGCATCGGGAAGTACGGGCGCAGATCCTCTTCCGAGACGGCCAGACGCTCGCGCTTGAGGCGCTCCGAATAGAATGCCACGTCCCAGGCCTCGAGCCTGGTGCCTGCGAACGCTTCAAGTTCGGCGAACTCACGCTGCGCGGCCGGCCGGCACAGGCGCGCCAGCCGACGCAGGAACTCCAGCACCTCGGCGGGATCGCGTGCCATCTTGGTGGCCAGCGAATACTCCGCGAAGCTCGAGAAACCCGCGTGCTGCGCGGCCTCGTGCCGCAGCGCGAGGATTTCCTCGATCAGCGCCGTATTGTCCCACTGCGCCGGACCTTGCTCGGAGCCGCGCGTGAGCCAGGCCGTATAGAAGTCCTGGCGCAGCTGCCGGTTTTCGGCATGCGTCAGTACCGCCTGGTAATTGGGTGCGTCGAGCGTGAACGCCCAGCCGCTGCGACCGGTCTTCTCGGCTGCGGCACGCGCACGGGCGATGACGGCGGCAGGCAAGCCGGCGAGTTCAGTGGCCTCCTCTACGTCGCGCGTCCAGGCGTTGGTGGCGTCGAGCACGTTTTCGTCGAACTTTGCCTGTGCCGTCGACAGGCGCTCCATGAGTTCGCGAAAGCGCTGCTTGCGATCGGGTGCGAGCGCGACACCCGCGAGTCGGAAGTCACGCAGCGCGTTGTCGACGAGCTTGCGCTGCTCGGGCCTCAGGCCGGGGTACTGCGTGTCCTTGATGCGCTGGTATGCGGCGCACAGGGCGGCGTTCTGCGCGATCTCGGTGTGATACGCGGTAAGCAGCGGCAGGCACGTGTTGTAGGCCGCCCGCAGCTCGTCGCCGTTCGCGACGCCATTGAGGTGGCCCACAGGCGACCAGGTGCGCGCAAGCCGATGCTGCATCCGTTCGACGGGAACGACGATGCCGTCCCAGCCCTCGGCACCCGAATCGAGCAGCTGCTGCAAGCCACGCCGGTTTTCTTCCAGTACCTGCCGGATGGCAGGTTCGATGTGTTCCGGGCGTATCGCAAGAAAGGCGGGCAGGGTCGCATCGTGCAGGAGGGGGTTGTCCATGCCCTCCATTCTAGCGGCGTGGCGGCCCTGGATTCAGCCGAACCCGCTCTGCAACAGCCAGCCGAGCGCGTACACGGCAGCGACGAAGCCCAGGAATGCGAAGGCGGCGCGCCTGCGGTAACGGCGGGTCAGGTCGCCAGGTGGCAGCGCGGCGAGCAGGAACAGGCGGTCGCCGTCCGGAAGGCAGAGGACGTGGTAGTTCTGCCGGGGTGGGCGCTCAGCGCGCCGCTGCGTGAGCGTGCGCCGGGCCTCTTGCCGTGCCGCTTCCCATTCGACCGGGTCGATCCGGCCATCACCATCCTGGTCGAAGCGCTGCAGCAAGGCAGGCTGGTCCTGTTTCCATTGCGCCAGCACCTGGACCAGTTCCACCTGAGGGTCCGGTTCGCCGGACGATGCCGTCGAACGAAAATCGCCCAGGGCAACCAGGCGCTCGTGCTCGTAGATGCGTTCTTCGACGTAGCGGAAGCCGCGCCCCCCGGTCAGCGACAGTCCCTTGCCCGGTCCGGACGCAGGCCAGGGCGTGTCGCCGTACCAGGTGGTCGATTCGGTCGGCACGACTTCCGCGCCTTCGGGCTGCACGATGCACTGGCCAGTCCCGTCGTCGAGCATGAAAGCGACCGACGACGTGCCCGACGCAATGGTCTGCCAGCTCTTCCTCCGGCTTTTGCCCGCGCCGTGTTCGGTCCGCTTCGAGATCCTGTAGCTCCACCAGATACAGGGCCGTTGCGTGAGCGGCGCCGGATTCTTCGTGCCCGGCAGGGGCAGGCCGTTGCCCGCGAGTTCGACGTAGCCCTGTGCCGCAGATCGAATGCGCGACGTCGGCGTGTCTTCGATGAGCCGCGCGATCTTGAGCCAGCGCAGCGCCGCTGCGCCGCCGGCCACGACGGCGACACCGAGCGTCAGCAGCCAGAACCAGAAATCACTCTCAGCCAAAGAGCTTGCCCAGGTCCACGTCGCGTTTCTGCTCTTCGGTGAACTCGAGCAGCTGCGCCGGCTTGAACTCGAACATTCGCGCGACCAGCAGGTCGGGGAAGGTCTGGATGCGGATGTTATTGAGGTTCACCGACTCGTTGTAGAGCTCGCGGCGGTCCGCGATCGCTTCCTCCAGTTCCGAGATGCGCGTCTGCAGGTGGCGGAAGCTGTTGTCGGCCTTGAGTTCCGGGTAGTTCTCCGCCAGCGCGAACAGGCGGCCGAGCCCCTGGCGCAACTGGTCCTCGGCCGCGCCGACTGCGGCAACGTCCCCGCGACTCTGCGCCGTGAACACGGCAGAGCGCGCCTGCATCACGCGCTCCAGCGTTTCCTGCTCGTACTGCATGTACCGCTTGCAGGTCTCGACCAGCTTCGGTAGCTCGTCGTGGCGCTGTGTCAGCAGCACGTCGATGTTGGCCCAGGCCTTGCGCACGTTCTCGCGCAGCGCGATAAGCCCGTTATAAATGCGAACGAGGTAGACGGCCGCCACGAACAGCAGCGCAACAAACAGCAACAGCATGATCAGCATCGGCGGCTCCGTGTCGTTTTCCGGGGCGGGAGTGACCCCGCGAGCGGCTAGATTGCCGGTTGCCCGGTGGCAGCGTCTAGACTGTGCGTCCCAGATCCGGGAATTGAGAACGGTCCAGCATGACGATTCGAACCTATCGCGGCGTGTCTCCCACCCTCGGGCCGGGCGCGTGGGTCGATCCTGCGGCGCTGGTCATCGGCGACGTAGAACTCGGTGCGGATGCTTCGATCTGGCCGTTCGTGCTGGTCCGCGGCGACGTCAATCGAATCCTCATCGGCGACCGCAGCAACGTCCAGGACGGCAGCATCATCCACGTCTCGCGGCCCTACCCGGGCAACGACGCAGGCTGGGCCACGATCCTTGGCGAGGACGTCGTCATCGGTCACAAGGTCGCGCTGCACGGTTGCACCATTGCGGACCGCGTGCTGGTCGGCATCGGCGCCATCGTGCTGGATGGCGTCGCAGTTGCCAGCGACGTGATCATCGGAGCCGGCAGCGTCGTCACGCCGGGCAAGCAACTCGAATCCGGCTTCCTGTACGTCGGCAATCCCGCGCGGCGATCGCGCGAGTTGCGGCCCGAGGAGATTGCGCGCATCCCGAAGATGGCGGGCGA
This sequence comes from Pseudomonadota bacterium, assembly GCA_016713725.1. Classification (GTDB taxonomy): domain Bacteria; phylum Pseudomonadota; class Gammaproteobacteria; order Steroidobacterales; family Steroidobacteraceae; genus RPQJ01. Next base: position 31,894 of record JADJOO010000002.1, on the reverse strand, counting down.
TTACGTGCTGCTCAAGAATCAGTATTCGCAGTTGCCGCCAGGTACATAGCCCGGGCGTGCAACGCCTCCAGCACGGGCCGCGTCTGCGGGCGCACGCCGCGCCAGACGAAGAACGCTTCGGCCGCCTGTTCCACGAGCATGCCCCAACCCTGTGCCACCCTGGTCACGCCGCGATCACGGGCCCATTGCGTGAACGGCGTTTCGCCGATCCCATACGCCATGTCGTAGCACGCGGTGGCCCTGTCCACTGCGCGGGAATGGATCGGCGGCACCTCGCCTTTCAGGCTGGCCGAAGTTGCATTGATGACCAGGTCGAACGGTTCGAGCGGCTCGACACTGTCGAAGGCAGCGCCGCTCACTTCACCAAGTCCGGAAAATTCCTCGGCCAGCGCGATGGCGCGCCCGGCCGTGCGATTGGCGATCACGAGGGTCGACGGCGTCAGCTCCAGCAAGGGCCCGATCGCGCCGCGCGCCGCGCCGCCGGCGCCGAGCACGAGTATGCGTGGCGATTTGAACCGCAGCCGGAGGTTCTGCGTGAGATCGGTGACAAGGCCGACACCGTCCGTGTTGTCGCCGATCAATTCGCCGTCGCCACGCAGGACGGTATTGACCGCATCCGCGCGCTGGGCCCGCGGCGTGAGCTCATTGACCAGGTCGGCCGCCGCGCGCTTGTGCGGCAACGTGATGTTCGCGCCGCACCCGCCTTGCTCGAAAAAGAACTCGAGCAGGTCGTGGCGGAACTGATCCGGCGCCGCTTCATGCAGGCGGTACTCCATTTCCTGCCCCGTCTGTCTTGCGAACAGACCGTGGATGAACGGCGACCAGCTGTGATAGACCGGATAGCCGAAGAGGGCGTAGGAGTCAGACATAAGGGATAGGGGATAGGGGATAGGGGTTAGGGGATAGGGGATAGGGGTTAGTCGGAGGTGCGGTGTCGGTTGGACGGTTCGATCTGCGTCGCCGGCGCGACGTACCGACTGACCCCTGTCCCCCAACCCCTAACCCCTTTCCTTGAGCCATTCTGCCGCACGCTTCGCAAAATAGGTCAGGATCCCGTCGGCGCCCGCGCGCTTGATGCTGCCGAGCGACTCCAGTGCGACCGCGCGCTCGTCGAGCCAGCCGTTCTGTACCGCAGCCATGTGCATGGCGTACTCGCCGCTGACCTGGTACACGAATGTCGGCGCCCCGAAGCGATCTTTAACGCGGCGCACGATGTCGAGGTAGGGCATGCCGGGCTTGACCATCACCATAGCGGCGCCTTCGGCGAGGTCGAGCTCGACTTCGCGCAGCGCCTCGTCCGAATTGCACGGGTCCATCTGGTAGTTGTACTTGTTGCCCTTGCCGAGGTTGCCGGCCGAGCCCACCGCGTCGCGGAACGGGCCGTAGTAGCTCGACGCGTACTTGGCGGAGTAGGCGAGGATGCGCGTATGGATGTGACCCGCGGATTCGAGCGCGTCGCGCAGTGCACCGATGCGGCCGTCCATCATGTCAGAGGGAGCTACTACATCTGCACCTGCTTCCGCATGAGAGAGGCCCTGCTGCACGAGCGCGGCGACCGTCACGTCGTTCATGACGTACCCGGTCCCATCGATGATGCCGTCCTGGCCGTGGGTGGTGAAAGGATCGAGCGCGACGTCGGTCACCACGCCGAGTTCAGGCACGGCTTTCTTGATCGCACGCACGGCACGCTGTGCCAGGCCCTCGGGGTTCCAGGCTTCACGGCCGTCGAGGCTCTTCACCTCGAGCGGCGTAACCGGGAAGAGGGCGAGTGCCGGGATGCCGAGGCGCGCGACGGCCTCGGCCTCGCGGACCAGCTCATCCACGGACACGCGCTCGATACCCGGCATCGAGGGGATCGCCACGCGCTGCTTATGACGAACACGGGATAGATGAAGTCATCCGGCGTCAGCACCGTCTCCCGCATCATGCGGCGCGAGAAGGCATCGCGGCGCATGCGGCGCATGCGGACACGAGGGAACTGGCCGGGGGCGTCGGGGTGAGTCATGGAGGCGGGCGCTTTATTCGATCCGAATCCAGACTTTATACCCGAGCGGGACCGGCCGCGAAAAGAACGCAATAGCCGTATCGTCAAAGGCAGAATCCGCGTATGAGCACGAAAACCCGTTCGACCCGGCTGCCGGCAGCCTCTGGCCGCGCAAAGACTCCCGCCGCCAAGGCCACCCGGAAGCCCGTTCCCAAGGTCAAGATGCCCAAGGAAGCCGCGGTTCAGCCGGCGTCTTTGGCTCCCGATGCGCGACCCCGGTGCGGCTGGTCGTATGCCGGCATGAGCGCGGAGTACATCGCCTATCACGACCAGGAGTGGGGAGTTCCCGTTCACGACGATCGCCGGCTGTTCGAGTTCCTGATCCTCGAAGGCGCGCAAGCCGGGCTCAGCTGGTCGACGATCCTGCGCAAGCGTGAGGGATACCGCGAATCGTTTGCCGGTTTTGATGCGGTGAAGGTGGCGAAGTTCGATTCGCGCAAGGTAGAGAAACTGCTGCAGTTCCCGGGCATCGTGCGCAACCGGCTCAAGATCGCGGCCGCGATCACCAACGCGCGATGCTTCCTCGAGGTACAGGAAGAGTTTGGCAGCTTCGCAAAATACAGCTGGCAGTTTGTCGGCGGCCAGCCGATCGTAAATCGATGGCGTGAGATGTCACAGGTGCCGGCGACTTCGCCGGAGTCGGATGCGTTCAGCAAGGACCTGCAGCGGCGTGGCTTCAAGTTCGTGGGTTCCACGATCATGTACGCGCACATGCAGGCGACCGGCATGGTGAATGATCACGTGGTGACGTGTTTCAGGCATGAGGAAGTGAAAGGAAGGGGGGTAGGAAGGAAGGGTCGGACGCGCAGCAATTACTTAGAGTCAGCGCGTTGAGGAAGAGGGAGGGCTGGTCCCCGACTTCACCCTAACCCTTGCCCCTCTATTCGCCGATCCACCACTCCACGCTGGTGCCGCCCGCGCCGTCTGGCACCAGCAGTCGGTGCAGGTCCGGCAGCAATTCCGCGAGCCGTTCATCGAGCATCCACGGCGGATTCACGATCACGAGGCCTGAACCGCGCAGGCCCACGGCTGCATCGTCCGGCATGACGCTCAGCGTCACGTCGAGCACCTTGCGGATACCCGAGCCTTCGAGATTGCGGCGGAATCGCAGCGGTGCCGCACGTTCGGTGAGCGGGTACCAGATGCAGTACGTGCCGGTCGGCCAGCGTTCGTAGCCGGTTTCGAGCGCGGACAGGATGCGGTCGAACTCGGTGTCCGATTCGAAGGGTGGATCGATCAGCACGAGCCCGCGGTTCTCGCGCGGCGGCAACTGTGCCTTCAGCGCAGCGTAGCCGTCGCTTTCGACGATCGACACGAGTTTCTGCCGGCCCAGCGTCGAGCGCAGCGCCAACGCTTCTCGCGCATGCGTTTCCGCGAGCACCAGCCGATCGGTGCTGCGACGCATTCTCCCGACGATGGTGGGCGAGCCGGGGTAAGCTGTGATCGCGCTGCGACCAACTCCTGCGCACGCCTTGACCAGACGCACGTAATCCGCGAGTTCCGGCGCGAGCGCGGCTTCGGGAAACTCGAGCAACCGGCCGATGCCGTTCTTGTACTCACCGCTGCGCTGGGATTCGCCGAGGCTCAAGTCGTACGTGCCGCCGCCGGCATGGGTGTCGAGGTAGAAGAACGGCGCGGGCTTTTTCTTGAGGTGCTCGACGAGCATCATGAGCACGACGTGCTTCAGCACGTCCGCGAAGTTCCCCGCATGGAACGCGTGGCGATAATTCATGTCTGACCGATCCGGAGGCCCGGGTCCCGCAACGGAGTAACGCTGGATGTTGACAAGAGTACTGCACCGGGCAGGTTCCGGTCCGATGGTTCGCTGGCGCGGGCCCCTCGCCACTGCGTGGCTGGCCTGCACGTTCGCTGCCGGCTGTGCCCTGGGCCAGGCTGCGGGCGGCCCACCCCCCGTCGTCGAGGAGAAAGCCGTGACCAATGCCCCTGCAGAAATGATCGAGGCTGCGCTCGACGATGCAGCCCACCGGTCTACGACGGCTCGGGCCGACATCAAGGTGACGAGCGCCGAAGCGGTAACCTGGCGGGACGGTTCGCTTGGTTGCCCGCAGCCTGGCATGGTCTATACGCAGGCGCTCGTACCTGGCTTTCGCATCGTGCTGCAGGCCGGCGAGCAGGTCCTGAATTACCACTCCAGTTCGCGTGGCAGACCGATGTTCTGTCCGGCGGCCCGGGTGACGGCGGCGTTGCCCAACGATCGCGCCTGATCTACCAGCGCCTCTGGATCGTGCAATGAAAAACGCCCCGGGGATTGCTCCCCGGGGCGTTCGTTTGCCGGTCCTCGCCGGAAGACTCGAGTCGCGCCTTACGGGTCGACGCGAACGATGGTCGGGTTCGGCATGCCTGCAATGCCGCCATACGCCACGGAACCAAGGTACTTCGTTCCCGGCACCAGCGGACCTGGGAACGCGAGTCCGATGTTGCCGCTCGTGCCGGTGACCGCCGTGGCTGGCGCAGTCACCGTCATGTTGCCGACGTCTGTGGAGCCCAACTGCCACGTAAAGAGCGTGTAATCGGCCGTTGGCGCAGGCGCCGCATAGCCGACCACGAGCACGTAGTAGGTGCCCGGCGTCAGGTTCACGAAACTGACTTCCTCGGCCGACGTGGCGCCGCCGCTCCCGCCAATTAAGGTGAAGGCCGAGTTGTACACCTCGAGGTCGAGGTCACTGTCGGCTGACGAATTGGCATCGAACAAGGAGAATCGCGTGTACGTCGTACCGGCTGGCACCGAGACTACGTGAACGTTGTAGTCGTCAATTGCCACGGTATCCGAGACCGTCGTCGCCGGAACGAGGCCGCGGGCCGCTGCTGTGAAGGGGCCGTCATAACCGAACTTCACGCTGTAATTGCCACTGACCTGGGTCGGGGCAGCCAGGGCCAGCGGCCGCACGACGACCGGGATGCGGACCTTGTGCTTGCCGTCGCTCCAGGTGATCTGACCGCCCACGTAAGCATTGGGGGTTGCCGTCGTCGTCTGGAAGGTGATGGACACCTGCTGCGACTTGCCCGGATTGATCGTGAATGTTGCCGGAGACACTGTCACGGTCAACCCCGCCAGTCCCGAGACCGATACGTTGTAGGTGGCGCGTCGATGATCGACGTTGGTCACCGTGCGCGTCACCGTCTGCGTGCCGACGAGGTCGCCGATCGCGATTGAAGGCGTGTTGAAGTTGCTGGGGTCGAGCACCGGGATGCCCGCGCTGGTGCAGTTCACGGCAGGCAACTGCGTGCCGCACAGGAACCCGAGCCAGTCGTTCCAGCCTGACTTGAACACGAGGCCGGGATCGGCAGCCTTGTTCGGGGCGACGTGACCGGCGCCCTGTCGGAAGATTACCAACGGATGCGTGTTGGGACCGTCTAGGACGTCACCCGCCGTGGTCATGAGCGCCGACTTGATCATCATCGGCGTCCACTTCGGGTACAAGTCTTTCAACAGTGCCGCGAGGCCGGCAATGTGCGGCGACGACATCGACGTGCCGCTCAGCAGGTTGAAGTCGAGACCACCGACGACCGGCGATACTGCGGCGAGGATGTCCTGGCCCGGCGCCGTGATATCCGGCTTCAGCAGGTCGCCGGCACCGGCGGCCAGCGGGCCGCGCGACGAGAACGATGCAATGTACGGTGCCGGGGTGCTGGTGTCGATCGTCGACACGCCGATGGTGGCCGTCGCGCCCGGAATCGCCGCGTACGCGTGTACGGTCGCATAGTCGGTGTTCTGCAGATGCGCCGTCGGCACCGAGTGGAAGTCCGCATTCAGCGTATTGGCCGTCGGATTCAGCAGGATCATGCCGACGCCCCCCGCTTCCTGCACGGCAAGGCTCTTGTCGACGCGGTCGCTGACGCCGCGGTCGCAGACCACGATCTTGCCGGCCACCTTGGCCGGGTCGAGCGCGGCGACGCCGCCATTCCAGGACGTGGAGTAGCACAGGCTGACGGCGGTCGCACTCGCTCCTGCCATCCCTGCGGCCGTTGAGTCGATCAGGGGCGCCGTGACAGCGGCAGTCGTCAGGCCGGCGCCGGTGTAGGTCGAGCCATTGCCGAGCGTGGCCGTGACGATCGAAGAACGGTTGTGCGTGCCGGCGGCGACGGTAGTGATCCATGGGCTCGGATGCGCGACTGTGCCGACGGTTGGACCACTATTGCCGGCGGAAGCCGCCACGAACACGCCTGCATCGGCCGCGTACATGAAGGCGATTTCCACGGCGTCGCGGAAGTTCGTCGTCGTGCCACTGACCGAGTAGTTGATGACGTCGACGCCGTCCGCAACGGCCTGGTCGATTGCCGCAACCAGGTCGGACGTGAAGCCGTTCGCCGTCGAGCCGTCCTCAGACGCCCACAGGGCCTTGTACGTTGCAATCTTGGCGCCGGGCGCCATGCCGCTCACGCGGCCGTAGGCGGCCGCGGGTCCCGTGACCTTCGTGCGGTAGTTGCCCGCGGCGGTGGCTGCTGTGTGTGTGCCGTGACCATCGTAGTCGCGCGGGGAATTGAACTCCCACGGTCTGTCCGCGTCGATTCCCGCATCGCCACCCCAGGCTTCATTGAAGTACCGGGCGCCGATGATCTTGCCGTTGCAGACCTTCTTGCCGACGAATTCTTCGCCACTTACGCAGGTTCCCTTCCAGCCGCGGATGTGACGGTTGCCATAGGCATGGCCGCGACCATGGTCGCGGTCGTCGCCGTGATCCCGCTCTGCGTCATTGGCGAAGCTGGCATTCTCGGGCCAGATGCCCGAGTCGATGATGCCCACCACGACGCTTTCACCTGCGTCGCGCGGGCTGTCGAGCCGATCCCAGAGACCATCGTCAGCGTTGAGCCCGAGGAAGGCAGGCGTGGTGGATGTGTCTGAGTAACGCAACTCGTCCTTCATGACGGCCAGCACGCCCGGCATGGACGCAAGCTTCTGCGCCTGCTTTTCGGTCAGTTCCGCCGCGAAGCCATTGAAAACCAGGCCATAACTGTAGATCTTGCGACCGCCCACGCGAGCCACTGCGTCAGCGTGCCGTGACCTGAGGTAGCCACGATAGCTCTCGACCTCGGGCCTTGAAGCGTCGAGCTTTTCACCCTCGGCCGGCCTGGTCGCCCCGTAGCCACGTACTTTACCGGTGTACGCAGCGGCTGGTTCGTCCGACATGCGGACGATGTACACGCCGTTGCTGGACTTGTTGTTGTGAGCCCGGAAGCCTTTCGAGCCGTCGCCCGCATAGGTTACCGTGGTTGGAACGGACACCGCAGCAACGGCCGTGATCACGACCGTCGACAGCAATGACAGTATTTGACTTCTACGCATGAACCCTCCCGCAAGAAGCGCAAGCTTTTGGATGGACCGATGTCTTCGACAACAGGAACGCGACGTTGGGACGCTTGCCCGCGACCGGGTGCGCCTTCTCCTCCCCTTCTGACCAATCCGGTCTGGATTCCTGCCGCGTGTGTGGCACGTGGCGCAATCCAACCCCGGCGTGTCAGGTAGCCCAGCCCTCTTGTTCTTGGCGATCAAGAGCCGAAGCTTTGCGACCCCGTCTCACAGCGGGTGTGCCCTTGCGTTTGCCGATGCCGAACGCTAACTGCGTGCGCCAGTGATTGCAAACTGAGTCACAGTTTTCCGTCGTCAAGACAGGCCTGGTGCAGCTGCGCGGCCTGGCAACGAAGCGGCAAGCGGTGCCGAACACGGCGGCTGCGGCGTAATTGGCTCAGGTCAGCGTGACGCTGCTGCAAACTCGGGCAGCCAGTCGCGCGGCTGCAGAAAGTCCTTGTAAAGCCGCTCTTCCAGCGTCCCAGGTACAGGCTTGAAGTCGTGCTCCCACCTCACCAGCGACGGCAGCGGCATCAGGATGGATTCGATGCGCTCACCGGTCTGCAGGCCGAAGACCGTGCCGCGATCGAAACGAGGTTGAATTCAACATAACGTCCTAGGCGGCAGAGCTGAAAGTTCCGTTCGCGCTCGCCATATGGAGTTTCCTTGCGCCTGTCGGCGCTCGGCAAGCAGGCCGGCACGTAGTGATCACCCACGCTGCGCATGAACGCGAACGACTGTTCGAAGCCCCACTCGGTCATGTCGTCGAATAACAGCTCGCCGGCGCCGCGCGTCGTTCCGGAAACTCGAGCAGTCACCTGTTATCGTTGTGGTATACGGCGCTGCGTTGGGACGGACGAGTCTGAGTCAACACGGCGTTCCCTGCAGCAAAGGAGCCGGGCCATGGAGCGATCGACACCAGCGGCGGCGACTCTGCTGATGTGCGGCGTGCTGCTGCAGGGCTGTCTCGGCGCACAGGCCGGTGACGAACCGGTTGACGACAAGGCGCGTCGTGTTGAAGCACGCAGAGCCGCGGCGAAACCCCTGCCCGAGCGCGTGGCCGAGCCTCGGGCGCCAGTGACGGGCGAAGCGCCCGCGGAACTGGTCGCGCGAGTGCGTGACGACGTGATCCGGCGTTCGGGCGCGGACGCCTCTGCTGTGAGACTGATCCGGGACGAAAGCGTCATCTGGAGCGACGGTTCGCTCGGGTGCCCACTGCGGGGCGAGTTCTACACCCAGGCTCCCGTCCCTGGCTACTGGATCGTCTTCGACGTGGTGGGACGAAAATTCGACTATCGCAGCAACGGCCAGGGCAATTTCCGGCTATGTGAGTCGCCGCGTGTCGCTCCGCCTGGCTCGTCCTGAATTGAAAAGGGCCTCCCCGGTGAGGGGGAGGCCCTGTCAGTGTCGACCTGCGCCCGAGCTTACGGCTTGTACTGCAACGCCTCGGTGCTACGTGTGGCACCGCCGGTACTGCCGGAACGCGCGCCATTCGTGAACAGGAGGACGCCGAGTTCGTCGGTATTACCCGGGAACAGGCCGAAGTCGTACACGTCCATCGTACCGGTGCTGTTGCCCGGGATGTCGGCCGTTACGCCAAGGTAGCGCTCGCCTAATGGCGTGACCGTCAATCCGGTCACTATGTCGCCGGGGCCGCCGAAGTACCAGTCGGCCGTCTCGACCATCATGTCGACATTGGTCGCCAGCATGTCGGTGCCGGTCAAGCCGACCTGCTCGCCACAGATCAGCAACACCGTGTTGCCGGTGTTCGTGGCGTGTTCCGTGTAGAAGTACGCCGCCGCATCGCCCGTCTCCCGATTGATTGCCCAGGTGAGTTGGCGGCCGTCCGTGACGTTCAGCAGCGACCCGTCGAGATTCACGACGTCGTAGTCCCAGACCCCGTCCCGGTTGATGTCCAGTGAGACGAAATGGGCGACCGGCAGGGAGTGGGTCTGTCGTTCCCAGGTGTCAATCGCGAAGGCCCACAGGAACGATTCGTTGTCAGAACAGAACCCAGCCGGCACCGGGTAGGTGTTGATGCCCACCGCTCGGATGTCGGGAGTCGGCATGCCTTCGCCTGGGCCACCCTTCGGCTGGTTCGGGCTGACTGCCAGCAACGCGTAGGCGTCGTTCTGCGCCGTTCCCACGCCATTGTTGCGGAGCGTGGCAGTGGCCACGCCTTGGGCGAAGGCCAGCTTCCTGTTGCCGGTCACCTCCGCGGCCTTGCGCGGCAGGACGTGCCATGGCAGGTGCAGGCGAGACTTGCTGCCGCCATCGAGCACGATGTAGCCGTCGATCTCGTTGAACGTCAGCGCTGCAGGATCGGCGCCGGCCGAGCCCGAATTCATCTGATTGTCCCGGACTTTGTCGCCATAGATCGTCATCGTGACCGGGAAGTCTCGCGTGCTCTGCGGTGGCACGCTGAGCGACGCCCGCGTCGAGATCTCGACCGCGCCGAGGGCCTCGTCGTCTGCGAAGCGGAAGGGCGCCGAGATTGCGTAGGTGATCCATTTATCCGAGTAGTTCCGGACTGTGACTCGCTTCGTCAACTTGAGTACCTTCCGGGTCGCATCGACCTGTCCGAAGCTTAGCGCCGCGATGCGCGTGTCGGAGTTCCAGGCCGCGGCGGGATCCGCCCATGCGTCGTAGACGCGGACTTCGCCACTGCCGATGCGGGTGATCTCCGCCAACCGGCCGGTGCCGACGTCCGTGAAGATCTGGCGCTCGGCATTGTTCATCAGCCGGGCCTTGACTTCGTAGGGTCTGAGGCCTGGCAGCGCGCCGAGTACCAGCGCCGCGGAACCGGCCACCATCGGCGCCGCACCCGAGGTGCCGCCAAACGGCTCGGTGCCCGTGCCCGTGCCCGCGAGCGCGGAAACCGATGCGCCGGGCGCGCCGATCTCTGGCTTGATCGCGTTGTAGTGATTGCTCGGACCCCGCGACGAACTGCCGACCATGCCCATGACGAGCGGCAGGCCGTTGTTCGGGTCGATGCGGAGTGTCGTATTGGGCAGGCCGGCCTTCAGGCTGCTCGAGAGCGACTGGCTGATCATGTAGCCGGGGATGCTTGGCGTGCCGGCGCCAACCCCGCCTTCGAACGGATCGCCCGGGGCGATCAGGCCGATGATACCGATCTGCCGTTGCCGGCGGCGATGTTGGAGATCTTGAGGCTGAAGTCGCAGGCGCCGCGATCGACCAGGACGATCTTGCCGGCCAACGAGCCTGCCGCGAAAGCGACGCAACCATTGAGATTGCCGCCTGCGCCGTCGCCGTACTGCATCGTCGACTCCACGACGCTCGTGAGCGGCGCCGACCACGACTGGTAGACGGCCGGGTAGCTGCCGACGATGTTCGCCGGAGCGGTCACGTCGAGGTACGGCTGGAAGTCGCTGGGCACCGCGGTCTGGGCGACCGACAGTGCGCTGGGGCGGCGCCCGGTGAGCCCGTCACGTACGGCTTGTCGCTCGAATTGCCGGCGGACGCGACCGTGAGGATGCCCAGCTTCGTCGCGCCTTGCACGGCCGCGGCGAGGTCGTCGTCGAACGGCTGGCCATAGGGCGAACCGAGTGACATGTTGATGATGTCCACGCGGTCGGACGTGTCGCCGTCACCGTTCGGGTCGGCCGCGTATTCCATGCCCTGCAACAGCGCCACGCCGCTGCAGGAGGTTGTGACCGCGCTGCAGACCTTGACGGCATACAGCTTGACCTTCGGTGCCACGCCCGTGGCGCCGCCGATGATGTCGGCGACGTGGGTGCCGTGGCTGCCCGCACAGTCGATGACCGTCGGGCCGCAGTCAATCGGGTCCGGGTCCGGCGCGAGATCACCGTTAGGCCAGGCTTCACCAACGAAATCGAAGTCTTGGACCACGCGCGCGGTCGGGAACAGGCCATCGCGTGTCGTATTGCGCGCGTCCGTCGTGGACGTGCCGTAGGCCGCCGCGTAGGCTGCGGCTGTGCCAAGGCCCCCGAACGCGGCGTGGGTGTAATCGATGCCGGAATCGAGCACCGCGACCTTGACGCCCCTTCCCTTGTTCACCCGCTGCAGCTTGCTCGCGGTGATGTACGGAACCGTCTCCGAGAGGTCGAGCTTGTAGTCGATCACGCGCGAAACGCGCGCCACCGACGGATCGGCCGCAATCTGCCGGATCGTTGCCGAGTCTGCCTGCAGGACGACCGCATTCAGCACGCCCTGGACCTCGGCGATCATGCGCGCGCCGGGTGCAAGCCGTTGCACGCGATTGACGAACGTGTTCTGTTCGATCCGGATCTCTTCGCGACGCATGATCCCGTCGGCAGGATTCGTGACGTTGGATTCCGCCACCGAGGGTGACCTGAAGCGCACCAGGACCTGCTGGCTGCCGTTGCTGCGCAGCAGCACGGGATCGATGGCGGACCTGGCGTTCTCGCGAGTCAGCGGCGTGGCGAGCCGCAGCCGCTCGATGCTCGCCGGTGCCGTGCGGAACGTCCTTGCAGCGGCGCGTTCCGCAGCCTGGGTCGGTGGTGCGATCGACGACGTCGCAACGAAAGTCAGCACGCCAGCGGCCGCGCTCAGCGTAAATTTACGGATCAACATCGGCTGGTTCTCCCTTCAGTCTTCTCGGCGGGATGCCAGCGGGTGGCCGCAAAGGCACACCACTCAGGCAGCCGCAACTCGTGTTGAACATCGCCGCAACAAACGAGGCTGCCTGCGCGGTCGATTCTTGTAGTCGGATCCTCGAAGGCCGCAACCTACTCCAGAACTGTGACGTACCGCAATGTTCCTGGACGGCGACCGCAAGGCACGTCTACGCGCACTTAACTCGGCCCCCTGGAGACTGCTCGCTGACTGGCTGACTGGCTGACTGGCGCGGCGCAGTCCGCGCGGCGCGATGGCGCAGATCAGCGGGAGTGGTCGAGTTCCGCCAGCCAGTTCCGGGGCCGCAGGTAATCGGCGTACAGCGACGCTTCCGGCGTCCCTGGCGCGGGCTGGTAGTCGTACTCCCAGCGCACCAGCGGCGGCAGTGACATCAATATCGATTCGATGCGCCCGCCGGTCTGCAGGCCGAAGATGGTGCCGCGATCGTAAACGAGGTTGAATTCAACATAGCGGCCCCGGCGATAGAGCTGGAAGTTGCGCTCGCGCTCGCCGTAGGGCGTGTCCTTACGCTTCTCGACGATTGGAAGGTAGGCTGGCACGTAGTGATCACCCACGCTGCGCATGAACGAGAACGACTGCTCGAAACCCCACTCGTTGAGATCGTCGAAGAACAGCCCGCCGACGCCCCGCGTCTCATGGCGGTGCTTCAGGTAAAAGTAGCGGTCGCACCAGTCTTTGTACTTTGCATAGACATCAGGGCCGAACGGGTCGCAGGCCGATTTCGACGTGCGATGCCAGTGCAGCACGTCCTCTTCGAAAGGGTAGTACGGCGTGAGGTCGAAGCCGCCGCCGAACCACCAGGCGGCGGGCAGGCCGTCCTTGATCGCCATGAAGAAGCGCACGTTGGCGTGCGAGGTCGGCACGTACGGGTTGCGTGGATGGATGACGAGCGACACGCCCGTCGCTTCAAAGCTGGCGCCTTCCAGCTCAGGCCGCTGCGCCGTGGCAGACGCGGGCAGCTTGCCGCCTAAGACGTGCGAGAAGTTGATGCCGGCTTGCTCGAACACGGCGCCTTCGCGCAGCACCCGCGATTCGCCGCCGCCGCCTTCCGGTCGCTGCCAGCTGTCGTGGCGGAACGTCGCGCCACCGTCCGCCTGTTGCAGTGCGTTCGTGATGCGGTTATGCAGGTCGCGCAGGTACGCAATGACGACGGACGTCGATGGTGTGCCGGTGCTCATCCCCACATCCTCAGGCGGATTTCTTCGCGGGTGCCTTCTTCTTCGCGGCGGCCTTCTTCCGGGGCGCCGCCTTCTTCTTCACGATCCTCGTCGGCTTTGCAACAACTTCCGTGTCGACCGCCCCTGCAGCTTTCTTGCCGTTGGTTTTCGCGGCCGTCTTGCGGCCCCAGCGATTCGTGCCACGTTCCGGCGCCACGGCGAGCAGTGCCTGGCACTCCTCGAGCGTCAGCGATTTCGGGTCGCGATCCTTCGGGATCTTGGCGTTCTTCTTGCTGTCGGTGATGTAGGGGCCGTAGCGGCCGTTCAGCACCTGGATGCCGGTGTCGCCGAATTCCATGATGATCCGGTTGGCCTCGATCGTCTGCTTCTCGCGGATGATCTCGAGCGCGCGCTCGAGCGTGACGGTGTACGGCTCGTCTTCTTTCTTGAGCGACGCGTATTTCTTGGCTCCGTACTGCACGTACGGCCCGAAGCGGCCGACCGCCACCTTGATCGGGTAGCCGTCTTCCCATGGCCCAAGCGTGCGCGGCAGCTGGAACAGTTCGAGCGCCAGCTCGAGCGTGAGATCGTCCATGCGCTGGCCCGGCTTCAGGCTCGCGAATTTCGGCTTCTCTTCGTCGTCGCGCGTGCCGATCTGCGCAAACGCGCCGAAGCGGCCATATCGTACGCTCACCGGGCGACCCGAGACCGGGTCGATGCCGAGCGGGCGCTCCATCGCGACGTCCGATCGCGTGACGTTCTCGGAAACATCGTCGACCTGCTTCTTGAGGTCGTCCCAGAAACGCTCGAGCATCGGCAGCCAGTCTTCTTCGCCGCGCGAGATGTTGTCGAGTTCGTCTTCCATCGCGGCGGTGAAGCCGTAATCGACGTAACGCTCGAAATTGCCCGTCAGGAAGCGGCTCACGATCTTGCCGAGGTCGGTCGGGATAAAGCGCTTGTTCAACAGCTCGCAGTACTTCTTGTACAGCAGCGTCTGGATGATGCTGGCGTAGGTCGACGGGCGGCCGATGCCGTGTTCTTCGAGCGCCTTGACCAGGCTTGCTTCGGAGTAGCGCGGCGGCGGTTCGGTGAAATGCTGCTCGGTGTCGATCGCGAGCAACCGCACCTTGTCGCCTTTCTCGAGCGCGGGCAGCAGGCGGTTCTCGTCGTCGTCCGGGTTCAACGACACATCGTCGAAGCTTTCGCGGTAGACCGCGAGGAACCCCGGCGAAAGCAGCGTCGAGCCGTTGGCGCGGAACGTGTTGCCCGGGCCGGCAGCGAGGTCGACCGCGACCGTGTCGAAAACGGCGGCTTCCATCTGGCTCGCGACGGCACGACGCCAGATCAGCGTGTAGAGCCTGTGCTCGTCGGCTTCGATCTTGCCCGCGAGTTCTTCGGGCGTGCGTGCAGCCGACGTCGGCCGCACGCCTTCGTGCGCTTCCTGTGCATTCTTCGATTTCGTCTTGTAGACGCGTGGCGTGTCGGGCTGCGCGGCCGCGCCATACAGCTTGCCGATGACGGTGCGGATCTCGCTGATCGCATCTGCGCCGAGGCTCACCGAGTCGGTGCGCATGTAGGTGATGAGGCCGACCGGGCCTTCGCCGAAATCGACACCTTCATACAGGCGCTGCGCGAGGCGCATCGTGCGCTGCGCACCGAAGCCGAGCTTGCGCGCGGCCTCCTGCTGCAGCGTAGAGGTCGTGAACGGTGGCGAGGGGTTGCGACGGCGCTGCTTCTTCTCGACGTTCGCGACGACCAGGGTGCCGTTCGCGTCATGCTCGAGTTTCTGCTTTGCCGCTTCCGCTCCGCCCACGTCCGTGACGGTGAACTGCTCGACCTTCCGGCCCCCGAGCTGCGTCAGCTTGGCCGTGAAACTGGCCGCGTCCTTCGCTGCCTGCGCGTCGATGGACCAGTATTCGCGCGGCTTGAAGGCGAGGATCTCTTCCTCGCGCTCGCAGATCATGCGCAGTGCCGGACTCTGCACGCGGCCCGCCGAGGCGCCTGACAGTCCCGCCTTCTTCCACAGCAACGGCGACAGGTTGAAGCCGACGAGGAAATCGAGCGCGCGGCGGGCGAGGTAGGCTTTCACCAGCTCGTCGGCGATTTCGCGCGGGTTGTCGACGGCCTCCTGCACCGCTTTTTTCGTGATCTCGTAGAAGACGCTGCGATGGACGGTCTTGCCCTCGAGCGCCCCCGCTTCCGTCAGCAGCTGCTGCAGGTGCCAGGAGATGGCCTCTCCTTCGCGGTCGGGGTCGGTCGACAGATAGAGCGCGTCGGCCTTTTTCACGGCGCGCGTGATCGCATCGACGTGCTTCTTGTTCTTCTCGATCAGCTCCCAGCGCATCGCAAACTGACGCGTGGGGTCGACGGCGCCCTCCTTGGGCACGAGATCGCGCACGTGGCCATAGGACGCCATCACCTCGAAGTCCTTGCCCAGGTACTTCTTGATGGTCTTGGCCTTGGCCGGCGACTCGACGATGACGAGATTCTTGGTCATGTCCCTCAAAATAAAGATGCCGCGGCGGTCCGCGGCAGACTCAGGCAGTGATTAGTGAGTAGTGATTAGTGATCGATGCCGAGGAATCGCCTCTTAACTAATCACTACTCACTATTCACCAATCACTTCCTCAACCCCTCAGTGGATCGCTCCGCTGCGATCCTCGAACACCAGGTCCTCCATGCGGGAGAACGCGGTCTCCTGCCCGGGCTGGCTGAAGAGCACCATCAGCACGACCCACTTCAACTTGTCGATGTCGATCTCGTCACCTTCGAGCGCCATCAGGCGATCGATGACCAGCTCGCGCTGCGTCGGCGACAGGATGCCCACCTGTTCCAGGTGCACCAGGTACCCGCGGCAATCCGTGTCCAGCCGCGCCTGCTCGAGCGCGGCGAACACCCGGATCGCGCGTGAGGTGGGTGTCGGGTGCAGCCTGTCCGGGTCGGCTGCCAGCTCTTCCAGCCAGCAGAGGGCCCGTTCCACTTCCGATCCCGGGAACCCGGCTTTTTCGAGCTCGAGCTTCAGAGTCTCGCGGTCGGGCTCGAAGCCGTCGTCCGTCTCGGCGTCGAAGTAGTTCTCGAACAGATAAATGAGAATGTCGAGAACGCCTTCCTTCATCACACCTTCCCCGGCAACCGGCGGCTGAAACGACCGCCCGGCTGCTGTTGAACCCGGCCGTCGAGCTCGAGGATCAGCAGCATCGAGGCGACGGCACCGGCTTCCAGGCCCGTCCGGACCACGAGAGTGTCGAGTCCGGCCGGCTCGAAGCCGAGCGCATCTAACAGGATTTCATACTCCTTGTCCAACGGCGGGGTGCGTAGAGCTGCCCCTGCAGCGGGTTTTTCCTGCGTAATTCTTTTAATTTCGCCGATGATAGGTTCGAGTTCGGCGAAAATATCGTCCACGCTCTCGACCAGCCGGGCACCCTGGCGTAACAGCCGGTGGCATCCCCGGACCATTGGATTGTGAATGGACCCGGGAATGGCGAAGACCTCGCGCCCCTGGTCGCCGGCAAGCCGGGCCGTGATCAGTGACCCGCTCTGCAGGGCGGCCTCGACTACCAGCGTCCCGACGGCAAGACCGCTCAGGATCCTGTTGCGGCGCGGAAAATTGTGCTTCAGGGGTGGGGTGCCGATTGCCAGGTCCGTGACGAGGGCGCCTTGTCGTCCGGCGATCTCCCGCGCGAGCGCTGCATTCTCCCTGGGATAGATCGCATCCAGACCGCGACCCACCACGGCGACGGTGCGCGCGCCCGCGTTCAAGGCACCGCGATGTGCGGCCGCATCGATGCCGAGCGCCAGTCCGCTCGTGATCGCAAGGCCTGCTTGCGCCAGCTGCCGCGCGAACTGAGTGGCCGTATCGCGACCGAGGGCCGTCGGATTGCGGCTGCCGACGATCGCAAGTTGCGGCAGGCAGAGCGCCATGGGGTCGCCTTCGACGTACAGCACCAGGGGCGCGTCCGGAATCTGCGCCAGCAGCGGCGGGTAGTCTGCGGCGCCCCAGGTGACAAGCCAACGATTCTCCGCGGCATGCAGCCAGGTGAGGTCGTTTTCGATCGCCACGCTGTCGGGTTGCTGCAGGGCCTTGATCGCGGACTGGCCCAGCCCTATTGCCGCGAGCGCTGAGCGCTTTTCACGGGTCAGGTCGACCGGTGAGGCGCCGAGCGCCAGCCACTCCTGCAACTGTCCTGCGTGCAGGCCCGGGGCGTGCGCGAGCCTCAACCAGCGTTCTGCATCGTCCATAAGCAAAGAGCCTACCGGGGGTAGTCCCGGCAGGCTCCTGCAAAACTGCGCTGAACGCAGAGAACTGCGTTCCGTTTGCGTGTCAGTCGCTCGAAACTGGTGCTGCCGCTGGACTGGTGGCCGTGCTGCGGGCTGCGCGATGAAATCCCCGCGGCGGATGACCTGCGACGACTGCACCACCAGGGCATAACTCATGCGTTCCTTCACGGTGAACACCAGGACCGTCGCGCTGCGCTCGTCCGGCAGGCGCACCCGGTCGTAGTTCGCGGTGAAGGCAGACCAGTTCGGTCGGTCAAAACGGTCGCGGACCTCCTCGCCCCGGTGGAATACGCCCAGCAGGTTGCCGGGAGCGAGGCCGTGTTGCTTGCCGCGGTTGAGTGCAACCACCTGATACTTGCCAGCGACGTAGACGCCATCGACGATGGCGACGATCTGGCCGAGGATCGCCTCGTTCGACGGTGCCGACAGCACGAAATCCGCGCCGATGTCCGCCTGTGCCGGGAAGAGTTTGTCGCCCTGCATGATCTCGCGGCCGGTCTCGATCACGTGCATGTGCGTCATCGGCTCCTCGCGCCGCATGTTGAAAATCGAATCCTTGCCAGGCACCACGGCGCCGGAGGACTGGATGACTTCGCCGAGGGCCGCGAAATGCCCGATGTAGCCGAGCAGGTCGCCGTCGTCCGGATCACGCAGTTCTTCGCCGACGCTGATGATGTTGTAGCGCGTGCCAGCCGCCGGGTCATCGAGCCCGCGGCCGTAGATCTCGTTGGCCGTCGAGCCGACGATGTGCCGGTCGCGCATGCCGACGATGTACGGCGAGTTCCTGACCTGGTCCCGGTCGAGCAGGCTGGGGCGGCTGACGAAGTCCATCAGCAGGTCATAGGGAATCGCGCGGATCGCGCCGTCGAGATCGGAGGTGCGGACCTCGGGCGACAACCGCAGGGTGTTGCCGGGCTCGAGCGAAACGCGCGGCTTGCCGTCGACATAGCTGAAATACAGCACGTCGCCCGGATAGATCAGGTGCGGGTTGGCGATGGATGGGTTGACGTACCAGATCTCCGGCCAGTACCAGGGATCCTTGAGGTACATGCCCGAAATGTCCCACAGCGTGTCGCCTTTCTTGACGACATAACGCTCGGGAGCGGTCGGCGAAATCGGCACGGACATCGAGCGGCCCGCCTCGGCCTGTGCCAGCGCAGCCGGTGGAATGGCGGTTCCTGCCCCGATGCCTGTGACGGCAATGGCCAGCAGCAGCGCGCGCATCCAGCGCCGCGGGCGCCGCGATGTGGACGACTCAGGTCGAAGGTTACGATCCATCCCTCTCTCCATCGGGTATCGGGGTCGCGACCGTCGCCTTATAATCCAGGCTGCCCGGCGGCCGCTGCCGACCACGTCTCAGTCGCGCCATTCCGCTGGATTGCGACGGCGGTCCAGCGGCCCATTGTCGATCATTAAATTCAAGCGTGACATAACTTTAGCAGTATTTTCGCAAGAATGGCGAAGCTCACCATCCTCGAATATCCAGACCCTCGACTGCGTACCAAAGCGGCGCCGGTCGAGCGCGTGGGCGCCGAACTCGGGCAGGTGATCGACGACATGTTCGAGACCATGTATGCCGCGCCGGGTATCGGCCTGGCGGCGACGCAGGTCGATTACCACAAACGTGTCGTGGTGATGGACGTCAGCGAGGACAGATCGAAGCCGCTGGTCTTCATTAATCCCGAGATCATCGAGCGGTCTGGCGCGCTCGAAATCGAGGAAGGCTGCCTGTCGGTCCCCGGCGTGTTCGACACGCCGACGGCCCGTTCCGAAAAGATTCGCGTGCGCGCGCTCGGCCGCGACGGCAAGCCGTTCGAACTCGAGGCCAGCGGCCTGCTCGCCATCTGCATCCAGCACGAACTCGATCACCTCGACGGCAAGCTGTTCGTCGACTATCTCTCCGAACTCAAGCGTAACCGCATTCGCAAGAAGCTGGAAAAGGACAAGCGCAATCGCCCGGCGCCGGTCGAGGGTGTCCGGACGCCCGCCATCTGATGCAACCCTTGCGCATCGTCTTCGCCGGCACGCCAGAGTTCTCGGTGCCGGCCCTGCAGGCATTGCACGATGCGGGTCACGTCATCGTTGCGGTCTACACACAGCCCGACCGGCCAGCGGGGCGGGGCCGCGAAATCGCGTCGAGCGCCGTGAAACAACGGGCACTCGCGCTTGGCCTGCCTGTCGAGCAGCCCCCCACGCTCAAGTCGCCCTCGGCGCAGCAGCGGCTTGCGGCCTATGCGCCCGACCTCATGGTCGTCGTTGCGTACGGGTTGATCCTGCCGCAGGCGGTGCTCGATCTGCCGCGGCTGGGCTGTCTCAACATCCATGGCTCGCTGCTGCCGCGCTGGCGCGGTGCGGCACCGATTCAGCGCGCCGTGCTTGCCGGTGACGAGCGCACCGGAGTTTCGATCATGTTGATGGACGCAGGGCTCGACACGGGGCCGGAGCTGCTGCGACGCGAACTTGCGATCGGACCGCGCGAGACCGCCGGCGAACTGCACGATCGACTCGCGCAGCTCGGGGCGCAGGCCATCGTCACGGCAGTGCAGGGCTGGGCAGCCGGCTCGATTCACGCCACACCGCAACCAGCCGACGGCGCGACCTACGCCGCGAAAATCCGCAAAGAGGAGGCGCTTATCGACTGGTCGCAGTCTGCCGACGCCATCGATCGCCAGGTTCGCGCTTTCGTCCCCTGGCCGGTCGCAGAAACCCGGCTAGGCGACACGCAGGTGCGCATCTGGGAGGCGTGCCCGGTGACCGGGGAAATCGCCGTGGAGCCCCACGCTGCACCGGGTACAGTAGTGAATGCAGCGGGCGGGCGCATAGTCGTTGCCACCGGTGACGGTCTGCTCGAACTGCTGACAGTGCAGTTGCCCGGACGCAGGCCGCTCAAGGCCCGCGACATTCTCAATTCGAGGCCGTTGGGCGGCGAACGCTTCGGTGAGGTGGCTGCATGAGCGCACCCTCGGGTCCGGCGGAAGTGCGCGCGTCTGCGGCGATCATCGTCGCTGCCGTCATCGAAGACGGGCGCTCGCTCGACGATGTCCTGGCCGCCGAAAGCGACGAGGGCTCGGTGCGCGGGCTCAAGCGCTCGTTGTGCTACGGCACGCTGCGGTGGCACATTCGCCTGGCCGCGGTGCTCAATGCATTGGCGACACGTTCCCCCGACCAGCTCGCGCCGCGACTGCGGGCACTGATCGAAATCGGCCTTTTCCAGCTGGTCTCCGGCGAGACTGCGGCGCATGCCGCCGTTTCGGAAACCGTGAGCGCCGCCAAGGTGCTCGGGTTCGAGAAGGCGGCCGGGTTCGTCAACGCGATCCTGCGGCGGTTCCAGCGCGAGCAGGCAGACATCCTGCACGCCATCGACCGCGACCTGGCGTTGCGCACCGCGCATCCGCGCTGGCTGGTCGATGCACTGCGCACCGACCGTGGGGAGGCCGCCTTGGCCGCGCTCGACGCCAACAACGAACACCCGCCACTGTGGGTGCGCGTGAACACGATGCGGGGCGACCTGGCCTGGGCCAGGGGCGAGCTCGAGGCCGCGGGGTTCACGGTCACGCCGCACCCGCTAGCTCACGATGCGCTGCAGGTGGCGCCGCCCAGCGACGTGCGCTCATTGCCAGGTTTCATGGATGGGCGCCTGTCGGTGCAGGATGCCGCGGCCCAGCTGGCCACCGAACTCCTCGACCCGCAGGAAGGCGAACACATCCTGGATGCCTGTGCGGCACCGGGCGGCAAGACCTGCCACGTGCTCGAGCGGACCAACGGCCTTGCCGAGGTCACGGCGCTCGACGTGTCCGAGCCGCGGCTGCAGCGAATCCGCGACAACCTCGATCGGCTCGGGCTGCAGGCCAACCTGGTGGCGGCGGACGTCGAGAACGTGAGTGGCTGGTGGGATGGCCGGCCCTACGACCGGGTCCTGCTGGACGTGCCGTGCTCGGCCACCGGGGTCATACGGCGCCACCCCGACATCAAAATCCTGAGGCGGGTCAAGGACATCCCAAGCCTGGCGCGCAAGCAGTCGAACCTCCTGGCAGCCGCCTGGGGGGTGGTCAAGCCGGGGGGCCGCCTCCTTTACACCAGTTGTTCGGTGCTGGCGGCCGAAAACGAGCGCGTCGTCTCGGCTTTCCTGGCCCGGACACCCGGAGTCCGGGACCTGACGCCCGAACTGACGGCCGCCTGGCCTCCTCGCCCAGCCGGGGCGGGGCCCGGGTACCAGGTCCTGCCTGGCGAGACCGGTATGGACGGGTTCTATTATGCTTGCCTGAGCAAGCCGTTATGATTGTTGGAAATGAGCTACAGAGCTGCCCACATCTCGCGGAAATCGCCTTTTTTGGCGCGATGTGCCGCGTGGCTGGTGCTGTGCTTAATTGCAACGGCGGCAACGGTCGCGCACGCCCAGGATGAGTCGAAGCTGACCATTCGCGACGTCCAGGTCTCGCTCGATGAAGGCGTCTACGAACTCAATGTGAAGGTCGATCTCACGCTACCAGACGACGCGCGCAGGGCCGTCGAATCCGGACTGACGCTTCGACTCACCTACGAGATCACGGTCGATCGCGTGCGTCGGTACATGCTGGACGCCGGCATTGCTGCCCTCGAGCAGCGCTATGAGGTGAGTTACCACGCGCTGAGCCAGCGCTACCTCGTGAAGAATCTCAACACCGGGGAGCAGCATGATTTCGGCTCGCTGCAGGCTGCGCTCGATCGCGTCGGCGATCTCCGCGGACTGCCGGTCATCGACGCAACGCTGGTGTCCGACGGGCCCGTCTATGAAGGCCGCATTCGAGCCGTCCTCAAGATGAATACCGCGCCCGATGTCTTTGGCTGGTTGCTGTTCTGGACGGATGACTGGAGCGCCGAGAGCGACTGGAAGTCATGGACGCTCCGACCCTGAAACGTGCCGCAACGGCAGTGACCATGGGTCTCGGCGGCCTGCTTTGGCTTGCTGCCATCCTGTTCATGGCCCAGACCGCGCAGAACTCGGAGCAGTTCAGCCGGCTGCATCCGTGGATCCTCGGGATCAACATCGCCGGCCTCGTGGTGCTGGTCGGGCTGCTCGCCACGAAACTCACGCAGCTGATCCGCGACTGGCGCGGACACGTGATCGGCTCGCGCCTCAAGGCGCGCATGGTCTGGATTTTCGGCGTGCTCGCGACGCTGCCGATCCTGCTCGTGTACTTCTTCGCTGTGCAGTTCCTGAACAAGGGCATCGACAGCTGGTTCAACGTCGAGATCCGCCAGAGTCTCGACGACGCACTGGTGCTGTCGCGGTCGGCGCTGGAAGTGCGCATGCGCGAGCACCTGGCGGCTTCCGAAGCCATCGCCGAGGAAATCGGCATCGCGGGCGCGACGATGCCCGGGCTGCTCGAGACGATGCGGCGGCAGGTGGGCGCGGTCGAACTGACGGTTGCGACGGAGGCGGGCCGCGTCATTTCGGTGAGCAAAGGCTTGTCGTCGGACATCGTGCCGGAGGACGTCCCGGGCGAGGTGCTGCTGCAGGTGCGGCAGGGACAGCCCTTCGTGAGCCTCGAGCCGCAGCAGAACGGCGGCTACCTGATCCGCACGGCCGTGCCGATCGGTGAATCGCCCGCGCTCGGCGGCGAACGGCTGTTGTTGCAGAGCATGTACCCGGTCGCGGAGCGACTTGGCGCGCTGGCGGATACGGTGCAGGCCGCCTACCAGCAGTTCGGCGAGAAGGACTACCTGCGGCGGCCGCTCAAGGCGAGTTTCATCCTCACGCTGACCGTCGTGCTGCTGCTGTCGCTGCTCGCGGCGTGGTACGGGGCAATCTTCACGGCGCAGCGGCTCGTGCAGCCGATCCAGGATCTCGTGCAGGGTACGCGCGCCGTGGCGCAGGGCGACCTCGACACGAAGCTGCCCCTCACCTCGCACGACGAGATGGGTTTCCTCGTGCATTCGTTCAACGACATGACCAAGCGGTTGCGGCATGCTCGTGAAGACCAGCGCCGCGCGCAACTGGCGGTGGAGACCGAGCGCGCCAAGCTCGCGGTCATCCTGGCGCGTTTGTCGACGGGCGTTATTTCACTCGAGCCGGATTGGCGCGTGCGTACGGCAAACCGTGCTGCGGCGATGATCCTGGGAGAGGACATCGAATCGCGGGTGGGCGCGCAGTTTGGCACCGCCGACGCGGAGCCATCGAATCTCGCGCGGCAGTTCGCCGAAGCCTGCCAGCAGCGGTTCGCGACTGGCGCAGTGGAGTGGCGCGAGCAGTTCACGTTCCAGACCGGTGGCGGGCGCCGTATCCTGATGTGCGCGTGCACGCCGCTGCCGGTTGAAGGCGATACGCCCGGCGGCTACGTGCTCGTGTTCGACGACATCACTGTGATGCTGCAGGCGCAGCGCGAGGCCGCATGGGGCGAAGTGGCCCGCCGCCTGGCTCACGAGATCAAGAACCCGCTCACGCCGATCCGGCTGTCCGCCGAGCGGCTGCGGCACAAGCTGCTGCCGGGCATGACCGATCCCAGGGACGTGCAGATGCTCGAGCGCGCGACCGAGACGATCGTGCAGCAGGTCGAGGCGATGAAGGAGATGGTCAATGCATTCAGCGAATACGCGCGTGCGCCGCGGCTCGAGATGGCCACGGTCGACCTCAACAAGATGGTGACCGAGGTCAGCGACCTCTACCGCGCACAGGGAGCGATCCGTGGGGTGCGCCTCAAGGTCGAACTCGACCCGGGGATCGATAACCTGGTTGCCGACCCCGGACGCCTGCGACAATTGCTCAACAACCTGCTCACCAACGCGGTCGAGGCGCTCGAAGGGCAGGCCGACGGTTCGATCGCGGTGTCGACGCGTCGCGTCGCGCGCGGCGAATCTGACGTGGCGCGCATCACGGTGGAGGACAATGGGCCCGGGTTCCAGCGCGAGCTGATCGGGCAGGTGTTCGACCCGTACGTGACCACGAAGACCAAGGGCACGGGGCTGGGACTCGCGATCGTCCGCAAGATCGTGGAAGAACACGGCGGACACATCGAGGCCGACAACCGCGCCGGCGGCGGCGCACAGGTTCGTATCGATCTGCCGCTGAGTGAAGCAGCGGCGGACACGGCGCATACGCGCGGCAGATTGGAGCCAAGGAGAGAACGCGCATGACCAACGCGCGGATACTCGTCGTCGACGACGAGAACGACATTCGTGAACTCGTCCGGGAAATACTCTCGGAGGAGGGCTACACCGTCGAAACTGCGGGTAATGCCGCCGAGGCTCGCGCCGCATGCGCGCAGCAGGCGCCGGACCTCGTATTGCTCGATATCTGGATGCCGGACACCGATGGCATCAGCCTGTTGCGCGAGTGGCAGCAGTCGCAGGCGCTCACGGCGCCGGTCGTGATGATGTCCGGCCACGGCACGGTCGAAACCGCCGTCGAAGCCACGCGGCTCGGTGCGATCGACTACGTCGAGAAGCCGCTCTCGCTGGCCAAGCTGCTGCGGACCGTCGCGCGCGCGCTCGAGGAGGGCAAGCGCCGGCAGCGAGCCACGCGGACGCTGGTGCCGCCGCTGATTGCACCCGTGGGCCGCAGTCGCCTGATGCGCGACCTGCGCGAGAAAGTGAAACAGATCGCCCCGCACGACGCGCCGGTGCTGGTGCTCGGCGAGCCGGGAACCGGTCGCGAAGCCTTCGCCCGCTATATTCACGCGCTGAGTGCGCGTTCTTCCGGTCCGATCGTCAGCCTGTCCGCGGGAGCGGTCACCGAGGGCAACGCCGAGGACGTGCTGCTCGGGGTCGAAAACGAAAGTGGAATGACCGCGGGCCTGCTCGAGCAGGCGCAGGGCGGCGTGCTGTTCATCAACGGCCTCGAGGACCTGCCACAGGGTGCGCAGCGGTTACTGCTTGCCGTGTTCGAGTCGGGTACGTTCCAGCGCAAGGGCGGCCGCGGCGCGCCGCTGCGGTTCGACGTGCGCATCCTGTCGTCCGCGCAGCCCGGATTCGAAACGCGGGGCCCGGTGCCGTTCCGGCTGGACCTGCTGTCGAATCTGAACGTGCTGACGCTGCGGGTGCCGCCGCTGCGCGAGTACGCCGAGGACGTGCCGGAGCTGCTGCGCTATTACGTCGACCACATCGTCGACGACGAGCGCTTGCCGTTCCGGCGCTTCGGCGTCGCGGCACAGAACCGGCTGCGCAACTATCCGTGGCCCGGCAATATCCGCGAGCTCAAGAACCTGGTGCAGCGACTGCTGATCCAGGGCGGGCCGGAAGAAATCCGCCTCGAGGAAATCGAGCGCGAGATTTCCTCGCAGGCGCCGGGCGACGGCCCGCTGGTCAAGCAGGACCTGCTGGCGCTGCCGATGCGCGAGGCCCGCGAGCATTTCGAGCGCGCCTACCTGACGCAGCAGCTGCAGCTCTGCAACGGCAAGGTCGGCCAGCTCGCGAAGCGCGTCGGCATGGAGCGCACGCACCTGTACCGCAAGCTCCGTTCGCTGGGAGTGGATTTCCGCCAGGCGGACGACTGAGGGAGGGAGTGGGGGTTGGGCGAGGGTCTGCCTCGTTGCTTCGAGGACAAAGCCAGGGAGCTGTGCGGCTCCGACGCGTCCATTGCCCGGGTGACGGCCGTCGACAGGGGGCGATACCTCGTTCGCGACGAGCACGGTGAGACACCTGCCGAGCTGACGGGGAAATTCCTCTACCGACCGGGTCTGCAACCGATCTGCCATGCGTGGAGATTGGGTCTGCGTGCGCTATCTGGATTCAAGGTCCCACGCGATCATTCAGCGCGTGCTTCCGCGCAGGTCGTTTCTGCGACGCAAGGCCGCGGGCAGGGACATCGAGTTCCAGATGATCGCTGCCAACATCGACGTGGCGTTCGTCATCCAGTCCTGTCAGTTCGATTTCAACGTGCGCCGGCTCGAGCGCTACCTGGTGATCGTGCGCGAGGGCCACATCGAGCCCGTGCTGATCCTGACCAAGACGGACCTGGTCAGCGCGGAAAAGCTGGACGAGTTGATCGACCAGATCCGCGGCGCGGGGATCGACGCGAAAATCGTGGCCCTCAGCAACGTGACAGGCGCAGGCATCGATCGCTTGCGGGAGCTGGTGCTTCCCGGGAAGACCTGCTGCCTGCTCGGCTCATCGGGCGTAGGCAAGACGACGCTCATCAATCGTCTTGCCGGCGGCTCCGGACTGGAAACCAGGGAAGTCAGCCACACGGGTGAGGGGCGCCACACGACCACGCGCCGCCAGCTCATCGTGCTCGAGCATGGGGGCCTGTTGATCGACATGCCCGGCATGCGCGAACTGGGGATGCTCGGTGTCGGCGCAGGCATCGACGAGACCTTCGCCGACATCGGCGAACTCGCCAGGAACTGCCGATTCAACGATTGCAGCCACGCCAGCGAACCCGGTTGCGCCGTTCGGGCGGCAATCGAAAGGCACGAGCTGAAGGAGGAACACCTGCAGAATTACGTGAAGCTTGCCGGGGAATCGGCATTCCACGAGTCGTCATACGTCGAGAGGCGCAAGAAGGACCGGGCGTTCGGCCGATTCGTGCATTCCGTCATGAAGCACAAGGACAGGCAGGACGGAAGCTAGCGTACCGGAAAGTCCGCCATCGCCCGTTCGACGGGCTGGTGGATGGCAGCCGCTTCGACGCTGCCCTTGGTCATCTTGCCGGACACGCGCCCCTGCCACACTTCGGCATTGCGTGCCGTGTCGATGGCATGCACGACCAGCGTGCCTTCGGTGAAATTGCGAACGCTCGGGCTGCCCATGCTGACCGAGCCACCCATGTTGCCGCCCCAGCTGCCGACGCCGATGCCGACACGCACGGGATTATTCTCGAGCTTCTCGGCCTTCGCGGTCTCGTACGCGATGCGCAGGTCTGGTGTCGTGCCGGAAGGCGCCTCGACGTAGCCCTTGCGTTTCATCACGTCGACGATGGCCGCGCGGATGTTCGCGTCCAGCAGCTGGAGCGGGGCGTCTCCAGCGTCGACCGCGCCGCCTGCCGTCCAGCCGAACGTCTTGAAGTTCGAGAAGTTGACGCTCGGGTCGCGCATCGTGTCGGGCTTCGGCGGCGGCGAAGCGCAGCCCGCGACGAAGCCGGCCACTGCGGTGGCAACGACGATGGCGCGGACGACTCGTGCAAACACCCGGTTACTGCGCCTGGCTGACCAGGTAATCGACGGCGTTCATGACCGACTGGTCGCTCAGGTCCGTGCGGCCACCTTTCGGCGGCATGTAGCCCGCCTTGCCCTGGAAGCCCTCGAGCGAGTGCTTGTGCAGCAAGTCGATTCCCTGCGCAATGCGTGGCGCCCACGCGGCCTTGTCGCCCGTCTTGGGCGCGCCCGCGACGGCAGCGCCATGGCACGCCGTGCAGACCTGCTGGTAAACCTGCTCACCCGGCAGGTCGACGGCCGCTGCCGTCGGAGCCGCGGCGGGCGGCGCCAGCGCCGTGTTGTCCTGGCCCGCGACCGCGACGCGCCCGACCGGCGCGATGCGTGCCAGGGTCTCCTCGACCTTGCGCGGGTCCTCGTCGTGAAACTGCTTCGAAGTCCGGTCTGAGATCATGCCCGCAAGCACCATCAGGCCGATGGTGATGGCAGCGAGGATGCCGAGGATCAGCATGAAGGTGTCGAAAAACTTGCGATCGTGCTCTGCACTCACGGTCGAACTCCGGACGGCGGTTTTGGCAAGGCCGCGAAGTATAACGTGCGGATCTGGCTGCGGCGCACCCTGCGGCGCCAAGGCCGGCCGAGGCGACAAGGCTTCCGGCCAGGCCCAAATGGACGTGAGGGGGGGGCGGAGCTATGATTCGCGCCCCTTTTGGGGTCCAGCCACGCGCCCGTAGCTCAGTTGGATAGAGTGTCGCCCTCCGAAGGCGAAGGTCACTGGTTCGAATCCAGTCGGGCGCGCCATTCCTCGGCTGTCCATGCCGGACAGATGGGTCACGGATCACTCCGCCGGCATGGGTCGCACTTCAGCGTCAGCCAAGTTCGATGGGCACGAACACCCGCGCATCGCCGCGCTGCACCAGCAGTGCGACATGACTCTTTGATCCGGATACGACCGACCGGAGCTGCTCCACGCTCTTCACGGACGTGCCATTGGCGGCGATGACGATGTCCCCTGGCCGCACCCCGGCTTCCTCGGCGGCGCCGTCGACGTCTTCGACGACCAGGCCGTCGCTCAGTTCCGTTTGCTGCTTCTCTGCAGCCGACAACGGCCGCACCATCATGCCGAGTCGCCCGGCGCTCGTGCCGTCGACGTTGGCTGCAACGACGTCATCCTCGGTCGTCTGGCCGAGCTTGACGCTGATCTCGCGGCTCGCCCGGTCGCGCCACACCTGCACGGCCACGGCCTTGCCCGGATCGGTGGCCGCGACGGCCGACGGCAACTGTCCGGCGGAATCGATCGACTGCCCGTCGAAGCCGAGGATCACGTCGCCTTCGCGGAACCCCGCTTGCTCGGCCGGGCCGCCCTTTTCCACGCTGGCGACGAGCGCACCGCGCGGCACGTCGAGACCGAACGACTCGGCGAGCGCCTGGTCCACGTCCTGGATGCCGACGCCGAGCTTGCCGCGCGTCACGTGCCCCTTTGCCTGCAATTGCTTGCTGACGTTCATCGCGACGTCGATCGGGATCGCGAACGACAGGCCCCCGTAACCGCCGGAGCGGCTGTAGATCTGCGAGTTGATGCCGACCACTTCGCCGCGCATGTTGAACAGCGGGCCGCCGGAATTGCCCGGGTTCACCGCGACGTCTGTCTGGATGAACGGCACGTACGTGTCGTCCGGAAGGCTGCGCCCCTTGGCGCTCACGATGCCCGCAGTGACGGTGTTCTCGAGGCCGAAAGGCGAGCCGATGGCCACCACCTACTCGCCGACCTGCAGCGTGCGCGGATCGCCGAGCCTGGTGACGGGCAGGTCGCGCGCGTCGATCTTCAGCACGGCAACGTCGCTCTTTGCGTCCGCGCCGATCACGCTGGCTTCGAACTCGCGGCGGTCGGTGAGCTTGACCGTCACCTTCTGTGCCCCGTCCACGACGTGCGCGTTGGTGAGGATGATGCCGTCGGTGCTGACGATGAAACCGGAGCCTTCGCCGCGCATCGGCGCGCCGCCATTGCCGTGCGGCATGAACTGGAACAGCGGGTTGTCCTCGTCCATGCCCGGCGGCATGCGACCGTGGCCGGCGGTCTTCACGGTGGAACGGACGCTGATGTTCACCACGGCCGGGCCGTAGGCCTGCACGAGCTGCCGGAAATCAGGCAGGCCGGTGACGACCGGAGTCGCATTGCGTGCGGGCGCGCTGGCCACGACGGCGGGCGTCGAAGCAGCTTCGGCGGCGTGGCCGGAACCGTAGAGGTAGAGCGCGCCGGCGGGCAGCGCAACGACCGCTGCGCCGAGGGTGGCTGCGAGCAGCGGATGACGAATCAGGGCGCGGTAGCCGACGCGGGTGTCGCCCTGTGCATGGTGCGTGGAAACCGCGACGACCGCGGAGCATGGGCAAAGGAGCGTGGCCTGCAAAACTTAGGGCAAATTTAAGGTCGATCGAGGGGGGGGAAAATCGACCCGTACGCGCAAAGCCGCGTGCGCGAAGGGGCCTTCGTCGAGGCGTATCGACCGTAGGTGCGGTGGTGTGGCCACGATCGAGCGCACCAGCGCCGGGGCCGATGCCACTGCCGGGGCGGCCGTGCCGGGCACCCGATGAAAGCGCGGTCGAACACCCGTTCGCGTTCTGCCGGGATTCCTGGGCCGCCATCGGTGACGACCCAGCACGGCGTATCGGTTCGTCGTCGTGGCGTTCCACGGACACGTCGACCGCTGCCGGCCGGCGAAATAACGGTAACGGCATTGTCGGCAGGTTGCGGATCAGGACGCGCAGCGCTTCCCGGTCCCCGGCCACCTGCACCGCATCCGACCGCCCCATGCCGAGGTCGATGCGGTGCTTGTCCGCCAGCGACAGCATCTCCCCGATGGCGTCCCGCGCTGCATCCGCCAGTGCCACCGGTTCGCGCACGCGGGTGCTGTCGCGCTCCTCCCGCGCCAGCGCCAGCAACTGCTCGACGAGACGAGCAGCGCGCGCCACGCCCGCTTCGAGGCGCGCGATGGCGTCGTCGTGCCCGCCACCGGCTGCCTCGGCACGCAGCGACTGCACCTGCAGGTCCAGCGCGGTCAACGGCGTGCGCAGTTCATGGGCGGCATCGGCGATGAACGAGCGTTCGCGCTCGACGGATTCCTTGAGTCGCGCCAGCAGATCGTTCAACGCAGTCGCGACCGGCCGGATCTCATCCGGCAACCCGTCGCCGTCCAGCGGATCCAGTGCGTCCCGCTCGCGGTCGCGCAGGACATCGGCGAATCGGCGCACCGGGCGCACCGCGCGGCCGACGATCCAGACGACCAGCAGCGCGAGCGCCGGCAGCAGCAATGCGAACGGTGCGATCGTGCGCAACGCGAGGTGCGCCGCGCGTTGTTCGCGGACGTTCATGGGTTGCGCGACCTGGATGACGCGCCCGTTCGCCTCGACGCCGAACACGCGCCAGCGGCCCCTGCGGCGTGGCGGCCGTCGACAACCCGAGTGTCGTCAGGCCCGGCAGCACCGCGTGGGGCGCGACAGGTACACCCGCACGCCGTCCAGCGTCCACACCTGCACCACGAAATCGTAGTCGGGGATTTCCTGCGGCAAGCCGGGCGTGTTTGAGTAACCGTAAGCCTGGTCGCGCAGCAACAACGCGGTCGCGCGCAGATGCTCGTCGAAGAAGGCGTTCGCCTCGTTGAGCGCGTTGCGATAACTCACCCAGGCGCCTGCCGCGCCGACCAGCGCCACGGCGCCGAGCAGCCGAGGCGAGCAGGTTGTTGCGCAGCGAGTTCACGGCGTCGCCGGGGTGACGCGGTAGCCGACGCCAGCGGACGTTGCGGATGAAGTCAGTGCCGAGCTTGCGGCGCAGGGCATGCACGTGCACCTCGACCACGTTGCTCTCGATTTCCTCGCCCCACCCGTATAGACGCTCCTCGAGTTGCGCGCGGGAGAGTATCCGCCCGGGATGCTCGAGCAGAGCCTGCAGCAGCGCGAATTCGCGCGGCGACAGCACCACGCGTTCACCTCCGCGCCGGACTTCACGCGTCGCCGGGTCGAGCGCGACATCGTTGTACTCGCTGATCGCCTGGGCGCGTCCGCCCTTGCGCCGGGTCACCGCCCGGATCCTGGCCGCGAGTTCGGCCAGGTCGAACGGCTTGACGACGTAATCGTCGGCGCCCGCATCGAGTCCGTCCACGCGATCGGTGATCGCGTCCCTGGCGGTCAGGACCAGCACCGGCAGCATCGAGCCGCGCTCGCGCAGCCGGCGCAGGACGTCGAGGCCCGCCTTGCGCGGCAGGCCGAGGTCGAGCAGGTAGGCATCGTAGGCTTCAGCCAGCAGCGCCTGTTCGGCGGCGACACCGTCCCGCACCCAGTCCACGGCAAATCCCTGTCGCCGCAGGCCGGCACGCACCGCCTCGCCGATCATCGTGTCGTCTTCTGC
>JADJOO010000001.1:120000-315058 GCA_016713725.1 Pseudomonadota bacterium | reverse complement strand
CGTCGAGCGCTTTTTCGGGTCGAACGAGACGACCGACAGGTTGTGCAGCGGATGCACGTACTCGACATTTCCCGGCACTTCGATCGAGCCGCCGATCGTGAGGCGCACGTCGCCTGCCACCACGGGCACCGTGTTGCGGTCGACCACGACGAGGCCGCGCTCGGCGTCGACGATGACGCCAAGTGCCGTGGTAGTTGCGCCCGTGATGCCGGCCACGGAAAACGGCATGTCGAACGTCACCAGCACGAGCGAGGCCGCGATCTCGTTCGCGCGCTTGTCGTTGCCGGCAGCGAAGTGGGTGCGGGCAGGTGGCACGGTTGCCGCAGCGGGGGGCGCTGCCAGCGCTTCGCACGGCCACAAGGCCGGTCTTGTCGTCGCGGACGGCAGACCTTCGCCGCAAACCACGCGCGGTCCATCCGCCATCACTCGAGTCTCGGAACCCTTGGGTCATCGAGCGTGGAATAACGCAAAGCCGCGCGCGCTCCATGCGGCAGGGCGGCAATGATGTCGCGAAACTCTGCCATGGTGGCGACCGGCTTGCCGTTCACGCTGGAAATCACGGCGCCGCGCGGCACGCCCGCCGGATTCAACACGTAGCCGGGTTGGCGACGCCGCACGCCGCTCACGGGCGCATTGAAGTGTCGCGCCATCTGGTACGAAAGCGTGCACGACGGAAATCACCGAACTCGAAGAATTCGGAGGGCGTGATCGCGTGCAGGTCGCCTACGGGCAGCGTCTGCTGGACCCTTTCGCCACCGCGCTCGACGACGATGTCGACCTTGCCACCGACGGCGCTGTCGAGAATTTCCTCGAGCGGCAGGAACGTGGTCACGAGCTGGCCATTCACGTGCGTGAGGATGTCGCCCGGATGCAGCCTGCCTTCGGTTGGCGAACCGGGCAGCACTTCGTCCACCACCAGCATGCCGGTGAGGTCGGGGTGCGCCTTGCGTGCGGCTTCCTGCGTGACGGCCCGCAGGCCGAGGCGCACGAGTTCGTCGTACGGCGTGTAGTTGAATACTGTCTTCAGGGTACCGCGAGACACGGGTTCGCCACGCTGGATCAGTTGCAGCGCACGCTGCACGCGATCGAGCGGCAGGTAGAAACTCGATTGCGCCCGCTGCTGCCGCCAGCGTTCAGCGCGACGACGACCACGGATGTCGATGACCGGCGAACCCGACAGGCCTCCCGACGTGCCGGAGGCAGCCTGCACGTAAAACGTATTGAAATCGTTGTACTTGCCGACCCCGTACTCGGGGGCTTCGCGGTCGAGCCGCGCCAGCGTGCCCGCCAGGATGGAAAGCTGTTCGCCGGCGTCATTGCCGACGACGCGGATCTCGGCGCCCACGCGCGCGCCTGCCGGATACAATGGCAGTGCCGCCGGCTGCACGTACCTGAGCTTCGCCGGGTCGTAGCGATAGATGCCGAAATCGTGCACCGGATCGCGATAGACGGCGTGCAGTTCGACCTCCTCGCGGTTCTGGAACACCGCGGTTGCCACCACCGGTCCGGGCGTCACCACGTGCCGGTTGGTCAGGATCAAGCCGCGCACGGCGTCGACCACGAAGCCAGTCGCCTGGCTCGACTGGTTCCACTCCGTGTCGAAGGCGCGGGTCTGGTCGATTTCGATGGTGACCACCGACGGCGCGATGCGTTCGATCGTGCGGTCCCAGGCAGGGCTTTCGGCGGCGGATGCGCCACCGACGAAACCCACGGCAAGCCACGGCAACAGCAGCAACCGGACGAGCCGTCGGCCCGCGCCGCCGCGGGTGTTCGCTGGAAAGGGGGTCACAGTTCGCGGCCGTACGCCGCGCGCTGAAGCCTGCTTGAATTCGTTCATGTTGAAGCGGTGGTTCTGCGTGCCGGAGTGCGCGATCTTGATGGAACCCATCAGTGAAGCAATTCGACCCGTGGTTTCCCAGTCGAGTTCATTCATCAGGCCGAAAATAAGTCCGGCGCGGTACGCGTCGCCGCACCCGGTCGGATCCTTGACCGCCTCCGGCTTGACCGTCGGGACCGCGTACTGCTTGCGGTCGGCGTGAATGACGCTGCCTTCCGCGCCCCTGGTGACGATGTAGGCACGGACCTTGTTCGCGATTTCTTCCGGGCCCCAACCTGTCCGCTCCTGCAGCATCTGGCCTTCGTAGTCGTTGACGGCGACCCATGTGGCCTTGCCGATCAGGTCGCGCAGCGCCTCGCCGTCGAACATCGGCAAGCCCTGGCCGGGGTCGAACAGCCACGGGATGCCCGCGGCCGCGAACTGCAGTGCGTGTGCCACCATGCCGTCGCGACCGTCCGGCGCCACGACGCCGAGCGTGACGCCCGCGGCGGTCGGTACGGCGTTGAGATGCGACTGCGACATCGCACCCGGGTGGAACGCGGTGATCTGGTTGTCGTCGATGTCCGTCGTGATGAACGCCTGCGCGGTGAACTCGTCGTCGAGCTCACGCACGTAGTCGAGGCTGACGTTGCAGGCTTTCAGCCAGCGCCGGTACGGCTCGAAGTCGTGACCCACCGTCCCCATCGGCGCGCCCTCCTCGCCGAGCAATCGCAGGTTGTAGGCGATGTTGCCGGCGCAGCCGCCGAAATTGCGCCGCATGCTCGGTACCAGGAACGACACGTTCAGCATGTGGATGCGGTCGGCGAGGATGTGCTCGCGGAAATGGCCGGGGAAGACCATGACGGTGTCGAACGCCAGGGAGCCGCAGACTAGTGCTGTCATAGGAGGGAGTTAGGGGATAGGGGTTAGTCGGAAAGAGAAGTCCACGCGTGCGGTCAGTCTTGACGCGGACGGGATCAGAGGAGGCGGTCCCAGAGGACGAGTGTCCAGGTCGAGAATAGCAGCACCAGGGCGAAGAAGACCGCAGCGGAGCCCAGGTCCTTGGCATACCCGGACAACGGGTGCCGCTCGGTCGAGATCCGGTCCACCAGCACCTCAACGGCGGAGTTCAGCAACTCGACGAGCATGAGCAGCAGCACGGCGCCGACCAGCAGCAACCGCTCGATCCCGGTCTGGCCCAGCCAGAGGCCCGCCGGAACCAGGACGCAGGCTGCCCAGGCTTCCTGCCGGAAGGCGGACTCGTTGCGGTAGCAGTTGGCAATGCCCCGGAACGAGTTCTGCGTCGCGAGCACGAGGCGGTTCAACCCGGTTGGGCGGCCACCCTCCCGCAGCTCCGCGGTCATGCAGCTTTCCAGGCCAGGTCGAGTTGCTTCGCCGCACGGACATCGTCGAGACGTCGCACCGGCAGGGTCCACGGCGCCCCCTTTGAGCTTGTCCGGCTCCGTTTCGGCTTCGCGCCGGATCGCGATCATGGCCTAGACGAAGGAGTCCAGCTCTTCCTTCGATTCGGTCTCGGTCGGCTCGATCAGCAGGCACTCCGGCACCAGCAACGGAAAGTAAGTCGTCGGCGCGTGGAAGCCGTAATCCAGCAACCGCTTGGCGAAATCCATCGCGTTCGTGCCCCATTCCCGCGCCTCGCGCCGCAG
Organism: Pseudomonadota bacterium; assembly: GCA_016713725.1. Classification (GTDB taxonomy): domain Bacteria; phylum Pseudomonadota; class Gammaproteobacteria; order Steroidobacterales; family Steroidobacteraceae; genus RPQJ01. The sequence goes on along the minus strand of JADJOO010000001.1, from coordinate 311,575 downwards.
CGTGACGATGAACTCGTGGCTCGCGCGGCGCTCCGGGTACGCCAGCTCGAATCCGGCGGTTTGCAATCGTGCCGCCAGGTAATTGGAGTTCAGCGTCGCGAACTCCGACACGCGCTGCATGCCGTCGCGGCCGAGCATGCGCATGTAGATGTACGCGCGCAGCAGTACGCCGGTGTTGCCCATGAAGTTCGACAACCGGCCGATGGTCTGCGGCAGGTCCTTTTCGTCGAGCCAGCGGTAGCGGTCGCCGTCCTGACCCACGACCGGCACCGGCATGAACGGCAGCAGCCGCTCGCTGACGCCCACTGCACCCGAACCCGGACCACCGCCACCGTGCGGCGTCGAGAAAGTCTTGTGCAGGTTCATGTGGATGACGTCGAAGCCCATGTCGCCCGGTCGCACCTTGCCCAGGATCGCATTGAGGTTCGCGCCGTCGTAGTACAGCAGGCCACCGGCCTCGTGCACGATCCGGCGCACATCGTCGATGTGGCGCTCGAACACGCCGATCGTCGACGGATTGGTCAGCATGATGCCGGCCGTCTGCGGACCGACTGCCGCCTGCAGCGATTCGAGATCGATGTCGCCGTTCGCCTGCGTCGGGATTTCCCTCACCGTGCAGCCGCACATCGTCGCGGTCGCAGGGTTCGTGCCGTGCGCGGCGTCAGGCACGATGATCTCGACGCGCGCGAAGTCCTTGCGGGCCTTGTGGTACGCGCGAATCATGGCCACGCCGGCAAACTCACCCTGCGCACCCGCCATCGGCGTGAGCGACACGCCGCGCATGCCGGTCACTTCCTTCAGCATCTCCTGCAATTCGAACAGGATCTGCAGGATGCCCTGCCCCGTCGATTCCGGCGCGAGCGGATGCCGGTTGAGCAACTCGGGCAGCATCGCGTACTGGTTGCACGCCTTCGGGTTGTATTTCATCGTGCACGACCCCAGCGGGTAGAAGTGCGTATCGATGGAGAAGTTCAGCTGTGACAGCCGCGTGAAGTGACGCACGGCCTGCAGTTCGGAAACTTCGGGCAACAACGGCGGCGCCGCGCGGCGCAAAGCCGTGGGCACGAGCGATTCGACCGCCACCTGCGGGTACTGCGCATCGGCGCTGCGGCCGGGTGCGGAATGCTCGAATATCAGCTTCTCATGCATGGCTTTGATTCCTGTGCTCAGGCCGCAGCCGCGGAGTTGCGCATCGTTTCAGCGAGCGCCCGCGCATAGGTTTCGATGTCGGCGAGCGTGCGTGTTTCGGTGGCGCACACCAGCAGCGCAGCCCCGAGCGACGGGTACCGTGCGGAAATGTCGGCACCGCCGACGATGCCGCGACGTGCGAGCGCTTCCAGCACCGGCTTGACCGGACGGTCGAGCAGCAGCACCGCCTCGTGAAACCGCGGACGGTCGAACGCCAGCCGCACGCCGGGCACGCGAATGAGGGCATCCACCAGCTGCTGAGTGCGCTGCATCGACGTCGCGGCCACCTGTGCGAGGCCTTTCGCCCCGAGCAACGACATGTAGATAGTCGCGGCCGTCACCAGCAGGCCCTGGTTGGTACAGATGTTGGACGTCGCCTTGCTGCGGCGGATGTGCTGCTCCCGTGCTTGCAGCGTGGGCGTGAAGCCGGACTTGCCGTCCAGGTCCAGCGTGCGCCCGATGATGCGGCTTGGCGGCTGGCGCACGTGCTAGGTGCGTGTCGCCATGAAGCCGAAGTACGGACCGCCCGAGGACAGCGGCACGCCGAGCGGCTGCCCATCGCCGATGGCGATGTCGGCACCTAGCTTGCCCCACTGGCCCGGTGGCTTCAGCACGGCGAGCGAGGTGGGGTTAACTACGCCGATCATCAACGCGTTGTTCGCATGCGCCCAGTTGGTTGCCGCGTCGACGTCCTCGAGCGTGCCAAAGAAATTCGGCTGCTGCAGCACGACGGCCGTGATGTCCTGGCCGCTGTACTGCTCGAGCGCCGAGACCAGCGTCTGGCCGCCCTTCTGGTCGTACGGCAGCAGTTCGAACGCGATGTTCTGGTTGCCGGCGACCACCTGCGTCACGTCGCGGTAAGTCGGGTTGAGCGCCACGGGCAACAGGATGCGCTGCGACTTCGACTTGCGATTGGCGCGCACGGCCATCAGGCACGCTTCGGCGAGACCCGAGGCGCCGTCATAGAGCGACGCATTCGAGATGTCGAGCCCGGTCAGGCTCGCCATCATCGTCTGGTACTCGTACAGCAGCTGCAACGTGCCCTGGCTCGCTTCGGCCTGGTACGGCGTGTAGGCGCTGTAGAACTCACCCCGCGTCACGATCGCCCACACCGCCGAAGGAATGTGGTGCTCATACGCGCCCGCGCCGATGAAATTGAGCGGACGGCCATCGCGCGTGGCGAAGTCGGCCATCAGCCGGCCAATCTCCATCTCGTTGAGCGCCGGCGGCACTCCCGGCAGGCCGGGAGCCCGCAGATTCGCGGGAATCTCTTCGAACAGCGCGTCGATGTCCGGCGCGCCGATCGCTTCGAGCATCGTGCGGATGTCGTTGTCCGTGTGCGGGATGAAAGGCATGACGCCCCTCCGTGGTGCTTAGTGCGTCTCGGCAGCGAGGGCGGCAGCGTAGGCCCTGGCGTCGAGCATCGACGCGAACTGGGCCTTGTCGTCCGGGCGCACGCGCATGATCCAGCCAGCACCGTACGGGTCCGTGTTGATCAGCTCGGGCTGGCCGCCGAGGTCGGCATTGCCGGCCACGACTTCACCGCTCACCGGGCTGTAGACGTCCGACGCGGCCTTCACTGATTCGACGACTGCGCAGGCTTCGCCCGCGTTGACGTGTCGGCCGGGTTCCGGTGCCTCGACGAACACGAGGTCGCCCAGCGCCTGCTGTGCGTGATCGGAGATGCCGATGGTGATCGTGCCGTCGGCCTCGAGGCGCGCCCACTCGTGCGACTTGAGGAAGCGGAGATCGGCGGGTACGTTGCTCATGACGAAATCCTTGGAGAGTTTTGAAAGATCAAAGGGCGATAGCGACTTTGCCGTGGCGCACGAACGGCGGACGCACGACCCGCGCCGCGACGAGCTTGCCGCGGATCTCGACCTCGCAGCGATCGCCGGTCTTTGCCGGCACGCGCGCAAAGCCGATGGAGCGCTGCAACGTCGGCGAGAACGTGCCGCTGGTGACCTCACCTTCACCCACGGCCGCGACGATCACCTTCTGGTGCGAGCGCAGCACTGCTCGATCTTCGACCAGCAGGCCGACGAGCTTGCGGGTATCGCCACTCGCTTTCTGCGCTGCGAGCGCGCCGCGGCCGATAAAGTCGCGGTCCTGCGGTTCCCAGGCAATTGTCCAGTTGAGACCTGACTCGAGCGGCGACGTGGTTTCGTCCATGTCGTTGCCGTAGAGGTTCATGCCGGCCTCGAGGCGCAGCGTGTCACGTGCGCCGAGTCCGCACGGCGCCACGCCTGCCACGCGCAGCCCCTGCCACAGCGCCACGGCGTGCTCGGCCGGCAGCATGATTTCGAAGCCGTCTTCGCCGGTGTAGCCGGTGCGCGCGACGAAGAGGCTGCCGGCATCGATGCCAAAGAACGGCCCGATTTCGAGCGCACGCTGCGCGATCTCCGGAGGCATGACGCTGGCGGCCTTGGCGCGCGCGTTAGGGCCCTGCACGGCAATCATTGCAAGCTCGGTGCGCGGCTCAACCGTCACGCCGTAGTCGGCGGCTACCTGGCGCAGCCACTCGACGTCCTTGTCGCGCGTGCCGGCGTTCACGACCATGCGGTACCAGTGGTCGTTCATGTAGTAGACGATCAGGTCGTCGATCACGCCGCCGTGGTCCCGCAGCATGCAGGAGTACAGCGCCTTGCCAGGTTGCGTCAGCTTCGACACGTCATTGGCGAGCAGGTGGCGCAGGTAGTCGCGCACACGGTCGCCGCGCAGGTCGACCACGCACATGTGCGAGACGTCGAACATGCCGGCGTCGCGGCGCACCGCGTGGTGCTCCTCGATCTGCGAGCCGTAGTTGACGGGCATGTCCCAGCCGCCGAAGTCGACGGTGCGGGCCCCGGCCGCGACGTGGGTATCGAAAAGCGGAGTACGCAATCCCATGGCTCTGTATACCGTCCCGGCCTTGCCGTTTGTCGCGACCAAAAAAAAAGGCGGCACGCCGCTCGAAGACGACCTGCCGCCCCTCTGTCCTTTGACCTGAGAGATCGGGAACCGGCCTCCTGGCCGACGCCGCACCCCTTCGGTGGGTCCGCAACGAGGCGGACCGCTCTCCAGAGCCCATCAGGTGCTGCCGTTGTTTTGCCTGAGCGTTTCCGGGCGGGTTGCGCCTTCGGCGGATCCGAAAACAGGGGACGCTCACCTATTTCTCGCGGTCCCTGAAATCAAGGACATAGAAATAGGTGAGCGTCCCCTGTTTTCGGATCTCTCTCCGGACAGACCTTGCGATGGGTCCGACGATTCTACCCCCTCTCCCGTGGAAGCGGGAGGGGAGCGACAATGCGTCATGCCAGGCGATCTCATGCCGCTGGACTGAAGAATGCCCGAACTCGAACTCCCGCACTGGCTGAGGGGCGACCCGATCGCGGAGCACCTGCGCAACCTCGGCAAACCCGTGACCAAGGCCGCCTGGCTCGAATGCGCCTACGGCTCAAGCAACGAAATCGTCCTGGAGCAGGACAAGGAAACGCGAGCCTGGGTCAGGAGCAACTTTCCGTTGGACCCGGACGAAGCGGTGGGCTGACTCCCGCCATCCCGATATCCCGGGAGCCGGAGCGTCGCTCGAGTCGTTGCGGTGGACCTGAACCCCCCTCCACCGTAAGCAGCCGCGCGGTACTGCATTTGTCGCGAACCTCCTTGAGGCTCTGTTACGCCCCGCTGCATCCAATGCGGACCCGCTATAGCAGTAAGATGACGGCAACACGCGGAGGACGGCGATGCCCGATCAATCTGGCCACGAAACCCGCTGGCGACTAGTGCGCGATGTCGTGGTGTTCCAGATCAAGCTGGGGATGGAGGCGGTGCTGGACCTCACGCTCATCCCGGTGTCGCTCGCGGCGGCAGCGCGTCGACCTGGTGCGGGGCAACTGGCGTCGGCCGCGCTGGTTCCACGCCGTGCTTCGGCTCGGCGAGCGCTGCGAGCACCGGATCGACCTGTGGCGCGTCGCCACGCCAGGCGTGGACGCGCCTCATTCGGAGGTCGATGCGGTCATGCGCAGCATCGAGACCCTGATCCGCAACCCGCGCACCGGACCGGACAAGGTACGCGAGCTCAGGCGCTGGGCCGCGATGAAGCTTGCGCCGAGCGGTGACGGCGATCCGCAACCACCTGACCGTCGTAACGATCTCCCGAATTGAGCCGCGCTGGAGCGGGACTCGTCTGCCATATCGGACCTTGAACCAGCGGGGAGACGCGTCAACCCGACCCGGCACGCAGGTACATCGCCACGATGCAGCCCGCGAATACGGCCCACGCCGCCGTATGCAGCAGCTTCACTGTCTTCAATCGGCGCGTGGCTTCGTTCGACATGCCGTGAGTGATTGTCCACATTTCCCCTGCCTGTCGCCAAACGGAAACACTCTGGTGACTGGCCATGACTCACGACCGATGGATAATCGTTGCGTCAAAGGGGACGGCAATCGATGACGTCCCGCGACACAGGAAAGGCGCGAGGCAAACCGATGAGTTGGCCGATGAGCTGGAATGACACCGTGAAAGCGGCCGCACTCGCCGCCCAAGGCGAGCGCACGGCAAAGGCTGGTCGAATCGCCGACTACACGCCGTGGAGCTGGAATCCTCACGACGTCTGGCTTTCACGCGTCAAGCAGCCGCGCGAAGTCGCCACCCACTCCACGTTGAGCGGCTCGATCCGCGCCCGCCCCGACGAACCCGCCGACGGTTCCAACTGAGATTTCACGCACGATGCACCTGACCGCAGACCAGGAGGCGCAACAGGCGATGCTCACGAAGGCCGGTTGCCAGTTCACGCCGCTCGTGCAGAGCGGCAAGGCCTACCGCTACTCCGCCACCTGCAAGATGGCCGGCATGACGATCAAGTCGGACTCAGTCCTTACCGTCGACATCGCCTAATCTGCGGGGCGAATGCTCGCGGAATCCGACGGCCGCAGCTCCGGACACGCGTCCGGTTCCACGGTCCACATCGAGTTTGCGACGTGCCACGCTTCGCCGACCTTGATGAAACTGAACGCGTCGACGCCACAGTGACTGGTCTTGCCATCGATCCAGAACTCGTAGGGCGCCCAGACCATCGCGATGCTGCCCCGGACCAACACGGTCGGCGCCCAGTACCGCTCGCGGTAGGTGTGGCCATCCTTGCGCGCCGGATCAACCCAGTAGGAATTGGGCCTACCCACGACCTCCATGCCACCGCCCGCGAGCGCACGTGCCCGGTAGTTCATCCCGTCCGGAGTCTGCATCGACGCCATCGCGTCGAGATCGCTCGCCGAAATCGCTGCCAGGTAGCGGTCCATAGCAGCAAGAACCGCAGTCTCGTCGTCCGACGGACGCACGACGGCGCTCGACAGCGGAGCGGTGTCCGCAAACGCGATGGTGCCGCACACGGACAGCGCCATGCCTCCCAGAATGCTTCGAATCATTTGTGTCATCCCCCAGTACCGGCTCACCTACGCAACGCTCACGGGAAAATTCATATTTTGCGGGCAGCAGGTCTCGACCGCGAGTGACAGCTAACTAATTGATAGCCAATCACTTTTTTCCGGCTCCCAGGCAAATTTCCAGGTTCCCGGCCCAGCTCCGGTGTTGTCAGACTCGGCAAGCCTCCGCTGAGAGCACGCCCGGGTGCTTTGTTCTTGCCATGCCTTGATGACAGGTCCTGCCAACAATCCATCCTTCATTCGGGCGCCGGCAATACCTTGCCAAGACCCGCCCGGGACCGGAACATCGCGTCCTTCTATATAGAGAGGTCACCGCATGCGTCCGGTCCTGTCCACCCTCCTCCTGCTGCTCGCGCTGCCCCTGACCGCCCCGTCCCAGGCGCAGGATAAAACGAGCACTGCCAAGGACTTGCGCGCGCTTTTCGACACCGAATGGGAGCGCGGACTGCGTGAGAACCCGGTCGGCGCCACCTACATCGGCGACCACCGCTTCGACGACAAGTGGCCGGACCGCTCCCCGGCCGCTCTGCAGACCTCCTACGAGGGCGACAAGGCGGTCATCGCCGCGCTGGAAAAGATCGACCCGCAGCAACTCACCCCCGACGACCAGCTGAACCGCGACCTGTTCCACCGCCAGTACCAGGCGAGCATCGACACCTACGACTACGGTTCGCAGTACACGCCGCTCTCGCAGCGCAGCGGACTCGCTTCGATGCACCGCATGGCGGACGTCGTCGTGTTCAAGACGGTCAAGGACTACGAGCAGTGGCTGAACCGCATCGGCACGATCGACACGCTCGTCGACCAGAACATCGCCCTGATGGGCGAAGGCGTGAAGCGCGGCCAGGTGCCGCCGAAGATCATCATGCAGCGAGTACCGCCACAACTCGACAAGCAGATCATCACGGACCCCACCACGAGCCCGTTCTACGAAGCGTTCAAGAACATGCCGGATTCGATCCCGGCTGCCGAACAGGCGCGCCTGCAGGCCGCCGCCCGAAACGCGATCATGAAGTCGGTCGTGCCGTCGTACGCGAAGTTGAAGCAGTATGTCGTCAATGACTACCTGCCGCAGGCTCGCGATTCCGTCGGACTCTGGGACACGCCAAACGGCGAGGCCCGCTACGCCGAGCTCGCGCGCTTCTACACGACGACGAGCCTGACACCGGACGAGATCCACGAGATCGGCCTCAAGGAAGTCGCGCGCATCCGCGGCGAGATGATGAAGGTCATTGCAAGGACGGACTTCAAGGGCAGCTTCGACGAATTCCTGGCCTACCTGCGCACGGATCCGCAGTTCCGCTACACGGACCCGAAGGCACTGCTCCAGGCTTACGAAGCGATGGCAAAGCGCGTGGACCCGAAGCTGCCGCAGTACTTCGGCAAACTGCCGCGCATGCCGTACGGCGTGCGGCAGATCGCGGAGCAAGTCGCACCGGACACCACGACGGCCTACTACCAGGGCCCGGCGATGGACGGCAAGCGCGCGGGGTACTACTACGTGAACCTCTACAAACCCGAGGAACGACCGAAGTACGAAATCCCCGTGCTGACGATTCACGAGGCGGTGCCGGGCCATCACCTGCAGATCTCGCTGGCGCAGGAACTCGGCGAGCTGCCGAAGTTCCGCCGCGACTTCGAGGCCACGGCGTTCGTCGAAGGCTGGGCGCTCTACAGCGAAAGCCTCGGCGAGGAAATGGGTTTCTACGATGACCCGTACGACAAGTTCGGCCAGCTGACCTACGAGATGTGGCGCGCCGTGCGCCTGGTCGTCGACACCGGCCTGCACCACAAGCACTGGACGCGGCAGCAGGCCATCGACTACTTCAAGGCGAACGCGGCGAAGACCGAGCTCGACATCATCAACGAGATTGACCGCTACATCGGCAACCCGGGCCAGGCGCTGGCGTACAAGATCGGCGAACTGAAGATCAAGCAACTTCGCGGCGAGGCAACGGCCCAGCTCGGCGACAGGTTCGACATTCGCGCGTTCCATGACGTGGTGCTCGGCAGCGGCGCGATTCCGCTCGACGTGCTCGAAGCCAACGTGCATCGCTGGATCGAGGCGACGAAAGCCGCGCAGCCATGAGCAGCCCCATCGCCCGTCGCGCGAGCACGCCGGTCCGTATCGGTCCGGTAACGGTCGGCGGCGGTCACCCGGTCGTCGTGCAGTCGATGACCAACACCGACACGGCGGACGTCGAAGGCACTGCACTGCAGATTCGTGCGCTCGCGATCGCGGGGTCCGAACTCGTCCGTGTCACCGTCAATACGGACGAAGCCGCGGCCGCGGTGCCGCACATCGTCGAGCGGCTGGCGCAACTGGGTGTGTCAGTGCCGATCGTGGGCGATTTCCACTTCAACGGGCACAAGCTGCTGCGCGAGCACCCTGGCTGTGCCGAAGCGCTCGCGAAGTACCGCATCAACCCGGGCAACGTCGGTCGCGGAGCCAAGCGCGATCCACAGTTCACCGAGATGGTCGAGATGGCCTGCCGTCACGACAAGCCGGTGCGCATCGGCGTCAACTGGGGCAGCCTCGACCAGGACCTGCTCACGCGCCTGATGGACGAGAACTCGAAACGGGCGCAGCCGCTCGAGGCGAACGACGTGGTGCGCGAGGCACTGGTGGTCTCAGCGCTTGAAAGCGCTGCACGCGCCGAGGAGATCGGCCTGCCGCACGATCGCATCGTGATCTCGTGCAAGGTCAGTGGCGTGCAGGACCTGATCGGCGTCTATCGCAACATCGCGCGCCGTTGCGATTACGCAGTGCACCTCGGCCTGACCGAAGCCGGGATGGGTTCCAAAGGCATCGTGGCGTCCACGGCGGGCATCTCCGTGCTGCTGCAGCAGGGCATCGGCGACACGATCCGCGTCTCGCTCACGCCCGAGCCCAACGGCGATCGCACTCAGGAAGTGATCGTCGCGCAGGAGATCCTGCAGACGATGGGACTGCGTTCGTTCGCGCCGATGGTCATCGCCTGCCCCGGCTGCGGGCGCACGACCTCGACGTATTTCCAGCAACTTGCGCAGGACATCCAGTCACACCTGCGGCATCGCATGCCCGACTGGCGCAAGCGCTACGCGGGTGTCGAGCAGATGACGGTTGCAGTCATTGGCTGCGTCGTGAACGGCCCTGGCGAGAGCAAACACGCCAACCTGGGCATCAGCTTGCCTGGAACGGGCGAGCGCCCGGTGGCACCGGTCTACATCGACGGCGAGAAGGGCCCGACGCTCAAGGGCGAACGCATCGCCGAGGAATTCCAGCAACTGGTCGAGGACTACGTCGAGCGGACCTACGGCCGCGCGTGACCCCCGGCGTCTGTCATGCTGTCGGTCCCCAATGGGAGATCGGCCATGGCAATGCTCGGCTCGATTCGAATTGCGGCTGGTGCCGAGCGCCGGTTCTACGGCGGCATGGCACTCGCCATCCTCGCGGTTGCCATCCTGGGTTTCGCACGGACGTATTTCCTGCGACCGATCCTGCCGGTGCCGACGCCTGCGCCGCCGGCACTCACGCACCTCGTGCACCTGCATGCGTTCCTGTTCACGGCCTGGGTGGTGGTGCTGTTCATCCAGACGCGGCTCGTGGCTGCCCGACGCATCGACCTGCACCTTCGACTCGGCGTCATCGCTGCTGGCGTGGCGGTCGTGATGGTCGTGGTCGGTGTTCTCGTCGCATTGCACGCAGTGCTCCGGGGCGTTGCTCCGTTCGGCATGGATCCGTATCGCTTCCTGATCGTGCCGTTGGTAGCGATCATGCTGTTTGCCGTGTTCGTCGGCGGCGGAATTCGCGCCCGGCGTCGGGACTCGCAGGCGCACAAGCGCTACATGCTGCTCGGAACGATCGCGCTGCTGCCACCCGCGGTGGCGCGTTGGGTCCTGCTGCTGGGACTCGGCCCACCAATAGTGTTCGCGGTGGCTACGCTGTTCCTCGTACCGCTCTTCGTCTGGGACTGGAAGGCGCTCGGACGCATTCACCCGGTGACGTTATGGGGCGGCCTGGCCATTGCGGTGTCGGGTCCGCTGCGTTTGCTGGTCTCCAGGACCGATCAATGGTCGACAGTCTCGCACTGGCTCGTCAACCTGGTGACGTAGACGGGTGAGTTGTCCGACCGCACGATAGAACCCGCCAATCGATTCCATCGAGCAAATGTCTTTGCTCCCCCGGTGTCGCGAACCCTAGACTGAATTGAACATCAGGTTGCCGACGACTCAGGAGATCACCGTGTCTACCGAAACAAAATGCCCGTTCTCGAACACAACTCGCACACAGGCAGTGGCAGGGGCATCAACGAACGCAGACTGGTGGCCCAATCAGCTGAACCTCGGGATTCTTCACCAGCATTCCACCAGGTCCGACCCGATGGGCGAGGCGTTCAACTACGCCGAAGAGTTCAAAGGCCTCGACCTGGATGCCCTGATCAGCGACCTGCATGCCTTGATGACGGATTCGCAGGACTGGTGGCCCGCAGACTGGGGTCATTACGGCGGCTTGATGATCCGCATGGCGTGGCACAGTGCCGGCACGTACCGCACCTCCGACGGTCGCGGCGGCGCTGGCACGGGCAACCAGCGCTTTGCTCCCCTGAACAGCTGGCCGGACAACGGCAACCTCGACAAGGCGCGCCGCCTGCTCTGGCCGTTAAAGCAGAAGTACGGCCGCAAGATCTCCTGGGCCGATCTGATGATTCTCGCCGGCAACGTCGCGCTGGAATCGATGGGATTCAAGACCTTCGGTTTCGCCGGTGGACGTGAGGACATCTGGGAGCCGGAGGAGGAAATCTATTGGGGCATGGAGAAGAGTTGGCTGGCCACGAGTGACAAACCCGATAGCCGTTACTCCGGCGACCGCCAGCTCGAGAATCCGTTGGCTGCGGTCCAGATGGGTCTGATCTATGTGAACCCGGAAGGCCCGGACGGCAACCCGGATCCGCTGGCCTCGGGCCGTGACGTTCGCGAAACCTTCGCGCGCATGGCCATGAACGACGAAGAGACCGTGGCGCTGGTTGCTGGCGGCCACACTTTCGGCAAGGCCCACGGCGCAGGTGACCCCAAGCTGGTCGGCCCCGAACCCGAAGCAGCTTCAATCGAAGAGCAGGGCCTGGGCTGGACGAACAGCTTCGGCACCGGCAAGGGCGTTCACGCCACCACCAGCGGTATCGAAGGCGCCTGGAAACCGAATCCCACCAAGTGGGACAACGGCTATTTCGACATGCTGTTCGGCTACGAGTGGGAGCTGACCAGGAGCCCGGCCGGCGCCCACCAGTGGGTGGCGAAGAACGTCAAGCCGGAGCACATGATTCCGGACGCGCACGACCCGTCGAAGACGCATCCGCCGATGATGACCACCGCCGACCTGTCGCTGCGCCTCGACCCGGCCTACGAGAAGATTTCGCGCCGCTTCCACCAGAACCCGCAGGAGTTTGCCGACGCCTTTGCCCGCGCCTGGTTCAAGCTGACACACCGGGACATGGGCCCGGTCGACCGCTACCTGGGCCCGCTGGTGCCGAAGGAACAATTGATCTGGCAAGATCCGATCCCTGCCGTCGATCATCCGCTGGTCGACGAGCAGGACATCGCCTCCCTGAAAGCCGCGCTCCTCGCGTCCGGCCTGTCCGTTTCCCAGTTGGTGACGACGGCCTGGGCATCCGCGGCGACGTTCCGCGGCAGCGACAAGCGCGGCGGCGCCAACGGCGCGCGCATCCGACCTCGCGCCACAGAAGGATTGGGAAGCCAATCAGCCGACCGGACTGGCGCAGGTCCTGCAGACGCTGGAAGGTATCCGGAAGAACTTCAACGGCGCGCAGTCGGGTGGAAAGAAAGTCTCGCTGGCGGACCTGATCGTCCTCGGCGGCTGCACAGCGGTCGAAGCAGCTGCGAAGTCGGCCGGTTACGAGGTGAAGGTACCGTTCTCGCCGGGGCGCATGGACGCGTCGCAGGAGCAGACCGATGTGGAATCGTTCGCTGTGCTGGAGCCGGTCGCGGACGGGTTTCGCAACTACGTCCGCAATGGTTTCGAGGGATCAGCCGCCGAGCTGCTGGTGGACAAGGCGCAGCTGCTGCGCCTGACCGCTCCTGAGATGACGGTCCTGGTCGGTGGCATGCGTGCCTTGAATGCGAACGTCGGTCAGTCAAAGCACGGCGTTTTCACCAGGCGGCACGGCACCTTGACCAATGACTTCTTCGTGAATCTCCTCGACATGCACACGAAGTGGCAGCAGTCCGCCGCGTCGGATGGCGTGCTGGAGGGGCGCGATCGGGTGACGGGCGAACTGAAGTGGACGGGCACTGTCGTCGATCTCGTCTTCGGTTCGAACTCCCAGCTCCGAGCCCTGGCAGAGGTCTATGCCTGCAGCGACGCACAGCAGGCGTTCGTGCGTGACTTCGTGGCGGCCTGGAGCAAGGTGATGAACCTGGATCGTTTCGACCTTGCGTAGTGCATGTGGCTGGAACCAGCGCCACGCGACTCACGGGTCGAGGTGCTCGTTTCTCGGCCAGGCCGATGCATCGATCGTCGCGCGGTAAGCATGCCACGTCGCATGCCCGATCAGGGGCAGCGTAATGCCGAGCAGGGCCATCACGAGTGCGAACCCGGCACCTCGCTCGCGCCCCAGCAGCAACAGCGCAAAGCCGGGGGCCACGGCGATGACGATCAGTGCCGCCCACACGGCCATCGCCGGCTTGTTGCGCAGCACGGCATTGATGCTCGTCACGACAGCGGTGACCGCATCGGTCTCGCGATCCACCAGCATCGGCAGCGAGAAGGCAGCGGCCGAAAAAACGATCGTCGCGAAGATCGAGCCGATCAAGCTGCCGATACCGAGGAACTGGAGATAGTCGGTCCAGTCGGGTGTCGTCATGTCGACCGGGAAGAAGATGTGGACCGCGGACGCCGCGCGCCACCACACCAGGAACACGACCATCAGCATCAGCGCGAAGACCATCAGGTTGCCGAAGGCGCGCCGCTCTTCAATGAAACAGCGCCGCAACGACGGTTTGAGACCGCGTTCGATCTGGTCGCTGATCGAATAGGTGCCCACCGCGAGCAGCGGTGCAACCAGGATGAAGCCCGACACCAGCGCGAGCAGCTCGAAGTAACCGCCGAAGCGGATGGCGATGTAAGCAAGCGCCCAGCTCAGCAGGACGACGACTGCACCGTAAGTCAGGCTCTGGCGCGGCGCCGCCTTGAAGTCGGCCCAGGCGTGCGCGAGCCAACCGATCGGCTCCCAGGTGCCGAGCGTGCGGCAAGGCGCGACGAACGGCAGGACGTTCTTATCGTCAGCTGTTGTGGCGACCGGCGCATCGGTTGGCGCGTCACCCGGCGAGGCTTCGGTCATCATCGGCTGTCTCCCCCGAACCAGCGATGACACTTTTTTTACACTCTCTCGCACGCAAGCGGGAGAGGTCGGGGTGAAGGCTTGTCGCTACAGGATCCGGGTGTCTTTTCGCGCTCCGTGTCGGACGCCGCGGCTCGAACGCAGGCGCGAGGCGGCACCGTTATTTTCCGACCAACCGCTGGCACCATCGCCTCGCGCCCGTTCGAGCAAGGCTCGCCGTGAATCGTGCGGTTCCTCCGCGCGATTCACGATGCGCGGTAGACCCGGAGCGCGGAAAGACACCCGGATCCTGCAGCGGCAGGCCATCACCCGCGTTGCACGCGACCTCTCACATGCGTACGTGGGAGAGGTATGCGTCAGCCGAGCAGCAACCGATCCGCTTCCGGGTCCACTTCCGTCATCAGGTCGACCGGCTGACGCGCAAACCGCATCGCGGCTGCGTAACCGCGACGGTCGCCGCCATGATCGATCATCCACTGGGCGTGTTCGCACAGCAATGTCAGCTGCAGCGCCCGTGCCAGCGTCATCGCGAGTCGCCGTGCGCCAGCCTGCAGCACTTCGGGCTCCTGCCCGCTTTCAAGCACCAGCGCCACGCGTTCCAGCGCACCGAGCGCCTGTTGCGTGGCGGCGACCATGCGCGGCTCCGAAACGGTTCGCAGGCACGCGGATGCCCGCGCCATCAGTGCTGCCAGTGCCGAATGGAGGTCACTGCGCAGCAGCGCATCGAGTGACAGCACGTTGGTGGTGCCTTCCCAGATCGGCAGCACGTGCGTGTCGCGCAGCAACTGCGGCAAGCCGGTGTTCTCGACATAGCCCGCCCCGCCGAAACTCTCGATCACCTCGGTGACGACTGCCACGGCCTGCTTGCCGGTGATCAGCTTGGTCAGCGGAGTCATGAGCCGCAGCAGGGCACGCTGCTGGTCGTCGATCTCGTTGCGCTCGATCCGGCCGTTCAGCTCGACCAGCAGGAACGTCATCAGGAAGGCACCCCAGGTCTCGGCCTCGAGACCTGCCAGCGTGTCGGCATGCAGCGGCAACTGCTCGAGCGGCTGGCCAAACGCCTTGCGCTCCCTGGCATAGGACCGGGCCAACGACAGGCCACGACGCATGAACGAGACTGCGCAGACGCTGTTCCACATTCGCGTGACGCCGAGCATCGGCTCGATCGAGCGGGTGCCATTCAGCGCCGGTCCGACCAGGGCCGCGCGCGTGCCATCGAGCAGCAACTCGGCCGTCGGCACCTTGCGCGTGCCGAGCTTGTCCTTGAGCCGGTCGACACGGATCCCGTTCAGCTTGCCGTCGAGGTCGCGAATCTCGACGTAGAACATCGCCAGGCCCTTGCCGCCCGGCGGATTGCCTTCGGGGCGAGCGAGCGTGAGCGCAATCTGCGACGTGACGGCCGACGTGAACCATTTGCGGCCATACAGGCGCCAGCCGCCCTCGTCGTCCGGCACCGCCCGCGTCTCGGAACGGCCGACGTCGGACCCGCCGGTGGTCTCGGTCATCCACTGGCCGCTGGTCCAGAACGATGCGGGATCACGCGAAATGAGATGCGGTAACGCGCGATCGATCAGTTCTTGGTTGCCGGAGTCCAGCAGGCAGCGCGCCGCACCATCCGTCATTGCCAGCGGACAGGTGTACACATCCGTCGACGGGTGGAACAGGTAGACCTTGAGGAACTGCGCGATGCGAGCGTGGCGACCCATCGCCGGCTCGTACCCGGTCGCGACCAGGCCATGCCTGGCGGCAAGGCGCTCGGCCTCGCGCCACAGCGGCGACACCACGACTTCATCGATGCGCTTGCCCCAGGGATCCCATTGCGTGAGCACCGGTTCATTGGCGAGATCAGCCTGCTGCAACCTGTACAGGTCGCCGCCGGCGAGGGCGCCGAGCTCGCGTAACTCGCCGCGCAGCTCCGCAACAATTGGCGCGGGCAGCGTGCGCCTGATCCACGAACCCAGCAACGGATCATCGTCGAACTGGTTGCCGAGCCCTGGCGGCGACTGCGTGAAGAGCGTATCCGGCCAGTCTTGATTCTGCATCGCGAGGCTCCACAGGCCGGATGGCCCGCCAGGGTTAATTCGTCGCAGCTGCCCGCCGTGCGAGTTGCGGGGCGCATCGCCGCCCACGCCGAGAGCGCGCTCGACCAGCGTGCGGCGGAGGTACGGCTGGCTCGTCACCATCGACATGCCGAAGCGCCGCAGTCCCGCGATTGCCACGCTCTTCTCGGTGAAGAGCCGGTTGATCGTGTCACAGACACCCATGACGACTGCGTTCTCGCTCCGGCGCCAACGTTCATAGCGGCGCAGCACGCGCAAGCCATGCAGCTCTTCGCCCTTGGCGGACGCTTCGGCGAGCACCTGCACGAGGCTCGCGCAGTCGAGGAACCCGAGGTTCACGCCTTGTCCTGCCAGTGGATGGATGGTGTGGGCCGCATCTCCCACCAGCACGAGTCGAGGCTGCACATAGGCGCGCGCATGCCAGAGCGCAAGCGGGAAGCCCGCGCGGCCGCTCGCAAGCGTCACCTCGCCAAGCACGTGGTCGCTGGCAATCGAGACCCGTTTGCTGAAGTCCGACTCGCTCGATGCCTGCAATGACGCGGCTTCGTCCGGAGTCGTGCTCCACACGAGCGACACGCGACCGTCCTTTAGCGGCAGGAACGCGAGCGGACCGTTTGGCAGGAAGCGTTGCCAGGCCGTCTCGCGATGCGGCTTCTCGGTGTGCAGGTGCGCGACCACCGCCGTCTGGTCGTATGCCCACCCCGACCGGCCGATGCCGGCAAGCTGGCGTGCGACGGACTGGCTGCCGTCCGCGCCGATCACGATCTGGCACGTGAGCCGCCGACCATCCTCGAGCGTCACGCGTGCAGAGCCTTCATCCAACTCCAGGCCGGCGAGCGCGCTGCGGACTTCGGTCACGCCGCGCAGCAGCGGTGATTCGTGCAGCGCCCACTGCACGCGCAGGTTCTCGACAATGTGGCCGAGGTTGGGTTCCGCGGTCTCAGCCGCAGAGAACCTCAGCGCATCCGGGCGGTCCGGCGTGCTCGCCGCGTCCCAGACGACCATGTCGCTGTACGGCGACGCATGCGGAGCAATGGCGTCCCATGCGCGGGCCGCGGTCAGGATTCGCTCGGACGCTCGTGACAGTGCCGACACGCGCAGGTCCATTTCGCGTTCGTCCGGCTTGCGCCGGGCGGCCGGGTCTACCAACGCGACTTTCAAGCCGGAAAGCGCATCGTCACGCGCCAGGAGCGCGGCGAGGCAGGTGCCGACCATGCCGCTGCCGACAATGACGATGTCGAAATCGAATTTCCGGCGCGCCGTAGCCATGCTCAACCGGTTCCAGCGAGGGGTACGCCGCGGGCCAGCCGCGGCACGCGCTCAGACGCCCCCACGCTCAATCGCGCGAGCGCGGACTTGGCGGGCGGCAGCACGTCGAAGGCCAGGATGCCGAGACTGCGCAGGCTCCGCAGCACGCCCAACGGCGTCGCGAAGAGGCGCACGAGACCATCGGTGAAGGCGACGATGCGGCGGCGATCGCTCTCGCGCCAGTCGGCATAGTCCTGCAGCAGGTTCGCATCGCCCGGATCCATCGTGCCGGCCACGCGCCGGTCGGCGATGACTTCGGCGAGGCTCATCGCGTCGCGCAATCCCAGGTTGAAACCCTGCCCTGCGATGGGATGCAGGCCCTGCGCGGCATTGCCGACGACGGCGAGTCGTTGCGCGACGTGGCGGTCGGCCCGCGAAAGCATCAGGTTGTACGAAGCGCGCTGACCGATGCGCAGGAAGCGTCCGAGCCGGAAGTGGTCGCGGACCAGCGAGCGAATCCCGTCGGCGGCCACGACCAGCCTGGCGCGGAGCGAGTGCGCCTCACCCGCCACCTCGTAATGAACGACACGGCTCTCGACCTCCGGTTCGCTGCCCGTCACCCTGGCTGGCGCGATCACCTCGACCGAGGGCGCACGTGACAGGCCGTGCCACAGCGCCGCGCCGATCGCGCGGTTCGGCACGACGTAGCCCAGGGCCTCGAGCCCCTGCTCGGCCGCGTCGATGCGCGCGCTGCCGAATCGGCCCTGGTCGGAAACGTGAATCTTGCGGATGGGTGCGGCCTCGCGCTCCATGCCGGCCCAGACGCCCAATGTCCTGAAGGCACGGACGGTGCCATTGGCGAGCGCCGTCGTGCGTTCGTCGAAACTCGGGTGCTGCTCGCCCTGCACGGGCGACACGGCTTCGACCAGGGCGATGCGGAGCCCAAGCGGCGCGAGCGACAAGGCCAGCGAGGCACCGACCAATCCGCCACCGACGATGGCGAGGTCGTATTCGGCAGGCGTCGTGCTCAACGGCATTCCCCGGTCAGGCGGCCGACGCCATCACGCGCTCGATTTCAGCCGTGGTGCGCGGCAGACCCGACGTCAGCAGTTCGTAGCCGGTAGCCGTAACGAGCACGTCGTCCTCGATCCGCACGCCGATGTTCCACCAGCGCCGGGGCACGCCTCTGGTGCCGGCGGGGATGTAGATGCCCGGTTCGACCGTCAGCGCCATGCCCGGCTCGAAGACGCGCCATTCGGCGCCGACTTTGTATTCGCCGACGTCGTGCACGTCCATGCCGAGCCAGTGACCCGTGCGGTGCATGTAGAACTTGCGGTAGGCCTCTTCCTTGATCAGCGAGGGTACGCGCCCCTTGAGCAGGCCGAGCTTGACCAGGCCCTGCGTGATCGACCGCACCGCCGCGTCGTGCGGTGCGTTCCAGTGATTGCCCGGCTTGATGCAGGCAAATGCGGCCTCCTGCGCCTCGAGCACGACGTCGTAGATCGCCTTCTGCGCGGGCGAGAAGCGGCCGTTGACCGGGAAGGTGCGCGTGATGTCCGACGCGTACAGGCCGTATTCACAGCCCGCGTCGATCAGCAGCAGGTCGCCGTCGCGCAGCGTGTCGGCGTTCTCGTGGTAATGCAGGATGCAGCCGTTCGCGCCGCCGCCGACGATCGGGTGATACGAGATGTCAGCCTGGTGCCGGTGGAACTCGTGCAGCAACTCGGCCATCACCTCGTATTCGGTGACGCCGGGCCGTGTGGTCCGCATCGCCCGCACGTGCGCGCCCACTGCGATCTGCGCCGAACGCTTCATGACCGCTGCCTCGGCGCGGCTCTTGTAGAGCCGCATGTCGTGCAGCGGGTGCTCGAGCGCGACGAATTCCTGCGGGCTGTGGATGCCGAGCTTGGTCTGGCCACGCAGGGTGTTCACCCAGCCGATCACGCGCTGGTCGAAATCGAGGTTCACGCCCATTGAGTAGTAGACGCGCTCGCAGCTCTCGAGCAGGCCGGGAAGGATGTCGTCGACGTCGCCGACGGGGAAAGCATCGTCGGCGCCGTAATCCCGCACCGCTCCGTCGGGACCGGCGCGACGACCGTCCCAGGTTTCGCGGGTGGGATCACGGTCGCGCACGAACAGGATGTATTCGGCCTGCTCGCGACCGGGAATCAGCACCGCCACCGCCTCAGGCTCGTTGAAGCCCGTGAGGTAGTGGAAATCGCTGTCCGGCCGATAGTGGTAATGGACGTCGCTGTTGCGCTGGCGCTCGGGCGCCGCAGGGATGATGGCGATGGCGCCCTTGCCCATGAGTTTCATGAGCTGCTTGCGGCGGCGCGCGTATTCGTCTTTGCGCAGGGTCATGGGAGATCGGGATTCTCTTCGGGAAGACGAACGGTTCGGGATCAGTGGCGTGCCGTTGAGGTCGTCTGGGCAGCACGCAGGTCGGCAAGTTCGTCATAGACGAGCTGCACGCCGACGCGGACGAACTCGACCAGTTCGGCAAGCGCCCCCTCTTCGACTTCGACACTTTCGGAGCCGACGGCGCCGGCGCGCGCGACTTCGGCGAAATCCGTGAGGACCTCGGCGACTGCCGAGGACAGCGACCCAGGCTTGAAGGGCCCGGCCGCGCCGAAGCCGTAAAGGAACCCCTGCGCCCAGGCGCCGAGCGCCTCCACGCGCTCGTCGAGCACGGCTTCGTCTGGAGGCAGCAGCGGCTCAAATTCCATCTCTCGCGCCTCCAGCACCGCGCGACTCTGGTCGAAGAGCGACTTCAGGGGACCGGCCGTCGTGACCGAGACCGTCGGGCCGGGCTCCGGGCCATCGGGCAGCAACTCTTCGAGCCATTCCGCGGGCAGGTAGCTGCGCCGTGCGCACAGGGCGCCGCACAGACAGCCGTGCGCCTCGGCAGCGTGGACAGTGGAACCGCCGACCGTCAAGGCCTGCGCGACATCGTCGAAAGCAATCGGTGCCGACATTGCGCGTATCGTACCATTCGCACGCCACCGCCGGCCCCGGGCAGTCCGGTTCAAATTGATTCCCCGGGGTGCGCCAACTATAGTGAATTCCATGAACGAACCCGCTGCCCGATCCGCCGTCGACGTCGAACTCCGACGCATCGAACGCCGCCTCGACGAGCTGGTGGCTACGGTCAACCAGCTCAAGGAAGAAAACCGTGCCCTGCGTCAGCGCCAGGACACCCTGATCAGCGAGCGCGCCAACCTCCTGCAGAAGAACGAGCAGGTGCGCGCCCGGGTCGAGGCCATGATCGGCCGCCTCAAGGCGATGGAGCAGGGTTGATGAGTGAAGACCGCGTTTCCCGCGTCAGCGTCCGCCTGCTCGATCGCGAGTACCAGGTGGCCTGCCCTGCCGAAGAACGCTCCGACCTGCTCGACTCCGCGGAGTATCTCGACGGCAAGATGCGCGAGATCCGCGATTCCGGGAAGGTCGTCGGCCTCGACCGCATCGCGGTCATCGCCGCGCTCAACCTGGCCAACGAACTGATCAAGGTTCGCAAGCACGGCACGGTCGTCGAGGGCGATCTCGGCGCGCGCCTGAAGTCCCTGCGCGAGCGAGTGGAGACCGCGCTCGCGAAAGGCCAGCAGCTTGAACTCTGAGGGTTCGCAGCAGTCCGAACCTTTGACGATTTGGCGCCGCCTGCGGTGTTCGACACGGGCCGGGTTACCTCTCGACCTTAATGTAAATACCCCGGGGAACGGTCAGTCGGCAACATTGTGCAAGTCCGCCTCGAGCGGGAAGCCTTAAGTGCCGCGGCCCTCCCCAAATATTGCTCTTGTCGAGAGCAATGGTCTGTGACGGCACAGGCGGGTGGCGCCTCTCCCTTCCACTTCGACAATGACCCTCCGCGAGCTGCGCCGGCAGCTGCGCGCGGGGCGGCGCGCGATTCCTGACGCCGAACGCCGCGTCTACGACCGGGCGATCCACGCTTCGCTGCGTCGGCTCGGCGTCTGGCAGCGCGGCCGGCGTGTCGCCGCGTTCCTCAGCATGCCGGGCGAAGTCGACCTGCGCCCCTGTTTCGGCACCGCATGGCAGCGCGGAGTCCGCATTTACGTGCCGCACATCGTCAGTCGTCGCGACAGCCGGATGGCCTTCGTCCCGCTCGAGGCCGGCGCAGCGGTGCGTGGGAACATGTTCGGTATCGCCGAACCGCTGCACGGTTCACGCGGACGCGTCCCGGTTCGCCACCTCGACTCGATCCTCGTTCCGCTCGTCGGTTTCGACCCGCACGGCCATCGCCTCGGCATGGGCGCGGGCTTCTACGACCGCGCGCTGCGTCCGCGGCTCGACCGCACGCAACCGTTCCACCGTCCGCGCCTGATTGGCATCGCGTACTCGATGCAGCAGGTCGATCGACTCGAACCAGCGCCCTGGGACGTCGCTCTCGACCTCGTCGTCACCGAGCGCGGCGTCCTCCGCTTCCCTCCTCACACAACATGAAGAACCAGAATCGCATGCACTACTGGCTGCTGAAATCGGAACCCGACGTGTTCGGAATCGATGCCCTTGCGAACGCCCCACGACGCACGACGGGGTGGGAAGGCGTGCGCAACTACCAGGCGCGGAACATGCTTCGGGACGATTTCCGGAAAGGTGACCGCGCTTTTTTTTATCACTCGAGCTGCGAGGTTCCGGGCGTCGCGGGCGTCGTGAAGGTCGTGCGCGAGGCGTATCCCGACCCGACGCAGTTCGATGCGAAGAGCGAGTACCACGATGCCGGCAGCACGCGTGAAGCGCCGCGCTGGTTCAGCGTCGACGTGCAGCTCGAAAAGCGATTTGAGCCTGTAATTACGCTGCCGGAACTGCGCGAGCACGCAGCGGGCGCGTTGCGCGAGATGTTGATCCTGAAACGCGGCAATCGTCTTTCGGTGACGCCGCTCACTGCCGAAGAGTGGCGTTGCATCGTCGCGTTGCGGCCTGCCGTCACCTCGACGCGAGCGACGAAGTCGGCCGCCGGCCTGAGAACGCGCTCAAAGAAATCGTGACGTGACTATTGCATTTCTTTTTTTAATTCTGTAAATACTCGGCCCGGGACTAACCCGACATGGAGAATTGATCATGGCAGCTAAGGCAAAGAAGGCGACCAAGAAGAAGGCCACCAAGAAAAAGGCCGCGAAGAAGAAGTAAGGTCGCTTGAAGATGAGGCGGCGCGCCTTCGAAAGATAGACGCCGCCGAATCCGAAACGACGACTGTGCCCGCGAAAGCGGGCACAGTTGTTTCAGGGGCCAGGAAAGCAGGACGACGATGAGCCAGGACCAGAAGAAGCAGCGAGCTGCGGCAGCCGCGCTCGCCTACATCCAGCCGGGAACCGTCATCGGCGTCGGCACCGGTTCCACCGTGAACTTCTTCATCGACGCGCTGGCCGGCATGCCGAGCCGCATCGCAGGCGCGGTCTCCAGTTCCGAGGCGAGCTCACGCCGACTCGCGGGCCACGGCATCCCGGTGCTCGACCTGAATTCGGTCGCGGGCCTCGAGGTCTACGTCGACGGCGCCGACGAGGCGACCCGCGGCATGCACCTGATCAAGGGCGGCGGCGCCGCTCTCACCCGCGAGAAAATCGTCGCGGCGGCTGCACGCACCTTCGTCTGCATCGTGGACGAAGCGAAGCTGGTGGAGCGCCTGGGAAAGTTTCCTTTACCAGTCGAAGTCATCCCGATGGCGCGCGCTTACGTCGCGCGGGAACTGGTTCGACTCGGCGGCCAGCCGGTCTGGCGCCAGGGCACGGTGACTGACAACGGGTGCGACATCCTCGACGTCCGCGGTCTCGACATCGTCGACCCGGTCGGCCTCGAGCGCGCGATCAACCAGATTCCCGGCGTGGTCACCAACGGCCTGTTCGCGCAGCGCGGCGCAGACGTGCTCGTGATCGGCACGGACGCCGGCGTGCAGACCCTGCGGCCCAGTGGCCGTTGACGCAGGCCTGTTGCGCGAACTCGGCTCGGTTCTCGGACCGGGCCTGCTCTCTACTCCCGAAGCCTGCGTCGCCTACGAGTGCGACGCCCTCACCGCCCACCGCCACCCGCCCGACCTGGTCGCGCTGCCGACGAGCGTCGAGCAGGTCCAGCAGATCGTCCGTGCCTGTCATCGGCATTCGGTGCCAGTGGTCGCACGTGGCTCGGGCACGGGACTTTCGGGCGGCGCGCTGCCAGTCGCGGGCGGTTTGCTGCTCGTGCTGTCCCGGCTAGACGAAATCCTGGAAGTCGATCCGCGCCGCGGTCTCGCGCGCGTGCAGCCCGGCGTCACGAACCTCGCAGTGTCCGAGGCGGCAGCGCCTTATGGCATGTACTACGCGCCGGATCCTTCCTCGCAGGTAGCGTGCTCGGTCGGCGGCAACGTCGCCGAGAATTCGGGCGGCGTGCATTGCCTCAAGTACGGGCTGACCGTGCACAACGTCCTCGCAGTGAAACTCGTCACCATGGAGGGCGAACTGCTTGCGCTGGGCAGCGAGACGGGTGAAACACCGGGCCTCAACCTGCTGGCCGCCGTGATCGGCTCGGAAGGGTTGCTGGGCGTCGTGGTCGAAGTGACTGTGCGGTTGCTGCCGATTCCCCGCCGCGTCGAACTGCTGCTGGCCGCGTTCGATGACGTGGGCCGTTGCGCCGAGGCCGTCGGTCAGGTGATCGCCGCCGGCATCATCCCTGCCGGACTCGAAATGATGGACGCGCCCGCGATCAAGGCGGCAGAAGCATTCGCGCGCTGCGGCTATCCGCTCGACGCGCAGGCACTGTTGCTTTGCGAAGTCGATGGACTGCCCGCCGACGTCGACGACGAGATCGGCCGCGCCCGTGCCTTGCTCGAAGCCGCCGGAGCAACGAGCGTGCGCGTCGCCAGGGACGCCGGGGAGCGCCACCGCATGTGGTCGGGCCGCAAGTCGGCCTTCCCTGCGGTGGGTCGCCTCGCCCCCGACTACTACTGCATGGACGGCACGATCCCCCGCCGTCACCTGGCTGACGTGCTGGCGCAGATCGCCGCGCTGTCGGCGATCTATCGCCTCGACGTGGCCAACGTCTTTCATGCGGGCGACGGCAACCTGCACCCGCTGATCCTGTTCGACGCCGGCAAGGACGGCGAACTGGAACGAGCCGAACGCTTCGGCGCCGCAATCCTCGAAGCCTGCGTCGCCGCGGGCGGTACCGTGACGGGGGAGCACGGCGTCGGCGTCGAGAAGCTCGGTCCGATGTGCTCGCAGTTCGGTTCCGCCGAGCTCGAAACCTTCCACGCACTGAAGCTCGCCTTCGATCCCGCGGGCCTGCTCAATCCTGGCAAGGCAGTGCCCACTCTCGCCCGCTGCGCCGACTACGGCGCTCTGCGGGTGCACGGTGGCCAGCTGCCGCATTCGCACTTGCCGAGGTTCTGACCGACATGGCGTTGATCGATACGCCCCCGGGACAGGACCACACCGACGCGCTGGTCGAGCGCGTGCGTGCGGCATCGAATGCGAAGATGCCGTTGCGGATTGTCGGTGGCGACACCAAGTGCTTCTACGGACGACCGGTCGCGGGCGAGACGCTCGCCCTGGCCGGACATTACGGCGTCCTGAGTTACGACCCGGCCGAGCTCGTGATTACTGCACGAGGCGGCACGCTGCTCGGGGAAATCGAGGCGCTGCTTGCCCGCCACGGGCAACGACTGCCCTTCGAACCCCCGTCCTTCGGATCGCTCGCTACGCTGGGCGGCACGGTGGCCGCTGGACTTGCCGGTCCCTCGCGGGTCGCCCTGGGTCCAGTGCGCGATTACGTTCTCGGCGCCCGGCTGCTGGCCGGCGACGGCCGCGTGCTCAAGTTCGGCGGCGAGGTCATGAAGAACGTTGCCGGCTACGACGTCTCGCGCCTGCTCGCCGGGTCACTCGGCATCCTTGGCGTGCTGCTCGAGGTATCGCTCAAGGTGCTGCCGGTCGCCCACGGTACCCGGACGCTGCGGCGGAGCATCGCCGCGCAAGACGCCATCGACCTGCTGGGCGCTGCAGCTCAACGCGGCCTCCCGCTCACCGGCAGTTTCTGGAGCACAGGCGAACTGCATGTCCGCCTGGAAGGCTCCCCGTCGGGCCTGGATGAGGTCGTACCGGCGATCGGCGGTGACCTGCTGGACGAGTCGGCTGCCGCTGCGCTCTGGCACAGTGTTCGCGAACAGACCCATGCGTACTTCACCTCGGCGCACCCGCTCTGGCGACTCTCGCTGCCAGCGACGGCGGCAGGCGCTGCGTTGCTCCATGCCGATCGGGTCGCGTTCGAATGGAACGGGGCACAGGTCTGGCTCAACGGAGTCGAACGGCAGACGATCGACCTGGTCACGCGGACAGCGGGCGGTCATGCCACCCTCTTCCGTCGCGAAGACGCAAAAGACGGCGTGACCGGCGAAGTCTTCGCGCCGCTGCCAGCGCCGCTGCTCGACCTGCATCGCGCCGTGAAGCGCGTATTTGATCCGGCCGGCATCCTGAATCCGGGCCGGATGTACGCGGACCTCTGAGACCACGACGATGCATACCAGGCCCGCCGACTCGCTCGCCGACTCGCCGCTCGCGCAGGAGGCACGCGACCTGCTGCGCAACTGCGTGCACTGCGGCTTTTGCCTGCCCGCCTGCCCGACGTACCGCATCACCGGCAGCGAACTCGACAGCCCGCGCGGCCGCATCTACCTGATCAAGGAGATGCTCGAACATGGCGGGGCGAACGCAACCGCTCGCACTCACCTCGACCGCTGCCTGACCTGCCGGGCCTGCGAGACCGCCTGCCCGTCGGGCATGCAGTACGGCAGGCTTGCCGACCTCGGCCGCGAATTCATCGAACGCGATCCATCGTCGTCGCGCCAACCGGGCACGCGGTTCGTCCGCCTTGTGCTGGCCAAGGTCGCTACCCGGCGCGAACTGTTCACGGCGCTGGTGCGAATCGGCCAGGCGCTTCGCCCATGTCTGCCGGCCGCTCTCAAAGCCTTGGTGCCGGCAAAGGCGCGCGACCGGACGCAGACGCGCGACGTGCTGGCCTGGCCCACGGCACGGCATGCCCGCCGCATGGCAGTGCTCGAAGGCTGTGTGCAGCCGGGACTCGCGCCGCAGATCAATGCGGCGGCGGCACGCGTGCTGGACCATCTCGGCATCTCGCTGGTCGCGGCGCGCGATGTCGGCTGCTGCGGTGCGATGGAACACCACGTCGGGCGAACCGGCGCCGCGCTGGACCAGGTGCGCCGGAACGTCACGGCGAGCGAGCGCCTGCTGGAGGGAGGTTGCGAGGCGATCGTCAGCACCGCCAGCGGCTGCGGCACGTTCGCGAAGGACTACGGGCACCTGCTCCGCCACGCACACCACTCGATCGCAGGGACTGCCGCACGGATAAGCGCCGCGACTCGCGACCTCTGCGAAGTCATCGATCCGGCGGCACTCGAAGACGCTGTTGCCGCCATCAGCAAGGCCAGGGGCGTGTCGCTCGAGCCGGTCCGTGTCGCCTGGCAGGCGCCCTGCTCGCTTCAGCATGGTCAGCGATCATCGACGACGGGCAAGGTGGAAGCGCTGCTGCGTGCCGCCGGCTGCGAACTCGTGGCCACGCGGAACCCGACTCTCTGCTGTGGCTCGGCAGGTACGTACTCGATCCTGCAACCGGCACTCGCGCGCGAGCTGCGCACGCGCAAGCTCGCCTCCCTGCTCGGCGACCGACCTGCAGCGATCGCGACCGCCAACATCGGCTGCCTCGAGCACCTGCGTCAGGCGAGCGCCGTGCCGGTCAGGCACTGGATCGAGATCGTCGACTCGATCCTCTTCGCTTAGAACGAATTCTCAGCGACGTGGAGCGTCCTTGTGACGCATGCGGCCGCACGCTGCGGGTTGCGCGCTGCGCGCGTCACAGCGCCGCAGAAACGCTCTTGAGGCAGATATCGAACAGTGGTTGCGCTCGATTGACCATGGCAGTGCCGAATCGGCGCCGCGATCACAGTCAGCGCGTCGACTTGCGCGCGACGACGACGTAGCGCGGAGTGCGTGTCGTCGGCAAGGCGTTCACCGTCGCCATGCGCTCCACGACTTCAATGTGGAACCCGCACGCTTCGAGCAGGTAGGGAGTCGACGCCATCGATTGCGATGCCGCGAGCGGCAACGCGTCGACTTCCTCCTCCCAGCGACCGACCCAGCCGTCGCGTCCGTAGAGTCCGTCGACGACGATGACGGTGCCTGCGGGCTTCAGCCAGTGATGCCAATGACGGAACGCGAGCAGCGGATCGAAGAGCCCATTCACGAGCTGCCGTGACACGATGGCGTCGAACTGCGCAACCTCGAATCGATCATGGTCCTGAGGTTCATCGCAGAACCCATTGATCGCTCTAACGTTTGCGAGTTCGGGTTTCGCCTGCAGAATGGCCAGCATCGCGGCTGAGGGTTCGAGCGCAGTGAGCTCAATGCCGGGCAGGCGTCGCAGCATCGAGCACATCACGCCGGTGCCGGCGCCGATGTCGAGAACGTTCGTGCCGGGCGCGAGATGCACGACCCGGCTCAGGTCGGTGAGGTAAGCGCTCTCCTCGTCGGCCGTAAGCCAGCCAAGACCCTGCGTCTCGCCGTAGGTCCGGGCCTCGGCTGCGTCGTATTTGCCGACGCTGCGTCGCCGCGCAGCGGTCCGGCGTGCCAGCCAGTTCATCCAGCCGCTCCCCGGCCGTTGCGCCTGGAATCAGTTCGATTCACAACTGCCGCGCACGAAGTGGAAGTCCTCCCGCCGGGACTTGCCGTCGATCGTGCCTTCGATGTGGGCACGCAGGGTGGCCGGCGCCTCGAAACGATAGACGATGCGCTGCGGGAAGTCGTGTGCCGCATTCTCGAAGACGACCTCCGTCGGGCTAGTGCGGATGGCCGGAAATACGGCAGGTGCCACGCCCCGCGGTTGCGCGAAGAAGCTGAGGCGACCCGAGTCGTCGCGTGCAATGCGCATGAACTCGTACATGACCGTTGTGCCGCCGTCGACCGTGCGGCTCAACCCCAGCATCGTTCCCCCCGCGACAGGTGTCCACTGCTCGACCGTGCCGGGCTCACCGACTGGACTCTTCCAGCAGCCAGCGAGCCAGGACAGGTGTTCGAACCGCGGCTCGGCGGCAGCGGCGGAGAACGTCGTCGCGAGCGACATGACCGCCGTCAGTACTTGTTGGCGACACACGTTCATCGGCTGCATTCCTCGCTTGCGGTCGCCCGCTGCGGCATCAGGGGACGGAACCCGGCGAAGTGCGGATTCTCGATGATGCCAAGACGGTTGCCGAACGGGTCCCGGACCGCCGCGACGCGGATACCCTCGCCGACGTCCTGCACCGGGTCCAGTACCTCGGCGCCGAGATCGACCAACCGGGCCAGCGAGTCGACGGCACTCGCCACGCCCCACAGCGGTTGTGGACCCACCGTGCCGGGCACGCCCTCGGGCACGAGACCCAGTTCGAACCCGCCGACGTCGAAGCCCACGTAGAACGGTTGATCGAAATACGGCGCGTGCCCGATCACCCTGGCATACCAGGCCTTCGCTGCCCCGAGGTCCTGGACGGGATACACCGCCGTGCGCAATCCAAGCAACATGATTACCTCCTGGCCAGGCGCTGCTTGCAACCCGTTCACACAGCATAGCGAACCCGGGGCGCCATCCCTAACTAAGGGCGTTTTCCTGCCGCACACGCCGCCATCAACTGCTGGAGTCGGCGCGCGCGGGGCTCGGGTCGCCTGGCGGCAACGATCCAGTGCGAAACAGCCCGACGATAACCCGGCGGAGCCGATTCGAAGTATTGCCACGCGGCCTTGTCGCGCCGGAACACCCGCTGCTCCTCGTCCGTGAGTTGCGCATCGACAACCTGCTCGTAGGAATAGACGCGCGTCCTGCCTTCGGTGCGGCACTGGTACGCCGCTAGACCCGTGGGCCTGGCGAAGAACCTCGGTTGCATCCCGTTCAGACCCTCTTGCGCGGAGTGTTCCTCACTTTGCTGTGGGCCAGCAGCCGGAATTTCCGGTTCCGGTCCGTCAACTTCCTGGCGCCGTCGTCACCCTCGACGATGACAATTTTCGGATCGAGGCCCTTGAGTTCGGACGGCTCGAGCCAGGCCTCGCCAAGCACGATGATCTTGTCCCCGGCCTGGAAGTGCCGTGCCGGCGGTCCGTTCAGCTCGACACGGCCGCTGCCCCTGGGCGCGGCGATCACGTAGGTCTGCCAGAACACACCGTTCGAGACGTTCGTGATGTTGACGTACTGGTAGGGCTGCAGGTCGCTGGCATCGAGCAGCGCCTGGTCAATGGTGATCGAGCCGACGTAATCGAGGTCGGCCCGGGTCACGGTCGCGCGGTGGATCTTGGACTTGCACGCTCGGATCAACATGAGTGGCCGGACCTCGCATGGACGGTTGTCCGCAGTGTCGCAGGCTCAGGCGCCGGTCGAAAGTGCCAGTGCCTGCAGCTTCAAGACCGTGGCCCAGTTGCGGGTCGTCGCGGTCGGACCTGCCTTGCTGAGCAACGCTGCACCGGCCTTGCTTTCCAGCAGACCTGAAGCGCACAGCAGATAGGCGCCGTGACTGCCGACCGCATACTGCTCGGGTGCTACCACGAGCGAGTCGAGCCCGCGCAGCCTTGCCAGATCACCGGCGTCCTGCACGAACGCCACCAGCAGGCGGGAGCAATCTGCCTCGGTGAAGCGCAAGGGGTTGCCGGCGACGATGGCGGCCAGTTCCCTTGCGGACTTCACGACGACGGGAACGTCGAATTCAAATCGCTCGGCGAGCGCGCGGGCGATCATTGCGGCGCATCCTGCAGGCGAACGGGCTGCCGACTTGAAGACGGCGTTGCCGCTGTTCAGCAACGTCGTGACGTCGGTACAGGCGAGGCCTGCGAGGACGTCGCGCAGGTCCGCCATGGGTACGCGCTTGGCCTTGCCGACATTCACACCGCGCAGCAGGGCAACGTAAGTGGGCATGTTGCTCGAAGTCCGGCTCAGGACGCGCCTTGCATCTCGTCGAGCTGGGGCCGTGGGAACGTGTCCTTGAAAGTGAAGGCGTGGGCCGTGGCGCCGTTCGCGCGCAGGTGCTCGAGACGTCCGGCCGCCTCGTGCTCCGTCGGGCGATGTCCTTGCGGCACCCACCACAGGACCGAATAGGCATTGCTCATGCGGTCGAACCACTCGCGGCGGCGGCGGAAGATCTCGACGTGCGCCGATTCGAATGCGAACCGGCGCAGCGATTCGACGTCCATCCACACCGACATGTTTACGATCACCCGGTCACCGAAGGGGCGCAACGACGTGGCGTCGCCCGTGTCATCCTTCAGCCGCCAGATGTATCCGGCCGACCGCTCCGCCAGGGCGTTGATGCGCTCCAGGTTGGCGACGAAGCCTGCCATTGACGGCGACTCGAGCGGCTCGCGCAGCGCTGCAATATTCAGCTGGGCCAGTTGGAAGCTGCTCATCGAACCCCCGTGTCGTCACGCCGTCCGCCGGCCTCAGACGTCCTGTTCGTAGACGATGTAGCCCGCGTGCCTGGCCACCTGGTCATACAGCACGCGACCTGCGCTGTTGGTCCCGTGGGTCTGCCAGTAGACCTCGCGGACACCCGCCACCCGCGCCGCCTGGTACACACCGAGGATCAGCGCCCGTCCGACGCCTTGACCGCGCGCATCCGGTGCCGTGAACAGGTCCTGGAGGTAGCACGTGGGCTCGATCCGAGTCGTGCTGCGGTGAAAGAGGAAATGCGTCAGGCCGACCAGTCGGCCTGCGGAATCGGCGACGAGCGCGAAGACTGGCTCGTTCGCGTCGAAGAAGCGGCGCCAGGTCACGACCGTAATCTCCGGGGACAACGCGGTGGGGCCTGCACGGCCATAGAAGGCATTGTAACCGTCCCACAGCGGCGTCCAGGCTGCGAGATCGGCTTGCTCGACCGGGCGAACGCGAACTGTAGCTGCCATCTTCAATTCACCGTCGGAGCATTCGAACGGGCCGCTGAGCCACGCCCGACCGGATCAAGGCACGCGCGGCAACGTCGGGGTCGTGGCGTTCATGGCTCATGAAAGTCGGCTGTTCGGCATTCAGACAAATCGGATCCACTGCCGCAACACGGCCTGGAATGCTTGCTTGCGGGCGGCGATGTCGTCCCTGCCCGAAAACTTCACGGTCGCACGGTCCTTCGCCAGCCACCTGAGCAGGTTATCCGGGTCTTCGATCGACTCCTGGCCCGCGGCGACATCGCGCACTTTCGCCCCGAAGTGAAGCACGACACCGACGCCCTGCTTTTCCCGGAGATTGACCGTCGCGAAGTACTCATCGACCCGGAAGCTGGGTGCATTCCACTTGACGCCCTCCTGTACCGACGGACTCACCTCGCAGACGATAGCCCGCAGCATCTGGATTTCCTGGGTCGCAGGATGGTTCAGCGAGTGCAGCAGTGCGTCCACTGCCTCCTTCGTATCCGCCTTGGAATTGTGTGCGGCCATGGTGCCTCGATGAAGGATTCAGGTGGCAGCCCTTGTCACGGTGTAGGTGTGCTCCACGCAGGCCTCGCCGCGGAAGACGGCCTGACTGGTCTCCGTCATGCGCATGCCAACGCGCTCCATGAGACGCATCGAAGGCAGGTTGCGCGCATCCGTGATGCCGATGACGCGCTCGGCGGTGCTGCACCTGAAGATAAGTTCTACCACCGCACGGACCGCTGCCGTGGCCACTCCGCGTCCCCTGGGCGACACGAGCGAGCGTGAAACCGATCTCTGCGCGGGTGGCATCGAGGTCGAGGTACACGCCGATGTCCCCGATCAGGCGCTGACATTCAGGTTCCGCGATGCCGATCTGGACCCAGTGTCCCGGGTTCGGAAAAGGAGCCAGCGCTCATTTCGGCCAAGAATGCGCTGGCTTGCTCGTCCGGGGTCGGCAGCCAGCCTTGATAGCGCCCCAACTCCTCGTCGTGCCGGTAGGCCTGAAAGTCGGCAAGGTCGGCGGTCGACAACTGCCTGAGTATGAATCCGGGACCGTGTCGCGGAAGGCGTCCGGAGCTGCTCATCTGCGATTCCATTGCGGGTTTGCAATTAACGTCTCATGGCTATCTGCCATTCGAGCAACCTGACTGGTCAGGGCGGCAAGGAAGCCGCGTACGCAGCGATCGAGATCATGTCCTCAATCTCGAGTCGCTCGACGGCAGGTTTCATCAGGATACTGCTGCTGCCCGCACGAGTGCCATGCCTGAAATCGTAGAGCTGGCGGACGAGGCACGTAGCTGACCGCCCGGCGAGTGGCGGGATCGCTCCGAGACCTCGCGGGTCTGGCGTGTGACAAACGGCACACGCAATCGAATTCAGCGCGCCCACTGCTGGACGTTCACGCCCTTGAAGGTCAGCCACAGGGCGAAACTCAGCTCGCCGACGAAAGCAGGCACGAGGACCGCGGGAAACAGCGCCGATGCCAGCGCCGGCGCCAGGAACAACGCCAGGCTGTTGCTGAGATAGCTCAGGCCCGCAAGCGCCATCAACACCCCAAGGAACCTGGGGAAATATCCTGACCTGAAAATCAGGTAGCCCCTGCAGAGGCACGCGAACCCGAAGAAAATGAGACCGATGCCGAAACCGTACCCGTGCGCCTTGATGGCCAGGTAGGACAGCGCGTGCAACTGTTCCGGGGAAAAAGCGTCCAGGCCGCCAACGTTTTCGAGCAGAAGGAGGGGTGCCAGCAGGTTCAGTTTGTTTGCCGCGAGCACGGCTGTCTGGATCAGGTTGAAAAACGTCGCCAGCAGGGCAAGCGTCTCGCTGACGGGCCTGAGCAGGACATAGAGCAACAGGATCATCGGCAGGTCGAGCACGTGCATCAGCAGGTCGCCGGCGATGCCGACTCGCCACAGGGACTCCGAGGCCGCAATGGCATTGGCCGTTGCCGTCGCGTCCCCGGATACGACCAGGGTGCCGCGCACGAATGCCTCGCCGAAGATGCCCAGCACGATGATCGCCAGGTACACGACGCCGCCAATGCGCGCGTAGCGCTGTGGCGATCGCTCAATCGAAGAAAACATGGCCTGCCTCCACCGTCATCGATGCGGGTTCAATCAGTACGGGCCATCGATCAGGCGCTCGGAGATCCACCACAGATTTCCGCATGGATCCCTCACGCCGCCCTGCCTGTCGTCGTACGGCATGTCGGCGACGTCCATGACCTTCGTGGCTCCCGCAGCAATTGCCCTGGCCATGGCTGCGTCAGCGCTCTCGACGTAGAGGTAGTACGACGCAGGCATCGCAGGAAACGCTGGCGACCCTTCGCTCACCATGACTGTCGACGTGCCGAGGCAGACCTGCGCGTTGGCGATGCGATCACCGTCCATGTGTCGTCCGATTTCCACGCCGCCGAGGCCTTGCACGAGAAAATCCAGCAAGCGAGCGGCGCCGTCGGCGAAGAAATACGGCGTGACGGTATTGAAGCCCGGTGGAATTCGCATATGGCCTCCTTTGTCTGCAGCCTGCATTTTGCGTGGCATGGGTTGGTTGCGGCTCGTCTACGAGAAATGCGGGCTGTCTGCCAGATCGCCAGCCACTTCTGTCCAGGAATCATCCGGCAGCGATCGGTCCCGGATACAGTCGCCGCAGCTAGCTCGGAATCTCGGGTTCGACGAGCGTGGCCAACTGCAGGAGCGATTCCTGCCAACCGAGATAGCACATTTCGAGAGGAATCGGATCGGGGATACCGCTCTGGGTGATGCTGACCTCGGTTCCACAGAGCACCGGCTTCAATGACACGGTCACCTCGAGGACTCCCGGCAAATTGGGATCTTCGAACTTGTCCGTGTACCGAATCAACTCGCTCGGGACGAGTTCAATGTACTCGCCACCGAATGAATGACCGTTGCCGGTTGAGAAATTCTGAAACGACATCCGGAACGTGCCCCCGACGCGCGCATCCAGGTGATGCACCTGGCACGTAAAGCCGTATGGCGGCAACCATTTTGCCATCGCACTCGCGTCGAGGAAGGCGCGATAGACCTTTTCAGGCCTGGTACGGAGCACTAGATGGAGATGGACTGTACGATTTGTCATGACCTGGGCTCCTTGGTCTCTTGCGTCACCGACAGGACTGGCTCATTGAATGCTGCATGATATGTGACTACGCCGTGGGGCACCGATGCGCCAGACGGTAACGCCTGGAAATACTCCGGAGGTACACCGGGCAGCACCCCACTCCCGCACGATGCGCAGGGCACCCTGCATGGGGAGGCTGCCAATGCCTCCGTGTGCGGTGCACCAGGAACGCAGCCACGATTACGGCGCGAATGGCCGCGACGTCTGACTGTGATTCCTGGCGTATGACCGTGTTCATCGCCCGCCTCTTCTCACGTGGTCAACGTCGACGCTCACCCGCGCCGAGGCGCACTAGCCCCGAAGACGTCGGGGTGGAGTGCTCCGGTTGAACGACGTGTCAGTCCGTGCTGCGCCGGAACTCCATGGTCCAGTTCGTCTCCCAGGTCGTACCGCCATCGGCGGAGAACGCCTGCTCCCAGGTTGGATTGGAGCCGGGCTTGGCCTCCACAGCAAGCGCACTTGAATGGGTCGACCGTCCAGGACGTCGTTTGCCTGGAACGTACCGACGGTGCCAGAGAAGCTTCCGACAACTGGAGTGTCCAAGCTGTGAGGTGCGCGGCCATCGAGCCACCAGATGGCCCAGGACCGTGTCTTGGGATCGTACGAGCGGATGGCGACGGCTCGGACGTCCCGATCGGGGAACTGCAGGACATTGTCTTCAACGTTGCCGAAGCCTCCGAGGATCTTTCTCGTGGAGGAAGTGCCTCGGAACTCGGTCCAGTCCCCGCGTCCCTGCAAGCGTGCGTTCAGACGCCGGTGGGATACGCGCCAGTCACCGATGATGAAGTCGAAGTCTGGCGGAGGAACAGTCCGAGATGTGTCTTGCATGGTCCGTACGGCGGCAGAGTTGCAGGTGACAGTATTGTGGGGCTTACCGTTCTTGCTCAAGCCCGGCAGCCGCAAATTTGCAGCCGCATCATGTAGCTCAGCGAACGGCCCGTTCCTTGCCAAGCAGCAAGACCCTGGTATCACCACCAGCCTGCGCGCTGGCCCCGAGTAGATACGGCGCCAGGAACATCATGCCGCCGAAAAAGGCAACGACGCCGAGTGCGAGTGCACTGCCGCTGAAATGATGTCGCCACGCGACCCAAATGCCCGAGAGTCCGAGGAACGTCATGAAGTCGACGTTGAACTGACCTGACCAGCTCATTTCTGCGATGCTCGAGACGAAGATGGGGAGAAGGTTCCAACCGTGATTGATGCCGACCACCAGCGTGTAGCCGGCAAGACAGGCCAGAGCGACGACGAGATACGCACGGAAGATTGCCATTCTTCGTCTCCTTATGGCCGGACAATGAAGCCTAGACCCGACATCCCGACGCGTGAACCAAGCCGCGCCGCGAATCAGCGCCGGCTTGAATGAACTGCTATGCATCACCGGGCATCGACCCCGGGAACCACTCAACGTGCTGATCCCCTGTCGGCCCAGATAGGCAACCCGTTGACCGCGAAGAAACGCAAAGTAGCCCTGAACGCCCGCTCGGACGGCGCGCTCGCAAAACAGACGAAACGTTTGCCCATGCTGCTGGCTGTCAAGGATCGCGGCCTTGAGAGCGGCCACGTCAAAGCCCGGGGAAACCGATGGCAGCGCCTCAAATGGAAGGGACGCCGTTACGATTGACCCCGCCGCACTGTAGAACGTAAATGAGTTCGCGGCGTAATCCACGTGATAGTACTCAACCCCTTCGGCAATGAGCTTTCCGACAATCTGCGGGAATGGCATTGATCCGTCCAGTGTCGCCTTGGCCAACGAGTTGACAACGTCTGCGTCCATTGCGCCTCGCTACGAAAGATTGCTGGTTGTGATGCCTGGCATTTGTGGAACTGAGGCTTGGGCCGTGCCAACGCCTTGAACATGCGACTACAGCCGAAAGACGGAGACGAGGACCAGGAGCGCGAGCTGTGCAACTGGGAGCACCAGTGAAACGACAATCAAGCGACCAACGTAGGGTGACGCAGGGTTGTTGCGACGAGATCGGATGAGCAGGGTATTGAGCAACGCTGTGAGCGGTATTCCAGGAACTGCCAGCAACATTGCGCCCAAGCCAACGAACGATCCATCACCCCTGCTCGCAAGAATGATCGTGTAGGACAAGGCCACCTGGAATAAAAGGACTCCACCGACAGCAACAAGATAGCGCAACGGCAACTCCAATCCGACAGCAAGCTTTGAATCGAACGCGCAGCGCTAAGGCGCAGCCCCACGCACGAGCTGAGTCCGCGACGTCGTGAGGACGTCAAGACTGAGCCAGTGAAAATGTACCGCGTGCTGCCGGATCGGGTCCAGTGTCCTGCCGTTGGCGCGCTGCCTGAGCAAAGCGTTGGGCGGCGCCCGCGACATTACGCCATGTGCTCGATGGCTGCCGGGAGGCCGACCCACTTGTGCATTCGCTCCTCGTATACCGAGAACGCTGGCTCCGGAAAGGCTGGTTCGGCGAAGGCCCCGACCGGTATGACAACTACGCCGGGCAGTTCTTCGACGGTGTAATAGACCGTGGACCCGCAGTTTGGGCAGAATCGGAATCTGGCGTGCGAGCCTTCGTCGCCGACTCGGATGTACTCACTTGCATTGCCGTTGACAGAAACTGGTTCACCGGCAAACCGTGCCTGGGCGCCGAAGACGCTACCGGTCCTGCGCTGGCATGCAAGGCAATGACAGACTGATACTCGCACTGGCTCTCCAGCCACGGTTGCCGTGAGTTGCCCGCATGAGCAGGAAGCGACTCGGGTGTTCATGTGCGCCGGTTGTGCCTGGATTTGTGCGTTTCACACGGCAGCGTGAACGAGTGGTTGGGCGGCGGCTGTCGGCTTGGCATGGCTGACACTGGAGTCTTGAGGAGATTGCGATGGTGAAGCTTACTACTACTGCTCTAGCGCTTTGCATGGTGCTGCGTGCCAGCGTTTGCCAGGGAGAGCAAGCGTCGGGTGCGCCCAATCCAGCATACGACCCGGACCTGGCTAAGGCCGTGGGTGCGGACGAGCGCGGCATGCGGAGCTACATACTGGTGGTTCTCAAGACCGGGCCCAATCGCGCCCCTGCGGGACCCGAACGAGACGAGATGTTCAAAGGCCACTTCGCGAACATGCAGCGGTTGTCCGCTGAGGGCAAGCTCGTTCTCGCCGGACCATTTGACGGGGTAGACGGCTGGCGCGGCCTGTTCATCTTTGCCACGGACGACATCGACGAGGCCAGGCAACTCGTCGCCACTGATCCCGTTGTGGCAAAGGGCGAGATGGTGGCCGAATTTCACAAGTACTACGGCACGGCAGCGTTGATGCTTCTACGCGATCTCTACGAAAAGGTTGCGCAGAAACCAATGTGATCGCAAGGCACGGTGACGTCAAGCCATGCCGTTTCATCCGCCTGACCTGACGCAAGCTGGAGAACCCCTTGCCACCTGTGAGCCGCAGCGATTGCAGAAGCCGGTGTCATTTGGAGGAGGCGCCTTGCTTACCGGACGGCGAAGGCCAGGGCGAATCCTCGGCGGACCCGAGCCTGCCCGCGGCCGATTGCTTGCCACCCACCGCGGGCTCCAGGCGACCAGCGACTCCGAGACCAAATGGCGGCATGCTTCCATAGAACGATTCATACGTGCCAGGGGCAGCGGCGTAAGTTTCGTGCCAGATGCCCACGGAGCCGTTGTCTCCAACGGCCCTGTTGAATGCACGCCAAGCGGGCAGGTGCTGAGCGTTCTTGTTCTTCGCGTAGTCGAGGAGTTGTTCCATCGAGCGCCAGTACTGAACCATGATGGACGTTCTGGAGGTCCACATTTCAGCATGCAGCAGCCCAAGGTGCGGCTGTCCCCTGAGCTCACCGATCATGCGTGTCATTGCGGTGACGACAGGAAGCCACTTGTCTACGCGAAGTGGCCGATTGACACGCATACCAATGAGGAACACCACGAACTCGCCATCGAGGGAAGCCGTGAGACGCTGGTTGCGATACATCTATCACGCACCCTGACGATTGATCTCAGGCCGCGGACGGTCATGGCCGGCGCGCCTGCAGCGAATGGCCAGCCGCCACTCAGCCGCGAAGCGCCGCCTCAATTGCACTGACGTCGATTTTTGTCATTTGCATCATCGCATCGAACGCGCGCTTGGCGGCAGCCGGGTCGGGGTCAGAAATGGCTCTCGTCAGAACCATCGGTGTTATCTGGCATGACAACCCCCACTTGTCCTTACACCAGCCGCAAGCGCTTTCCTGGCCACCATTTCCAACGATCGCGTTCCAATAGCGATCCGTTTCAGCCTGATCAGTGGTTGCCACCTGGAACGAAAACGCTTCGTTGTGCGTGAATGCTGGCCCACCGTTGAGTCCGAGACATGGGATACCCATTACAGTGAAGTCCACGGTCAACACATCGCCCTTCGTCCCCGACGGAAAGTCTCCCGGCGCGCGGTACACGGCGCCGACGAAGGAGTCTGGAAATGTATCGGCGTAGAACCGTGCCGCTTCTTCGGCACCGCCGTTGTACCAGAGGCAAATCGTGTTCTTTGCTGGTGTCGCCATGCCATTTCTCCGTGGGGATGGAAATTCCCGCTTCTCCACACCGGCGCCAAGCAGGACCGGCGCAATAACGAAAGGCGACCCAGGCTGGGCCCGAGCCGTTTCGCATGCCCTGGGCGGATCCCGGACTTCGTCCCGGACAGGAAGATTCTCTCTAGCCCGCGGTGACTGCAACCTTGGATCACGCGACCAGCGTAACGTTACGGGTTACGGTGTCAATCGACCTCACGAACGAGCTAAGCGGGCGACGACGCCTTGCGCCCCGAGCACTACTGCATGGCCTGGATCAAGGCTACCGCCCTTTCCGGTAACCCTTCAGTTCCTCGGGGCCTGGAAGATCCTCGAGCGCCACCCCTCGCTGTCGCGATGTGTTCGAACTCAGGTTCCCCAGGTCGTGGACTGAGCTCGCGCCAAAAAAAGGCCCGCTACTTTCGCGGCAGGCGCTTCTTGATTTGGCTGGGGGACTAGGATTCGAACCTAGGTTGACGGAGTCAGAGTCCGTAGTCCTACCGCTAGACGATCCCCCAAAGGAACCGTTGCGGGGATACCTGCGAGCAGCGCCCTGACCGCCGCCCGCACCCGCGCGCTGGTTAGCGCTTGGAGAACTGCGTTCCGCGACGTGCCTTGCGGAAGCCGACCTTCTTGCGTTCGACTTCGCGCGCATCGCGCGTCACGAAGCCAGCAACGCGCAGCGGCTTGCGGAACGCTTCGTCGTACTCCATCAGCGCGCGCGTGATGCCGTGACGGATCGCGCCGGCCTGGCCGGTCATGCCGCCGCCAGCCACGTTCGCTACTACGTCAAAGCGATCGGCCATCTGCACGGTCTCGAGCGGCTGGCGCACGATCATGCGCGACGTCGTGCGACCGAAGAATTCTTCGATCGTGCGGCCATTGATGTTGATCTTGCCGGTGCCCGGGCGCAGATGAACGCGCGCCGTGGAGGACTTGCGGCGGCCGGTGCCGTAGTTGGTGTTTGCAGGCATGTGCTGTCAGGCCTCAGATATCGAGCGGCTTCGGCTGTTGCGCGGCGTGGGCGTGCTTGTCGCCCGTCACCACGTGCAGCTTCTTGAACATGGCGCGGCCCAGCGGATTCTTGGGCAGCATGCCCTTGACCGCGAGTTCGATCACGCGCTCGGGACGATGCTCGAGCATCTTGTCGAGCGTGCGGCTCTTGATGCCGCCGATCGCGCCGGTGTGCCAGTAGTACACCTTGTCCGTGAGCTTGTTGCCGGTCACGGCGATCTTTTCGGCATTGATCACGATGATGTGATCGCCGGTATCGACGTGCGGCGTGTACTGCGGCTTGTGCTTGCCGCGGAGACGGAAGGCGAGCTGAGTGGCGAGGCGGCCGAGCGTTTTACCGCTCGCATCCACCACAAACCAGTCACGCCGCACCTTCTCGGGGTGTGCGAAAACGGTGGTCATCGGAAAGGCTCCAGGCCCTGTCTGCCATGCAGAGAGCCGCGAATTCTATCTCAGCGGTTCGGCCAATGCAAAGCACTGGTTGCAATGGCCTCGACCCCTCAGTTTTGCCTCTACAGGGACGCGAGCGTCGAAGCTTATTCCGGCCTCCCGGCCACTATACTGGGCACCCATGAGCCCCCGGAACCCCGTCCCCGCACGCCGCCTCAGCCTGGCGGACCGCCTGATCCAGGAACTCGACCGTGGGCTGCGTACGGTGGCCGCCGCCAATGTTTCGGCGCGCCCGTTTCCCAGCCAGGGAGTCGAGGAGACCGTCCATGACCTGGCCGCCCGGAAGCACGCCGCCGCGCTGATGCGGGTGAATCATGCGGGGGAAATCGCGGCCCAGGCCCTGTATCACGGACAGGCTGTCACAGCCCGCAACCCGGTAATCCGGGCACAGATGCTGGCGGCCGCGCGCGACGAAACCGACCACCTGGCCTGGTGCGAGCAACGCGTGAGGGAACTCGGCAGCCGGACGAGCCTGCTCGCTCCCGTCTGGTACGCGGGTTCCTTTGTGATTGGCGTCCTGGCAGGTATCAGCGGAGACCGGACCAGCCTCGGTTTCGTCGAGGAAACCGAGAAGCAGGTGGTCGAGCACCTCGATTCGCACCTGCACGAACTGCCACCTGGAGACGAGCGTTCCCGGCGTATCGTTGCGCAGATGAAGGCCGACGAGGATCGCCACGCCGACGAGGCCCGGAGCCAAGGCGCGATGGGTCTTCCCCGCCCGGTGCGCGCGCTTATGCGCCGGACCGCCCGGCTGATGACCCGGACCGCATACCGCCTTTGACGTCAGAAACTTGCGGCGTGGCGCGGCTTTATATTAAAAGCTTCGCAGCCTTTTGACATAAACGGGCGCTACACAGGAAGGGAGCATGGAAACCGGCGGCAGACCCCTGAGTGACATTCCAGCGATCAATCGCTTCCTTGAGCTATTGCCGCATCCGGGCAGTGCCGTCCAAGACGGTGCTCATCCACGCGGGCGACGTGCCCGACGTCCTCTACTACGTCGTCAAGGGCTCGGTGGAAGTCCTGATCGAGGACGAAGAAGGCAACGAGATGGTGCTGGCCTACCTGAACAAGGGCCAGTTCTTCGGTGAAATGGGCCTGTTCAACGAACAACCTGCCCGCAGCGCCTGGGTGCGCACGCGTTCGCAGTGCGAACTCGCCGAAATGACCTACCCGCGCTTCCGGCAGATTGCGGCCGAAAGCCCCACCCTGCTGTTCGAGCTGGCCACGCAGCTGGCAAGCCGCCTCGATCGCACCAACCGCAAGCTGGGCGACCTCGCCTTCGTCGACGTCACGGGCCGGGTCGCGCACGCGATCATGGACCTGTGCAACGAGCCGGACGCGATGACGCACCCGGAAGGCACGCAGATCAAGGTCAGCCGGCAGGAGCTGTCGCGCCTGGTCGGCTGCTCGCGCGAAATGGCGGGCCGGGTGCTGAAGGTGCTCGAGGAGCAGGGCCTGCTCACGGCGCGCGGCAAGACGATGGTCGTCTACGGGGTGCGTCCGCGCCTGAAGGGCAAGGCGGCGGCCATGTCGATCGCAGCCGGTGGCCCGGCCGGTCTGGCACTGCGCGCCAACAAGGCAACCACGGCGCCGGACGACGATGAGGACGACGACGACGAAGATTGATCTTTGGCGTCACCTCTCCCAGCTTGTTGGGAGGGTCCCCGCGGAGCGCGGGCGCGAGCACTTGATTGATCAGCACTCCCGCCTTGGCGGGAGTGTTCGTTTCCGGGCGCGGAACGCGCTCCCTTCCGACTAACCCCTATCCCCTATCCCCTACCCCCTTCCTGCGATGCGCTCCCGCATCTGCGCGATCGTCGCGGCGTAATCCTTAGCGTTGAAGATCGCCGAGCCGGCGACGAACGTGTCGGCACCTGCCGCCGCGACCGCACCGATGTTGTCCACCTTGATGCCACCGTCCACTTCCAGCCGGATATCACGCCCACTGCGGTCGATAACCTGCCGGACCGCGGCAATTTTGGGCAGCGTCGACGGAATGAACGACTGGCCGCCGAAGCCCGGGTTCACCGACATCAGCAGCACCATGTCGACCTTGTCGAGCACGTAATCGAGGTGGTGCAGCGGCGTTGCGGGATTGAACACCAGTCCGGACTTGCAGCCGTTCTCGCGAATCAGCCCGAGCGTGCGGTCGATGTGCTCGCTCGCTTCGGGGTGGAACGTGATGTAGCTGGCGCCCGCCTTCGCAAAGTCCGGAATGATGCGGTCGACCGGCTTCACCATCAGGTGCACGTCGATCGGCGCGGTAATGCCGTGCTTGCGCAGCGCCTCGCACACCAGCGGCCCGATCGTCAGGTTCGGCACGTAATGGTTGTCCATCACGTCGAAATGGACGACGTCCGCGCCCGCGGCGAGCACGTTGCGCACTTCCTCGCCGAGCCGCGCGAAGTCGGCGGACAGGATCGACGGCGCGATCCACGGAGTCTGTTGCTTCGTCGTCATGTCGAACCTCACTTGATGCCGCGGTGAGTCTTCACCAGTTCGTACGCTTCCAGGATCTGCTGCGTACGCTCGTGCGCCGCTGCGATCATCGATTCGGGCAGGCCCTGGGCGACCAGCTTGTCAGGGTGATTCTGGCTCATGAGCCGGCGGAATGCCTTGGTGACCTCGGCGTCCGCGGCACCCGTCGCGACGCCCAGCACCTCGTAGGCGTCGGCCAGCCGCGCATTGGTGCGCGTGCCGAACCCCGGACCCTGCGACGACCCACCGCCCGGCCTGTAACCGTACTCGCCTGCGTGCATGCGGAGCATGGCTTCGAGCGATGCAAATTCGAGTTGCGA
Organism: Pseudomonadota bacterium; assembly: GCA_016713725.1. GTDB lineage: Bacteria > Pseudomonadota > Gammaproteobacteria > Steroidobacterales > Steroidobacteraceae > RPQJ01. The sequence goes on along the minus strand of JADJOO010000001.1, from coordinate 268,486 downwards.
AACGCCGAGCGAGCGACAGATGCGCTGTAGGACAGCGCGCGGGCGATCGCCGAGGCCATTGCCCTGGATCGAGGCCTCGAGCTGAATCTGGACGAACAGGCGGCACAAGTCGGGGTGATTGCCCGCGAGCCCGCGCAGGCGTTCGAGCGTCGCCTCCAGCGGAAAGTCGGCCTGCTTGCCGGCCGTAAAGCATTCAATGGCGCGCAGCCGATCGGCTTCGGCCAGCGAGAAGCGCCGCATGGCCCCACGCGCGGCGTCAATCTCCTCCTCGGTGACGAGGCCGTCGCTCTTGGCGACGTGGCCCATGACCTGGAACGTGGCCTCGAAGAACGCGCGGCGCAGTTCGACGGGGCCTGCAGTGCCATTGCCGGACGCAGACCCGGCCCGGCTGCGCTTGCCGGCGGCGTCGAACTGGTGCCCCAGCACGAACCCGACGATGGCACCCAGCAGCCCGCGGCCGATGACGTAGCCCAGGATCGCGCCGAGGATCTTGCCGTGCCAACCTTCGAGCATGTGCGCGGGGGCGTGCCCCTTCCCGGGAGTCGTTACAATGGGTAGTCGGTCAGGACTTTGCGTCCCTGCGGCCGACGATCGTGGCATATTAACAGCACCGGCGGCCCCATCATGTCCACGCCCACGCCTGAAACGAATCCCTCCGCTAGCTCCACAGCCAGCGGCTCCCCGCCGATGCACGAGTCGAACCTGCGCGGCCTCACGCGCATCCACCAGGGCAAGGTGCGTGACATCTACGCGATCCCGGGCGACGACCGGCACATGCTGATCGTCACCACCGACCGCCTGAGCGCGTTCGACGTGGTTCTGCCCGATCCGATTCCGGGCAAGGGACGCGTGCTCACGAGCATTTCCAATTTCTGGTTCGCGCGCACCGGCCACATCGTGCCGAACCACCTCGCCACGCCCGCGCACGCCGACCTCGCGCAAGTGGTACCGGATGCGGGTGACCGCGCTCGCCTTGCCGACCGTGCAATCGTCGTCCGCAAGCTGAAGGCGTTGCCGGTCGAGGCCGTCGTGCGCGGTTACCTGATTGGTTCCGGCTGGAAGGACTACCAGCGCACCGGTGAGGTCTGCGGCATCAAGCTGCCCGCCGGCCTGCGCATGGCCGACCCGCTGCCCGAGCCGATCTTCACGCCGTCAACGAAGGCGCCGAAGGGACAGCACGACGAAAACGTGGGTTTCGACGAGATCGCCAGGTTGATCGGAGCGGATCGCGCGGCCCAGGTGCGCGACACCGCGATCGCGCTCTACAGGTTCGCGGCGGCGCATGCGCTCGCGCGCGGCATCATCATCGCCGACACCAAGTTCGAGTTCGGCATCGACGAGGAGAACGGCAGCCGCCTGACACTCATCGACGAGGCACTGACGCCCGATTCGTCGCGCTTCTGGCCGATGGACACGTACGCGCCGGGCACGAGCCCGCCGTCGTTCGACAAGCAGTTCGTGCGCGATTACCTCGAGACGCTCGACTGGAACAAGACGGCGCCCGGGCCCGCAGCTGCCGGCACACGTGATTCAGCACACCAGCGAGAAATACGCCGAAGCGCTGCGGCGGCTGACCGCGTAGCGCGCAGCCGGCCGCGCAGCAGGCGCGTGTGGCTCGCGCCGCTGCACGGCCAACTGGAATTCGATGGGGTGACCTGATCGAGACCTCGGCGGGCCGTCCGCGACATGGACGTCGCGGCCGGAGCCCCCGTGGATGGGTTTACGGCGTCCCGCCGAAAGGTCTCCGGTCGGCTCGGCGCGTCGAATTCCATGCACTCAACCTCGGCTGGCGACCCACGCCGCAATCACGCGGTGCAGTTCGCGCACGCCGTCAGTGAGCGCGGCTGGACCCGGTTGCAGGATGATCGACGACTTCACCTCGTGCAGTGCGCAATCACGAACGGCCGGCACGTCGTGCCAGCCTGTTCGCGCCGCGACGTTGCGTGCCGAGAATTTCTTGCCGCACCACGACCCGAACATGATGTCCGGCGCGCGCCGCACGACTTCGAGCGAGTCGGCGACGATGCGGTCCTTGCCGAGGCCGCAGGCCGCAAGTTCCGGAAAGATGTCGTCACCGCCCGCAATGCCGACGAGTTCCGAGACCCAGCGGATGCCCGAGATCTGCGGCTCGTCCCATTCCTCGAAGTACACGCGCGGCCGGCGCGGAAACGCGGACGCCGTCGCGCGCAGCACATCCAACCCGCCCTCCAGCTCGGCGGCGAGCGCGTTTGCCCTGGCTTCGCAACCGACCATGCCGCCCAGCATGCGGATCATGCGCAGGATCTCGTCCACGCTGCGCTGGTTGAACACGTGCAACTCGACGCCGTGGCGGATGAGTTGCGCGGCGATGTCGGCCTGCAGGTCCGAAAAGCCGAGCACGAGGTCGGGTTCGAGCGCCAGGATCCTGTCGATCTTCGCGCTGGTGAACGCGGACACCTTCGGCTTTTCCTTGCGCGCCCGCGGCGGGCGCACCGTGAAGCCGGAGATCCCGACGATGCGGTCTTCCTCGCCCAGGAGATACAGCGCTTCGGTCGTCTCCTCGGTCAGGCAGACAATGCGGGCCGGGTAACGTGTTTCGCCGCGGCGGATCGTCGTGGTCAACGGTAGCCTCGCAATGCCGGTCCTGGGTTCGGGGCAGATCGGAACGCGGCATTGTGCCCGAGAACCGGTCTGAGCTTGCCTGCCGCGGCGAGCCATGCAACGCTTTCGTCGCCCATCGTCACTGGATACGCCTTGACCGACGCCTTCACCCCCTTCCGCGCGCTGCAGCACCGCTTCGAACATTGGCTGTTCGACTGGCCTGAGCGGACCGGCGACCGCGCAATTCAGCTCGTTGCGACCCCGCTGCGTTACGCCTACGCGCTGCTGCGCGACCTGTTCGGCGGCGACCTGGGATTGCGCGCCATGGGCCTGGTGTATTCGTCGCTGTTCGCGCTGGTGCCTGTCGTCGCCGTCTCGTTCGCGGTGCTCAAGGCCTTCGGCTACCACCGCGAGCTCGAGCCCGTGCTCGCCGAGTTCCTGCGGCCGCTCGGCGAGAAAGGCATCGAGCTCACGGTCAAGTTCATGCAGTTCGTCGAGAACGCGCAGACGACGGTGCTCGGCACGGTCGGCTTCGTGATCCTGGTCTACACCGTGATCGTGATGATCGAAAAGATCGAAGGCGCGCTCAACTTCACCTGGCACGTCGAGCGGCCGCGCAGCCTCGCCCGGCGCGTGACCGAATACATGGTCATCATGCTCGTCGGGCCGGTCCTGATGGTTGCCGCGATGGTGCTGCTGACGCGCATCGAGGCCAGCGCCATGGTGGCACGGGTCTCGGGGCTGACCGGTACGTCGGGTTTGCGCGGCCACTATGCACCATACCTGCTGATCATCGGCCTGTTCTGGTTCCTGTACAGCTACATGCCGAACGCGCGCGTGCACTGGCGCGCGGCGTTCATCGGCGCGCTGTTCGGCGGTGCTGCGTGGGTCGGCGTCGGCGCGATCTTCACGCGCATCGCCGTGTACGCGACGCAGGCGGCGGCGATCTATGCCGGCTTCGCGATCCTGCTGCTGTTCATGATATGGCTGCACCTGAGCTGGCTGATGATGCTGCTCGGCGGGCAGCTGAGCTTCTACGTGCAGCACCCCGAGCACCTGCGCACCGGTCACGGCGAGATCCCGACCACCAGCGCGCTGCGCGAGCGCATCGCGCTGGGCGCAATGTACCTGCTTGGCGAGCGCTTCGTCGCGGGCAGGCCGCGCTGGAAGGTGTCGGATCTCGCGGACCACATGGACGTACCGGCGTCGGTGCTTGACGGCGAACTGTCGTTGCTGGAACGCCGCGGACTGGTGTTGACAGCAGAAGACGATACCGTCGCCCCGGGTCGCGACCTCGGCAGCATCACGCTCGCCGAAATTCTCGACGCTATCCGTCATGAGATGCCCGATCCACGCCGGCCCGACCCAGAGTCGCCGCCGCCCGCGGAGACAGCTGCCAGGATTGCAGACGAGGCGATGCGTGCCAGCATGTCGCAGACGACGCTACTCGATCTGTTGCGCGACCCTGAGCCACCCCGTGTCAGCTAATTGGTGGGTTAGACTCGCTCCTCTTCCCGGAGGATACCAATGCCGCTTTCGATGTACCGCGCCTCGGTTCCAGTCTTTGCCCGCGCCCTGCGCAACCTGATCGCCATACTGAAGAAGGCCGAGGCGCACGCCGCGGAACGCAAGATCGATCCGGCCGTTCTGCTCAACTACCGGCTCACGCCGGACATGTTCGCGCTCACACGGCAGGTGCAGGTCGCCACAGACATGGCCAAGGGCTGCGTGTCGCGCCTGGCCGGTGCCGAGATCCCGACCTACGAGGACAAGGAAGCGACGTTCGGTGAGCTCGTCGCGCGCGTCGAAAAGTGCATCGCCTACCTCGAGAGCTTCAGGCCGGAACAGATCGACGGTACTGAGGACAAGACCATCGTGCTGAAACGACCGACGGGCGATGTCAGCTACCCGGGTCTGCAGTACCTGCTTGAGTACGTGACGCCGAACGTTTATTTCCATTGCACGTCCACGTACGCGATCCTGCGCCATTGCGGCGTGAACATCGGCAAGAAGGATTTCATCGGCGCACTGTGACCCGCACCTCTCCCGTTCCTGCGGGAGAGGACGCGTTAGAGCGCTTTAGAGTCCTGGCGTCCGGTACGGTATGTCCTGTCGCGCTTGGAAAGGCAGACACGCGCGCGACAGGACAAACCGGACCGGACGCCCGACATCACGCGCATGCGCGCCCTTTCCCGCAGAGCCGGGAAAGATCGCGCGGCGCATGTAATTCCGCGCCGCCCTCATCCGATCCACTCCCACTGAAGCCGATTTACGGAGTTCAGTACACAAGCCAGCAGGCAGACTAAGGATTGGGAGATGGCGTCACCGATCAAACGGGTGTCTAAAGCGCGATACAGAGTCGGACCAAACGGAAATTGTCACGAGGATTTTCCGATCTTCGCATGACGACTCGCACTCGCGTTATTCGTCGCCTTCCATCTTGAATTTCCACCCGTGCGGTCCGCCCCCGATAGCGGACGATCAACGGGGAATTTCGACCTATTTCGTTGAAAAACTCGTTGCCAAGTTGCCGGACGCCGGCCCTTCACCGCGATTCTAGCGCCTGATCCGTCGGGCGAGCGGGCGCGGATGCGCCCGCGAGCCTCTTCAGGTTGCCCCGATCGGCTCGATCATCGTCATCTGCATCCATCGCTTCGCCATTCGTCGCAAGTTCTGCGCCGTGGCGGCCAACAGGAACTCATCGCGGGCACCTCGCCGTCCTCGCAGGCGTAGCCGATCGAGCTTCAGGATGCGCTTGAGGTGCGCGAACAGCACCTCGACCTTCTTCCGATCTTTGCGAGACTGCTTGTAGTCTGCAGTCGTGGCTACCTTGCGGGCCACGTTGCGTGACTTCTCGTACAGGCTCCGTGCGATATCTCGTGCCGGAGTGTTCGGACAGCAGCGCGGCTTGAGGGGGCAGCTGCCACAAGCCAGTTGGGTCGAACGGTAGACGATGGTGTCGGCATGCGTGATGTGGGTGCGCGGGTTCTTGAACTTGCGCCAGTCGCTGCGCAACGGTTCGCCCCGCGGGCAGCGGTACTCGTTGGCCTGCTCGTCCCACTTGAAGTCGCTCACGGTGAAGGTGCCGTCGGTGCGTCGGAACTTTTCCCACACCGGCACGTGCGGCTCGATGTCTTTGTCTTCGACCATCCACTCGAGCATCGGTCCGGTACCGTAGGCGGTGTCGCCGATCAGCCGCTGTGGTTTGAGATCGTGGCGCTTCTCAACGCGTTCGATCATCGTCTTCGTTGCCTCGGTCTCCTCCGTGCGGTGTGCGGCGGTTGCCTCGACATCGACGATCACGCCCAACTTCACGTCCACCAAGTAGTTGGTCGAGTAGGCGTAAAAAGCTGGGCAACCTGGGGCCGCGGTCCAGCGGGCGGCCGGATCGGTCATCGAGAGGTACTTCGGCGTGGCGCCGATCGGCTCGGCCTCATCGAGTGCGGCCAGATACTCGCGTACTGCACGCGAGCGCTGCTCCGGCGCCGGCCACTCGACCGTCTCCGTCGATGGAACCCCGCGGCGCCGGTTGGCGTCCGCGCGAATGATGCTCGCGTCGATCGCGAAGCCTTCGCCACCGACCAAGCCTTCGGTGATGCAGCGCTCAACGACGGTCTCGAAGAGCTGGCGGAACGCATCGCTGTCGCGGAACCGGCCGTGCCGGTTCTTCGAGAACGTCGAATGATCGGGCACGGCATCCTCGAGACCGAGGCGACAGAACCAGCGGTAGGCCAGGTTGAGGTGCACTTCTTCGCACAGGCGCCGTTCCGAGCGGATGCCGAAGCAGTAGCCGAGCAGCAGCATCCGCACCATCAGCTCCGGATCGATCGAAGGGCGGCCGGTATGGCTGTAGAACGGCGCGAGGTGTTGGCAGAGATCGGCAAGATCGAGGAACCGATCAATGCCGCGGAGCAGGTGGTCCGCTGGAACGTGCGTGTCGAGGTTGAAGGAATAAAACAGTCGGTCTTGGTTGCCGCCGTGTTGTCCCATCATGCCGCTGCGTACTCCATGTCAGCCTCAACATGAGACCGAAAATACGCAGGCAGGTTCACGAGTTTTTCAACGAAATAGACCCAGAGCGGTCCGTCGGCTCGCGAAAAGCAGGCGCTCAAAGTGCCAGCCTCCGGAGCACGATTGAGTCATGGAATCGAACTCAGATTAGTCGCCCGCCCTGTTCGCCGCGTCGATCACTTACTTACGGAGACGCTGTCGCATGTGACCGGCGTGTGAATTCGTTAGGTTGGCTGATATCTCGCATGCGTAGGTCAGACGCGTGACGCCCCTGTGGCAGTCGGGTCACTCGTCAGCTATATCGGAAAAGGGATGCAAAGCACGATTTATGTTCGCACGGCGGACCTGCATGAGGGAAAGACTGTATGGCAGAAGGATGCCCGCCACCATCAGAATACCGTAGGGCGCTTTCCATCACGTCACCATCACTTTGACCGTGAAGTTTCGCCTGCTCGCAGCGCGCTGGTGGGCCTTTCCTGAAGAACTCGCGCATTAAACCCGATGAGATCGACGTCGCCGCCGCGGTCCTACGGCACCGCACGCGAGACTGCCCCGAGGCGGCAATCCCGGTCACAGTGGGACGGTCGACGATCTCTCGGAGCGAGAACGAAATCCCGCCATCGCGTGTCGCGGTAGAGACGCACTCATCGCCCGAAGGACAGTATTTTGAAAATTGCCGTTACAAGCCAGAATCGCCGAGACATTACCGAACACGCCGGACGTTGCCGGAACTTCTGGATGTTCGATGTGGACGACGGACAGATCACTGGCCGCTCTTTGCTTGAGCTGCCAAAGGAAGCTTCGCTTCATGACAGCTCGCCGCACGCCGCGCATCCGCTCGACGGCGTGGACTTGCTGATAGCGGGCGGCATGGGCGAAGGTCTGCAGGCGCGTCTGGCTCGCAAGGGGATCGAAGCCGTGGTCACGACCGAGAGGGATCCGGAACGCGCCGTGCTGATGTGGCTTGCAGCCTCCCTGCCCCGCGCCGCACCGCATTCGCACGCCCACGGCCAAGACCACGGCCTCGCGCATGAGCATGAGGGGGGCTGCGGGGGCTGCGGTTGCAGTTGACCGACGCCCAATTTAAATCCGGCAGGTGAACCATGACAGCATTGAACGAAAACGAAGTTGCGGCGCTGCATGAGGCGCTGGATGACGAGTATCACGCGTGGGCGACTTACGACCAGGTTGTCCACGACTTCGGCATGGTGCGCCCGTTCAGCAACATTCGTGATGCCGAGGCACGGCACATCGCAGCGCTGCTGAGCCTGTGCGAACAGCATGGCGTCGCCCCGCCGTCGAACCCGTGGCCCGGCAGGGTCGAGCAGTACCCGAACCTGCGCGAGGCCTGCACTGCGGCGGTCGAGGCCGAGATCGCCAATGCGGCGCTCTACGAGCGACTGCTCGCCAGCACCGACCGATCGGACATACTGACTGTATTTCGCAACCTGCGGGACGCTTCGCAGGAACGTCACCTGCCGGCTTTCCGGCGTTGCGTCGAGCGTCGCCAATAGTCAATGAGGAGAGCCGCATGAGCCATGAAGAACTGCACGAAGCCGCAAGCGACCTTACGGATGCAACTCGCGACATGCATCGAGCAATCGTCTCCCTGATCGAGGAACTGGAGGCGGTCGACTGGTACCAGCAGCGTGGACGCGTGCAAGAATCCGGAACTCAAAGCCATCCTGGCCCACAACCGCGACGAAGAGAAAGAACACGCCGCCATGGTGCTGGAGTGGATACGTCGCAATGACGGCGCGTTCTCGAAGGAACTCAAGCACTATCTTTTTACCACGACGCCGGTCGCCCACGGCTAGGTGTCTTGGCTGGGGACCTCGAGCCCTTACTGTTGGTCGGGGTCGGGGTTGAGTAAGGCCGGGTACTTCATACCATTGCCGGCCGCGAGGGCTGGACGCACGTCGAAACCGCGCGTCACTGCGGCATGCGACCGCGCATGAACGACCTCATTCGAGTCCAAATTTCACGGTTCTCTCTACACTCCGTCAATGTCGCTGCGTCGTTCGACGATCGGCCGAAAGTGGACTGCGCGAGCGGCAACGACGGCGAACCCGACGTCCAAGCTTGGTCGTCACTGCTCTGTTGGGAGGATTGATCGGGCGATGGGAATCGACCCACGCAAGTTGTTTGGAAGCGAACAAGGAATGACCGCTTACGGGAATCGGTCGCGGGTCTTTGGAGGCCGTTCCTGGCCGATAGTGAGCCTACGCGAACGTCTGCTTTCTTATGCATTCTTATCCCAAAGTCACTGATCGATCTACCCCGGACGTAGAGCCCGGGCCGCCCGATCCGGCAGGCGGCCTTGGCCCAAGATCCGGTGCACTTCTCTCCGCAATGCTGCTTGAGCTCGAGCGGTCGACCGCCAGGCGCCGTGCGCCCTTTTCCGGCTTTGCGGGAAAAGGCGCTCAAGCGCGTGACGTCAGGCGTTCGATCCGGCATGTCCTGGCGCGCGCGTGTCTGCCTTTCCAAGCGCGACAGGACATGCCGGATCGGACGCCAGCACCGTCTACAGCGCTCTCCGCAGCTCTTCCGCTGAAGTGGGAGCGGAAGCCTCACTCCCCGGCGATGGTCATCTCTTCGATGAGAATCGAGCCGGTGCGGACGCCGCCGCGCACGTCGATGTCGGACCCGACGTCGACGATCTTCTGATACATGTCCTGCAGGCGCCCGGCGATCGTAACTTCGTGCACCGGATACTGGATGCGGCCGTTCTCCACCCAGAATCCGCCCGCGCCGCGCGAATAGTCGCCCGTCACGCCGTTCACGCCCTGACCCATCAGATCCGTGACGTACAGGCCGCGGTCCATCAGCCTCAGCATCTGGTCGAAATCACGGCCGCGACCGTGCACGAGCAGGTTGTGTGTGCCGCCCGCATTGCCGGTGGTGCGCAGCCCGAGCTTGCGCGCCGAATACGTGCTCAGCACGTATCCCAGCAGCACGCCGGCCTCCACGAGTTCGCGATCGCGCGTCGTGACACCTTCGTGATCAAACGGCGCGCTGGCCAGCGCCTTCAACAGGTGCGGCCGTTCCGACAGCGCGAACCAGTCGGGAAACACGCGCTTGCCGGCGGCTTCGAGCAGGAACGAAGCGCGTCGGTACTGGCTGCCGCCACGGATTGCGCCGATGAAGTGCCCGATGAGTCCACGCGCGACGTCCGGTGAATACAACACCGGCGCCTTCATGGTCGCCAGTTTGCGCGCGCCGAGCCGGCCAATGGTGCGCTCGCCCGCGCGGCGGCCGACGCTGGCTGCCGATTCCAGTTCGCGCCAGTCGCGCACCGTGCTGTACCAGTAGTCACGCTCCATCTGTTCGCCTTCGGTGCCGAGCACCGAGCAGCTGATGCTGTGCACGGTGCCAGGGATTGCCGCGAGGAAGCCGAGCGAGTTGCCGTACGCTCGCAGGCCGCGATGCGTGCTGACCGCAGCGCCTTCCGAATTGGTGATGCGCTTGGCGTCGACCGCCATCGCGGCACCTTCGCACGCAATTGCCATGTCGCATGCGCGCTCAGGCGAGATGTCCCACGGGTGCGAGAGATCGAGCCCGGGCACGTCCCGGGCAAGCTCTTCCGGGTCGGGCAGGCCCGCGCACGGATCCTCGGCCGTGTACTTCGCGATCGTGCAGGCCTTGGCCACGGTCTCGCGCAGTGCGGCCGCACCAAGATCCCCCGTGCTTGCGCTGCCCTTGCGAGTACCGAAATACACGGTGACACCCATGCCGCGGTCACGCTGGTACTCGATCGTCTCGACTTCACCGAGGCGCGCGCTGACGCTCAGGCCCACGTCCATGCTGATGGCCGCTTCGGCCTGGCTCGCTCCCAGTGTGCGCGCCTCGGCCAGCGCGAGTTCGACGAGCGCAAGCAGGTCGGCGCCGTCGGCGGTCAGCATCGGGGAATGGTCCTTGGGGGCGACAGTCGTGCTCATCGTGCGGCAGCGTCCGTGATCGGGGCCTGTTGGCAAGCCTGCAATTCTAGCAGCGGTCCAGGCCTGCGCCCTGCGTGCTAGCATCCGGAAAAGGGCGGATTCATGGCGCGCAAGCAGGCATTTCCAGGAAGGTACGACGGACAGCAGGACGACGGGGCCGGTCGTGAAGGCTTCGACGAAGGTCCGAGCAAGAGCGAGCTCAAGCGGCAGGACCAGGAATTTGCGAGCGATCGGCGTCGAACTGGTCGAGTTGCCGCTGGCCGAGCTCGAGGCCATGAACCTGCCCGAGAACCTTTACGACGCGGTCATGGCCTGCCGCAGGATCACGGCCCACGGCGCCCGTCTCCGGCAGGTGATGTTCATTGCCAAAGTCATGCGTGGAGTGGACGTGGCGCCTATCCGCGCCACCCTCGAACGACGCGGCGAAATCGACCGCCAGCGCGTCCACCGCGAGCACTTGCTCGAAACGTGGCGCGAGCGCTTGATCGCGGACGAGCCCGCCGCCTGGACCGAACTCGCCGCGCAGATCGACCCCGCGGGCCTGCAGCAGATCCGTACACTGGCCCGGCAGGCACGAGCCGAGCAGGCCAGTGCCCACCCGCCCGCCGCCGCCAGGCAATTGTTCCGCCGCCTGCGGGATGCGTTCGAGAAGCCTGCGGTTTAGCGTTTTTCGCGTCCGTCTGTACAATGGCCCGGTGAAACCGCGCGTTGGCATCATCATGGGGTCCACGTCCGACTGGGACACCCTGAAATCCGCCGCCGAGATGCTCGAGCGTCTGGGCGTCCCCCACGAGGTGCGTGTCGTCTCCGCGCACCGCACGCCCGATCTCCTCTTCGACTACGCCTCCACCGCGCGCGAACGTGGCCTCGAGGTCATCATCGCGGGCGCAGGCGGCGCTGCGCACCTGCCAGGCATGTGCGCCGCCAAGACCTCGCTGCCCGTGCTCGGCGTGCCGGTTCAGTCGAAGACCCTGAACGGGCTCGACTCGCTGCTCTCGATCGTGCAGATGCCCGCTGGCATTCCGGTTGCCACGCTCGCGATCGGCGTGGCCGGCGCGACCAATGCCGCGCTCCTGGCTGCGTCGATCCTCGCCAACGCGGACGAGAAAGATTCGCGCAGCCGTCGATGCGTACCGCGCTGCACAGACCGACAAGGTCCTCGCCCAGCCCGACCCTCGCAACCCGACAATCGCAACATGAAGATCGGCATCATCGGGGCGGGCCAGCTCGGACGCATGCTGGCCCTCGCGGGCTATCCGCTGGCACAGCAGTTCCGCTTTCTCGACGCCAGTGCGGACTCGCCCGGCGGCCAGGTCGCAACGATCATCACGGGTGCATTCGACGATCCCCACAGCCTCGAGCGGCTCGCGGCCGACGTCGACCTGGTCACCTACGAGTTCGAAAACGTTCCCGTCGCTGCATTGCAGAAGGTGGCGGCAACGCATCCCGTGTGGCCACCGGTCGAGGCGCTGCGCGTTTCGCAGGACCGCCTGCTCGAGAAGCAGCTGTTCTCGAAGCTGAAGATTCCGACACCGCCCTTCCGCGCCGTGGATTCGCTCGATGGATTGCGTGCCGCGGTCAAGGAACTCGGCCTGCCCTGCGTGCTCAAGACGCGCCGGCTCGGCTACGACGGCAAGGGCCAGCGCTACCTGCGCAAACCCGCCGATCTCGAGCCGGCCTGGAATGCGATCGGCAACGTGCCGCTGATTCTCGAGGGCTTCGTCGACTTCGAACGCGAAGTGTCGATCGTCGGCGTGCGCAGCACGACGGGCGAGGTGCGCGCGTACCCGATCGTCGCCAATACGCACAAGGGCGGCATCCTGCGCGTGACGCTGGCGCCGCACCGCCACCCCGTCCTGCAGAAGGCAGCGGAGATCTGCCTCAAGCGCGTGCTGCGGCACTTCGAATACGCTGGCGTGCTGACGCTCGAGTTCTTCGTCCGCAAGGGCAGGCTGGTCGCCAACGAGATGGCGCCGCGCGTGCACAACTCCGGGCACTGGACCATCGAGGGTGCCGTTACGTCGCAGTTCGAGAACCACCTGCGCGCGATCCTCGGCCTGCCGCTCGGCGACACGAGCCCGGCAGGCCATTGCGCCATGATCAATTTCATCGGTACCCTGCCGGAACGTGATGCCATCCTGGCCCTGCCCGGGGTGCACTGGCACGATTACGGCAAGGAGCCGCGCCCGGGTCGCAAGATCGGCCACTGCACGGTCGTGGCGGCCAGCGCGGTCGAGCGCGACCGACTGGTGCGCAAGGTCCTGCGGAAGATGTCGCCACGCTGAAGGACGGCTTCCCGGCCCCAGCTGCAACGTCTGGCCGGGGTTATGTGACAGAACGCGCAGTTTGAGCCCCGGTCGGCTCCCGTATACTAAACGGAGGGGAATCGAACACACGATGTACCTGGAACACTTCAAGCTCAAGGAACTTCCGTTCCGGCTCAGCCCGGACCCGGCGTTTCTCTTTCTGAGCCAGATCCACTCCCGCGCGAAGGCGTACATGGAGTCCACGATCTGGTTCACGGACGGCTTCGTCGTGATCACGGGCGAGATCGGCGCCGGCAAGACCACGTTGATCGAGTCGTTCCTCAAGGAAATCGACCAGGACGTGGTCGTCGCCCAGATCAACCAGACGCAGGTCTCGCCGATCGAGTTCCTGCAGGGCCTGCTTGCGCAATTCGGCTTCAGCCCGTTCCGCATGCGCAAGGCGGAACTCCTCGACACGCTCAACAACTTCCTGATCGAACAGCACGCGAACGGCCGTAAGGTGGTGCTGATCATCGACGAAGCGCAGAACCTCAGCAACAAGGTGCTGGAGGAAGTGCGCCTGTTGTCCGGCGTCGAAACGACCAAGGAGAAGGTGCTGCGCATCATCCTGGCGGGCCAGCCCGAGCTGCATGCCAAGCTCGACTCGGACGAGCTCATCCAGCTGCGCCAGCGCGTGCGGTTGCGCTTTCACCTGAGCGCGCTGACCGAGTCGGAGATGGGTGCCTATATCCTCCATCGCCTCAGGGTGGCCGGCTCCGAGGACCGCGAGATCTTCGAGCCGGACACTTTCCCGCTGATTTTCCGCTACACGGGCGGTATCCGCGCCTCACCAACACGCTGTGCGACACGTGCCTGCTCTCGGCCTTCGGCAGCGACCTGGAAAAAGTCGACGTCGAGATTGTGCGCAAGGTGATCGGCGAACTGCAGTGGCAGGAATACGCCGGGCGCACGCACACCGACCTGCCGGCGACCCGCCTCGACGACACCTCGCCGCAAGCGTGCCCGCCGGTGGGACGAGTCGTGCTCTCCAAGCGGGGCGTCGCGCTCGATCACGCCCTGCTCGTGCCAGGCCGCTTCATCGTCGGCCGCACCACCGACAACGACATGCAGATTGACAGCAAGTTCGTGAGCCGACACCACATGCAGCTCATCACGTCCGCCGACAACTGCTACGTCGAGGACCTGAACAGCACAAACGGCGTATTCCTGAACGGCAAGCGCGTGCGCCGGCACAAGCTGCAGGCGGGCGACGTGATCAAGCTGGGGATGCACGAAATCACGTATTCGCCGGTGGACCTGCCAGCCGAGCCGGGCGATGAAACCCACGCAACGCGGACGACGGTGCTGAAGGATTCCGATACCGACCTGGATTCCGACGACGACGAATCGGAGTCCGACGACGAAGAGCAGGACGAGTCGTCCTATTCGTCGATTGCGCGCGGATCGTAACCCGACTGCGTGGCGCGGTAGTCGCGTCGCTTCATCCAGAGCAATACCCCCACGGTGACCAGTGCACCGCCAGCGATGAACAGCAGGCTTTGCGGCGCACGCTTGACCCACCACGCCACCGCGAAGCATCCGAGCCCGGCGCCGACCGCCACGTAGGGCAGGGTTTCGTACACCGGGCGCGGCAGCCACATGGCGGGATCAGCCCGTTCCGCCGACCGTCAGCGCATCCACGCGCAGGGTGGGCTGGCCAACGCCCACCGGAACTTCCTGGCCTTCCTTGCCGCAGGTGCCGACGCCGTCGTCGAGCTTGAGGTCATTGCCGATCATCGAGACGCGGGTCATGACGTCGGGGCCGTTGCCGATCAGCGTGGCGCCCTTCACCGGGCGCGTGATCCTGCCGTTCTCGATCAGGTAGGCCTCGCTCGCCGAAAACACGAACTTGCCCGACGTGATGTCGACCTGGCCACCGCCGAAATTGCGGCAATAAAGCCCCTTGTCGACCGAGGCGATGATTTCCTCGGGCGCATGCTGGCCTGGCAGCATGTAGGTGTTGGTCATGCGTGGCATGGTGAGCGCGGCAAAACTCTCGCGACGGCCGTTGCCCGTCGGCTTCACGCCCATGAGGCGCGCGTTGAGCTTGTCCTGCAGGTACCCGCGGAGGCAGCCGTCCTCGATCAGCGTGGTGCATTGTGTGGGCGTGCCCTCGTCGTCCACGTTGAGCGAGCCGCGGCGCGACGCGAGCGTGCCGTCGTCGACCACGGTGCAGCCCGCGGCGGCCACGCGCTCGCCGATGCGGCCGCTGAATGCCGAGGTGCCCTTGCGGTTGAAGTCGCCCTCGAGGCCGTGGCCGACGGCCTCGTGCAGCAACACGCCGGGCCAGCCCGCCCCAAGCACGACGGTCATCGTGCCCGCGGGTGCCGGCACCGCTTCAAGATTGACCTGCGCCGTGCGCACGGCTTCCTTGACGAGCGCACGCCACCGCTCGGACGCGAGGAATTCCGTATAGGCGAAACGACCGCCACCGCCGGCGTAGCCCTGCTCGCGTCGGCCGTCCTGTTCGATGATGACGCTGACGTTGAGCCGCACCAGCGGCCGCACGTCGCCGGCGAGCGTACCGTCGCTCGCCATGACGAGCACGATGTCGTGCGACGCCGAGAGACTTGCCATCACCTGCGTGATGCGCGGGTCGAGCGACCGCGCCTCGCGGTCAATCTGCTCGAGCAGCTTGACCTTGTCGTCGTCCGCCATCGTCTCGACCGGATCGATTGGCAGGTAGAGGCCGCGGCCCCCCGTGGCATGCCAGGCCTGCACGCTGCCGCCCGCACCGGCACGCGAGATGGCGCGCGCGGCGTGCGCGGCTTCGAGCAGCGCGGGCAGCATCACCTCGTCGGAATAGGCAAAGCCGGTCTTCTCACCGGCCAGTGCGCGCACACCCACGCCCTGCTCAATGCTGTGGGCTCCGTCCTTGACGATACCGTCCTCGAGCGCCCACGACTCTTCTCGCGTGAGCTGGAAATAGATGTCGGCGTAATCGACCGCGTGGCCCATCACGTCGCCGAGCACGCCCGCGATGCGGTTCTCGTCGAGCGCGGCCGGCCCGAGCAACGCGGCGCGGGCAACGTCGAGCGGATCGCGCGCGGTGACGCCGACGGCGAGCGCAGTGGGCTGGGGAGCAAAGAGCGGCGGCGGAATGTGCGGTTTCATGGTTCCTGTCGGGGCGCGGTGACGGCGAGCCGGCGGTGCTGGACGGATGGGAAATCCAGCCGCAACCGGCGCTGCCGCTCGAGGTCCAATTCTGCCGTGATCACGCCGGTTCCGCGCGGCAATCGGGCCAGGACCCGACCCCACGGTTCGACGATCATCGAGTCGCCGTGGGTTTCGCGCCCGCTCTCATGGAACCCGGACTGCGCCGGCGCCACCAGGTAACAGAGGTTTTCGACCGCGCGGGTGCGCAGCAGCAGCTCCCAGTGCGCACGACCCGTGGGCACGGTGAAGGCGGACGGCAAAGTGAACCATTCGGCACCCTGCTGCAGCAGTTCCCGGAAGAGTTCGGGGAATCGGACGTCGTAGCAGACCGCAAGGCCGAGCCGGCCCACAGGTGTGTCAACCGTGACTACCTGCGTGCCGGGTCGCACCGCCTTCGATTCGCGGTGGCTCTCGAGCTTGCCGGGCACGTCCACATCGAACAGGTGGATCTTGTCGTAGCGGGCGACCTCGCGACCCGCGTCGTCGACGACGAGACACGCCGCCGCTACACGCGGCTCGTCGGGCAGCTTGAGCGGGATCGTGCCGCCGACGATCCACAAGCCGTGCATGCGCGCCTGCTCGGCCATGAACGCCTGGATCGGACCGGACCCGTGAGTTTCGGCGATCACGAGCTTGTCGGCTTCGCCGCGTCCCATGAACGCGAAATTTTCCGGCAGCACGGCGACCACCGCACCCTGCGCCCGGGCCTGCCGCAGCAGTTCGCCAGCGACAGCGAGATTGCGCGCCACGTTGGCGCAGGAAGTCATCTGGATGGCAGCGACATGCGTCACGGTGAATTTTCCCTTTGCTTTTCGGCCGCTCCGTCCGCCGCTCCGACACCGGCAGGCGCAGAGATTCGCTGCACGACCGGAGCGGCCCAGGAACCCGTCACATGGTAATAGGCCCGGGTGAGTCCTTGCAGCTGGTCCTTGAACAGCTGTGACAGCACCAGCACTCCAGCGCCAATCACCGGCCCAGCCGCGAGCGCGCCGGCGACAGCCAGGGGTCCGCTCGGATTGCCGCTCACGACGATCGTCTGGTCGTAGTCCTCCGTCGCGAGGCCGGTGCGGCCCACGATTCCCATGTCGACAGCTGCGCCCTTGAGCAGCAGGTTCTGCGTGAACGCATTGCCCGCACGCACCTCGAAATCGCCCTGCACGCTGTTGAAGGCGAGGCCTTCGTCGGTGACATCACGGAAATCGAGCGCGAGTCGTCGCGGCAACTGCGTCACGCTGAACAGCCCGAGCATGCGGCCCGCACCAGGCTCGATTTCGCGCAAACGGCCGTCTTCGAGCGACACGTGCAGCGTGCCGTTGACTGTCTTTAGCACGTCCATCGACGGGCCGCCGGGCCACCAGAGATTCGCGGCGAACTTCGCCTTGCTGGCATCGATCGCGTCTCGGAAGCCGAGCGCCTTCGCGGTGGCACGAAAATCTGTACTGGTCAGCAGCACCTCGACGCGCGTGAGTGGCGCACCCTGCTCCATCCACCAGCTGCCGTTTGCAACGAGGTCGAAAGCCGGCGACGTCGTCGAGATGGAATCTATGGTGAGTCCCCGCGGATCCCGTGAAATCGCAGCTTCCAGACGGCCGAACTGCCGTGACTGCCAGGTGAAGTCCGCGGCAACCGCGCTGATGGCGGGCAGAGTGCGGGGATCGATCTGCGCCCTGGCCGCCGCTCCTGCAACCGCAGATGGGTGCGATTCCTCACTGGTCAGCTGCAACCGCTTCATGTCGAGCACGATCGGCCGGCCACGCGTGAGATCGTTGGGTACGGTCACCTGCCCTTCAGCCTGCGGTCCCGTCACCGCGATCCGCCAGACGTCGCCGTCGTTGCGCAGCTTCGCGATCACGTCGCGAAACTCGAAGCCGAAGACCGTCGCGCGATCGAGGTGAACGTCGACCGGACCGAGCCAGTCCATCAGGCGCTGGCCGCCGATGCTCGTTGAACCGCCGGCCGGCGTGTTCGAGAGCGCGAGCCACTCACCCAGGTCGAACTGCGGCCACTCCCCGCTCACCAGCAAGCCGGGCTGTGCCGGCAGCACCACGGGTTGCGCATCGAAGCGCGCGGCGCCGCGGTCGAGACGCCAGGTGCCGTCACGCGCGGCGAAACGCAGCTTCGCACGAGCGCTGCCCGATTCGAGCGAAACGTCGTTCACGCGCGAGCCGGGAAGCTCGAGCCGCACGCGTGTGGGCCGTTTCTCAGGCGCGGCCTTGGCAAAAGGCCGGGGCGCCTGGACGACGAGTCCGCCAAGGTCGCTCGCAACGTCGAACTGCAGCAGCCAGGCGCCACTGGCTCGTCGTTTCTCGATATGGCCTTGCAGGTCCCAGTCCGTCGCGCCGCTCATCGCGATAGTCGCCGGCAGGCCAATGAATGCAGGCAGCCTGGCGCCACCCGCGCGGCCCTTGGCGATGAGTTCCACCGCGGCTTCGACATCGCCGGAGGTGCGGCCAGGGCTCGCGGAAAGTTCGAACGGGCCGTCGAGGATCGTGCCGCGCAGCCCCGCAATGTTCACCTTGTAGTTGTGCAGCTCGAACGTGCCCTCGACGCGCTGGGCGGGCGCCCGCAGCGCAGGCAACGCCACGGTGACGCCGTCGAGCGTCGCGCGCACAGTGTAGTCGCGTGGAGGTGGCGGTGCCGGCATCGTGTCCAGCACTTCGGCCGAGATCACCGGCAACGAAAGCTGGACCTGGTACTGCGCCGGACCGCTGCCAGTGAGGCCCATGAACTGCTCACCGATGATCGGCCCCAGCGGACTCGCCTGCACGTACTCGAGCGCCCGCTGCAGATCGCCGCGAGCCTTGCCGTCGATCTCGAGGATCGGCATCTTGTAATCGGCCATCAGGAACCGGGTCTGCGACAGTTTCAGCCCGCCGATCTCGCCGCTCGCAATGTCCGCTTCGATCGATGCGTTGTGAAATTTTGCCGTGCCCGACGCATTGGCGAGCGGCGCGAACCCCGGATAGTAGTCGAGAGTCACGTCCATGGCGTCGGCCGAGGCCGTGAAGTCACCTTCGCCGTCGCGAAACGGAAACTTTCGCACCGGCCCGCGGTAACTCAACCGGCCGTTCGTCGCCGTACCGCGGACGAAAGCACGGTCGAGCCAGGCAATCGTGCGCTCGCGCAAACGACCGACGGGCACGACGTGCGGCACCAGCGCGACGTCGACCTCCGGTACTTCGGCAGTCAGCGTCAGGATCGGCGAGACGCCGGTTCTTTCGAAGCCGAACTCGGCGTCCACCTGCGCACGGCCCTGGCGGTGCAGGACCTGCGCACCCTTCACGCTTGCAATCCAGACGGGACCTTCGCGACGCCAGTCGCCATCTGCTGTGACGCGCACGAGTTCGATGGGGTTCCGGAACATCCGCGGCCACTCGAACACAGGCTGGTCCGCGCGCAGTTGCAGCTTGCCCCGCTGGTCGTTGCCATCGAGCTTGAGCGAAACACCCGACAGACCCGGGAAGCGGCCGATGGGCTGGACACGGACGCTGACCAGGTTCGCTTGCACAGTGAACGTCGGCGGGATGCCTGCCCGCTCGCGCTGCACGTTGGCTCGCAGCGTCTCCACGCGCCCGCGCGGTGCCAAGCCGGCGAAGCGATCGAATGACGTCGGCGCAAATGCGAGCACCAGCGGCCAGGTCGAGGTCAAGTCGAGCCCGTCGATGTTCAGGTCGAGCCCGAAGCGCGTCACCGCCTTCCCGGTCCAGCGTCCCCACACCTGTGTCTCGCCAGCTGCGCGAATCGTGCCGGCCTGTGCTCGCAGGCCCTGAATCCGGAAGACCCAGGCGTCGCCCTCGCGTCGCAGGCGTGCATCGCCTTCCAGGGCGCCGTAGCGAGCCTCTGCCGGCAACGGCAGCGGTGTGCGCTCGACCATTTCCTTGGTCACCGTCGGGAATCTCACCTGGCTGCCCGGCGCGAGTTCGAGCCGCGGATCGGCGATGCGCACGGCCTCGATCGGCGGCACGGCACGCCGCGGCAATTGCAGCGCGACGTCGCGCAACTCAAAACCGAGTCGCACGCTCGAAACCTTGCCTTGCTCGAGTGCGAACACGCCGCGCAGATGGCCGGATCCCGCCAGCGGCCTGGCAACCTGCGGCGGCAGGAAGTCATTGAGACCGGCCAGCCGCACGGTGTCTGCATCGATCTCGACCCGCGCATCGAGGTGCTCACGCTCGTCGAGCGTGCCCTTGAGGCGCGCGTTGAATTCCGCGTGTGTGCCGAGTTCGTCGGGCAACGTGGCGTTGCCTTCCAACACGACAGAATCACGGTCGCGGCGCAACTGGACATCGAGATCGGTGAGCTCGAGCGCCGCACGACCCGTCTTCAGGTCGCGATAGACGACGGTCGCATCGTCGACGATGACGCGTCCTGCCGGGAGGCGGTCGAAATCGAATGGCGGTCGATCGGCGGGACGCTCGCGCAGGCCCAGCAGCCGGATGCGGCCGTCGGCGAGCCGCACGACCGTAACGCGCGGCTCGAGGATGCGGATGCGGCCCGCCACGAACTGACCCGTGCGGAGGAAGTTCCAGAGGTCGAGGCCGATGCTGCCTTCGCTCGTCGCAAACAAGGTCTGCGAGCCGTCTTCTGCCACCACGCGCAGATCGCGCAGCACGATTTCCGGCCCATACCAGCGCAGCCGCGCATCGAGCCGCGAGTACTCGAACTTCATCTGCGTCTGGCGCTCGATCCACGCGCGCAACTTCTGCTCGTTTTGCGGCACGTAGGCGATCGCGATGCGCAGCGCCGTCAACAGCAGCGCGACCACGACAAGCAGTCCGGCCGCGGTGCCTGCGACCAGGCGCCACCACCGGGTGGAAGTCACATGAGCACCACGTCGTACTGGTCGTGCAGGTAGAGCGCCTCGGTCTGCAGGCGGATCGGCTTGCCGACCAGCACTTCGAGTTCGCCGAGCGCGGCAGACTCCTCGTCGAGCAGGCGTTCGATGACGTCCGAGTGCGCGAGCACCATGAGCTGCTGGAAGTCGAACTGGCCCGCCTGGCGCAGTACTTCGCGGAAGATCTCGTAACAGACGGTTTCCGGCGTCTTGACGAAGCCGCGGCCCTCGCAGGCCTGGCAGGGCGAGCACAACTGGTGCGCGAGGCTTTCACGCGTGCGCTTGCGCGTCATCTCGACCAGGCCGAGCGGCGACACCGCAGACACGTGCGTCTTTGCGTGATCCTTCGCCAGCGCCCGCTGCAGCGCCTCGAGCACCTGCTGGCGGTGCTCCTCCTCTTCCATGTCGATGAAGTCGATGATGATGATGCCGCCGAGATTGCGCAGCCGCAGCTGCCGCGCGATCGCAACCGCCGCCTCGAGGTTGGTGCGGTAGATCGTTTCCTCGAGGTTGCGGTGCCCGACGTACGCGCCCGTGTTGACGTCGATGGTCGTGAGCGCCTCGGTCTGGTCGATGATCAGGTACCCGCCCGATTTCAGCGGCACCTTGCGCTCGAGCGAGCGCTGGATCTCCTCTTCGACGCCGTGCAGGTCGAAGAGCGGCCGGTTGCCGGTGTAACGCTCGACCCGGGCGCCGTGCGCGGGCATGAACGTCGTTGCGAACTCCTGCATGCGCTCGCAGGTGCGCTCGTGATCGACCAGCACGCGGTCCACGCCTTCGCCGACCAGGTCACGCATCAGGCGCAGCGGCAGCGGCAGGTCTTCGTGCACGAGAGTGCCCGCGCGCGTGCCGGCCGCCTTGGTCGAGAGCACCTCCCAGAGCTTGCGCAGGAACAGCATGTCGGCGCGCAGCGCCGCGGCGGCCGCGCCTTCCGCTGCGGTGCGTACGATGTAGCCGCCCGCTTCGCCCGGCGTCACGAACGACTGCATCAGCTCGCGCAGCCGCAACCTCTCTTCCTCCGTCTCGATGCGGGCGGAGATGCCGACGCCGTGACCGAAGGGCATGTAGACGAGGTAGCGCGAAGGAATCGTGATGAACGTCGTGAGGCGCGCGCCCTTGGTGCCGAGCGGATCCTTCAGCACCTGCACCAGGATGTCGCCGCCCTCGCTGACCAGTTCGCGGATGTTCTCGGTGCGCGTTTCGTCTCCCGAGCTTTCGGCATCTGCCGGCTGCACGATGTCGGAGACGTGCAGGAACGCCGTGCGCTCGAGACCGATGTCGATGAAGGCGGCCTGCATGCCGGGCAGGACCCGCGATACGCGCCCCTTGTACAGGTTGCCCGTGAGGCCCATGCGGCTCGCCCTCTCGACGAAAAGCTCCTGCAGCACTCCGTTCTCGAGCAGGGCCGCGCGGGTCTCGCGCGGACTGACGTTGACGATCATTTCCGTGGTCATGGTGCCTGGGTGTTCCATCCGATCAGACCGAGCGCCGGAGTCAGCAGTTCCCAGGTCTCGTAAAGTGGCAGCCCCATCACGCCGGAATAGCTGCCGGCGAGACGGCGAATGAAAATGGCTGCGTGGCCCTGCACGCCGTACGCGCCGGCCTTGTCGGCCGGCTCACCGGTGCGCCAGTACCAGTCGATCTCGGCGCGTGTGAGCGGGCGGAACTCGACCGTGCTGGTGCTGATGCGAGCGTTCGCACCGCCTGCGTGCAGCACCGCAACCGCTGTGTGCACCTCATGCGTGCGTCCGGACAGGCGGCCGAGGATACGGGCCGCGTCGTCGTGGTTGGCGGGCTTACCGAGGATGTCGTCGCCAAGCGCCACGGTGGTGTCGGCTGCGAGCACCGGGCGACGCTCTGCGAGCGCCAGCCGTTCCCACAACGCGCGCGCCTTTTCCTCGGCTAGCCGCAGCGCATAGTGCGCAGGCTTCTCGCCGGGCCGCGGCGATTCGTCGATATCCACCGGGCGCACTTCGTGCGTCACGTCGATCTGCCGCAACAAGTCACTGCGCCGCGGCGAAGCGGACGCCAGGTAAATGGCGGGTGCGTCGCCAGCCATCCGGACTCAGCCCACAATGACGGTTGGTTCGAGGCGACGCTGCGCCACCAGCGAATTGCTGACCAGGCAGACGTGCTCGGACTTCTCCAGCAGCTTGGTCGCGCGATCCTGATCCGTGCCCGCTGGCACTCGCAGCGTCGCGTGCACTACGACCTCGGTGAAATACGTGCGGCCGTCGACGCGGTCGAGCTTGGCTTCGGCGCGGGCGTCGAGCGCAGTCCATTCGAGCTTGGAGGCGCGAGCCACCGCACGAAAGCTGAGCACGAAGCAGTCGGCCACGGCGGCGCAGAGCAGGGTCTCGGGCGACCAGCGATCGCCCGGGCCGTCGAACTCGGCGGGTGGCGCGGTGGGGATGGCAGGCAGCCCCGGGGCGGTCAGCGGAACGTTGCCGGTCGGTTCGGCGGTGACGTGGACGGTGTACTGGTGCGGATAGGGGTGCATTGGGCTGCCTCGCGGCCGTAAGTCCGGATGTCAAAAGGAGAATTGAATCGTGCCGGGAGGTCCCTGTCCATCGAGGGGATCGCAGATGCCTCAGGCCCGGTGATACGGCAGCCCCTTGATCAGGCTGACGGCCCGGTAGAGGGCTTCGGCGACCACCACCCGGGCCAGGCCATGGGGCAGCGTCAGGGCCGACAGGGACCAGCGCAACCGGGCCTGGGCGTCGATTTCAGGCGCCAGGCCATCCGGCCCTCCGATGCAGAAAACCGGGGAATCGCCCTCACGCGCCCGGTCCTCGAGCCAGCGTGCAAGCTGTTCGGTGGTCAGGGCCTTGCCGCCGACCTGCAGGGCGACGAGATAGGGCCTTGCGCCCGCGGCGGCCAGCATGCGCTTGCCCTCGGCCTCGACGGCCCGGCGCACGTCACCGCTGCCGCGGTCGCCCAGGGGGATTTCGACCAGTTCGAGACGGTAGTCGCCCCGCAGGCGCGTAACGTAGTCGTCGCAACCCGCGTCGACCCAGCCCGGCATCCGGGTGCCTGCGGCCAGCAGTCGCATGCGCATGCGTGGGGTTCCAGCGATCCAGGTCCAGTTCGGGGCCGCGCGTTCTCAGGAGCCCCTTGCGGCGCCTTTTTCCCAGAGCTTCTCGAGCGCGTAGAACTCACGCACCCGAGGCAACATCACGTGCAGCACGACGTCGTTCAGGTCCAGCAGCACCCACTCGCCATCGCGCTCGCCCTCGACGCCGTACGGCCGGTAGCCGGCTTCCTTGCAGCGCTGGACGACACGATCCGCGATCGACTTCACGTGCCGGTCCGACGTGCCGCTCGCCACCACCATCATGTCGGTGATGTCGGTAATGCCGCGGACATCCATCGCTTTCACGTTCACGGCCTTCATGTCCTCGAGCGCGGCGAGCACGACCTGAGCCAGCGCCGGCGGTGCCTTGGCCCTGACCTTGGCCGGCTTCGTCGTCGCAGGCCTGGTGCCGGCAGCAACCTTGCGCGGCAACTTCGCTCGAGCCTTGGCAGGACCCTTGGCGACGGTCTTTGCGGGCGCCTTCCGGGCGGCGCGGGCGGCAGGACGGGCGGAAGATGCGGACGACGATCGCGACGGGCGCTTGGCTGCCATGCTCACCTCGTGGGTTGGGAAACAGAATAGCTGTGGGTCGCGCGGATCAGCGCGCGCACGGGATCGGGGACCAGGTAGCGAGGATCGCGGCCAGCGGCGAGCAGGTCGCGCAATTCCGTGGATGAAATTTCAAGTTGCGTCACGGGCTGGATCAGGATGCGCCCGGCGAGCGCATTGTGCAAAGTCTCGGCCGCATCGGCACCGCGTTCGGCCAGCAGATCGCCCAACACGCCCGAGTTCGGCACCACCCAGCCCGGGCGCGGTGCAACGACGATGTGCGCGAGTTCGAGCAGCTCCGTCCACCGGTGCCACGTCGGCAAGCCGAGGAATGCGTCCATGCCGACGATGAGGCACAACGGCGTGTCCGGCAGTTCCGCCCGCAGTTCGGCCAGCGTAAGCACGCTGTAGGAACGACCCGCGCGTCGAACCTCGCGATCATCGACGACGAATCCCGGTTGGTCGGCTACGGCTGCGCGCACGAATTCGAGGCGCCGGGCGGCGTCGACCCGCGGCGGATCGCGATGCGGCGGATCACCCGCAGGGACGAAGCGCACCGCTTGCAGCCGGACCGCCTGCAGGATCTCGAACGCGGTGCGCAGGTGGCCGAAGTGGATCGGGTCGAACGTGCCGCCGAAGACGCCGAGCGGTGCGCTGGGAAAACCTGCCGTCATGCGGCTGCGAGCTTCACGCCGGCAATGCGTGCGACCAACCCGGTGATCTCGACCCAGGGTTCGCCGCGCAAGCCGCCTTTCGCGACGCGATCGGCGCGCGCGGCCGCGGTGAGCAGTGCATCGATGTCGGCACGGCGCAAGCGCTTGAGGGCGAACTTGATCGGCCCCTGCCGGCTGCCCCAGACCTGCTCCGCGCGGAAGATGCCGTCGATGTTGCGGTCGTTCGGTTCGCGTTGCAGCACCCGCGACACGGCGCGCAGATCGTTGAGCAAGGCCCAGAGGATCAACGGCGGTTCGCGGCCTTCGCTGCGCAAGCCGTCGAGGATGCGAAGCGCCCGCGGCGCATTGCCAAGGAATGCCGCAGTGGACAACTCGAACACGTCGTAGCGGGCATTGTCGGCGACCAGCTCGGCGACGGCGTCGGCATCGAGCGTCGAGCCTGGCTTCAGCAAGGCGATGCGCTCGATCTCCTGCTGCGCAGCGAGCAGGTTGCCCTCGACCCGGTCAGCGAGCAGCTGCGCGGCTGCCGACTCGAGCGTGACGCCGTGCTGCTGCAGTCGGCGCGTGATCCATTCGGGCAGGCGTTCGCGCGTCATTGCCGGCGCGACGACCACCGTGCCCTGGCGCTCGAACTCATTGACCCACGCCGACTTCTGCGACTTGGGTTCGAGCTCACCGGTAACCAGCAGGACCGTGTCTGCTGGCGGCTCCGCCACCAACTTGACCAGGTTCTTGGCCGCGCTGGCATCCGGCGCGTTGCGCAGCTTGAGTTCGATCAGTCGCAGGTTGGAGAAGAGCGAGAGGCTGTTCGCATCCATGAGCAGCGCGTCCCAATCGAAGCCGCGCTCGATGAAATGGACCTCGCGATCACCGTAGCCGGCTGAACGCGCCTTGCCTCGCAGCGCCGTCGCCGCTTCGTCGATCAGCAGCGGTTCGACGCCCGTGATGAGGCACACGCGCGGCAGCGGGCCCTTGGCCAGCGCTGTCTGGAAGGGACCGGGGGTCGTTCTCACCGTGCGGACGGGCCTGCGGCGCGGATCCGCGGTGGTCGGGGTGCCTGGGTGTGGCTCGGCATGTGCGCAGGATTATGCCGCCCGAAGGGGATAGGGGATAGGGGTTAGGGGTTGGGGGTTAGTCGAAAACGCGCTGCGCGCTCAGAACTCAATCCTGTGCGAATGCGCTTCCGATTTCGACTAACCCCCAACCCCTATCCCCTTCCTCACTCCGCTATATTGCCCGCACATTCCCCATCCACGGAACTATCCATGGGCATTCCTGCGCGCCGCACCCTGTATCCCGCCATCAAGCCCTACCGCAGCGGCTGGCTGCGCGTCTCGCCGGAACACGAGATTTACTGGGAAGAATGCGGCAATCCGCAGGGAAAGCCGGCGGTGTTCGTGCACGGCGGCCCGGGGGCCGGCGCGGGCGAGACGTCCCGTCGCTTCTTCGACCCACGCAAGTACCGGATCGTGCTGTTCGACCAGCGCGGTTGCGGCCGCAGCAAGCCGCACGCAAGCCTGGTCGACAACACGACGCAGCACCTCGTCGCGGACATGGAAGCGCTGCGCAAGCACCTGGGAATCGAGCGCTGGCTCGTGTTCGGCGGTTCGTGGGGTTCGACGTTGTCACTCGCCTACGCGCAGGCGCACCCGAAGCGCGTGACCGAACTCGTCCTGCGCGGCATCTTCATGCTGCGCGACTGGGAGATTCACTGGTTCTACCAGCATGGCGCGAGCGCGATCTTCCCGGATCACTGGGCCAATTACGTCGCAGCGATTCCATCGGCGGAACGGGGCGACCTGGTCGGCGCGTTCTACAAGCGGCTGACCAGCCGCAGTCGTGCGGTGCAGCTCAAGGCCGCAAAGGCGTGGGCCGAGTGGGAGGCCGCGACGAGTTACCTGCTCGTCAACCAGCAGAATATCGCGGCGTGGAATTCCGACGACTTCGCCATCGCCGTGGCCCGCATCGAGTGCCACTACTTCGTCAACCATGGTTTCTTCGAGCGCGAGGACCAGCTGTTGCGGGGCGTGCGCAGGATCCGCAACATCCCGGCCGTGATCGTGCAGGGTCGCTACGATGTCGTGTGCCCGATGCGCAGCGCGTGGGACCTGCACAAGGCATGGCCGGAAGCCGACTTCCGCGTGGTTCCCGACGCGGGACATTCGGCGCTCGAGGCCGGCAATACGCACGAACTCGTGTCGGCGACCGACCGGTTCGCGCGGTGAAAACCTGCCTGGATCGCTTCGCGGCAGTCAGAGCGACTCGAGCCGGCGTGTCACCAGCACGGCGAGATCGCGTGCCATCGCCTCGCGGATGATGACCTCCTCGCGGTCTTTCGCGAGCAGCTGCGTTTCATCGAAGCTCAGGTTGCGAATCATCTCGAGCGGCTGCAACTCGAGCATTTCCTTGCCGCCGCGGTCCACCGAGTACTCGACCAGGTAGAAGATCTCGTATTCCTGCGGCGTGTTGCGCGCGGAAACCGAGAGCACACGTCGCCCGCTGCGATCGCGCTGGATACGCACGACCGTGTCCGCTTCCGCCGCTGTGCTCGTCAGCTCGCCGCCTGAACGCTCGATGGCCCGGCGCAGCTCCACCGCAAAAGGCGTGACCTGGTCGGCCGTGATCACGTAGAACTTGCGCATTCCCTCCGGCAGCGAGCCGCTGCCCTGCAGGTGGAAACCGCAGCCGCTGAGAAGCGGAAACCGCAACCACGCCAGCAGGAATGCGCCGATGTCAGAACAAGCGGACCGAGGATCCGGGCGACCGGGCGTTCATACGACCACGTTCGCCAGCTTGCGCGGGCACGTGTTCAGCGCCTGGTCGCGTCCACCCTCTGCCGCCGTACACGAACTTGCGGATCGGCTTGCCTTCGATGTACCTGAGCACGCCCACGTCGGCCAGGGCCGCTTCACGCACGGTCGCCTCGTCGGCGCCCGCCGCCACCGTGACGCGCCCGCGCAGCTTGCCGTTCACCTGCACGACCACTTCGATCGCGTCGCGCACCAGGGCGTCGGCATCGACCTGCGGCCAGCGCTCGTCGATGACCGCACCCGCGTGACCCAGCTCGTGCCACAACGCGTGGCACGCGTGCGGCACGACCGGCGCCAGACCCAGCACCACGATCTCCAGCGCCTCCTGCAGCACCGCCCGGCCCTGCGCACTGCGGTCGTCGAACCTGGCGAGTGTGTTCATGAGTTCCATCACCGCAGCGATTGCGGTATTGAACGTGCGGCGGGTGCCGATGTCGTGCGTGATCTTGCGCAAGGTCTCGTGCACCTGGCGGCGGATGTCGCGTTGCCCGGGCGACAGCGCCGCCTGGTCGAGTACCGCCTCGAGCCCACCACCCTGCACGTGCTGGTGCACGGCCTTCCACAGCCGCTTCATGAAGCGGAATGCGCCTTCGACGCCCTCGTCGCTCCATTCCAGTGACTGCTCCGGCGGCGCCGCGAACATCATGAACAGGCGCGCGGTATCTGCCCCGTAGGTCTCGACCAGCGACTGCGGGTCGACACCGTTGTTCTTCGACTTCGACATCGTGCCGATGCCGGACGCCTCGACCGGCTGCCCGTCGGCGCGCAACACCGCGCCGAACGGCGCGCCCTTGTCGTCGAGCACCACGTCCACGTCGGCCGGGTTGTAGTAGACGATGCGGCCTTCCGCCGGCTTCCGGAAGTAGATCTCGTTCAGCACCATGCCCTGCGTCAGCAGGTTGGCGAACGGTTCCTCGACCTGCGTCAGGCCGAGATCGCGCATCACGCGTGTCCAGAAACGCGAATACAGCAGGTGCAGGATCGCGTGCTCGATGCCGCCGATGTATTGATCGACCGGCATCCAGTACTGCGCGCGCGCGTCGACCATCGCGTGGTCGTTGTTGGCGCTCGCGAAACGGAAGTAGTACCAGGACGAATCGACGAACGTGTCCATCGTGTCCGTCTCGCGCCGCGCGGGCTTGCCGCACTTGGGGCACTGGCATTCGAGGAATTTCGCGTGCTTGTTGAGCGGGTTGCCGCTGCCGTCCGGCACGAGTTCTTCGGGCAGCACGACCGGCAACTGGTCGTCCGGCACCGGCTGCACGCCGCAGTCGCCGCAGTGGATCAGCGGGATCGGGCAGCCCCAGTAGCGCTGACGCGAAATGCCCCAGTCGCGCAGGCGGAAATTCACGCGACGCTTGCCGCGGCCCTGCGCCTCGAACAGCTTGCCGAACGCGTCGAATGCTTCCTCGAAGTCGAGGCCGTCGAATTGTCCGGAGTTGATCAGCGTGCCATGCTCGAGGTACGCCTCCTCGTCGATGCGGGCGAGTGAACCGTCCGCCGGCTGCACGACCTGATGGATGCGCAGGCCATAACGGCGCGCAAACTCGTAGTCGCGCTGGTCGTGCGCAGGCACCGCCATCACCGCGCCCGTGCCGTAACCCACGAGCACGAAGTTCGCGACCCACACCGGGACGCGTTCGCCGCTGACCGGGTGGATGGCGTGGATGCCGAGCGGCATGCCGCGCTTTTCCATCGTCTCGAGCGCTGCTTCGGTGACGCCGTTGCGCTGGCACTCGGCGATGAACTGCTGCAGGTCGGGATTGTCCTTCGCGGCGCGCTGCGCGAGCGGGTGCTCGGCCGCGACGGCCATGTAGGTCACGCCGAGCAGGGTGTCCGGCCGCGTCGTGTAGATGCCGAGCGAGCCGCCCCCTTCCACCTCGAACTCGATCTCGAGGCCTTCGGAGCGGCCGATCCAGTTCTCCTGCATCAGTCGAACGCGCTCGGGCCAGCCGGGCATGTTGCCCAGTGCACCGAGCAGGTCATCGGCGTACCTGGTGATCCCGAAGTAGTACATCGGGATCTCGCGCTTCTCGACCAGCGCGCCCGTGCGCCAGCCGCGGCCGTCGATCACCTGCTCGTTGGCGAGCACGGTCTGGTCCACGGGGTCCCAGTTGACCGTGCCGGTCTTGCGGTAGGCGATGCCCTTCTCGAGCATGCGCAGGAACAGCCACTGGTTCCAGCGGTAGTAGTCGGGCTTGCAGGTGGCGACTTCACGCGACCAGTCGATGCCGAACCCGAGCGACTTCAGCTGTCGCTTCATGTACGCGATGTTGTCGTCGGTCCACTTCGCCGGCGGCACGCCGTTCGCCATCGCGGCGTTCTCGGCGGGCAGGCCGAACGCGTCCCAGCCCATCGGCTGCAGCACGTTGTAGCCCTGCATCCGCATGTAGCGCGTGATCACGTCGCCGATCGTGTAGTTGCGAACGTGCCCCATGTGCAGGCGCCCGCTCGGATACGGGAACATGCATAGGCAGTAGTACTTCGGGCGGGACGGGTCCTCGACGACGGCGAAGCTGCCGTTGCTGTCCCAGTAAGCCTGGGCCTGGGGCTCGAGGACGGATGGTTCGTATCGTTCCTGCATGATCGACCGGCTGGGGCGCGAACTTCACAGGATACCGGACCGGGCGAGGAAGGGGAGGAAGGCCGGAAGGGCAGGAAGGGGAGGGGGGAGGAAGGGGAGGAGGAAGGGAGGAGGGAGGAGGACAGGAAGGATAGGAACAGGAATCCGGTTCCTCTGCTTCCTCCCCTCCTCCCCTTCCTCCCCTTCCTATCCCCTTCCTTCTTCATCAGCGCCATCGCGGTGCCGATCAGCGCCGAGACTTCGCTCATGTTGCCCGGCACGATCATCGTGTTGTTCTTCTGCGCCAGCTGCGCGTAGGCCTCGACGGCCTTCTCGGCCACCTTGAGCTGTACCGCCTGCTCGCCGCCCGGGGACTGGATCGCCTGCGCGACTTTACGGATCGCATCCGCCGTCGCGTCGGCCACCGCCACGATCGCCGACGCCTCGCCCTGGGCCTTGTTGATCTCGGCCTGGCGCTCGCCCTCGGAGCGCGCGATGGAGGCCTCGCGCTCGCCGGTGGCGATGTTGATCTGTTCCTGCTTGCGGCCTTCCGAAGCCGCGATCAGCGCACGCTTCTCGCGCTCGGCGGTGATCTGCGCCTGCATCGCGCGCAGGATCTCCTGTGGTGGCGTGAGGTCCTTGATCTCGTAGCGCAGCACCTTCACGCCCCAGTTGGCGGCCGCTTCGTCGAGCGCGCTCACGACCGACGCATTGATCGCGTCGCGTTCCTCGAAGGTCTTGTCGAGTTCCATCTTGCCGATCACCGAACGCAGCAGGGTTTGCGCCAGCTGGGTGATCGCAAGGACGTAATTGCTAGAGCCGTAACTGGCTCGCATCGGGTCCGTGACCTGGAAATAGATGATGCCGTCGACCTGCAGCTGCGTGTTGTCCTTGGTGATGCAGACCTGGCTCGGCACGTCGAGCGGAACCTCCTTGAGCGAGTGCCTGTAGGCGACGCGCTCGATGAACGGGACCACGAAGCTGAGCCCGGGCGTCAGCGTCCGATCGTACTTGCCGAGCCGCTCGACGACCCAGGCGTGCTGCTGCGGCACGATCTTGATCGTCTTCATGACGAAGATGATGGCGATGATTGCGAGTACGAGTGCGATTTCCATTGATCAGTCCGTCCCTTCGCCTTAAGTCGATTGCCGTGCCGGTCATTGCCGCGGGGCAGCGGGTTCGAGCACGAGCCAGTTGCCTTCCACCGCGCTCACGAGATGCTCGCCGGCCGCGGCTGGCGCACCCGGCGCAAGCCGTGCTTCCCAGGGTGAGCCTCGATACTGTACCCGCGCCGTCCGATTCGGGGACCATTCCTGCACGAACACGCGCTCGCCGATATCGAGATTGACGTCGCGATTGCTGGCCGCGGGCAGGCCTCGCGCAGGCTCTCCAGTTGCTGGAGGTGGTGCGAGCGCAGCACGGCCACGCGCCGGTGCAGACCCCGGAACGGCCGGCCGTGGGACGGCAGCACGAGCGTACCAGGCGCGCAGCGCTCGAGCCGTGCGAGCGATTCCAGGAAGTCACGCAGCGGGTTCGCATCCGGCCGCGACGGCAGCACGCTCACGTTGGGTGAGATCGTGGGCAGGACCTGATCGCCGGCGATCAGAACCAGGTCCTGCGCGTCATACAGGCACAGGTGCCCGCGGCAATGCCCGCTGGTCTCGATGACGTCCCAGTCGCGACCTGCAGCGTGCACTCGCTCGCCGCCAGCAGATGCCCGCGCCAGGGGAGGCAGGCCGCCGTACCAGGCGCCGTGTTCCCTGCCCGCGGCTTTGCGCAGCGCTTCGAGCTCGACCTCCATGCCGTGCGCGTTGACGAACGCGAGCTGCCGCTCGCGCAATTCGTCTGGCGATGCAGCGAGGAATTCGCCGGTCGAACGGTGGCCGATTTCGGACATCCACACAGGGGCGCCGTGGCGCTCATGCAGCCAGCGCGAGAGACCCATGTGGTCCGGATGGTCGTGCGTGATGAAAATCCGGCGCAGCGCGCGGCCCTCGAGATCGTGCGCCTCGAGACTGTGCCAGGCTGTGCGGCAGACGTCGTCGGCGAGGCCCGTGTCCACCAGCATCCAGCCGTCTTCGTGCCGCAGCAACCACACGTTGATGTGGTTCAACTCCATCGGCAGCGGAATGCGCGCCCAGCGGAGCCCGGCGCCGATCTCGATCGCGCGGCCGGGTTCCGGCGGATCGGTCTCCAGGTAGTCGAGCGCCCGGCGTGGCGACGGGTACAGCTCGCCTTCGGCGGTCAACGCGCCGCGGTGGTCGCTCATCGTCGGATGCCCCGACGGCACGACACTGCGATGACAGCGAGTCCGACCCAGAGCACGGCCAGGACGGGCCAGTTGCCGAACCGCACGTAGGGCGTGAGACCCGAACGCGGCTGCACGTCGCCCGTGAGCACGCCGGGCTGGAACTGCGGCAGCGTTCCGAGCAGCGAACCGTCGTGCCCGATCAGAGCAGTGACGCCGTCGTTCGTCGCGCGCAGCATCGCGCGACCGCTCTCGAGTGCCCGCATGCGACTGATGTCGAGGTGCTGATGCGGCGCGGTCGAGTCGCCGAACCAGGCGTCGTTGGTAACGTTGACGAGCAGTGTCGACTCGCGGGCCAGCCCGAGCTGCTCGGAACCGTAGGCGTCTTCGTAGCAGATGGTCGGCGCGAACGTTTCGCCCGCGGCCCGCAGCGGCGCCGGATCGGCACGTCCCGGCTCGAAATCGGAATACGGCAGGTTCATGAGCCGCAGCCATTCGCGCACGGCCTGGGGCACCGGAAAGAATTCGCCAAAGGGGACGAGTCGACGCTTGTCATACCACTGCACAGGCTGTTCGAGCGCCCAGGCCGCAACCGAGTTGTAGTACGAACCCGTCGCGGCGTCGCGCCGCAGCAGGCCCATCAGCAGCGACGAACCGTTCTCGTTCGCGAGCGCAGACACCTGCGCGAGGTAAGGGCGCACGTTGGCTTCGAGTGCTGGAATCGCCGACTCCGGCCACACGATGACATCCGCGCCGAGGTGCGGCACCGTCATGTCCGCGTACAACTGCATCGTGTGCGCGCGCTGATCCGCCGCCCACTTCATCGACTGCGGCACGGCACCCTGCACCAGCGCTGCGCGAATCGGTGCGCCACGCGGCACCGTCCATTCGATGCGGGTCAATGCGGTGCCGGTGCCCCACACGCACAGGACGATCACGGCGGCGACGATCCGGTCGCGGCGCTCGCCGAGCAGCAAAGCGGCCAGCGCACCCGCGGTGACTGCGACGGCGAGGCTGACGCCGTACACGCCGAGCAGCGGCGCAAAGCCACGGAGCGGTGTCGCGAGCTGCGAGTACCCGAGCGCGAGCCATGGAAATCCGCTGAGGAACCAGCCGCGAAACCACTCCGAGAGCACCCACAACGCGGGCAGCACGAACAGCCAGCGCAGCGCACCGCTGGCCGGCGCCCAGCGCGCGCTGACGTATCCGACGATCGCGGTGTAGACGCCCATGATCGCAACGAGCCCGAGCATGAGCAGCAGCGCCACCCAGACGGGGGCCTGCCCGACCAGGTGGATGCTGTGGTAGAGCCAGTACGTGCCCGCCAGGAACGTGCCGCTGGTGAACAGGAATCCGCGCGAGGCGGCCTCTCGCGGACTCACGCCGTGCCAGAGTACGAACAGGGAGGCCGTGCACGCGAAGGCCAGCAGGTAATGCGAGAGGGGCGCAAAGGCGAGCGCGAGCAGGCCCCCGAGCGGCAGCGCAAGCCAGCGCCCCCAGCCGTGGAGGCCGCGCAGGCGGGCGGCGGCGTCCACCCGGCTAGCCGCCATCCGCCGGGCGCAGTTCGAGGTCGCGCGGCGAAGTCACGCGCAGGGTCTCGATGCGGCGCCGGTCTGCGCGCGTCACCTTCAGTTCGAGCCCGCCGATCTGCACGGCTTCGCCGCGGCGCGGCATCCGTCCCAGTTCCTGCAGGATCAGGCCGCCGATCGTGTCGCATTCCTCGTCGGAGAACCGCGTACCGAACGCCTGGTTGAAGTCCTCGATGCGCGTGAGCGCAGGCACCGTCCAGCTGCGGTCGGCTTCCTTGCGGATGCCCTCACTTTCGTCGACATCGTATTCGTCCCCGATATCGCCCACGATCTGCTCGAGCACGTCTTCGATCGTGAGCAGACCAGACACGCCGCCGTATTCGTCGACGACGATCGCCATGTGGTTGTGCGTGACGCGGAATTCCTTGAGCAGCACGTTGAGGCGCTTGCTCTCCGGAATGAACACGGCGGGACGCAGGCACTCCTTGATGTCGAAGTCGTCGGGCTGGTCCTCGACGAAGAACCGCAGCAGGTCCTTGGCGAGCAGGATGCCCTGCACTTCGTCGCGATCCTCGCCGACGACGGGAAAGCGCGAGTGTCCCGACTCGATGACGACCGGCAGGATCTTGTCGACCGGCTCGTCGCGGTTGATCACGACCATCTGCGAACGCGGCACCATTATGTCGCGCACCTGGATCTCGGAGACCTCCAGGACGGATTCCAGCATCTGCAGGACGTCGGCGTCGATCAGGCCGCGTTCCCGGGCCTCGACCAGGATGGCTGCGAGTTCGTCGAGATCGCGCGGCTCGCCTGTGATCGCGTTGGCCAGTCGCCTGAGCCAGCTGCCGGTTGCACCCGTTTGTCCGCTACTACTCATACAGCCTGTTCGGTGAGCGGGCGATACGGATCATGAAACCCCAATCCGCGCAGGATTTCCACCTCGAGCGCCTCCATCGTGCGGGCATCGCGTGCGCTTTCGTGGTCATAGTCCAGCAGGTGCAGCGTGCCGTGCACCACCATGTGGGCCCAGTGGGCGCGCAGCGTCTTGCCCTGATCACGGGCTTCGCGGGCCACGACCGGGGCGCAGATTACGAGATCACCGAGGATGCCGGTGGCGACACGCTCTTCGGGCGACGAAGGGAACGACAGCACGTTGGTCGGGTGATCCTTGCCGCGATATTCGCGGTCCAGGCGACGGCTCTCAGCGCTGCCGACGACGCGCAGGCACGCGGCGGCGCCCTGCCCGACCGATTCGTGCATCCGCAGCCTGCGCACCGACAGCGACGCGAGCCCCGCCGCATGGGCCGCGCGTGCCCAGCGCCGCAGGGTGACGGCGCCCGGGACCCAGGGCCGGCGCGTGGTGAGCTGCACTTCGACTTGCAGCGGCGACAGCGCATTGGCGGAACCGCGGGTGAGCTGACTGCGCATCAACGATCCCGGGCGTCCTCGGCGTCCGAGTTGCGCTCGTACGCCTGCACGATCCGCTGCACCAGCGGGTGCCGCACGACGTCAAGCGCGTTGAAGAACGTGAAGGCGACGCCGTCGACGCCGCGCAGCACTTCGATTGCGTGACGAAGTCCCGAACGCTGCTGCCGCGGGAGGTCCACCTGGGTGATGTCGCCGGTGACGACGGCCTTCGAGCCGAAGCCGAGGCGCGTCAGGAACATCTTCATCTGCTCGACCGAGGTGTTCTGCGCTTCGTCGAGGATGATGAACGAGTCATTGAGCGAGCGGCCGCGCATGAATGCGAGCGGCGCCACTTCGATGACCTGCCGTTCGATGTTGCGCGCAACGCGGTCAAAACCCATCATCTCGTAGAGCGCGTCGTACATCGGCCGCAGGTACGGATCGACTTTCTGCGCCATGTCGCCCGGCAGGAAGCCGAGCCGTTCGCCGGCTTCGACTGCCGGCCGCACGAGCACGATGCGGCGCACGCTGCCTGAATGCAGCGCTTCGACGGCGCTGGCGACCGCGAGATAAGTCTTGCCCGTGCCTGCAGGCCCGATGCCGAACGTGAGGTCGTTCACGCGGATCTGGTCCATGTACTGGCGCTGGTTCGGCCCGCGGCCCCGAATGCCGCCACGCTGGGTGTGCACGACGGTCTCGCTGCCACCGTCCGCCGCCTGCTCCGTGACCGGACGCGGGAAGCCGAACTCCTGCACGCAGAGATGCACGCGGTCCGGCGAGAGGGTTTCCTGCGCCGACAGTTCGTACATCCGGGCGAGCACCGCGGTTGCTTTGGCTACCGCCGCGGCGGGACCGAGCACCTGCATGTCGTAGCCGCGCCGGCGAACCTCGACGCCGAGGCGTTCCTCGACGTGACGCAGGTTCTGCTCCATCGGTCCCGCAAAATTTGCGAGCCGCGAGTTGTCGGCGCCAGCGAGCGATAACTCGCGCGACTCGACCTGTGCGTTCAAGCGCTGCTCCGTGCGGGCTCTTCGGCCACCAGGCGACCCCGCAGCGAATTCGGCATCGCCTCGGTGATGACGACGTCGGTGAAGCGGTTGATGAGTGAAGCCGGGCCATCGAAATTGACCCAGCGGTTGTTCTCGGTGCGGCCCGCGAGCTGCCGCCTGTCGCGCTTCGACGGCCGCTCGACCAGCACCCGCTGGGTTGTGCCGATCATGCTGTGAGCTGATCGCCCGGGCCTGCGCATTGAGCTGGGCCTGCAGCCGCTCGAGGCGCGCCTGCTTCTCTGCCTGCGTCACGTCGTCCGGCAGCGACGACGCGGGTGTGCCGGGACGCGGGCTGTAAATGAAGCTGAAGCTCTGGTCGAAGCCGATCTCGCGCACGAGGTCGAGCGTGGCCGCGAAATCACGCTCCGTCTCGCCCGGAAAGCCCACGATGATGTCCGTCGTCAGGCTGATGTCGGGCCGGATTTCGCGCAGGCGGCGCAGCTTCTGCTTGTATTCGAGCACGGTGTGGCCGCGCTTCATCAGCGCGAGCACACGGTCCGAACCACTCTGGACCGGCAGGTGCAGGTAATTGGCAAGCTGCGGCACGTCCCGGTAGGCGTCGATCAGGCTGTCGCGGAATTCGACCGGATGCGACGTCGTGAAGCGAATACGTTCTATGCCCGGCACGGATGCGACGAGGTAGATGAGCGCGGCGAGGTCCGCCTGGCCGCCCCCCGCCATCGGGCCGCGATACGCGTTTACGTTCTGGCCCAGCAGAGTGATCTCGACCACGCCTGCTGCGCCAGCGATCGAATCTCCGCGAGCACCTGCTCGAGCGGGCGGCTGACTTCTTCGCCGCGCGTGTACGGCACCACGCAAAACGTGCAGTACTTGCTGCAGCCTTCCATGATCGAGACGAAGGCCGTCACGCCTTCGGCGCGCGGCGCGGGCAGCCGGTCGAATTTCTCGATCTCGGGAAAGCTGACGTCGACCACCGCGCGCCCCTGACTGCGCAACTTCTCGAGCATGTCGGGCAGACGGTGGATCGTCTGCGGGCCAAACACGAGATCGACGAACGGCGCTCGCGCGGTGATGCCCTCGCCTTCCTGGCTCGCGACGCATCCGCCCACGCCGATGATGACGTGCGGGCGCGCAGCCTTCAGGTCGCGCCAGCGGCCGAGCTGCGAGAACACTTTCTCCTGCGCCTTCTCGCGCACGGAACACGTGTTGAGCAGCAACAGGTCGGCTTCTTCCGGATTCTCGGTCACCTCGTAGCCGCCGCACTCACGCAGCACGTCCGCCATCCGCGCGGAGTCGTACTCGTTCATCTGGCAGCCGAAGGTCTTGAGGTGTACACGAGGCATGGGGCGGCAAGTATACGGAACGTTGCGGCCACGCAGGCCCGTCGGCGATGGCCGGAATACAAAAACTCCAGCAAAAACGGCGCCTTACCAGGCGCAAAACGCCCTCGGACCAGGCAGGTCCGCGGCCTCGGCTGCTGGGCCGTGGCTGGCGCAGCCCTTGCGCGCAGCGACTCCTAGAACGGGATATCGTCGTCGAACGGCGATTCTTCCGGGCCCTGCGCCGGTGCGCGACCACCACCGCCAGTGCTGGCAGGCGCCGGACGGCCTTCCCCGCGGGACTCGCCGCCGCCCATGCCGCCACCACCGCCACCCGCGCGGCCGCCAAGCATCTGCATCTCGTTGGCGTTGATCTCGGTGGTGTAGCGGTCGCGGCCTTCCTTGTCCTGCCACTTGCGCGTGCGCAGCTTGCCTTCGACGTAGACCTGCGAGCCCTTCTTCAGGTACTCGGCCGCGA
Organism: Pseudomonadota bacterium; assembly: GCA_016713725.1. Classification (GTDB taxonomy): domain Bacteria; phylum Pseudomonadota; class Gammaproteobacteria; order Steroidobacterales; family Steroidobacteraceae; genus RPQJ01. The sequence continues at coordinate 230,001 of JADJOO010000001.1, read as the reverse complement.
TCTCGGCGAGGCGGTCGTACATGACGATGTTGTGCCACTCCGTCTGTTCGCGCTGTTCACCGGTCTGCTTGTCCTTCCAGCTCTCGGAAGTGGCAACGCTGAAATTGGTGACCGCCTTGCCGTTCGGCATGTAGCGTGTCTCGGGATCCTTGCCGAGATTGCCGACGAGGATGACTTTGTTGATGCCACGTGCCATTCGGGGAAGCCTGCGCAGGAGTGGGAATGTGGTGAGATTTTACGGCAACCGGGGGACCGGTGCGTAAGCATGGAAAACGGCCGGGTTCAGCTGGAAACGATCTCGGGGGTGGCCAGGGACGGCCGGAACACGAGCAGCGCCCAGACGAAGGCGAGGACGGCACAGCCCCAGAACACGCCGGAGATGCCGAACCGGCCCAGCAGGATGCCGCCCATCACGCCGCCGCAGAAGGCAACCAGGAACTGGGAAGTCGCAAAGACACCCAGGGCGGCGCCGCGGTCGGCGGCCGGGGCCATCAGGGTCAGCAAGGCCGGCAGGCGGGCTTCGAGGAAATTGAAGACGGCAAAGAACAGGGTCAGCGCCGCCATCACGACCCAGTAGTCGGCGTGATCGAGTCCCAGCAGGGCCTGTGCCACGCCGACCAGCACGACCGACACGAGGAACAGCCCTGCTCCCTTGGTGCTGGTCCTTTCGGTTCGCAGGATCAACGGCACGGTGCCGACCAGCGAGGCGACGAACACACACAGGTAAACGGCCCAGTGCGACGCCCGGGCGACCCCCAGTGTCTGCTCCAGTACCTGCGGCACCGAAATGAACGTTGCGGTCATGATCGCGTGCAGCGCGAACATGCCGAAATACAGCGGACGCAATTGCGGCCGGCTCAAGATCTCGAACAGTCCGGACAGCCTGCGGCTCTCCGCCCCGCCCGTGCGTTCCGGCTCGGCCGGGACCGCGAAATACAGCAGGGCGATGCCCAGGATCGCCATCGCCAGCATGATGCCGAAGATACCCGGCACGCCCACCGCGGCATCCAGCGCAGGCGCGACGATCAACGCCACGACGAAAGACAGCCCTATGCTGATGCCGATCACGGCCATCGCGCGGGTGCGGACTTCACTGCGGGTCAGATCGGCCATCAGCGCCGTCACCGAAGCCGAGACGGCGCCCGCACCCTGGACACCGCGGGCCAGGACCAGCAGCCACGTGGTGTGCGCAAACATGCCGAGTACGGATCCGGCTGCATAGAACAGCAATCCGATAGTAATCAGCGGCTTGCGGCCGAAGCGGTCCGACCAGCGCCCGAACGGGATCTGCAGCAGCGCCTGCGTCAGGCCGTAGGCGCCCATCGCCAGGCCCAGCATCTCGGGGGAGTAGTCGGGCAGCGTGTGAGCGTGCAGGGCCAGCACCGGCAGCATCAGGAACATGCCGAGCATGCGCGACGCATAGATGGCCGCCAACGCGCCGACGGACCGGCGTTCAAGGGGCGTCATCGCCAGCCGCGGGGTCGTCTCACGGGGTCGGATGGTCTTTGCCTCGGATCGGAAGAGCCGCATATATTAGCAGGCTGCCTCCCGGCAGCCTGAAAGCTGAGCTGCATGGACGTCATCCGCATCCGCGGTGCGCGCACCCACAACCTGCGCAACATCGACCTCGACCTGCCCCGCGACCGCCTGATCGTCATCACCGGGCTGTCGGGCTCGGGCAAGTCGTCGCTCGCATTCGACACGATCTACGCGGAGGGCCAGCGCCGCTACGTCGAGTCGCTGTCCGCGTACGCCCGCCAGTTCCTCTCCGTCATGGAGAAGCCGGACGTAGACCACATCGAAGGCCTGTCCCCCGCCATCGCCATCGAACAGAAGGCGACGTCCCACAACCCGCGTTCGACCGTCGGCACCGTCACCGAAATCTACGACTACCTGCGCGTGCTGTTCGCGCGGGCCGGTGTGCCGCGCTGCCCCGAGCACGGCCAGGACCTGGCCGCGCAGACCGTCACGCAAATGGTCGACCACGTGCTCGCGTTGCCGGAAGGCACCGGCGTGCTGCTGCTCGCGCCGATCGTGCATGACCGCAAGGGCGAGCACACCGAAGTGTTCGATCATCTGCGCAGCCAGGGCTACGTACGCGCGCGCATCGACGGCAAGCTGGTCGAGCTCGACGTCAAGCCGGAACTCGATGGACGGCGACGCCACACGATCGAAGCGGTCATCGACCGCCTCAAGGTGCGACCCGAAGCGTCGCAACGACTGGCGGAATCGTTCGAGACCGCTCTCGGACTCGCGCAGGGTTCGGCGCGCCTCGCTTTCCACGACGAGCCCGACCGCGAACCGCTCGTGTTCTCGAACCGCTTCGCCTGCACGGTGTGCGGCTACAGCCTCACGGAACTCGAGCCGCGGCTCTTCTCGTTCAACAACCCGAACGGTGCATGCGGTACGTGCGGGGGCCTCGGCGTGCAGGAGTTCTTCGATCCGGCGCGCGTGGTCGTCAATCCGAGCCTCTCGCTCGCGGGCGGGGCGGTACGCGGCTGGGATCGTCGCAACGCGTACTATTTTCAGCTGATCCAGTCGCTCGCCAGGCACTTCCGCTTCGACATCGAGGCGCCTTGGAACGACCTGCCTGAAGCCGTGCGCCACGCGTTGCTCTGGGGCGGCGGCGAGGAAAAGATCCAGTTCCGCTACGTCGACGCGAAAGGCACCGGCACCAAGCGCTCGCACGCGTGGGAAGGCATCCTGCCGAACCTCGAGCGGCGCTATCGCGAGACGGAATCGACGACGGTGCGCGAGGAGCTGGCGAAGTACCGCGGCGTGCGCGCGTGCGCGGATTGCGGGGGCAGCCGCCTGAACCAGGCGGCACGGCACGTATTCGTCGCGGGCCGCGCCTTGCCGCAGATCTCTTCCGCGACATGCACGTCGAAGGCTGGCGCGGCGAAATCGCTTCCCGTCTCGTCCGCGAAATTTCAGATCGCCTCACGTTCCTGAGCGACGTCGGCCTCGACTACCTCTCGCTCGACCGCAGCGCGGAAACGCTCTCGGGCGGCGAGGCCCAGCGCATCCGCCTCGCCAGCCAGATCGGCTCGGGCCTTGTCGGTGTGATGTACATCCTGGACGAGCCGTCGATCGGCTTGCACCAACGCGACAACCAGCGCCTGCTCGACACGCTCGTGCGCCTGCGCGACCTCGGCAATACCGTGATCGTAGTCGAGCACGACGAGGACGCGATCCGGCAGGCGGATTACGTCGTCGACCTCGGGCCCGGCGCGGGTCTGCATGGCGGCATCGTCGTCGCGCAAGGCACGCCGCAGGCCGTCGCCGACAATCCCGATTCGCTGACGGGCGCGTTCCTGAGCGGGCGGCGCCGCATCGCATACCCGCAGGAGCGCCGTGTGGCGCAACCCGGCAAGGTGCTGCGCATCGTCGAAGCCACGGGGAACAACCTGCGTGGTATCTCCGCGACTTTCCCGATCGGACTCATGACGTGCGTCACCGGCGTCTCGGGCTCAGGCAAGTCGACACTCGTGATTGACACGCTGTATCGCCACGCCGCGGACGCACTGACGGACTCGGGCGGGGAAGCAGCGCCCTGCCGTGCGATCGAAGGGCTCGCGCAGATCGACCGCGTGATCGACATCGACCAGAGCCCCATCGGCCGCACGCCGCGGTCGAACCCGGCGACCTACACGGGCATCTTCGGTCCGGTGCGCGAACTGTTCGCCGAAGTGCCCGAGGCCCGCGCGCGCGGTTACGACCCTGGCCGCTTCAGCTTCAACGTGCGTGGCGGCCGCTGCGAGGCCTGCGAAGGCGACGGCCTGATCCGCGTGGAAATGCATTTCCTGCCCGATGCGTACGTAACGTGCGATGCGTGCCGCGGCATGCGCTACAACCGTGAGACGCTCGAGATCCGCTACAAGGGCCGCAACATCCACGACGTGCTCGACATGACGATCGAGGACGCCGCGGTGTTCTTCCGCAACGTGCCCGCGCTCGCCGGCAGGCTGCAGACGCTGCTCGACGTGGGCCTGTCGTACGTGCGGCTGGGACAGAACGCGACGACACTTTCGGGCGGCGAAGCACAGCGCATCAAGCTCGCGCGTGAGCTCGCGAAGCGGGCCACGGGCCGCACGCTCTACATCCTGGACGAGCCGACCACGGGCCTGCACTTCCACGACATCGAACAGCTGCTCGGCGTGCTGCACCGGTTGCGCGACGACGGCAACACGATCGTCGTCATCGAGCACAATCTCGACGTGATCAAGACGGCTGACTGGATCGTCGACATGGGACCGGAGGGGGGTGACGGCGGCGGCACGCTCGTCGTCGAAGGCACGCCCGAGCAGGTGGCGAACACGCCGCAGTCACACACGCCGGCGATCCTGCCTGGTGCTGCGCTGACTCACCTCGCCACTAGCCAGGAGGGGACGGCCCCTGCCCGTCTCCCGCGCCGGAAATAGGGACGCTCCCCGATTTCCAACTGGAAATCGGTGAGCCCACTGCGAGCCCTAACGGGCGCGTGTGCGCAACCCGGCAGTGCCGCCGCACTGTTCTGCCGTCACGGAGCGCCGAGGAAGACCGGACCCCATCCAAGAGCTTGGCGCCCTCACCCTGGCGTGGTCGATTTCTCGCGCTGACGAGAGCAGTGGCAAGATCAGCTCGCGCCGCGCCCGGGGGCGCTTCCGTGCGGAAGCGATGGCGCACTTCCCGCCCGCGTCTCCGAGAATTGGCCCGACGTCTGGCGGCCTATCACGCGGCGCCAGAACTGCAGCGCGGGGCGGTTCTGCTCGTCTTCCAGGACTTCCCAGTCGCCGGCAAAGCGGTTGAACAGCAGCGAGGCGGCGGACGCGCCCACGCCGCGGCGGCGCGCAGCGCTCACGATAAAGAACTCAGACATTCGGTAGTTGACCGACGTGCGCGGAAACGCAGGCGGACGCGATACGAGGGCGAAACCGATGCGGTGGCCCGCGTCGAGAATCACGAACGGATTGGCGCCGGAGTCGGCGAACCAACCGGCGAGGAACTCGCTTTCGCGCGCATCCCATTCGCCAAGCGCGGGGAATAATCCGGACTTCGACGCGGAAAGCTCAGACAGATAGTCGCGGTAGACCGCCCGGATCCATTCGCGGTCTTCAGTCGAGCTGCGAGCGTCACGTACCGTTACTGGCACTGCCCGACCCGCCTCCAGCGGGTGCCTCGATCACCGGGCCTCCGGGGCGCCGGGGCTGGTCTCCTGCAGCGAGAATGGAGCGGACCCCAGCCGGGATCCGCCCCATCTTTTCGTCAGCCCGCGACGGGCCGGCGAACAGCCAGCGCCAATTACTTGGTCGCTTCCTGGGCTGCAGCGCCAGCGTCCTGCGCGGCGTCGCCAGCAGCGGCAGCGGCGTCGCCAGCGGCAGCGGCGGCATCGCCAGCAGCAGCGGCGGCGTCGCCAGCGGCGGCGGCAGTCGCATCGACAGCGGCGTCGCCAGCGGCGGCGGCAGCGTCCGTCGCGGCAGCAGCGGCGTCCGTGGCGGCGTCAGCAGCCTCGCCAGCGGCAGCGGCTGCGTCAGCAGCAGCTTCCTGCGTGGCTTCGACGGCTTCTTCCTTCTTGGCGCAGCCGGCGAGGACCAGTGCGGCAAGGGCGGCGGCGAGAGCGATCTTCGCGTTCATTGAATAAATACCCCAAAAAATTGCAGTCTGATGATGTCGAACACCTTGCACCTTCAACCGACCCACCTTGTGGCGGGCCTGCTTGATGCGCGGGTGCGATTCTAGGACCCCGCTTTCTAAAGGTAAGGCGATAAACTGTCTCTATCTGGCGACAGACCCCAAGGTCGGGGCGCTCGACAGACCGCCCATAGGGCCCCGGTTCTCCTATGATCGTGGGTTCCTGACCCAGGGGCCCTGACCATGACGGATGCCATCGACCGGTTGTTTCCTGCCCACCTGCAGCACGTCCAGGCGCTTGCGGACCGTGCCCTGGAGCGCGAAGGCTACGACGGCCTCGTCGTGTACTCCGGCCGCCCCGGGCTGCATTTCCTGGACGACCATGGCCCCGCCTTCAAGGCGAACCCGCATTTCCTGCATTGGGCACCCTTGCAGGAAGCGCCGGATTGCTTCGTCCGCTACCTCCCCGGCCGCCGGCCGCAGCTGGTGTTTCACCAGCCCGCCGACTACTGGCACAAGCCGCCGGCGGTCCCGACCGCAGCCTGGACCCGCGCATTCGACCTCACCGTGATCCGGGAGCCCGCCGACGCGCGCGGCCTGCTCGACGCCGGTAATCGTCGCCTGGCGTGCATCGGCGAGCTGCCCGCCGAGTTTGCCGATTGGGGCTTCAGCGCCACGAATCCAGCCGGCTTGCTGTCGTACCTGCATTACCACCGCGCCGTCAAGACGCCCTACGAACTCGCGTGCATGCGCGAGGCGTCACGGCTCGGAGCAGTCGGTCACGTTGCGGCTGAAAAGGCCTATCGCGCCGGGGCCTCGGAATTCGAAGTGCACCAGGCTTACTGCTCTGCCGTCGGATTGCGGGAACAGGAGCTGCCATACGGCAACATCATCGCGTTTGGCGAGGGGGCTGCCATCCTGCATTACACGACGCTGGGCCGCAGGCGCGACGTGCCGCGCCCCACGTTCCTGATCGACGCGGGCGCGCAGTTCCGCGGCTATGCGAGCGACATTACGCGCACGCACGTTGCGGATGCGGCTGGCACCGACCCGACCTTCCTGGAACTGATGAGTTCGATGGAGACGCTGCAGCTCGAACTCTGCGCCGCAGTTCGACCGGGGTTCGATTACCGCCAGATTCACCTGCTCGCTCATCGCCTGATCGCCAGCGCGCTGGTGCAGGCGGGCGTCGTCGCCGGATGCACGGCCGAACAGGCCGCGGAAAATGGTGTGTCGGGCGTGTTCTTCCCGCATGGCATCGGGCACCTGCTCGGCATCCAGGTGCACGACGTGGCGGGTCTCGCTGCGGACGATTCGGGCCGCACCGAAATTCCGCGTCCAACGGGCCATCGTTACTTGCGACTCACGCGTCGGCTCGAGCCGGGAGTGGTCGTCACCATCGAGCCGGGCCTGTACTTCATCGACCTGCTGCTCGACGAGGCGCAGAAGAATGGTCTCGGCCGTTACATCGCCTGGGATGTCGTGCGACGCCTGAAGCCGTATGGCGGCATCCGCATCGAGGACGACGTCGCCTGCTCGGCGTCGGGCCCGCCCGAGAACCTCACGCGGGACGCATTCGCGAAGCTTGCATAGCGATCCTCCCGCCCGTCGGGACCAGAGGTGGTGCGCACCGGGTCCGCGCCGAATCGCGAGGGACGATGTATGCGGCGCACTTGCTGGACCGCGCAGAGGCTGGTGCTGGACGCGCACCGTGTCGGACGGCCGCAGCTCGAGCGCAGGCGCGAGGCGGCCCGCGGGTTCTGTCTGCGATGACACCATCGTCTCGCCCGCTCGAGCAAGGCTGGCCGTGAATCGTCGGTCCACCGCCGCGATTCACGATGCGCGCTCGCCCGGTGCGCGCCGGAGCAGGCCGCCCCCAGCGCGGCGGCGGCTACTGCTTTTTCAGCAGGTCGCGAATCTCGCCGAGCAGCACCACCTCCGGCGCCGGCGCCGGATCCGCAGCGGGCGGTGGCGGCGTCTTCAGCCGGTTGATCGCCTTGACCGCCATGAAGATCGCAGCGGCGATGATCACGAAGTCGAAGATGTTCTGCAGGAACATGCCGTACTTCACGAGGATCGGCGCGCCGGCCGGGTCCGTGCCGAGGCTGATCGCCAGGTCCTTGAAATTCACGCCACCTACGGCCTTGCCGATCATCGGCGTGACCACGTCGCCCACCAGCGACGAGACGATCTTGCCGAACGCGCCACCGATCACGACGCCGACCGCCATGTCGAGCACGTTGCCCTTCATGGCGAATTCCTTGAATTCAGTGACGATGCTCATGTGCTGACCGCTCCGTAGTGTCTGGTGAATCCGATGCACGGTATGGGAGGACCCGGAAAAAGAAAAGCCGGACACGGGTCCGGCTTCATCCTCTTTCGCGGCGGCGCGGTTCTGAACTGAACCGTTCGGGCCGCGGCAACCGTCGAATCGATCAGGCGGCGGCGGCCTTCTTCTTGCGGGGCGCACGCGGCTTCTTCGCCGGCTCGTCGCCCGCAGCGGCTGCCGTAGCAGGAGCGTCATCTGCCGCCTTCTTCTTGCGGGCCTTCGGCTTCATCTCGCCCGCGTCCGCGGCCGGCGCCTCGACGGCCGGTGCAGCGCGATCGACCAGCGCCATCAGCGCCATGTCGGCATTGTCGCCGGAGCGCGTGGCCATGTGCAGGATGCGCGTGTAGCCGCCCGGACGCGCCGCGAAGCGCGGGCCCAGCTCGGCAAACAGCTTGGTCACGACTTCCGCGTCGCGCAGGCGCGAGAACGCGAGGCGACGGTTCGCCGCGCTGTCCTTCTTGCCGAGCGTGATGAGCGGCTCGACGAAACGGCGCAGCTCCTTTGCCTTCGGGACCGTCGTCTTGATGGTCTCGTGACGCAGCAGCGAAGCCGCCATGTTGCGCAGCATCGCCGAGCGGTGCGTCGCATTGCGGCTCAGCTGCCGCCCGGTAAGTCCGTGTCGCATGTCTTGATCTCTTTCCGACCGGCGAACCGATCGCCGGTCACTGTTCGCTACTTAGAGGACGTCGCGCTCGTCGTCGCGCTTCAGGCCCGAGGGCGGCCAGTTGTCGAGGCGCATGCCGAGCGAGAGGCCGTGGCTTTCCAGCACTTCCTTGATCTCGGTGAGCGACTTCTTGCCGAGGTTCGGCGTGCGCAGCAGCTCGACTTCGGTCTTCTGCACGAGGTCGCCGATGTAGTGGATGTTCTCCGCCTTGAGGCAGTTCGCACTGCGCACGGTGAGTTCCAGTTCGTCGACGGGACGCAGCAGCAGCGGGTCAAAATGGTGGTCGGCCGGGCGCGACTTTTCTTCGTCCTGGCCCTGCAGGTCGACGAACACCGACAGCTGGTCCTTCAGGATCGAACCGGCGCGGCGAATCGCTTCTTCCGCGTCGATCGTGCCGTTGGTCTCGATGTCGATGATCAGCTTGTCGAGGTCGGTGCGCTGTTCGACGCGCGCCGCTTCGACGTTGTAGGTGACCTTGCGGATCGGGCTGAACGACGCGTCGAGCAGCAGGCGACCGATCGGGCGGCTGGCTTCTTCGAACGCGAGGCGCTGGAGGGCCGGACGATAGCCGCGGCCCTTCTCGACCTTGAGCGTCATGTTGAGTTCGCCGGCCTTGGTCAGGTTGGCGATCACGAGCTCCGGGTTCAGGATCTCGACGTCGTGGTCGGTCTGGATGTCGCCCGCCGTGACCGGGCCCGGGCCCTTCTTCGAAAGGCGCAGCTCGGCCGTGTCACGCGTGTGCATGCGGATCGCGACGAGCTTGAGGTTCAGCAGGATGTCGACGACGTCTTCCTGCACGCCCTCGATGCTGGTGTATTCGTGCAGCACGCCGTCGATCTCGACTTCGGTGATGGCGGCGCCCGGCATGGACGACAGCAGCACGCGGCGCAGCGCATTGCCGAGCGTGTGGCCGAAGCCACGCTCGAACGGTTCGATGACGATCTTGGCGTGACGCGGTGACGTCGGCGTCACCTTCACCACGCGCGGACGGAGGAATTCCGCAACGGCTGACTGCATTTGAGGTGCCCTTGCCTTAGCAAGGCCCGGTTCGACCGGGCCGGATGGTTACTTGGAGTACAACTCGACGACGAGGCTTTCGTTGATGTCCGGCAGGATGTCGCCGCGCTCAGGCAACGACTTCAGGACACCCGAGAACTTCTTTTCGTCGACCTCTACCCAGTCCGGAAAACCGGTCTGGGCACGGATCTGCAGGGCCTGCGCAACACGCGCCTGCTTCTGCGCTTTCTCGCAAAGGCCGACGACGACGCCGGCCTTGCACTGGTACGAAGGGATGTTGAGGCGCGAGCCGTTCACGACGATCGCGCCGTGGCTCACCAGCTGGCGCGCTTCACTGCGCGTCGAGGCGAAACCCATGCGATAGACGACGTTGTCGAGGCGCGCTTCGAGAATCTGCAGCAGCGTTTCGCCCGTGGCCCCCGGACGGCCAGCCGCCTGCTGGTAGTAGCCGCGGAACTGGCGCTCGAGCACGCCGTACATGCGACGCAGCTTCTGCTTTTCACGCAGCTGCAGGCCGTAGCCCGACACGCGCGCGCGGCGCTCGCCCTTGATGCCGCCCGGCGGCACTTCGAGCTTGCACTTCGATTCGAGCGACTTGACGCCGCTCTTCAGGAACAGGTCGGTGCCCTCGCGGCGCGAGAGCTTGCACTTGGGACCAAGATACCTTGCCATGTTGTCTTATCCTCGGCCGCGGCGCGTCAGACGCGACGCTTCTTGGGCGGACGGCACCCGTTGTGCGGGATCGGCGTCACGTCCTCGATGCTGGTGACTTTCAGGCCGGCGGCGTTCAGCGCCCGCACGGCGGACTCGCGACCCGGACCCGGGCCACGGACCTTTACGTCGACGGTGCGGACACCGTATTCCTGCGCGGCGACGCCGGCCTTTTCGGCGGCGACCTGCGCGGCGAACGGCGTGCTCTTGCGCGAACCGCGGAAACCGCAGCCGCCCGAAGTCGCCCAGGACAACGTGTTGCCCTGGCGGTCCGTGATCGTGATGATCGTGTTGTTGAACGAGGCGTGCACGTGAGCAACCGCGTCGGTGACGACGCGCTTGATCTTCTTGCGAGGCTTGCCTGCGGACTTCTTGTCGTCAGCCATTCGAGTACAACCTTAAGTGTTCGACCGGGTGGGGGCGTATTACGCCTTGCCCGGAGGTGCGTTCAGCTTGACCGCCGCCTTGCGCGGGCCCTTGCGCGTGCGCGCATTGGTGCGCGTGCGCTGGCCCCGCATCGGCAGGCCCTTGCGGTGCCGCATGCCACGGTAGGAACCGAGGTCCATGAGGCGCTTGATGTTCATCGACACTTCACGGCGCAGGTCGCCTTCGACCGGGAGCTTCGCGATCGCCGAGCGCAGCGCGGTGACCTCGGCTTCCGTCAGGTCCTTCACTTTCGTGTTGGTCTTGACGCCAGCTGCTTCACAGGCGGCCAGCGCCTGGCTGCGGCCGACGCCGAAAATTGCAGTCAGCCCGATGCAGACGTGCTTGTTCATCGGGATGTTGATGCCGGCTATACGGGCCATTTTAGGCTCACTTCGGGGCGCGAAAAGCGCGGAATTATATCAGAAAAACAGGTATTGCTCAATGCAAGGACCAGGCCGTCAGCCCTGTCGCTGCTTGTGGCGCTTGTCGCTGCTGCAGATCACGTAGACCACGCCGCGACGCCGAACCACTTTGCAGTTCTTGCAGATACGCTTCACCGAGGGACGAACTTTCATGAGTCTTTCTCCAAAACAGCCGGGGGCGCTCAGCGCACCTGGCCGGGCCGGCCGTAGCCGCGCAGGTTGGCCTTCTTCATGAGCCCCTCGTACTGGTGCGACATCAGGTGCGCCTGCAGCTGGGCCATGAAGTCCATGATCACCACGACGATGATCAGGAGCGAGGTGCCGCCGAAGTAGAACGGCACCCGGAACTGGGAAATCAGGATCTCGGGCAGCAGGCAGACCAGGGCCACGTACAGGGCGCCCCAGACCGTCAACCGGGTCAGGACCTTGTCGATGTACTCCGCCGTCTGCTGGCCCGGGCGAATCCCGGGGATGAACGCGCCGGACTTCTTCAGGTTCTCCGCCGTTTCGCGCGCGTTGAAGACCAGGGCGGTGTAGAAGAAGCAGAAGAAGATGATCAGCGACGCGTAGATGACCATGTGCACCGGCTGGCCGACCCCGAGGCTCGCAGCCACGTTCTGCAGCCAGCCCAGGTTCTCGTTGGTGCCGAACCAGCTGGCGATCGTCGCCGGGAACAGCAGCAGGCTCGAGGCGAAGATCGGCGGGATCACGCCCGACATGTTGAGCTTGAACGGCAGGTGCGTCGACGTGCCGGCGAACACGCGCCTGCCCTGCTGGCGCTTGGCGTAGTTGACCGGGATGCGGCGCTGGCCGCGCTCGACGAACACCACGAAGTACGTGACCGCCGCTACCATGATCACCAGGATCAGGGCCAGCGCCGGGTTGATTTCGCCGTTGCGGACGAGCTCGAGCGTGCCGCCGATGGCGGACGGCAAGCCGGCGACGATGCCCGCGAGGATGATCATCGAGATGCCGTTGCCGAGGCCGCGTTCCGTGATCTGCTCGCCGAGCCACATCAGGAACATGGTGCCGGCCGTGAGCGTCGCCGTGGCCAGGAACACGAACTGGAAGCCGGGATTGATCACGACGCCCTGGTTCTGGAAAGCGACAGCCGCACCGGCGCCCTGGAACACCGCGAGTCCCACCGTGCCCCAGCGCGTGTAGTTGGTCAGCTTGCGGCGGCCCGCCTCGCCTTCCTTGCGCAGGGCCTGCAGCTGCGGCACGACCACGGCCATCATCTGCACGATGATCGAGGCCGAGATGTAGGGCATGACGCCGAGCGCGAGGATCGAGAGGCGCTCGAGCGCGCCACCCGAAAACATGTTGAACATGCTCAGGATCGTGCCCTGCTGGTCCTGGAAGAAACGCGCGAGCGCAACCGGGTCGATGCCCGGCACGGGGATGAACGTGCCGATGCGATAGACGATCAGGCCGCCGATCAGGAACAGAAACCTGTTCCTGAGCTCGGTCAACCGCGTCGCTTCGCCGAGGGCTGCGACAGGGTTGTTGGACTGATTGGCCACGGCTGATCCTTACGCTTGCGTAGTGTGCAGACCCGAGCCGGGGGGCTCAGGCCGACGCCTCGACGACCTTGCCGCCGGCCTTCTCGATGGCTTCGCGGGCGCCCTTCGTGACGCCGACGCCGGACACCGTAAACGCCGACTTCACTTCGCCCGACAGCACGATCTTGGCCTGCAGCGTGTTCGCCGGGACCAGGTTCGCGTTCTTCAGGATCGCGAGGTCGATCGCGCCGCCTTCGATCTTGTGCAGCTCGCTCAGGCGAACCTCGGCCGTGCGGCGCCCGAGCGCCGAACGGAAACCGATCTTCGGCAAGCGACGCTGCAGCGGCATCTGGCCGCCTTCGAAGCCGACCTTGTGATAGCCGCCCTTGCGGGCGCGCTGGCCCTTGACGCCGCGGCCGCAGGTCTTGCCCTGGCCGGCGGAAGCGCCACGTCCGACGCGAGTGCGCGTCTTCTTGCTGCCCGGTCCCGGGCTGATGGTGTTGAGCTTCATGATCTGGTCACGCCTCTTCGACGCGGAGCAGGTGCCGCGACGCATTGAGCATGCCGCGGATTTCAGGGGTGTCGGCCAGGACGACCGTCTGGTGCATGCGGCGCAGGCCGAGGCCGCGCACGGTGGCGCGGTGACGGTGAATCTGGCCGAAAGTGCTCTTCACCAGAGTCACCTTGACTGTCTTGGCCATTGTCAGGGCCGCGTTGTCTTTCTTGGTTGCCATGGCGCTGTCAGCCTGTGATTTCGGCAATGGTCTTGCCGCGCTTGGCCGCGATCCGCTCCGGGGCCGGCATGCCGGTCAGGGCGTTCATCGTGGCGCGCACGACGTTGATCGGGTTGCGTGAGCCGTACGACTTCGCGAGCACGTTGCGCACGCCGGCGCACTCGAACACCGCGCGCATGCTGCCGCCCGCGATGACGCCAGTACCGTCGGCGGCCGGCTGCATGTACACCTTGGCGGTGCCGTGCTTGCCGACGACCGCGAAGTGCAGCGTCGAATTGCGCAGCGGCACGTTGACCAGGTTCTTGCGGGCCTGCTGCATCGCCTTCTGGATCGCGACCGGCACTTCACGCGCCTTGCCGTAACCGAAGCCGACGCGGCCGTTGCCGTCGCCCACCACCGTGAGCGCGGTGAAGCCGAACTGCTTGCCGCCCTTCACGGTCTTGGACACGCGGTTGACGGTCACCAGCTTTTCGATGAATTCGTCCGACGCCGCCACTTTTTCGATTCTAGCCATTGCTGCTCCTGGAACCTTGTGCGGCTCAGAACTCGAGGCCGGCTTCGCGCGCGGCTTCGGCAAGCGCCTTGATGCGCCCGTGATACTTGAAGCCCGAACGGTCGAAGGCAACCTGGGTCACGCCCTTGGCCTTGGCACGCTCGGCGATCGCCTTGCCGACGGCTTTCGCCGCCTCGATGTTGCCGGTGCCCTTCAGGCCCTCGGCGACATCCTTCTGCAAGGTCGACGCGGACACGATGACTTTCGACTCGGGGTCGAAGATCTGCGCGTAGATGTGCTGCGCGGTGCGATGCACGCTCAGGCGGGTGGCGCGAAGCTCCAGGATCTTCGCGCGACTGCGGCGGGCTCTCTTCAGACGACTGACTTTCTTTTCCATCGCGGCACCCATTACTTCTTCTTCGTTTCCTTGAGCTCGATGCGCTCACCGGAATAACGAACGCCCTTGCCCTTGTAAGGCTCGGGGGGACGGTAGGAGCGGATTTCCGCAGCCACCTGGCCAACCTGCTGCTTGTCGGCGCCCTTCACTACGATTTCCGTCTGCGTCGGCGTATCGATCGTGATGCCTTCCGGCACGTCGTACTCGACCGGATGCGAAAAGCCGAGCGTCAGGTTCAGCTTCTTGCCCTGGGCCGCGGCACGGTAGCCGACGCCCACGAGCTCCAGCTTCTTCTCGTAGCCCTGCGACACACCCTGCACCACGTTCGCGAGGTGCGAACGGAGCGAGCCGGCAGGCATCAGCGGCTCCTTGTTGCGCGCCGCTATTTCGATGCGGATGTCATTGCCTTCCTGCACCAGGCTCAGGCCCGGACGCAGCGGCAGCTTGAGCGCGCCCTTGGCGCCCTTGACGGTGACGGTGCTGCCGTCGACCGCGTGGGTCACGCCCTTGGGCAGCGCAACCGGCCTTTTTGCAACTCGTGACATGGTCTTGGTCCTGTTCCTTGCGTCGTGCCTTACGACACGATGCAGAGCACTTCGCCGCCGTGTCCGCCGGCGCGGGCTTCACGGTCGGTCATCACGCCCTTGGAGGTCGAGATGATCGCCACGCCCATGCCGCCGAGAATCTTCGGCAACTCGTCCTTCGCCTTGTAGATGCGCAGGCCGGGACGGCTCACGCGCTCGATGCGCTCGATGACCGGGCGGCCCTGGTAATACTTCAGGCGCACCTTGACGGTCGGCTTGCTGGCATCGCCGTCGATGGCGAAGTCTTCGATATAACCTTCGTCCTTCAACACCTTGGCCAAAGCCAGCTTGACTCGCGACGACGGCGCGGCGATCTCGGGCTTGCCCGAGAGCTGGCCGTTGCGAATGCGGGTGAGGAAGTCCGCGATGGGATCCGACATGCTCATGCTGTTACTCCAGTACCCGGCTTACCAGCTGGCCTTGCCGAGGCCCGGGATGTCACCGCGCATCGTGGCTTCGCGCAGCTTCTGACGCCCGAGGCCGAACTTACGGTAGACGCCGCGGGAGCGGCCGGTGATCGCGCAGCGGTTGCGGACCCGCGAGGCACTGGAGTCGCGCGGCATGGCATTCAGCTTGCGCTGCGCCTCTTCCCGCTCGGCATCCGTGGACTTCGGGCTGCGGATAGCTTCCTTGAGCTGGGCCCGCTTGGCAGCGTGCTGCTTCACGAGCTTCTCGCGGCGCTTCTCGCGCATGATCATGCTGGTCTTCGCCATTTTTCCTGTCCTACTTGCGGAACGGGAAGTTGAAGGATTCGAGCAACGCCCGGCCTTCCCGGTCGTCGCGTGCCGTCGTCGTGATCGTGATGTCCATCCCGCGGATCGCGTCGACCTGGTCGTAGGCGATTTCCGGGAAGATGATCTGTTCCTTGACGCCGAACGTGTAGTTGCCGCGGCCGTCGAACGACCGGGCCGACACGCCGCGGAAGTCGCGGATTCGCGGCATGGCCACGTTGATCAGGCGGTCGAGAAACTCGTACATGCGGGCGCCGCGCAGCGTCACGCGCGCGCCGACCGGCACGCCCGCGCGCAGCTTGAACGCCGCGATCGCCTTGCGCGACTTGGTCACCACCGGTTTCTGGCCGGTGAGCGCCGTCAGGTCGTTCACGGCGCCGTCCATTGCCTTCTTGTCGGCAACGGCTTCGCCCACGCCCATGTTGACCGAGATCTTGGTGATCTTCGGCACCTGCATGGGATTCGTCACCGCCAGGCTCGTCATGAGCTTGGCGACGATCTCGTCCCGGTAGATTTTCTGCAGCCTTGCCATCTCATCCGACCTCGATTCAGGCGTCCACGACTTCGTCGTTGGACTTGAAGAAACGCACCCGACGTCCGTCGGCGAGCGTGCGGATGCCCACGCGGTCACCCTTTTTCGCAACCGGGTTCCAGAGCTGCACGTTCGAGAGGTGGAGGTAGGCCTCCTTCTCGACGATGCCGCCCTGCGTGCCCTTCTGCGGATTGGGACGCGTATGGCGCTTGACCATGTTCACGTTCTCGACCAGCACCTTCTCACCCAGCACGCGGATGACGGTGCCCCGCCGGCCCTTGTCGCGGCCGGTAATGACGACGACTTCGTCGCCCTTGCGGATCTTGTTCATACCCTTTGTCCTCGAACCTTGCGCGCGCCGTGCTTACAGCACTTCAGGCGCGAGCGAGATGATCTTCATGAACTGCGTCGTGCGCAGCTCGCGTGTGACCGGTCCGAAGATGCGCGTGCCGATCGGCTCGAGCTTGTTCGTGAGCAGCACGGCGGCGTTGCCGTCGAACCGGATCAGCGAACCATCCGGGCGGCGCACGCCGAACGCGGTGCGGACCACCACGGCGTCGTAAACCTCGCCCTTCTTGACCTTGCCGCGCGGGATGGCGTCCTTGACGCTCACCTTGATCACGTCGCCCACGGTGGCATAGCGCCGCTTGGAGCCGCCGAGCACCTTGATGCACATGAGCCGCTTGGCGCCGCTGTTGTCGGCGGCCGCGAGCATTGTCCGCATCTGGATCATTTCAGTAGTCCTTCTGCTTCAGCTCAGACAGCGCCGGCGCGCTTGACGACGCGCACGACCTTCCAGGCCTTGCGGGCCGAGAGTCGGCGGCATTCGGCGATGTCAACGACGTCGCCTTCCTTGCACTCCGAGTTCTCGTCGTGCGCGAGGAGCTTGGTCGTGCGGCGGATGAACTTGCTGTAACGCCCGTGCTTGACGAGACGCTCGACCGTGACCGCAATGGTCTTGGTCATCTTGGTGCTGACGACCGTGCCGGTCAGCGTGTGCTGGGCACCGGCTTCGCTCGCCGCCTTGGGCTGGGCCTGCTGCTGCTCGCTCATCACTTGCTCCTGTTGGCGCGGGACTGTTCGCCCTGCACCGTCTTCACGCGCGCGATGTTGCGGCGCACCTTGCCGGCCTGGTCGGGCTTGGCAGCCTGACCGGACGCCTGCGCCATGCGCAGGTTGAACTGCTCGCGACGCAGCTTGAGGAGTTCCTCGCGCAATTCCGCCGAGCCCTTGACCCGAAGTTCCTTCGCCTTCATCAGCGCACCTGTCGCTTGACGAACATCGTCTCGACCGAGAGCTTGCTTGCAGCAAGGCGGAATGCCTCGCGCGCGATCTCTTCGGTCACGCCTTCCATCTCGAAGAGCACCTTGCCGGGCTGCACGCGCGCGACGTAGTACTCGACGTTGCCCTTGCCGGAGCCCATGCGGACCTCGAGGGGCTTCTTGCTGACCGGCACGTCCGGGAACACCCGGATCCACACCTGGCCGCCGCGCTTCACGTAGCGCGTCATCGCGCGACGGGCGGCTTCGATCTCTCGCGCAGTCATGCGGGCGCGGCTCGTCGCCTTCAGCCCGTAGTCGCCGAACGAGACGCTCGACCCGCGATGGGCGAGGCCCGCGTTGCGGCCCTTGAACTGCTTGCGATACTTGGTTCGCTTGGGTTGCATCATGGCGTTGTCACTCCGTCCGTCGCATGGGCTCTAAGGCTCGGGGCCTCAGGCCGTCTGCTCCGCGGCTGGGGTCGCCTCGACGCTCGCGCCCATCGGCGCCGGCTGGTCGAAAACTTCGCCCTTGAAAATCCAGACCTTCACGCCGATCACGCCGTAGGTCGTGCGGGCTTCGGCCGTGCCGTAGTCGATGTCGGCACGGAACGTGTGCAGCGGGATGCGGCCCTCGCGGGTCCACTCCGTGCGCGCGATTTCCGAACCGTTCAGGCGGCCGGACAGTCGCACCTTCACGCCGAGCGCTCCGCTGCGCATCGTGTTCATCACCGCGCGCTTCATGGCGCGGCGGAACATCACGCGCCGCTCGACCTGCTGGGCAATGCCCTCGGCCACGAGCTGCGCGTCGAGCTCCGGCTTGCGGATCTCGGCGATGTTGAGGCGGACGTCGTTGAAGCCCATCTTCATCAGCTTCGCGACTTCCTGGCGCAGGCGCTCGATGTCCTCGCCCTTCTTGCCGATCACCACGCCCGGGCGGGCCGTGTGGATCGTGATGTTCGCCTTGCGCGCGGCACGCTCGATGTGGATGCGGCTCACCGAGGCTTCCGACAGCTTCTTCTTCAGGAAGTCGCGGACCTGCCAGTCCTGCAGGATGTAGATCGGGAACGTGCGCTTGTTCGCGTACCACCTCGACGTCCAGTCGCGCGTGATGCCGAGACGAATGCCGACCGGATTGACCTTCTGACCCATGAGCTCTGGCTCCCTCAGTCCTTGCGGCCGTCGCCGACGAGGATCGTGATGTGGCTGTTGCGCTTGACGATGCGGTTGCCGCGGCCCTTGGCGCGCGCGTGGAACCGCTTCAGGCTCGGAGCCTCGTCGATGTAGATGAGGTCAACCTTCAGCGCGTCGATGTCCGCATTGTGGTTGTTCTCGGCATTGGCGATCGCCGACTCCAGTACCTTGCGGACCAGGTCGGCGCCCTTCTTCGGCGTGAAACGCAACGTCGAGAGCGCCTGGCCCACGGGCTTGCCGCGGACCATGTCTGCGACCAGGCGGCACTTCTGCGCCGAGATGCGCGCGTACTTGAGCTTTGCTGCGACTTGCATGGCTTACTCCGAGGACGCCTTTCTGTCGCCCGAGTGGCCCCTGAAGGTGCGCGTCGGGGCGAACTCGCCCAGCTTGTGGCCGACCATGTTCTCGGAGACCAGCACGGGGATGTGCTGCCGCCCGTTGTGGACGGCGATCGTCAGGCCAACCATGTCCGGGAGGACCATGGAACGGCGCGACCACGTCTTGATCGGACGGCGATCGTTCTTCTCCGCCGCGACAGCCACCTTCTTGGCGAGGTGGGCGTCGATGAACGGGCCTTTCTTGACTGAACGGGGCACTGGCAGCTCCTCTCAGGCTCAGTTTCGGCGCCGGATGATGAGTCCGGACGTGCGCTTGTTGGTGCGGGTCTTCTTGCCCTTCGTCTTCCAGCCCCACGGCGAAACCGGGTGCGGGTTGCCCTGGCCGGACTTGCCCTCACCACCGCCGTGCGGATGGTCGACGGGGTTCATGACCACGCCGCGGACCGTCGGGCGTATGCCACGCCAGCGCTTCGCGCCAGCCTTGCCGTAGACGATCAGGTTGTTTTCTTCGTTGCCCACTTCGCCGATCGTGGCGCGGCAGTCGACGTGCACCTTGCGCATCTCGGTCGAGCGCAGCCGGATCGTCGCGTAGAGACCTTCGCGCGCGACCAGCTGCACCGATGCGCCGGCGCTGCGGCCGAGCTGGCCACCACGGCCGGGCTTCAGCTCGACGTTGTGCACGAGCGAGCCGATCGGGATGTTGCGCAGCGGCAGCGCGTTGCCCGACTTGATCGGGGCATCGACGCCCGAGACGATCGCATCGCCCGCACCCACGCCCTTCGGGGCGAGGATGTAGCGGCGTTCGCCGTCGGCGTAGAGCACGAGAGCCAGATGCGCGTTGCGGTTCGGGTCGTACTCGAGATGCTCGACCTTGCCCGGCACGCCGTCCTTGTTGCGCACGAAATCGACGACGCGATAGCGCCTGGCATGACCGCCGCCCTTGTGGCGCGTCGTCTGCCGACCCATGTTGTTGCGGGCGCCCGTGCGCTGCTTCGCAGCCGTGAGCGCGTGCACCGGCTCGCCCTTGTGCAGGTGCGAGCGGTCCGCCTTCACGACGAAGCGGCGACCCGGCGACGTCGGTTTGGTCTTGATGAGAGCCATTGGTTAGCTTCCGTCTGCTTTGCCGGTGCCGGTTACTTTTCGGCGCCGGCGAAATCGATCGTCTGGCCCTGCGCGAGCTTCACGTAGGCCTTCTTCCAGTCCGAACGCCTGCCCGGACGACCGCCGAAGCGCTTCGCCTTGCCCATCACGTTCACGACCTGCACGGCGTCGACCTTGACTTCGAACATCAGCTCGACGGCCGCCTTGATCTCGGGCTTGGTGGCATCGCGCGCGACGCGGAACACCATCTGGTTGCCCTGCTCGGATGCGCGCGCGGCCTTTTCGGACACGTGCGGCGCAACCAGCACCTGCATCAAACGCTCTTTGCTGCTCATGCCAGCTTCTCCTCGAGCATGCGAACGGCACCGACCGTCGCGAGCACGCGCTCGTGGCGGACCAGGCTCACCGGGTCGACCGCCGTGACCGGCAGGACCGAGACGCCGTGCAGATTGCGCGAGGCCAGCTCGAGTTTCTCGTCATAGGCTTCCACGACGATCAGCACGTCCCCAAGGCCCAGCTCCTTGAGTTTCGCGGCGAGCATCCTGGTCTTTGGCGCTTCGAGCGCGAACGACTCGACCACCGTCAGGCGCTCGAGGCGAACCAGCTCGGACAGCAGCGCCGCAATGGCGCCGCGGTACATCTTGCGGTTGACCTTCTGCGAGAAGTCGCGCGGTCGCGCAGCGAAGGCGCGACCGCCGCCGACCCAGATCGGGCTGCGGATGGAGCCGGCGCGGGCGCGACCGCCGCCCTTCTGCTTCCACGGCTTGATGCCGCCGCCGCGGACTTCAGCCTTGCTCTTCTGGCGCTTCGTGCCGGCACGGCCAGCTGCCATGTAGGCAGTGACGACCTGGTGCACGAGGGCTTCGTTGAATTCGCGGCCGAAGGTCTTCTCGGACACTTCGATGCTGTTGCCGCCCTGCTGGAGCTTGAGTTGGGTTGCCATGTCAGTTTCCCGTCATTTTTCCGGGGCGGGTTACTTCTTCGTCTTGGCGGCCGGCTGCTTCGGCGCCAGCGTCTTGCGCTGCGCCAGGCGAGCCGCCTTCAAGGAAGGACGCACGATCACTTCGCCGCCCGCCGAGCCCGGCACGGCGCCGCGGATCAGGAGCAGGTTGCGCACAGCGTCGATCTCGACGATCTGCAGCTTCTCGATGGTGCGACGGATGTTGCCCATGTGGCCGGACATGCGCTTGCCCTGGAACACCCGTCCCGGCGTCTGGCGCTGGCCGATGGAGCCAGGCGTGCGGTGGAACAATGAGGCGCCGTGCGAGGCAGGACCGCCAGCAAAGTTGTGCCGCTTGATGGTGCCGGCGAAGCCTTTACCGATCGTGGTGCCGGTCACGTCGACGACCTGGCCCTTGGCGAACATGTCGACCTTGAGTTCCGAGCCCGTGGCGAGCTCGGCGCCTTCGCCGTCGGCGAGACGGAATTCGACGAGCGCCTCACCCGGCTCGACCTTCGCCTTGGCGAAGTGACCCGCCGCCGAACGCGTCAGGCGCGACGGCTTCTTGCTGCCGAACGTCACCTGGATGGCGCGATAGCCGTCGCCCTCGACACCCTTGACCTGGGTGACGCGGTTGGGCAGAGCCTCGATCACCGTCACCGGGATCGACTCGCCCGCGTCCGTGAAGACGCGTGTCATGCCGGCCTTGCGGCCAATCAGACCGATCGTCATCTCTGTGTCCTCGTACACCGCCGCAGCTGCGATTGGCTGTGGCTGAAAAAACTGGTTCCTGGCGTAAAAACAGCCGCCAGGCTCGACAAGGAATCCGTTTGAGTGGAGCGACCCGCCAGACCTGGCAGTCGCGCCGCTCGAGCGGTACCGGCAAAGCCGGCCAGGCCTCGGCGAGGTGAGCCGCGCACTATAGGCGACTCTCGGGGGCTTCGCAACCCCTTCTGAGGGGTTAGGGGATGGGGGTTGGGGTTAGTACAGAGACCGCGCTCCCCCCCACCCATCCCCCCGCCCGCTCGTCAGTTGAGCTTGATCTGGACGTCCACGCCGGCCGGCAGTTCGAGCTTCATGAGCGCGTCCACCGTCTTGTCGGTCGGGTTCAGGATGTCCATGAGTCGCTTATGGGTGCGCATCTCGTACTGGTCCCGCGCATCCTTGTCCACGTGCGGCGAGATCAGGAGCGTGAAACGCTCCATCTTCACCGGCAGCGGGATCGGGCCACGAACCGTGGCGCCGGTGCGCTTGGCGGTCTCGACGATCTCGCGGGCCGAGTTGTCGATGAGACGGTGGTCGAACGCCTTGAGGCGGATGCGGATGTTCTGGCGTGCCATTGCGTTGGACCTTTACTTCAGAATCTTGGAAACGACGCCGGCGCCGACCGTGCGGCCACCCTCGCGGATGGCGAAGCGCAGGCCTTCCTCCATCGCGATCGGCACCAGCAGCTCCACCGTCATCTTGATGTTGTCGCCCGGCATCACCATCTCGGTGTTCTCCGGCAGCTCGATCGAGCCCGTCACGTCCGTCGTGCGGAAGTAGAACTGCGGACGATAGCCCTTGAAGAACGGCGTGTGACGGCCGCCCTCTTCCTTCGTCAGCACGTACACCTCGCCTTCGAACTTCGTGTGCGGCTTGATCGTGCCCGGCTTGCACAGCACCTGGCCGCGCTCCACGTCCTCGCGCTTCGTGCCGCGCAGCAGCACGCCCACGTTGTCGCCCGCCTGCCCCTGGTCCAGCAGCTTGCGGAACATCTCCACGCCCGTGCAGGTCGTCTTCTGCGTGTCCTTCAGGCCGATGATCTCGATCTCGTCGTTCACCTTCACGATGCCGCGCTCGATGCGTCCCGTCACCACCGTTCCGCGACCCGAGATCGAGAACACGTCTTCCACCGGCATCAGGAACGCGCCATCGATCGCACGCTCCGGCACCGGAATGTAACGGTCCATCTCCGCCACCAGCTTCACCACCGACGGAACGCCGATCTCGCTCTGGTCGCCTTCCAGCGCCTTCAGCGCCGAGCCCGTGATGATCGGCGTGTCGTCGCCCGGGAACTCGTACTTCGACAGCAGCTCGCGCACTTCCATCTCCACCAGCTCCAGCAGCTCCGCGTCGTCGACCATGTCCGCCTTGTTCAGGAACACCACGATGTACGGCACGCCCACCTGGCGCGCCAGCAGGATGTGCTCGCGCGTCTGCGGCATCGGGCCGTCGGCCGCCGACACCACCAGGATCGCGCCGTCCATCTGCGCCGCGCCCGTGATCATGTTCTTCACGTAGTCGGCGTGCCCGGGGCAGTCGACGTGCGCGTAGTGACGGTTCGGCGACTGGTACTCGACGTGCGCCGTCGAAATCGTGATGCCGCGCGCCTTCTCCTCCGGCGCCTTGTCAATCTGGTCGTACGCCATGAACGTGCCGCCGTGCGTCTCCGCCATCACCTTCGTCAGCGCCGCCGTCAGCGTCGTCTTGCCATGGTCCACGTGACCAATCGTCCCGACGTTCACGTGCGGCTTGGTGCGCTCAAATTTTTCCTTAGCCACGGCGATCGTCCTCCTGAACTGCTTTGATTGCGGGTTGTAGCTGGCCTTCTTCATCACCGCTTCGGCGACGTTATTCGGCACTTCCATGTACTTCGCGAATTCCATGGTGAACGTGGCGCGGCCCTGGCTCATCGAGCGGACCGACGTCGCGTAACCGAACATCTCGGCGAGCGGCACCTCGGCCGTCACGACCTTGCCGGACACGGAATCTTCCATGCCCTGGATCTGGCCGCGGCGGCGGTTCAAGTCGCCGATCACGTCGCCGGAATAATCCTCCGGCGTCACGACCTCGACCTTCATGATCGGCTCGAGCAGGACCGGCTTGGCCTTGCGCACGCCGTCCTTGAACGCCATCGAACCGGCGATCTTGAACGCCATTTCGTTCGAGTCGACGTCGTGGTAGGAACCGTCGAAAATCGTGACCTTGACGTCCACGACCGGGAAGCCGGCGATCACGCCGCCTTCCAGCGCTTCCTTGACGCCCTTGTCCACGGCCGGGATGTATTCGCGCGGCACGGTGCCGCCGACGATGCCGTTGACGAACTCGTAGCCCAGGCCTTCAGGCTGCGGCTCGATCTTGAGCCACACGTGGCCGTACTGGCCGCGGCCGCCGGACTGGCGCACGAACTTGCCTTCCTGCTCGACCTTGGCGCGGATCGTTTCACGGTAGGCGACCTGCGGCTTGCCGACGTTCGCCTCGACCTTGAACTCGCGCTTCATGCGGTCGACGATGATGTCGAGGTGCAGTTCGCCCATGCCGGAGATGATCGTCTGGCCCGACTCCTGGTCCGTGCTGACGCGGAACGACGGGTCTTCCTTCGCGAGGCGCTGCAGCGCGAGGCCCATCTTTTCCTGGTCCGACTTGGTCTTCGGCTCGACGGCAACCGAGATCACCGGCTCCGGGAATTCCATCTTCTCGAGCGTGATGATGCTGTCCGGGTCGCACAGCGTGTCGCCCGTCGTCACGTCCTTGAGGCCCACGGCGGCGGCGATGTCGCCGGCGCGGACTTCCTTGATCTCGTCGCGCTCGTTGGCGTGCATCTGCAGCAGGCGGCCGATGCGCTCCTTCTTGCTCTTGGTCGGCACGTACACCGTGTCGCCCGAGTTCAGCACGCCGGAATAGACGCGGAAGAACGTGAGGTTGCCGACGAACGGGTCGTTGAGGATCTTGAACGCCAGCGCGGAGAACTTGGCTTCGTCCGAGGCAACGCGCGTGTCTTCACCGCCATCCTCGTCGATGCCCTTGACCGACGGCACTTCGTTCGGCGACGGCATGTATTCGATGACGGCGTCGAGCATCGCCTGGACGCCCTTGTTCTTGAACGCCGAGCCGCACAGCATGATGCAGATCTCGACGCGGATCGAGCGCTCGCGCAGGCCGGCCTTGATCTCGTCGACGCTCAGTTCGCCGGTCTCGAGGTACTTGTGCATCAGGTCGTAGTTGGCCTCGGCCGCGGCCTCGACCAGCTTCTCGCGCCACTCCTCGCGCCCGCCTGCAGCGCCGGGAACGTCGCGGTACTCGAACTTCATGCCTTCGGTCGAGTCGTCCCAGTAGATCGACTTCATCTGGATGAGGTCGACCACGCCCTCGAAGTCGTCCTCGGCGCCGATCGGCAGCTGGATCGGCACCGGGTTGCCGCGCAGGCGGGTCCTGATCTGCTCGACGCAGCGCAGGAAGTTGGCGCCGGCGCGGTCCATCTTGTTGACGAACGCGATGCGCGGCACGGCGTACTTGTTCATCTGGCGCCAGACGGTCTCGGACTGCGGCTGCACGCCGCTCACGGCGCAGAACACGGCGCAGGCGCTGTCGAGCACCTTCAGGCTGCGCTCGACTTCGATGGTGAAGTCGACGTGTCCCGGGGTGTCGATGATGTTGAAGCGGTGCTCCGGAAACTGGTTCTCCATCCCCTTCCAGAAGGCCGTGGTCGCAGCCGCGGTGATCGTGATGCCGCGCTCCTGCTCCTGCTCCATGTAGTCCATGACGGCAGCGCCGTCGTGTACTTCGCCGATCTTGTGCGAAACGCCGGTGTAGAAAAGGATGCGCTCGGTCGTCGTCGTCTTGCCGGCGTCGATGTGCGCCGAGATACCGATGTTCCGGTAGCGCTCGATCGGAGTAGTGCGTGGCACGATTGGGGTCCTTCAGTCTTGCGGGTGGGCCAGCGGCCTACCAGCGGTAGTGCGCGAAGGCCTTGTTGGCCTCCGCCATCCGGTGCGTGTCCTCGCGCTTGCGCACGGCGGCGCCGCGGTTCTCGGCGGCTTCCAGCAGCTTCGAGGCGAGGCGCAGCGCCATCGACTTCTCGCTGCGGGCGGTCGCGGCCTCGATGACCCAGCGCATGGCGAGGGTCTGGCGGCGCTGGGCGCGGACTTCGACCGGCACCTGGTAGGTGGCGCCGCCGACGCGGCGGGACTTCACCTCGACCATCGGCTTGACGTTGTCGAGCGCCTGGGTCAGCAGGTCGAGCGTCTGCTCGGCCGGGCGGCCGGTTTTCTCGGCCATGCGGTCGATCGCACCGTAAACGATGCGCTCGGCTACGGACTTCTTGCCGCGCTCCATGACCATGTTCATGAACTTCGCCAGCAGGACGCTGTTGAACTTCGGGTCCGGCAGGATGGTGCGGGTGGGGGCTTGGGATCTACGCGACATGTTGAATTCCGCTTCGCTGGCGACTGATGACTCGTGAGCGTGGTTAGTGCTGGCCGCCTTCGGGCGCTTGGCGCCGTACTTCGACCGGCTCTGCTTGCGATCGGAGACGCCGGCGCAATCGAGCGTGCCGCGCACCGTGTGGTAACGCACGCCCGGCAGGTCCTTGACGCGGCCGCCGCGGATGAGCACCACCGAGTGCTCCTGCAGGTTGTGGCCTTCGCCGCCGATGTAGCTGATGACCTCGTAGCCGTTGGTAAGGCGCACCTTGGCGACCTTGCGCAGCGCCGAGTTCGGCTTCTTCGGCGTGGTGGTGTAGACGCGCGTGCAGACGCCGCGCTTCTGCGGCGAATTGCCGAGGGCGGGGACCTTGCTCTTGGCGGCGGCTTCGCCGCGCGGCGCACGGATCAGCTGATTGACGGTTGACATGGTTAAGGACCGACTCCAGGTTGGCGGACGCCTCGGCGTCCGCCGCGTTACATCAAGCAAGAAACACCGGGCCGCCCTGCGGCGGCCCGGTATGGTTCAAACGAATGCCGCACGGGAGAATCGCCGGCAGCATCCCAAACGAGGGGCCGAAATTTTAGGGAGGGGGGCCTACCGTGTCAACTTGACACTGTACGTACCCCCACCCTGCCCCGCTCAGCCCGCGGGGGCCTCCGCCTCGTCGGACGTCGCGGAATCGAAAGCCGCCGACTGCCCGCCCGCTGCCAGGTCGCCAAAGCCGCCGGCCGCCCGGTCGCCTTCCGCCAACTTGCGCCGGGTCAGGTGATAGAAGGAGCCCGGTGCCGGCCGGGATCAGCCGGCCGACGATCACGTTCTCCTTCAGGCCGCGCAGGCTGTCGGTCTTGCCCCGGACCGCCGCCTCGGTGAGGACGCGGGTGGTCTCCTGGAAGGAGGCCGCCGAGATGAAGGACTCGGTCGCCAGCGACGCCTTGGTGATGCCCAGCAGAATCGGATCGGCGATGGCCGGGAGCTTCCCTTCCTTCGTGACCTTGTCGTTGGCATCGAGCACGCGGGCCCGATCCATCTGCTCGCCGCGCAGGAACGGGGTGGCGCCGATTTCGACGATCTCGATCTTGCGCAGCATCTGGCGAATGATCACCTCGATGTGCTTGTCGTTGATCTTCACGCCCTGCAGGCGATAGACGTCCTGGATCTCGCGCACGAGGTAGTTCGCCAGCGCCTCGATGCCCTGCAGGCGCAGGATGTCGTGCGGGTTCGGTTCGCCGTCCGCGATCGTCTCGCCACGCTCGACGTGCTCGCCTTCGAACACGGTGAGATGGCGCCACTTCGGGATCAGCTCCTCGTGCTTCTCACCGCCCTCGTCGGTGATCACCAGGCGGCGCTTGCCCTTGGTCTCCTTGCCGAAACTGACGGTGCCGCTCTTCTCGGCGAGGATCGCCTGGTCCTTCGGCTTGCGGGCCTCGAACAGGTCGGCCACGCGCGGCAGGCCGCCGGTGATGTCGCGGGTCTTCGAGGATTCCTGCGGGATGCGGGCGATGACGTCGCCGACCGACACCTGGGCGCCGTCGCTCAGGTTCACGAGCGCGCCCGCGGGCAGCGCGTAGCTGGCCGGAATGTCCGTGTTGGCGAAGCAGACTTCCTTGCCCTTGGCATTCAGCAGCTTGATGACCGGACGCAGGTCCTTGCCACCGGCTCCGCGCTCCTTCGGATTCAGGACGACGGTGCTCGTCAGGCCGGTGACCTCATCCAGCTGGCTCTGCACGGTGATGCCGTCGATGAAGTCCTGGAACCGGATCGAACCGGCGACTTCCGTGACCACCGGGTGGGTGTGCGGATCCCAGGTCGCGATGACCTGGCCCGAGACCACCGCCTGGCCTTCGCTCACCGTGATGACCGCGCCGTACGGCAGCTTGTAGCGCTCGCGCTCGCGGCCGAAGTCGTCGACGACGCCGAGTTCGCCCGGAACGCGACACGGCGACCCAGTGGCCCTTCTCGTGGTGCACGGCCTTCAGGTTGTGCCAGCGCAGCGTACCCTTGCTCTTGATCTCGATCGAGTTGACCGCCGCGGCCCGCGAGGCCGCGCCACCGATGTGGAACGTGCGCATCGTCAGCTGCGTGCCCGGCTCGCCGATCGACTGCGCCGCGATGACGCCGACAGCCTCGCCGATGTTGATGCGGTGACCGCGCGCCAGGTCGCGGCCGTAGCACTGGGCGCAGACGCCATAGCGCGTTTCGCAGCTGATCGGCGAACGGACCGAGATCTGGTCCACGCCGGCCTGCTCGAGCGTGCGGACGCCCTTTTCGTCGAGCAGCGTGCCTGCTTCGACCAGCACTTCGTCGGTGCCCGGCTTGGAAGATGTCCTCCGCGACCACGCGGCCGAGCACGCGCTCGCCGAGGCCTTCGACGACGTCGCCGCCTTCGACGAGCGGCGTCATCAGCAGGCCGTGCTCGGTGCCGCAGTCGATCTCGGTGACCACCAGGTCCTGCGCGACGTCGACCAGGCGGCGGGTCAGGTAGCCCGAGTTCGCGGTCTTCAGCGCGGTGTCGGCCAGACCCTTGCGGGCGCCGTGCGTCGAGATGAAGTACTGCAGAACGTTCAGGCCTTCACGGAAGTTCGTGGTGATCGGCGTCTCGATGATCGAGCCGTCCGGCTTCGCCATCAGGCCGCGCATGCCGGCGAGCTGACGGATCTGCGCCGCGCGAACCGCGCGCGCCGGAGTCGGCCATCATGAAGATCGAGTTGAACGACTTCTGGCGCACCTTCACGCCGCGAGAGTTCTCGACGTCCTCGCCGCCGAGCTTCTCCATCATCGCCTTGGCGACCTGGTCGTTGGTGCGCGACCAGATGTCGACGACCTTGTTGTAGCGTTCGCCGTTGGTGACGAGACCCGAGGAGTACTGCTCCTGGATTTCCTTCACTTCGTGCTCGGCCGCGGCCAGGATGCTTGCCTTCTGCTCCGGGACGACCATGTCGTCGACGCCGATCGAGCAGCCCGACAGGGTCGAGTACTCGAACCCGGTGTACATCAGCTGGTCGGCGAAGATCACCGTCTCCTTCAGGCCCAGCTGGCGGTAGCAGGCGTTGATCACGCCCGAAATCGCCTTCTTGGTCATGTCGACGTTGATCAGGTCGAACGACAGGCCCTTCGGCAGGATCTCGACCAGCAGCGCGCGGCCGACGGTGGTGTCGACGAGCGGGTGCCTTCTGGACCTGCCGCCGTCCGCGCCTTGACGTGCTCGCGGATGCGCACCTTGACGCGCGCCTGCAGGTCGCACCTGCGCGCTCTCGTAGGCGCGGTGCACTTCCTCGACGTCGGCGAAGATCATGCCTTCGCCCTTGGCGTTGGCGCGCTCGCGGGTCATGTAGTACAGACCGAGCACCACGTCCTGCGACGGCACGATGATCGGCTCGCCGTTGGCGGGCGAGAGGATGTTGTTGGACGACATCATCAGCGCGCGCGCTTCGAGCTGGGCCTCGAGCGACAGCGGCACGTGGACGGCCATCTGGTCACCGTCGAAGTCGGCGTTGAACGCCGTGCAGACGAGCGGGTGCAGCTGGATCGCCTTGCCTTCGATCAGCACGGGCTCGAACGCCTGGATGCCGAGACGGTGCAGGGTCGGTGCGCGGTTCAGCAGCACCGGGTGCTCGCGGATCACTTCTTCGAGGATGTCCCACACCTCGGGGCCTTCGCGCTCGACCATGCGCTTGGCAGCCTTGATGGTCGAGGCTTCGCCGCGCAGCTGCAGCTTCTGGAAGATGAACGGCTTGAACAGCTCGAGCGCCATCTTCTTCGGCAGGCCGCACTGGTGCAGGCGCAGCGTCGGGCCGACCACGATGACCGAACGGCCGGAGTAGTCGACGCGCTTGCCCAGCAGGTTCTGGCGGAACCGGCCCTGCTTGCCCTTGATCATGTCGGCGAGCGACTTGAGCGGGCGCTTGTTGGTGCCGGTGATCGCGCGGCCGCGGCGGCCGTTGTCGAGCAGCGCGTCGACCGATTCCTGCAGCATGCGCTTCTCGTTGCGCACGATGATGTCCGGCGCGTTGAGCTCGAGCAGGCGGCGCAGGCGGTTGTTGCGGTTGATGACGCGGCGGTAGAGGTCGTTCAGGTCCGACGTCGCGAAGCGGCCGCCGTCGAGCGGCACCAGCGGACGCAGGTCCGGCGGCAGCACCGGCAGCACGGTCAGGACCATCCACTCCGGACGGTTGTTGGACTCGATGAACGACTCGATCAGCTTCAAGCGCTTGGTGAGGCGCTTGATCTTGGTCTCGGAGCTGGTCGCCGCGATGTCCTCGCGGACCTTGAGCATTTCCGCGGGCAGGTCGAGGCTCTTCAGCATCTGGTGCACCGCCTCGGCGCCCATGCGGGCGTCGAACTCGTCACCGTGCGCCTCGATGGCCTCGAGGGACATCTCGTCGGTGAGCAGCTGGCCGCGGGTCAGCTCCGTCATGCCCGGATCGATGACGACGAAGGCTTCGAAGTACAGCACGCGCTCGATCTCGCGCAGCGTCATGTCCAGCATGAGGCCGATGCGCGACGGCAGCGACTTCAGGAACCAGATGTGCGCGGTCGGGCTCGCAAGCTCGATGTGGCCCATGCGCTCGCGGCGCACCTTGGCCTGCGTCACTTCGACGCCGCACTTCTCGCAGACGACGCCGCGATGCTTCAGGCGCTTGTACTTGCCGCAAAGGCACTCGTAGTCCTTGACCGGCCCGAAGATCTTGGCGCAGAACAGGCCGTCGCGTTCCGGCTTGAACGTGCGGTAGTTGATCGTCTCCGGCTTCTTCACCTCGCCGAACGACCAGGACCGGATCATGTCCGGGGATGCCAGCGCGATGCGGATCGAGTCGAAGTCCTCGGTCGTCGGCTGCTGCTTGAACAGTTTCAGGAGATCTTTCATTGGGTCACCTGCGCAGTGGTGGCGGCCTCGGGGCCGCTCACCGCTTTTCCTGGTGGAGTTCGATGTTGATGCCGAGCGAGCGGATTTCCTTCACCAGCACGTTGAAGGATTCCGGCATGCCCGCGTCCATCTGGTGGTTGCCGTCCACGATGTTCTTGTACATCTTGGTGCGGCCGTTCACGTCGTCGGACTTGACGGTCAGCATCTCCTGCAGCGTGTAGGCGGCGCCGTAGGCCTCGAGCGCCCACACTTCCATCTCGCCGAACCGCTGGCCGCCGAACTGGGCCTTGCCGCCGAGCGGCTGCTGCGTGACCAGGCTGTACGGGCCCGTGGAGCGCGCGTGCATCTTGTCGTCGACCAGGTGGTTGAGCTTCAGCATGTACATGTAGCCGACCGTGACGTCGCGCTCGAAGCGCTCGCCCGTGCGGCCGTCGTACAGCGTCGTCTGGCCGCTCTCGGGAAGGTCGGCCAGCCGCAGCATGTACTTGATCTCGCTTTCGGCCGCACCGTCGAACACCGGCGTCGCCATCGGCACGCCGCGTCGCAGGTTATGGCCCAGCGCGATGACTTCGTCGTCGTTCAGCGAGTCGAGGTCCTCGTGCTTGCCGCCGCTCTTGTTGTAGATCGCATCGAGCAGCGTCCGCACTTCCCCAGCCTGGCGGCCCGCGTCGAGCATGTTGCCTATCTTGATCCCCAGGCCCTTCGCGGCCCAGCCAAGATGCGTCTCGAGGATCTGGCCGATGTTCATGCGCGAGGGCACGCCCAGCGGATTCAGCACGATGTCGACTGGCGTGCCGTCCGCAGCGAACGGCATGTCTTCGACCGGAACGATCGTCGAGATCACGCCCTTGTTGCCGTGACGGCCGGCCATCTTGTCGCCCGGCTGCACGCGGCGCTTCACCGCGAGGTAGACCTTGACCATCTTGAGCACGCCCGGGGCGAGGTCGTCGCCCTGCGTGATCTTCTGGCGCTTCTCCTCGAGGCGACGCTCGAATTCCTTGCGCTGTTCACGCATGCGCTCGGCGGTGAGCTCGAGACTCGTGTTGCCGTCCTCGTCCTCCAGCCGCACTTCGAGCCAGTGCTCGCGCGGCAGGTCGGCGAGGTAGTCGGCGGTGACCTTGGCTCCCGGCTTCAGCTTGCGCGGGCCGCCGGTGGCGACCTTGCCGACCAGCATCGACTGCACGCGCGAGAAGAGATCCTCCTCGAGAATGCGGCGCTGGTCGTTGAGATCCTTGCGCACCCGCTCGATCTCGGCCTTCTCGATCGACTGGGCGCGCGAGTCCTTCTCGACGCCGTCGCGCGTGAACACCCGCACGTCGATCACCGTGCCGTCCATGCCCGGCGGCACGCGCAGCGAGGTGTCCTTCACGTCCGACGCCTTCTCGCCGAAGATCGCGCGCAGCAGCTTCTCTTCCGGCGTGAGCTGCGTCTCGCCCTTCGGCGTGACCTTGCCCACGAGGATGTCGCCCGCCTTGACCTCGGCGCCGATGAAGGCAATGCCGGCTTCGTCGAGCTTGGCCAGCGCGGATTCGCCGACGTTCGGGATGTCGCCGGTGATTTCCTCGGAGCCGAGCTTGGTGTCGCGAGCGACGCAGGTCAGCTCTTCGATGTGGATCGTGGTGAAACGGTCTTCCTGGACCACACGCTCGGAGATCAGGATCGAGTCCTCGAAGTTGTAGCCGTTCCACGGCATGAACGCGACCAGCAGGTTCTGGCCGAGCGCGAGCTCGCCCAGGTCCGTGGACGGGCCGTCGGCCAGCACGTCGCCGCGCGCGATCACGTCACCGGCATGCACCAGCGGACGCTGGTTGATGCAGGTGTTCTGGTTCGAGCGCGTGTACTTCGTCAGGTTGTAGATGTCGACGCCGGCCTCGCCGGCCGATGTCTCCGCGTCATTGACGCGGACCACGATGCGCGACGCATCGACCGAGTCGACCACGCCGCCGCGGCGCGCGACGACGGTGACGCCCGAGTCGATCGCGACGGGTCGCTCCATGCCGGTGCCGACGAGCGGCGTCTCGGAACGGAGCGTCGGCACGGCCTGGCGCTGCATGTTCGAGCCCATCAGCGCGCGGTTCGCGTCGTCGTGCTCGAGGAACGGGATCAGCGAGGCGGCGACCGAGACGATCTGCTTCGGCGACACGTCCATGAACTGGAGCTTGTCGGTCGTCGAGAGCATGAACTCGTTCTGGTACCGGCTCGAGACGAGATCGTCGGTGAACTCGCCCTTCTTGTTAAGCGTCGCGTTCGCCTGCGCGATCACGTACTGGGCTTCGTCGATCGCCGAGAGGTACACGATGTCGTCGGTGACGCGGCCGTTCTCGACCTTCCGGTACGGCGTCTCGAGGAAACCGTAGTCGTTGGTGCGGGCGTAGACCGAGAGCGAGTTGATCAGGCCGATGTTCGGACCTTCCGGCGTCTCGATCGGGCACACGCGGCCGTAGTGGGTCGGGTGCACGTCGCGGACTTCGAAGCCGGCGCGCTCGCGCGTCAGGCCGCCCGGGCCGAGCGCCGAAACGCGGCGCTTGTGCGTGACCTCGGACAGCGGGTTGTTCTGGTCCATGAACTGCGACAGCTGCGAGGAGCCGAAGAACTCCTTCACCGCGGCCGCGACCGGCTTCGCGTTGATCATGTCCTGCGGCATCAGGCCTTCGCTCTCGGCGATGGTCAGGCGCTCCTTGACGGCGCGCTCGACGCGGACGAGGCCCACGCGGAACGCGTTCTCGGCCATCTCGCCGACCGAGCGCACGCGGCGGTTGCCGAGGTGGTCGATGTCGTCGACCACGCCGTTACCGTTGCGGATGTCGATCAGCGTGCGCAGCACGTCGATGATGTCCGACGTCCCCATTGGCCGATCAGCGACTGGCGAACACGCCGCCCCCGGCAGTGGTCGAGGATGCCGGCGCCCTTCACTTCCTGGCGGCCGACGCGGCGGTTGAACTTCATGCGGCCGACGGCCGACAGGTCGTAGCGCTCGGGGTTGAAGAACAGGTTCTGGAACAGGTTCTCTGCCGCATCGCGCGTGGGCGGCTCGCCCGGCCGCATCATGCGGTAGATCTCGACCAGCGCTTCCATGCGGTTCTTGGTCGGGTCGATGCGCAGCGTGTCCGAGATGAACGGACCGCGGTCGAGGTCGTTGACGTACAACACGTGAATTTCGGAAATCCCGGCCTGCACGAGCTTGAGCATCGTCGGGGCGGCGAGGATCTCGTTGGCCTTGGCCAGGATCTCGCCGGTCTCCGTGTTGACGACGTCGTGCGCGAGCACCTTGCCGACCATGTAGTCGGTCGGCACGGCCAGGCGGTCGATGCCGGCGTCTTCCATCTGGCGCACGTGGCGCGCAGTGATGCGGCGGCCTTCCTCGACGATGACCTTGCCGTTCGCCTTGATCTCGAACGCCGCGGTCTCGCCGCGCAGGCGGCTCGGCACCAGCACCATCTCGATGCTGCTCGCCGACAATTTGAACGTGTTCTTCTCGAAGAACATGTCGAGCATCTGCTCGTCGCTGTAGCCGAGCGCGCGCAGCAGGATGGTGACCGCCAGCTTGCGGCGGCGGTCGATGCGCGCGAAGACGCAGTCCTTGGCGTCGAACTCGAAGTCGAGCCACGAGCCGCGGTAGGGAATGACGCGCGCGTTGAACAGCAGCTTGCCCGAGCTGTGCGTCTTGCCGCGGTCGTGGTCGAAGAACACGCCGGGCGAACGGTGCAGCTGCGACACGATGACGCGCTCGGTGCCGTTGACGATGAACGTGCCGTTGTCGGTCATCAGCGGCAGTTCGCCGAGATAGACCTCCTGCTCGCGGATGTCCTTCACCGGCTTCTTGGCGCCGGGGGCTTCCTTGTCGAGCACGACGAGGCGCACCTTGACGCGCAGCGGCGCAGCGTAGGTGAGGCCGCGCAGCTGGCACTCCTTGACGTCGAACACCGGCTCGCCGAGCCGATAGCTGACGTACTCGAGCAGCGCGTTGCCCGAATAGCTGACGATCGGGAACACGCTCCTGAATGCGGCGTGCAGGCCGATTTCGTCACGCCTTTCCTCGGCCGTGTCGGCCTGCAGGAACTTGCGGTACGAATCGAGCTGGATGGCGAGCAGGTACGGCACCTCTAGGATGCTGGACCGCTTGCCGAAATCCTTGCGGATGCGCTTCTTTTCGGTGAAGGAATAAGCCATTGCGATCACCCTCTCTAGGCTGCCGATGCCGGCGCCTGAGCGCGACGGAAACTACCGGACGAAAAAACGACGAACAGGGGCCGCCGGACGGTGCTGTCACACCGCCCGGCTCCCCTTGCTGCAACGGGCACGGGCCCGTGCATCGCGGTTACTTGATCTCCGCGGCAGCGCCTGCGTCTTCGAGCTTCTTCTTGATGGCGTCGGCGTCGGCCTTCGGCACGGAATCCTTGACCAGCGAGGGCACGCCCTCCACGAGGTCCTTGGCTTCCTTGAGGCCGAGGCCGGTCAGTTCGCGGATCACCTTGATCACGCCGACCTTGTTCGCGCCGAAGCTCGTCATCGTGACGGCGAACTCGGTCTGCTCTTCCGCAGCCGCAGCCGGGGCCGCAGCCGCAGCGCCGCCGGCCATCATGGCCATCGGGGCAGCGGCGGTGACGCCGAACTTGTCTTCCATCATCTTGACGAGGTCGACGATCTCCATGACGGTCATGTTCGAGATCGCGGTGAGGATGTCTTCCTTGGTGGCAGCCATGTCAGTTGCTCCTGTAAATGCTGTTGCCTGAATACCCGTAAATCAACGTGTGCGACCGCCTCAGGCGGCCGCGCTCTTCTGGTCCTTGACCGCTGCAATCGTGCGCACGAGCTTCGCGTGAGGCTCTGCCAGCGTGCGAACGAACTTGCCGATCGGGGCCTTGATGACTCCCAGCAGCTGCGCCAAAGCCTGGTCCTTGGTAGGCAGGCTTGCGACGCGCTCGAGGTCACTGCCCGGCAGAACCGTGCCGCCCAGGGACACCAGCGTCGGAACGAGCTTGTCGTTGTCCTTCGCGAATGCCTTGATCAGCCGTGCTGCCGCGCCCGGATCGTCCTGCGAGAAGGCGAGGATCAGCGGACCCTTGAGCTTGTCACCGACGCACTCGAACTGAGTGCCGGCGATGGCTCGACGGGCCAGCGTGTTCTTCACCACGCGCATGTAGACGCGGTTGGCGCGGGCCTTGGCGCGGAGCTCCGTGAGCTTCGCAACCGGCAGCCCCCGGTACTCCGCAGCGACCACGGACAGCGCGGACTGCGCGACCGTTGCCACTTCGGCGACCAGTGCCTTCTTGTCGTCAAATCTAAGCGCCATGTCTTCCTCCTGGCCTGAAGATCGAACATCGAACACCCATCCTTAGGCGTTCGCCCTTCTTAAGAAGGCGGACCTTCGGCAGTGAGACACTGACTCGGGTACCACCATCTGCGCAGGCTGCGCGATTAAGGGAGCGACTCTGCGAAGAGCTCTCCCGCCTGCGGTCTTCGATGATGACCGTCCCCCGCCTTGCACCACTCGCGTGGGCTGGGGCGACGGACGGTCCTGCATCAAAACCTTGAATTCAAGAAAACCTCGTCCCGGCTCAGCCCGCGGCCGACGTGAGCGACGACTGGTCGACCGGCACGCCGGGACCCATTGTCGACGACACGGTGACCTTGCGCAGGTAGACGCCCTTCGACGACGCCGGCTTGGACTTCTGCAGGTCGCCCAGCAGGGCCTGCAGGTTCTCCTTCAGCTTCGACGTGTCGAAGCTCGCCTTGCCGATCGTGCAATGGATCACGCCGCCCTTGTCGGTACGGAAACGCACCTGGCCGGCCTTCGCATTGCGGACGGCGCCCGCGACGTCCGGCGTGACCGTCCCGACTTTCGGGTTCGGCATCAGTCCGCGCGGACCGAGGATCTGGCCGAGCTGGCCCACGACGCGCATGGCGTCCGGACTGGCGACGACCACGTCGAAGTTGAGCTCACCCGCCTTCACCTTTTCGGCGAGGTCTTCCATGCCGACGATGTCGGCGCCGGCTTCACGCGCGAGATCGGCATTCTTGCCCTGCGTGAACACGGCGACGCGGACGGTCTTGCCCGTGCCGTGCGGGAGCACGGTCGAGCCGCGGACCTGCTGGTCCGACTTGGACGCGTCCACGCCCAGGTTGACCGACACGTCGACGGCTTCGTCGAACTTGGCGGTGGCGAACTGCTTGACGATGCCAATGGCATCCTCGATCGGGTACTGCTTGCCCGGGACGATCTTCTCGGCCCACGGCTTCATACGCTTGGCGACGGCAACCATGATCAGACCTCCAACCCTTCGACATCGACACCCATGCTGCGGGCACTGCCCGCGATGGTCCGCACGGCCGCTTCGAGATCGGCGGCGGTCAGGTCCGGGGTCTTCGTCCTGGCGATGTCTTCGAGCTGCTTGCGCGTGATCTTGCCGACCTTGGCGGTGTTCGGCGTGCCGCTGCCCTTCTCGATGCCGATCGCCTTGCGGATCAGCACGGACGCGGGCGGCGTCTTCATGATGAAGGTGAAGCTGCGGTCGCTGTAGACCGTGATCACCACGGGAATCGGCAAGCCCTTCTCGACCTGCTGCGTCTGCGCATTGAACTGCTTGCAGAACTCCATGATGTTGACGCCCTGCTGGCCGAGCGCCGGACCGATCGGCGGGCTCGGGTTCGCCTGGCCTGCAGGCACCTGCAGCTTGACGTAGCCGTTTACTTTCTTTGCCATCTCTCTCTACCTCTGTTGGGTGCGAACGCCCTCGCGGGCTCCCCGTTGGGAGGGGGGGGGGGGGGGGGGGGGGAGGGGGGGGGGGCGCCCCGCCCCCCCCCACCCCCCCCCCTCCCCCCCCCCCCCTCCCCCCCCCCCCCACCCCCCAACCCACCACCCCCCACCCCCAACCCCCAATCACCACCCCCCTTCAGGCTTTCTCGACCTGGCTGAATTCCAATTCGACGGGCGTCGAGCGCCCGAGGATCTGAACCGCGACCTGCATGCGGCTCTTCTCGTAATTGACCGACTCGACGACGCCGTTGAAGTCGTTGAACGGGCCGTCCGTGACGCGCACGACTTCGCCCGGCTCGAACAACACCTTCGGCCGCGGCTTCTCGGCGCCTTCCTCGACCCGGCGCAGAATGGCATTCGCCTCGCGCTCCGTGATCGGGGCCGGGCGCTCGGGCGTGCCGCCGATGAACCCGAGGACCTTCGGCGTCTCGCGCACGAGGTGCCAGGTGTCTTCGTTCATCTCCATCTGCACCAGCACGTAGCCCGGGAAGAACTTGCGCTCGCTCTTGCGGCGCTGCCCGTCCCGCATCTCGACCACTTCTTCGGTCGGGACCAGGATCTCGCCGAACTTGTCCTCGAGCCCGTGGAGCTTGATGCGGTCCTTCAGGCTCGCCGAGACCTTGTGCTCGAAGTTCGAGTACGCGTGAACGACATACCAGCGCAGCGCCACGGTCAGCCCCCTTGCCCGGTGAGGGAGCGCGTGATCGCGCCCAGCATCATGTCGAGCAGCCAGAAAAAAAGCCCCATCACGAGGATCGCCGCGACGACGACGAGCGTCATCTTGGTGGTGTCCTCGCGCGTCGGCCAGACGACCTTGCGCAGCTCGACACGCGAACCCTGCACGAACTGCCACAGCTCGCGACCCTGCGCCGACTGCAGCGCGACGAATATGCTCGCCGCCACCGCGACCAGCACGACGAGCCAGCGCGCCGCGGCCGGATACTGGTCGAACACGTAGAAGCAGGCGATGCCTCCCACGAGGATCGCGACTGCCGCGACGAGTTTTGCTGTGTCCAGCGCGCTTGCGCCGCTGGGTTGTGCCTGTTCGGTCATTCGCTCACGCCGGGTCCGACCCGTCCTTTGTCCGCTGTTTGCCCGCACGCGCCGCCGCTGTCCGCTCATCGACTGGCAGGCCAGGAGGGAATCGAACCCCCAACCTGCGGTTTTGGAGACCGCCGCTCTGCCAATTGAGCTACTGGCCTGTGCTTCGCAAACTTCGCCGAAGGACTGAACGAACCCTCTTGACAAAGGGATTAGGGGCCAGGGGTTGGGGGTTAGTCGGAACGGAGCGTCGAGTGATCGACCAGCCCCTATCCCCTAACCCCTATCCCCTCACTTGAGGATCTTGGAAACGACGCCGGCGCCGACGGTACGGCCGCCCTCGCGGATGGCGAAGCGCAGGCCTTCCTCCATCGCGATCGGCACGATCAGCTCGATCGTCATCTTGATGTTGTCGCCCGGCATCACCATCTCGACGCCTTCCGGCAGCTCCACCGACCCCGTCACGTCCGTCGTGCGGAAGTAGAACTGCGGACGATAGCCCTTGAAGAACGGCGTGTGACGGCCACCCTCCTCCTTCGTCAGCACGTACACTTCGCCTTCGAACTTCGTGTGCGGCTTGATCGAACCCGGCTTGCACAGCACCTGCCCGCGCTCGACGTCCTCGCGCTTCGTGCCGCGCAGCAGCACGCCCACGTTGTCGCCCGCCTGCCCCTGGTCGAGCAGCTTGCGGAACATCTCCACGCCCGTGCAGATCGTCTTCACCGTGTCCTTCAGGCCCACGATCTCGACTTCGTCGTTGATCTTGACGATGCCGCGCTCGATGCGTCCCGTCACCACCGTGCCGCGACCCGAGATCGAGAAAACGTCTTCCACCGGCATCAGGAACGCGCCGTCGATCGCCCGCTCCGGCACCGGAATGTAGCGGTCCATCTCCTCGACCAGCTTGACCACCGACGGAACGCCGATCTCGCTCGTGTCGCCCTCGAGCGCCTTCAGCGCCGAGCCCTTGATGATCGGCGTGTCGTCGCCCGGAAAGTCGTACTTCGACAGCAGCTCGCGTACTTCCATCTCGACCAGCTCGAGCAGCTCCGCGTCGTCCACCATGTCGGCCTTGTTCAGGTACACGACGATGTAGGGAACGCCCACCTGGCGCGCCAGCAGGATGTGCTCACGCGTCTGCGGCATCGGGCCGTCGGCCGCCGAGCACACCAGGATCGCGCCGTCCATCTGCGCCGCGCCCGTGATCATGTTCTTCACGTAGTCGGCGTGCCCGGGGCAGTCGACGTGCGCGTAGTGACGGTTCGGCGACTGGTACTCGACGTGCGCCGTCGAAATCGTGATGCCGCGAGCCTTCTCCTCCGGCGCCTTGTCAATCTGGTCGTAGGCCATGAACGTGCCGCCGTGCGTCTCCGCCATCACCTTCGTCAGCGCTGCCGTCAGCGTCGTCTTGCCATGGTCCACGTGCCCAATCGTGCCCACGTTCACGTGCGGCTTCGTACGCGCAAATTTTTCCTTAGCCACGACCGATTACCTCTAAAAAATTCGTCAATCTATTCAACAGGGGTTAGGGGATAGGGGATAGTCGGCAGGACAGTGACAGCAAATCAGTTCGTACTTCGTCGCCAGGGCGACGCTCCGACTAACCCCTATCCCCTAACCCCTAACCCCTCGCTAGTCCCTATTCCCTAACCCCCATCCCCTTGCCTGGAGCCCACGACCGGAATCGAACCGGTGACCTCGTCCTTACCAAGGACGTGCTCTACCGACTGAGCTACGTGGGCCGTCTCTTCAAACTCAAGAACCCGTCCCTCGGCATTCCGGTTGGAGCGGGTGATGGGAATCGAACCCACGTACTCAGCTTGGAAGGCTGAGGTTCTACCATTGAACTACACCCGCATGCGCTCGCCGGTTTCAGGTCGCCCAGTCTGGTCGCGAAGACCCACACCACCCCGCTACTCTCTGGTACTGGTGGAGGGGGAAGGATTCGAACCTTCGAAGGCATAAGCCGGCAGATTTACAGTCTGCTCCCGTTGGCCGCTTGGGTACCCCTCCGCGAACAGAGAGCCGCGTATTCTCGGGGGACCGAGCGGCCGTGTCAATCCAAAAACCATCGCCAGGCCAACTGGAGGACCCAATGGAAAC
Source organism: Pseudomonadota bacterium (assembly GCA_016713725.1). GTDB lineage: Bacteria > Pseudomonadota > Gammaproteobacteria > Steroidobacterales > Steroidobacteraceae > RPQJ01. The sequence continues at coordinate 189,066 of JADJOO010000001.1, read as the reverse complement.
CCGCAAGCTCGGCCGACAGGGCCTGGAAGTTGCCGCCCTCGGTCTCGGCTGCATGGGGATGACCGGCATATATAAGACCGGAGCCGACGCTGCCGAGTGCGAGGCGACCCTGATCGAGGCAGTCGAAGCCGGGGTGACGCTGTTCGACACCGCCGAAGTCTACGGGCCGTTCACGAACGAGGAGCTGCTCGGGCGGGTCTCGGCGGCTCCCGACGCGAAAAAGTTGTGCTGGCCACCAAGTTCGGCTTCGACTTGACCCAGGCCGCCGGCTCCGGCTGGCGGTTGGACAGCCGTCCGGAGCACATCCGTGAGGTCGTCGAGCAGTGCCTGCGCCGGCTCAAGACCGACCGGATCGACCTGCTGTACCAGCACCGGGTAGACCCGAACGTGCCGATCGAAGAGGTCGTCGGGACCATGGCGGAATTTGTCCGGGCAGGCAAGGTGCGCTACCTGGGGCTGTCGGAGGCCAGTGCCGCGACCCTGCGGCGGGCCCACGCCGTGCACCCGATCAGCGTCCTCCAATCCGAATATTCCCTTTTCGAACGAGGGGTTGAGCGCTGGGTGCTACCCGCCTGCCGTGAACTCGGCATCGGCCTGGTGCCCTATTGCCCGCTCGGCCGCGGCTTCCTGGCTGGCCAGCGGAGCCGGGCCGAGGAATATCCCGAAGGCGATTACCGGCGCAATCACCCGCGGCTGCAGGACGGCAATTTCGACGCGAACCTGCGACTGCTCGAAAAGTTGGAAAGTGTGGCGGTACGGGCCCGGGCTACCCCCGGCCAGGTCGCGCTCGCCTGGTTGTTGGCCCAGGGAACGGACATCGTGCCGATCTTCGGCACCACGCGCCGCACCCGCCTGCGTGAGAACCTGGCGGCGACCAAAGTCCAGCTGGCTTCCTGCGACCAGTTCCTGCTCGACCAGGTTTTTGCGCCGGGCAACGTCGCCGGCGCGCGTTACTTGCCAGCCGGCATGGCGACCCTCGACTGCGACCCCTGACCGAAGGCGCGGAACGCAGCGTCAGGCGCCTGGCGGCGCTGGCAAGAACGCGAGGTCGACGATCTCGACGTCAGCCGGTGCCAGGGGCCGGTCGAGAAACACGGCCCCGACCCGCGCAAAGCGTTCGGGGCCATCGGTCGCGAGCAGTGCGACGCTGCCAGCGGCTTGATCGTGACGCAGCACGCCACGCTCGGCCAGCACTTCCGCCAGCGCAGCAGCCGTCGTCGCCGCCGAATCGACGATCGCGACGTCGGGTCCCAGTACCTTGCGCAGCGCGGGCGCGAGCACCGGGAAGTGCGTGCAGCCGAGCACGAGCGTGTCGGGACGCGCGGCCACCGCACCCACGACGAAGATCTCGTCCAGATAGCGGTGAATCACGGCTTCGACGATCGGGCCGTCCATCCAGCCCTCTTCCGCCAACGCGACGAACATGGGACAAGCGCGCGCAGTGACGATGGCGTCGGGTCGCCTGCGTGTGATCGCTGCCTGGTAGGCGCCACCGCGCACCGTGCTCTCCGTCGCGAGCACTGCTATGCGCCCGGAGCGAGTCGCCCGGCACGCTGCAGCGGCGCCCGGCTCGAGCACGCCGATGACCGGCACTGGCTCGAATTCACGCGTGAGCGCATCGAGTGCATTGGCCGATGCGGTGTTGCATGCGACGACGAGACATTTCACGCCGCGCTCGTGCAGCAGGCGTGCAGCCTGGAGGGAATACTGCCGGATCGACGCGGGACTCTTGGTGCCGTACGGCAGCCGCGCGGTGTCGCCGAGATACACGAAGTCTTCGCCGGGCAACCGGTCGAGCAAGGCGCGCAGGACGGTCAAGCCGCCGACGCCGGAGTCGAACACGCCGATCGGCGAGGAGTTCGAAATCGCCCTGGTCGCCTTTCATTTGGCTGCGCATTCGGGCCTGTATCTGCTGACGGCTCGCAGCATAGCTGACGCTGCAATAGACATAACGCCGAGACACATGCCAGGGCCTCTTCCCTCCTGACCCGGGCCGTGCATAATGGCGCGGCAAGAGCCCTACGCATCGCATAGAAAAGAGAAGACGCGGAGCCGTGGAGAGAAGACTGACAACGCGCCACCGAGCGCGCACCACCGTGTACGTGCTCCTGCCGGGCAGTCACCGCCGTCTCTGCCGCGCGCGCAACCTGAGCGCCACCGGTGTGTTCGTCGAGACCGGCGACATGGGCCTGCGCAAGGGCCAGACCGTCGAACTGGCGTTCGCCATCAGCCTCGGCACCATCACCAAGCTGCATCGCCGCACCGCGGTCGTCGCGCACGTTTCGCGCGGCGGCACCGGCCTGATGATGCAGAACCACGGCAGCTGAACGCACCCCGGCCGGTGCGTCCGCGGCTGGGTTTGCCGCAGTTACGCAACGCGCAGTGCCGGTAGGCACTACCCCCGATTCATCGTTCCCGCACCGGGCCTAATGTCAGGGTTCGGACCTGTTTCGCTCGGACGAGCGTGAGGCTCACCCGCGCCGCCGCTGCGATGCGTTCCTGCGGCGATGACAACAACGACACCAGACCGAACCGTTGCCGATGCGATCGACCGCGTGCTCGAAGCCGAGCACGCCGCCGCGCTGACGATCGTCGCAGCCGAGACTGCCGCCCGGTCGAGCATCGACGCAGCGCGCGAAAAGCGGCGCGAGATTCTCGAGACTGCACGACAGCGAGTGATGCGGCTGCACGAGCGGGCGCAGGTGCGCCTCGCAGGACGACTTGCGCAACTTGATGCGAATGCGTCCATCGAGACCCTCGACGCGGCCGCACTGGGCGCCGTGGCGGCCTGTGCGCTCGCGGTGGTCGCCGAACGGCTGACCACGGATGAGTCGGCGTGAGCGCGGGCAGCGGCCATTTCGCGTATTCCCAGGCCCGTCTGCAGGCGCGTTTCGGTCAATCCGCCGATCCCGCCGCCTTGCAGAGCGCGAACGCTGCCCGCGATCTCGCGGGTTTCCTCAGTGCAGTGCGCACTTCTCCGCAGCGACGCTACACGACACGCCTGGCGCCCGGCATGGATCCCCACGAACTGGAACGACACTTGCGCTACGAGTGGACAGCACTCGTCGACGAAGTGGCACGCTGGCAACCCACGCCCTGGCAGGAAGCCATCCGCTGGATGCGCTGGCTGCCCTACCTGCCCGCACTGCAGAAACTTACCCGTGGCGGCCGGCCTCCCGCATGGACTCGAGCGGATCCGGTGCTGGGCCGCATCGTTGCGCTGGACCCTGCGCTGCGCGGCGCAGCACTCGCCGCTTCCAGGCTGCAGCCGTTCCGTCCTGCGCTCGAAGCAGGCGCCAGCGACGTCACGGTCGCCTGGCTCGGCCATTGGCGGACGCTGTGGCCCGCGGGCAGTCGTCACGTACGAGCCATGGACAGGATCGTGCGCGATGTCGCCTTGCTCGACGCGAAGCTGCGGGAAGCGGTCGGCGGAGACAGCAGGGAGCTGCACGAGTCGTTGTCGTACCGATTGCTGCGCACATTCCGCCGTCACCCACTCTCACCAGCGGCGGCCGTCGCATACCTGGGCCTCGAAGCGCTCGGCCTGCTCGGATTGCGCGGTGGCGTAATGCGTCGCGCCGTCGTCGTGCCGGGGCCCGCATGAGCCTGCGCTCCGCCACTGCCCGCTGGTTCGAACTGCTCACCTCGCGCGAGGAACTCGGCGCAGCCCTCGATTGCCTCGCGCGGACGCGGTCGGTCGAGCTGCAAGCCTACAGTCGTGCCGAATCACGCCTGCCGCTCGGCGACCTGAAGCGCGTGCTCGACGAGTTCGAACTGCTCGCGCGCCGCTTCCGGCCGTGGTGGCCGGCTGCGCTGCCATGCACGGTGAATGCGGAGCACGCACTCGTCGATGCACCACAGGCCGCGCTCGGCAAACTGCGAACCTGGGCGACTCTGGCGGAGCCAGTCGTCGCCGAACTCGAGGCGCTCGCGCTCGAACGGGCGGAAATCGGCACGCTCGAGCGCTTGTCCGAAATCGCTGGACCGGCACTGCCGCGGCTCGATCGCATGGCGTCGGCCGGACCCGTGCTCGCGAGCCGCATCTACGTGCTGCCGCCCGACACGCCGGCGCTGTCATTGCCGCCAGCATTGATCCACCAGCTGTGGACGCCGGAATCCGGCCATGAAACCTACCTCCTCGCCGTCGGCCCCGGCGAAGACATGAGTGAGCTCGACGCCGCATTGGCGGCGCGCAAGGTGCATCGCGTCGCGATCCCGGCGGACCTGCCACAGGACCCGGGCGAATTGCTTGCGAACCTGCAGCAACGACGCACGGCGCTCGACACCAGGGAATCGTCGGCACGTGCCGCGCTGGCCAGGCTCGACGCAGAGCACGAGGTGTCGGCAGCCCTTGGCGAGGTCGCGCTGGCCGCATGGGTCGTGACGCACGTGCCGGAACTCCCCGTGACGGAGCATTTCGCCTGGATCACCGGTTGGTGCGCGGCGCGTGACGATTGCGGACTGCGCGCAGCACTCGACCAGCAAGGCCTGCACTACCTGTTGCGCATGACGGACGCGCCGGCCGGTACGGTGGCTCCGTCCGTCCTGCGCAACCCGCGCTGGGCGCGTCCGTTCGAAACCATGACTGGCATGATGGGCGTGCCAGCCGCGGGGGACGCGGATCCGAGCCTGCTGGTCGCAATCCTCGCTCCCCTGATGTTCGGCTTCATGTTCGGCGATGTAGCGCAGGGCGCCATCGTCGCACTCGCAGGTTTCTTCCTGGGCAAACACGTGCCTGCGCTGCGCCTGCTGTTGCCGGGCGGACTGGTCGCCATGGTGTTCGGCTTCGCCTTCGGCAGCGTGTTTGCGCGCGAGGACGTCGTGCCTGCGCTCTGGCTGCACCCATTGTCGCAGCCGCTGCCGGTCCTGGCCGTGGCGCTCGGCTTCGGCGTCGCGACGCTCGTGCTCGGTCTCGCACTCGATGCGCTGCAGTACCTCTGGCGTGGACAGTTGCGGCACTGGTTGTTCTGCGACGCGGGCTTGCTCGTCGCCTACCTCGGACTGGTCGGCGCCGCGATCGACCTGAGCACCCTGTGGCTGCTGCCGATTGGCATCGCGTGGTCGTTGGCTGGTGCAGCGTTCACCACTCCCGCGGCACGCATCGCGGCCGTGGGGCGCGCTGCGGGTGAATTGGTGGAGCGACTGCTGCAGCTCGGCGTCAACACGGTTTCGTTCGTGCGCGTCGGCGCGTTTGCGCTGGCGCACGCGGGACTGTGCTCGGCCATCGTCGGCATGGCTGAAGCCGCGGGCCCGGGGTACTGGCCGGTCCTGATCATCGGCAACGCGGCAATCATTGCGCTCGAAGGCCTCGTCGTCAGCATCCAGACGACACGCCTCGTGCTGTTCGAATTCTTCATCCGCTTCCTGACGGCGCGCGGTCGACGCTTCGAACCGCTCACGCCGCCGCCGTCTTCGCTTCCCGGAGGCACGCCATGAAACTGCCCGCACGCTGGATCCTTGCCCTCGCCACGATAACGACGGCAACCGTCGCGGTGGCTACGTTCACACTCATAGCCGCCTGGCCCGCACTCGCAGCGGAGACGGCTGCCGTCGTGCCACCCGATCCCGACGTACTCCGCTGGGGCTTTGCCTCTGCCGCACTTGCAGCGGGGCTCGCGGCGCTTGGCGCGGGTTACGCGGTGGCGCAGGTCGGCACCGCCGCCCTCGGCACTCTTGCAGAGAAGCCTGACCTCTTCGGCCGGGTGCTCGTGATGGTCGGACTCGCGGAGGGCATCGCAATCTATGGCCTGATCGTCTCGATCCTGATCCTCAACCGGCTTGGCTGACGTGGCACAAGTCGTCTACATCGGCGGCGAGGCGACGGCGGCGGGCTTTCGCCTCGCCGGCGTCGATACTCGGGTTGCGTCGGCGGGCGACGCCGCCGAAATGCTGCGTCAGGCGTTCTCCGAGCGCCCCGACTGCGTGCTGTTCGATGGCACGCTGGTCGACTACGTGCCTGTTTCGGAACTGGAGCACGCCCTCGTGGCGCTCGCGCCGCTGTTCGCCGTCATTCCGGATATCCGCGGACGGGGCACGCCCCCCAATCTCGCGCGCACGGTGCGCAACGCGCTGGGAATCGACTGATGAACGATGTCGAAAGCCTGCTCGAAGCACAAACCACCGCGCTGCTGCGTCGGCTGGGGCGCGAGCGGGAGTCGCGCACGCGGCACATCCGCGACGAAGCCGGGACGCAGGCGGTCGATATCGTCCGCCGGGCAAGAGTGGAAGCGAGGACGCGCGTGCATCAGGCCGTGGTCGACACGCGGCGTGAGGACGAGATGGCGCTGGCAAGGCGGCGCGCCGCGCTCGACACGCAGGCGCGCCGCAGCCGGCAAGCCACGTTGCGCGATCTGCTCGACCGCGCGTGGCAGGCCCTGCCCGCAGCATTGCAGTCGCGCTGGCTCGATGCCGCTGCGCGTGAGCGCTGGTGCGACGCCGCCTGCATGTCAGCGAGTCGCAGCCTGCGTCATCTGGATCGGCTGCAGGTGGAAGTCGATCCGCAGTGGCTTGCCCATGTCGGCCCGCTCGTGCGGAGCCGACTCGATGGCCAGTCGAACGTCGCCGTCACGGCAACGGACGGCCTGGGCGCCGGACTCCGCATCCGGGCGGGCGACGCCTGCATCGATGCCACGATCGCGGGTCTGCTGGCCGCCCGTGAGCGCATTGCCTCCGAACTGCTCGCCGAGTTCGAGAGCCAGGCCGCGGCACGACGGGTGGAGCGCGCTCCATGAGCGAAGCACGGATCACCTGGGTCGGCGGCCCGGTGCTCAAGGCCTGCGCCACGGGCCATTCAGCATTTTCGAGGCGCTGGCCGTCGGTGAGCGCCGCCTGCTCGGTGAAGTCATCCAGTTGCGCGGCGACGAACTGGTCGCGCAGGTGTACGAAGACACGACGGGTCTCGAGCCAGGCGTGACGGTGGTCGGGCTCGAACGCCCGCTGTCCGTGACGCTGGGCCCGAACCTGCTGGGCGGCATCTTCGACGGCCTGCTGCGGCCGTTGTCGCGCGCGGCGGATTTTCAGATCCAGCCGGGCGCGGCCGAACGCAGCGTCGCGCGGCATCGCCTGGAATTCGCCGTACGTAACGGCGACACATTGAGCGCGGGCGCCGTATTCGCCAGGACAGTTGCGCCGCGACAGCAGTCGTTGCTGGTGCCGCCGTGGGCCAGCGGGCGCGTGGAAGCACTGGTCGAACCAGGGGAGCATCGCGACGACGAGACGCTGCTCGTGCTGGTCGACGACACCGGCCGCAGGCACGAACTCACGATGCAGCACGACTGGCCCGTGCGCCGGTCACGACCGGTGCGTGAACGGCTCGGCGTCAACGCGCCGATGATCACGGGCCAGCGCATCCTCGACACCCTGTTTCCGGTGGCGCGCGGCGGGCGCGCGGCCATCCCCGGCGGCTTCGGCACCGGCAAGACGGTGCTGCAGGAGGCGCTCGCGAAGTGGTGTGACGCGGACATGATCGTGTACGTCGGTTGCGGCGAGCGCGGCAATGAAATGGCCGAGGTGCTCGACGAGTTTCCACGGCTTGAGGATCCACGCACCGGACGGCCGCTCGCCGAACGCACGGTCATCATCGCCAACACGTCGAACATGCCGGTCGCGGCGCGCGAGGCGAGCATCTACACCGCGATCACGGTCGCCGAATACTTCCGTGACCAGGGCCTCAACGTCGCGCTGATGGCGGATTCGACCAGCCGCTGGGCCGAGGCGCTGCGCGAAGTGTCCGGTCGCCTCGGTGAGTTGCCGGGCGAGGCCGGTTATCCCGCGTACCTGAGCTCGCGCCTCGCCGAATTCTACGAACGCGCAGCGCGTGTCACGTCGCTGGCCGGCACCGAGGGCTCGGTGACGATCATCGGCGCGATCAGCCCGCCGTCCGGCGACTTCTCCGAACCGGTGACGCTGCACACCAAGCGCTACGTGCGTTGTTTCTGGGCCCTCGACCGTCAGCGTGCGCAGGCCCGCTTCTACCCTGCCATTCATCCCCTGCAGTCCTATGGCTCGGACGTGCAGGAACTCGCCGACTGGTGGATGCGCTCGGGCAACCCCGACTGGCTCGTGCAACGGCAGCGCGTACTTGAACTGCTCGAGGCGCAGGCACACCTCGAGCGCATGGCCCGGATCGTCGGCCGCGATGCGCTGCCGGCACAGCAGCAGGTACGGCTGCTCTGTGCGGACCTCGTCAACGAAGGGTTCCTGCGGCAGTCGTCCTTCTCGAAGTCCGACCGCTTCTGCTCGCCTGCACGGCAGGTCGCCATGCTCGCGGTGCTGCTGCACTTCGCCGATCGCGCCGACGCCGCCGTGGCGGCAGGCGTGCCGCCGGCCCGGCTTGCGGCCATGCCGATGCTGCGGCAATTGCAACGGCTCGGTGAAGAGTTCAGCGAGGACGACCTGCTGCGCCTGCGGCAACTTGCCGCGCCAGATCGATTACGAGTTCGACCAGCTGCAAACGGTGGCCAGTCATGCAGGCTGACCTGCTGCTCGAGAATGCGGTGACCCGCATCGAAGGCCCGTTGCTCTTTGCGCGGCGCGAAGCACGCGTAGGCCTCAACTCCGCGGTCGAAGTGCTGGCCGGGACTGGCCCGCCACGGCTGGGGCGCGTGGCCGCGCTGGACGAGTCCTCGATGGTGATCGAGGTGCTGGAGTCGACGTCGGGGCTCGCACTGCTGGGCACGCGTATTCGCCTGCATCCGGAGCCGCTGCTGTTCGGTGTCGGCCCGCATCTGCTCGGCCGCGTGTTCGACAGCGTGGGACGGCCGCTCGACGGTGGACCGCCCGTGGCGGCACGATCACGCCGCCGCATCGAAGGTCTCGCAATCAATCCGGCCTGGCGCGCCTTGCCGCGGGATTTCATCGAAACCGGCATCGCGACCATCGACGTGATGAACAGCCTCGTGCGCGGTCAGAAGCTGCCGCTCTTCTCCGCGGGCGGCTTGCCGCACGACCGGTTGGCCGCAGAGATCGCCCAACGGGCACGACTGCGTGGCACCCAGGGCGAAGAGAGTTTCGCGGTCGTCTTTGCCGGCATCGGCGTACCGCACGACACGGCCGAACAGTTCCGGCTCGCCATGGAATCGAGTGGCGCGCTGGGTCACACGGCCATGTTCCTGAATCTCGCGGACGAACCGGGCATGCAGCGCCTGCTCGCCCCGCGCTACGCGCTGACCGCTGCCGAATACCTCGCGTTCGAGGAAGGACGGCACGTGCTGGTCATCCTCACCGACATGACCAACTACTGCGAGGCCCTGCGCGAGGTGTCCGCGAGCCACGGCGAGATCCCGGGCCGCAAGGGCTACCCGGGCTACATGTATTCCGACCTCGCGTCGCTCTACGAACGGGCGGGCTGCATCCGCGGCCGACCGGGCACCTTGACGCAATTGCCGATCCTCACCATGCCCGGCGACGACATCGGGCACCCTATCCCGGACCTCACGGGGTACATCACCGAAGGCCAGATCGTGCTGGACCGCGAACTCGACCGTCGTGGCATCTACCCGCCGGTGCGAGTGCTGCCGAGCCTGTCGCGGCTGATGGATGCCGGCATCGGTGAAGGGTTCACGGACCCGGACCATCCGGCGCTCGCTCATCAGTTGTTCGCCGCCTACGCGCGCGCGCTGCGCGTTCGCGTGCTCGCGAGCGTGATGGGTGAGCAGGGCCTGCCCGAATCCGACCGCAGATTTCTCGCCTTCGGCGAGCGCTTCGAGCGCCAGTTCGTCCACCAGGCCAATGCGCGCACGCTCGAAGAAAGCCTCGAGACCGGCTGGGCCGCCCTGCAGGGCCTCCCGCACGGCGAGCTCACGCGCTTGTCGAATGCGCAGATCGGTCGCCACCTGGGCGCAGAAGTGCATGCCTGACATTGGCGAAGTTGCGGCAACGCGGGTTGCGCTGCTGGAGCTGCGCGACGAGCGCCGGCTGGTGCAGGAAGGGTACGAACTGCTTGACGAAAAGCGCGTGATGCTGGCGACCGAGATCCTGCGTGACCTGCGGGCGCATGAAGGCGCGCAGACAGTGCTCGATCGGCTCTGGCTCGAGGCACGCGCGGCACTGGCGGGCGCGGTCGAAATCCACGGGTTCGAGGATCTTACGGTCGAGCCTCCGTGCCTGCTCGACGCCGTCCTGCTGCGACAGGCCGAGCGCAGCTTCCTCGGCCTGCGCCTGGTCGAGGCTTCGCTCGACGTGGCGCCCTGCGTGCCTGCCTCCCCCCCCGTGCGCAGCACGCCGGAACTCAAGCGCTGCGCCGGCGCCTTTCGCCAGCTGACAGGCGAACTGGTCGCGCAAGCGGCCCGGGCCGCGAACCTGCGCCGGCTGATCGACGAGTACCGCCGGACGGAGCGGCGCGCCCGTGCCCTGGAGAACGTGCTGCTGCCGGAAATCGACCATTCCCTGAAATTCATCGAGGAACAACTCGACGCCGTCGACCAGGAGGAAGCCGTCCGTGTCCGCAACGCTGCGCGCGGTCGCTGAACCAGCCCTTGCGTTATCGGGCTTGACCTATGGGGCAGCGGGTCGCTAGCTTGCGGCCTGACCCTGGGAGGACACGCATGATCAAGGACGCCGTTTCACCGCTCGAACCTCGTTACGAGGACCTGGCAGGCGACGGCTTCGGTCGCAAGGCACGCCGGCATTTCCTGGCCACGCGACCCAAGTTCCTGACGGCCTCCGTCCTGCCCGTGCTGGTCGGCACGGCCTGGGGCGCCACGGTCGCCGGCGGACTCGAACTGGGGAGTCGCCCTGCTCGCCCTGCTGGCCACCGCCCTGGTCCATTGCGCCAGCAACGTCATCAACGACGTCGGCGACGACATCACCGGCACGGACCGCGACAACGTCGAATACATCCATCCCTACACGGGCGGCTCGCGGTTCATCACCAACGGCATCATGTCCGTCCAGGAGATGCACCGCTGGGGCTGGATCCTGATCGGCATGGCTTCCGTTCTCGGCCTCGCCCTCGCGCTGCTGAAGGGTCCGATCGTCATCGCGCTGGGGCTCGCGGGCATCGCCATCGCGTGGCTGTATTCCGCGCCCGCGGTGCAGCTGAGCGGCAAGGGCGTCGGGGAGTTCTTCCTGATGATCGCGTTCGGCGTGCTGCCCGTTTGCGGCGCCGCGTGGCTGCAGAGCGGTGTGTTCGACCTGGGCAGCCTGCTGATCGCGATTCCCGTCGGTATCTGGGTGATGCTGATCCTGTGGATCAACGAAGTGCCGGATCGCAAGGCCGATGCGGCAAACGGCAAGCTGACACTCGTGGTCCGCCTCGGACTCGACCACGCACGCCTCGGCTACCGGTTGCTGCACGTCGCCGCGTTTGCCTCGATCGTCACACTGGTCGCGATGAACTCGCTGCCCTGGTGGACCGCGGTCGGAGCAGCCGCAATCCTGGCGGGAGGTTTCAAGGCGGCGGCGGGTATCGGCGAGCAGGTCACGCGCCCCGTGCTGACCAAAAGCATCGAAATGACCATCGGCCTGCAGGCCGTGGGTTCGATCCTGCTGTTCGTCGCCGCGATTTTCTCGCACTGACCGGGGAATGCCCGCCGCCGAAACCGGCTCACTGCGGCTCGTCTTCGGCGCGAGCGGCTACATCGGCACCCACCTGGTGCCGCGCCTGCTGGCCGCAGGCAAGCGCGTGCGTGCGTCGGCCCGCAACGTCGAGGTGCTCGAGGCCCGCGGCTGGCCCGACGTGGCGTGCGTAACCGCAGATGCGCTGCAGCCAGCGACGCTCGCAGCGGCCCTGCAGGACGTCGACGTCGCCTATTACCTGGTGCATTCGATGGCCGCGGGCCGCGGCTTCAGTTCACTGGACCGCGAAGCGGCGCGCAATTTCGGGGCGGCCGCGGCCGCGGCGGGCATCCGGCGCATCGTTTATCTCGGCGGCTTGATCCCAGCGAACGCCCGATCGGAACACCTGCGTTCGCGTGCGGAAACCGGCGACGTCCTGCGCGCGAACGGCGTTCCCGTGACCGAGTTGCGCGCCGGCATGATCATCGGACCCGGCTCCGCGGCGTATGAAGTCATCCGCGACCTGGTCAATCACCTGCCCGTCATGGTGACGCCGCGCTGGGTGAATTCGGTCTCGACGCCGATCGCTCTCGACGACCTGCTCGCCTACCTGGTCGCGGTCGCTGACATCGACGATGCGGCAGGCAAGACGCTCGATGCCGGCGGCCCCGACACCGTGACGTACGAAGCGATCATGCGCTGCTATGGCGACCAGGTAGGACGCCACCCGTTGATCGTGCCGGTACCGGTGCTGACCCCGCGCTTGTCGTCGTACTGGTTGCGCCTGGTGACGACGGTGCCCGTCGGCATCGCACAGGCGCTGGTCGAGGGTCTCGAGCACGATTTCGTTGCCCACGATGACGAGTTGCAGCGCCTGGTGCCGCAAGCGCGACTGGGGCTCGAAGACGCGATCCGTGCCGCGATCGAAGCGGACCGGCAGCATGCCGTGATTGCGCGCTGGGTCGAGGGCTCGATTGCTTGCCGCAACTTCCGGCCCGAGTACGCTTTCTATGCCATGCGCGAAGGCGCGACGGCTATGGGCACCGTCGACACGGAGCGTGTGTTCGCCACCGTTTGCACCATTGGCGGCGAAGACGGCTGGTTTTACGCGAACCTGCTGTGGTGGATTCGCGGCGCTTGCGACTGGGTGGTCGGCGGCCCGAGCTTCCGCCGCGAGCGCCGTCACCCAACCGAGCTGCGCGTCGGCGACGTCGTCGATTCGTGGCGGGTGATCGCGCTCGAACCGGGACGGCGGCTCACGCTGCTGATGGAAATGAAGGCGCCCGGCGCAGGCGTGCTCGAATTCGTGGTGCAGCCGCAGGGCACGGGCGCGACCGTGTCAGCCACGGCCTACTGGCATCCTGCCGGCGTGTGGGGACTCGTGTACTGGTACGCGCTGATTCCCGCGCACTCGTTCATCTTCCGCGGCCTGACGCGAGCGATCATCAGGCGCGCGAGCCGCTGAATCGGCCTGCCACCCCAGCGGCGGAGCGGCGGCCTTGCATCACTCTGCCGCCGCCTCGGTCGCCTTGGGGCCGCCGAAGCGGTAACTCATCGACAGCGTCACGTAGTTGACGTCGTAGTTGTAGGGGTCGACGCCCAGGCCCAGCACCGTCGGCATGGCTGCCGGCTGCGCGTCGTACGACCAGTCGCTCGTCTTGAGCGTTTCGTACCACCACGTGAGCCTCAGGTCGGTGCGTTCGCTGAACCCGTACGTCACCCCTGCCTTGAACGAGCTGAGCTCGCTCTTTACGACCGGGAAGATGCCGTCGCCGGCGCCCATGATGCGCGTGCGCGAATTTCCCGCGCCGTACGAGTAATCGAGGTTGACGCCGATCTTGTCGGTGAACTGCGCGTTGACGCCCGCGCCGTACGTCTCGAAGTCGTCCTCGACCCTGCCCACCCAGTCAGCCGTCGTGAAGGTGCTGCTGCCCCTCGTGCGCGAATCGATTTTTTCGCGCCCGAGCATCGCGTAGGCCGCGATCTTCTCGTTGACCGTCCAGTTCAGGTCGACGCCGTAACGGCGATCGAGCCCCGAGTCGAGGCCCAGGTCCGACTGCAGGTAACTGTCGTCGCCGTAAAACACGCTGGCGCCGAGCGACAACGGCAGCGATCCGATCGCGACGTTGGCGAGCAACTCGCCGTAGGAGCGGTAGCGGTATGCCATGTTGTACTTGCGCATGAGCGGGTTCTGGCCGAAACCGGCCGCGACGTTCACGTCGTACCGGTCCGGATCGCGCTCCTCGACGCCGCCCTTCGCGACGATCCCGAGATACCCGCTCGGGCGGAACTGCACGCGGCCCCAGCCGTCGAGTACTTCCTCGCCCGACACCTCGAGCGCCGAGCCCGTCCGGTCGGTATTTCGCCACTCACCACCGACGCCGATGGCGAGGTCGTCGTACACGTCGAAGTCGGCCGAGCCGTTCAGGCGCGTGCGTTCATAGCCGTAAACGGCATTCACGCGGTCGTCCACGATCGGGAACAGGTCCGTGTGCACGATCGAAGTGAACGTGCCCTGGCGGCTGTCGTTGTCGCGCTCGTCGTAGGCTGCCGACCCGCGCAGGCGCAGCCGGTCCATCGGGCGGGCGCTGACCGCGAGATCCGCGCGCGTCACGCTGATGTCGCCGTCGAGGTTGTCGAACGGCAGCGCGTCGACCGCGACGTTCGGATTGATCGTGTACGGGTTGAAGCCTGTTTCCTGCGAGCCTTGCCCCATGGCGGCCGAAGCCGTGACGGCCATGTTCCAAGGCAGGCCGAACCAGCCGAACGACACCGCGACCTCGTTGTAGAGGTTGTCGGGCTCGAGCGACATCCGCCCGGCGTCACCGCCGGGCGACCGCAGCGTTGAAGGGATTGTCGAACTGGAAGCCCGCGGCCTTCGTGTCGTAGATCGATGCGAAGTAGCCGAGCTGCGCGAACCAGTGCTTGCCCTGGTAGCGCACGTCGGCATTGATGCGATCGGTCGAGTCGTCGATCGGCCGCAACATCTCGGTCGAGACGCTGCCGAACGAGCCATAGCGCGGTCGCGTGCCGCTGCGCTCGTCGCGCTTGTAATCGAGCCCGAACGTCCATTTGTCGCCGAGGAAGAAGCGGCCGTTGGCGCCGTAACGGTCGCGATCGTAACCGACGTCCACGGGCCGCAGGCTCGTGCCGAGCGCCGTCATGCCCGCCGTGCTGCCGGCGCGCACCCAGCCGCCGGGCAGCGACAGGTCATCGCCGCCGGAGAAAATCGTTTCGCCCGTATCCGAGATGCGGCGCGGAACGCGGTCGTACGACAAACCGAACTCATACGCGCCCTGCTTGCCGCCCTCGACCGAAGCCGCGCGCGAATCGAGGCCGAGGTCGAGCAACTCGTAGTCGAGGTGATAACCGGAATCGAGCGCGACGCCGCCAGCGGCGTTCGCGACGACGTACACGCCGTCTTCGTCGAGCCCCGTGTAATCGCCGAACTTTGCGCTCGAATCATCGAGCCAGCCCGCGCCGAGTTCGGCTTCGGACGTGTAGCCCTGCGCGAACGTGCATTTCTTGCAGGCCCAGGCGGACGTGTCGGGGGCCGCGGTTTCTTCGGCAGGCGTGGCTGAGCTCGCCGCGAGCAGTACGGTGGCGACCGCGATCGAAAGTTTGTGGCTGCGTTGTTCCATGGCGGTCACCGTGTCAGCGACGAACCCGAGGGGTGGTTCGATCCGTGCACTTGCGAGTGGCAGTTCATGCAGTTTCCAAGCGCGAGCGCCGTGGCAGGCGCAGCGTTACCCGGCAGGCCGGAAGGCCCGTAACCGAGGCTCGGGTGCCCCTGTTGCGAGTGGCACGACTGGCAGAGCAGCGGGCCGCGCTGCTTGACCATGCCGGGGTTGCTCGAGCCGTGCGGTGCGTGGCAGGTCGAGCAGTCCTCGGTGACCGGCTGGTGTTCCCACAGCATCGGGCCACGCTTTTCGGCGTGGCATTCGTAGCAGGTGTCGTTCACCGTCGCGCGCACCAGCTGCTTATGCGCCACCGTGCCGTGCGGAGCATGACAGTCGCTGCAGGCGAGCTTGCCCTGGCGCACCGGATGCGCATAGACCTTCTGGAACTGGCTGCGCTCGGCGACGTGGCAGGTGTAGCAGACATCGGGCTGCGTGGCCCGGGTCAGCACTGCGTCCTTCGCCTTGTGGCTGTCGTGGCATGCGGCGCACGAGACGCTGTTCACGTCGTGCGGCCCCATGTGCCAGTTCGCCACGGCCGTCTTTTCGTGGCAACCCAGGCACATTGAGTTCTGTACGCCGACCGGCGTGTCTGAATCGCGCCCGAACTTGATCATCGACGGGCGCGACTCGCCCTTCTTCACGCGCTTCGCGTGATTGCCGCCTGGACCGTGGCAGGCCTTCGCACTGCAAGCCGCCCTTGCCGAACGGCGTGCGCGCGTCGTTCGGCTGCGCGTGCGCCGTGTGGAATACGTCGTTTACTTCCGGGCCTTCGTGGCAGGTCAGGCAGGTGTCGGCGCCCTTCGCGCTGTACGGCGCGCCGGCGTTCGGCGCCTTCTCCGGCACCCCGGCAAACGCGAGCACAGGTCCCAGACCCAGGCCGATGAGCAGCAGTCCTCGCGGGAACGCTTGCGGTAACTTCATTTCGGTGCGTCCGTCTGTATTGGGTTGCGCGTCAGTTGTCTTACTGGAACTGGCCGACGCCGTGCGTGACCTTCACGTCGACCGGCTTGCCGGGACCATGGCAGCTGGCGCAAGCCTCCGCCGGTGCGGCGGGCGTCGCACTGCTGGCGTCCTTGACCGCACTGAACGAGCCGCCGTTCAGTTCCATGTGCTGCCTCGCCGTCGTGCCGCTGTGACATGCAGAGCACGCGGCGCTGGCCGGCGTGATCGCGACGTCGCCGGTCGGCGTCGAGCGGTCAGGCCCCGCGTCGATCGTCGTCGCGATGGCCGTCGCGGAACTGGGTGGGTAATAAGTGTCGGGCAGGTGGCAGCCTTCGCAGTTATTGAGCTTGCCGGGATACACCACTGAGCTGAAGTCGTAACCGGTGTTGTTGTAGCCGCAGACCTTGTAATTGGCAGCGTGAATCGCGTGGACCATGTACTTCAGGTCGATCGACTGATCATCCAGCGTCCCGGTGACCGCTTCGCAACTCGAACCCGCGACGCGGCGATTGATGTCCGTCGCGTTCGGGTTATGGCACGTCGCGCAGAGCCCGACGTTGCCGGTGCGGCTGTCGCCGTGCAGCGTGAGTTCCTGGTGGCAATCGTTGCACCTGGCGATGTCGACGATCTGTCGATACGCGACCGGCGTGGCGTCCGTGATGGCGAACGTCTTGCCGGCCGACGTGACGGCGAGACGCTCGAGCGTGCCGTCGCCGTTGACGTCGACTGCCGGGCGGCCTTCGATGAGCGCCGCACCCGATCCCCTTGCGTCCGCGGGAATCGCGGCGGTCGCGGTTGCGGTGAAACCGCCCGCGAACGCCGGGTCGGCCACGCCGTTTGCCTTGAAGTCGATGCGAATGGGCTGGGCCGGCGTGCCGGTCGTCGCCGTGGCCGACAGGCTTCCAGTGTTGGTGAAGTCCGGCTGCGTCGAGAAAGCGACGTCAACAGCCAGCGAGGCCGATGAATTCTGGAACGGGCCGTTGGCCGCCTTGATGTCATATGGCGCGTTGCCGTTCGTCGGATCGACCACGCGGATGGTCACCGTGGGGTTCTGGCCAGGCGCGGTGTTGGTCACGCTGAGGACTTCGTACTTGAACCGCGCGGCGGCCGCCTGCTCCGGGATCACGTGAGCGCTCGAGACCCGAAGGTTGCCCACGTCGGAGTTTGGACCGTGGCAGGAGGTGCACGTGTCGTCCGTCGCGGCAACGCCGGCGTGATTCTCGCCCGTGGCAAAATTGACGTTGTCGTGACAGGCGCTGCAGGTCGCCACGTTGACGGTGGATCGCCAGTTGCTGGCTTGCGGCGTGTCGGAGTCGCTTTCCTCGTGGCAGGTGGTGCAGTTGCGCTTGTCCTGCGGGTACACGACGTGGCTGTAATCGGTGAACGTATTGCCGAAGCCGAAGATGCCGTAGAAACCGCCGGCCGCGACGCTCGGCAACGTCTCACCCGAGTGAATCTTGTGGATCATCACTTTCAGGTCGATCGAGTTGCCGGACTGCGCGTCGAACGAATATGACTCGTGGCACATCGCGCAGTACTGCAGGTCGAAGCGTGCGCCGCCGTGGAACGACAGATTGTCGTGGCAGGCGTTGCAGGTGTCGTTATCGACGATCTCGCGGCCGGACTCGTTGACCGGGAGGTTGGTTGCCGGCGTGAACGTGTAGACGGCGTTGTTGGCCGGGATCGCCGGCGTGAGCCGGATCTCGAGACCGACGCGATGCGGCAGCGAGCCATCGTACGGAATCTCGGCGTCGTTCTTCAGGCTCTTGGCGAAGGTGTACGTGTAGACACCGTTCTGCTTGTCCGTCCACACGCCCGCCGTCGCGGTCTCGGTCGTGGCCTGGTTCTTCGGTCCAGTGCCCGTGACCCTGTCAACAGGCGTGGGTGCCGGCGTGCCGGGAAAGCCTCGGTCCTGCGCGTGATCGCATGCCACGTGCTAGAGGCCCCGTTGACCGCCGGCTCCAGCCGCGCCAGTACGAAGCGGATGTTGGCGGCAGGCAAGCCCTGCAGCGCAAAGTTGTTCTCGTCGCGCAGGTAGATCTCAACGACCGCCATGCCATCGTCCTGCATGGTGACGCGCGTGATTGAAGCAACGATTGTCGTCGCGGAAGTAATCGGAATGGCGGCGCCGCTGCCCGGGCCCGGCGGAAACACCGGATCCGGCGGCGTCGACGTGTCCCCTGGCCCGTTGTCGCCGCTGCATCCGGCCAATCCGATCGCGAAGGCACCCAGACCTGCGAGCAGGAACCCCTGCACCCGCGAGATACGATCCGCGCTGCGGACCCGACCGCGAAGGCAGGCTGATGCAACCGGCCTCGCCCGAGCAGGAGCGTCGTGAAAGGCGTCATGGAACGTCGTGTCATTTTGATTCTTCCGGTCACTGGGTGCACTGGCCGTAAGGCAGCGTGGCGCAGTGCAGCTTCTCGGTATCGAAGGTCTGGCCCGGGCCATGGCAGAACGCGCAACCTTCCGCGGCTGACGACGGCACCAGCGCCTTGGCAACGCCGAAGCTGCCGCCCTGCGACTGCATGTGGGTCGCAGCCGCGGCTGACGTATGGCAACCCTTGCAGGTGCCTGCCGTCGCCGAGTCCGCGAGGTCGTCCTTCCACGCGAGCGCAGCCGCATCGTTGGTCAGCGTCGTCCCCGCATCGACCGTGATGGGCAGCGCACTGGTTCGGGCCGCGTAAGCCTTGCCGTCCACGTGGCAGCCGGTGCATCGAGCAAGGCTCTGCGGGTAGGTGACCGCACCAAACGGCACGACGTTGCTCGCATGCAGGTTGTGGATGAAGGCACCCAGGGCCAGCGGACCGAAAGCGTCCGCGCCGAACGTGCCGCCGACACTGGAGTTGTGGCAGACGGTGCAGATGATCGGGTCGCCGGCCCGACTGCCGCCGTGCAGTGCAAGCCGCTTGTGGCAGGTCTCGCACTTGGCCTGGTCGACGAGCTGCTCGCGGGCGCGCCGCCGCCGAAGGCGAACGCACTTTCGGGATAAGCCTCTGAACCATCGGGCATGACGCGTCGGCCCTCGAGCACGACCATCAGGCCCGTGCCGAGAGTCGCGTCGTCGAAGCCGGCAGGCAGCGCCTGTGCCAGCGTGTAGCTGTAGGTCCCGTTGCCGTTGTCGACGACGCTGGCCATGTTGGCGATCAGGTCGATGACGGTGGCCTCGCCACGGCTGGCCTGGTACTTGTCGCCCGCAACGTCTGCAACGTTGTGGATATCGGCGGTCGACCAGGCAAAGTCGAGCCGCAGCCGGCCCGTGGTGATCGCTTTCACGTTCATGGGCTGGCCGTCCGTGCCGAGGATCTGGAAGGTCACCTTCGGCGACTGGCCAGCAACCGCGTTGTCGACGCTCAGGACCTTGTACGTGAACAGGCTGCCGTTCTCGATCGCCTTGCGGTCCGGGTCCTTCTGGTGCGAGGCGAGGCTGTCACCCGCCACACCATTTGCCTGGTGGCAGCCCGCGCACGTGCCGTCAGCAGGCGTGAAACCCGGCGGCAGCAGCGTGCTGGAATGCGTGTAGGTGTACGTGTAGAGACCTGTCGTAATGCTGGGGCCGGTCTTGTTCAGCCCGGCGTCGTGGCAACCACCGCACGCGGCCGCATTCGGATTCGACTTCCAGTCATCGCCCTGCGGCATCGACGCGGATTTGACGTGGCACGTCTCGCAGAAGGAAATCGGCTGCGGATAGGTGACTTCGCCCGCGTCGAACAGCGTGCCGTTGAAGCCATACACGACGAACGGCAAGCTGCGGTTGTCACCGCGATGGATCGAGTGCGCCATGTAGGCGAAGTCGACCGATTCTCCGGAATCGGGGTCGATCGTCGCCGGGTTGTGGCAGACGGCGCAGAATTCCGTGCTGCGGCGCGGCCCGCCGTGTTCGCCGAAGCGCACGTGGCAGGATGCGCATTTTTCGGTCGCCGCGATCAGCTTGCTCGAGACGGCGCCGCCGTCCGGAACGAAGTCCATGAAGGGATTGTCCGGCGCGAGTGCGCGTGCGCTGCCCGTCAGGTCGATGGCAACGCTGATGCGGTGCGTCAGGCTGGGTTCATAGGTCACGGTGATCGGCGTCGTCACCGCACTCAGGTCGACCGCCGACGTGTAGCGATACCTGCCCGCTCCCAGCTCCTGCCAACCAGCGGCCACGCCGCTCTCGGTGTTTGCCTGCACGGCGTTGGTCAGGACCGGAGTCGGGATGCTGGGCGTCCCGCTGCGGTTGATATAGCTCTGCCAGCGCGATGGGAAGCCGCCTGCCGCCGGCACCAGCTTGGCCACGCCCAGGCGCAAGGTGGTCGCCGCGAGTCCGAGCACGGCGCCGCCCTTGTCCGTCTTGACCGTGATCTCGATGACGGGCTTGTTGCCGGTAATAGCCGCACTGTCGATCGACGCGACCAGCGTCCCGATGTCGGCGATCTGCTGCGCCGTCAGGGTCGATCCAGTTCCCACGTCCCTGACGTCGCCCCCCAGCGAAATGGGGACATCTGCCGGTCCGGTGGGGCCGGTCGGTCCCGTCTGGCCGGTGTCGCCGCCATCCGGTCCTGCCGGGCCGGCGCCGCCGTCGTTCTCGCAACCCGCAATGCCCATCGAGGCCGTGAGCGCCAGCATGGCGATCAGGGGCAGACGCGACCGCGCATGGGAACGAGCGCTGGAGAATTTCATCACTTGCACCTGACTGTTCTGGAGAACTCGACGACCTCAGGGGTCGGAATCCCGCCGGGGCGGGCCGAATCCTGGGTTGCGCCGATAGTATGCAGCTGCGATTTAGACTCGTACTCGTACATCTCCGTATGATCCGCCCCTTGCGTCGTGGCGATACCACAGGGGCCGACGGCAGATGGCTATTAGCAAGCTGCAGTTTGTCCTTTAGACTCCTGCGCCCTAAGAGTCCCCCGATCCGACATTCAACTGGAGAATTGCAGTGCTCAAGGCATCCATTGCCAGCGTGCTCGCCCTTGCCGCCGCCGTGTCCGTTTCCGGCTGCAACGGCAAACCTCAGGAAGCAGCCAAGACCGACGCCGCACCGACAGCCGCCGCCCCCGCTGGCGCGGCCGCTATGCCGGCGGACCACCCGCAGGCCCGGCCGACAGGCGAAGTCGACCTGACCGGCATCACGAAGGCCGAAGGCGGCAAGAGCGTCCTCGACGTGTACACGGAAAAGGACGCGCTCGCGAATCAGAAGGTTGTCGTCCGCGGCAAGGTCGTGAAGACCAACGCCGGCATCATGAACAAGGACTGGGTGCACATCCGGGATGGTTCGGGCGAGGAAGGCACGAACGACCTCACTGTAACGACGACGTCGCAGCCCCTGCCTAATGTCGGCGACACGGTGCTCGTCTCGGGCACGGTCATCCTCGACAAGGATTTCGGCATGGGTTATCAGTACCCAGTGCTGATCGAGGACGCCGAAGTAAAGATCGAGACCGCCGCGGCGAAATAACTGCGATGTCGGGATGGCCGGATCTCCGGCCATCTCGCCGCGTCTCCGAGGCCGGGCGTATGCCCGGCCTTTTTTCTGGTGCGCCCTGCCGGACACAAAAAAAAGGTGGGCCCGCAGGCCCACCTTTCAATGCCATTAACCTGGCGTTGGAGGCAGGCCCGAGGACCCGCCTCCGCCGACGCTCAGTCGAAGTACGTCATGATGTTGTCGATCATCTTGTAGACGTAGGTGTTCTCGGCGTCGTTCTCGACGTTGTAGCCACCCATCAGCACGTGCGAGTTGAACGAACCCAGGCGACCCGCATCGTCCTCGTTGATCAGCACTGCCTTGTGGCAGCCACCGCAGGCCCGTGAGCCAGGACCGGTGACAAGCGCGGGGACGGCGCCGACGTTGCGCGGACCGGCAGTCGGCACGCCCGTGGCGAGGTCAACCCAGCCATGCGTCAGCGCATCGGCAGCGGACTCAAGACCCGGCAGCGACTGGCTGTTGTCAGGCGCGTTGTAGGTCACCGGCACCGAGTTGCTGGACGTGACGTGGCAGGCTTCGCAGTTCTTGATCGTGAAGTTCGGGAAGCCGTGTTCGATGTGCTGCGCATACCGCTTCGCGAACACCTTGTCCGTGAAGTCGATGTTGCCGATGTCAAACACCTGGGAACTTGTGGATCGCATGCACGTACGAGTCGATGCCGCGCGACTGCATCTCGAGATGCGAGCCGCCGCTCGAGGAGACGTGGCAGGTGCGGCAGACGACGACGTCGCCGCCATAGCCGCCCGAGTGGAACGTCGTGCCGAGCGCGTCGTGGCAGGCGTTGCACTTCTCGACGCTGGTCACGGCATGCGTGCCCTTGTAGTAGTCCGCGACGGTCGCGTTGCCGACCAGGTCGAACGTCTGCGTGGCCGCGTTGAGGCCGATCGTCTCGCTATCGGCATTGCGCAGCGTCGGCAGGACGACGATCTCGGCCTTCTTCACCTTGCCCGCCGTGATCAGGTTCGGGATGGTGTCGAGACCGGTGTTCGCCGGCTGCGTAGGCCGCCAGGTTCGCCGTCACGTGCCAGGCACCCGCTACGCTGTCCGGCTGGACAGTGAAGAGGCGGTTGGTCTGGGCGGTCGAGACCGGGTTGCCGTCGACCGTGATCTCGAAGCGACAGGCGCTGCCGTTGCAGTCCGCCGCGCCGGCGTCGCGTGTGCGAGCTGACCAGCATGTTCTTGGTGTTGTAGCCGTAGAACGATACGGTCAGGGTCGGCACGATCGCGGTGTTGCCCGCCGTGAACTTGATATCGATCGTGTCGCCGGTCCTGGTGACCGACGTGATCGCCACCTGGTTCGCCGCGATGCTGGTGTACCGCTGGTTCGACGCGTCGTAGATTCGCGTGTCGTAGCCGCTGTGGTAGTCCGTGAACTGGCTCGCCACGCCGCCGGACACGTGGCAGTCGCCGCAGGCGAGGCCGATGTCGTGGAACGAATCGACGCCCGCTTCGACCCACAGCTGGGCCATCGCCGGGGCGCGCTTCGGTTGCTCGTACGGCTCATCCGTCTTGGCGTTGACGCCGTCGACCGGGTGACAGCTCTTGCAGGTCGTCGCGACGAACTTTTCGTCCGCCGTGATGCGGTCGATCATCGCCTGTTCCTTGTGGCAGGTGACGCAGTTCGCCATCGATTGCGGATAGGCGAACTCCATCGCGTGCGACTGGTGCGTGTCCTGCATCACGCTGGCTTTGTATGCATATTTGGTCTTGATGTCGGCCGGAACCGACGCCGTGCCGTTCTCGGCCCAGGCGGCCGGGTCGTCAACCATCCACTGCCAATCCTGGGTGACCGCCGCTGCGGTCGTCGTAGTGGCACTCCTTGCAGGCAGCAAAGTCCGACAGGCCGTCCACCACCGCCGCGCGATAGCCGTGCTTCAGGTAGGGCGCACCGTGGCACTGCTCGCAACCCGTCACGTCGGCCGACGACACGTATTCCGTGCTGGAGCCGAGAATGGCCGTGCCGCCTGCGAGACCGCCATCGGCGACGTCGGCGTACAGCGTCATGCCTTCGACCTCGAGCGGCTCGTCGGCGATGTAGCCATAGGCCTGCCAGCCCGGCTCGGCCAGCGGGTCAAATCCAGCCGCCGTGGCCGTGGCCGTGTACAGGCCTCCGCCCAGGCTGGTGATCGTGCCGAGGCTCGCGGTCTTGGCCGTGACGAACTCGTCCACCGCACCCGCATAGTAGCCTTGGATCGTGAAGCGCTTCTGGCTCAGCGACGCGAGGCCGGCCTCGTCGTAATTGACGAAACTGACGCCGTTGGCGTCCTTCTTCTGCACGCTGAAATTTAACGTGATGTCGTACTTGCCCGCCGTCGCGCTTGGTGCGGTCGTCACGGAAGCCAAAGAGATGCTGAAATTGCTCTTGGTCTTCGCGTCCAGGTAGTCGCGATAGATGTCCTGATGATCCGCGCCAGCGCTATTGTGGCAGGTCTGGCAGCTCTCGGGCTTGGCCGAGGCGATTGGATCAAGTCCCGCACCCGTCGCTCCGGTGGCTCCGGTCGCGCCCGCCGGGCCGGTCTCGCCGGGGGTTCCACTCGGGCCAGCGGGGCCAGCCGCCCCGTCGTTGCCATCGTCACCCGAGCAACCGGCTAAGCCGATGCCCAGCGACAAGAGCGCGATGAGCGGCACGAATCCACGTGCGCCCCGAAGCTTTGCAAGTCTCATGTTTGACTCCCTCACTCGGCTTGCGCCGAAACGAAAGAACTGGGCGGTGCGTCCAGTCCGAAATTTGTCGGGGCGATCTCACCGGCGTCACCCCCAAAAAGGTGGGCCGACTGGCCCCACCTCGCAAGATCGTCTTGCTCCCGGGGATCAGGGTGGGCCCGAAGGCCCACCCCGCTCGCCTGGAGGTCAGTCGAACATCAGCTCATTGCGTATCAATGATGGTCTGACGTCCGTTCTCGAAGGTCTGCGGCGTCCAGCCATTCTGGTACGCATGACCGCGCGCGTCGGTCGTCTGGTGGCAGCTCGTGCAGGCGGCCGCCGAGGCACCCTGCAGCGTGTCGTCGAGCTGGTTCTTCCAGACCGTGCTCGTGCCCGTGCCCGAGTCGACCGTGCCGGCGTCGAGCGTGGTGGCCACGGCCTTGCCCTGGTCGGGGATCAGGTCGAAGCCGTCCACGTGGCACGCCGCGCAGTCGTTGAACAACCGCGGATAGGTCGGGTGGTACAGGTTGTGTGGCTGCGTCGCCTGCGGCACCGCAGGATCACCACCGAAGACCAGTGTCGGCGTACTGTCAGCCGGCCAGTTCGGGAGGGTTGTCCCTTCTGCCGTCCAGGCATAGATGCCGCGGGTCCGATAGACCACGTACGGGGCCAGGCCCGCGCCAGCCGAGTGGATGGCATGCAGCATGGTCTTCAACTCGTACGTCTGGCCAACCTTGGCGTCGTACGCTTCGGTCGCATCGACGCCCATCAACACGCGGTTGCTCTGGTCACTCGAGGCCGAGTTGTGACAGATGACGCACATGTCCACGTTATCAACGCGGGTGTTGCCGTGCTGATAGAGCGAACCCACATGGCACTTCAGGCACTCGCCGGTGTCGGCGATCTGGCGGCGCGTTGCGGCCGGCTCGGCGCCGGTGCCCACGACGAATTCGCGGGTCGGTGTCGGGACGCGGACGTACATCGCAGGGAACGTGTATTCCGGATTGTCAAAGCCCGTCGGCAGCGGCAGCTGCGGCTTGCCTTGCAGGGCCACGATGCCCCGCGTACCGGCCGGGATGGCGGCGTCCACCGGGATGGTCGTGGTCGCCACGTTGCCGGCGCAGACCGTGTTAGTGGTCGTCACGTTCACGGCGGCGGCCTGGCCCGGCGCGTTGGCCTGGCCGAGGACGAAGTCATCGCCCTGGGCGTAGCTGCGCAACATGCTCAGGGCCCCGTCTGGCTGCTCAACGTTAAAGAACCCGGGGGCAGTTGCGGAAATCGTGCTGTTGCACGGATCCACCGCGGCGCCGTCAAAAGTCGCCGTCCAGGCGATCGCCAGGTTCGTCCCATCGTCGACGATGCTGGTGATCTGCCGGGTGAATCCTCTGGCCTTCGGTCACGGAAAGGTCGACGCCGTCCCAGATGATGCCGACGCGTTCGGTCTCGAGCCCGTCGTGGAATTCCGTGACGACGTCCTTGGCCGCTGCAACGCCGTTGGGATTGTGGCAGACCGTGCAGTCCTCGGTCGGCGCGAAGGCCTCGTGGAAGGTCAGGCCGGAGGGCGCGAAGTCCCAGCTATCCATCGACTCGTGGCAGCTGAAGCAGCCCGGGCCGGTGACAGGCATCGAGTTCGCCGCCGTCAGCGCCTCTGGACTGTCGTGGCAGACGCTGCAGTTCGGCATGTACGTCGGGTACGTGACCGAGAAGATCTCGTCCGGCGCAAGCTCGAAATGGCCGCTCGGCATGTTGTGCGAGTTGTGGATGCCGTGGGCAGGGTGACCAATGCGAAATCCGGGGATTTACCGCACTGTGGCAGGCCACGCAGGCTTCAACGTTGAACGGATTGTAGTGATGGCTGGTCTCACCACCCGCGAAGGTGCTGTGGCAGTTCTGGCACGACTGGTTGCTTGCCAGGGAAGGACGCACGTATGCCACGTCGTCGGCATAGACGCTGGCCCGACGCGCGGGAGTGAAGCCCGTTGGCGTTCCCAACCTGAAGTAGACCCTGGAATCGGTGCCGACAAAGCCTGCAGCGCCCGGGATGCGCAGCGTGTATACACCACTCGCGACGCTGTCGAGGACACCAAGAGCGATACTGAACGTAGGATCGGTCGTGCTGTTCTGCCATCGCGTGTAGACAGTATCCGGCGCGGCGCCGGTGCCTTGAGAATGACTGCGCGGCTGACGGTCGTGAAACTGTCGTAGCTCGCGCCATTGACCTGGATGTTGAACGTGACGACCAGGTCAGCCCCGTCCACGACGGGTGCAGTCGCTGTGAAGGAGACCTCGCGGTCGATGGCATGCACTTCGTCGACAGCGGCCAGCGAGCCGGTGTCGTGACAGACGCCACAGGACTCTCGTGGCTCGATCTTGGCAACTCCCGCGGGACCGGTGGGGCCCGTAGCGCCGGGCGCCCCGGGATCCCCGGGCGTGCCGGGCGTGCCGGCAGGACCGGCTGGACCAGCTGCCCCGTTCTTGCCATCGTCGCCGGAACAACCGGCCATACCGGCGCCCAACGCCAATAGCGCGATGAGCGGCACGAATCCACGTGCGCCCCGAAGCTTTGCAAGTCTCATGTTTGACTCCCTCACTCGGCTTGCGCCGAAACGAAAAAACTGGGCAGTGCGTCCAGTCCGAAATTTGTCGAGAGCCATGGTAGGACGGGGGGCGTCGGGTAATTACTGCGGATTACCGAAGTTTTGCTGCGAGTTAGGGAACTTTTCCCGCGGATCAGCCGCCATCCACCGCGTGATGAGACTCATTCGCATCCGGCACCAGTAGGATCAGCTCGTGCGACGCGCGGCTATCGTGGGGAGTACCTACGCACATCGTCGTAATACGGATGCCCCACCAGTTCGTCTATTGATTACCGCGTAGCGCGCCAGCCCCTGACTCGTCGGGCGATGCATGGCAAGATTCCACGACACGGCCATCCCGGCCGATGCAGGATCACGAGGCATGCCGAGCAATGACTGGTGGGGTTCGCTGTTTGCCGCAATTGACGGCAAGCGCGCACAGGAATTCGCGGAGTTCCTGACACATGACGGTGAATTCCGCTTCGGCAGCCAGTCTGCGGTACATGGCCAGGCGAACGTAGCTGCCTATGTCGCTGCGTTCTTCGGCATGATCGGTGGCAGCCGGCACGAACTGCTGCGGACCTGGGATGCCGATGGCTCGACGGTGGGCGAAGGACTCGTCACCTACACCCGGCTCGACGGCTCGCAAGTCACGATTCCGTTCGTCAACGTGTTCTACCTGCGCGGCGACAAGATCGCCCGCTATCTCACCTACATCGACAACGGGCCACTCTTTGCCGGTTAGCAGATGCGCGGCAGCGGATCGTCCTCGAGTTCCTCGATCACGCGCTGGCCGCCAAGCGGCGTGCGCAGGATGACGCGCTTCGGCTGCTCCTGGATGTGGCCGACAATGGCCGCGTCGAGGCCGGAGGGAAGTGCCCGCACGGCCGCAAGCGCGGCTGCGGCCTCGTCGGCGGCAACGACGGCGACGACACGACCTTCACAGGCCAGGAAATACGGGTCGTAGCCGAGCATTTCGCACACCGAGCGCACCGAGTCACGAACCGGCACCTGCGTTTCGTCGAGATACACGCCGAGTCCCGCAGCCTGCACGATCTCGTGCATCACCGTGGCGATCCCGCCGCGCGTCGGATCGCGCATGAAGCGCAGCCCCTTGAAGCGGGCGAGCTCGAGCGTGATTGGCAGCACGCTCGCCGCGTCGGACTGCAGGTCGCCTCGCAGGCCGAACTGCTCGCGCGCGAGCATGACCGCAATGCCGTGGTCACCGACCGGACCGCTCACCAGGATGACGTCGCCCGCGCGGATCTCGCGCATGCCGAGTCGCAGGTGCGGGTTACGCACGCCGATGCCGCTCGTATTCAGGTAGATGCCGCCGCCTTCGCCGCGACGCACGACCTTGGTGTCGCCGGCCGCCACCACGACGCCGATCTCCTTCGCTGCCTGCGCGATCCCCCCGACGACGCGATCGAGCACGGCAAACTCGAGACCCTCCTCGAGCAGCACGCCGAGGCTCAGGAACTTCGGCACCGCGCCGGCCACGGCGAGATCGTTGGTCGTGCCGTGGACCGCGAGCGAACCGATGTTGCCGCCCGGAAACTCGATGGGTTGCACGGTGAAACTGTCGGTCGTGAAAGCGAGCTCGCCATCCGCAGCGTTCCACGGCAACACGGCTGCGTCGGATTGCGTGTCGAGCAACGGATTGGCGAGGTGGCGCGCAAAGATCTCGTGGATCAGTTCACGCATGTAGCGCCCGCCGTTGCCGTGCGCCAGGGAAACGTGTGTGTCCTGCATCGTCATCGTCCAACCTCGCGCGCGGGCGTGCGGCCGATGGCCGACAAGGGCACCTTCGCTTCTTCGTTCCAGGTCTCGAGTTCGGCGCGGATGTGCTCACGCATCTGCTCGCGCACCGAGTTCACCGAGTTGAAGAATTCGGCCATCATCAGCACCCAGCAATACATGCCGCGCTGGGTCAGGCGGATCGCGTCGGCGTCGTGGCGTGTCGCGCCGATCGTCCGCATCGCGAGCAGCTCGGGCGCCATGCGCAGCCAGAAGGCCTTGCCATAGCGCCGCTCGATGTAGTCACGACGCAGTTCGCCGCCGAAAAGCCGCACCAGGTAGTCGTAGCGCATCTGCTCCCTGATACCAACCGGCCGGCGCTGCGTGATGCCGCTCTGCCCGCCTTCGATGCGGCGGCAGTAATGATTGAGCGAGAACGTCGTCGAGTAGTAGGCGCCACCCACGTAGCTGAAAGCGCCGCTGCCAACGCCGACGTAATCGTTCTGGTCGATGATGTACTCGTCGAACATGCCCTGGTTGCGCGAGAAGCACCAGGCAGACGACGCCTGGTACTCGCCGAGCAGCCGCTGAAGAATCCGCTGGTACATCGGGTGGCGCAGCTTCGGGTCGCTGAGCCCCATGCTCCTTTCCATCTTGTGCCGCGCGGTGGGCGCGGTCATGAGCGGGTAGAAGGAGACCTGGTCGGCCCGCAGCGCCTGCAACACGTCGAGATCGTGCTCGAGCATCGCCAGCGTCTGCCCGGGCAGGTTGAAGATCATGTCGACGTTGAGCGTCGGGAAGATGCCCTGCACGGCCGCGAGACGGCTGCGGATCACCTCGCTGCTGCCGTACTTCTCGAGCCGGTCCATGCCGGCGAGCAAGCCGTCGTCGAAGCTCTGCACGCCAACGGAAAGTCGCGTGACGCCCGCGTCGCGATAGCGCCGCAGGTCGTCCGGGTCGAGGTGGTTCGGGTTTGTCTCGATCGAAACCGCGCGCACCGGCGACAGCTCTCGCACGAGCTCCAGCGTTGCGATCAATTCGTCGGCGTCTACCGTCGGTGTTCCGCCCCCGATGTAGACGTCGCTGAAGCGAAAGCCCTTGTCGTGATACAGCCGGATTTCGCGACGCAGCGCCTCGAAGTAGCGGCCCGTCTTGGACGGGTTGTAGCGGACTCGATGGAACGAGCAGAACGGGCACAGCACTTCGCAGAAAGGCACGTGCACGTAAAGCTGGCACGGCGCCGCCGGCGCAGCAGGCATCACCTCGGCCGCCTCGTCTTCCGTGAAGCGCATGGCCTGCGAATATTCGTGGCGGAGGACGGCGAGGAATGGTCGTTCAAACCAGGGCATGCGACTAAGTCTAGACTGTTCGGCCGATGAAGTCGGCGACCTGCCCATAGCTCAGGCCACCATCGTTGCACGGCAGTTGCACGGGCAGCAGGACGTCGAATCCACGGGCCGACAATCCGGCAAGTGCGGTTTCCGTCAGGCGTCGATTCTGGAACACGCCACCCGTCAGGCCCACGACCAACGAGCCGGACTGGGCACGGAGCCGGTCGGCCACCTGCACGATGCCCGCTGCAAGCGACGCGTGCACCGCGCCGGCGCGGTCTGCCCTGTCGGCCGCGGTGGTCAGGGGAGCCAGCAGCAGCCAATCGACCAGCGGCGCCCAATCGAGTTCGAATCGTCCCTCCGCAGCCGATCGGAGCTGCAACTGCGGAAACGCTACGGGATCACGCGCGATGGCCTCGAGCCACATCGGTCCCTGCCCTTCGAAACTTGTCTCGCCCAGGCCGAGGATGATGGCCGAGGCGGCGGCGAAGAGGCGGCCCGCAGCACTCGATTGCGGCGAGTTCACTCGCCGCTCCCAGGCATGGCGGACGATGGGATCTGCAACGCCGATGGGGCAATTTCGGCCCAGTTCCCAGCAGACTGCGGCCGCGCTGCGCCACGGTGCCCGGCCGGCGCGGTCGCCGCCCGGCAGGTGGAAAGGCCGCAAGTGTGCTGCACGCTGCCAATGTCCCGGCGTGCCGAGAAAAGTCTCCCCGCCCCAGAGCGTGCCGTCGTCGCCGAGCCCGACACCGTCCCAGGCGAAAACGATCACCGGCGCGTCCGTCCTGCCGTGTTCGGTGACCAGTGCGGACGCGTGCGCACGGTGGTGCTGCACCAGTTCGTGCGCGAGGCCGCTGGTGCGTGCCCAGCGCGTCGTCGCGTAGTCGGGGTGCGCGTCGCTCAGGACGACTTCGGCGCGCACGTCGTAGAGGCGCTGCAGGTCCGCCGCCACTTGCGCGAATACCTGCTCGCTGCGCAGCGTGCCCATGTCCCCGATGTGCGGTGAGACGACGATGCGCCTGTCCCAGGCCAACGCCACCGTCGTCTTCAGGTGCCCACCGACGGCCAGCACGGGCCTTGGCACGGCATGCGGCAGCGTGAGTTCCAGCGGCGCGATGCCACGCCCCAGACGGATAGGACGAGCACGACCCGCAATGACGCGCACGACGGAATCGTCGGCGGGCCGTGCAATCAGGCGATCGTGGTGCAGGAAGGCGTCCGCAACTCCTGCGAGACGCCCCTGTGCTTCCATTGCGGACGTCAGCACGGGTTCGCCGCTCACGTTGCCGGACGTCGCGACCAGGGGTCCGCCGAAGTCGTTCAGCAGCAACTGGTGCAGCGGGCTGTAGGGCAGGAAGACACCGACCTCGGCGAGGCCCGGTGCAATGTTTGGCGCAAGTCCCGTCGGCGAACCAGCACGCAACAGCACGATCGAACGCGCCGGATCGCGCAAGGCGTCACGTGCGGCGGGTTCCGGATCGAAATCGTCGCGGACGTCATCCAGTCCGTCCGGGCCGCGCCACGGATACATCACCGCAAGCGGCTTGTCCGGGCGATGCTTGCGCTCGCGCAATCGCGCCACGGCCGTCTCGCTGCGCGCGTCGCACATCAGGTGATAGCCACCGACGCCTTTGACGGCCAGCACGTGACCATCACGCAACACCGCCACGGCGGCGGCGAGCGCGTTGTCATCGCCCTCCCCGGGATTCTTTGCGTCCGGGGCTGCGAACTCCAGGTGCGGCCCGCAGGCGGGACAGGCCACCGGCTCCGCATGAAAGCGGCGATCGAGCGGGTCTTCGTATTCCCTGCGGCACGCTTCGCACAGCGGGAATGCACGCATCGTGGTGTTGGGGCGGTCGTACGGCAGCGCCTCGATCAGCGTGTACCGCGGCCCGCACTGCGTGCAGTTGATGAAGGCGTACCGGTAACGGCGATTACCCGGGTCCGCCAGCTCCGCGAGGCAATCGGGACAGCAGAAGAAATCCGGCGGCACCGAAATCTGCGGCTGCAGCGCCGCACTGCTGGAGGCGATGTGAAAGCCGGGTTCGGCAGGAGCATCGACGGCAGTCTGCCCCGCAAGCACGGGACGTGCGAGTGGCGGCGCTCGCTCGATCACATCGCGCGCAAAGCATTCAATCGATGCGACGGGACCCTGCAGCACGACTTCGACGTCGCCGCGCAGGTTACGGACGAAGCCGTCGAGGCCGAGTTCATGCGCGAGCCGGTACACGAACGGACGAAAACCCACGCCCTGCACGCGGCCCGACAACAGCAGCCGTCGCGTGACTACGGCCGGTGCCGGTTGCGCCATCCTGCCCTTCTGCCGTGCGCCGTCAGGCGTCTTGGGCCTTGCGGCCCTGCCAGACGTTGTCACGGACGCCGTCGGCCCACCAGATGCGGCACGCACCTTCGTCGGACACCATGCACGGCCCGATCGGATGTCGCGGCGTGCATGCGGCGCCGTACAACCGGCACTCGTTCGGATAGATGCGGCCGAGCACGACCCTGGCACAGTCGCAGCCCGGCGGCATTTCACCGGCACGTTTGCGCGACATCTCCGTGTACGAAGGCAACTGCACGCGCGAATCGTTGACGGCGTGCCGCGGCTTGAGCACGTAACCCGACGCCGGAATCGGACCGATGCCGCGCCAGTTGCCGTCATTGATGTCCATCGTCTCGTCGATGTAGCGCTTCGCGGTGGCGTTGCCGCCCGGCCGCACGACCTGCGGATAGCAGTTGTCGAGGAAGCACCTGCCTTCGAGTTTCTGCCGCAACACGGAATACAGGGCGGCGAGCAGTGAATCCGGCGCAAAGCCCGCGACCGCGGTCGGAATGCCGTGCTGTTGCGGGACGAACTCCCATTCCTCGGGGCCCATCACCGTCGCGACGTGCCCGGGTGCGATCAGTGCCTCGAAGCCCGGCTGCCCGGAACCAAGCAGCATCTCGACGGCGGGCCACGTGCGGCGTCCGGACATCAGGAACAGCAGGTTCGCGGGCGCGCCTTGCGCCAGCAGCGCCGCTGCCGGAGCCGTCGTCGTCTCGAAACCCGCCGCCAGGAAAACGACCTTCCGCGTCGGATTCTCGCGCGCAATCCTGGCGGCCTCGAGCGGGCTCGCGATCGGACGCACGTCGGCTCCCGCCGCCTTGGCCTGCTCGAGCGATCGCGGCTCACTCTTTGGCGCGTTGACCGGGACACGCAGCATGTCGCCGTACGCCACGAGGATCACCCCCTCGTGCAGCGCGAGCTGCATCGCCTCGTAAATGTCCTCTTCAGGACAGATGCAGACCGGGCAACCCGGACCCGGCACGAGCTCGATGTTCGACGGGATTGCCTTGCGCAGGCCCGCGGTCGTGATCGAACGCTCGTGACCACCACAGACGTTCATGACCTTGATGGTCGGCGGCAACGGCAGCGCGCGGATGCGCTCGAGCCACTCGGCGGCAGTGGTCATCTTCCCCCCTTGCGGCTCAGGCCGCGGCTGCACGGCGCGCAGCAACCTCACTGCGCAGCCAGCCGAGCCACGCTTCGAAGCCCGGTCCGCCACGTCGCGTGAGCTCGATGATGTCGCCCCGGAAACCCACCTCGCGCAGCGAGTCGCGCGCGCGCCCGACGCTGAACTCTTCGATGTGAGGCAGCAGGTCGACCTTGGTGATCAGCGCGAGATCGGCACCGCGGAACATCACCGGGTACTTGGCCGGTTTGTCGTCGCCTTCGGGCACCGACAGCAGCGTGAGGTTGCGGTGCACGCCGAGGTCGAAGCTCGCGGGGCACACCAGGTTGCCGACGTTTTCGACGAACAGCACGTCGAGGCCGTCGAGCGGCAGGTCGTCCAGCGCATCGTGCACCATCTGCGCGTCGAGGTGACACGCGTTGCCCGTCGTGATCTGGATGGCGGGAACGCCGCACGCACGAATGCGCGCCGCATCGTTCTCCGTCGCCAGGTCGCCTTCGATCACGGCGACCTTGAGTTCGCCCTGCAGTGCCTTGATGGTCGCCTCCAGCAGCGAGGTCTTGCCGGAGCCCGGCGACGACATCAGGTTGACCGCGAGCACGCCGTGGCCGTCGAAGTGGGCGCGGTTGTGCGTTGCAACCCTGTCGTTCTCGTCGAGGATCGCAGTGATGACCTCGATCGATTCGATGCGACCCTTGGTTGCCGGCTGCGCCGCAAAGGGCGCGCGGGCGGCCGCAGGACCGAGTGAGCATCCGCAATCCCGGCACATCAGCGTGACCTCGTATTCATGCCATTGACCGCCTTCAATGGACGGGTTCGTCGGCCGTTTCGATCTCGACCCGCTGCAGCAGCATCTCTTCGCCGGCGATCACGTCCACGTGCCAGTCGTTGCAGCTGCCACAGAGCAGCCGGTTCGCTGCGGCCTCGGATTCGGCCTTGCAGGTGCGGCAACGCACGCGCACCGGCACCGTCACGACCACGAGCTGCGCGTGCTCAGCCACCGTGCCAGCCGCGGCCAGCGGGTATGCATGCTCGAGCAGCTTCGCCTCCACGCCGGACAGCGGCCCGACGGACACGGTGACCGAGATGACACGGCGTGCCGCGTTGTCGCGGGCCACGCGCTGCACCTGCTCGATCAACGCCTGGCAGATCGCAAGCTCATGCATGCTCGAGCACTTCGTCGAACAGGTCCCAGGTAACGCGGGCTCCTCCGCGCTGATCTTCTGGATGGCATAGCCGACGTGGATGAGCACGTGGTCACCGATAGCGACGGGCTCGCCCTGGAGCATGAACAGGCTCACTTCACGCTGGATGCCCTTGGCTTCGCAGGTGGCGTTGAAACCGTCGATGCCCGTGATCTTCATGGGAACGGCCAGGCACATGTCGTCTCACCCCGTGCTGCGGAACCCGCAACTTGTAAGACAGGCTCGCAAACGCCGCACGCCTATCAAAATAGGTAATTGCACTGACTGCGGCTTCGCCGCATCAGAACGGCCGCCGAACGGTGCGTCACACGGAGCATAGACCACCCTGCCGGGCCGGTCGACTCCGGCCGCTGCCGGAGCGGAGCGCTGCGTGGATCGCACGGCGACGCCCCGCCCTCGATCTGGGAAATCCGCGATCGCATTTCGCCCGGCTTGTGACATTCTTCGCCAGCCCCGCACCGGGGTCACAGCATGAGTGTGCGTAGTGATGACGAACCGGACAGCTTGGTTGGGATTGGTTGTGTTGGCCTGGCTGGCAGCGTGCTCGAAGCAGGCGCCCCCGCCGGCATCGACCGCTGCGGACGACGAAGAGTCGACGCCGGCCGCCGCTGTGCAACCACAGCCTGCCCCTACCTACGACAGTGCCAAGATTTCCGAGATGGCGACTGGCATGCTGGTCATGATCGACGACTCGCCGCAATGCCAGAACTTCCGCGACCAGTTGCAGGCCATCGCCGACGCGCCCGCGGGCTCGCCACCATCGGTCGCGCCGAGCGCGATCGTCGCCCAGGCAAACGAAGCGGGCTGCGCGAAGAAATACGGGAAATAGGGACCCGCCCACTGCGGGCCTCTCCCGCGCGGGTGAGGCTGCGCCGGGCGCCGGTCATGCAGGCGTTCAGCGGGCGACGACGGGCCCGCTTGTGTCAACGCCCTCCTGGCGTGGCGACGTCCACCGAGAGGGTAAACGTCCTGGCTTCCGTGTTGCGCAGGGCGCCAACGCCGACAACCTGCCGCGAGATCTCCTCGCCGCGTTCGTTGCGGATCGAAAGCACCACCGAGTATTCCCAGTCGCCGCCACGCTCCGAATGCCGGAGCGTGCCTTCGACGTTCAGGGCTGAAAACTTCGGTGTTGCGTCGGACGCGGCTTTGGACGCCGCGCCGAACTGCAGGTGATGGCGGCACTGCGGGCAGATCAGCGCGCTTTCCAGGATCGTTGCCTTGCAGTGCGGACAAGAGCGCGTCTTGCCCACACTGCCTGTCAA
Organism: Pseudomonadota bacterium; assembly: GCA_016713725.1. Taxonomy (GTDB): domain Bacteria; phylum Pseudomonadota; class Gammaproteobacteria; order Steroidobacterales; family Steroidobacteraceae; genus RPQJ01. The sequence goes on along the minus strand of JADJOO010000001.1, from coordinate 153,278 downwards.
GCCTGTGCGTCCCGTGATCATCCGCTGGCCGCGCGGCGCGCGGCTACTTCGCCGATTCCGGCCAGCCGAAGTCAGCGTTGCCGCGCATGCGCGAGCCCGCCGCAACCGTCAGCACGGCCGCCTTCACGTCCCCATTGATGACGCCCGTCTCGAGCAGCTCGACGCGCGAGCTGGCCTGGATGTTGCCGTGCACCTCGCCGCTCACCATGACCGTGGCCGCAGCGATCTGGCCGGTGACGTGCGCACCCTGCTCGATCGTCACGTTGCCCTGCACGTTGACGTCGCCCTTGAATCGTCCGGCGATGCGGACGTGGCCAGCGCCTTCGATCTTGCCTTCGATGGTGACGTCGGCCGCAATCAGCGATTCTTTCGCGCTGCCCACGGCAGCAGGGGCCGTGCGCTCGGCGCGTCGCGCCGGCTCCCCCGTGGAAGAAGCGGAAGAAGGAGTGGGGACCGGAGTCGCCACGGAACGCAGGGCCGGTTCGGCGGCCAACGCGGCTGCCCCATCGGAACCGGGCATCGACGGATCTTTAGTCGGGTCTTTCCAAAGCGCCATGGCCTTTCCTCGTGTGTATCTGCTCGATGTGGTGCCGGCTGAGGGATTCGAACCCCCGACCCCCTGATTACAAATCAGGTGCACTACCAGCTGTGCTAAGCCGGCCCGGTCCGCAAGGGGGAACGGGATTCTACCTTAACCGGCGCCGCCTGCTGCGGCAGGCACAATTGCCGGGTTTGCGGGCGACGTCACGTCGCCCACCGGGCGGGCAGGTGGGCACGCCCTCATATCGTACGGCAGACCGCCCTCCGGCTGCGTGCCTAGCAACTCGAGCGACGGCAAGCCGCCGTTCGCCTGCCGGTCGATGTCGAGCCAGAGTACTTCCAGCAGCCGCAGGCGATCGCTCGTTTCCGCAGTGAAGCCAGCCCTCTGCACCCTGGCGGAGACCTCCGCCGCGCGACGCGGGTCGGAAAAGACCCCTACCGAAACCGTATTGTCCGGCTGGCCCTCCGCCAGGACGTAGGCATCCCCGAGGCCGGCTGCTTGCAGCGAGGCCAGCGCATTGGTCGCATCGGCGGGAGTGGCCAGGTTCGGTACACGCACCCAGTAGCCGACCCGTACCTCGTCCTGCGACACACGGCGGCGGCTCGCGAACCCGAGCCGCTCGAGCTGCGCGTTGGCTGCGGCCGCGTGAGCTGGATCGATGAAGGGACCCACGCTCACGCAGGCGGCGGCTTGCAGGCCGGCACCGGACAGGTCAGCGGTGGGGGCGGCCGACGCATTCGGGGGTTCGGCGCGCAGACGGATGGGCTGCAGTTCACGCCCGCCGGCTGTCGGCGCGTCGATCGTCGTGGGCGTCACCAGCACGACCCAGCGCGTCCAGGCCAGGAACAGCACGTTTGCAAGCAGCAGGAGAAGGAACAGGACGCGCAAAGGACCACCGGACGGGTTCGACTGCGCCGGATGTTAGCAAATCAAAAACAGAAGGCCCGGTCGCACGGCGACCGGGCCCTCGTTTAATCGCCGCGCGCGTTACTTGCCGGCGGCCATGTAGGCGGCGAGATCGGCGACCTCCGCGTCGGTCAGCTTCAGCGCCTCCTTGTGCTTCTGCGTGCCGGCCACGATCTTCTTGAGCGAGTCGGTCAACGCTGCAGCGCTCTCGCCCTCGAAATCCGCCACTTCGTGGCATTCGGCACAGGCGGCCGTGAACTTCGCCTTGCCTGCCGCCGCGTCGGCACTCGCGGCCGTGCTGAAGCCGGCAACGGCAAGGGTGGCGACGGACAACGCAAGGGTACGCAGAATTTTCATCGGATCCTCCTCTGGAAGCATCGGGAATCGGGGCTGGATGACGCAGAAATGATAGCGGTCCGGGGACGAAATTCAGACCGTGAATACCGCAATGCAACAAGAGAAAAGACCGGAATCCGTCCGAACCCGGGCCTTGCCGAGCGACCTCGGCGAGTTACTCGCCGCCAGTCATGTAGGCAACGACGTCCGCGATCTGCGCGTCGGTCAGCTGCAGCGCTTTCTTGTGCTTTTGCGTACCGGCGACCATCTGCTTGAGCGTGCCCTGCATCGCGGTCGCGTCCTCGCCTTCGAAGTCGGCGACGTCGTGGCACTCGGCGCACACCGCCGTGAACGTGGACTTGCCCGCCGCGGCGTCCGCATGCGCTGCAGAACCGCAGCCCGCGAGCATGGCAAGGGCGCTTGGAACGACGACTAAACGGCTGAATCTAATCAAGTTATCTCCTGATGCCCCCGGCAAGATTGGTACCCGTTACAGTCTCTGGCCGAGACGACAGCACATCCCGTCACCCCAATTGGACAACAGCCGCCGGTCACCGTTCAAGCGATGCGTCGACGATGCGCGCCAGGCCACGCAGCACGAGGTCCGGGACCCGCTCGTAGGTGGCAAGTACGTATGGCAGCATCCGTCCACCGCCCCACCGGTGCAAATACACGCGCGGCGCGGAATGCGTTCGTCGAGCCAGTTCTTCGCAAGTGCGATCGACCAGCGCAGCGAGCGCCACGCGACAGCCGCGCTCGATGGCATCGCGGGTGTTGTCGGCGAACAGATGGGTGCCACCGGCAGGACTGGCAGCCGTGAACGCAGCCAGGTTGCTCGTCCCGGCATGCAGCGATCGCACCATCAACCGCGGCCCGGGCACGATGAATCCGCCGAGATGCTGGCCCGATGCGTCGACAGCGTCGAGGGTCGCTGCCGTGCCGACGTCGACCACGCAGCACGCTCCATGCGCGCGGTGAAAGGCGCCGATCAACGCGACCCAGCGATCGACGCCGAGCAGCCCCGGGTCGGGATACGCGTTGCGAACGCCGGCCAGCACAGCCGTCGACGCGACGAAATCCACGTGCGGCGTGCCGGCCTGGCGGGCCGCCACTTCGAGTGCGCGCCGGCTGTCGCCGCCGGCGACGGTCGCCGCGAGCACGCGCTCGACGGGCGGTCCGTCGAACAATTCGCGCTGCCAATCGACCGCTGACCACTGCGCGTACCCGGCTGCACGCTGCGGCGAAAGACGGCCGTCTACCTGCGTCGCCCACTTCACTCGTGTGTTGCCAATGTCGACCAGCAGGATCATTCGACCCCTGCCTTTGCGTGCTGCGACCGGCGCAGGCTGACGTCACCGGCGTGCACTCGCTCGATGACACCGCCCGGGATTTCGACACGCAGCGCACCCTCGGCATCTGCTCCGCGGGCGATGCCTTCCATTGGGCCGTCGTGCCGCAGTACGGTGACTGGCGCATCGCGCAGCGAGTCGAAAGCTGCCCAGTCGCCGGCGAACGACGCAAAGCCCGAGCGCGAGAATTCGGCGAAACCCGCGAGCATGCGGCCGGAGACGCGCGCCGCTGTGTCGAGCCGAGATGGCGTGTTGCCGCCACATGCAGCCGCGAGGTCGGTGACTGGCGTAGAGAGCGAACTCTGGATCGCAACGCTGGCGGATTCGGGCAGCGTCAGGTTCAATCCTGAGGCCTGCGACCACGTACGCTGGCCCGCCCGCTTCGGAGCGCATCTGCAGCAGCAGGCCGCCGAGCTTGGCGTGGCGATGCACGATGTCGTTGGGCCATTTCAGCTGCACGTCCGCCGCTCCGATTTCGCGCAGCACGCGCACGACGCAGACGCCCAGCGCGAGACCGAGCGCCGACAGGTCCGCCGGCATTTCCGCGAACGTCCAACCGATCGAGAACGTGAGCCCGGATCCGAACGGCGCGAGCCACTCGCGGCCGCGCCGCCCGCGTCCCGCCGTCTGCAGTTCGGCGAACACGAGGCGCGGCGCCGCGGGCCGGGGCGCGACGGCTGCATGCAGGTATTCGTTGGTCGAACCGAGTTCGAAGTACACTTCGGTGTCCGCCGGCAGCTCGATGCCCGCCGCGGCTGCACTGCGCCGCAGCGGCAGCAGGTCGAGCAATTCGACGGACTGTTCGAGCTGATAACCGCGACGTTCGTGACTCGCGACGGCGACGCCGCGTTCGCGCAGTTCGGCTACCGTTTTCCAGACTGCCGCGCGGGTGACCCCAAGAGCGGCGGCGAGTCGCTCGCCCGAGTGCAGCTCGCCATCCGCGAGCAGGCGCACCAGGCGCTCGGCGCTTTCGCTCATCGCGGCCGCAGCAGCCAGAGACGGCGCGCGCGGTTCTCGATCCCCTCGCGCATGCGCTGCACGTTCGAGCGATGCGTGAAGACGATGAACGCCACCATCACGAGACCGAAGACCACCAGCGGCGTGCTGCGTGGCGCGACGAATGAAAAATACAATGGCAGCGCCGCCGTGCCGAGCATCGTGCCGAGGCCCACGTAACCCGTGAGCAGCACGGTCGCAAGCCACACCAGCAGCACCGGTACCAGCGCCGTCGGCGCCAGCACGGCCACGGCGCCGATCAGCGTTGCCGCGCCCTTGCCGCCGCGGAACTCGTACCACACGGGATAGACATGCCCGAACACCACGGCCGCCGCGCAGACGGCCGCCAGCCATTCACGGTCCACGTCCGGATCGACGCCGCCGCCCGACAGTTCGAGACCGGGCAACCAGCCGACGGCAAGCAAGGCCTTGCCCACGTCGACGACGATCACGCCGAGCGCGAAAGCCCAGCCCTGGGTGCGCAACGCATTGGTGCCGCCGGCGTTGCCGCTGCCCTGCGTGCGGATGTCGACGCCGCGCAGGGTGCCGAGCAGCAGACTGCCGATCACCGACCCCAGCAGGTAAGCGCCGAGGGCCTTGAAACCGAGTTCGAGCACGTTGCGTCCTCTCCGCGCGACGCGGCGATTCTAGCATCGGGTCCCGCGCAGTCGCGGGGTCAGTGCGGCAGGAAAACCTCGGCGAGCATGCAACGGACGGAGCCTCCACCGAGCTTCTCGATGGTCGGGATCGGTGCCGCCACGATGCGATTCACGGCCGCGGCAAGTCGTTCGATCGCGGCCGGTCCGAAGGAGGCGTGCGCGGCCGCAGACAGCGCCAGCACGCTGCTCGAATCCGCCGCGCGCAGTTCAAGCACATTGCCCGCGAAACCGGCCATCTGCATGGCATCGATGATTTCGACGTGGCGGCCCGAGGCCGCGAGGCTCGACAGGACCCGCTCGCGGTCGCGCGCATCGATGGCGCTCGCGGCGACGACGCAGCAGTGCGAGCCGACGGCCAGCATCACGTTCGTGTGATAGATCGGGATACCCGCGGCGTCGGTGGCGGTGAACGTGCACGTCTCGTAACCGAGTTCGTCGCACAGTTCGGACAGGGGCTGCCGGTGAGTGCGCGGCGACAGGCAGGCATATGCAACGTGCCGCGCGTGATCGAAGACGATGCTGCCCGTGCCCTCGAGGAACCGGCCGTGCAACTCGTGCTGCGTGAGATCGAGCAGACGGTGGATCCTGCGTCCGCTGCCGGCGGCGAGCGCCGTAATCAGTTCCAGGCGTCGTTCGAGCCGTCGGTTGTGCGCGAGCATCGGATACAGCACGACGGTGCCGTCGGCATGCAGGCTCACCCAGTTGTTTGGAAAAATGGCGTCCGGGCACGCCGGTGTCGGGACGTCGGCGGCTACCGACACCGTAATGCCCGCTGCACGCAACAGCAGCGCGAGGGCATCGAATTCCGCGGGCACGTTCGTTCGAGGCACCGGACAGGCCGGGCTCGTCACGCTGGAAGCGATTGCTGGCCTGCGTCTGCGGATTCCAGCCGAAGCTCGCGGGCCGCACCATCAGGACGGCGTCGGCGGTCTGTGCGCTGGCGGCCGCATGTCCCGGCACTTGCACTCCGAATACTCCCACACCCAGGTGATGGACCATCCCAGCCGTCAATCATCGCATTCAGGCTGCCGCCACGGCGGCGAGACAGGCCGTGCGGAGTGCCGCGGGGAATATAGCGGGATTCCCTTGTTGCGAACGAATCTCATTAAGGAGAGACTGCACTCCCTCAATCCAGGTACCCCCATCACTCAATGTCTCCCGTCAGTCTGGCCACGCTGCGCAAAGGCGCCCGGGGCGTGGTCATCGACGTGCGCGACGACGCGCAGAGCCTTGGGGACGAGGCTCAGTCCACCGTGAGCCGGCGCCTGCTGGAACTCGGTTTCGTGCCGGGGGAGTCATTCGAGGTGATCGGGGAGATCTGGCCCGGCGGCGATCCGATTGCGGTGCGCCTCGGCAACACGACGTTCGCGCTGCGACGGCGTGAGGCGACCGCCGTGATGGTCGAGCCCGAGGTCATCGGGGTCACCCCCATGAACAGCCAGGCCGCGACGCTCGATCCCATGCGACTTGCCCTCGTCGGCGTGCCCAACTGCGGCAAGACGGCGTTGTTCAACCGCCTGACCGGCAGCCGCCAGCGTGTCGCGAACTACGCGGGTGTTACGGTCGAGCGCAAGGAAGGCTCGTTCACTGGCCCAGCCCGGCAGCGCCTGTACAAGGTGCTCGACCTGCCCGGCGCGTACAGCCTCACACCGACGACGCTCGACGAAGCGATCACGCGCGATTTCCTGCTGGGGCGACTCGCCGACGAACCGCCGCCGGAATTCGTGGTGTGCGTGGTGGATGCGACCAACCTGCGGCTCAACCTGCGCCTCGTGCTCGAACTGCGCGGCCTCGGCGTGCCGATGATCGTTGCTCTCAACATGAGCGACCTTGCGGTGGGCCGCGGTTTCCAGCTCGACCGCGCGCAGCTCGAGCAGGAACTCGGCGTGCCGGTCGTCGAGACCGTTGCGGTGGACCACGACGGCGTGCGCCTCCTCGTCGACAGGCTCGAGACGTTACCGCACCCGGGTGCGCGCGGGCCCGTCGCCTGGCGCGAGTCGACCTTCGACGAGATCCAGCGCACGCAGCGCGACGTGCGCCGTATCCTGCAGGCGATCGGTTACACCGAACCCCTACGCAAGCGGGCGCTGATTCGCCTCGATGCGCTGGTCATGCACCCGGTCGCCGGCCCCGCGATCCTGGCGACGATCCTGTTCTTCGTGTTCCAGGCGGTGTTCAGCTGGGCCGCCGCCCCGATGGACTTCATCGATGGCGGCGTGGGCGCGCTGGGTACGTGGCTGCAGCAGTCATTGCCCGATGGCGCGCTGCGCAGCCTGCTCGTCGACGGCGTCGTTGCGGGCGTCGGCAGCGTGCTCGTGTTCCTGCCGCAGATCCTGATCCTGTTCTTCTTCATCCTCGCGCTCGAGGACAGTGGTTACCTGCCGCGCGCCGCGTATCTGCTGGACCGGCTGATGGGATCCGTCGGTCTCTCCGGTCGCGCGTTCATTCCGCTGCTGTCGAGCTTTGCCTGCGCCGTGCCGGGCATCATGGCGACACGCACCATCCCGAACCTGCGCGACCGCATGGCGACGATCATGATCGCGCCGCTGATGACATGCTCGGCCCGGCTGCCGGTCTACGCGCTCGTGATCGCGGCCTTCATTCCGTCGCAGGCCGTGGGCCCGTTCAACCTGCAGGGCCTTGTGCTGTTCACGCTGTACCTCGCGGGCATCATCGCCGCGATGGCGGTGGCGTTCCTGCTCAAGCGCACGGCGCTCAGGACCGCGTATCACCCGCTGCTGCTCGAACTGCCCGAGTACCACTGGCCTCACCTCAACAACCTCGCCATCGGGCTGTGGGAGCGCACCACGGTGTTCCTGCAGCGCGTGGGCACCATCATCCTCGCGCTGATGATCTTGCTCTGGTTCCTTAGCACGTACCCGGCCCCGCCGCCGGGCGCCGAAGGTCCCGCGATCGCCCACAGCTTCGCCGGCATGATCGGACGCGCGCTCGAAGTCGTGTTTGCACCCATCGGCTTCAACTGGCAGATTTCCCTGGCGCTCGTCCCCGGGCTCGCCGCGCGCGAAGTCGCGGTGGGCGCACTTGGCACCGTGTACTCGCTGTCGAACGATGGCGACGTCTCCGGGACGCTGGCGCCGATGATCGCGCAGACCTGGAGCCTGGCAACGGCGCTGTCACTGCTTGCCTGGTATGTTTTCGCGCCGCAGTGCCTGTCGACGCTGGTCGTGGTCAAGCGCGAGACGAACTCGTGGCGGTACCCGATCGCAATGGCCGCTTACCTGTTCGCACTGGCCTATCTCGCATCGTTCGTGACGTTCCGCGTCGCGAGCGCTTTGCTGGCCTGAACGGGAGGACGCCCAATGCTCGAATCGATCCTGGTGGGACTGATCGTCGTGGCGGCCACCGTTTATGCGGCCTGGGCACTGACGCCGGCCGTTTCACGCAACCGCTTTGCGTTGCGCCTGGCACAGGGCCTGGGCGGTCCAGAGGCCTCCGGCCTGCGCGGTCGGACGGCAACCTGGCTGCACCGGTTGGCCAAGGCGCCGGTGGGAGGCTGCGGCAACTGCCCCGCCAATACGCTGACGCCTGCCGAGCGGACGCAGCAGAAAGAGCAGGAGAAATAGGCGCCGGCCGAACTGTCTTTGCAACTTCGGTAAATGCGTGCAGCCCCTTCGTGCCCTTATAAGGTGAAATTCGCGCGTGTCCGCGTTTTGCGGTGCACGACGCACGGGCAAGCGAGAAAACGCCCCATGCGCCGTCCCTGAATGGGAGCTTCAGCATGTCTGGAATCCGCCGCCTACTCTCCACGCTCGCGTTTTCCACGTTGTTGGTCGCACTCGCGGGTCCACTGACCGCGGGCGCGCAGGAAGCCGCGGCGGCACCGCCGACCACCGCAACCGACGCGGCGGCGATCGAGCCGGCAATCCCGAATTCGAGGTGTTTCAACTGCCACGACGATGCCGAGATGAAGGACGAGGCCGGCAATTCAGTGGCCGTGCACGAGGCGCAATTCGCGGTCTCGGCGCACAAGAAGCTCGATTGCGTCGGGTGCCACACGGCGGCCCTGGGCGTGAAGCACAAAGGCAAGCGCCAACCCCTCGGACCCGTGTCCTTCGACGTGTGCATGGAATGCCACGAGGACGAGATCACGCCGTTCCAGGGCAGCGTCCACGCCAAGGTCAAGGGAGGCAAGCCCGGCACGTGCGAAGGCTGTCATGGCAACGTGCACACCTTCGTCCGCAGCAACAATCCGGCTGCGGCGATGGCGCCGCTCAACCAGGTTCGCAACTGCGGCGTCTGCCACGAAGACATGATGGAGGGTTATCTCTCCAGCGTGCACGCCAAGTCCCTGTTCGTCTCGGGTCTTACGGATGCCGCACCCTCCTGCAGCGACTGCCATGGCAGCCACGACATCCAGCGGCACGATGCCGCCGGCGCGCGCACCTCGCATGCGAAGAGCCCCGAGACCTGCGGCGACTGCCACAAGGGCATCCTCAAGGAGTGGGACGAGAGCGCGCACGGCGCGTTGTGGCGGGAAGGCAAGGACGGCCCGGTCTGCAGCACCTGCCACGAGGCGCACGCGATTCAGGATCCGACGACCGCTGCGATGCGGACGCACATGCCGAGCGACTGCGGCAATTGCCACGAGGAACTCTACAAGTCGTTCCACGACAGTTTTCACGGCAAAGCCTCGGCCGTCGGCCACGGCTCGGCGGCCATGTGCTCGGACTGCCATACGCCGCACCACAACCTGCCGGCGAGCGACCCGCGCTCGAGCACGCATCCGGACAACCTCGCGGCCACTTGCGGCGCGAGCAGCTGCCACGAAGGCAAGGTCAACGCGGCGTTCCTGACGTTCATCCCGCACAGCGACCCGATGGACAGGGACCAGAACGCCTGGGTGCACTACATCTACCTGTTCATGACGCTGCTGCTGCTCGGCGTGTTCGGCTTCTTCGGCCTGCATGCACTGCTGTGGCTGCAGCGCACGCTGGTCGGCCGCCTGCGCGGCGAGTTCAAGGTCGAGCATTTCGGGCCTGGACCGTACGTGCGACGGTTCACGACCACGCAGATGTGGCTGCACGTATCCATCATCCTGAGCTTCCTGCTGCTCTCGGTGACCGGACTGCCGCTCAAGTTCGCCGCAGCACCGTGGGCCCCGGGCCTGATGGCGGCGCTGGGCGGACCCGAGATCGCGGGCTTCCTGCATCGCTTCGCGGCGATCGTCACGTTCGGCTATTTCGCCGTGCACCTGGCGATGCTGTTCCGTGACGTAGCGCTCAAGCGCGAGAAAGGCTATTTCTGGGGCTGGCGCTCGATGACGCCGAACCTCAAGGACGTCCAGGACCTGTGGGCGAACCTGAAGTACTTCCTGTATCTCGGCCCGCGTCCGAGCTCGACCGCTGGGCGTACTGGGAGAAGTTCGACTACCTCGCGGTCTTCTGGGGCGTCGGCATGATCGGCGTCTCGGGCCTGATCCTGTGGTTCCCGGGCTTCTTCACGCAGGTCCTGCCGGGCTGGGCGCTGAATGCCGCCTACATCATCCACAGTGACGAAGCGCTGCTGGCGACGGGCTTCATCTTCCTGTTCCACTTCTTCCACACGCATCTGCGGCCGGAAAGCTTCCCGATGGATCCGGTGATCTTCACGGGCAGCATGCCGTTGCATCGCTTCAAGGAAGAACGGCCGTTCGAGTACCAGCGCCTCGTGGACAGCAACACGCTCGAGCAGTACTTCGTGCCGCCGCCGTCCAAGGCGCACATCCAGATTGCGCACGTGTTCGGCTTCGCGGCGGTGATTGTCGGCATCTGGCTGGCCATCCTGATCTTCAGGGCGCTCGCCAGCGGTGCGATGCATCTGTTCTAGCGGCACAACCTTGCATCGCTGCCGGCCGGCGGAGTTTCCCGCCGGCCGGCCTTCGTATCGAATGGTGATGAGCGCAGCCCGGAGATATGCTTGCGCCCGGAAGCAGGGCTGGTCGCAAGTCGCCGGCGGTTGTGGACAACGAAAAAGCTGTTAACTGGGTCGGGGGCAATTCATGATCAAACACTTCTTCGCGGCAATCACCGGCAACATCATCAGCCTAATTGGCACGCTGATGATGGTGGTGAGCCTGCTGTTCATCCTGGCACTGCTGGTGATGCAGGCGATGGGCTTCCAGGGCGGCGCCTACCTCGGCATCGTGACGTTCGTCGTGCTGCCGATGATGTTCCTCGCCGGCACCTTCACGGTCCCCTTGGGCATCTGGCTGAAAAAGCGTCGCGACGCGAAGGCGGCCGTGGAAGGCAAGCCCGTCGGTCACCTGCCGGTCATCGACCTCAACAAGGAAAGCACTCGCGGCGTGCTGCTCGGATTCATTGCCCTGGCCGTGCCGGTGATCGCCCTCGCCGCCGGCCTGACCTTCAAGGCCGTCCATTACATGGACTCGACGGAGTTCTGCGGCATGGCCTGCCACCAGGTCATGGAGCCGGAACACACCGCCTTCCAGCGCTCACCGCATGTCAGCGTCGGCTGCGCCGGCTGCCACATCGGCCCGGGCGCACAGTGGTTTGTGAAGGCCAAGATATCCGGTTCGTGGCAGCTGATCGCGGTCGCCCTCGATCTGTACCCGCGGCCGATCCCGACGCCGGTGCACTCGCTGCGCCCCGCCAACGGCACTTGCGAGCAGTGCCACTGGCCCACCAAGTTCGTCGGCGAGCGCCTCAAGGTCCGCACGCATTACGCGGAGGACGAAGCCAACACGGAAATGAAGACGGCGCTGATGGTCAAGGTCGGCGGCAAGCAGGCGGGCCAGTCGCAGGGAATCCACTGGCATGTCGACCCCAACCACCAGGTCCGCTACCGCGCCGACCCGACCCGCGAGATCATGTACGAGGTCGAGCTGACGGACCTGGCCGAGGGGGGAACCAAGAAGCTGTTCAAGGGCGAGGAGCCGGCTCCCGAGGGCACGGAATGGCGCACCATGGATTGCGTCGACTGCCACAATCGCGCCTCGCATATTTATCGCAGCCCGGAGTTCGAGGTCGACCTGGCGCTGGAGGAAGGCCGCATCGACCGCTCGCTGCCGTACATCCGGCGGGAAGGCCTGCGAATCATCACGGAGAAGGAGTACGCGTCGCACGCGGAGGCACGCGACGGGATCGCGGCCGCCGTGCAGGCGTTCTACGCGCAAAGTTACCCCGACGTCGCCGGCACGCCAGCCGTCGAGCAGGCTGGCAAGGCGCTCGGCGACGCCTACGCGTGGAACAATTTCCCGCACATGAAGGTGAAATGGAACACCTACCCGAACCACGTCGGGCACCAGGAGTCGCCGGGTTGCTTCCGCTGTCACGACAACAAGCACAAGACGGACGACGGCGCGAAGATCGGCAAGTGCAGTACCTGCCACAACATCGTGGCCGAGGAAGAGAGCAACTCTGCGCTGCTGCAGGAACTCGGGCTGCAGGAAGCGCCGTCCGAGCCGGCCGCAGCCGAGAAGGCGTGGCAACCGAAGCCGCGGCAACCCCCGCCACCTGAGCACCCGTAACGAGGTGCAACGAGCAGACCCCGGCCGGGCGGCCGGGGTCTTTTCTTTGCAGTCGATCGCCGACGAGGGTCGGACGCGGGCCCTACTTGAGCTTGGCGTAATAGGCCGCCAGGTCGGCAATCTGCGCGGCGCTGACCTTTTTCGCCTCCTTGGTCATCTTCGGGTTCTTGGTGCGGGTCCCGTCCTGGTATTCCTGCATCGCCCTGGTGAATTTTTCCACGGCCATTCCGGCAATGCCCGGATAGTCATCGTCACCGGCACCGTCGTCGCCATGACAGTCGGCGCAACTCGCCTCCGCCAGCGCCTTGCCCGCGGCTACGTCCGCGGCATGGACTGGTGCGGCCAACAGGGCCAAGCCAGCGAGCGTCAACGACAGCGTTGATTTGTTCATCACGTAAGTACTCCAGTTGGTCGATCGATCCCGGTCGGCGAGTGACTCTCCATCCACCGCGGCGGCAGCAGCCGGTACAGCACGGCAAGGATGATGAAAGGCAGCGCGAGCAGCGCCAGGGCCGTCAGCAGGCTCTCGATGCCCGTGATTTCCATCTTGTAAGCCATCAGGCCGCGCAGGCTCTTCGAGTACAGCTGGCCACCGATGACCACGTTCCAGCGCATGCTGAAGATGCCGAGCAGGATCAGCAGCGACGTCGTGAAGTACAACAGCTTGCGCAACTCCTCGTTGAAGCGAACGCTGCGCACCAGCACCAGGACGACCAGTGGCAGCAGCATGCCGAGAAGCAACTGCACGACGACCAGGCTCAGGAACAACTTGGACGAGACCAGTTGCGTGAGGATGCCGATGGACTCCTCGCTCTGGTAGAGGCGGTGGATGTAGTCGAGCGCCTCCAGCACGAAGTCGACGATGATCGCGACGAGCAGGAACAGCCCGATCTTGTCCAGGCAGCGCATGTCGAGCTTCTCGTTGCGCACGAGGCTCAACAGGATGTACAGGAACATCACCATGGCGATGCCCGACACGATGGCAGACATGAGGAACACGATCGGCATGAGGACGCTCCCCCACCAGGGGTTCGCCTTGACCGAGCCGAAAATGAAACCGACGTAGCCGTGCAGCAGGAACGCCGAGGGAATGCCGATGATTGTGATCAGCTTGCTCGCCTTGTGGTCGAACGCCAGCGCCTCGGGGCTCAAGTCCTTCGAGAACAGCGACAGGGCGCTGTAGATTCCCTTCAGCAAGCCGCGGGACTGCCGCGCCATCAGCACCAGCTGCTGCCGGTATTCGAACCAGATCTCGATCAGCAGGATGCCCAGCAGGTACCAGAGGTAGACGAAGCCGAACATGGCCATTGCCGAGGTAGGCTGCGGCGTGAAGAAGATCTCGTAGGCGCGCTCGGGGTGTCCGAGGTGCAGTTGCAGCGGCATCCCGGCGACCAGCATGAACGACAGCGCCGTGAGCAAGGCCAGCCGGTAGATCGGCTGTACCTCGACGACGTTGAACACCTTGACCAGCGAGGCGAGGATGAAGGCGCCGGCGACGATGCCCGTCAGGTACGGATACACCACGATCAGGATCGCCCACGTCGACTTGTTCGGGTAGATGAAGCCCACCACCGGCTCAGCTGGTGGCTGAGTTGTTCGTTCAGGCTGTCTGGAATCGCGCCGCTCATCGCACTTCTCCGTCGAGCTGGGCGTATAGCACCTTCGGCTCGGTATTCAGGTCCGGCTTCAGGACACTGATCTGGTTCACGCGGTGAAAGCGCACCAGGCGATCAGCCTTGCCCTTCAGGTCACCGAAGATCCTCGCCTCCGTCGGGCACACCTCGACACACGCGGGCAGCAGACCCTCGGTTATGCGGTGATAGCAGAACGTGCACTTGTCTGCCGTTTTTGTCCGCGGGTTCAAATACCGCGCACCGTACGGGCAGGCCTGGATGCAATAACGGCAGCCGATGCAGCGCTTCTCGTCCACCAGGACGACGCCGTCTTGCGTCTGGAAGGTCGCACCCACGGGGCAGACCTGCACGCAGGGCGGGTGCGCACATTGGTTGCAGAGCTTGGGCACGAAGAACGTGCGCACGACGGATGGATCCTCCGGCGGCGCCTGTTCCGGCAGCCCGGCACGCGTGCTGATGCACTCGACCCTGGTCTCGCCGTTCTCGTGTATCTGGTAGCGCTCGATCCAGGTGCGGAAGTAGAACGGCTCATCGGGCACATTGTTCTCCGCCTTGCAGGCCTCGACGCAGCGATTGCAGCCGATGCACTTGTCGACGTCGATGCCCATGCCGTACCAGTGCCTCGTAGCATCGTAGTCCGTCGGGGTTGTCGCGGGCTCCGCTTTCCCTTCGGCCGCGGGCGCAAGCGCCTGCAGCGTTGCCGCAGCCGGGAAGAAGAGGATCGCGTCCTTGAGGAACTCACGCTTGTTCATTTTCGTCCCTCGGGCAGATGAGCGTAATGGCACTCCCAGCAGACGTACGTGCCGCCGTGTGCAGCCATGTCGACGGAGACTTTCGATGCCGCCGGATCGGTCGCGCCGGGCACGTGGCACCGCCCGCAGACTTCACGACTGTCGGGCTTGGTCGGCAGGGCCAGGCGCGGTTCGGTCATGTGCTGCGCATCGACTGCGTGACAGCTCGCGCAAGGCAGCAGCGCGTGGGTTGACATGGCCTTCGTGTGCTCGATGCGACCGTGACAACCCGTGCACTCCGTCGGCGCCTTCGGCGGCACTGGATCGTGTGGATCGTGACAAGTGACGCACTTCTTGCGCGGCCGGTGCTCGAGCGGATCGACCTGGGGGAAGCCGTTGGGACGCGACGAATCGTAGCCGTGGCAGGCGAGGCAAGCCTCGCGCTCGCGCGGCAGCGGGGGCTTCGCGGCGTTCTCGTCGGCCGCATGGCTGGCCGCGGGGCCATGGCAGTTCTCGCAACCGATGGTGCGGTGCTTGCCGCCGTACTTGAGTTCGAACTGTTCCTCGTGGCACTCGCGGCACACTGCGACGCCGGCATGGCGCAGCGGCTTCGCCATCTCCCGCTCGGCCGCAGCCGCCTGGTGCGGTCGCGCCGAGAACAGCGACTCCGGCAGGATCACGAAGCGCAGCAACAGGACGACCGCCACGATGACGGCGATGACGATGCCGAGACGCGTCACCTGCTCAGGTAATTTCACGGATCAGCCCCCACTGCTTGAGTCATGCCCAGGTCACGCGGGCTTTGTCGCCGCCACGGCGCAGGCGCGGCGCGATAATGAGTGCGGCACCGTAGAGCGCCAGCGCCATGAACAGCGTCGCCGGTCGCGAGAACTTGAAGTCCTGCGCAACCATCTTCAGGCCGATCACGACCAGAAGCGGATACACAAGCCACGTCCACTCGCGGAACCGCGCCTGGCGACCGGCCCACGCAACAACCAGCGCAGCCACGGCGAGCACTCCTGTGCGCAATGTAGCCAGTGCGCCGAGGTCCACGCTGCGGTCGGCCAGCCCGGCTGCTGCGGGAGCGAGCACGCCAGTCACCGCGCCACAGGAAACCCAGACGAGAACCACGACGATGACGAGCCTCAATCCGTTGGCCAGTACGCCACCGACTGGATCTGGTCGCGCCGCGGCCAACCATGCCGACAGCGCGCCCGCGACCAGCATGACGAGCATCGCGACACTGGGCAGCAGCCAGGGCCCGACGGGGTTGATTGCCAGCGCCCAGGCGCCGTATCGCAGTGCCTGCGACGCGAAGCTGGCCGCGACGACGTAAGCCGCGCCATGGAGCAGCAGGTACAGCCGCCCGGTTCGAGACCACATTCCGACGGCAATCACCGCCAGTACCGCGAATACCGCGGCAATCCAGTGCTCACGAGCCACGAGCGCGAGGCCGGCGACGACCAGCACGAGCGCGAGCGTCGAGTAGAAATACAGGTTCCGCTCGAATTCCCGACGTCCTTCCATGAACACGAACGTCACGACGTAACATGCCGCCCCAATGGCCAGGCTGATCACACCGATCGCTGCAGGCAGCACCCCGGTTGCTTGCGTCAGCATGCTGGTCCCGACGAATGCAATGATCAGCGCGGCCGCCACTTGCACGATCTCGAACAGTGCAACGTTGCGATCGCGGACGAGCGTGCGAACCGCGACACTGACGAAGTAGACGGCGAGCAGTGACCATTGCAGAAACAAGGCCATGCGGTACGCGTCGACGTGGTCCGGAGACAGTGCACGCAACGTCACTCCAGCGACGACCGCGTCTGCCGTCAGTGCCACCGGCCAGCAGATCCCCGTCCAGCCACGCGAGTGGCCCAGCCACAAGGTCGCCACCCCGAGTGCGATCAGGTAGAGCGTGATCGGCACGATGGCGCCGGTCTTGGCCAGCAGCACGAGGCTGGTCGGCAGCGCTGCCAGGATCGCGACCCACGCGACGGCGCGCAGACGCTGGCGCCACCCGACGAGCAGCATGGCCACGGACAGGATCACCAGACCCAAGGCGCTGGCCGCACCAGACAGCACCTTGAACCGGGTCGTCGCCTCGACCAGCAGCGGGAATACGACCATGGCCGCCGCAAGCGCATGGACCAGGGCGCTCGATACCAGCCCAAGTCGACCGGCGCGGTCGGCGAGGAAGAGCCACATCAGTCCGTATGCGAACGCCAGGGCAATGCCGACCTGTGGCGACAGCAGGCCCGCTTCCGTCATTGCACGCAGGAAGAATCCGCCGGCGAGAACCAGGAAGAGCCGGCCGACGAGGAAAGGATCGCGATTGGATCGTACGGGTCGCGCTTCGCGAGGCTGGGCGACTCGTGTATCGGTCCTGGTTGCGAAGGCATTCCGGTACGCGCATCAGAGGCGAGGCTCGAAACAGCAGGAGGCGCCGCTTCCAGCACGTCGATCCGTTGCTTGAGCGACTCGACCGTGGATCGCAGTTGCTCGACAGTAGATTCGAGACGGGCGAGACGATCGCCCATGACGTCACCCCACTACTCACCGGCCGCAGATTTGAATGTCTGCGCGAGTTCAGCTCGCGCCCTGTCCGCGAAACTCCGGCTGCTGCCGGATGACAACATCGTGCAGCGCACCAATTCATGAGGGCTTGCGCGTAGAAATCGCCGCGACCGCGCAGCCGCGGGACCGAGCAGGAAGGTAGCGGACGCAATCAGCGCCCGCCCTGTCCGGAAGTGCTGCACTGTGCGATGCTCGCGCGCCTCATGCCACTTCTCACGCTGCTTCGCGCCGAACTCGCCTTCGGCACCCACCCCCTCCTCGACCGCGCCGAGTTCAGTCTCGAACCGGGCGAACGCGTCGGGCTGATTGGCCGCAACGGCACCGGCAAGTCGTCGCTGCTGGAAGTTATCGCGGGCCGGATCGCGCTCGACGATGGCGAGCTGCAGAAGTCCGGCGGAATGCGCGTGGTGTCGATCCGTCAGGAACCCGAGTTGCCGGCCGCGCCAAGCCTGCGGGAATCACTGGCGCTCTGGGCCGACCTGGACTCGATCGAGGACGATCGTGTGCGCTGGCGTGTGGACGCGCGAATCGTCGAGTACCTGCACCGCTTCGGACTGGAAGGCACGGCGACCACTGCCGGACTGTCGGGGGGCGAACGCAAGCGTGCCGCGCTGGCGGGCGCCTTTGCCCTCGAGCCCGACGTGATGCTGCTGGACGAACCCACGAATCACCTCGACATCGACGGCATAGAACGGCTCGAGGACCTGATCATCGCGGGCAGCCCAGCGGCTATCGTCGTTACGCACGACCGCACCTTCCTCGACCGCGTCGCAACCCGCATCGTCGAGCTCGATCGCGGGATGCTGCGTTCGTACCCGGGCAATTACGCTGCTTACGAGCGGCGCAAGGCGGAGCAACTGGCCGAGGAAGCCGTGCTGAACCGCAAGTTCGACAAGTTCTGGGCGCAGGAAGAAGTCTGGATCCGCAAGGGCGTCGAGGCGCGACGCACTCGCAACGAAGGCCGCGTCAAGCGCCTGGAGCAGTTGCGGCGCGCGCGCGATGCGCGGCGCGAACGGTTGGGCAACGTGAAGCTCAACGTGGATTCCGGCGAGCGCTCGGGCAAGCTGGTCGCGGAATTACGCAACGTCACCAAGGCATTCGACGGCCGAGCCGTGGTGCGCGACCTCGACCTGCGCGTGATGCGCGGTGACCGCCTCGGACTGATCGGCCCGAACGGCGCAGGCAAGTCGACGCTGCTCAAGCTCGTCCTGGGCACGCTGGAACCCGACACCGGCGAAGTCCGGTTCGGCTCGCAGGTCAGCGTCGCCTACTTCGACCAGCTGCGCGCGCAGCTCGATCTCGATGCCACGGTGGCCGACACCGTCAGCCCGAACTCCGACTGGGTCGGCGACGGCGAATCACGCCGTCACGTCGTGAGCTACCTGGCCGACTTCCTGTTCCCTGCGCAGCGGGCGGAGTCGCCGGTGCGCATGCTCTCCGGTGGCGAGCGCAATCGGCTGTTGCTGGCGCGACTCTTCGCGCGGCCGGCGAACGTGCTGGTCATGGACGAACCCTACCAACGACCTCGACATCGAATCGCTGGAACTGCTTGAGCAGACGCTGCAGGACTACTCCGGCACGCTGCTGCTGGTAAGCCACGACCGGACGTTCCTCGACAACGTGGTGACCCAGGTACTTGCGCCGCTGGGCGACGGCCGCTGGCGCGAACACGTGGGCGGCTACAGCGACTGGTTGCGGCAACGGCCGGCCGCGAAGCCCGCAACCCCGACCTTCTCCCGCCCGGGTTCAGGGCCCGCCTGGCGCGAGGGGCGCCAGGAAGCTGCCGGTGAAGATGAGCTACAAGGAAACGCGGGAGCTGGAGCAGTTGCCGTTGCAGATCGAGGCGCTCGAAGCCGAACAGCGCGAGTTGACGGAGGCGATGAGCGGACCCGAGTACCACAAGCAAGGCGGCGAGCAGATGCGCAGGGATGCCACTCGCGCGGCGGAAATCGAGCAGGCGCTGGAGGTGTCGTTCGAGCGGTGGGCGGATCTCGACGCGAAGAAGAACGCCATCGGGCGCGGGTGAGTCGGCCGCCAGGCACGGACGCTGGTCGTCGTAAGCCGCGGTGCAGTCAATGCTGCAGCCACTGCAGCTGCCAGAGGTCCTTGCCGGTCGCCATGAGAATGGGACGCAGCGCGAGCTGCCCTGATTTTCCGATACTGCGCTCGAGAAAGCGCAACTCTTCGATCTGAGCCTTCACCTCGTCGTCGAACGGCGGCTCGTCGAAGCCGCTTTCCCGCAGCATCAGCACACCCTTGGCGCGCAAGGCGAGTTCGCAGTGCAGGCGCAGGTAACACAGCATGTCCGCGAGAACCGGACCGTCGAACTTGTCCTGCAGCGAGTGCAGGTAGCGCCCGGCGTGCGAATCGAGGAACTCGCCGGCGTTGATCGTCTCGATCAGCTGCACGTCGTTGTCGAGGTCCGACTCGAGCCAGTCCCGCAGCGTTCTTTCGCTGTTCTCGAATGCAAAGTAGATCAGCGGTGGCAGCAGCATGAGCACGCCCAGGGTCGCGAATACCGGACGCACCAGCAGCGTGTTGTAGACGCCGTGCAGGATGACGGCGGCGACCAGTCCCGGCAGGAAGACGCGCAGCCACTTGTCGGGAAAGCGTTCGGCCTGCGACACCGCGACGATGGCGAAAACCGCGGTGGCGCCGCCGTGCATGATCGCCGTACCGAAGCCACGGATGACCTGCACGGCAGGATGCGTCTCGGGACGCATCATCAGGAAGTACAGGTTCTCGAACAGGGCGAATCCCGTCCCGACGGCGAACCCGTAGATCGCCGCGTCGACGAGCATGCCGACGCGGCGGGTGCGGATCAGGTAGACGATCAGCGCTGCCTTGAGCGACTCCTCCAGCCAAGGCGAAATCCAGCGTGAATACGGCACGTAGCCGATGTCGATGCCGTCGAGCAGGAGACCGTTGATCCAGTAGCCGGCGAATGCGGCGAGCATGCCAGCCGCAGCGGCGACGATGATCGCCTTGGCGCGCACGACCTTGAAGCTGTCGAAATAGATCAGGGCGCCCAGGAACACGAGCACGGGCAGCAGCGCCATGGTGCCGCGAAGGCTCCAGTGCAGGATCATGCGCGGCGACCTCGGGCCGTGGAATACGCCTTAGAGTACCTTGAGCGACAGCATGATCTCGTCCTCACCCTTGCCGTCACCTTCGAATCCCCTGGCATAGCCCAGGGACAACATCATCGGCAGTCGATTGAGGACGTGCAACTGCAGGTCGAACTGCAGGCCCACGTTGTATGCATCGACCCGGTCGTCGCCGGACTGGGGGTTGGTCATCAGCGCCGTCGTGAAGATGGCAGGACGCAGCCAGTTCCCGTAAAGGCCCGGGGTACCGAACTTCTCGAAGCGGACCGGCGGCAGGTTCAGTTCAAGCATGCCCTTGACGAAGGAACGGCCGTTCAGCGCATCGATCTCGAACCCCGGCATGCTGAGCAGTTTCCGATAGCGCTGGGCCTCGCCATTGTCGACGTAGTTGTTACGGAACCCGCCGAAGTAGGCATTCGCCAGCGGATCCTCGATCTCCCCGGTGGCCACGCCGAGCCCCGTGCGCAGCCATAATGACGAGTGCCGGATCGGCAACTGCCAGCCGACGTCGAAAGTGCCGCGGACGCTCGGCGTGACGTTGCCTTCCGCCTCGTAGGCGTGCAGCAGAGCCGACCACTGGAACCCCGTCTCGTCGTCGACCTTGCCGATCGAGGACCGCGGATACTTGTGGACGAAGCCGATCTGCGCCTCGGTCAGCTGGTCAGTCGGGGATGGGACGTTCTGGAAGCCGGGCAGCGCGTCGAGCTTGTCGAAGAATGCCAGGTTGGCCACCAGGTAGAGAGTTTCCGGCGGCGCGTAGACCAGCGGATGCTCCTGGAGTCGAAGCCTGTACGCTGTCGTGGCTGCGCTTCTTCGGCCCAAACAGGTCGTAGAAGTTGCCGGCGTACCACTTCAGGCCCACGGACCAGAGCAGGTGCTTGAACACGAGGTCGGCATGCAGGCGTTCCCTCGACTCCAGTGAGGAATCGGGACTGTAGCTCAGCGTGAGGTGCATCGAATCAAAACCGATCGGGTCGCTGAAGCGCGCGAAGGCGCCGAAGGCCACCGAGTCCTTGTAGCCTTCGATCACGGGATAGATCGCCTCGCGCTGGAACTGGCGGTACGGCTTGTAGACGCCCTCTTCGATCACCTGCGGCCGGTAGTCGACCTGGCTCGGCGGCCCGGCGCCCCAGCCCTGCACCACCGGGTAGCGCGTCGCGATCTGCTCGCCGAGGAACGTGATCGCGCTCAAGTCCTCGGTCGGCTGGATCGCGATCGACGCCGGGACGAAGCCTTCCGCGGTGTAGTGGAAGATGAGCAGGTTGGAGTCGTCGAGCGGCAGCGGGCGGAAATAGCCGGTTTCCGCGTTGCTGAGGGCCTCGAGCCTGGACGCGGCGAGGTCATACCGGTAGATGTTGGACACGCCGGTGTAGTAGGAACTGCCATAGAGATAACGGCCGTCTTCCGAGAACACGAAGCCTTCCGGCACGGCCGTGCCGAGTTCGAACTGGTGGGTGGGTGTCGCGTCGCCGGTCAGCAGGCGCTCGGTGGGGATCACGCGCAACTGCATGACCTGCATGCCCGACCTTGCCGCGTCCGGCCCGGCGAGGGACAGCGACACCAGCTTGCCGTCGCGCGAAATGTCGAGATCGAACGGGACTTCGCCGTACGGGTAGACGTGGACGCTCTTCCATTCGCGGTACGGATAGGGAATGCGCACGATCATGACGAAGCCGTTGTTGGTGCGCAGCCCCCAGAGCGAGCGATCCACCGGATTGAAGGCGAGGTCGCCGATGCGCGCCTCTGGCAACAGCATCCTGGACGATCCGGTCTTGATGTCGTAGGCGATCAGGTTGCGGTAGGTGGTGTTGTTGGATGTGTAGAACAAGGTCTCGGTCGCGTCGTCGTAAGCCAGCGACGTGACCTTGTAGGGCACGGCCCCGATCACCTCGGCGAGTTCCTGCACGGTGCCGTCGGCCAGGTTCACCCGCACCAGCGACGGGACCCGGCCAGGATATCGAACTGCGGCATACAGGCTCTGCCGGTCGCTACTCAGGTAGGCGCGGGAGATGGCGCCGAGCCCGCGGCGGGCGATCTCCTTGTAAGGGGTGATCGGATGCTGTCGCACCGCCGTGAGGTTGGCGGCCTGGAATTCGTGTTCCCAGCGAACCCAGTCCTGCCACGCCGCCGCCAGCGGCTTGCCGAAAACCCGTTCGAAGTCCTCGGCGTAGTAGCGCTCGGTGCCGTCGGTGCGCCGCAGCCAGTCGAGCAGCTTATCCGGGGAGTACGCCAGTGCCAGGTAACTGAGGAACCGTGTGCCGTACAGGTACGCGTTCGCGCCCGTCTGGAAGTCGACCTCGGTACCCTTGGATACGAGTCCCAACGGACCGTAAAAATCGGCGTCGTCGCGCACCATGGCGCGAAACACCATTTCGTCGTAGCCGCCCTGCGCCCGTCCGAGGCCGCTCCCATACCATGTCTCCATGAACACGGCGCTGCCTTCCTGGTACCAGCGCGGCGAGGACGCACGCGGATTGGTCAGGTAGTTGTACAAGATTGACTCAGGGTGCTCGGGCACCGCGACGACCTTGCCACCCAGCCAACGGCGCGCGCGCTTGTCCCCCGTACTGGCCTGGTCACCGACGACGGTGTGCACGAGTTCGTGGTTGACGAGCGTGTACAGCCGCTCGCCGGGGCTGAAAGTCTCGAACGACAGGATCGGCGGCGCGAGTTCGAGATAGATCCGATTGCCGGGCGCGCCGAGCACTGCGGCAGCGTTGCCGCGATCGGCGAAGTCCTGCAGGAAGACCGCCACCTTGCCGTCCGGGACGTAACCGAAGCGCGCGTGCTGCGCCGCCAGGCCATTCAGCAGGGTCTGAATGGCGTAGGGCATCAGGTAATCGCCGGCCGGCGAATCGTAGACGACCTGCAGCTGGCTCGTCTCTACATACTTCAGCTCGCCCCGGGCGAGCGCCGGCAGCAATGCGGCGGTGACCGCCAGCACGGCCCCGCAGCGACGCGACGTCGTGCCGATCGTCATGCCCGGTCGCCCCTTACCGAGTCAATGTTGTCCGACTGTAGCGCAAAACGAGAAGGGCGAGTCCCCCGATGTTGGAGAACTCGCCCTCGAGTCGATGCACTCCGTGAAGTGCGCTAAACCGCTCCGGGCTCAGCGTGAGGCCGCATCGGCCGCATTGCGTGAGGCCGCATCGGCCGCATTGCGCGAGGCCGCATCGGCCGCACTGCGTGAGGCCGCATCAGCCGCACTGCGTGAGGCCGCATCAGCCGCACTGCGTGAGGCCGCGTCGGCCGCGTTGCGTGAACTCGCATCAGCCGCACTGCGTGAGGCCGCGTCGGCCGCGTTGCGCGAACTCGCATCCGCCGCACTGCGTGAGGCCGCATCGGCCGCGTTGCGCGAACTCGCATCCGCCGCACTGCGTGAGGCTGCATCGGCCGCGTTGCGCGAACTCGCATCCGCCGCACTGCGTGAGGCTGCATCGGCCGCGTTGCGCGAACTCGCATCCGCCGACCGCTGCTGCGCGACCGCGTCTGCGGCGCTCCGCGAGGCTGCATCGGCCGCGTTGCGCGAGGCCGCGTCTGCGGCGCTACGCGAGGCTGCATCGGCCGCGTTGCGCGAGGCCGCATCCGCCGCGTTGCGCGAGCTCGCATCCGCAGCATTGGCGGCGTTGACGCCATTGGCGACGTTCGTGCCGTTCTGCGTGGCTGTCGAATCGCCAATGATCGTCGCGCCACCACCATCCGCGCGGAAACGCTTGGCCGGTACGATCGTGCCCGACGCATCTTCGCTGGCAGGCGGATAGTCGAGGGCGATCATGCCCACCACGCCGATGACGGCGAGTGCGCCGCCGGCGACCCAGAACTTCCGCGAATTCCCTTGGTTGGCCATGAGTCTTTTCCCCTGCTGAAGCCCGGACTCCCGGGCGTGGTTTGTTGAGCTACACCATCAATTACCGCGCACGCCGCCTAAAGTTGGCGGCGACCAAAAAAAACAGCGTCCCGATCAGTGATCAGCCCCGATCCGGAGATTGCCGCGCTGCAACACCGTGGCTGTCGCATCGTCGACAACCTGCACTTCTACCCAGCCGTCTTCATGCAGGCGCGTGACGATAGAAACCGGCTGGCTGGACTTGAGCGACGTCACGACCTGCGGCGACTCGGCAGCACCCGTGAGCATGATCGAGCCGCGAACCTGGTCGAGTTTCACGATCATTCGCGCCTCGGCTTGCGTGGCACCGGCGATCGTGCCAGCAAGCTGCCCCACGCCGAACTCCGTCGAGTCGAGTCTGTCGAACTGGAAGGCCAACGCGCTGACCAGCAGGCCACCGCCGAAGGCAGCGGCATAACGCAGCAACGGGCGGCTGGTGAAACCAGCACGGCGGAGTCCGTGTGACCTCGGGGCATGCACGGGCAAGCCCGCCACGATGGCTTCGTGCAGGCCCGCGGGGATTTCCTCTCTGGGTAACTCGTCGAGTGTGCGGCAGGTTCGCGTCAGGCCGTCGCGCAGCGCACGCACGGACGGATCGGCGAGCAGCAAGCGGTTGAGCTCGGCACGCTGCGCACCGGTGAGCACGCCGTCGATTTCGGCGTTGATCAGTTCAATCCTGGTGTCCTGGCCAGTCATTCCGACGCCCATCCCCTGGTTTCCATCGCCGTCTTGAGCAGCTGGCGGGCGCTGAAAAGGCGTGACTTGACGGTTTTCTCAGGCAGTTCGAGGATGGCGGCCATGTCCTCATAGCTGCAGTCCATGAAGTGCCGAAGCACGATCACGGCACGGTGTTCGGTACGGAGACTCATGATCGCGGCCGCCATGCCGTCGCTGAGCTGGCGCTGGTCGAAGGCACTCTCAGGGCCGGGCGTGCCATCGGGCGTCTCGAAATCGAGAGCCGCGGTGGGCTTGCGGCGCTGCAGGGACTTGATCGATTCATTGAGCGCGATCCGGTAGATCCAGCTGTAGAACTTGTGCGACGGGTCGTACTCGCCGAGGTGCTCGTACACCTTGAGAAATACCGTCTGGGAGACGTCCCGGGCTTCTTCGCGGTCGTGCAACATGCGCAACGCCGCGTTGAAAACCGTCTTTTCGTGCCGCCGGACCAGGGCTTCGAAGGCCCGGGGCTCCCCGCTGCACGTACGTCTGACCAGTGCTCCGTCGCTCTCGTCGTTCATAAATACCGGCGGACGCCCAGAAAGTTGGTCGGGTAACCGGTCCATCGGCCGTCAACTGCCGGCTGGGACGATTTCAAAGATCCGGTCGAACCCCGCGTACTTGAAAATGTCGCGGATGTGCTTGTTGGTGTTCACAAGCCGCAGTCCCTGCCCGGACGCCATCACTCGCTTCTGCGTCTTGAGCAGCACGCCAAGACCGGCGCTGGACACGTAGTCAAGCCCGGCCAGGTCGACTACGCGTGGCGCAGGGATGCCATCCATGAACTGCAGCGCCTTGTCGCACTGGGCCGCATCCAGCCGCCCGGTCATGATGATTTCACCCTGCTCGCCCAATCGAATCTCGAACATCCAGTCTCACCCTGCCTCGAGTGCCTTGGTAAACGTGATCGTGCTGCGACGCTCCGTGTAATCGTACTGGAGCGTGGTCGCCATCTGCTGCACCAGGTGCAGACCCAGCCCGCCGGGCTGACGGTCGGCCAGCGGTTTGTCGATGTCGACAGCCGGCGCGTGCGTGACGTCGAACGAATCCACGGCGAAATCCGTGATTCGCACGGTGAGCTGCTCGGGCGTGTGGCCGAGGCTCAGCGAAATGTCGTGCGGGCTGGTCGCGTTGTACTTGATGAAGTTCGTGAACAGCTCTTCGACGATGAAGCACACCGGCATGTGCAGTTCGGCATCGAGCGAGCGCGCCGCGATGAAATCGCCGACGAACCGGAAGATGCCGTCAAGCGCATCGAGCGAGCGTGGAAAATAGCGCTGGACCGTGGTGCGGCCGGCAGTCTCGCCACTGCGCGCAAGCAGGACGATCGTGATGTCGTCTTCCTGCGGGTGGCCATCCGCAAACACGTGCACCGCCTGCAGCAGCCGCGCCAGCAGGTCGGACATCGAGCCTTCGTGGCGCGTGCGCAGCACTTGCTCGACCCCTGCGGTGCCGAACATCTTGCCCGCCGGGTTCTCACGCTCGAATACGCCGTCGGTGATCAAGCCGAGGATGTCGCCCGGCGCGAGTTCGATCTGGTGCGGCGGATCGATCTCGGGAAATTTCATGAACCCGAGCGGAAACGTCGTGGGCGACAGCCAGCGGCAGAACCCGGTCGCAGCCTGGAAATGCAGCAGTGGACCCTGGCCCGCCGCATGGTAATCGACCCTGTGCGTGACCGTGTCGAGCACGCCAAAGAACGCGGTGATGAAGTGTTCTTCCGGCAAGTCCTCGACCAGCTGGTTGTTGACCTGGGCGAAAATCGCGTCGAGATCGGCGCCGAGCCGTAACGCGACGCGCAGCATGCCCCGTCATTTGCGTGGCACTGAGCGCGGGCCCGATGCCGTGGCCGCTGGCGTCACCGAGCAAGAGGAAAAGACGTCGCTCATCCAGGGGAACGAGATCGAAGGTGTCGCCGCCAGTCTGGTCTGCCGGACAGAACTGGCCGGCCATGTCGTACTCCGCCAGTTGCGGCATCTCCGACGGCAGCGTGCTCATCTGGATTTCGCGGGCGAGTTTGATCTCGCGATCGAGCTTTTCGGCCTGAGCCAGGGAGCGCGACATGCGCTCGCGCTGGATGAAGACGACGCATTGCGCCGCGAGCGTCTCCGCGACGCGTTCATCTTCGATCGAAAAGGCGCCATGCTCGCTGTCGACGACCTGCAGCACGCCGACGAGCTGCGAGCGTTCGACGAGCGGCACCGACAGCATGCAGCGGACGTCGTTGTCGGCATCGAGATCGACGGCCGGATCGAAGAGCGGCTCGAGCCTGCAATCGGGAACGTTGATGACCTGGCGCGAGCGCGCCGTCAGACCGAGCACGCCTTGCGCGAGATTGGCGCGAACGGGCGGGCGCCCGGTGGCCCGCCAGTGAGAACGAGCGCGCCCTGCTCCGGTTCGAACAACCAGACGGTTGCCCGCTCACCCCGCAGCACGCTCCGCGCAGCTTCGCCGATTTCAGCAAGGACTTCGGCCAGTTCGAACGGAGCGGCGAGCCTGCGCGTGACCTCGAGGATCTGCAGCAGCGCTTCCGCACGTAGTCCGACGGACACCGTGGTCTCTGGGTGCACTGGCTCCCTCGTGTTGTCCCCAAGCCCGTTACCCGAGGCCGAAGTGTGCCTGCGACGCATTCAATCTGCACGTTTGTGGCGCTGCAACACGGCCGGCGACACCGCGCGGTCGTCAAACGGCTCTTGCGCCGCTCGTCGTGGACATGGGAAACGCAGGTCATGCGCTGGCTGTTACAGCTCGTGGCGCAAGAAAACGTTCGGGCCGGCACGCTTGCTCGTACCGGCCCGAACGGCGCCCAGACATGCGTGCGTGGGCGCAAGGCGTCATGGTCGACGCCAGGGAGTCAATCAGGGCAGCGTCTGCGTTCCTCCCGTCGCTGGGTCCTTCGTCCAACCCAGCGCCGTCCACTCGATCTGGTCGGCAAAGTGACAGTCGGCGCAGCCGTTGTCCTTGCCGTACGCCTGCTCCGCGGGCGCAACCTCGTGGTCGACCTTCAACAGCATGAAACGGATAGATCATCGCGCCCGGTGTCTGGTCGTTGCGTCGGCGACGCGAGATCGACGGGCGCCGACGCATACTGTCGTTGACGTTGGGCATCATGCGGCCACGCCGTCAAATAGCGCAGCGTTGGCCGCACGTTGTTCTTCCAGGAGCATTCGCGCTGTACGTCGAACGGGCCGGCAGGACCGCCGGATCTGCCGCGACGCAGGTACCAGGCGCAGCGTCCAGGCCTGCCTGGGCCCAACGCCAGTCGACCAATCGTGACACCTTCCGCGCGATCGTGGGGATGTGGCACACCTGGCAGGCGAGCCTGTCGTGCGTCTGCAGGAGGTTTTCGACGGACGTGCCCGCATGGATACTCGTCACGGCACCGTGGCAGTCGGAGCACTCCTTCATCACGCCTTCGTCGATCGAGTGGAATGCCATGCCGCCGATGCCGTGCGACAGGGTGTTGCCGGCAGTGTCCTTCTTCACCTGGTGACATTCGACGCACGTGAAGTTCCCGCCGTCGGTGCCCATGTGGACGTCGTATTGTCTCGTCGTCGCCGTCATGTCGGTTGAGATGTCGCCGTGCTTGACGTTGTCGTCGCCGCCCGCGCGGCTGTGGCAGAACACGCAGGTAGAGCGCGGCGGCACGCCGAGGTTGGTGCCGACGCTCTGTGCAACCTTGTTCAGGTCCACGTCGGGTCGGGCGCTCCGGCCGTCGTCGCGCCTTTCTTGTAGGTGCCGGTCTGGTCGTGGCAGGCAAGGCAGTCGATGTTCTTGGGATTGCCGAAGTCGAACGACTTGTCTTTCCAACCGATGCCAATGTGGCACTGCGTGCAGCGACCTTCGTTCGACGGCACGGCCTGGCAGAAATTGTTGATCAGGTCTTTCTTGCCATGGGTGCCGGCTTCATGACCGGCGATGTTCGACGACACTCCTTCCCACTTCCAGTGCGCGGTCGTCATCACGTCGTCGCCGATCTTGCCGTGGCAGTTCAGGCACTGCGTCGTACCCGTATAGACGTTCTCGGTGAAATAGCCCTTGTGCAGGCCGGCGGGATCGTATGCGCCTCAGGCGGCGTCGTCACGTCGACCGTGCTGTTCTGGTCCGTGTCCTCGGTGGCCAGGTCGGCCACGCCGTTCTGGTTCAGGTCCCAGCAGTTGAGGCCGTTGGTTCCCGCGGCGCCGGATGTGCCGGGTTCCGGGCACGCCGGCGGCTCCAGCTGCGCCGTCTTTGGCATCGTCACCTGCGCACACTCCCAGACCGAGGAATGCAGCGGTCAAGAAAGTGCAAAACACCAAACTGGGTCTACGCGTGATCGACACTCCCGGTCGTCGGTTTCTTGTACCGGAAGCAATGCATGGGTCGTGCCACGCCGGAGCGACTTTCGTCGATCGCTGTTAAGGCTGATTTTTCAGTCGTCTGGCCACATCGCTGCGGCAATCCACAACAGCCGCGTTGCTGCCATCGGCGACATACTGCCAACGCTCCACTGCCATATCTGACAGGTCGCGCGATGAACCAGACTGCTGCTGCGCCCGCTCAACTCGTGGCCTTGCTCGAGCAACTGCCAGGCTGCCGCATCCTGATGGATCCGGACTACCGGATAGTCGCCGCCAATCACACCTATCGGACGCACTGCGGACAGGGTGCGGACATCGAGGTCGTCGGTCGCCATTGCTACGAGGTTTCGCACGGTTACGACAAGCCTTGCGATCAGGCGGGGGAATCCTGCCCGCGACAAGCAGCGCTCGCTTCAGGCCAGGCCGAACACTGCGTGCACGTGCATCACTCGCCGCGCGGGGCCGAACACGTGCAAGTCGAGATCACACCGCTGCGCAATTCCCGCGGGCGAATCACGCTATTCGCCGAGCACCTGCAGCCGCTGCAGGGCGTTTGCGCCATCCGACCGGCCGAGGGCGGTCGGCCAGGATCCTGCATTCCTCAAGATGCTCAACCTGGTCATGCGTGTCGCGCCGACGGACACCTCGGTGCTGCTGCTCGGCGAAACCGGCACCGGCAAGGAGATGATCGCGCGCGCGATCCATGAAGCCAGCCTGCGGACGAGCGCGCCGTTCGTCGCGGTCGACTGCTCCGGTCTCACGGAAACGCTGTTCGAGAGCGAGCTGTTCGGTCACGAGAAGGGCTCGTTCACCGGCGCCATCGCGCGCCGCACCGGCCTGGTCGAGTCCGCGACGGGTGGCACCTTGTTTCTCGACGAGGTGGGCGACATTCCGCTGACGCTGCAGGTCAAGCTGCTGCGCCTGCTCGAGACGGGCGTCTACCGGCGGGTCGGCGGGACCGAGGCGCGACGCGCAGATTGCCGGTTGGTCGCGGCCACACATCGCGATCTGCCCCAACTGGTGCGCGAGGAGAAGTTCCGCAGTGACCTATATTACCGCATCAACGCGTTTCCGATCGGGCTGCCGCCGCTGCGCGACCGTCCAACCGACATCGGCCCGCTCGCCCGGGCCCTGTTGCAGCGTGTACGTCCGGGCCACTCGCAGACGATCGACGAACACGCAATGAATCTGCTCGAGGCCTATGACTTTCCGGGGAACGTGCGGGAACTGCGCAACATCGTCGAGCGCGCGAGCCTGCTTGCCGAAAACGGCTCGATCGAAGCGTGGCACCTTCCGGACGCAGTGCGGCGTGCCGGCGATTCGACCGCGCGCGGCCAGGGCGGGATGCTTGCACGGAATCCGCTCCAGGCTGCCGAAAGCGCAGCGCTGCGTGAGGCCGAGCGTGTGCATGGGGGCAGCCGGCGCAAGCTCGCCGTGGCACTCGGCATGAGCGAGCGCACGCTCTACCGGAAGCTCCGCGCCCTCGATGTGTGAGTCGCGTGACGAGTCGCCGTGGAATCCGCACCAGGCAACGAGACCTGAAAAAGAAAAACCCCCGGCAGGTTTCCCTGTCGGGGGTTTTGTTTGAGAGCCTGGCAGTGACCTACTCTTGCATGGTCGAGGACCAAACTACCATTGGCGCTGAGCGTTTTCACTTCCGAGTTCGGAAAGGGATCGGGTGGTTCCCGCTCGCTATGGCCGCCAGGCAAACCGGCTCATGCACCGCGCTTGCGCGCGGGCACAGAATTCGAATCGGGGTATGACGCGAGCGTGTCGCTTTCGAAGCGATAACAGTCGCTGATTATCTTCAATCACACGCCAAAGGTTCGGAACCAGGTTCCAGACCGATTGGGTGTTATATGGTCAAGCCGCACGGGCAATTAGTACTGGTTAGCTAAATGCATTACTGCACGTACACACCCAGCCTATCAACGTCGTAGTCTTCGACGGCCCTTTAGAGACTTCGAGAGTCTAGGGAGAACTAATCTTGGG
This sequence comes from Pseudomonadota bacterium, assembly GCA_016713725.1. GTDB lineage: Bacteria > Pseudomonadota > Gammaproteobacteria > Steroidobacterales > Steroidobacteraceae > RPQJ01. The sequence goes on along the minus strand of JADJOO010000001.1, from coordinate 122,021 downwards.
GGGGGCTTCCCGCTTAGATGCTTTCAGCGGTTATCCCGTCCGTATATAGCTACCCGGCAGTGCCACTGGCGTGACAACCGGAACACCAGAGATACGTCCACTCCGGTCCTCTCGTACTAGGAGCAGCTCACCCTCAATTCTCCAACGCCCACGGCAGATAGGGACCGAACTGTCTCACGACGTTCTGAACCCAGCTCGCGTACCACTTTAAATGGCGAACAGCCATACCCTTGGGACCTGCTACAGCCCCAGGATGTGATGAGCCGACATCGAGGTGCCAAACTCCTCCGTCGATGTGGACTCTTGGGAGGAATAAGCCTGTTATCCCCGGAGTACCTTTTATCCGTTAAGCGATGGCCCTTCCATACAGAACCACCGGATCACTAAGACCTACTTTCGTATCTGCTCGACCTGTCCGTCTCGCAGTTAAGCACGCTTATGCCTTTGCACTCTAGAGCGCGATGACCGACCGCGCTGAGCGTACCTTTGCACTCCTCCGTTACTCTTTGGGAGGAGACCGCCCCAGTCAAACTACCCACCATACACGGTCCCCGACCCGGATTACGGGCCTAGGTTAGAAGTCCGAACATTTCAGGGTGGTATTTCAAGGTTGGCTCCATGCGAACTAGCGTCCACACTTCGTAGCCTCCCACCTATCCTACACAGAAAGGTTCAAAATTCAGTGTAAAGCTATAGTAAAGGTTCACGGGGTCTTTCCGTCTTGCCGCGGGTACGCCGCATCTTCACAGCGATTTCAACTTCACTGAGTCTCGGGTCGAGACAGTGTGGCTATCATTACTCCATTCGTGCAGGTCGGAACTTACCCGACAAGGAATTTCGCTACCTTAGGACCGTTATAGTTACGGCCGCCGTTTACCGGGGCTTCGATCAAGAGCTTCGCCTTGCGGCTGACCCCATCACTTAACCTTCCGGCACCGGGCAGGAGTCACACCCTATACATCCACTTTCGTGTTAGCAGAGTGCTGTGTTTTTGATAAACAGTTGCAGCCACCGATTACCTGCGACCTTCATTCGCTCCAGGAGCAAGTCCTTTCACGATCGAAGGCATACCTTCTTCCGAAGTTACGGTATCAATTTGCAGAGTTCCTTAACCCGAGTTCTCTCAAGCGCCTTAGCAGATTATCTGCCCACCCACCAGTGTCGGTTTGCGGTACGGTCTGTTGTTGCCTGAAGCTTAGAGGCTTTTCCTGGAAGCGTGGCATCGAGCACTTCAGTCCACATGGGACCTCGTCATCACATCTCGGAATTGAACCACCGGATTTGCCTGGCGGTCCTTCCTACTTGCTTAAACCGGACTTCTCCGGCTGCTGTAGCCTTCTCCGTCACCCCATCGCAGCAACACCAGGTACGGGAATATTGACCCGTTTTCCATCGACTACGCCTTTCGGCCTCGCCTTAGGTACCGACTCACCCTGCTCCGATTAACGTTGAGCAGGAAACCTTGGGTTTACGGCGTGCGAGTTTTTCACTCGCATTAACGTTACTCATGTCAGCATTCGCACTTCTGATACCTCCAGCACACCTCGCAGTGCACCTTCGCAGGCTTACAGAACGCTCCCCTACCACCTGCACTTGCGTGCAGATCCGCAGCTTCGGCTCATGGCTTGAGCCCCGTTATATCTTCCGCGCGGGCCGACTAGACCAGTGAGCTATTACGCTTTCTTTAAAGGATGGCTGCTTCTAAGCCAACCTCCTGGCTGTCTATGCCTTCCCACATCGTTCACCACTTAGCCATGAATTGGGGGCCTTAGCTGGCGGTCTGGGTTATTTCCCTCTTCACGACGGACGTTAGCACCCGCCGTGTGTCTCCCGTGCGTTGACTTCCTGGTATTCGGAGTTTGCATAGGTTTGCTAAGCCGGGATGGCCCGCTAGCCTAAACAGTGCTCTACCCCCAGGAGTCCTACACGAGGCACTACCTAAATAGCTTTCGGGGAGAACCAGCTATCGCCGGCCTTGATTAGCCTTTCACTCCTATCCACACCTCATCGCCTACTTTTGC
>JADJOO010000001.1:0-115000 GCA_016713725.1 Pseudomonadota bacterium | reverse complement strand
CCCACGTCGACGGCGCGCTGCAGTCGCTGAACCGCCAGATCAGCAACACGCTGACGCTGTCGGTCGCGCGCTCGGGCGATGGCTTTGCCGTGAATTACATCGAGAACCCGCTCGAGACCGAGATCGTCGGGCGCAGCGCGCGGATCACCTCCTCGCTCTTCGCGGCTGGTCAGGAAGCCGGCATGTCGGCCGAGACGATCATGACGCTCGCCAACCAGATCTTCGGCTGGGACATCGACTTTGCGCTCGACCTCCGCCAGGGCGACGAATTCAGCGTGCTGTACGAACAAAAGTTCCAGGACGGCGAATACGTGAACGACGGGCGCGTGCTCGCAGCCGAATTCGTCAACCAGGGCAAGATGCATCGGGCCGTGTGGTTCCAGTCGCAGGATGGCGAAGTACAGGGTTACTTCACGCCCGAGGGCAAGGGCATGCGCAAGGCTTTCCTGCGCGCGCCGCTCGACTTCACGCGCGTGAGCTCGGTGTTCAATCCGCGCCGCAAGCACCCGATCAGCGGCGTAGTCCGCGCCCATAAGGGCGTCGATTACGCGGCGTCGACGGGCACGCCCATCTGGGCGGCCGGCGATGGCCGCATCCAGTTTGCCGGCCGCAAGGGCGGGTACGGCAACGTGGTGACGATCGATCACGGCAAGGGCATCAGCACGGTCTACGGCCACATGTCGCGCTTCGGCAAGTCTGCGCGCGCTGGCCGCACCGTGAAGCAGGGCGACATCATCGGTTACGTCGGCATGACCGGCGCGGCCACGGGCCCACACCTGCACTACGAGTACCGGGTCAAGGGCGTCCACAAGAACCCGTCCACGATTCCGATGCCGCGCACGGAGATTCCGTCGGGTTACCTGGCAGAGTTCCGCCGCCAGAGCGAGGCCGAGTTCGCGAAACTGCAGCTCACCAGCGGCCAGGGCGGCATCGCCCAGGTCGCGAGCCGCTGAGGAAAGTGAGTAGTGAGTAGTGAGTAGTGATCCGAAGTCACTACTAATCACTATTCACTAATCACTAATCACTAATCACTTCTTCAACTGACTTTCAGCCTGAACCCCGCGGCCTCCAGGTATTCCGCTTCCTGCTCGAGATCGATGGCGGTGAGCGGATGCTCGTCGAGCCAGCCGCGCGGAAACGCCAGCTCCACGCTTTTTCCTTTCGCGGCCAAACGGATATCGGGCAGCGAACGCGGCCCGCGCCCGCGGTGCAGCAGCACCGCCAGCCGCAACAGCACGATCAGGTACAGCGCCTTGAGGTGCCATGGCGGCATCAGGTCGTCGAGCGCGGTCAGCAGCAGTTTGCGCCGGTGGCCACCGACGATGACCGCGAGCAGTTGCTGCTCGTGGCTCGGAAAGCCGGGCAAGTCCGCATGCTGCAGCAGGTAGGCGCCGTGCCGCTGGTATTGCGAATGCGCAATGTCGAGCCCGACTTCGTGCAGGCGCGCCGCCCAGCCGAGCATCGGTTCGGCGAGCGGATCGTCCAGGCCCCAGTCGTCCCGCACTTGCCGCAGGAAGGCGAGCGCAGTCGCCTCGACGCGGTCTGCCTGCGCGGTCTCGACGTGGAAGCGCCCTTCCATCGCACGCACGCTGCGTACGCGCGCATCTTCGTCGGTGAGGCGCCCGAGCAGGTCGTACAGCAACCCCTCACGCAGCGCTCCGTCTGCAATCCGCATCGTTTCGATGCCGAGCCGATCGAACACCTCGAGCAGGATGGCGAGGCCGCCCGGCAGCACCTCCTGCCGTTCGGACGGCAGGCCCGGCAATTTGAGCCGCGAGGTCTGGCCGGCGCGCAGCGTTTCCTGCAGCAGCCACTCGAGGCCCGCCCGGTCGACGTGCGCCGAAGCCGGCTCGCGCGCCTGCAACGTGTCGGCCACGGCGCGCAACGTGCCGGACGCGCCATACGCGATGTCCCACTCGGAATGCTTGAAGCGATTGATGACGGGCTCGAGTTCCAGGTGCGCGGCCGTGCGCGCACGCTTCATGCGTTTTTCGGTAATCTCGCCGTCGGGAAAGAAGCGCGCGCTGAAGCTGACGCAACCCATGTACAGGCTTTCGAGCGGCTTGGCCGCGAGGCCCTCGCCGAGGATGAGTTCGGTGCTGCCGCCGCCGATGTCGACGACGAGGCGGTGACCGCCTTCGTGCGGCGTCGTGTGCGCGACGCCGAGATGGATCAGGCGCGCTTCCTCGACGCCCGAGATGATTTCGATGGGATGTCCGAGTGCGTCGCGGGCCCGCTCGAGAAATACCCCGCGCCGCTTGGCCTTGCGCAGGGTGTTGGTGCCGACGACGCGCACGCTCTCCGCACGCATGTCGCGCAGGCGCTGGCCGAAACGCTCAAGGCATTGCAGCGCGCGCTGCGTCGATTCGCGGCTGAGGCGGCCGTGTTCGTCGAGGCCCGCGGCGAGACGAACCATCTCCCGCAGGCGGTCGAGCACGATGAGCTGCCCGTGATTGTAACGGGCGACGATCATGTGAAAGCTGTTCGAGCCGAGATCCACCGCCGCGAGGACGTCCGGCACCCGGTGCGGCACGACGGCGGTTCAGCTCGTCAGGTGGAGAAGGACGAACCGCAACCGCAGGTGGTCTGCGCGTTCGGATTGCGGATCACGAACTGCGCGCCTTCGAGGTCTTCGCGATAATCGATCTCGGCGCCCGTCAGGTACTGAAAACTCATCGGGTCGACGAGCAGGCGCACACCCTGGTTCTCGACGCAGGTATCGCCATCTTCCTCGTTCTCGTCGAACGTGAACCCGTACTGGAATCCGGAGCAGCCGCCACCGGAGACGAAGACCCGCAGCTTCAGATTGGGGTTGCCCTCCTCGCGGATCAGCTCGCTCACCTTGGCGGCCGCCGAGTCCGTAAAAACCAACAGAGTGGCGTCGGCCGTCTCGTTCAGCGCAATGGCTTCGGTCATGGATGCTCCGTGCGTTGTCGCAGGCGGTCGAATCTGGGGGCGAATTTTAGCTTACCAATCCCCCGCCTCATAGCGCGGCGACCGGCTGGCCTGCGACCTTCCAGGCAAATGTCTGCTGCACCGGCGCGCGGAGCTTGCTCGAACGCACCCGGACTTCGGTCTCGAACGGCGCGAAACCCTCCGGCAGGACGACAGTCTGCTCGATCGTCTGGAAATATCGAAACGAGAACGGGAGCTCTGCCCGCGGCTTGCCGAGCAGGTCGCCGACGGAAAAGCGGGCCGGTACGTCGTCCTTGACCCCGAGCAACGTGATCTGGGCGAGGCCCGAAACGATGCTTTCGTGCCGCATCGCCTGGACCAGCGTGAGCTTCAGCTGCACCTCGCGCGGCGCGACGCCTGGCAGCACCGCGAAGCGCTGGATGCGCAGGCCCTGAATGCCGTCGGCCGGCGAGACGATGCTGCGATAGAAGGCCAGGTCGTCGCTTTGGCGCGCCAGCTGCGATTGCAGGTCACCGAGCGTGGCCTCGACCTGCCCATAAGCGTCGCGGTCGAGTCGACGCGCCATTTCAAGCTCGGCCACCCCTGGCATGCAGCCGCTTGTTCTCGGTTTCCAGGCGTTGTTCGTGGTCCTGGACTACCGCGCGCTCTCGGCGTCTCCGGCCGCGTCGAGGCCCACGGAACGCTGGCCGAGCCGTAGCCGATCCAGCCCGCCAGCGCCGCGAGCAATGCGGATGCGAGCGCAGCGTGGAGCAATGGGAGCCGAGCCTTGGTCATCCCGGCCACATCCGTCACTGGTCGGTACCGTCGGGCGCACCTGCCGCGACCGAGGCATCCGTCATGGCCTCGTCGCTCGCGGCCAGACGCGGGCCACTGTCCGTCCGCCGGCGACGACGCGGCGACCGCGGATGCGGCACACGCAGCATGGCGTCGGTCAGCCAGTCGGGACGCGGCGGCGGACCTTCGGCGAACGCCTGCTCGCCCAGCTCCTGCAGCGCGCGTACGTAGACCGCACGCTTGAAATAGATGCCTTCGCGCACGGGCGTCCAGTAGTCGACCCAGCGACCCCGGTCGAATTCGGGCTCGGCGGTCGCCTCGAAATTGAAGCGGGAGTCGTCACCCAGCATCCGCAGCAGGAACCAGCGTTGCTTCTGGCCGATGCAGACCGGGTTGCCGCGACGGCGCAAGTACTGGTGCGGCAGCCGGTAGCGCAGCCAGCGGCTGGTGCTGGCGACGAGTTCGACGTCGCCGCGTTCGAGCCCGATTTCCTCGTGCAGTTCGCGATAAAGCGCCGCTTCCGGCTGCTCGTTGCGCAGGACCCCGCCCTGTGGAAATTGCCAGCCACGACCATCCCGCCGACCGCCCAGGAACAACTCACCCCCGTCGCGCATCAGGACGATGCCGACGTTGGCGCGAAATCCCTGGCTGTCGATGTAATCGTTCATGGCCTGCGTAAAGTCCGGCTGCGGTTGATTTTTTCACATTGGCGGCGGTCGCACAAAAACATCACGCGGCCTCCGCTCGACTTGTGGCCCTGCCCCCGCTTCCCTAACCTTGCCCCAACTCCCGGGGGCCGCTTGCACAGACTTCCTCTCATTCCGGTGTTCGTCGCGCTCGGCGCCACGACCGTCATGCTTCTTCTGCTGTCGCTGATGCTCGGCAGTGTGCACGTCGAGCCAGCGGCCGTGTGGCACGCCGTCTGGGACTCCGAGCCCTCCCTGGCGCGTGACGTCGTCATGGACCTGCGCCTGCCCCGTGCGCTCACTGCTTTCGCCGTGGGCGGGCTGCTTGGGCTCGCGGGCGGCCTCCTGCAGGTCCTGCTGCGCAATCCGCTGGCGGATCCCTACGTGCTCGGCGTGTCGGGTGGCGCATCCGTCACGGCGTTACTGGCCTTGATGGCCGGGATGTCCGCCGTCATGGTCGACGCGGCTGCGGGCGCCGGAGCGCTCGCCGCGTGCGCGCTGGTTTTTGCGCTTGCGCAGGGCCGCGGCGGCTGGACCCCGACTCGCCTGCTGCTGACGGGCGTCGTCGTCGCCGCCGGTGCGGGCTCCATCGTCAGCCTGCTGCTGGCGATGAGTGACGACACTCGACTTCGCGGCATGGTGTTCTGGCTGCTGGGTGACCTGACGCGCGGCGACCGCTGGGGCTGGCTCCTGACCCTGCTCGCCGCCGCGACCGTCTTCTGCGTCGCTCTCGGCCGTCCGTTGAACGTGCTGGCGCGTGGGGAGACGATCGCCGCGACCGTCGGCCTCGACGTGCGGCGTGTGCGCAGCATCGTGTTCGTGCTGAGTTCGCTGCTCACCGGCTGTGCCGTGAGCACCGCAGGCAGCATCGGCTTCGTCGGACTGGTCACGCCGCACCTTGTGCGTCTCGCGCTCGGCAATGACCAGCGCATCGTGCTCGCCGGCTCCGCACTGCTCGGTGGCCTGGTGCTGATGACGGCCGACCTCGCGTCGCGACTGTTGCTCGCGCCGAGGCAGTTGCCGGTCGGCGCACTCACCGCACTCGTCGGCGTGCCGATCTTCCTGTTGCTGATGCTGCGGCAGCGAAACTAGCTGCCGATGCAGCGATCGCCACCGTCGCGCTCCGTTGTGGGCGTAGGCCTGCCGGTGCAACGCTGCATGCGCACGCGACAGCCATGGAGGCTGTTTGACCAGGCCAGCGCCTGCTGCAACAGAAGGGCGCGGTCGCTCATCGCTCAGCGACTCGCCTCGTCGCGCGCAGCTTGTCGCACGCGCAGGTATTCGTTGCCTCGCTGCATCATGGCGACGAAGGTTGCCGCGTCACCCTCGTGAACCGAGCGGCACAGGCGATCGACCGCAGCCTGCAAGGCGTTCAGCGATTCCACGCCGTAGTCGTTCAGGCTCTGGATCTCGAAATACAGGTCGGGGTTCTCGGCCGCGACGCGGGTCGCGACGTCGAGCTGCGCGTCGAATGTCGTGCTCGACATGCGCGCAAGCCTTGGCGCGGCTTCACCGCTCTCTGCGAGCGCCGTGAAAAACGCGATGTTGAGCGCATGCGAGAGCCCGAGCACGAAAGCAATGAGACGGTCGTGCTCGTCGAGGCCCATGACGACGAGATCGGCCATCGTCGAACCGAACAGGGCGCGCGCTTCCGCGAGCGCCACCGCATCGCCGAGGTCGATGAAGATCACGTGCCGGCCCGACAGCAACTCGGTGTCCGGGCCGAACATCGGGTGCACCGACGTCACGTGACAGCCGGCGGCACGGAGCCGTTCGAGTCCGCAACGCAACGGCGTCTTGAGCGAGCCGATGTCGAACACGATGCCGCGCGGTCGCCGCCCGGCCAGTTCCGCCAGCACTTCGTTCGCGATCCGGATCGGCGTTGCCACGACGATGATGTCGTGATGCAGGTCGGTGGTCTTCCAGTCGGCGACGTAGTCGTAACCCGCCACCTCGCCCGAAGGATCGGCCACCGAGACCGCAAAGCCTTGCGCGGCGAGAAAATCCGCCATCCAGTGCCCCATCTTGCCGCTGCCGCCGATCACCAGCGCGCTGCGTCCCGAGCCCCGGCCCTGCGCAGCGACCCGCGCCTGTTCCTGCGTGGTGAGCGAGCCGCGTATCAACGACTGCAGCAGTGATTCCGCGAGCGCCGGCGAAACACCCAGCGCGTCTGCGTCCCGCCGTGCCTTCAACAGCACCTCACGCTCGCGGCGGAAGTCACGCGTCGGCTGGCCGGCCTAGCGCTTGACCTCGGCGATCTGCTTACCGAGGGTCTGCCGCTCGGCGACGAGTTGCCGCAGTTCGCGGTCGATGACGTCGAGCCGGGCGCGGAGTTCTTCGAGGGATTTCATGCAGTCACGAAGCTGGTGGACGGTTCCTTTTACCGGTCCGACGGCTCGCGCTGCAAGAGATCGCACAGGCGCTGGGGCATAATCGCGTTTCCACGCCCGCTGGACGACCCCGACGATGTCTCATTCCGGAACACTGCCCTCGACCCTGCCCCAGGATCCGATGCCCGTCTTCGAGGGCTGGTATCGCGAGGCGCGCGAGCAGAAAGTGCAGCCCAACCCGGACTCGATGGTGCTCGCGTCAGCCACGCGGGACGGCACGCCAGCGGCGCGCGTCGTACTGTGCAAGAGGGTCATCGCGAACCCGGGCTATGTCGTCTTCTTCACCAACTACGACAGCCGCAAGGGCCACGAACTCGCGGCGAATCCCCGCGTCGCCGGCGTGCTGCACTGGGACTCGATGAGCCGGCAGGTCCGTCTCGAAGGCCGCGTGGTGCTCTGCCCGCCCGAGGAAAGCGATGCGTATTTCTCGTCGCGAGCGATCGACAGCCGCATTGGCGCGTGGGCCAGCCTGCAGAGCCAGCCGCTCGTTTCGCGCGCAACGTTGCTGAAGCGGGTTGCCATCGAAGCTGCGCGTCACGGCACGGCACCGACGCGACCGCCGCACTGGGGCGGGTACCACTTCTGGCTCGAAGCCGTCGAACTGTGGTGCGAAGGCGCGTTTCGCGTCCATGACCGCGCGCGCTGGACGCGGTCGCTGGAGCCCGTCGGCGACCGTGCCTTCACGCCTGGGCCGTGGCAGACGACGCGCCTCTACCCCTGATTCCGCCAGCGCCCGGACGCCGTCACCTTGGCCGCGCGCACCTTCCTCGGCATGCTGCGGCTCGCGATCCTGGTCGCGATCCTGCTCTTCGTCGCGCTCGGTGCCTGGCTCGACCGCGCGCGCAGCCGTGACTGGAACGACACGCTGCGCGTCACGGTTTACCCGATCCGCGACTCGGCCGACGCCGGGGTCCACGCCTACACAGAGGCGTTGCAGGCAGGAGATTTCGCGGATGTGGAATCATTCTTCGTCGACGAAGCGTCGGGCTATGGCATCACGCTCGAGCGGCCCGTGCGGATCCGTGTCTCGCATGCCGCGAAGGAGTTGCCACCGGCGTTGCCGGATCGGCCCGGGCCGCTCACCATTGCGCTCTGGAGCCTGCGCCTCCGCTACTTCGCTGCCCGGACTGCCTGGAACGATCCCTTGCCTGCACCCGACATCCAGGTTTTTGCCCTCTATTCGCCGCTCGGGCCGGGCTCCGTGGCGATGCCGGATTCGGTGGGTCTCAGCAAGGGGCTCATCGCGTTGACGCACCTGTATGGCGACGCGGCTGCCGCCGGCAGCAACCAGGTGGTCCTGGTCCACGAGGTGCTGCACACGCTCGGCGCCACCGACAAATATGATCTCGCGACTGGACAGCCGCTGACACCGGCGGGGCTCGGCGAGCCGGACCGGCAGCCGCTGTACCCGCAGGATTTCGGCGAAATCATGGCCGGCCGCATCGCGACCAGCGCGCGCGATGCCGTCGTTGCCGATAGCCTCGAGCAGATGGTGGTCGGCCCCGTAACCGCGCTCGAGATCGGGTGGTCGCCATGACGGGTCAGTCCGTCCTGGCGTGCGCTGCGGTCACTGTCGACGTGCCTGGCCGCACCCTCGTGCGCGACCTGACGCTCGACCTGCCTGCCGGCGAGTTGCTGGTCGTGCTGGGCCGCAATGGCTCGGGCAAGAGTTCGACGCTGCACACGTTGGCAGGACTGCGTCCTCCCGCGCGCGGCGAGGTACTGGTTGCCGGGCGACACGTCGACTCGTGGCCGCGCCGTGAATTCGCGCGAACGCTGGGCTTGCTGCCGCAACTGGTCGACGATCCGTTTCCAGCAACGGCACTCGAGGCCGTGCTCGTCGGGCGTCACCCGCACCTTGATTTCTGGGCTTGGGAAAGTGTGGACGACCGTGCAGCCGCCCGACGCGCACTGGCTGCGGTCGATCTCGAATATTGCGACACTTTCGGGCGGTGAGCGGCGGCGCCTGTCGATTGCCACGATCCTCGCCCAGGACCCGGCCGTATTCCTGCTCGATGAACCGATACACCAGCTGGATCCGCAGCATCAACTGGACGTGCTGCGGATTTTCCGGCGGCTCGCGGACGCTGGCCGAACCGTGGTCGTCAGCCTGCATGACATCGGTCTCGCCGCACGCTTTGCCGATTCGGCGTTGCTGTTGTTCGGTGATGGCCGCTGGCATTGCGGCGCTTGCGACGAGGCGCTCAACGAGCGCTCCATCGGCGATCTCTACGGCATCGCCGTGCGCGAATTGCGCTGGGAACACGGCCGGACGTTCGTCGCCGCCTGATTTCGCGTCGATTGTCAGGTGACTGGAATCTCCCGGCCGTGCGCCGCCAGCCAATCGGCGAAACTCTGCAGCTGCGGGTTGATCGAGCGCGTGAACCCGACGCTGCGCGCACGGCAGAAGTCGGCGCTGAAATCATGATTGAACTGGAACATGTTGCCGAGGTCCTCCGCGCCGGGGAAACCCAGACCGCGATAGACGTCGAACGGCACGTCCTGGTGCAGGACCTCGCGGCCGAGCGCGCCTGTGAGCCTGGCCGCCATCTGCGCGCCGGTCAGGTGTTCGCCCGCGATGCCGACAGTACGGCCCACGAACTCGTTGCCACGCTTGAAAATCCCATGCGCACAGCGACCGATGTCGTCGGCCGCTATGCCCGGCAGGGGCCTGGTGCCCATCGGCAATGCGAAGTACAGCTTGCCGTCGGGACCGGTCCTGGGGCCCATGCCGAAATGGATCAGGTTGTCCCAGTAGAACGACGTCAACAGGCACGTGGTCGGCACGCCCGTCCCACGGAAGTAATCGTCCGCTTCACCTTTCACGTCGAAGTGCGGCACCTTGTACTTGCCCATGAGCGTCGGCATGCGCGCATCGTCGAGCTTGACGAATCGTCGCGAGTCTTCGAGCGTGGACCAGATCACGTGTTGCACGCCCGCCTGCTTCGCCGCGTCGGCCAGCGCATGGGCTTCGGCCCGTTCCTGGTCCGGCGAAAAGTGGTTCCAGAAGAATGTCACGCAATACGCGCCGTAGGCGCCGTCGAACGCACGCGCCACGGCCGCCTTGTCAGCGATATCCGCTGCGACGACTTCGGCGCCGGCAGCCGCCAGTGCGCGCGCCTTCGGCGAATCCGGATCACGCGTGATGGCGCGCACGGCGAACTCACGGTTGGGGTCCGCAAGGATCGAGCGCACGAGTCCACCGCCCTGCGCGCCGGTCGCGCCCGCCACCGCAATGATCTTCTTCGTCATTGTCTCCAGCCCTCCGTTTCCCGCGCGATCAGGAATGAATCGCGTCGTAGATCGATTGATGCAGCCTGCCGTTCGTCGCGAGCACGCCGGTGCTCTGCGGCGTGAACGGTCGCCCCTCGAGGTCGGTGAAGCTGCCGCCTGCGGCCTCGACGATCACGGCGCAGGCGCCGACGTCGAGGATGTTGACGTCCGACTCGACGACCGCATCGATGCGGCCCGACGCCAGCAGGTGGTAGTGCAGGAAGTCACCGTAACCGCGAATGCGGCTCAGGCGGCCGACGAGCTTGCCGAACGCGGGCCAGCGCGGTCCCGTCGCCAGCGACTTCAGGTTGCCCGTCGAGAGCGCTGCGTTTTCGATCGTGTCGATGCTGCTGACGCGCAGCGGCTGCTCGTTCAGCCAGGCGCCGACACCGATCTCGCCGTACGCGAGTTCGCCGTATACCGGCGCCGAGGACACGCCGACGATCAGCCGGCCTTTGTGCATCAGCGCGATCTGCGTCGAAAACATCGGATACTCGCGCACGAACGCCTTGGTGCCGTCGATCGGGTCGACGAACCAGACGTAGTCCGCGTCGAGCGCCGTGGTGCCCGTCTCTTCGCCGTGGAATCCGTGCGCCGGATACTTCGCGGCGAGCAGCGAGCGGATCGTCTTTTCGGTCTCGACGTCCGCTTCGGTCACCGGCGACTTGTCGGCCTTGATCGTGATCTTGAGGTTGCGCTGGTAGTAGTGACGAACGACTTCGTCGGCAGCGCGGGCTGCTTCCAGTGCTGCGGCAAGGAACTCAGAATGCGGCATGGCAACGATCCCGATGACGAGGCGGCATAGTACCGCGCCTTTCTTGACATCATCCCCCGCCTTGCCTACCGTGCGCCTTCCGACAGGTGATCCCGCGAGCGCAGGCTCAGGGAGAACGGGAAGCCGGTCAGATTCCGGCGCTGCCCCCGCAACGGTAGTCGAGTAAAGCCACATCACCCGGTCCGCAAGGTCCGGCACCCACTGCGCGAAGGCGCGGGAAGGGGATGCAGGCAGGGTCCGAATGCCCGCTCGAGAGCCCGGAGACCGGCCCGTCGATCGAGACCAGCGTCGCGGTGGGCGAGCGGCCGGAACTCGGGCGGCCCTCCGTTCTGCGGCAACCACCCCCGATCCGCCAGACCCTGCAGCGCATTGCTGGATTTTTCACGGCGTCCGCCGGGGCGCGTGCACGGGGTGTGGCAAGACAATGTCCAGTTCGAATGTCGCGTGCTTCACGCGGTCGAGTTTCCTTCGTATTTCCATCCATGGCCTGTGGGTCGTCGCAACCCTGATTGCGACCGTCATCACGACGACCAGTCGCGCCGACGATGTCCAACCCGAAATGAACGTGATCGTGACGGCGACCCGCGTGCCGACGTCCGCCGACGAGGTGCTCGCGCCCGTCGTCGTGATCGACCGCGCGACGATCGAGCGCAGCAACGCTGGCGATGCCGCAGAGCTGCTGCGGTTCCATGCCGGCCTCGACATTGCCAGCAGTGGCGGACCCGGTCAGCCGACGGCGATGTTCATCCGCGGCACCGAAAGCAACCAGGCTCTGGTGCTGGTCGACGGCATCCGCATCAATCCGGGCACCATCGGCCTGCCCGGCCTGCAGAACATCCGGCCCGACATGATCGAGCGCATCGAAGTCGTGAAGGGCCCGCGCTCCGCGCTGTGGGGCAGCGATGCGATTGGCGGCGTGGTCAACGTCGTGACCCGCCGCGGCTCGCAGGACGGCTGGATCACGGAAGCCGGCTACGGCGCTTACGACACGAAACGCGCCAGCCTCAATGGTGGTGTAGGCCTCGGGCAGTCCGCGGCGCTCGATGTCGGTGTTTCGTGGACGGACAGCGACGGTTTCCCGACCCGCACCACCGACGACATCGACCGCGGCTACGAGAACCTGAGCGCGAACGTCGCGCTGCGCGCCGACGTTGGTGCGGCCGAAGTCACGGTCCGGCACTGGCGCACCGCAGGCACGTCGGAGTACTCGGACTATTTCCTGACGCCGGTCGACCAGGATTTCGTCACGTCGACGACGGCGGCTGAAATTCGCCGGCCGATCGGCGCCGCAGGCGAGGCTCGCGTCTCGGTCAACCACCTCGAGGACGAGATCCAGCAGAACCAGTCACCCGACTTCCTCGAGACCGAGCGCAATACCCTGGACGCCCAGTACGACTGGAAGCTGTCGGAGGTGCACGGGCTCGGCGTCGGCGCGATGTATGCGCGCGAGCGCGCGAGCAGCGAATCGTTCGGCGAGGGCTTCAAGTCGGACACCGACACGGTCAACGTCTATGTGCAGGATCGGATCTCGGTCGGGCCACATCTCGCCATGCTGGCGCTCGGATACACCGATCACGAGACGGCAGGTTCCGAGGTCACGTGGAACGCCGAGTACGGCTACGCCTTCAACGCCCAGCGCACGCGCGTCTACGGCCTCGCCGGCAGCGGCTTCCGGGCCCCCGACGCGACGGATCGCTTCGGCTACGGCGGCAACCCCGACCTGATGCCGGAGCGCTCGCAGAATTACGAAGTCGGCGTGAAGCACGCGCTGACGCCGCAGCAGTCCCTGACGCTTTCGGCCTTCCACACCGACATCGAGGACCTCATCGATTTCACGGTCCTGTCGTACGACCCGTTCGCGGGCATCAACCAGAACGTGGCCGAGGCGCGCATCCGGGGCATCGAGGGTTCGTGGGTCTACACCGGCTCGCTCTGGCAGGCCCGCGTGGAAGCGATCTACCAGGAACCGCAGGACCTTGCCGACGGCTCGCGGCTGTTGCGTCGTGCCCAGGAAAGCCTCACCGCTGGCCTGACGCGCGCGTTCGGCCCGGTGCTGCTCGGTCTCGACGTGCTGGCGACGGGCGACCGCAAGGACTTCGGCTTCCCGCAGGACGTGACGCTCGATGGCTACGTGCTCGCGAACCTGACCGCTCAATGGAGCGTCACGACCAGCCTGTCGCTGATCGCTCGCGTGGAGAACCTGCTGGACGAGGACTACGAACTCGCCGATACGTACAATACGGCGGGCCGCGGTCTGTACGTGTCGATGCGTTACGCCCCCGGGGCGGCCAACAGAGGCAGGTAGCAGTCATGGGGCACCGACTCAGCAAGATCTACACGCGGACCGGCGACGACGGCAGCACCGGTCTCGGTGACGGCATGCGGGAAGGATTTTATCTTGCCGGGAGGTGGCCAGGCAGCCTCTGCGTGCCACCTGGCTCGCACCGTCGCGCGTCGTGCGGAGCGCCGGGTGTGGGCACTCACCCGTGCCGAGTTCGTCGCGCCCGAGGTCCCGCAGTACCTCAATCGGCTGTCGGACCTGTTGTTCGTGATCGCGCGCGTGCTGGCACGGCACGAGCATGGCAGCGAAGTGCTCTGGCGGCGGCGGTAGCTGGCGCCGAATCTGCGAGCTCGCTCACGCGCAGCCGGTGTCATTGACTCCAGAACGGCCCGCGACTGCACTTGCCGAGATGCGAACGGAAGACACGCCGTGAACCCATCCGTGGGGGCTTGCGCGCGCCGTCCATGGCGCGCGACAGTCTTCCGCTCGCACCTCGGCAAGCGCAGCCGCTGGTGCATTTGCGACTGAACGATCGACGGCCCGCAGTGCGGCAGCGTTGCAGGATTCGCGCGCTCCGCCCGTCCCGCGGTTTCAACACCCGCACGCTCAATGCTTGTCGGCGCCAGCGGCCGCGCTCACCCCTGGGACGCGCCAGCGCAATCAGCGGCAGTGAAAGTGGCAGTAAGCGAAACGCCGCCGCGGAACGTCTGCGCCCCAGGTTCCCAGGAGTTCCAACTGTCGCGCGCCATGGACGGCGCGCGCAAGCCTACAGGGACGTACTTGCGGCGTGTCTCCCGGAACTCCTGGGAACCTGGCGCGGTAGCACAAAAAGGCTGCAACGAGGTCAGCGCGCAGTGTTCTGCGATTGCGACGGCGCAGAAAGGCGTGAGCGGGCCTGCTCGAGCGCCGAACAGGTCACCTCGACGCCCTGCGCCAGCCGCGGCGATGCCCGGGTCACCAGGTCCGACGACAGCTTGAACACGTTGCCCGCCCGCACCGCCCGCAGGCGCGGCCACCGGTTCCACAGCTCGAGCGGATTCGCGATCGTGTCATCGGTGCTCAGGATCACCTGCGGGTCGGCGGCGAGCACCGCTTCCGCCGCAATCGGCGGCGCCAGCTGCGGCAGGTCTGCAAACACGTTGCGGCCACCGCACAGCACGACGATCTCGCTGATCACGTGCCGGCCATTCACGGTGTAGATCGGCTCGTCGTCGATCTGTATGAACACACTGAGCGGCGGTCGCTGCGCATACCTGGCACGCTGCCGAGCCACCCGGGCCTCGAAGTCTTTCGCGGTACTTTCGGCCACCGGCAGCGTGCCCGCAAGGCGGCCCACCTGCCGCAACGCGCGCGGCACGTCTGCGAGACTCTGCGTCGGCACTTCGACGATGTTGAGCCCCAGCGAACGCAGTCGCGAGATCGTCGTTTCGGGCGTCCCTGTGGGCCAAACCAGCACCACGTCGGGCCGCAGCTCGAGCACTCGCTCAGGGTCCACGCGCCACGCATCGCCTACGCGCGGCACCGCTTTCGCCGCCTCGGGGTAATCGCTGAACTCGACCGTGCCGACCAGCAGCGATCCGGCGCCGGCTGCATACGCAATCTCGGTGAGACTCGGAGCGAGACTGATGAGTCGCGGCTTGCGCGGCACGATCGCCTTTGCATCTTTGGCGACAGCCTGCGGTACGAACGTGACTGTCAGGACGGCCGCGGCGAGCAAAAGAGCGACGCCAAACAGCGAGGAACTTCGTCGCGCCGACTGCAGGACGGTCGCGTCGATGCCAGAAGGGGTCATCCGTGTTTTACCCGGGCAGCTCAGACTGCGGCGCCCGTGATGACGAGGAGCGCGATGACGGCCACCCAGATCCAGAGCGAGCGCTGCACGATCCGCCAGGCGCCACGCGCGGTCGCGACATCGAGCGTGTCCGGGTTCTCAGCGGCCAGGCTGGGTTGCAATGAACCTTTGCCCACGCGCGCCAACAGGTCCTCGCTGCGATCGAGCACGCCCGTCGCCGGGCCCACGCGCTCGACTGCCGAGCGCCAGTTGCCCACCGCATCCTCGAAACTCCCGGCGAGCGCATACGCCAGCGCCGTGAGTCGCGCCGGCAACCACGACAGCACGCCGTGGACGAATGCCAGGACGCTGCCGAGGTCCCCGTGGATTCGCGGCACACCCTGGCGCGCAGCTTCGAACGCCGCACGCCGCCGCAACATGTCGCTGACCCGGTAGAGCCACGCGCCGCCGGCCCCGAGCACCATGAACCAGAAGATCACGCCGAAGATCCGGTTGTTGGCCTGGATGAATATCGCCTCTTCCACGGCTTCGCGAATGCCGAGGCCGAGCGGCGTCGGGCTCGATTCGAGCAGTTCCTTGCTGCGCAGCAGGGCTTCGTCACGATCGTGGCGCTCGAGGGCCGCGGCGTAATCATCGACTTCGTCCTGCAGGTCGCGCGGGCCGAAGGCGAACAAAAGGACGAAGACGGCAAACGCGAACTGCAGCAGGCCAAGCAGGTGCGGATCGAGCCAATGCGCCACCAGCAGCACGGGCAGTACGGGCAACACGATCAGGCCAAGCGCCGCAAGCACGATCGGCAATCCTGTCCGTCCCGCCATGGCGCTATCGGCCCGGTCGAAATACGGATCGAGCCACCGCCACTCGCGCAGGTGCAGGACGTGCGTAAGGCCCCGCTCGCAGACAAGCGCAAACAGCAGCGCGAGCAGGCTCATGCCGGCGCGACCTCGAGTTCGAACTGCACCAGGGACCGCAGGCGCGGCCAGTCGAAGGCCGGACCCGGATCCGACTTGCGGCCAGGCGCGATGTCGCTGTGGCCGACGACGCGGTCGGGCGTGAGATGCGGGTAACTGCGGCAAAGCACGGCGATCACCCGGGCGAGCATTGCATATTGCGCCGACTCGTAGGGCGAATGATCGGCGCCTTCGAGCTCGATCCCGATCGAAAAATCGTTGCAGCGCTCACGCCCGGCCCACGACGAGACGCCCGGCATGCCAGGCCCGGAGCTGGAACGGGACGTATTGCACGATTTCGCCGCTGCGCCGGATCAGCAGGTGCGAGGACACCCGCAGGTTCGACACCTCGGAGAAGTACGGGTGGACGTCGGGCGGGAGCGTGTTGGTGAACAACTGGTCGATCCAGGGCCCGCCGAACTCGCCGGGCGGCAGGCTGATGCCGTGCACGACGATGAGATCGGGTTCGATGCCCTGCGGCCGTTCGTCGCAATTCGGCGAAGGCTCCTGGCGGGCCAGCTCGAGCAGGCCGCGATCCGTGTCGATCGCGAATCGTGCGGCCGGTAGATTCGCAGGGCGTTGTCGTCGCATCACCCACATGATGCCCTAAAATCCCTCCATGACGTCCAGCCCGCCCGTCCGCCCCCTCCATCCGCTTGCCGAACGCGATTTGCGCGTCGTCTGGCACCCCTGCACGCAGATGAAGGACCATGAGTGGTTGCCGCTGACCCCGATCGAGCGGGGTGAAGGGGTCTGGCTGTACGGCTACGACGGCCGGCGCTACCTTGATGCCATCAGCTCCTGGTGGGTCAACCTGTTCGGCCACGCCAACCCCCGCATCAACGCGGCCATCACCGCCCAGCTCGGCAAGCTCGAGCACGTGATCCTGGCGGGATTCACCCACGAGCCTGCGGTGCAGCTGGCCGAAAAGCTGACCCGCCTCGCACCCCCAGGCCTTACGCGCTGCTTCTACGCCGACAATGGCTCGAGCGCGATTGAAGTCGCGCTCAAGATGAGCTTCCACTACTGGCGCAACCAGGGCCGGTCGCGCAAGAAGCGATTCATCACCCTGTCGAACAGCTATCACGGCGAGACGCTCGGCGCGCTGGCAGTTGGCCACGTCGAGCTGTACCGCGAGATCTACCAGCCGCTGCTGATGGACGTGATGATCGCGGCCTCGCCCGATGCGTACGCCCGCGACGCGGGCGAAACCGCCGAGGACTGCGCCCGCCGCGCCATCGTGACGATGAACGAGCTGCTGGCTCAGCACGCGGACGAAACCTGTGCCGTGATCGTGGAACCGCTGGTGCAATGCGCGGCCGGCATGCGCATGCATGCTCCGCTGTATCTGCAGCTGCTGCGTGAAACCTGCGACCGTCACGGCGTGCACCTGATCGCCGACGAAATCGCAGTCGGCTTCGGCCGCACCGGCACGCTGTTCGCCTGCGAACAGGCCGGCATCACGCCGGACTTCATCGCCCTGTCGAAGGGCCTGACCGGGGGCTACCTGCCGCTCTCGGTGGTGCTGACGAACGACGACGTCTACAGCGCCTTCTACGACGAGTACACGCGGCAACGCGCTTTCCTGCATTCGCACAGCTACACCGGCAATGCGCTTGCCTGCGCGGCGGCGCTCGCCACGCTCGACATCTTTGCCAGCGACGGCGTGATCGAGCGCAATCGCGGCCTTGCCGCCCATCTCGGCCGCCGGGCGTGCGAACTGCTCGGTGACCTGGAGCACGTGGCCGAAGTTCGCCAGTGCGGCATGATCGTCGCGGCGGAACTCGCCCGCGGCGCCGACCGCACCCGTCCGTTCGACTGGCGCGAGCGACGCGGCTTGCGCGTCTACCGCCACGGCCTCGAGCACGAGGCGCTGCTGCGTCCGATCGGCAACGTCGTCTACTTCATGCCTCCCTACGTGATCACTCCCGACGAGATCGACGCATTGATGCTCACGGCACGGGACGGCATCGTGGCGGCCACGTGCGATTGACGCGCGTCTTCGTCGATTCGCCGCTGACACCCGATGCAGACGTGAACCTGCCTGGTGCGGCAGCCAACCACGTCGGCCGCGTGTTGCGACTGCGTGCAGGTGCGGCGATCGTCGCGTTCGACGGCAGCGGCAGCGACTACCGCTGCGAAATCCTCTCGGTCGAAGGCGATGCAGTGCGCGTGCGGGTGGGGCCTCGTTCATCGGGCCTGCCCGAGTCGCCCCTGCGCATCACGCTCGCGCAGGGCATCTCGCGCGGCGAACGCATGGACTACACGCTGCAGAAGGCGACCGAACTCGGCGTGCGCACGATCGTGCCGGTGCTCTCCGCGCGCAGCGTCGTGCGCCTCGACGACAAGCAGGCGGAGAAGAAGCTGCGGCACTGGCAGGCCATCGTGGCAGGAGCCTGCGAGCAGAGTGGGCGCAGCGTCGTACCGGAAATCCGCCAGCCACAGGAGTTGTCGCGATACCTCGCGTCGTCGGCCCGCGAAGGACAGCGTTTCGTGCTGAGCCCGGCCGGACCCGCGTCGCTGGCGGGCCTGACCAGCGTGGGAGCGCGCGTTGAACTGCTGATCGGGCCGGAAGGCGGGCTCGGCGACGCCGAACTCGAACGTGCGGCCGCATCGGGCTTCACGCCGGTTCGGCTTGGACCCCGTGTGCTGCGCACGGAAACGGCCGGCATCGTCGCATTGACCGTGCTGCAGGCGACGTGGGGCGACCTGGTCTAGCGGTCGACAGCCGCATTTGGCCGACTCGTGCCCCGACGTCCGTGCAACCGGCGCCGTCCCTGCGACTAGGCGCGGGTCTCTTCGGCGATCATGCCTTCGACTTGCTCGAAGTCCGGAATGAGCGGCGTCTCGTTGACCATCTTCACCTGCCCGATCACGGGCATGCGTTCGCCGAAGCTGCGCGCGTCGTCGGCATAGACGACGTCCGGTGTCAGCCGCACGAGTTGCGGAAAGCCCTGCGTCAGCACGGCGAAATTGCCGCCAGCCTGGTTCGTGATGCCCTGCATGACGACGATACGGGTGCGGCCGCTCGTGCGCGGCAATGCCTTGCCGCAGGTGGCCTCGAAAGACACGAGCGGGACGCGACGGCCACCCCATGCGATCGTGCCGAGGTACCACGGCGGCGCGCCGTCCATCGGGGTAGGCGCCTGGTAGTTGATGACCTCGGTGACGCACGAGCGGGGCACCAGCAGGCGATCATCCGCCAGCGGCACCAGCAGGCAATAGATCTCCTGCTCGGCGCCCGCGCCGCTGCCGGTCATTGTCGATGTGCCGAACCCCATGCTCACGCTCCTGTCCACGCCAGTGACCCCTTCACGGCAGCCTCCGCCGTGCGAGCACGAGCGGCTCGATCGCGTCCAGCAACTGGCTTTCCTGGTACGGTTTACCGAGGTAATCGTCCACGCCGAGCTCGATCGCCCGGGCACGATGCTTGTCGCCTACCCGCGACGTGATCATGATGATCGGGACGTCGGCGAGCCGTGCATCGCTGCGCACGTGCGCTGCGACCTCGTAGCCGTCCATGCGCGGCATTTCGATGTCGAGCAGGATCACGTCGGGCACGTGCTCCTGCAGCAGGGACAGGGCTTCCACGCCGTCCTTCGCAGTGAGCACGCGCATGCCATTGCGCTCGAGCAGGCGCTGCGTGACGCGACGCACCGTGATGGAATCGTCGACCACCATCGCGAATATGCGGTCGTCGTGCACCGAGCGCGCGGAGTCAGCCGCGCGGGCCCGCCACTCGGAACGGACCAGCGTGCCCATGTCGAGGATGACGACGATGCGGCCGTCGCCGAGGATGGTCGCGCCGGAAATGCCGCGGATACCCGCGATCTGCGGCCCGACGGGCTTGACGACGATTTCGCGGCTGCCGATCAGTTCGTCCAGGACCAGCGCCGTCGAATGCTCGCCGGCGCGCACCAGGATGACGGGCAGCGCGACGTCGGTCTCGGGGAGGATCGAAGGCCCGCTGCCGACGAACACACCCAGGTGCTGGAACCGGTAATGGTGGCCGCCGTAGTTGAACGTGGCCGGCTCCTCGTCCAGGTGCCGCTGGATTTCGGTGCGCGTAAGGCGTGCCACGCCTTCGACCGTCGCCATCGGCAGCGCAAACAGCTCGTCGTGCACCCGCACGATCAGGGCCTGCGTGATCGCGAGCGTGAATGGCAAGCGGACCGTGAAGCGCGCGCCCGCTCCGGGCTTCGATTCGATGAACAGCGCGCCGCCGAGCTTCTTGATCTCGGTCGCGACGACGTCCATGCCGACCCCGCGGCCGGCCTGTTGCGTCAGGCGGTCTGCCGTGCTGAACCCAGGCTCGAGGATCAGCTGCAGCGACTCCTCGTCGGTCAGCTCCATGCCCGGCTGCAGCAAACCCATCTGCCGTGCCTTCGCGTGGATGGCCGCGACATTGAGGCCGGCGCCGTCATCCTCGACGGTGATCACCACCTCGGCGCCCTCGCGCTGCAGCTTCAGCGTAATCTGACCCGACTCGGGTTTGCCGGCTGCGATGCGTTCGGCGGGTGCCTCGAGGCCGTGGACCACGGCGTTGCGCAGCATGTGCTCGAACGGCGGCAGCATGCGCTCGAGCACCTGCCGGTCGAGCTCGCCGGACGCGCCTTCCACGATCAGCTCGGCCTTCTTGCCCGCTTCGGTCGCGGCCTGCCGCAGCAGCCGGGTGAGACGATGCACGTGCCGCTGGAACGGCACCATGCGCGTGCGCATCAGGCCATTCTGGACCTCGGTGACGACGCGGCCCTGTTGCTGCAGCAGGTTCTGCGTATCCCGATTGAGCTGGGCAAGCAGACCCTCGATGCTGGCGACGTCGCTGACGGACTCGGCCAGGGCCCGCGACAGCTGCTGGATGTTCGAATAACGATCGAGCTCGAGCGGGTCGAAATCGGTGCGGTGCGCCTGGTCGTCGGTGTGATGCTTGTTGAGGATCTGCGCCTCGGTCTCCATCTCGAGCTTGCGCAGCTGTTCGCGCAGCCGGGTGACGGTGCGGTCGAGCTCCGCGAGGTTGAACTCGATGGAGGTCATCTGCTGCTCGAGACGCGCGCGGAAGATGCTGACTTCGCCCGCGTTGTTCAGCAGGTCGTCGAGCAGGTCCGCATCGACGCGCGCCAGTTCGCCGCGTTCCGTCGGCGCGACGGGCTCGCGCCCCGGCAACACCGGCGTGTGCGCCGTTGCAGCCAATCTCGTACGTGGCAGGCAACTGCGACGGGGTCGGCACCACGAAACGCGCGGGTGCGACGGGCGCTGCGACTGCGGCGGCCACTGCCGGCGCTCGGCCGCTCGGCCGGCTGCGCGCGCTCGACGGCGGCCGTCGGCTCTGCCATGGGCTGCTCGATTTCTGCGGCGACCACCGGCGCCGCTGCAGGCGGCTCGACCGCCTCGGCGACAACGGACGGTTCGGCCGGCGCCTCGATGGCGATCACGGCCGGTATCGGCTCGGCGAGCGGCGTCTCGAGCACGATTTCTTCGACCGGCAGCTCGGCTGCCGCGTCGTGTTCGATTACGACCTGTTCGAGGACCTCGGGCAACGCGACTTCAGCTTCGATGAACTCGACAGGCGGCACGATCGGCACGGCCGCCGGCACCGGGGATCTGCCGGATGAGATCCCGTGCCGACGGCAGGCGCTGGCCCGAATTGGCCATCTCGCGCATCCGGTGCAATTCGTCGAGCGAACTCTGCAGCACGTCGAACGCGGCGGCATCGGCCGCCGACGTGCCTGACTCGATCGCGGCCAGGAACGATTCGACTTCGTGACTCAGGTCGCCCATGGCGCGGATGCCCGCCATGCGGGCGCCGCCCTTGAGCGTGTGCAGCAAGCGTTTGAGCTCGGTGACCTGCGCCTGGTCCGCGCGATCAGCGCGCCAGCGTCCAAAAGCAGCTTCGGATTGTTCGAGCAGCTCGGTCGCTTCCTCGCCGAAGATCGCCGCGATGTCCGCGTCGAAGTCCTCGCCGAAGCCGGGTTCGTCGTCCTCCGGTAATGGCAGGTTGACCGGCGGCGCAGGCGGCTTCGGCCAGTGCGATGATGGGCGCCAGGTCCAGCCTTGCGGCCAGCGCTTCGTGCGGAGCCGTGTGGTCGATGTCCGGTTCGGCGCCGGGGCCGTTAGTTCCTCGGCCGGCACTGCCGCGGCATCGTCGACGAGCACGGACAGGTCCGGCGCGGCGGGCATGCCCGGCTGCCAGGACTGCGCCAGCGTTCGCTCCGCAGCAGCGGCAAGCTGCGCGAGTTCCGCGTCGAGCTGCAGGTCCAGCGCCACCCAACCTGCCGTCAGGCGCGTCTGCTCGGGGAAGAAACCAGTGTTCTCGTCGACGTGCTCGGACACTGTCTCGAGCAACCGCACGGTGTCGTGCAGCAACTCGAGTGCGTCGCTGTTCATGCCGTGGCCGTTGTCGAAGAGCTTGCGGACGTAATGCTCCATCGGCTCGGCGACCTTGATGCCCTGGCGCGCGCCGGCCGTCTTGGCGATGCCGCTGAGCGTGTGGCAGGCGCGATAGAGCGCTTCCGAGACCAGGTGCGGCGCGACCCCACGGGCGCAGCGCTCGAGAAACTGGCGCACGACCAGGATGTGGCCGGCGGTTTCCTTGCGGAAAATTTCGCGCAGCACCGGATCCATGTCTGGCTCTTCCAGCGGAATCGCTGCGGCCTCAGCCACTCGCCCTTCCCTCGGCGGTCGGCGCCGCGGGCGGGGGCGCAGGCACGGCTGTCGCTGGCAGCGCTGGCCCTTCCCGGCCCGACAGTGCGTCGGCTCGCGTCATGATCGCGGCGATGTCGATGCTGGCCAGTTCACCGCCGTCGATCTCGTCGATGAGCTGCGGCATGGCCGCGACGGCGTCGCGCACGATGGACACGATGTCCGGCGAACGCAGCAGTGTCTGGCTGATCACGCGATTCAGCAGCGACTCGATGCTCCAGGAAAACTCGCCGACGCGTTGCGCGCCGACCATGCGGCCGCTGCCCTTCAGCGTGTGGAAGGCCCGGCGCAGGTCGCGCAGGGCCTCGGCGTCCTGCGGGTTCTGTTCCCACTGCGGGTACAGCACGGCGAGGCGCGCCGCGTTCTCGCGCGCTTCTTCCACGAACAGCTGCAGGAATTCAGGGTCGGCGCTCGCGACCGCGACCGGCGCAGGCGTGGATGGCCGGGCCACCGCAGCGGGTGCGGGGGCTTCGATCGCCGCGGCAGGCGCAGCAACCTGTTCGTCCACGGGCTTCGTCTCGCGCAGCGGAATCACGCGCGCGAGCGCGGGTTCAAGCTCGGCAAGGCGCGCTTCCGCAGCATCGAGCATCTGCCACTGGTCGGCGCGCCCAGCCTGCAGCGTTTCCATGTAGTACTCGACGGCAACCACCGCATCGGCGAGCCGCTCGAGGCGGGGCGGACTCAGCGCCTGCTCGTCGGGACGCACGATCGTGCCCAGCGCGCGACCGACCCGCTCCATCACTTCGACCGCACGCTGCCTTCCCAGCATCAGCAATCCGGCCGTGATCCCGCGCACGAGCTGCGGCACCTGGTCGAGTCCCTGCGCCTCGGCGGGCGCCGACAGGGAATGCGTCACCGCCTCCTTGATCCGCGCCATGTTGACGATGCATTCGCGCAGCACGGCTTCCTGCACGAGGCGGAACTCCTCGTCGGTCGGCTCGCCCGGCGAATCGGCGGATGCCGCCTCGGGCAGGATCAACCGCACGAGCTGCGCGTCGAGGCTGTCTTCGACGGCAATCAAGGCCGCCGCGATGCTGAGCAGCGCCGTGTCGTCCGGCGGGATGCGACGTTCGACGATCGCCTTCAGCGAATCGAGTTCGCCTTCGACGCGCGCGCGAAGCGCTCCCAGCCCGAGCACGCCGAGCGTGTCGCTGATCTTGCGCAGCATCTCGAGCTGCGGCTGCAGGTCGTCCACGTGCGTGGCGCCTTTGCGGACGAAGATGTCGAGGACGTCCTTGACACGCGTCAGGTCCTCGCGGATGGCTGCGGCGACGGTACGCATCAGCCGCACGCTCGGTGCAGACAGCGCTTCCGCCGCGTCCGTCGCGACCACGTCGGCGGCGGCCACCATGTCGTGCAGGCCGAACGACTCGCGCACCGCCGCGACGCGCTCGCCAGCCGCCGTGCTTTGCGCGACGTAGTACAGCAGGTTGTTGAGCACTTCGGCCGGCGGCGCACCGGCATAGCGCTGCTCGCCTTCCTGCAGGCGCTTCAGCTCGCGATCGACGTGACCGAGCACGCGCTTGACCGACACGTTGGGCTCGACCCCGCCGGCCTGCAACGCTTCGAGCAGCGCGCCGACGACCCACCACAGCTGGAACAGCGGTTGCGTCGACGCCGCCCGCTCGAACTGCATGGCGATTTCAGCCAGGTGGTGCAGGTTTTCCTCCGTCTGCTCGCCACGAATCCAGCCGAGCAGGCCGATCTGGAAGCGCGGACGCAACCGCTTGGCGAGTTCCGCCACTTCACGGTCACCGACGAACGGCGACGACGGCTGCGGCTGTTCGTCCGACCGCAGGTTCAGCAGCAGCAGAGTGCCTTCGGACAGCAATGCACCGCCACGGACGGCACGCAGGTCGTTGAGCAACGGCAGCAGCACGAGCGGCAGGTCCCGCGCGCCGGTCGCGACGCGTTCCACGTACGACGGCAACTGCTCCATTGCCCGCATCAGCGCATCGAGACCGTCCGAATCCGCCCTGCCCTCGCCGGAATGCGCGTCGACGTAGCGCGCCACGAATTCCATTTCCTCGGCCAGCAACGCGCCGCCGTAGACCTCGGCGAGGCGCAGCGCGCCGCGGGCCAGGTGGATGTGCGCAGCGAAGCGATGCAGCGCGCCCCGGTCGTCGGGACGCTCGGCAAACGCCTCGAGCGCTACCCGCTTCATTCAACTCGGACGCGATTTCGCGCGAGATCACCTGCAACGAGGCGTGGGCCTCGTCGACCGTGGCGAGCGGCAGCGGATCCTGGTTCACGCTTGGCAGTCCGGTTGCTCAGCCAGCGAGGTTGCCGATGCGACGGATGCGATCCGTGCCCGGTTCCGCCGCTGCAGGGGGCTCGTCCGGCAGGCGCAGGAAACTCGCCCGTCAGGCCGGTCATCATCGAGCCGGGCAACCGGAAGCCGGTCACCGACTTGCGCAACTGGGCCGCGAGCTCGGCGAGCTTGCCGATGGACGTGGACGTGGCCGTGGTGCTCTCGGCCGTCTGCGAGCTGATTTCGCGCAGCACCTGCATGTTGCGCGAGATGCTCTGTGACACGCTGGCCTGCTGGCGCGAGCTGGCGGAGATGTTCTGCACCAGGCTCGCGATCTGGTTCGAGACCTGCTCGATCTCCTCGAGCGCGGCGCCCGCATTCTCGGCGAGCAGCGCGCCGCCGACGACGTCGGTGGTGCTGCGCTCCATCGAGACGACGGCCTCGTTGGTGTCGGCCTGGATGGTGCGCACGAGCACCTCGATCTGCTTGGTCGCATTGGCCGCGCGCTCGGCGAGCCGCTGCACTTCGTCGGCCACGACCGCAAAGCCGCGACCCGCTTCGCCCGCCATCGAGGCCTGGATCGAGGCGTTGAGCGCGAGGATGTTGGTCTGCTCGGCGATGTCGTTGATCAGCTCGACGATGTTGCCGATCTCCTGCGAGCTTTCGCCGAGGCGCTTGATGCGCTTGCTGGTCTCCTGGATGTTCTCGCGGATCGCGTTCATGCCGTCGATCGTGCGGCGCACGGCGTCGCCGCCCTTGTGCGCGACGTCGACCGAGTGGCGCGCGACGTCGGCGGCGCGCTCGGCATTGCCCGAGACTTCCTCGGTGAACGCCGCCATCTCGGCGATCGACTCGGCGCTCGTTCTGGCGGGTCTGGAATTCCGCGGTGTCCCGCAAGGCCGCGAGTTCCCGGTGCAGCCAGAAGGCAGCGCCGAGCGCCAGCAGCGTGATCGCGATGAACAACAACGGCAGCCACGGGCTGGCGAAGAGTCGGCCATACCCGATCGCACCCTTCGCCTCGATCCCGGCGAGACCACCACTCAGGGTCGCGCCGGTTTCAGTCAGCGCGTTGCGCGCCGCCTGCATCTGTTCGAGCTGGTCGGCGAGCTCGATCACTGCTCGAACCTGCGCAGCTTCGGTGCCGAACGCAATCGCCAGCGCCTTCGCAGCGCCGGCCGCATCGCCGACTGCCGCAGCGATTCCAAGTGTGTTGTCCTGGCCGTTCACGCCAGCAGTGACCTGCGCCATGAATTCGAGGCTGTCGGTGAGGCGACGCGACGCCGCCTCGACTGAAGCCGTGCCATCGGCAAGCGCAGTGAGGTCCTGGTCGATCGCCTGCGCGCGCAGCTCGAAACGCTCGAAGCTGCGATTCACGGCATCGGGACGGCCGGGGCCCATCGCCTTCAGCACGCCGGCTGCCGTGGACAGCAACAGGGGCGTGGACTCGCGCACACTCGCGGCAGAAGCCTGCGCCTGCAGCGCGGCAGCCCTGACCCTCCAGCACGGCCTGCGACTGTTCGAGCAATGCGGGCCAGCCGCGCTCGCTGCCGAGCACGCGGGCGCTCGGCGACGACAGCAGGCCGACTGCGGACTTGCCGGCATCGATCTCGTCGATCACCCGCTCGAGCCGGGTGCGCGAAGCTGCCAGCGCATCGAACGCCGGGGCGGAACCACGCACGGCGGCACCCGCCTGCAGCGGAATGTTCTGTGCGATTGCCGTCAGGGACGTCAGGTGCTCCCGCAGCTGCGCCTGCTGCTGCGTCGCGCGGCCGGAAAGCAGCAGTGCTACTGCGGCCAGCAGCGCCGCGACGATCGCGACGCCGAGCAGCATGGGCTGCAGGCGGGCGGCGTCGATTCGATTGGTCATGTCGTCACCATCTCTTGTCGGATCGGGCCGACGGCTCAGGATGCCGCAGCCTGCATGAACTGCGGGCTCTCGAGCAGCGCCCGCACGCTGAACACCGGCCAGACCTCGGCCCCGCGCCGGAAGGCGCCAGCCAGATAGCGCTCGCAGCGCAGCAGGGTCGGCGGCAGGTCGGCCGAGAATTCGCTCTCGTAGAAGCGGCGAAATCCCATCACCTCGTCGACGACGAGGCCGGCGGGAATCTCGCGGTGGCTGGCGAGCAGCGCCCGGCTCGAACGCGTTATCGAGGTTGCACCCGCGCCGAGGAACGCGCGCAGGTCGATGACGGGCAGCAGCTGCCCGCGAACGTTCGAAAGTCCGCGAATCCAGGGTTTGGCTCCCGGCACGCGAGTGACCGAGGCCGGGTATGAAAGCACCTCCCGCGTCTCTTCTCGTGCGAGCAGGAACGCTTCGCCGCCGAGACGAAACGCGACGCCGACCCATTCCGCGCCCGCACCGAGCGACTCAGGCTGTCCCTGCGCAGCTGCACGGGCGCGGCGGTCGATCTCCCGCAGCAGTTCGAAGGGGCGTTCACGCAGCGAACGCAGGGCCGTGGCACCGGGCTGCATATCAGGGGGCAAGGGCCGCCTGCGCCACGCGCACCAGCTGGTCCGTGGCGACGGGCTTCACGAGGTAATCGACGGCGCCCTGACGCAGGCCCCAGACGCGGTCGGATTCCTGTGCTTTCGAGGTGACCATGATGACCGGGATGGTGCGTGTAGACGGATCGTTGGCCAGTTCGCGTGTGGCCTGGAAACCGTTCACGCCGGGCATGACGATGTCCATCAGGATCAGGTCGGGATGCAGTTCGCGCGCGAGCCGCAGCCCTTCGCCGCCGTCGGACGCGGCAGCGGTCCTGAAGCCGTGCTGCTCGAGCGCCTGCTGCATGACGTGAACGTCGGTCGGTGAATCGTCCACGATCAGTACGAGTGCCACAGTCAGTTCCTCCGCGGGCCGCGCTCAGGCGCGATGGACGTGAGTCTCGATTGCGCTCAGCAGTTCTTCGCGCGTGAAGGGCTTGGTCAGGTAATGCTCCGAACCCACGATGCGGCCGCGGGCCCGGTCGAAGAGCCCGTCCTTGCTCGACAGCATGATCACCGGGATGCTCTTGAAGACCTTGTTGTGCTTGATCAGCGAACAGGTCTGGTAGCCGTCCAGGCGCGGCATCATGATGTCCACGAAGACGATGTCCGGCTGGTGGTCGGCAACCTTGGACAGGGCGTCGAAGCCGTCCACGGCGGTGAAGACCTCGCAACCCTCCCGCGCCAGCAGGGTTTCGGCCGTGCGCCGGATGGTCTTGCTGTCGTCAATGACCAGCACCTTGAGGCCGGCCAACCTTGGCCGACTGTTGCTGGCAGCCGTGTTTTCCATACGGGCGAAACCTCGGGGTCGAGTGGGCGTGCGTGCGAGTCCGACGCTATGCGCGAGGCCGCGGCTCGCGTGGGCGTTTTAACATATTGGCCACCCCTGCCATTGGCGGCTTTCGATACCATGACACCCATCACAGTCACTTTCTTCGAGGCCGCCGCCCGCGTGGAGTCCGCATGTCCCTGAAACCCCTGCGCATCGCCGTCGTCATGGATCCGATCGAGGACATCAAGCCCCGCAAGGACACGACACTGGCGATGCTGCTTGCCGCCCAGCGCCGCGGCTGGGAGCTCCACTACCTGGAGCTGTCCGGTATCTGGCTGCGCGACGGCGTCGCCCTGGGTCGCGCGCACCCGCTCGGGGTCCGCGAGCCACGATACCGACTGGTTTACGCGCGGCGCGGCCGCGGTCACCCGGCTCGGCGACTTCGACGCGATCCTGATGCGCAAGGATCCGCCGTTCGACACCGAATACATCTATTCGACCTACATCCTCGAGCGGGCCGAGCTGCAGGGCGCGCTGGTCGTCAACCGGCCGCAGGGCCTGCGCGACATGAACGAAAAGGTCTACACGGCCTGGTTTCCGCAGTGTTGCGCGCCCACCCTGATCACTCGAGACATGGCAGACATGCACGCATTCCTCAAGGAACACGGCCGGGCGGTCTGCAAGCCCCTCTATGGCATGGGCGGCCGTTCGATCTTCGTGGTCGACGCCGGCGACAAAAATGCGAACGTGATCTTCGAAACGCTCACCGAGTACGGCACGCGCTATGCAATCGTGCAACGCTACATCCCCGACATCGTGACGACCGGCGACTCGAGGGTGATCCTGGTGGACGGCGAACCCGTGCCCTATGCGCTCGCACGCATTCCAACCGACGCGGACAACCGTGGCAACCTGGCCGCCGGCGCCAAGGGCGTCGGCCGCCCGCTCAATGAGCGCGACCGCTGGCTGGCCGCCGAGATCGGCCCGACGCTGCGCGACCGGGGAATGCTGTTCGTGGGCCTCGACGTGATCGGCGGCTTCGTCACTGAAATCAACGTGACCAGCCCGACGGGCGTGCGCGAGATCGACAAGCAGTTCGGCACCGACATCGCCGGCTCACTGATGGACGGGATCGCGCGCCGCGTCGAGGCCCGCGGAGGGCCGCATTGACGACGCCGGCCATCCTCCGCAAGGGCCGTGATCCCACCGGCGACCGCCTGGCCACCGCCATCTTCGTGACGGCCCTGGTCCACGGGATCGTGATCCTGGGCGTGCGCTTCAGCGCCCCGCCCGTGCCCGACAACGCCCTGCCCACGCTCGAGGTCCTGCTCGTCCCGACCGGGCCGGACGATCCACAGGCGAACCTCGAGTCGGCCTATATCGCGCAGCGCACGCAGAAGGGCACCGGTACCGGCATGGAAGCCAGGCGAGCCTCGCTGCCCGAAGCTCGGCCGGAACAGGAAGCGGCACCGAACGCTCCCGCCTCGGATCAGGACGAGCAGGCCCGGCTCCCCGAACCCGAGGGCGCCGTGTCAGTGCTCGCGCGGCGCGCGCTCGAGGCAGACCGACTCGCCACCGGCGCGGAGCCGCACGACGAGTCCCCGGTGTTCTATGCCAGCCCGGCGCTGGCCGTGCCGACCGTTGGGCTGAATGCCGCAGTGGCCGACCGCGACCTGCACCTGCGCGGCCAGCTGTCG
Organism: Pseudomonadota bacterium; assembly: GCA_016713725.1. Classification (GTDB taxonomy): domain Bacteria; phylum Pseudomonadota; class Gammaproteobacteria; order Steroidobacterales; family Steroidobacteraceae; genus RPQJ01. The sequence goes on along the minus strand of JADJOO010000001.1, from coordinate 85,260 downwards.
GTGGACGGCAAGCTCCTGGCCGATACACGCGAATCCGCCATTGCCGCGTACCTGGACGGCTGGAAACGCAGGATCGAGCGCGTCGGCACCCTCAACTTCCCGAACGAAGCCAGGCACAGGCAGCTGTCGGGCAATCCCGTGCTGGAGGTGGCGATCCGTGCCAATGGCACGCTCGATTCGGTGATCGTGCGGCGCACGAGCGGGCACCGCGAACTGGACCTTGCCGCCGTCGGCATCGTGCGCCTCGCGGCGCCGTTCGAGCCTTTCCCGAGTGCATTGCGCGAGCGCTACCCCGTGCTCCGCTTCGCGTACGAGTGGCAATTCATCAACGGGCAGCTCGGCGGCGGTGGCGCGGTATTCTCCTCCGGTCCGTAGCGCGATACTGTTTCCCCGTGACCACCTACCTCACCAACCAGTTCCTGATCGCCATGCCCGCCATGGACGACCCGAACTTCTCCCAGACCGTGACGCTGGTGTGCGAGCACAGCGAGCGCGGCGCGCTGGGAATAGTCATCAATCGCACGCTGCCGATGACGCTCGGTGAGGTCTTCCAGCAGCTCGACCTGGATTGCTCGCGCTCACGCGTCAGCGACCAGCCGGTGCTGCGAGGCGGCCCGGTGCAGACGGAAAGGGGCTTCGTGCTGCATTCGCCGGCGGGCAAATATGAATCGTCTCTGCCGTTCTCGGAGCGCATGCACCTGACCACCTCGCGCGACATCCTCGATGCCCTGGCCGCCGGTGAAGGCCCCGGCAGCGCCGTCATCGCGCTGGGCTACGCGGGCTGGGACGCCGGCCAGCTCGAGGACGAAATGGCGCGCAATGCCTGGCTCTCGGTGGACGCGGACGAGCGCGTGCTGTTCGCGACGCCCATCGAGCAGCGCTGGAGCGCGGCTGCCCGGTTGCTGGGCATCGACCTGCTCTCCCTCAGCAGCGACGCGGGCCACGCCTGAATCCGACCAACGAAGACCACCCGCCCCCGTCCGCCGCTCACGGCGGCCGCCCGTCGTCGGGTGAGGTCGTGCTCGCGTTCGATTTCGGCACCCGCCGCATCGGGGTCGCGGTCGGGCAGACGATGACCGGGTCGGCCACGGCCGTCGGCACCCTGCCCGCCCGGAATGGAGCGCCGGATTGGCCCGCCGTCGATACGTGCATTGCCCAATGGGCCCCGGCCCGGCTGCTGGTCGGGCTCCCCTATAATATGGACGACTCGGACACCACCACGACGGCAACCTGCCGCGCCTTTGGCGCAAAGCTCGCGCGACGCTCAGGGCTGCCGGTCGACTACGTGGACGAGCGCCTGACGTCCAATGCCGCTTACGACGAGTTGCGCAGCGAGCGCCGCTCCGGAACGCGCGCGCGCCGCATCCGTCCCGAGGACATCGACGCGAACGCGGCGCGGCTGATCCTGCTGACCTGGATGGGCACGTTTTGAAAACTGAAACCGGCCGAGACCTGCAGCGCGACCATGCCGGTCGCCTGCGCCACCTGCTGACGCTCGAAGGCCTCACACGCGACGAGATCGTGCACCTGCTCGACCTCGCGCAGTTCTACGTCCGCGAACCCGGCGACCTGCCCGCCCGCGACGGCGCGCTGCTCGGCCGCACGGTGGCGAACCTGTTCTTCGAGCCGAGCACGCGCACGCGCGTCTCATTCGAGCTCGCCGCGACGCGCCTCGGCGCGGACGTGGTCAACCTCGACCTGCACTCCTCCTCGCGTGTGAAGGGCGAGACTGTGCTCGACACCATCTACACGCTGCAGGCGATGATGGTGGACGTGTTCGTGATGCGCGACTCCGAGCCCGGCCTGCCTGCCCTCGTCGCCGGGCACGTGCAGCCCCATGTCAGCGTGCTGAACGCGGGCGAGGCGCACGTCTCGCATCCGACGCAGGGATTGCTGGACGTGCTGACCATCCGCCAGCGCAAGGGCGACCTGAAGAATCTGTGCGTCGCGGTAGTGGGCGACATCAGCCATTCCCGTGTCGCACGTTCGACCGGGACTGCGCTGCAGACGCTCGGCGTCGGTGAACTGCGCTTCGTGTCCCCGGCGAGCCTTGCCCCCGAACCGGACGAATTCCCTGGCGCGAAACGCTGCACTTCGCTGGAGGACGGGATTCGCGGCGCGGACGTCATCATGGCGCTGCGCATCCAGAAGGAGCGCATGGACCAGTCGCAGATCCCGGACGTCGACGCGTTCCTGCGGGAATGGGGCATCACCGAGCGCAGCATCCTGCCCGCGAACAAGGGCGCCATCGTGCTGCATCCCGGCCCGATGAACCGCGGCGTCGAGATCACCAGCGCGATCGCGGACGGCCCGCCATCGGCCGTGCAGCAGCAGGTTCGCAACGGCGTCGCCGTGCGCATGGCCGTGCTCGCGACGATCGTGCGCAACGTGCAGGTCCGCAACGTGCAGGCTGGCCGGCGCGAGGTCTGAATCGAATGAGCAACCCCGGTCCTGCCACCTGCACCATCGACGCAGCGGGACGCAGTCGCGGCTCGCCGCCGGAACTGCGCGCGCATCGCGACACGATCTTCGTCGAGGACGGGCGGTTGCTCTCGCAGCAGGAGTACCCGGGCGAGCAATTCGTGATCCGCATCCAGGCGCCGAGATGCGCCGCCGCCGCGCTGCCAGGCAGCTTCGCGCACCTGACGTGTGATCAAGAACTCCCGATGCGCCGGCCACTGTCGATCATGCGTGTCGATGCGCGGAGCGGCTGGATCGAGATTCTTTACAAGATCGTGGGCCCCGGACTCGCCGCGCTGTCGAAGCAGCCGCCCGGCGCGACGATCAGCGTGCTGGGCCCGATCGGCCACGGCTTCATCGCGCACCCCGAACGTCCCCGCACGCTGCTCGTGGGCGGCGGGGTTGGGATTCCGCCGATGGTGTTTCTCGCGGAGTCGCTGCAGGTGCGTCGCGGCGAAGCAAGGTGGCAACCACTGGTGCTGATGGGCTCGGAGATCGAGTTCCCATTCCGCGCGCGACCCTCGCAGATCCTCGTGCCCGGCATGCCGGGCGAAGCGATCGCGTGCATGCCGCTGCTGGACGACTGGGGCGTTGCGAGTCGTCTCGCCAGCTTCAGTGGATTTCCGGGCTGCTTCCACGGCTACGTGACGGATCTCGCCGCGCATTGGCTTGCATCGCTCGAGGCCGAGGCGCTGGGCGAGGTCGAGATGTTCGCGTGCGGCCCGACGCCGATGCTGCAGGCGACGGCGCGAGTAGCACGCAGGTTCGGCGTGCCGTGCCAGGTGTCGCTCGAGGAGTTCATGGCCTGCGCGGTCGGCGGCTGCGCCGGGTGCGCAGTGCCGGTGTTGCAGGCGAACGGCTCGCTTGCGATGAAGCGCGTGTGCGTCGATGGGCCGGTATTCGACGCGAACGCGGTGTTTCCGCCGGTGGCCGCCTAGCGCAACGATGTTCGTTCCGGCGAGCTTGCCCGGAAATCCCGCAAGACGGTTGTCGGCGCTCTATCCGGTCTCTTCTGCCGGGAGCGGAAAGGCAGACACGCTCGCCGGAAAGAACACCGGATCGAAGGCTTGACGTCACGCGGGTTCTCGGGCACGCCCGAGAACCTCGCACGGCGCAAGGAACCCCACCGGTGAATCATTGGTGGGTGCGCGGCCCACCAGGACGCGATCTCTACTGCGAGGGTAGTGTCACACTGCGATATCGCAGTCGGAGTTGCGAGGCGCTGCCGGCGGCAATAGATGCCGCCGGGTGCGCCGTGCGGACGGAATCGACGGCGGCAATGCTGCGACTTCGGCGATGGTGGTGGTCGCTTCCGGGGCCGGAACGAACGCAAACTTTCCGCATGCCAATGCGTGTCGTTCGCAGGCGCGAAAACCACGGTTGATATTCCCCCGCGATGACGTCGAACAGGCACAAACAACAGTTCGACGAAAGCGGGGCGACATGCCGAGCCACACATTGTTCAAGAGCGCCGCGCTTTGCGTCGCTGCGATGTTCGTGCTGTCGGGCTGCGGCGGCGGTTCGTCTGGCGAGTCGGACGGCGAGGATCCGGAAGGCGGCGGCAGTGGTGGTGGCGCCACCGCACAAACCCCGGCGTACAAGATCCTCGCCACCAACGATCTCGGCATGCACTGCGTGGACGCGGACTTCTCGGTCTTCTCGATCCTCCCGCCCTACAACGTCGTGAACGCACAGGTCATCCGCACCGATGCGACCGGCAGGCCTTCGATCGTGAACGACAGCGCCGTGACGCTGAACTATTCGGCGATCGCCGACGCAAACGGGTCGATCAACAGCCGCAGCGTCGGCAAGACCAACTTCTGGCAATACGCCGCGCGGGCCTACGGCGCGAACCTCGCTCCCGGCCAGGGTCTGAAGGGCCTGTACATGCCGGCAGAAGCGACGACGGCGCAACAGACTTCGTTCGAATGGCAAGCCACGAATGGACTCTTCAAAGCCGAGGGCATTCCGATCATTCCGACGGACGACGCGGGCCGCAGCAACAGGTACCCATTGATGCGCCTGACCGCGGCCGACAGGTCCGGCAGCCAGAATGTGGCGACGCTCGACATCGTGCTGCCAGTATCCGAGGAAACGACATGCCGCGATTGCCACGCCAGCGGTGGTCCTGCCGCGAACGGAGGCAACATCGCGTGGTCGACCAACGGCGACGTCGAGGTCCAGTCGCGCGAGAACGTGCTGTTGCTGCACGACAGTCGCATGGGCACGCAACTGATGGCTTCGAAGCCGGTCCTGTGCGCGGGCTGCCACTACTCCGCTGCACTTGACCTGGCTGGCACCGGGCCCGCGGGCACACAAGTGGGCCATCCGACGATGTCGGCAGCCATGCACGCCTATCACAGCGACAGGATGGTGACAGCTGCAGGCGTGCCGCTGGCCGATCACTTCATCGCCCAAGGTGGTGCGCCACCGTCGCCGGAGACGCAGGCTTGCTATCTCTGCCACCCCGGCAAGACCACGGAATGCCTGCGCGGCGCGATGACCGATGCCGTCACCTGCCAGAACTGCCATGGCGGAATGCGCGCGGTCGGCGGCGCCGCGGTCCTCGCGCCGAACGGCAGCATCGATGGACGGAACGACGGCAAGGTGCGACGACCCTGGATGGACCTGCCACGCTGCCAGTCTTGTCACACCGGCGACGCGTCGAGCCACCTGACGCTTGCCGACGCTTCATTGATGGCTAGCGACGGATTGCGTACGCTCGTCGCGTTCGACACGACGGACGCGGCCGCCTCGCCGCGCCTGGCCCAGAACAGTCGCTTCGCCGAGAACGCAAATACGTTGTTCCGCTTCAGCAAGGGTCACGGCGGAGTGGCGTGCGAGGGTTGCCACAACAGCACGCATGCAATCTGGCCCAACCCGGTGGAACTGCACAACGACAACGTCGCGGCAAAGCAACTGCAGGGCCATGCCGGGACGATCACCGAATGCACGACTTGCCACGGCGCAGGCGCGCTCGCGATGACACTCGGTGGCCCGCATGGCATGCATGTCGTCGCCGACTCGCGCTGGACCAGGGGTGGTCACGAATCACAGGCCAAGCAGAACCGCCAGGCATGTGCAGCCTGCCACGGCATGACCTTCCGCGGCACGGCGCTCTCGCGCACGGCCGCTCAGCGGGACTGGGGTTCGCGCACGGTCGCCAAGGGCATCGCGGTTGGCTGTTACGACTGCCACGACGGGCCGGACGGAGGCGACTGAACGCACTTAGGCGCGGACTAGCGGGCGATCCAAACTCCAACTCTGCCGTCTGGCTGAGCACCGCGATGTCGGCGGAATGCGCATCAGCAACCCGGCTCTGTCATCGGTTCGTGTTGGTGACTGCGCAGACGCCACCCTGAAAGAAGACGCTCACCGGGCGAGAACAACCCGAAGCAGTCACCCCGCTAACGAATGAATTATCTCGACCCGCGAAGCGGGTTCGGCTTGCATAAATTGTAGGTCGCACTTGCCGCGCCATTTCGGTGCTGCCCTTAGGACTGCGGGTCGAACCCGAAGACACGCAGTTCTTGGTCGCAGCGACAGGCCTTGGCGATGCGCGCCGCCCACGCGATAGCCTCATCGCGCGAAGGCAGTTCCAACACGGTGAAGCCGCCGTCGAGCGTGGGCGCCCAAGGATAGCCGCCCATTGCAACCGCGCCGTCAGCGGAGACGAGTATGGGCGGTACGTCTTCGTCGATTCCGCCGCCGAAGACGTAAACACCGGCGGCTTTCGCCTCATCAATCACAGCGTGTGCGTCGCGGCCCGCCGCTTCCAATTCGTCGTTGGACACAACCATCGCCGCGCTTGGAAAAGAGATCAGGTATTTGGCCATGGTGCTCCTTCAGGCCGATTGTCCTAGTTTGGGAGTGTCCGCAATCCCGCGACCACTCGCAACGCCCAGGATTCCGCTCCCGAAAGCAGCCGGTCAAAGAGGAGAATAGACCCGAAGCGGACACTGCGAGGCCGCCGATATAGACTGGGGCGTGAGGTCATTGCTACCCCGGAGCGGACACGCAGTGCGAGCAACTCCATTAGATGGCTGAGACCCGAAAAATCGCCTGGAAACGTCTCGCGATCGAGGCGACCGCTATTGTCGTCAGTATCCTCCTTGCGTTCGCGATCGATGCCTGGTGGGAGGAACGACGTGAAAGGCAAGCAGAAGTCGTGCTTCTGGAGCGATTGCGCACAGACTTCATTGAAATTCATGCAGCGCTCGCCGTAGTTGAAGAAGAGCATCGGGCGGCTAATAAAGCGTGTCTTTTCCTCATGAGTGTGGCCGTTGGCGACACTCTGCCTGCTGCACCCGAGGTCGATCGCATGGTCGCCCTGGTTTTTCTTGCTTCCCGGACATTCAATGCAGGTTCTGGCGCTTTCGCTGCATTCAGTGGCGGCGACAGTTCACGACTGATTCGTAATCAGTCACTCGCCTATAAGCTCCTCGCGTGGCCTGGTCTAGTCGAGGAGTTGCAGGAGGAAGAAAGTAATTTGCAGAAAGGTGTGGCTGAGCGGTGGACCCCCTACCTAGCGTCACGGGCCAGCCTGGGGCCGTATGTCGCCGCATTGGGAGAGCCGATGCATGCCATGCCCAGCCATGTTTCGATGCCGACCGTAAGACCGCCGCTGACAGTCGATGCCGATTTTCTGAACCATGTTCTGGATCGTTTCAAGTGGCAGCAAATTGCCCTAAGAGACATTGCGCCGGTGCGCGTTGCTATGGAGGAAATTCTTCGGCTGCTGGAAAGCGAACTGGAAGCTAGATAGGCATTCCTATAATTCGCGCCTCCTCCGGAGCGATCTGCTCTCGCTCTAAGGGCCGCTCGTGGCTGCGGATTCAACCGGTCGACGCAACGCATTGAGCAAAGCGCTCCGCCGGTGTCTCGAAGCAGAGCGTCTGCCGGGGACGTTCGTTCAGCTGTCGAGCGACGGCGTCGAGCTTGCTCTGGCTAATATCCGATAGATCCATCCCTTTAGGGAAGTACTGACGCAACAAGCCGTTGGTGTTCTCGTTCGAGCCACGCTGCCAGGGCTGCTGCGGATCACAGAAGAAGACCTTCACGTCGGTCGCCAGCGAGAAGCGCTTGTGCTCGGCCATCTCCGAGCCACGATCCCAGGTCAGCGACTTGTACAGCTCGCGGGACAGCTTGTGCGCCTGCTTGATGAGTGCGTTGATGACCGTCTCGCTGTCCTTGCGGGCTACTCGGACAAGCATCACATAGCGTGTGTGGCGTTCGACCAGCGTCGCGATCTGGCTGTTGTTGCTGCCGAAGAGCAGGTCGCCTTCCCAGTGGCCTGGTACAGCTCGGTCCTCCGCCTCGGCGGGCCGCTCGCTGATCGACACCGTCTCTGTGATGCGACCGTGGGTGGCGGTCTTCTGCGAGTAGTGACGCGAGCGTCGCATGCCCCGAGTCCGTCGCGGGTGCTGCAGGAGCTCCTTCTTCAGGGCCCCGCGAGCCTGGATGAACAACGTGCGGTAGATCGTCTCGTGCGACACCTGACGGCTCTCGTCCTGCGGGTAAGTACGCTTGAGCCAACCGGCCACCTGATACGGCGACCACTGCAGCCGCAGCTTGCCGGCCACCAGGTGGGCCAGTGTGCGGTTCCGGGCCAGTTTACAGCGCTTCGGTCGCTGGGCCCGATCCCAGGCCGCCGTGTCGGCCTCGCTCGCACGATAGCTGTCGCGGTCGCCGTTGCGTCGGATCTCGCGACTGACGGTGCTCGGTGGCCGCCCGAGCGAACGAGCGATGGACCGGATCGACAGTCCCGCTCGGGTACCGCGTGAGATCTCCTCACGCTCCAAGAGCGTCAGAACTCGTGCAGAACGGCGCCTCTCCGCGGGTCGTATGCCACCGCTTCTCGCCAGAATGTGGTGAACCGAGGTGTGCCTCCGATCGAACATCTTGGCGATGGCGTGCAGCGTATCGCCCTCTCGCCAGCGCTCCCACATCAAAGACTTCTGTGTCGCGGTATAGAAAGTCCTGGTCCGGTACTTCATTTACAACGCCCTCCGCTCTACGATCAGAGTTTAGGTGTTGCATCGACCAGTTGAACCCGCAACCGAACCCGGACATTGTTGAATGTCCGTATATGGACCCCACCCCACTTTGCTAGCACTCCGTTCTCTGGCGACGAGGTACGACTGCTCACGTATATCCGGCCTCTGTCTGACCTCGATCAGCCGAGGTCGGGCCACGATGGGCTATTCGCGCGTCGGTTTCTCATTGCTTTGCCGGGCTTCGCGCCCTTGACACTCTCAGGTTATTCCGACGCCGGTTCGACCTGTTCGCCATCCTTCGGAGTGCTCGCAACCGCGGTGATGTTCTCCTCGATCAGTCGGGACGCATGGCCTCAGGCCGCCACGCGCTCCGGTTCATAGTTCGCTCCATGCCTCAGCATCGCCCAGGCGACCCGGGCGGTCTTGTTGGCGAGCGCCGTCACAGCGACGTTCGGATGTGAGCGCTCCGCGAGCTCCAAGGCCCAGCGACTGATCCGATCCGTCCTGCCTGGCGCCGTGCGCAACGCCGAGCGTGCGCCGTGGATCAGCAGCGTGCGCACGTACTCGTCGCCGCGCTTTGCTGATGCTCAGCAGCTTCTCCTTGCCGCCCGAGCTGCGCTGCCTGGTCAGTCCCGGAGCCACCGCCAGATCACGACCGTTGCGGTACTGCCTCGCATCGCCGACCAGCGCGTACAGCGCGCTGGCGATCAACGGGCCAACGCCGTTGATCTGCATGAGTCGGCGGACGGGCTCGTGCTCACGAGTGATCGCGGCGACTTCCTGATCAAGCTCGCGCACCCGTTCGTCGAGTTGCTTCAGATCACGGTACAAGCCGGCCAGCAGTGATCGGAAGCGTACGGTCAGGCCATTCTCCGCATCCTCCAGCCACTGCGGAACCGCTCGCCGCAGGGAACTGATCTCTCGAGGCGCCACCAGGCCGTACTCGTAGACGAGCCCACGCAGTTGGTTCGCCTTGGCAGTCCGCTCCCAGATCAGGCTCGATCGCACCCGATGCACCGCCTGCAGATCCTGCTGCTCGACGGTCTTCACCGCCACGAACCGCATGCTCGGCCGGCTCATCGCCTCGCAGATCGTCTCGGCGTCGTTCGCATCGGTCTTGTTGGTCTTCACGTAGGGCTTCACGAACTGCGGGGCGATCAGTTTCACCCGGTATCCCTTGCCCTGCAAAACCCGGGCCCAGTGATGCGCGCTGCCGCAGGCTTCCATGCGGATCTCGGCGCCTGGCTCGACGTCACGCTCCAGCTCCGCGATCCATCGGCTGCGCTTCAAACGCTTGCACCAGACCGGGCGCTCCGCCCGATCCACGCCGTGCACCTGGAAAACCTGCTTGGCCAAATCCACACCCACGCGAGTAAGCTTCATGACGACCTCCTCATTCCGTGACTGGTGATTTCACATTCCAGTCTGGCACTCGATGCCGTAGGGAGGGAGGGGTCCATCCCATTGCTTTCAACAACTGCCGAGCAAACGATGCTGCTTTGAGACAGACCGCGGCTTTTCAGTTAGTCCAGTAAGCGACTTTGTTTTCAGTAAGCGACTTTGTTTTCAGCGCTGAATTGTCGCAATCAGGTCGCCGCTACTCCACCGTCACCGACTTCGCCAGATTCCGTGGCTGATCGACATCCGTGCCCTTGAGAATGGCGCAGTGGTACGCCAGCAGCTGCAGTGGAATCGTGTACACCGCCGGCGCCTGGAAATAGCTGACGTGCCGCGGCATCTCGATCACGTGCACGCCGTCGGACGATTCCATACCTGACTCCGGATCCGCGAACACGGCAGCTCGCCGCCGCGCCCGCACTTCCTGCAGGTTCGACTTCAGCTTCTCGAGCAGGTCGTTGTTCGGCGCGATCGTGATGATCGGCATGTCCTTGTCGACGAGCGCGAGCGGGCCGTGCTTGAGCTCGCCCGCCGGATACGCCTCGGCGTGGATGTACGAGATTTCCCTTGAGCTTGAGCGCGCCTTCCATCGCGATCGGGCACATCGGGCCGCGGCCGAGGAACAGCGCGTGCTGCTTGTCGACGAAGCGTTTCGCCAGTTCGTCGATGACCGGATCGAGCTTCAGCGTCGCCTCGATCAGCGACGGAATGCCGAGCAGGCGCTGTACCAGACCACGCTCACGCTCGGCATCGGCGCCATGGAACTTGGCAAGTGCCACCACCAGCATGCCGAGCGCCGTCAGCTGCGTCGTAAATGCCTTCGTGGATGCCACGCCGATCTCGGGGCCCGCGCGAGTCAGCATGACGAGATTGGACTCGCGGACCAGCGAGCTTTCCGGCACGTTGCAGATCGCGAGCTGCGACAGGTAGCCCGCCTGCTTGGCGAGGCGCAGCGCGGCCAGCGTATCCGCCGTTTCGCCCGACTGCGAGACGCTGACGAACAGCGTGTTCTTCGGCACGACCGGATTGCGATAGCGATACTCGCTCGCGATTTCGACCCAGCACGGCAGCCGGCAGATCTGCTCGATGAAATACTTCGCCACCGAAGCTGCGTGGAAGCTGGTGCCACACGCAACGATGCGCACTGCCTCGGTCTTCGCAAACACAACCTGTGCCGCCGGACCGAACGCAGCCTCCAGCAGCTTGCCGCCAGCGACACGTTCCTCGAGCGTCTGTGCGACGGCGCGCGGCTGCTCATGGATTTCCTTCAGCATGTAGTGCGAAAGTCGCCCTTCTCCGCCGCGTCGGCCGAGAGCTCGCTCTCGTGCACGTTGCGCTGGACCGTATTGCCGTCCTTGTCCAGGATGCGGTAGCGGTCGCGGCGGACTTCGCAGACGTCGCCTTCCTCGAGGAAGATGAACTTGCGTGTCACCGGCAGCAGCGCGGCCACGTCGGACGCGACGAAGTTTTCGCCATCACCCAGGCCGATGACGACCGGGCAACCCTGGCGCGCAAGGACGAGGCGCTCGGGGTCCTTCTGCGAAATCACGACCAGCGCATACGCACCTTCGAGCTCGGCGACGGTCGCGCGGACCGCCTTGAACAGGTCGCTGGTTTTCTGCAGGTGATAGTGAACGCGGTGAGCGATCACTTCGGTGTCGGTCTCGGAGGTGAACTCGTAGCCGGCTCCCTGCAGTTCCGCACGCAGCTCTTCGTGGTTTTCGATGATGCCGTTGTGGACGAGCGCGATGCCGTCCCTGGAGATGTGCGGGTGCGCGTTACGCTCGCTCGGCACCCCGTGCGTGGCCCAGCGGGTGTGTGCTATGCCGAGCAGACCGCTCGTGGGATCCGCATCTAGCGCATCCTGCAGCATGCGAACCTTGCCGACCGCCCGCAGCCGCTTGATCGTGCCGGTGTCGCTCAGCACGGCGACTCCCGCCGAGTCGTAGCCCCGGTACTCGAGGCGTCGCAGCCCCTCGATCAGGATGGGAACGACATCACGCTGCGCGATGGCACCAACGATTCCGCACATGCTCAGTCCTTTGTCCGCGGGGCGGCGAGACTAACAGTTTTTCTTTGTGGATCAAAGGGCTACGCTTAACTGAACGCTTCCGGACAGCCCCTCAACCCTGGCTGAACTCGCATTCTAAGGCCCCACGGGGCTCGCACGGCTTTGCGTTACGTCGAGCCCGGCGCTGGCCCCCTGCCCGCATCGCCTGACGGGTTGGCTCGCTCAGGCGCCCGTGATGTTGCCGTCGCGGGCGCGCAGCAACTTGAACCGATGGAACCCAAGACTCTCGAGATGGTCGAGGTCGAAGTCCTGCATCCCGAGCAATTCCCGGTACTTCAGTTGCTGGGAGCACCGGAACAGCGACTTGTCGCCGGTCTTGTTGGCCGTCGAGATGCTCGGATAGCAGATCCTGGACGGACACGTCAGGGCGCAACCGGCGTTGGCAAACAGCGTGATCTGCGCCTTGTTCCCTATCGACGCCAGGGAAGGCCTCGTCCTCGTTCGCGCTCATCGGCAGGATGATGCTGTCGTAGATGCCGGACGCTTTCTCGATCTTCTCCAGGCTGTCGATGTTCTTGATCACGCTCGCCTCGAGACGATACCCGGAAAATCCCCTGCGTATCCACCGCGCCAGGTTGTCGTTGGTGACGATGATCGAGTTTCCCGGCCGGTGGTGCTTCTCGAGCAGCGGCAGATTCGCGGTGTATTCCTCCGGCGAGGCGTCGTGGTTGGTCAACGGCAACCGCAGGCCGATGCCCATGCCGTACATCGACTTGAGGTCATAGGCGCTGATCTCCGTGCCGCCGTAGATGCGGCCGCCATAGAGCGTGCTCTTGTCGGTGGTAAACCCGAAGAAGCTGTCGATCTGGGCGACGGGAATTTCGCTGAAGTGCCGCTTCATGAACATCTGGATCGGCATGGCGGCGGCCTTGCCACGGGCCGAGATCGTGAATTGCCGGTTCACAGGCGCAGCGACCGTTCGGAGGCCGGTGCCGGCGATCACTGTGTTGGTCATGGTCGTGGCCCGGTCGGCAGGCCGGCGCGCCTCGTCCTCGCGCAGCATCTTCAGCAGCGACGCTACCATCAGCACGCCGACGGCCAGCAGCGGTAGCGAACAGACGATGGTCGCGGAGAGGATCACCTTGAGCCCGCCGTCGATGCACATGAGCGTGATCGGCAGAACGCCGAGCGCGCAGGCCCAGAACACGCGGTTCCAGCGCGCCGGGTCCAGGCCTGCCTCGAGGCGCATCGTGGAGACCGAGGCGAGCGTGTATGAAGCGGAATCATAGGTGGTCACCAGCAGCAGCGTAGCGACGACGGCGAACGTCGCCAGCACCAGCGTGCCCCATGGCAACGAGGACATGACGGCGGTGATCGCCTGCGCCTCCCCGACGCTCTGCATGAGTCCGGTGACGTTGAGCGCCCCGGACAGTTCAAGGTTCAGCGCGTAGTTGCCGAGCACGATGAAGAACATCGCCGCGCCGAGGCTCCCGAACGTGAGCATGCCGCCGATCACGTTGCGGATGGTGCGACCGTGCGAGATGCGCGTGACGAAAATGCCGACGAACGGGCCGTACGCCAGCCACCAGGCCCAGTAGAAGATCGTCCAGTTCTCGACGAACCCGGTGTTGGCCACCGGATCCGTCCAGGTGTTCATGCGGATGAAGTTCTGCAGTACGAGTCCAATGCCGTTGGTGCCCATCTTGAGGATGAACAGCGTTGGTCCCACGGCCAGCACGAAGAACAACAGCAGCAGGGCGGCCAGCATGTTCGCGTCCGCCAGCCGCTTGAAGCCGCGCTTGAGCCCGAGGTAGGCGCTGGTGCCGAAGATCGCGATACAGACGATCACCACGGCGACCTCGAGCACGAAGTCGTGCTCGAGACCGAAAAAGCTTCGCCACGGCGGCCGCAATCATCGGCGTCGACAGGCCGAGCGAAGTGCCCGTGCCGCAGATCAGGTTGACCATGTACAGGAAGTCGACGACGCGCCCTGGCCTGCCGGTGACACCGCCCGGCAGCACGCCACTGGTGCCCGTGCTGGCGCGCAGGTACGGAACCTTGCGAACGTAGTACGGATAGGCGATCGCGATGGTCGGCAGGCAGAAGATCGCCCACCCGGTGATGCCCCAGTGGAACAGTCCGTAGCCCGCGGCCCATTCGATGGCGCTGGCGCTGCATGGCTCGAGGCCGTAGGGCGGCTTGTCGATGTAATAGCCCCATTCGATGACAGCCCAGTAAAGCAACCCGGCTCCTACGCCCGCGCAGAACAGCATGCCGACCCAGCTGAGGGTCGAGAACTCAGGGCGGCTGTCGCTGTCGCCGAGCCGGACCTTGCCGTAGCGACCGAATGCGAGCCAGAGGAGGAACGCGACCGCGCCGGTGCCGTACCACAGGTAGAGCAGCCCGACACTCCTGGTGATGGCGTCGTAGGCCGCGGTGATCACGCCAGCCGCCTGGTCCTTGAACGCAATCATGGGCACCGACAGCATCAGGATCACGAGCACCGTGGTGACGAACATCGGCCAGTCGGTGCGCCGCACGGACGCGTGGTCGTTGTGATCTTCCATCAGTCGCCTCTGGGTGCGTGGCATCGTCGTGCGTGGTCAGTTCTGCCAGGCCTGGATAGAGGTCGCCGGCCAGGTTTCGGCACAGTTAGTAGTCGGCGGCGGCCATCGGCGCCATCTGGTCGCCGAGTTTCATGGCACGCGGATCCTCTGGATCGAACAGTGGCCATACGCCTTTGTGAGGGCCATTCGGATCGCCGTAACGGGCGAAGCTGCTCCAGTAATCGATCATGCGGTCCGTCAGGACATCATCGGCCGCAGCATGCGCGAGCCAGTCGTCGTGCGTGTCGAACACGTAGGGAATTTCGGCACCGTGATACGAGCGCAGCGCGACGCCGCCGGGCCCGGGACGCACGCGCGTGAATTGATACACCCATGCGTTGTGACCTGCACTGCGCGCTGCGCCCGCCATCAGGTACGACGGACAAACCATGTTGACGAGGGTGACCGCCTTGTCGCGTCCCGTGCGCACGTCGGGTTCCCGCGCGGCCCGCGCCTCGAGCAGACCGCGTGCTGCCGGTGCGATGGCCGCCAGGTCCTTCGCGAGTCCTTGCGGGTCGGCATCGACATACATGTACCACTCGTCCTCGTTGCTGCCGATCAGCAGGTCGTACGGAATGCCCTCACCTGCGTACGCCCGCGCCGGGCTCGCAAGGACCGACTTGCCGTCGACCACCGGCGTGTAGGGATGGTCGGGCACGTGGCGCAGGGCTGCCTCCCAGATCTCGCGGCTCGAGCCGGCGCAGCGCCGCCAGGTCGGGTTCGCCGGCAAGCTGCGCGCTCAACGCCACGCCGGCGGCCTCGGCGTGGGACCCGTCCAGTCGATCCTGCATCTGGAAGCCGCCACTCTGGCTCACGGCGCGGTGGAACAGTCCGCGCGCGAGCGGTGAGTTCACGAGATAGCCGATATTGGTTGCACCGGCGGATTCGCCAAATAGCGTCACGTTGTCCGGGTCGCCGCCGAAGGCTGCGACATTCGCGCGCAACCAGCGCAGTGCGGCGACCTGGTCGAGCAGAGCGAAGTTCGTCGGGTATTCCGCGCCACGCAGATCGGGGTGTCCGAAAAACCGAAAATGCCCACGCGGTAGGCGATCGTCACGACGACCACGTTGCCGCGTCGGGCGAGGTGCGAGCCGTGGTAATTCGGCTCGAACGACCAGCCGGAGCGATTGCTGCCGCCATAGATCCACACCATGACCGGTAGCTTCGCCTTGCCGTCGAGTTGCGGCGTCCAGACGTTCAGGTACAGGCAGTCCTCGCTGACGGCGGGATCGACAAACGCACTCGCCGGGGCCCCGAAAACCGCTCCTACGCGCCGGTACCAGTCCGTGAGGTAGGCGTCCTGGTAGCAGGCTGGCGCGAATGCCGTGGCTTGCAGCGTGCCGGCACGTGGTTGCGGCGGCAGCGGTTCACGCCAGCGCAAGTCGCCGACCGGCGGGGCCGCGAATGGTATGCCCCTGAAGACCGCGACTGTCGGCGACGACTCGGCGTACGCGCCATGCAGCGATTCCCCATTGGCCTCGACGCGCGGGGCGTGCTGCATCGCGCCGGTGGTCAATTCGGCGTGCAGGCCGGACGTGAACGACAGGCACAGCAGCGCTGCGCCGATGAGCACCCGCCGCCGCGACGTCATGGCGGTGTCACCCATCGATGGTGACGACGACGCATCCGTTGGAGCCGCCCTGTTCCACCAGTTCGTTGGCGCGGGCGATCTCGCGAAGTGGCACACGCTCCGCGATGCGGTGCTGGAGCATGGCATGATGGAATGCCTGCGTGATGTCCGCGACAGCGAGCTTCTTGGCCGGCTCTGGCATCGAATACACGATCACGAAGCGGACGGCCAGGTCGAGGTACATCACGCGGAAAAAAGGCAACGGCGGCTCTTTCACCTGCGTCGACGAGTACGTCGCGATCACGCCGCTGGTGCGGATGCAGTTCAGGACTTCCGGCAGGTTCGCGCCGAACTCGACGTCGACTACGCGATCGACCGGCTTGCCGTCGTTGAGCACCTTGACGCGCTCGCCCCAACCGGGCTCTCGGTGATTGAGAACATGCTTCGCACCAGCTGCACGACACACGGCCTCGTCACGGGGATTGCTCGCAGACGCTATGACCCTGGCACCTGCCATCCTCGCCCACTGGATGGCGTAGTAGCCGACTCGTCCAGCACCGCCGGTCACCAGTACGGTCTGACCTGCAATCGGGCCATCCGCGTGCACGCAACGGTGCGCCGTCATGATGGGGATGCCGGCACACGCGCCGACATCGAAGCCTGCCTCGATCGGCAAGGTGACGGCTCGCAGCGAGTCGAGCGCCACGTACTGCGCCGCCGTGCCGCAGCTCCTGCCGAACTGTGCCTGGTAGACCCAGACCTTTTCGCCGACTCGTTTCGAGTCGACCCCTTCGCCGACCGCCTCGATCACGCCGGCGCCGTCGCTGTTCGGGATCACGTAGCCGTCGTCGAGCAGGTTGGGGAACGAGCCGGCGCGCTTCTTGACGTCGGAAGGATTGACACCGCTCGTGCGCAAACGCACCAGCACCTCACCAGGGCCTACGACGGGCGTCGGCTTCTCGCCGACCACGAGTACGTCGCGTGCGGCGCCAAACTTCTCGAACCACGCTGCTTGCATCGATTCTGCCCAATGCCTGTGTTCAGTCGTCGAGCCAGTTCGAGAGTGATTCCGTGTGACCGTCCACGCCGATGATCTGGCCCGAGATCATCCTGCCCTGCGGCGAAGCGAGAAAATACACCGTATTGGCCACGTCTTCCGCGTCGACGAATTGCCGCAATGACACCTGTCGCTCGTAGAGCTTGCGAATCTCCGCGGCAGTCAGCCCGCGCGCAGCTGCATCACGCTCGATGACGCCGTCGATGCGCGGGCCCTTGATGCTGCCCGGGCAGATGGCGTTGACCCGGATGCCCTCCGGGCCAAGTTCCATCGCCAGGGTCTTGGTGAAACCCAGCAGCGCCCACTTGCAAGCCGCGTATGGCGTGCGGTAGGGGAAGCCGAAGAACGCCGCGCTCGACGAAATGTTGACGATCGAGCCACCGCCCGCGGCTCGGATCAGCGGCACGGCCCGGCGTGTGCAGTAGAACTGGCCGTTCAGGTCGACCGCGATTGTTCGGTCCCAGTCAGCCGGCTCGATTTTCTCGACCGGTGCCGTGGGACCGGCGATGCCGGCGTTGTTGACCATCACATCCACGCGACCGTATTTCGCGGCGATCTCGTCGAACCAGGCGTCGACCTGCGCAGGATCGGCGACGTCGACGATGCTGGCCGTCGCCTTCGGGTGCGAGGTGCGGAATTCCTGGACCGCGCCCGGATCCGCGTCGCCGACATGCACGCGAAACCCGCCTTCGGCGAAGCGTTCTGCAATCCTGCGGCCCAGGCCCGTCGCGGCCCCGGAAATTACTACGACCGGCATGTGGGCCACCCGAAGCTCCATATTTCGCGCCTGAAACCTGCTCAACCTGGCTGACATGCCACAAGCGACCTATGCTTTGAGCCGCAATGGATCCCGAGGGCGGACAGTGATCAAACGATGCCTTCGCCCCGTCCGAGTTGAATGTCAGGCCGGCGGCAGGTAGTCAAATATGAACGTGATTCGGTCCTCGGTCCCGCCATTCATGACACTGTGCATTTTCTGGTTGTTGCTCTCGTAGGCCTCACCGACCTCCATGCGGCAGGGCCGGCCGTCGATCGTGAAGCGCACCCGCGGGTTAGTGGTGATCGGCACGTGGATGCGGTGACCGGACGCGAAGGACGGGTGCGAGTCGCGGTGCGGCAGGATGCGGCCACCGGCCAGCAGCTTGGCGGCCATGGCGCGCAGAACCCTGCCACCCGGCGCGTAGTGCCGGCCAAGGATTTCCTGAATGACCGGTTCCGCGACGGCACCGAGGCGGTCCCAACCCTGCTTGCGACCGACTTTGGCCTCCGGCCACGCCTCGACATCGGCGAACAGCAGCACGATCGAACGCGTCTGCTCGTGAACCTCGTAGTCCTGCTGCCGCTGTGTATTCTCGTTCCACGCCGCTTCGTCCTGGGCGAGGATGGCGGCGGCCAGGTCCCGCATTGCAACCTGGCCGAAGCAGCGGATCGGCACGTCGATATCCATCGCGCTACGCTACTGCAGACGGCGCGGACGGGCAATTGAGGCCCTCAGCCCCAGAGCGCGGGATCCGGCGCGCGCATGACGCCGCGTTCGAAGCGGATCGGGTGGGACCGATCCAGTCGCTGCAACAACGGCCCGTCCAGGTCCGTGACCATGCAGGCCTGCGCCACCAGGAAGGCCGGCGCCATCGCAAGCGACGTGCCGCACATGTTGCCCACCATCAGCCCGAGACCGAGGGGCCGCGCCTCGGCGCACATCGCGAGCGCTTCCGTGAGCCCGCCGCACTTGTCGAGCTTGATGTTCACGCTTTGGTAACGGCCGGCCAACCCGGCGAGCGAATGGCGATCGGTGCAGGACTCGTCGGCCGCGACGGGAATGGAACTGCGCAGGCCATCGAGCACGGCATCGTCGCCACGAGGGACGGGTTGCTCGACCAGTTCGACGCCGAGCTCGTGCAGTTGCGGCAGCAATCGCTCGAGCAACGGGCGCGTCCAGCTCTGGTTCGCGTCGACGATGATCCGGGCGGAAGGGTGTGCTTCCCGCACGACGCGGACGAGACCGACGTGGCGTTCGGCGTCGACCTTCAGTTTCAGCAATGGATAGTCCAGGGCCTGCCGCGCCTTGCGCTGCACTTCCCTGCTCGTCGCCCAGGCCGATCGTGAAGGCCGTGGTCACCGGATGCGGCGCAGGCAGCCCGGCAAGCTTCCAGACGGGGCTGCCGGTTTCCTTCGCGCGCAGATCCCACAACGCGCAGTCGATTGCGTTGCGCGCGCCTCCGGCCGGCAGGAGGTCGAGCAGTTCCGTGCCCGTCAGCCGGTCATGCAGGGCGCCACGCAGGTCTTCGATCTGCGCCGCCATTGATTCGGGCGTCTCCCCGTCGTAATCGACGCCCGCGGCCTCGGCCCACCCTCGCTGTCCACCGGGACCGGTCAGTTGCACGACGAGCACCGGAACGTGCGTGTTCGCATCGCGCGCCGTGACGAAAGGCTCGATCAGTTCCCAGCGTTCGACGTGGGTCGCGACCTCGATCATCGGGCCAGCAACGCGTCCACGATTGGCTCGACCCCGCCACGCATCGGATCACAGACCGGAAGCTGCAGCTCGCGCTCGAGTTGCGCACGGTAGCTTCGCCATCCGTCGTCGTCGAGTGTGGAGGAGTTGATGCTCACGCCGACGCAGCGGATGTTCCGGTTCGTGAGTCGCCCGGCACGCACGTACTCGTCGATCACCTGCGACAGCGGCGGGATCGGATAGTCCGGGTATTCCTCGATCGTGACGCGCTCGGGCGCGTGGCACAACACGATCGCGTCCGGCTGCGAACCGTGCAACAAGCCCAACGTCACTGCCGCATACGCGGGATGCAGCAACGAGCCCTGGCCTTCGATCACGTCCCAATGCGCGGGATCGTTGTCGGGCGAGAGCGCTTCCGCGGCGCCCGCGAGAAAGTCCGCGACCAGCGCATCCATCGGAATGCCGCTGCCCGCGATCATGATGCCGGTCTGACCCGTCGCGCGGAACGTGGCGGCCGCACCTTTCGCCCGCAACGCGCGCGCCAGTGCCAGCGCCGTGTACTTCTTGCCAAGTGCGCAGTCGGTGCCGACGGTCAGCACGCGTCGACCGGTGCGCTTGCGTCCGCTGCCAACCGGGTAGGCGCCGGCGGGATTGCGCACGTCCACCAGTCGCGTGCCGGCCTGCGCAGCGGCGCGCACGAGGCGCGGCAACGACGCCAGTCGCGTGTGCAGGCCACTCACGGCGTCGAGGCCGGCGGTGAGCGCCGCTTCGAGATCGTCCTGCCAGTGCTCGGGCAGCACGCCCCCGGTCGGCGCCACGCCGACGACGATCGAACCGGCCCCCTGCAGCGCGGCATCCCCCGGAGTCAGGCGCGGCAAGCCGAGGCTGGCCTTGGCCGCGGGATGCGACCACTCGCCGATCACGTCCTCGCCGCACCAGTCGCGCAGCCCGAGGGCGGTGTTGCAGTCGGACTTCAGGACGTCATCGCCGAGGTAGAGCAGGTAGGGCTTGCGCAGCACGAGCAGCGGGGGGCGAAACCTGAAGGTCGGGTGGACGTCGGCGTCAGTCGGGCGGTTCAGGGCTGGTAGGCCGCGCTGTGCAGTACGCGGCCGGGATGCTTGCCGGTCACCGCACCATCGCGCACGACCCACTCGCCGCTCACCATCACCGCCGGAATGCCGAGGGGCGGCTGCACGGGCTTCTCGACCGTCGAACGGTCGATCACCGTGGCCGGATCGAACACGACGAGATCGGCAACGTAGCCCGGTGCAATGCGGCCACGATCGGCGAGTCCGAGTTGCGCGGCCGGCAAGCCCGTCATCTTGTGGATCGCCAGTGCGAGCGGAAGCAGCTTCTCCTCGCGCACATAGTGCCCGAGGATCCTGGGATAGGAACCGGCGCCGCGCGGGTGCGCGCCGTGCAGTTCACCGTCAGTGCAGAACATGATCTCCGGATGCGCGATGAACCAGCGCACGTCGTCCTCGCTCATCGAGGTGCCGAGCACGTTCACGTCCTGCTCGTTGGGCCCGTCCGCGCCACCCGTCGCCGTGACGATGCGCATGTAAGCCTCGACCGGCGTGACCTGCCAGTGCGCGGCGATCTCGGCAAGTGTCTTGCCAGCCAGCGCTGGCTCGGGGGCGTAGTTCACGATGCGGATGTTCTGCGCGCCACCATTCTCGGCCAGCGCCTGCTCGACCTTTCGTGGATTGAAGAAGTCACGGTCGGGCACGATCACGCGAATCGTGGAGTGCCAGAACGTGTAGGGATAGACGTCGGCCTTGAGATCGACGCCTTCCCGCCGCGCGCGCTCGAACAATTCCGGCATGCGCTTCGCAGCCTGGTGCCAGACCGACGTCGAGCCCATCTTGATGTGGGTAATCTCGACCGGGAGCCGCGCTTCGCGGCCGATGCGCAGCGCTTCCTCGAACGAGTCGAAGGTCCGACTCGCTTCGTCGCGGACGTGGCTGATGTAGAAGCCCTTGCCGGCGGCCGCGACCCCTGGCCAGGTCGATAACCTCCTCGGTGGTGGCGAAGTGCGCCGCTTCGTACTCGAGGCCGGTCGACAGACCGAACGCCCCCGCCGTGAGTTCCCGCGCGAGCAGCGTTTTCATCTGCGCCAGTTCTTGTGGCGTCGAAGCACGGTAGAGGTCCTTGCCCATCACCTGCTCGCGCAACGTTGCGTGCCCGACCATGCTCGCGACGTTGATGGCCGGTCGGCCGGCGTCGAACTGCGCAAAGTAATCGCGCAGGGGGAAGTTCGATTCGCCATCCTGCCCGACCAGGATCGTCGTGATGCCCTGGAGCGAGACAGTCGCAGCGTCCAGGTCCTCGGTCAGGCCCCGGCTGCCGTGGCTGTGCATGTCGATGAAGCCGGGCGCAAGGGAGAGCCCACGCTGGTCGAGCACTGTTTCGCCTGCTCTGGGCGTCAGCTGCGGGGCAACGGCAGCGATCCGTTCGCCTTCGATGCGCACGTCACCGCGGAACGGCTCGTTGCCGGTGCCGTCGTAGACGACGGCGTTCGTCAGCAGCACGTTTGCGGCAAGCAATGGGCTGCAAGCCAGCAGGAGCGCGGTCACCAGGACTGAGCGGGTCATGTGCATGTCGGCCACTGGGCAGGTTCGGTGCCGGGATCATACCTGCGGATCCGGCCTGCTGCGCCGCGCCCGACCTTGGCTCGGCAGGCGGGCCATCGTACATTACAAGGCGTTTCCAGCCATCGGCGAAGACCAAGTGATCCGTCCCCTGCACCTGCTGACCTCGATCACGTTGCTGGTCAACCTTTCGCTCGCCATGGCGACGGAACCAATGCCGCAAGCGGCGGCGGGTGCTGCGCCGCGCGCGATCACGCTCGACGATTACGACCGGATCAAGTCGCCGGACGACCTGCGCCTTGCTCGGGACGGCCGGCAGATCGCCTATGTCCTCGACGACCAGATCTTCGTGCTGCCGGCGGGCGGCGGCACGTCGCGCGCCGTCACGCCGGCGGGTTCGAAAGCCTCGGCGCCGCACTGGTCGCACGACGGACGCACGCTGTATTTCCTGTCGGACCGCTCAAAGAGCAGCCAGGTCTGGAAATTGTCGGTCGATTCGTTCGGCGAGGCATCCCAGGTGACCACGCTGGGACGTGGGTTCGATGCCTTGAATTTCTCGCACGATGAGACGCAGCTGCTGCTCACCTCGACGGTCGCAGCCGCCACGGCGGGGGCCGACACACAGCCTGGCAAGGGACAAGCGACCGAGCCATGGGTGATCACGCGCCTGCAGTTCAAGGAGGACGCGGGCGACGGGTACCTGACAGGTGACCGCGCCGAGCACCTTTTCGTCTACGAGTTGGCCACGGCGCAGCTGCGGCAGGTCACGTCCGGCCCCTACACCGAGTCGCAGCCTGCCTGGTCGCCGGACGGCCAGACGATCGTGTTCGTCAGCAACCGCGAGGACGAGCCCGACGCCTCCTACAAGACCGACCTGTGGCAGGTCGCCGCGCACAACACCGACCAGGGCCGGGCACTGGTCCGTCTGACCAACGACGACCGCGTCAAGAGCGCGCCTGCCTGGAGTCCCGATGGCCGGGTCATTGCGTTCCTGTCGGCCGAGGACGGCGTCTACGGCCTCCCGCAGCTGGCGGTGATTCCGGCGACCGGCGGCCCGGCCCGGATCCTTACCGCCGACCTCGACCGCTGGATCAGTTCCTTCAGGTTCTCGCCCGATGGCAAGTGGATCTACCTGGCGTACGAGCACCTGGGCGGCACCAACCTTGCGCGCATCCGCCTGCGCGACGGCAAGCTCGAACCCGTGCTGCAGGGCGAGCAGCAGGTCTCGAGTTTCGATGTGTCCAGGTCCGGCGCGCTGGCCGCCGTGATCGCGCACATGAACGACGCGCCGGAACTTCATTCGGTGGCGAAGGCTCGCGCGCACCGGCTGACAGGCATCAACGATGCGTACCTGCAGACCGTTGTCCGCGGCAGCAAGGAGAAGGTGGAGTTCAAGAGCCCGGACGGCACGGCGGTAGAGGCCTTCGTCACCAAGCCACCGGGGTTCGTGGCTGGCCGTCGATACCCGACCCTGTTGCACATTCACGGCGGCCCGGTCGGGCAGTTCGCCTACGGACTCGATTTCGAGGCCCAGTATTTCGCCGCCAACGGCTACGTCGTAGTCCAGCCCAATCCGCGGGGGTCGACCGGTCGCGGGCAGGCGTTCGTCCGCGGCATCTACCAGACGTGGGGCATCACCGATTACGACGACGTCATCGCCGCCGTCGATCACGTGATCCGCGAGGGTATCGCCGATCCAGACCGTCTCGGCGTGCACGGCTACTCGTACGGCGGCTACATGACCAACGTGATCATCACGCGCACGCCTCGCTTCAAGGCGGCCGCGTCCGGCGCCGGGCACAGCTACATCGTCGGCAACTACGGCCATGACATCTACCAGCAGTGGTACAACTGGGAGCTCGGCCCGCCGTGGGAAAACCGCGAGAAGTACGACCGGCTCTCGCCACTGTTGCGGGCGGGCCAGGTGCAGACACCGACCTTGTTTCTCGGCGGTCGTGACGACTGGAACGTGCCGATCCTGAGCGCAGAACTGTTCTACCAGTCGCTGCGAAAGCGCGGCATCGACACGCAACTCGTCGTCTATCCCGGCATGCACCACAGTGACTGGACGGACGAGTTCCAGAAGGACTTCCTGCAGCGCCACTTGCAATGGTTCGATCGCTATCTGGGCGGGACGCCAGCGCAGGACAACCGAGCCGAGCCTGGCGCGCCCGGTTCGATGAACTCCGTACCGTGAGCTCGTTGCAGCCGCTGGCGAAGGACGCGAGCATTGGCACAGCACTCGCGGCGATGCAGGCGAACCGGCCCCTGCGCGCCGAGGAGATTTGCCGCGCGTACCTCGACCTGAACCCTGGTTGCGTCGAGCACCTGCGCATGCTCGGCACCGCTCTCAGCAAGCAGGGACGCTACGCCGAGTCCGAGCAGACCGTGCGCCTCGCGATCTCACTGCAGCCGGAGTTCCCCCATCTGCACGAGGACCTGGGCAGTGCGCTGGCGCTGCAGCAGCGATTCGAGGAAGCCATCCCATGCTTCGAGCAGGCAATCCGGCTCGAGCCGCGCCTGCCCCTGGCGCACAAGAAGCTCGGCCAGGCCCTTGCCGCCCTGGGTCGCGGCCAGGACGCCGATGCCGCCTTCGAGGAGTTCTTCGAGCTGGACTCCCGCCGTGGCCAGGTCGCGCTGGCGCTCGATCACCTGCGCGCCGGACGCAAGACGGAAGCCATCGACGCCTTGCGCGGCGCGTTGCGCGAAAACGCCAACAACGTCGACGCGATGCGTTTCCTGGCGCAGATTTACTGGCGCGAGGAAAAACAGCTGAGTGACGCCGAGGCGTTGCTGCGTCGAGCAACGACCCTGGCGCCGACCTACACGGCGGCGTGGCTGCTGCTCGGCGCGTTGCTGCACGAGGTGGACCGTCACGCGGAGTCGATCGAGTGCTACCAGACTGCGACCCGGCTCGAACACGACAATGCCATCGCCTGGTCCGGACTTGGCAACGGCTACGCGCACGTCGGCGACGTGGAGAAGAGCATGGCCGCCTTCGAGCGCTCGCTGGCCCTGTATCCGAACGCGCCGAACGTGCAGCTGAGTTATGGGCACGTGCTCAAGACCCATGGTGACCAGCAGGCTGCATTGCACGCCTACCGGGCTGCAATCGTGGCCCGGCCGGACTTCGGCGAGGTCTACTGGAGCATGGCCAACCTGAAGGTATTTCGCTTCGAGGACGCCGAGATCGCGGCGATGGAAGAACAACTCGAACGCGACGACCTGGGCGAGAGCGCCGACATCCATTTTCGCTTTGCGCTGGCCAAGGCGTACGAGGACAAGGGTGAGTACGACCGTGCCTGGCACTATTACGACACCGGCAACGAGCGCCAGCGCAAGAAGGTGTTCCACGATCCGGTGGCCATGGAGCTGCGCCACGAGCAGATCGCGTCGGTGTTCACGCGCGAGCTGTTCGAGCGGCATGCGGGGCAAGGTTGCGATTCCGCGGCCCCGATCTTCATCGTCGGCCTGCCGCGATCGGGGTCGACGCTGATCGAGCAGATCCTCGCCAGTCACAGCCAGGTCGAAGGCACCGCGGAACTGCCGGTGCTGATGCGGCTGGCGTACTCGATCGGGCGCTACCGGCCGGACCAGAAGCGCTACCCGGAGTCCGTCGTCGACCTGCGCGGCAAGGACCTCAAGGCTTATGGGCGCCAGTACCTCGAAGAAACCCGTCCGTTCCGCGCAACCGACCGACCGTTCTTCACCGACAAGCTGCCGAACAACTTCTCGCACGTTGGCCTGCTGCACCTGATCCTGCCGAACGCGCGGATCATCAATGCCCGCAGGCATCCGTTCGACAGCTGCCTGGGCGGCTACAAGCAGCTGTTCGGCAAGGGGCAGAATTTCACGTACGACATGGCCGATCTCTCCGCCTACTACCGCCAGTACTACGAGACGATGCGGCACTGGCACCGGCTGCTGCCGGGCAAGGTGCTCGACGTGCACTACGAAGAGACGGTGACCGACCTGGAGACCCAGGTCCGCCGCATCCTCGACCACTGTGGCCTGCCGTTCGAGGACGCGTGCGTGCGCTTCCACGAAAACCGCCGCGCGGTGAAGACCGCGAGTTCAGAACAGGTCAGGCGGCCGATCTACACCGACGCGCTTGGCCACTGGCGAAACTTCGAGTCGCACCTGGGGATGTGGCAGGAGGACTTCGCCGACATCCTGCAGGAATTGCCCGCGACCGTCCGCAACGCGGGGCTCTGAGTCACGGGCGGGATGCTCAGTCGTACGGCCACACAGCCAGGCCGTGGATGGCGTTGCGCACGTCCAGGGTAAGGTTCACCGACAACAGGCGGGTGTTGGCAGCCAGGTCGTACACGGAGACCGTCGACGGCGACGATCCCCCTGCGACGACGGAATCCGACAAAACGCAGAGTCCGCGAGCGAAGCCCTGGCGCGCGATCTTGCTCTCGTCGAGGCTCGTGTGCGTGAGTTGCTCGGGCGGGTAGCGCGGTACCTTGAGCGCACGGTCTTCGCGACCTTCGCCGCGGCCCGTGTACCTGAGCGCATCCGCCTCGGTGTCGTTGAACAGCACGCCGTCGCGAAACGGCTGCGCATTGTGGGTGCCGGGCGGCAGTTCCACGGACATCTGCACGCGCGCGCCGTTGTAGAGCAGCATCCCGCCGGTCTTCAGCCCGGTGACGTACAGCCCTCCCGGCGTGCAGTGCACGCTGTTCAGGTGCAGCTTGTTGAGCGGCAGCGGGCCGTCCGGCGACCGCGGGTCGAACACATTGCCCTTGAACTGGAACTGATGCGCGGCTACGTGCAGCGCCCAGCCAAACTCCTGCGCATCGAGGTCGAAACCCAGCACGGTATCGAACGCGGTCGAGGCCAGGTACAGGCGACGCTCGTGGACCGCGATCTCGTGGCAGTGCCGCAGGTAGGCATTGCGCCATGAGCCGATGAGGCTGAAGTCCGGCCGGTAGGCAAAGAGCTCGTCGCTCGCCGCGATGTAGACGATGTCGCCATCGAACGCGATACCGCGCAGTCCACGGTCCCAGCCACGTCCCTGCCAGTCGATTGCGACCGTATTCCAGTCAAGCGTCTGGCGGACGGTGTTGTCCTGCAGGTCGAGCAGGTAGACGCCGCCATGGCTTTCGCACTGGTGACTGCCGCGAACCACGGAGGTGGTAACGAGCTTCACGCAATCCCACGCCCCGGGCGCCCTGGCGCCCGGTTTACCCAGTGGCTGTCGTCACCACTTCTTGGTGAACGACAGGCTGATCGAGCGGGGCCGTTGCAGGGATCGAACGTACCGGAAGCGCGGGTCGTCCCAGCCGATGGCCGGCGAGTCGCCGTAGTTGGTGCTGCTCATGTAGTTGTAGCCCGTCTCGTCGAAAAGATTGCGCACGATCAGCGCCGTTTCCCAGCCGGAATTGGCCGTGAAGCCCAGCTGGAACGTGGAGGTCGAGTACGACGGGAGCAACAGGTCGCGAGCGTCGGCTCGCTCTTCCGGAGTGGTGGCATTCACGTAGTCCAGGATGGCGTCGGTGCTGTCCCAGACTTCTCCCTGGTAGCTGTACGACATCCGTGCCCACAGGTTGCCGTCCATGTCCATGAAATTGGGCAGCGTGTACTCGGCGGCAATCCAGAACTTTTCCTTGGGTGACACCGGCATGATGGTACCGGCCGGGATGGCGACGCCATCGTCCGGATCCGGGTAGACGGTTTCCTCGGAGAATTCCGGGTCGGCGAAGAACGCGCTCGCCTCGAGGCTGAAATGGCTGGTGACCTGCCAGGCGCCGTTGAGCTCGACGCCCTTCTGTTCCGCCTTGCCGCCGTTGAACGTGCCGCGCAACCACCAGGGATTGCCGGCCGTGCTGCCCGACGAGTTGAGCTGGATCTGGTCCCACTCCATGAAGAACAGCGAGACGTTGAGAGTCACCGTCTGGTCCAGCCACTGGCTCTTGAGCCCCGCCTCGTAGTTGCTAAGCTTGTCCGGCTGGTAATTCAGCGGCAGGAAGCCGGTGGCCGCGGCGCGCGCGCTGTTGCTGCCGCCAAGCCGGAAGCCCTCGCTGTAAAGGAAATAGAGCATCCGGTTGTCGTCGAGGTGATATTCCGTGCCGAACTTGAAGACCGTGTCCGACTCCTTGCCCTCACTCGCGTTGACGCCACCGCCCTCGAAATCGTTCGAGACCGGCAGGCCGAGCGGGATGTTGTAGGTCTCGATCTGGTTGCGGTCGTACTCGAACCAGCGCGCCCCGCCCGTTATCGACCACTGGTCGGTCAGGGCGTACGTCACCTCGCCGAACACGGCCGTCTGCTTGATCGTCTTGCGGTACTTGTCCGAGTAGTAGATGTCGGTGGGCGCCAGCGGGCAGGCGATGTCGTAGCCCTGCTGGTTGGCGTAGCAGGCGTAGTAATTGGCCACGTCCCAGGCCGTCGTCTGCATCAGGTTCGGCATCGTGTCGCCGTAGTGCCACGCGTCCTCCACGTCTTCGTAGAAGGCGCCGGCCATCCACGCGAAGCGACTCTCGCCCTGTGAAGTCAACCGCACCTCGTAGGCCGAGCGCTTCTGGCTCTGGTCATTGAACGTCGTGGAGAGCTCGACGCCCGTGTTGTAGATGTTGTAGCTGCCAGTGCCGTAATCCGGATCGAAGCCGCCATAGTAGGCGCTGCGCCACTGGCTGTAGTTCGCGTCGTCCCATTCGTACTTGATGCTGCGGTCGAAGTACGAGGCCGTGACCGAGAGTTCGGCGAAGCCGAGGTCGCCCTTGGCGTTGAGCGAGGCCTGGTACCAGTCGTCGTCGCGGAACTCGTCGAAAAAGCGCGTGATCTTGTAGTCGCCGAGCGCCGGGTCCGATTCCCAGGCGCCGTCCGCCTCGCTGAACTGCGAGATCAGGCTCAGCGTCGATTCCCACTCGGGGCTGATCTGCCAGCGTCCGGCGATGCGCCCGCCCCAGCTCTTGTAATCGTTCCAGTTCTGCTCGACGACGTCGGCGTT
Organism: Pseudomonadota bacterium; assembly: GCA_016713725.1. Taxonomy (GTDB): domain Bacteria; phylum Pseudomonadota; class Gammaproteobacteria; order Steroidobacterales; family Steroidobacteraceae; genus RPQJ01. The sequence goes on along the minus strand of JADJOO010000001.1, from coordinate 56,161 downwards.
GTCACGATCACCCACCAGCGTCGGGCCGAGGACGTTGTCGACGTAGCCGCCTTCGAGCGAGTAGAAGCCGACGGCGCGAACCGCGAAGTTGTCCGTGACGGGTATGTTGAGGTGCCCGCTGACGTCGTAGCTTTCCTCGCCGCCTTTCGTCGTCCCGAGCTCGGCGTCGAGCTGCGACGCGAACTTGGTCGTGTCCGGCTTGTTCGTGATGTAGCGGATGGTGCCCGACTGCGAACTCGAGCCGAACAGCGTTCCCTGCGGGCCCGGCAAGGCCTCGATGCGGGCGAGATCGATCAGCCGGACTTCGACCTGCGTCGAGATCGACGTCATGGGCTGCTCGTCGAGGTACACCGAGACCTGGCTGTCAGTGCGGTACTCGGCCGAACCAGTCGCGATGCCGCGCATGACGATCGAATTGCGGCCGGGCATCGACGAGACGAGATTGACGCTCGGCAGCGCGGCAATGACGTCGGCGACGCCCTGCAGTGCCTGCTGCTCGATGTCGGCCGTCGAGAACGCCGTGACGCTCTGTGCCACGTTCTGCAGGTTGACGTCGCGCCGCGTCGCGGTCACGACGATCTCTTCCAGTTGCGCCGAGTCGGCACGAGCACCTTGTGCCAACGTCAGTGAGGCCGGATACAGCACCGCGAAGATGGCCGCGGTCAGCGGGGACATCGGATGACTCCGACCAGGTTGCGACGGTGACGTCGTCTTCGCGCTGCGGCCGCGCCCAATGGCAGATGCAGCGCCATGCGCATTCTGGTCGTTCATAGGACTCCTGCTCGCCCCGATAAATGCGTCGTCAGCGACGTCTTGGACCGAGCCTATCCCATGCGTCGAGGATTTGACAACAGCGCCGGGTCGCAACGACTTCGACCTGGGGCAAATGCAGTTACAACGAGCCTGGTGATGCCCGCGTTCAATAGGTGCCGTCGCGCGAGGAATGCAGCACACCCGACTCCACGCTCAAACGGTACGCGAGGCCGCCCTCGCCTTGCCATGCAGCAATGTCAAAGCGATCACCTGGCGCGAGCCGATACACGTCGACGGCGCTGAACGTGAGCGGCTGCCCGGCTACGCAGCGCTCGGGCAACCTGTTCGCACGCATGAAGTAGGCGTAGGGGGTGGGGTGATCCTTCGTTGTGAAGACCTGCGCGACGCCGGTGACGGGATCGATGTGGACTGCCGTTTCGCGGTCTGCTGCGATGGCCCGCGCCTCCTTCGTCCAGCGGTCCTGCAACAACCGGGCCATTAGTGCGACCGTGCGGCCAATCCGATCGCGCTCCTGCAGGTGCTGGTCAGTGATGATGCCTGCCAGGCGCGGCGCGACCAGGAAGTCACGCTCCAGCGTCAAATCGGCGGCATAGGGGTCGGCCAACGCCGTCGCACTGGTCAGACTCTCCGGCGTCATCGCCGAGTACGAGAACTCGCCGAGGATGGCCATGCCGGCGCTGGTGCCGGCGATCGGCGCCGGCTTCGCCACCACGTAGTTGATCGCATCCTCGAGCGGTGTGCCCTTCCAGAAGCGAACATAGTTGGCCTGGTCCCCACCCGCGATGAACAGCGCTTCGGCATTACGGACCGTCTCGACGACGTTAGGGTCAAAGGCAGCCGCACGGCTGTCCACGATCAACGTCTCCACCGAGTCGCATTGGCACAACCCATAGATGTACGCCTGGTATTCGTCGTCGCCTGATGCACGCAGCACCACGAAATCGCCACCGCCGCCGCGGGCGCCCATCTGGATGTAATTCTCGTCAACGTCGTCGCCACCGCCCTGCAGCACCAGCAGGCCGGACGTCGGTCGGACCACGTCGGCCGGGTTGCCCGTCAGGTAGTGCTTGAAGGCGGCCGCCGCGGGCACCTCGTCTGCTGCGGCAACGGCCGACACACCGAGCAGGAACAGGGCGCTCGCGAAGGCCGGCCATGGGCGACGAATGGTCGAAGACGGTCGCATCGATTGGGCATCCTTGGGACTTTGGTATGACGAGCGGAAGCGACAGCCAGGATAGCGACGTTCCCTTAGAGCCAGCCCCGGCGGCGAAACACTAGCAACAGCCCGCCACAGATCGCAACGCTCAACGCCACGATGCCGGCAAAGGCGAGCGGGCTGTGCGCTCCAGGCAGGCCTACATTCATGCCGTAGACACTGGCGATCAGCGTCGGCACTGCCAGGATGATCGTGACCGACGTCAGGACCTTCATCACGGAGTTCAGGTTGTTGGAAACGATCGAGGCGAACGCATCCATCATGTCGCTCAGCACGTGGTCGCCAATCTCGACCATCTCGATGGCCTGGCGCAATTCGACGCGCACGTCGTCGAGCAGGTCCTGGTCCTGGTCGGCCCAGTGCAGGGTCGGGACGCGTTGCAGGCGCTCCAGCACCAGCTCATTCGCCTTCAAGCCGGTTGCGAAGTAGGTCAGGCTCTTCTGGAAATCGAGCAGGCCGAGCACTTCCTCGTTCCTGATCGAGCGTTTGAGTTCGTTTTCAAGGCCTTCGACGCCCGCATTGATTTCGCGCAGTCCCCGCAGGCAGGCATCCGCCAGCTGCCAGAAAACGCGCAGGACGAATTCAGTTCCACGATCGGTGGAAAGTCCCTGCACGTGGCCATCCAGCAGGGGCTGCAGAAACGACGTGGTGCCCTGGCTGAGAGTGACGATGCCCTGCTGGGTGAGCAACACGCTGAGCGGCAGCGTCCGCCAGGGCGGTCCCGAGGTTCCATCGCCCCGCAGCGGATAATTCATCACCACGAGCACGCATTCCCCATCGTGTGCGACGCGCGGGCGTTCGTCGATGTCCGATACGTGGTCGAGCAACGAGGCAGGAACACCGAACTCACGCACGGTTGCCAGGTCAACCTCCGTAGGTTGCGTGACGTGCAGCCAACAGCCCGCGCACGGGGCGGCGGGTCGCTCCATTCCAGCACTCGTACTGCGCCGGATTTCGAGCATGCAGTCAGTCCTTGGGCTGTTTCACCGGGCGCTTCCAGCCGTCGAGCGTCAGCTGTTTGCTGCGCTCGAGCGTGAGCTTGTCGTCCGGCGTGTCCTTGGTGATGGTCGAACCCGCGCCGATCGTGGCTCCGGCACCGATCTTCACTGGCGCAACCAGCATCGCACCCGAGCCGATGAACGCGCCCGCGCCGATCTCCGTGCGCCACTTGTTCACGCCGTCATAGTTGCACGTGATCGTACCGGCGCCGACGTTCACTCTCTCGCCTACCGTCGCGTCACCCAGGTAGGAGAGGTGGTTGGCTTTGGCGCCGCGGTGCAGCTCCGACTTCTTTACCTCGACGAAATTGCCAACGTGAACTTCTTCGTGCAACACCGTGTCGGGACGCAGCCGTGCATAAGGACCGACGATGGCTCGCGCGCCGACCCTGGCCCGGTCCAGCACGCAATTTGCATGAATCTCCACATCGTCGGCGATCTCGCTGTCGCGGATCACGACGTTCGGCCCGATGCGTACGCGATTGCCCAGGCTCACCTTGCCATCGAGCACGACATTGACGTCGATGTGCACGTCCCGGCCGACGGTTACGGGACCGCGAGCATCGAAGCGGGAAGGATCGACCAGCGTCACGCCCTGCAGCATGAGTTCGGTCGCGCGGCGCTTGCGGTAGATGGCCTCGACTTCGGCGAGCTGCACCTTGTCGTTGACGCCGAGCACTTCGTCCTCGCTGTCGGCGAGGATGGCATTGACCTTGAGTCCCGCCTTCGCCGCCATCACGACGACATCCGTGAGGTAGTACTCTCCCTGCGCGTTGTCGTTGCGCAGCTGCGCCAGCCATTCGCGCATCCGCTTCGCCGAGGCAGCCATCAAGCCAGTGTTTACTTCGTCGATCGCGCGTTCTTTCTGGTTCGCGTCCTTGTGCTCGACGATACGCGCGACGGTGCCCGCACGGTCGCGCACGATGCGGCCGTAACCGGTCGGGTCCCGCATGCGTACGCTCAGCACGCCGAGCGCCTCGCCGCCCGCAGCTGCCTCTATCAATCGTTGCATCGTGGCGGCCTGGACCAGCGGCACGTCGCCGAACATGATCAGCACGAGGTGGTCATCCGGCACCGCCGGCATGGCCTGCTGCACCGCATGCCCGGTGCCGAGTTGCTCCGCCTGCAGTGTCCAGGCCACGTTCTCAGCGTCAAGGGCTTCGCGCACACGCTCGCCACCGTGGCCGTAGACCACCTGGATATCGCTGGCGGCCAGCTCGCGCGCGGAGTCGATCACATGCTGGAGCAACGGGCGCCCCGCGACGGGCTGCAGGACCTTGGGCAGATCCGACTTCATGCGCTTGCCCTGGCCGGCTGCCAGGATGACGACGGAAATGGGCATTGAGTAATCCGGCGGCTGGACGATGTTCCGCCATTGTACCGGACGCCTTCGGGGCGACCTGCGGCGGGCGGCAGATGCGGTCCTTGTCCTGACGCACCCCCACGAAGCTGTACGTCGGGACAGTCCTGTCGCCGAAGTACTGCACCATCGGGAATGACGCAGCGCGTCATGCCTGGCCGCGAACCGAGGCGTACAGTCAGTCCCACGGGGGACGACCCTCGCAATAAGCAAGGCGCGGAATTACGCCCTCGTCTCAAAACTGTCAGGGGAAGGAAAAACCAGCATGAACATCACAAAGCGTGCGCTCGGCGCACTCGCGGCTCTAGTCGCTCTTGTTGCGATCACAGGAGCGGCCGTGGCGGCGGACCGTCCGTATTCGGAGGGCACGGTCTCGGTCGTGACGTCGATCCGTACGGAACCGGGCCAGCACGAGAACTACATGAAGTACCTCGCCACGACGTACAAGCAGATGATGGAAGAGCAGAAGCAGGCCGGCATCATCGTCGACTGGTCGGTCTTTACGGCACGACCGCACACGGCGGACGGTCCGAATGTGTACCTGGTCACCACCTACAAGAACCTGGCCGCGATGGACGGCCTGCAGGACAGGACGGAGGCGATCCAGGAAAAGCTCATCGGCAACCAGGAGACACGCGATGCCGCCATGGCAGCGCGCGGCAAGATGCGGTCGATGGTCGGCAGCGAGGTGATTCGCAAGGTCGATTTCAAGTAACCAGGCAGGCCGCAACCTGAAACGAGAAGGGCCCGCTTCGTGCGGGCCCTTTTCTTTAGCTTCCTTACCTTCCTGCCCTTCCCCGCCTTCCTCAGCGCGTCTTGCGCAGCCTCTGGATCGCCTGCAGCTGGGCCGACAGTGCCGAAAGCTCGGCTTCGACGCTTGCGATCTCCTGCTTCTCGCTGCGGGCGCGCAGCGCCTCTTCGGCCAGGCGCTTCGCTTCGAGCACTTTCGCCTCGTCAAGGTCAGCGGCACGAATGGCCGTATCGGAAAGCACGTTGATGTGGTCGGGCTGCACTTCGAGGAAGCCGCCCTGCACGTACACCATTTCTTCTTCGGCCTTGCCAGGCACCTTGATCCGCACGACGCCGGCCTTGATCTGCGTGATCAGCGGAGCGTGGCGCGGGTAGATGCCGAGCTCGCCCATGACGCCGGGCAGCACCACGAACTCAGCTTCACCCGAATAGATGGATTCTTCCGCACTGACGACATCAATCTGAATGGTGGCCATTTGCGTGTCGGTGTCTAGTGATTAGTGATTAGTGATTAGTGAGTAGTGATTAGTGACTATTGACTAGTGATTGGCAACCAGTGGCTTGCGATTCGTCATCGGAGATCCATCTCACAGATCACTAATCACTACTCACTAATCACCACTCACTACTCACTTCCTCACTGCAGGGTCTTCGCCTTCTCGACGGCTTCGTCGATCGCGCCAATCATGTAGAACGCCTGCTCCGGCAGGTGGTCGTACTCGCCGTCCACGATGCCCTTGAAGCCGCGGATGGTGTCCTTCAGCGGCACGTACTTGCCCGGGCTGCCGGTGAACACTTCGGCGACGTGGAACGGCTGCGACAGGAAGCGCTGGATCTTGCGGGCACGCGACACGGCCAGCTTGTCTTCCGGCGACAGCTCGTCCATGCCGAGGATCGCGATGATGTCGCGCAGTTCCTTGTAACGCTGCAGCACGGCCTGCACGGAACGAGTCGTCTCGTAGTGCTCCTCGCCGATGACGTTCGGGTCGACCTGGCGCGACGTCGAGTCGAGCGGGTCCACGGCCGGGTAGATGCCGAGCGACGCGATGTCGCGCGAGAGCACGACGGTCGCGTCGAGGTGGCCGAACGTGGTGGCCGGCGACGGATCGGTCAAGTCGTCGGCGGGGACGTACACGGCCTGGATCGAGGTGATCGAGCCCACCTTCGTCGACGTGATGCGTTCCTGCAGGCGGCCCATTTCCTCGGCCAGCGTCGGCTGGTAACCCACCGCCGACGGCATGCGGCCGAGCAGCGCCGACACTTCGGTGCCGGCGAGCGTGAAGCGGTAGATGTTGTCGACGAAGAACAGGATGTCACGGCCTTCGTCGCGGAAGCGTTCGGCCATGGTCAGGCCGGTCAGCGCGACGCGCAGGCGGTTGCCCGGCGGCTCGTTCATCTGGCCGAACACCATCGCCACCTTCGACTGGCTCAGGTCTTCCTGCACGATGACCTTGGCGTCGGACATCTCGTGATAGAAGTCGTTGCCTTCGCGGGTGCGCTCGCCGACACCGGCGAACACCGACAGGCCCGAGTGTTCTTTCGCGATGTTGTTGATCAGCTCGAGCATGTTCACGGTCTTGCCCACGCCGGCACCGCCGAACAGTCCGACCTTGCCGCCCTTCGCGAACGGGCAGATCAGGTCGATGACCTTGATGCCGGTCTCGAGCAGTTCGACCGATGGCGCCAGCTCGTCGAACTTCGGCGCGGGCTGGTGAATGCCGCGATACTCGTCCGCCATGATCGGGCCACGCTCGTCGATCGGGCGTCCAAGCACGTCCATGACGCGGCCGAGCACCGACGGGCCGACCGGCACGGAAATCGCTGCCCCCGTGTTGCGGACCTTCATGCCACGCTGCAGCCCATCGGACGAGCCGAGCGCGATGGTACGCACGACGCCGTCGCCGAGCTGCTGCTCAACTTCGAACGTCAGGCCCTTCTCGGCGAGCCTGTTGTCGCTGTTCTCGAGGACGAGCGCGTCGTACACCCTGGGCATTGCATCGCGCGGGAACTCGATGTCGATGACCGCGCCGATGGTCTGGACGATGGTGCCGAATGCTTGTGACATGGTCGTTTGCCTGAAAAAGTGATTAGTGACTAGTGATTAGTGACTAGTAAGAAACGCCGTCCTAAACGGCCGCCGCGCCGCCCACGATCTCGGAGAGTTCCTTCGTGATCGAGGCCTGCCGGCTCTTGTTGTAGACGAGCTGCAGCTCGTCGATGATGGTGCGCGCGTTGTCCGAGGCAGCCTTCATCGCCACCATGCGCGCCGACTGCTCGGACGCGATGTTGTCGGTGGCCGCCTGGTACACGACGGTCTCGAGGTAACGCACGAGCAGCTCGTCGAGGACTGACTGCGGATCCGGTTCGTACAGGTAATCCCAGTTGCCTTCGCCGACGTCTGCCTTCATGACCTGGCCGGTCGGCAGGACCCATTCCTGCGGGATCGGGATCATGGTCGCGTGCGTCGGCTCCTGCTTCATCGTGTTGACGAAGCGCGTGGAGAAGATGTGCACCTCGTCGAGGCGGCCTTCGAGGAAGCCGTCGATGAGCATCTTCACCGGACCGATCAGGCGCTCGAGCGCGGGATGGTCGCCGTAATTGGTGACCTGCGACACGATCTTGCCGCCCATGCGGTTGATGAAGCCGAGGCCCTTGTTGCCGATCGTGCAGTACTCGGCCTCGACGCCCCTGGTCAGCCACTCCTTGTGCTGGTTCAGCACCAGGCGCAGCAGGTTGGTATTGAGGCCGCCGCACAGGCCCTTGTCGGTGGTGATGACCACGGCCCCCACGCTTTTCACTTCGTCGCGCCGCGTGAGCAGCGGGTGCTTGTATTCCGTGTTGGCGCGCGCCGCGTGCATCGTGATGTTGAGCAGGCGCTGCGCGTACGGGCGACCGCGCCGCATGCGCTCCTGCGCCTTCTTCATCTTCGAGGCAGCGACCATTTCCATCGCCTTCGTGATCTTGCGCGTGTTCTGCACGCTCTTGATCTTGAGGCGGATTTCCTTGGTTCCGGCCATGTCTTTCTGCTACCTGTGCGGCGTGGGACGAACGGGGCTCAGTACGCGCCGTTCTTCTTGAAGTCTTCGATCGCGGCCACGAGCGCCTTCTCGTCGTCGGCGTTCATATCCTTCGTCGATTCGATGCGTTCGAACAGGTCCTTGTACTTGCTCTTCACGTGGCTGCGCAGCGCCACTTCGAACGCCAGGGCGCGCTTTACTTCGACGTCGTCGAAATAGCCCTTGGTGACGCCGAACAGCGTGATCGCCTGCTCGGCGACCGACAGCGGCGAGTATTGCGGCTGCTTCATGAGCTCGGTGACGAGCTTGCCGCGCTCGAGCTGACGGCGCGTGGCGTCGTCGAGGTCGGACGCGAACTGCGCGAATGCCGCGAGCTCACGGTACTGCGCGAGGGCCAGGCGGACACCGCCGCCCAGCTTCTTGATGACCTTCGTCTGCGCGGAACCGCCGACGCGCGACACCGAGATGCCCGCGTTGATGGCGGGACGGATGCCCGCGTTGAACAGGTCGGTCTCGAGGAAGATCTGGCCGTCGGTGATCGAAATCACGTTGGTCGGGACGAACGCGGACACGTCGCCGGCCTGCGTCTCGATGATCGGCAGCGCGGTGAGCGAGCCGGTCTTGCCCTTCACGGCGCCCTTGGTGAACTTCTCGACGTACTCTTCGTTGACGCGCGCGGCGCGCTCGAGCAGGCGGCTGTGGAGGTAGAACACGTCGCCCGGATACGCTTCGCGGCCAGGCGGCCGGCGCAGCAGCAGCGAGACCTGGCGGTAGGCCCACGCCTGCTTGGTCAAGTCGTCATAGATGATCAGGGCGTCCTGGCCGCGGTCGCGGAAGTACTCGCCCATCGTGCAGCCCGAGTACGGTGCGATGTACTGCATCGCGGCCGATTCGGACGCCGAGGCGGCGACGACGATCGTGTACGCCATCGCGCCGGTTTCTTCGAGCTTGCGCACCACGTTCGAGATCGTCGAGGCCTTCTGGCCGATCGCGACGTAGATGCAGATGAGATCCTTGCCCTTCTGGTTGATGATCGTGTCGACCGCGACGGCTGTCTTGCCGGTCTGGCGGTCGCCGATGATCAATTCGCGCTGGCCGCGGCCGACGGGCACCATCGCGTCGATGGACTTGAGGCCGGTCTGCACCGGCTGGTCGACGCTCTTGCGGGCGATGACGCCCGGCGCCACCTTCTCGATGACGTCGAATTCCCTGGCGTCGATCGGACCCTTGCCGTCGATCGGCTGGCCGAGCGAGTTGACCACGCGGCCGATCAGCTCGGTGCCGACCGGCACCTCGAGGATGCGGCCGGTGCACTTGACCGTGTCGCCTTCGGAGATGTGCTCGTACTCGCCCAGGATGACCGAGCCGACCGAGTCGCGCTCGAGGTTGAGCGCGAGGCCGAACGTGTTCTTCGGGAATTCGAGCATTTCGCCCTGCATCACGTCCTGCAGACCGTGAATGCGCACGATGCCGTCCGTCACCGACACGACGCTGCCGACGCTGCGCGCCTCGGTTGCGGCCGTGAAGTTCTGGATGCGTGCCTTGATCAGTTCGCTGATCTCAGAAGCCTTGATGGACATTTTGCCAATCCTCTGCGGGCCTGCCGCAATGCGCGGCGTGGGCCGTTGAATCGTTTTCGGTCGTCAGCCAGTCGTCAGTTCGACATCGAGCCGCTGGAGCTTGTTCGCGATCGAGCCGTCGATGAGCAGGTCGCCCGAGCGCACCACCGCGCCGCCGATCAACGCAGGATCGACAGTGCAATGCAACCGCACGTCGCGGCGCAGTCGTGCGCGCAGCGCGCCGGCCAGGCGCTCGCGCTGGGCGTCATTGAGCTCGGCAGCAGAAACCACTTCGACGTCGGCGACGTTCTGGTGCTCGGCCTTCAGCTCGTCGAAATGAGTGGCGATCTCGGGCAGGTAGTCGATGCGGCCGTTCTCGGCGAGCAGGTCGAGCAACGACCGGGCGTTCGCGTCGAGCGCATCGCCACAGAGCCCTCGATCTCGCGGGCCAGTTGCTCGATCAGGTCGGCGTGTGCCTTCGGGTCGATCTCTCGCTGCAGCAGACGGGAAGCACCGGCCACGGCCAGGCTGGCCACGTCCTTGCGCAACTCGTCGCGCGCGCGGGACTTTTCCTGCGCTGCGTCCTGTCGCGAGCTGTCGACGATGCGTTTGCCCTCTTCCATGGCGGTCGAGCGTGCTTCGTCGACGATCTCGACCTCGCGCTTGTGCGCCTGGTCGACGATCTTCTTGGCCTGGTCGCGGGCTGCGTTGACGATCACCTGGGCTTCCCCATGGGCGCTCTGCAACTCGGTCTGGCCGCGTTCAGCGGCAGCCAGTCCTTCCGCGATCTTCTTCTGGCGGTCTTCAATGGCCTTGGTAAGCGGTGGCCAGATGAACTTCCAGGAGAACCAGATCAGGATCCCGAACACCAGCATCTGGCCGAGCAGCGTCGCATTGATATCCATGACGACGTCCTCGCGTCAGTGCCGATTAACCGAAGCGGGCGAGCAGCGGGTTCGCGAACGCGAAGAACATCGCGAGCGCCACGCCGATCAGGAATGCCGCGTCGATGAGGCCGGCCAGCAGGAACATGCGGGTCTGCAGCGTGGGGATCAGTTCCGGCTGGCGCGCGGCCGCCTCGAGAAACTTCGAGCCCATGATGCCGATGCCGATGCAGGCGCCGATGGCGCCCAGGCCGATGATCAGGCCGAGTGCGATCGCGGTGTAACTCTGGACCTGTGCGATGAGCGCGAGGTTTTCCATTTCAATCTCCTGGCGGAAAGTGCGGTTGCAGTAATCGGGAAAGGAATGCGGTGCAGCGGCGAGCGATCGCCTCTAGTGATGCTCGGTGGCCATCGCGGAGTACACGACGGTGAGCATCATGAAGATGAACGCTTGCAGCGTGATGATGAGGATGTGGAAGATCGCCCAGACGGCGCCCATGGCGACCTGGCCGAAGAAGCCGAACGCGCTGCCCACGGTCAACGTGAAGACGCCCGCGCCGAGCAGCGCGATCAGCATGAACACGAGTTCGCCGGCGTACATGTTGCCGAAGAGTCGCATCGCGAGCGACACGGGCTTCGAGAGCAGCTCGACGAGATTCAGCACGAAGTTCGGGATCCACAGCACCGGGTTCGATCCGAACGGCGCAGTGAAGAGTTCGTGGATGTAGCCGCCCGCACCCTTGGCCTTGAAGCTGTAGAACAGGACGACGAGCAACACCGTCAGCGACATCGCGAACGTCGTGTTGGCGTCGGCGGTGGGCACCACGCGCCAGTAATTTATGCCGAACAGTGCCGCGACCTTGCCGGGCAGGTCGAGCGGCAGCAGGTCCATCGCGTTCATCAGGAACACCCACACGAATATGGTGAGAGCGAGGGGGGCCAGAAACGAGCGGTCGAGATGAAAAACTTCCTTGACCGTCGTGTCGATGAATTCGACGACCATCTCGACGAATGCCTGCCACTTGCTGGGGACGCCGACGGTCGCCCTGCGGGAGGCCGTATAGAACAAACCGAGCGTGACGATGCCGAGCAGCACCGACATGAAGATAGTGTCGACGTGGAACGACCAGAACCCTTCACCGACCTTCAGATGGGTCAGGTGGTGGGTGATGTATTCGGTGCTGTTCGCGGGACCTGCGGCGTGCTCAGCGGCGGCCATTGTCTATACCCACTCCGACCGGACGGACTATTGCTTCTTTGTCGGCTCGTCCAGGCGAGCCGCCCCAAACCAGTATCCAAAGAACGTCGCGACGTACGCTGCGAGCAGCGGCACCGCCTCCACGTTCGGCGACCGGAACGCGGTCACCAGCAGCGCAACAGTGAAGCCGACCTTCACCAGCCACCCCAGGAAGAACCCGATCGCGGCCCGCATCAGCGTCGCGCCTTCGCCGTGCCGCAGCATTGCGAAGGCCATCAAGCTCGTTGCCGCCACGCCGATTCCGGCTCCCAGCAGCGCCGACGCGCCGGCACGGGAACCCGAGATCGCGAAACACGCGGCCGCGACGGCCGCCCCGAGCACGACCTGACTCAGCACGACGGCCAGCGCCTGGCGCCGCCCTTTCTGCACGTCGAGGTTGCTCAAGGCCTCATCAACTTCCGGGCAACAAAAAAGCCACTTCATGCCGGTGGGCCGGCCACGGGTGGCGTTGGAATCCGTTACCCGGGCCAGCTCACGCCGAAGTGTGGCCGCCGGAAAGGCGCGGCAGTATAGGGGCCTTTTTGCAGTGCTTCAAATCCGCATCTGCCGCTAGGCGGCAGATGCGGAAGTGAGTAGTGAGTAGTGATTAGTGATTAGTCGGAACGTCAACTGATGCAGCTGATTCATTCGGACCGTCCGAGCCGGAGATCGACGTCCGAGGGAGCCAATCACCTCTTACTAATTGCTAATCACTAATGACTAATTACGCACACATTAAGTAGTCTAGCTACTTAATGTGCGCCAGTATCCCGTCCAGCTCATCGAGGCTGTTGTAGGCAATCACGAGCTTGCCCTTGCCGGTCCGTGCATGCTGCAGCGAAACCCGGGCACCGAGCTTGTCCGCCAGGTCCTGTTCAAGTCGGGTGACGTTGGGGTCGGGCCGCGGGTCCTCGGCGTCGTCCTTGCGGTTGGTCTTGTCGCCATGGGCAAGCATCCGTTTCACGAGCGCTTCGGTCTCCCGGACCGAGAGGCCCTTCTTCGCGACCAACGCACCGACCTCGGATTGCTGCCGCGCCTGCGGCAACCCCAGCAGCGCGCGGGCGTGCCCCATTTCGAGCTGCCGGTGCTCGACCAGCGTCTTCACTTCGTCAGTCAGCTCGAGCAAACGCAGGAGGTTGCTGACGGCGGCACGCGAGCGGCCGACGGCGTCGGCGGCCTGCTGGTGGGTGATGCCGAACTCGCGGATCAGCCGGTCGAGCGCACGGGCCTCCTCGAGCGGGTTGAGGTTCTCGCGCTGGATGTTCTCGATGAGCGACATCGCGACCGCGGCTTCGTCGGGCACGATGCGGACGACGGCGGGGATGTCGTGCAGGCCCGCCATCTGCGCGGCGCGCCAGCGACGTTCGCCTGCGATGATCTCGTAACGGATCGGCTCGCCGGCTTTCTGCGCTACGAGCGGGCGCACCACGATCGGCTGCACGACGCCCTGGGCACGGATCGAATCGGCGAGTTCCTGCAGGCTTTCGGGACGCATGTCGAGGCGCGGCTGGTAACGGCCCCGTTGCAGCAGGTCGACCGGAATGCGGGCGAGTTCCTCGTCGCGTGGCGAGGCCGTGACCGGCGCAGGGGCCTGGGCGAAAGACGTGTCGGGCGCATCCACCGCCAAGGCAGGAGTCGGAGCGGGCGCCGGCGTGACGGAACCGAGCAGAGCCTCGAGGCCCCGTCCGAGGGAGGGTCGCTTTGTTGCCATAGCGGACTATTATGCCGCCCGCGTCGCGAGGGCGCAGGAAACCCCGCTGAATCGAGTTCGAGCCGGAGACTTGCATGCGTCCCGTTGCCGCCCTGCTGCTGGGTGGATTGATCAGTTGTTGCAGCAGCGGTGGCACGGCCTCGGCGCAGGCCGCCGGGACCTCACAGGCCGTTGAATCACCGGCGGATTCCGTGCGCCGGCATGGTGCGCCGGTCCCGCCGGCACACGTCCTGGATTCGCCGTCAGTGCTGTTTGCTGCCGGTGTGTTCGCGCTGGTCGAGGCTTACGACTACCCGTACAGCTTCGGCGCGACCTTTATCGCGCGGCCGATGACGACATGGCGACTGTCACCCGGTGCGGGTTTCGCCGCAGGGCCCGACGGCATTGCCTTCATGTACGTGGACTTGCGCCGCGACTTCGCCCTCGGCGAGCGCTGGTATTTCACGCCGAGCCTTGCGGCCGGCTGGTTCATCAACGGCGACGTCATCGGTCCGCGCGATCACCTGGAGTTCCAGAGCGGCATCATGTTTGCGCGGCGTTTCGACAACGGGCTGCGGCTCGGGCTGGCGGGCCTGCACATTTCGAACGGCGGATTGGAGCATCCGAACAACGGCACGGAAGCCGTGCTGCTCACGTTGCAGGTGCCTCTGCAGCAATAAGAAATAGGGGACGCTCACCTATTTCCGCGGAAATAGGTGAGCGTCCCCTATTTCTCACTCTACGTCGGGCTCCGTGACGGGCCCGGCCAGCGCTTCTTCTTCGCGGCGGATCATCTCGCCGGCGAGCGCGAGGTATGCGAGTGCGCCGCGCGAATCCTTGTCGTGGAACAGCACGGCTTTGCCAAAACTGGGCGCTTCCGCGAGCCGCACGTTGCGCGGGATCACCGTGCGGAAGACCTTGTCGCCGAAATGCATCAGCAGCTGACCCGACACTTCATTCGACAGGTTGTTGCGCGGGTCGTACATCGTACGCAGGATGCCTTCGAGCCCGAGGTCGGGATTCACGCTCGCGCGAATCTGCTCGACCGTGTTCATCAGCGACGAGAGGCCTTCGAGCGCGTAGTACTCGCACTGCATCGGCACGAGCACGCTGTCGGCCGCGACCAGCGCGTTGAGTGTCAGCAGGTTCAGCGCCGGCGGGCAGTCGATGATGATGACGTCGTAAAGGTCGCGGACCGGCTTCAGCGCATTCCGCAATCGGAGCTCGCTGCCGATCATGCTCATCAGCTGCACTTCCGCGGCGACCAGGTCCTGGTTGCCGGGCAGCAGCGTGAAGTTGCCGGGATCGACGGGCAGGAGCGCAGCCGTCAGTTCGCAGTCGCCGAGCAGCACGTCGGTCGTCGACCGCCCGAGACTGGCCTTGTCGACACCGCAACCCATCGTGGCGTTGCCCTGCGGATCGCAATCGATCAGCAGCACCTTGCGCTGTGTCGCGGCGAGCGACGCAGCCAGGTTGACGGAGGTCGTCGTCTTGCCGACCCCGCCTTTCTGGTTCGCGACTGCGATGACCCGTTGCATGGAACGCCCAAGGATACAGGGGAATCAGACTTTTTCGTGGGAGTGGGCGAGTTCGACGAGGTGCCGTTCCTCATCCAGGCCGGGCACGTGCAGTTTGTGCACGGCCACGACCTTCCAGCCGCTGAAGCCCTTGGCCAGCTCGTCGGTCGGATAGCGGCCCTTCATCGCGAGCAGGCGCCCGCCGCCAGCCACGAGTCCGCCCGCATTCTTGACCAGGTCCGCAAGCTGGCCGACGGCACGCGCGATCACCGTATCGAAACGGACCGATGGCTGATAGGCCTCGGCACGCGCCTGCGCGACCTCGACGTTGTTCAGCGCGAGCGTGTCGCGGACGTGTTCGAGGAAGCGGCACTTCTTGCCGATCGATTCGACCAGCACGAAATGCACGCCGGGCACGACGATCGCGAGCGGAATGCCGGGGAAGCCGGCGCCACTGCCGATGTCCGCGACGCGCCTGCCACGCAGCCAGGGCACCATCGTCAGGCTGTCGAGGATGTGCTTGGTGACCTGCGCCGGTCGCTCGCGGATGGCCGTGAGGTTCATGCGCGTGTTCCAGTCGTCGAGCAGGTCGAGGTGCAGGAGCAGTTTTGCGCACTGCGTTGCGTCGAGTTCGACTCCGAGGCCGCGGGCCCCTTCGATGAGGTCGGTCATCGGGGCAGGATACACCGGACCACGCCCCTGACCCTGGCCCGCTCCCGCTGACGTGAGCGGGCTGGAGGAGTCCGCCCGGCGCTACAGGTGCGACAGGGCCGCGAGCGACTCCGCCTTGGTCACTTCCTTGACGTTGTCGTCCGAATTGCGATCGATCCACTTGTTGAACGGATCGACACCCGCAAAGTTCGGCTCCTTGTCGGTCACGAACGCCAGCGTCTGCTTGCCACTGTGTACCGGCATCCGCTTGACGGCGAGCACGCTCGACCTGTCGTAGCCCTTGCGACCCGGCTCGACCGTGAACGCGCCGACATCGAACATTTCGACCAGCGGCGCCTCGGTCTCCTTGCCCCTGCCATCGGCATGGAGCTTGCGCGCGTCCACCTCGAGCGTGACGTCCCAGCGGCCATCGGACCGGCGTTTCGCCTTCGCGTCCGTCACTTTCACGTCGTACAGCGTGATCTCCTCGAACAGGTCCGTGATCAGCTGCTGATGCTCGGGACCGGCCAGAGCACGGAACCGCTTGATGAGGTCCGTCGGGTTGGCGTACGGCGCCGGCTTGAACGCAAATTCCGCGATCAGGCCCCGCAACGCCTCGTTGACCTTGTCCGCGCCGATCTGGTCCTTGAGCAGGTACAGCGCAAGGCCGCCCTTCTGGTAGTGGATGTAAGGCTGGTTCTCGACGCGCACGAGCGGCAGCTCCTCGAGCACTTCACCGCCGCGCGCGCGGAGGTAGCGGTCGAGTTCGTACTTCAGGAACTTGCGGATCTGCTCCGGCCCGTACACCTGCTCCATCACCATCAGCGCGGAGTACTGCGCGAGCGACTCGATGATGAACGTCCCGCCCTGCTGGTCGGCGCTGATGACCTGGTGACCCCACCACTGATGCCCGACTTCGTGCGCCGTGATGTAGGTGACCATGTCGATCTTCTCGGCATCGCGATAGTCCGAAACGAAGCCGATGCCTTCCGAGTACGGAATCGTGTTGGCGAAGGACTGCGCGAAGCTCGCATAGTCCGGAAACTCCAGGATTCGCACCTGGCGAAACTGGAACGGGCTGAAATTCGTGGTGAAGTAGTCCAGCGACGCTTTCATCGCCGTCTGCATGCGCTCGACGTTGTAGGAGTGCGCAGGATCGTAGTAGACAGCCAGCTCGACGTTCTTCCAGCGATCCTTCGCCACCTCGTACCGGGCCGACTGCACGGAGAAGAAGTTGTTGATCGGCGCGTCACTGCGATATCGGGTGGTGCGGCGGCCGGCCGCAACCGACTCGGACTCACGGTACCCCGGTGCGATGGCGACCTGGTCCGCCGTGGTCGAGACGGTGATGTCCGAGTTCACCCAGTCGCTGTCGTGACGCAGCCCGCTGAACGCGCGTGCGCTCTCGTCCTCGAGCTTCGCGGGGCGCAGTTCGGGCGGCAGACCGTGCTTGCGGCGCTTCGCACGATCCTGCAGCAGGCCGTCGCGACTCATGCCGAGCATCGGCGCGATCTCCGTGTTGTCGAGGAACGTGCCGTTGTCGACGATGCGGCGCTCGTTGTCCGAATTGCGGAAGCCCTTCTGCTCGCGCAGCGTCTCGAACGTGATGCGACGGACTTCGAGCGGCGCCATCGGAAGATCGAACTGGTAGATCCGGTAATCCTGACCGACGTGCTCCTGCTTGAGTTTCGCACCCTCGACATCGAGTTTCGTCATCTGCAACGGCTTGAGCCAGCGCACGTGCACCTGGCCGAGCGGCGCACCGGTGCGGTTCTGGATCACGTAGCGGCCGCGAGTCACCGCGCGCGGTTCGCCGGGATACAGGTCCACCGCAAGCTGGACGTCGGTGATGCGCGGCTGCGGCACGTTCTCGTAGCCGATCAGCGCTTTTTCGTAGTCGGCCTGGTCCCGTTCACGACCCAGCGTCGTCGTGTACTCGTTCACGACGTTGGTGTTGTAGTAGATCCAGCTGCCGAGCCCGATCATCGCGACAACGGATGCAGCCGCCACCAGCCCCGGGGTACCGCGGATCTTTCGCGGCAGATGCGCAAGACGCGTCTTGAGCGGCGCGCCGATGCCACGACGCCAGAGCGCGTACGCCAGGACGGCGAGCACGACGGCCGCGGCCGACCAATAGGCGCGGAACCACCAGGCGAAGCGTCCGAAATCACCCTGTCCGTTCATGTCGGAGAGCGGTGTGCCGGGGTTGCCCGCGTACTGGTAAAGATTGTGCTCGAAGCCGAGCCGATCGAAGGTTGTCTGGCCGACCACGAACAGCAGCATCAGCATCCAGCCGAAGGACTTGTGCGACACGAGCGTCTGCATGAAGATCGCGAGCACCGCGAACAGCACCACGCTCACGGTCGTCGGCAGCGACGTACCAGGCGAGATACTTGCCGACCTCGAGATCGAGATATCCCTTGAGCAGCTGCACGACGATCGCCGCGAACACGCTTGCCGCCAGGGTCGAGAACAGGACGATCGAGATGGAGAGAATCTTCGGCACGACGAACGCCCAGTCGGGCGCCGGGGTCGAGTCGATGATCTCGTGCATGCGGCGGTCACGGTCGCGCCAGACGAGTTCACCCGCGTAATAGATCGCGATGATCAACGGAATGATCGTGAAGGCGCCTTGCAGTGCCTCGATCATGATCCGCGTGACGGGATGGATCGTGTTGCCGTACCTCTCGTCGGCGTACCAGAGCGAGGCCAGCGAGTTCACGAAGCCGATGCCGAGCAGCACGATGAAGGCGGGACTGCGAACAGCGGCGGCCATGTCGAACCTGGTGAGTGCCCAGAGCTGGCTCCAGCCGGCATCGCCGGACGGTTTCGCCTGCACGGCCGGCGTGGCCGCGGCGCGCGCGGCGACTGCCGGCGCATCGTCGTCCGTCTGATCCGGTGCCTTGGCCGCGGCCATGCGGCTTCCCGTTGCGGCGCGCGAATAGATCGCCCAGGCGAGGCCGAGCAACGCAAGCGCGACACCCACCCATAACGCGCGGTTCCAGAGGATGTAGCCGGCGAATGCGGGGATCTGCGTGTTGCGCTCGGCGGCGGTCCAGTAGCGGGTGGCCTGGTCGTACGCCCCGAGGCCGAACGGATCGACCAGCGCGACAGTATTGATGAACTCCGGCCGCGCCAGGAATCCTGTCGCGACCAGGTAGAGCACCAGGAACACGATGACGCCGACGTACGTCCACATCATCGAGCGCGTGGCGGTCGCGATCGCGAAGAAGCCGGCGCCGGTGACGAACAGCGTCGGCACGCAGAGCAGCAGGTAGACGTAGACGTAGTGCCACAGGTTGAAGGGCCCGAGCACCTCGGGATCGAGCCACGGCATCGCGGCGCCGACGATCATGCCGAGCGGCGCGCTGAGGAACAGCAGGCAGCCCGCGAGAAACGCGCCCGTGAAACGGCCAAACAGGTAGTCGAAACGTGAAAGACGTGTCGAATGAATGATCGGGCCGAATCCGGTCTCGTCGTCGCGCACCACGACGTTGGCGACGAACGCCGTCAGGATGAAGACCGAGAAGACGGTCATGACCATCAGTGTCTGGGCGATGGCGTAGGGCGAATTCTTCCAGACGTTGCCACCGGAGCCGATCTGGACGTTGTCCGATGCGGTAGCGGCGAACGTGAGCAGCAGGAATATGGCGAAGGTCACCCAGAACGCGGGTGACTTGAGCTGGTAGCGCAGCTCGAACGCGGCGACGGACTTGAACATCGCCTCGCCTCAGGCTGCCTGGCGGCGCGTGCCGGCCAGCGTCGAGAAGTAGACGTCCTCGAGGCCGCCCTGCATCGGTTCGAAGCCGTCGCCGGGATTCGCATCGGCCAGCACGTGGATGACGGTGCGCCCACCGAAGAGTCGCGTGGCAATCACCTCGTGGTCGCGCTGGTGCGCTCCGAGTTCGTCCTTGGCAATGGTCTTGCGCCAGACACGCCCGTTCATCGAGGCAATCAATTGCAGAGGGGCGCCGATCTTGACGATGCGCCCACTGGCGATGATGGCCATGCTGGGGCAGAGGTCCGAGACGTCCTCGACGATGTGCGTCGACAGGATCACGACCACGTTCTCGCCGATCTCGGCCAGCAGGTTCAGGAAGCGATTGCGTTCTTCGGGATCGAGGCCGGCAGTGGGCTCGTCGACGATGATCAGCTGCGGCTGGCCAAGGAGTGCCTGCGCGATGCCGAACCGCTGCCGCATGCCGCCCGAGAATCCGGCGAGCGCCTTCTTGCGCACCTCCCAGAGGTTGACCTGGTGCAGCAGCGCGTCGACAGTCTCGCGGCGTTCCTTGCCGTTGGCGAAGCCCTTGAGCACGGCGAGGTGATCGAGCATGTCGAGCGCCGTGACGCGCGGGTACACCCCGAAGTCCTGTGGCAGGTAGCCAAGGGTGCGGCGCAGTACGTCGGGGCTGGCGAGCACATCGAGATCGCCGAAACGAATCGCGCCCTGCGTGGGGATCTGCAGCGTCGCGATGCAGCGCATCAGTGACGACTTGCCCGCGCCATTGGGGCCGAGCAGGCCGAACATGCCTCGCGGTACCTCAAGCGTGACCGCGTCGAGCGCGCGCGTGCCGTTGGGGTAGACGTGGGTCAGGTTATCGATGCGCAGCATGGTGGATTCCTCCCGGACCGGGCCTGGGCCGGCCTTTGACTGGAGGCATCCTAGGAGAATACTGGTGTAGTAGTCAACTACATCACCACGTCAGAAGAGGCTGACGTGCCGGGACGTGCGGGTCGCGGGTGACGCCCGGAAGCCCGTTGGGGTGGCCGTCAGTTGCGGACCGTCATCGACACTAACTCATTGACTGGTAAGGCTTCGAGCTTAATCCGGTCCAGGAAGATTGCGGCCAGCTTGCCGGCCTGCGCCGTTGGGAAGTGAGCTGGCCACGCAGGCGGCGAACCGGTCGCGGATACGGTCGGCGACGGTTGGTGTTGCAGCCACTGCCCGCCAGGTGTGTTCGAGCTCGGCCAGCACGGCAAGCTGCATGGTGGCCTCGTTGCCATGCGGCGCAGGCGTCAGAGGTACTTTTTGCCCGGCCAGGGCGATGAGCGCGAGACGCACCCCTCGGCTGGTCGCGTCACCGATTCGCCAGTGTTCATGCCCGTCGAGGTTGAACACCGTGCCCGGATGTTCGGTCGCAGGCATCTCGCTGCGTGCGATCGCTATCGCGGCGGCCACCTGATTCGGCGTCCCGCCCAGCAGGGTGACCGAGCATGCGGCGGACGCGATTCGTGTCAGTGCGACGCGTGACGCGGCACTCGCGCTCGTAGGGGTGCCCCCGGTCGCTGATTCGTCCTCGTTCCCCTGGCACGACCGAGCCCATTCGAGCGACGCGAGTTCATGTGCCTGGATCAAGGTAGCGAACAGGTCGCGCACCAGCGGCGGGCTGCCGCCTTCCGCGATTGCCTTGCGCGCACGATAGTCAGCTACCGCAAGAATCGCGCCGAGGTTATCGGCGAGATGCCCGGACGTCGTTGCCAGCGCGGGGTCGTTCGCCTGCCGCCAGTTGACCATCGTTCCAAAGTTGAACGCTGCGTGCACCGGATCGAGTTGATACGACGTGCCGGGCACGCGCGCCCCAAAGGCCATCGTTGCGCCGGGCACGAGCGAACCAAGCAGCTGCGTGCACGCGGGATCCTGCAGCGCCGTGAATGCGCACGCGAGCGAGTCCATCAGCGCGAGGCATGCAACTTCGTACGCGACTTCCGCGACGACACGCGCCGCATGATCGTGCGCGGCGGCTTCCATCAGGTTGCGGGGACTCGCACATGACCTTCCATCAGCACCCGGGCACTGCGGCTCATGATCGCCTTGGTCACGACCCATTCGCCGTCGACCCGCATGGCTTCGGCTCCGACACGCAACGTGCCGGAGGGATGACCGAAGCGCACCGCGGTGCGTGCTCCGCCACCCGCCGCCAGGTTCACCAGCGTACCGGGCACCGCTGCCGCCGTACCGATGGCCACCGCGCAGGTGCCCATCATGGCATGGTGCAGCTTGCCCATCGACAGCGCGCGCACCAGCAGGTCGATCTCGGCGGCCGCGACGCGCTTGCCACTCGACGCCGTGTAGTCGGCCGGCCGCGCGACGAACGCGACTTTCGGCGTGTGCTGCCGCCTGGTCGCTTCATCGAGTTGCTTGATGAGACCCATGCGCATCGCGCCGTGCGCGCGAATGTTCTCGAACATCGCGAGTGCATGCGCATCGCCGTTGACCGCGTCCTGCAGCTCGGTGCCGGTGTAGCCGACCGCCTCTGCGTTGACGAAGATCGTGGGAATTCCCGCGTTGATCATCGTGGCCTTGAGCGTGCCGATGCCCGGCACCACGAGGTCATCGACGAGGTTGCCGGTCGGGAACATGGCGCCACCCGCGCCCTCTTCCTCCGCCGGTTGGGTCCATGAACTCGAGCTGCACTTCGGCGGCGGGGAACGTGACGCCGTCGAGCTCGAAGCCGCCGGTCTCCTGCACCTGGCCGTTGGTGATCGGCACGTGGGCGACGATGGTCTTGGCGATGTTCGCCTGCCAGATGCGCACGACCGCGATGCCGTCCCTTGGCACGCGACTCGCGTCGACGAGGCCGTTGCTGATGGCGAACGGGCCGACCGCAGCGGAGAGGTTGCCGCAGTTGCCGCTCCAGTCGACGAACGCCTGGTCGATCGACACCTGGCCGAACAGGTAGTCGACGTCGTGGCCGGGCCGCGCGCTCCGCGCCACGATGACCGTCTTGCTCGTGCTCGACGTTGCGCCGCCCATGCCGTCGATCTGCTTGCCGTAGGGATCCGGGCTGCCGATCACGCGCAGCAGCAATGCATCGCGTGCGTCGCCCGGCGCCTGCACAGGAACGGGCAGGTCCTGCAGGCGGAAGAACACGCCCTTGCTGGTGCCGCCGCGCAGGTACGTGGCGGGAATGCTGACCTGCGGCTGAAAAATAGGGGACATTCCCCTATTTCCCCTGCTCGGAAATAGGGAACGTCCCCAATTGCTCCAGGAAGTCGCGGGCGAAGCGCTGCAGCACGCCACCCGCTTCGTAGATCGACACCTCTTCGGCGGTGTCGAGCCGGCACGTGACCGGCACGTCGACACGTTCGCCATTCCCGCGGTGAACGACCAGCGTGAGATCCGCCCGCGGCTTGCGCTCGCCAATGACGTCGAACGTCTCGGTGCCGTCGATGCCCAGTGACTTGCGGTTCACTCCCGGCTTGAACTCGAGCGGCAACACGCCCATGCCGACCAGGTTGGTGCGGTGAATGCGCTCGAAGCCCTCCGCGGCGATCGCTTCGACGCCCGCGAGCCGCACGCCCTTGGCGGCCCAGTCACGCGACGAACCCTGCCCGTAGTCGGCGCCGGCAATGATGATCAATGGCTGCTTGCGCGCCATGTAGGTCTCGATCGCTTCCCACATGCGCGTGACTTTGCCTTCGGGCTCGATGCGCGCCAGCGACCCTGTCTTCACCTTGCCGTCGACGACCACCATCTCGTTCTTGAGCGTGGGGTTGGCGAAGGTGGCGCGCTGCGCCGTCAGGTGATCGCCACGATGGGTCGCGTAGGAATTGAAGTCTTCTTCCGGCAGGCCCATTTTCGCGAGGTATTCACCTGCCGCGCTGCTCGCCATGATCGCGTTGGAAGGGGACAGGTGGTCGGTCGTGATGTTGTCGCCGAGCACCGCCAGCGGCCGCATGCCTTTGAGAGCACGCGCACCGGCCAGCGCGCCTTCCCAGTATGGCGGCCGGCGGATGTACGTGCTCTGCGCACGCCAGTCGTACAACGGGCTTACCTTCGGGCCGGACTCGACACTGATCCGGAACATCGGCTCGTAGACCCTGCGAAACTGCTCGGGCTTCACGCTTGCAGCGACGACGGCATCGATCTCCGCGTCCGACGGCCAGAGGTCCTTCAGCAGGATCGGCTTGCCCGTTGCATCCGTGCCGAAGGAATCCTTCTCGATGTCGAAGCGGATCGTGCCCGCAATGGCGTAGGCCACCACGAGCGCAGGCGACGCGAGGAAAGCCTGCTTCGCATAGGGATGAATGCGTCCGTCGAAGTTGCGATTGCCCGAGAGCACGGCGGTCGCGTACAGGTCGCGGTCGATGATCTCCTGCTGGATCGCCGGATCCAGCGCGCCGCTCATGCCGTTGCACGTGGTGCAGGCGAACGCGACAACGCCGAACCCGAGTTGCTCGAGCTCCGTGGTCAGTTTTGCCTCGTCCAGGTACAGCGCGACGGCCTTGGACCCGGGAGCCAGCGAACTTTTCACCCACGGCTTCCGCTGCAGGCCCGAGCCGGTTCGCGTTACGCGCGAGCAGTCCCGCTGCAATCACGTTGCGCGGATTGCTGGTGTTGGTGCAGCTGGTGATCGCCGCGATGATGACGGCGCCGTCGGGCATCCTGCCCGGCTCGTCCTGCCACGCTCCTGCGATGCCCCTGGCAGCGAGTTCGCTCGTCGCGACGCGCGCGTGCGGGTTCGAGGGGCCCGCCATGTTGCGCACGACACTCGACAGGCCGAACTCGAGCACGCGTTCGTAGACGGCCGTCTTGAGGCTGTCGGCCCACAGTCCCGTGTGCTTCGCGTAAGTCTCGACCAGCTTCACCTGTGCGTCTTCGCGGCCGGTGAGCCTCAGGTACGTGATCGTCTGCTCGTCGATGAAGAACATCGCCGCCGTCGCGCCGTATTCCGGGGCCATGTTCGAGATGGTTGCACGATCGCCCAGCGTCAATGCAGCGGCGCCTGCGCCGAAGAACTCCAGGTACGCGCCGACCACTTTCTGCTGACGCAGGAACTCGGTCAACGCCAGCACGATGTCGGTGGCCGTGATGCCGGGTTGCGGCTTGCCAGTGAGTTGCACGCCGACGATGTCGGGCAGCCGCATCCATGAAGCACGGCCCAGCATGACGCTTTCGGCCTCGAGGCCGCCGACACCGACCGCGATGACTCCGAGCGCGTCGACGTGAGGCGTGTGGCTGTCGGTGCCGACCAGCGTGTCCGGGAATGCGACGCCGTCCTGCGCGTGAATCACCGGCGACATTCGCTCCAGGTTGATCTGGTGCATGATGCCGTTGCCCGGCGGAATCACGTCGACGTTCCTGAACGCGAGCCTGGTCCAGTCGATGAAGTGAAACCGGTCTTCGTTGCGCCGGTCTTCGATCGCCCGGTTCTTTGCGAACGCATCGGGATCGAATCCACCGCACTCGACGGCGAGCGAATGGTCGACGATCAGCTGCACCGGCACCACGGGATTGACCTGCGCCGGATCTCCGCCCTGCTCTGCAATCGCATCGCGCAGGCCCGCGAGGTCCACCAGCGCGGTCTGGCCGAGGATGTCGTGGCAGACCACGCGCGCCGGAAACCACGGGAAATCCAGATCGCGCTTGCGCTCGATCAATTGACGCAGGCTGGCCTCGAGAATCTCCGGGTCGCAACGACGCACGAGATTTTCGGCATGCACACGTGCCGTATACGACAGCCTGTCGTACGCGCCCGGCTCGACGGCGTTGACAGCGGCGCGCGCGTCGAAGTAGTCGAGGGTGGTGCCGGGAAGACGCGTGCGGAAGTCGGTGTTCATGGGAACGAGGGGATAGGGGTTAGGGGATAGAGGTTAGTCGGACGTGCGGTTACTGCATTGGGTCGAGTGCCCTCGATCAGTATTCGAAAGGCGAGGTTTCGTTTGGAGCCGCGGTATCGGTATTGACGGAACCTCCGCTCCGACTAACCCCTATCCCCCATCCCCTATCCCCTCTGCGCGAGAGGTACGAACGCGCGGTCTTCCGGTCCCGTGTAATTCGCGCTCGGCCGGATGATCTTGCCGTCGATGCGCTGCTCGATCACGTGCGCGCTCCAGCCAGCCGTGCGCGAGATGACGAACAGCGGCGTGAACATGGCGGTCGGCACACCCATTATGTGATACGAGACCGCGCTGAACCAGTCGAGGTTCGGAAACATCTTCTTGATGTGCCACATGACGGTCTCGAGGCGCTCGGCGATGTTGTACATCTTCATGTCGCCGGCCTCGGCGGACAGCTGCCTCGCGACCTCCTTGATCACCTTGTTGCGCGGATCGCTGATCGTGTAGACCGGGTGACCGAAGCCGATGATGACTTCCTTGCGCTTTACGCGGGCTTTGATGTCCGCCTCGGCTTCATCGGGGGTCTCATAGCGCTTCTGCACTTCGAAGGCGACCTCGTTGGCGCCACCGTGCTTCGGTCCACGCAGCGCACCGATCGCCCCGGTGATGCACGAGTAGAGGTCGGAGCCCGTGCCCGCGATGACGCGGCCCGTGAAGGTCGAAGCGTTGAACTCGTGCTCGGCGTACAGGTTGAGCGACACGTGCATCGCCTTCACCCACAAGGCGGGCGCCGGCTCGCCGTGCAGCAAGTGCAGGAAGTGACCGCCGATCGAGTCGTCGTCGGTTTCGACCTCGATGATCCGGCCTGAATGGCTGTAGTGGTACCAGTAGCAGAGCATCGAGCCCAGGCTCGCGAGCAGCCGGTCGGCGATGTCGCGCGCTCCCGCGGTGTTGTGGTCGTCCTTCTCCGGCAGCGTGCAGCCGAGCACCGACACACCGGTACGCATGACGTCCATCGGGTGGCTGGCTGCTGGCAATGCCTGCAGCGCCATCTGCACCGATTCCGGCAGTCCACGCAGCCGCATCAGCCTGGCTTTGTAGCCTTTGAGCTCGGCTGCGTTCGGCAGCCTGCCGTGCACCAGCAGGTGCGCGACTTCCTCGAACTCGCACTTGTCTGCCAGATCGAGGATGTCGTAGCCGCGGTAGTGCAGGTCGTTGCCACTGCGGCCTACCGTGCAGAGCGCGGTGTTGCCCGCAGTCACGCCCGACAGGGCGACGGATTTCTTCGGCTTGAAGCCGGCGGGAGAAGTCTCGTTACTGCTCATGGCTGTGTTCCCGATATGAACTATTTGACGGTGCCTTCGCGCACGAAGAGCTCGTCGAGCTTCTGCTCGTAGTCGTGGTAGCCGAGCACTTCGTACAGTTCGACGCGGGTCTGCATGCGGTCGAGCACGCCCTTCTGCGTGCCTTCCTGGCGCAATGCACCGTAGACGATCTCGGCCGCCTTCGACATTGCGCGAAATGCAGACAATGGATACAGCACCAGCCGCGCGCCGGCGCCCGCGAGTTCCTGCACGGTGAACAGCGGCGTCTTGCCGAATTCGGTGATGTTGGCCAGCACCGGCGCCTTCACGACCGAGGTGAACTGGCGATATTCGTCGAGCGTGGTGAGCGCCTCGGCAAAGATCATGTCCGCGCCTGCTTCGACGTATTTCAGGGCACGGTCGATCGCAGCCTGCTGGCCTTCGACGGCATGGGCGTCGGTGCGCGCCATGATCACGAACTGGTCGTCGGTGCGGCCGTCGACGGCGGCCTTGATGCGGTCGGCCATTTCGTCGGCCGAAACGAGCGCCTTGCCCGGGCGGTGACCGCAGCGCTTCGCCTGCACCTGGTCTTCGAGGTGGCAGGCCCCGGCGCCGGACTTGATCAGGTCCGAGATCGTGCGCGAGATGTTGAAAGCGGCGCCCCAACCGGTGTCCGCATCGACAAGCAGCGGCAAATCGGTGGCAGAGGTAATGCGACGGACGTCTTCGCAGACGTCGTTCAGGCTGGTGATGCCGAGGTCCGGCAACCCGAACGACGCGTTGGCCACGCCGGCACCCGAGAGATAGATCGCCTTGAACCCGGCTCGCTCGGCGAGCAGTGCCGAGTAGGCGTTGACGGTGCCTGCAACCTGAAGGGGCTGCTCTGCGGCCAGGGCCGCGCGAAACCTCGCGCCGGCAGATGCGGGACTCTTGACCGTTGGCATGGATTGCGGGTGCTCCAGCGGGTGTAAACGCGAATGGACCGCTAGTTTGCTCCAACTGGCCGTTGCGAGGCCTGCAAAAAGGGCGTATAAACTTGCAAAAATCTGCAAACCTGCAAAATTGCAAATGCGTGACAAGCTCTTTGTCGGACCCAAGGTCCGGGCCCTGCGCGAACGCCAGCACCTTACCCTCGACGTGTGCGCCAAAATGCTGGGGCTGTCGACCAGCTATCTGTCGCAGATCGAGACTAACCAACGGCCGGTGACGGCCCGGGTCCTGATTGCACTGTCGCGGATCTTCACCGTCGGTCCGGGTGAGTTCGACAGCGACGAGGAAACCCGGTTGATCGCCGACCTGCGCGAGGCCAGCGCCGACCTGGGCCTCGGGCTGCCGTCGCCCGCACTGTCCGAACTCAAGATGGCGGCGGCGACGACTCCGACACTGGCTCGTCAGTACCTTGCCCTGCACCGGGCTTACCGTGCGCTCGACGAACGGATCCTGCGCTTTGACGAAACGGTGAAGATGCGAACGGAGGACGCGCCCGATTCGCTGGTGCCGTACCAGGAGGTTCGCGACTTTTTTCATTACCGCGACAACTACGTCGACGAACTGGACGTCGCGGCCGAAGCGCTCGCTGCAGACATCGGCATCGACGGCGACGGCAATGCGGTAGCCACGCTCGAGCGCGCACTCACGGCACGGTTCGGTATCCGCGTCGTGCGGGCCCAGGCGGATGCCGGACTGATCCGTCACTACGATCCCGCGACGAAGGTGCTGACGCTCGACCGCGACCTGGCGGAGCCGACGCGCGCGTTTCAGCTCGCGACGCAGCTGGCCGACCTGCATTTCATGGACATCTGCAACGACGTGCTGGCGACGGCCGGGCTCGAGTCGGCGACCGCACGCGACATTGCCCGCATCGGTCTGCTCAACTACGCGGCCGGTGCGCTCGTGATGCCTTATCGGCGGTTCGCGACTTCAGGGATGGAGCTGCGCCACGACATCGAGCAACTGCAGCACCGCTACAACGCGAGCTTCGAGCAGGTGTCGCATCGCCTCAGCACGCTGCAGCGACCCGGTGCTCGCGGC
The DNA here is from genome assembly GCA_016713725.1 of Pseudomonadota bacterium. Classification (GTDB taxonomy): domain Bacteria; phylum Pseudomonadota; class Gammaproteobacteria; order Steroidobacterales; family Steroidobacteraceae; genus RPQJ01. The sequence continues at coordinate 27,612 of JADJOO010000001.1, read as the reverse complement.
GTGCCTTTCTATTTCGTGCGCGTGGACCAGGCCGGTAACATCACCAAGCGGCACAGCTCGACGCGCTTCCAGTTCGCGCGTTTCGGTGGTGCGTGCCCGCTGTGGAACGTGCACGAAGCCTTCGGTCATCCCGGCCGCATCCTGGTGCAGGTCGCGGAGATGCCCGACGGCGTGCGCTACCTGTGCGTGGGACGCAGCATCGTCAAGCGCTCGGGCAATTTCCTGCGTCCCAATCGCCAGTACGCGATCGGCATCGGCTGTGAGGTCGCCCATGCCGACAAGGTCGTCTACTCGGAAGGGCTTGCCCTTGATGGCGCGGCCGTGCCCGTCGGCGTCAGCTGTCGGATCTGCGAACGGCCCGATTGCCACCAGCGCGCATTCCCGCCACTCGGTCGCAAACTCACCGTCCGCACGAACGAACGGCGCATCGTGCCGTTTTCGATCGAGTGAAGTCTCGGCAGCGGTCGATCAGTCACCTTTCCCAAGCATCGGAAGGCGGGCACGTGCGGGTTGCAGTCTGCCGATCCGGGGCCTTGCCCCGAGCTTGGAAAGGCAGACACGCGCTCGGGGCAAGGCCCCGGATCGGCAGACTGCAACTGTCGGGTGTCGTCCTTACCGATCGCGATAAGGAGATGCCGGGTCGGACGCATAGATCCTCACCCGGCTTGTGGCAGACCTCTCCCGCCCAGGCGGGAGGCGATTGCGGCGAGGGTGCGAAATCGACGTTGCATGCGCCGTGCGATCTTTTCCGCTAGGCGGAAAAGACGCTTGTATGTTCAATTCCGGCCAGCGCGGTAAAGTTGGAGGGCCGAGAAGGCCCTCGGACAGGATCGTGTAGCCTGGAAATCGCTGGGGCCTAACGAGCCCGTGCCTGAGTGTTATGCGCACGATCCCCGCGCTGGTCTTCGCGAAGCCCGAACGGTTAATCGCGCCTCGAGCGCGCAGTGACAAGCATGGGAGGCGAAGACCATGTCCGAGCAACCTGTCGTAGTCGGGATCGATGTGGCGAAGTCGCATGTGGACGTCGCCGTGTTAGGCACCTCGGCACCCGCGGCTCGCTTCGACAACGACGACCCAGGGCACAAGTGCCTGATCGAAGCGTTGACGCCGTTGGCACCGGCCCTGGTAGTGATGGAGGCGACGGGCGGCTACGAAGCACCGCTCGCCTGTTCGTTGCAGGCAGTGGGCCTCGCCGTGGCGGTAGTGAACCCGCGCCAGGCGCGCGACTTTGCACGCTCCTTCGGACAGCTCGCCAAGACCGACCGCATCGACGCCCTCGGGTTGGCCGAGTTCGCCGCGGCGCTGCTTGGCCGCTCGGACCTTGCTCGCTACCTCAAACCTCTGGCGACGGCCGCGCAGCAGGACTTGGTGGCTCTGGTGAATCGTCGTCGGCAGTTGTTGACGATGCTTGGCATGGAGGAGCAACGCCTCGCCATGGCCCGCCCGGCCGTCCGTCGCAGCATCCAAGCGTTGATCAAGGCGATCCGCAAACAGCTCGACGACGTCGACGGGGCCATGGCCGAGCACGTGAGTCGGCACTTTGCCGAGCTCGCCGGGCTACTGCGTTCCACCAGTGGCATCGGCCCGGTCGCTAGCGCGACCCTCATCGCCGATCTGCCGGAGCTGGGCCACCTCACTCGTCGGCAGGTCAGTGCCTTGGTCGGCGTGGCGCCGTTCGCCTGTGACTCGGGCTCGATGCGGGGGCGACGGCGCATCCGAGGCGGGCGCTTCGAACTGCGCCGAACGCTTTACATGGCTACGTTGGCTGCAATTACCTTCAACCCCGTGATCCGCGCTCACTACCGTCGGCTGGTCGATGCTGGCAAGCTCAAGAAGGTGGCGCTGGTCGCCTGCATGCGCAAACTTCTGACCATCCTCAACGCGATGGCCAGAACGCACACGCCGTTCCAGGAGAACTACCGAAACACTTGACTGCGAAGACGGTTACTCAGGCGCTGTGTAGCGAGCGCCCGTTCCGGTTCTCTTTCCGGCGAGCGTGTCTGCCTTTCCGCTCGCCGGAAAGAGAACCGGAACGGGCGCTGGGGGCACTCACCCGCGCTTCAAGCGACGTCCCCCGCTGAAGCGGGACAGGCACATTACCCCGCTGGACCGAGCAACCCCGCTGCCTGCAGATACTCGACGATCGCCTCGGCCGATTGCTCGGACGTGTTCTTCGTCGTGTCGATGTAGATCTCCGGGCTCTCAGGCGCTTCGTACGGCGAATCGATGCCGGTGAAGTTCTTGAGCTCGCCGCGGCGCGCCTTCTTGTACAGGCCCTTGACGTCGCGATCCTCCGCCACGCTGAGCGGCGTGTCGACGTGGACCTCGTGGAACTCGCCCGCCTGGAACAGTGCACGCGCCATGCGACGCTCGGCCCGGAACGGCGAGATGAACGACACCATCACGATCAGGCCCGCATCGGCCATCAGCTTGCTGACTTCGGCGACACGCCGGATGTTCTCGACCCGGTCGGTATCGGTGAAACCCAGGTCACGGTTCAAGCCGTGGCGGACGTTGTCGCCGTCGAGCAGGTAGGTGTGCTTGCCGAGGGCCAGCAGGCGCTTCTCGACCAGGTTGGCGATCGTCGACTTGCCGGCGCCCGACAGTCCCGTCAGCCACAGCACCGCAGGCTGCTGGCCCTTCAACGCCGCGCGCGACTTCTTGTTCACGTCGAGCGCCTGCCAGTGAATGTTCTGCGAACGGCGCAGGGCAAAGTGGATCATGCCCGCGCCGACCGTGGCATTGGTGAGCCGGTCGATCAGGATGAACGAGCCGGTCTCGCGGCACTGCTGGTACGGATCGAACGCGATCGACTGGTCGAGCGACACGTTGCAGATGCCGATCTCGTTCAACTCGAGCTTCTTCGCCGCCAGGTGCTCGAGCGTGTTGACGTGCACCTTGTACTTCGGCTCCGTGATCGTCGCCGAGACCTGCTTGGTGCCGATCTTCAGCCAGTACGGACGCCCAGGCAGCATTGGCTCGTCGGACATCCACACAACGACCGCCTCGAACTGATCCGCGACTCCCGGCAGGTCGTCCGGCCGGGCGATGACGTCGCCGCGACTGATGTCGATCTCGTCGGCGAGTGTCAACGTGATCGCCTGGCCGGCGATCGCGTGATCGAGATCGCCGTCCATGGTGACGATCCGCGTGACGGTGCTTTCGCGGCCCGAGGGCAGCACGCGCACCCGCTCACCCTGCTTCACCATGCCTCTCGCGATCGTGCCGGCGAAACCACGGAAATCGAGGTTCGGGCGGTTGACCCACTGCACCGGCATGCGCAACGGACGCTGCCGGGCGTTGTCCTCGATGTCGACGGTCTCGAGGTAACCCATCAGCGTCGGGCCGTGATACCAGTCCGTGTGCTCGCTCGGGTTCTTGATGTTGTCGCCGCGCAGGCCCGACACCGGGATCGCGACGAACTCCTCGATGCCGATCTGCCTGGCGAATGCCGCGTAGTCCTCGACGATCTTGTTGAAGGTCGCCTCGCTGTAGCCGACCAGGTCCATCTTGTTGATGGCCAGCACGACCTTCTTGATGCCGATCAACGACACCAGGTAGCTGTGCCGGCGCGTCTGCGTCAGCACGCCCTTGCGTGCGTCGATCAGGATCACGGCGAGGTCCGCACCGGAGGCGCCGGTGACCATGTTGCGCGTGTACTGCTCGTGTCCCGGCGTGTCGGCAACGATGAACTTGCGCTTGTCGGTCGAGAAGAAGCGGTAGGCCACGTCGATCGTGATGCCCTGCTCGCGTTCCGCGGCCAGGCCATCGACCAGCAGGGCGAAATCAAGCTCGCCGCCCTGCGTTCCGACTTTCTTCGAGTCCGCTTCGAGCGCGGCGAGCTGGTCCTCGAAAATCATCTTGGAGTCGTAGAGCAGACGCCCGATCAGCGTGCTCTTGCCGTCGTCGACGCTGCCGCAGGTGATGAACCGGAGCATGCTCTTGTGCTCGTGCGCGTGCAGGTACGCGTGGATGTCGCTGGCGATCAGGTCGCTGATGTGTGCCATTAGAAATACCCCTCCTGCTTCTTCTTTTCCATCGAGGCCGACTGGTCGTGGTCGATCATGCGACCCTGCCGTTCGGACGTCGTGGTGAGCAGCATCTCCTGGATGATCGCGGTGAGCGTGTCGGCCTCGGACTCGATCGCACCCGTCAGCGGGTAGCAGCCGAGCGTGCGGAACCGCACCTTTCTCAGCATCGGTTTTTCGCCGGGGTGCAGCGGCATCCGGTCGTCGTCGACCATGATCAGCGTGCCGTTGCGATCCACCACCGGCCGCACGGCGGCGAAATAGAGCGGCACGATCGGAATATCGTGCAGGTAGATGTACTGCCAGATGTCGAGCTCGGTCCAGTTCGACATCGGGAACACGCGCAGGCTTTCGTTCCTGTGCATGCGCGTGTTGTAGAGCGACCAGAGCTCCGGTCGCTGGTTCTTCGGATCCCAGCGGTGCTGCGCGCTGCGGAACGAAAACACGCGCTCCTTGGCGCGGCTTTTTTCCTCGTCGCGGCGCGCGCCGCCGAACGCGGCGTTGAAGCCGTGCATGTCGAGCGCCTGCTTCAGCCCCTGCGTCTTCATCACGTCGGTGTGGATGGCCGAGCCGTGCGTGAACGGGTTGATGCCCTGCGCGATGCCGTCCGGATTCGTGTGCACGATCAGCTGCAGGTTGTACTTCTGCGTGATCTGCTCGCGCAGCTCGTACATCGCCTTGAACTTCCACAGCGTGTCGACGTGCAACAAAGGAAACGGCAGCGTGCCCGGATAGAACGCCTTGAGCGCGACGTGCAGCATCGCGGCGCTGTCCTTGCCGATCGAATACAGCATGACGGGCTTGTCGCACTCGGCGACCACCTCGCGCATGATCTGGATGCTCTCGGCTTCCAGGCGCTGCAGGTGGGTCAGCCGCTCCGGAGTCACCAACGGCTTGTCCCTGGCGGCCGCAGCGATTGTCTTCTTCGCAGCGAGATTGGTAGTCATGTGTGCTTTGCGATCCTTACGACGGTGCGGCCGATGACCCGGCCCTTGATGTAGTCATCGAACTGCGGAGGCAGCTCATCGAACGTTACGTGTTTGCCGGCGATGCGGTCGAGTTGCGTCGGATGCAGGTCCGTCGCCAGGCGACGCCAGACCGTGAGGCGCAGCTCGCGGGGCGTCGCCACGGAATTGATCCCAAGCAGGTTCACGCCGCGCAGGATGAACGGCATCACCGTGGTGTGCAGTTCGTGGCTGGCGGCCAGGCCGACGCTGGCGATGTTGCCACCATAGCCCATGGTGCGCGTGAGCCAGGTGAGCACTTCGCCGCCGACGTTGTCGATGGCGCCGGCCCACAGGGCGGCCTCCATCGGCTTCGAACCGAGATCCAGCGACTGTCGCCGCAGGATCTGCGAAGCGCCGATCTCGTGCAGGTACGCGTCCGCCTCGGGGCTTGCCGCTGACGGCCACCACCTCGTAGCCACGGCCCGCCAGCATGTTGATGGCGAGGCTGCCGACGCCGCCGGTCGCACCCGTGACGACGACCGGGCCGTTCCCCGGCTTCTGCCCGTTCTGCTCCATGCGATGAATCGCAAGCGCCGCCGTAAATCCTGCCGTGCCGAGCTTCATGGCGTCCGCATCCGTCATGCCCGGCGGGATGGGAATGGCCCAGTCGCCCTGCACGCGGGCGTACTCCGCGTAACCACCGTCCTGCGTTTCACTGAGACCGCAACCGGTGACGAGCACCCGCTGCCCCGGCGTATAGCGATTGTCGGACGAAAACACGACGTCACCGGCCAGGTCGATGCCGCCCACCAACGGATACTTCCGCAGGATCGGTGCGGTACCCGTCGCGGCCAGGGCGTCTTTGAAGTTGATGTCCGAGTGGGTCACCCGCACGACCACGTCGCCCGCCGTCAGGTCGGACAGGCCGATCTCGTCGAACTGGGCGGAGACCTGGCTGCCCTGCCGGTGGATGCGAAACGCCGCGAAGGACTTTATGTCAAACGTCATTGATGCCGCGCCAGTGATTGGTGTGCTTGCCCTGACTCTGCGAGGTAGCAGTTTATAGCCCGCAACAGGGGCCTATTGCCGACTGAGCCACACTTCGAGGCCCTGGGTGTTGAGGTTCACGTCCTCGTCGATGAATTCATGGCGGCGCGCAAGGCTGCCTGCGTAGCCGTGCGCATCAAGCCGGGCGTTGAAGTGCTCGAACATCTCGTGCCGGATGCGCTGCGCGCGATCGGGCGCGGCCACGTGACGCTTGCCCATGGCAACGAGTGTGTTCAGGTCCGCGTGCAGGTCGCGCGCCAGGCGGTCGAGATCGGTGACCGGGCCGAAGTGTGTCTGCACGATCCGGCGCGGACGATACGCCAGCAACCGGTCGATCGTCTGGTGCAGCACGTCGGGCTCAAAATGCACCGGTGTCGTCGTCGGCAACATGAACGGGCCGGCGGCCGTGTCGAACTCGCGGTAGCAGATGCCGAAGTTGTCGCCGGCATAGACGTCGCGCTGATCGAGGTCGATCGGGCAATGGTGATGCCTGGCGTGGCCCGGCGCATCGATGAATTCAAACGTGCGTGCACCGAGCTTCAGTCGCATGCCGTCGGTCATCAACAGCACGCGGTCGGCCGGGATCGGCAGCAGCTCGCCATACAGTTGGGCGAACACCGCTTCGCCGTAGACGGCGATGGTGCCGGCGATGAGCTTCGACGGATCGACGAGGTGCGGTGCACCGCGCGGATGCAGCACGGCCCTGGCGTTGGGCAGCGCCTGCATCATCTGGCCCGCGCCGCCCGCGTGGTCGAGATGGACGTGCGTCAGGAACAGGTAGTCGACCTGCGCGCGCGCGAGGCCGAGCTCGTCCAGCGCCGCCAGCAACCTGGGCGCGGCCGGACCGGGACCCGTGTCGATGAAAGCGGCGTGTCCCTGGTCCACCACCAGGTGGCTGGCCGCGAGTCCCGGTCGCACGTATCCCGTATCGATCAGGTAAAGGCCATCGCCCATCGGCTGGGCAACGCGGCCTTCGTCGCATGACGTCATGCCATGGGACGAAGGGCAGGGATCACTGCCCTTCGCACTTGCCCGCCTCGCGGATTTCGTCCGTGGCACACAGGCCGGGACGCTGCGACGAGTAGAACTTCGCCAGTTCCTGGATATCCTTTTCAGTCAGCGTGGCGGCCATGCCGGCCATGATCGCGTTCTTGCGCACGCCGCTCTTGTATGAGCGCAGTGAGTTCTCGAGATAGTCCTTGTGCTGTCCGGCGAGGTTCGGATACTCCGGGAGGATGCCCACGCCGTCGTTGCCGTGGCAAGCGACGCACGTCTGGCTGGCCTTTGGCGCCGTGCCCACGGCACGACCCGTGGGCTTGAGCTCGGTGCCCGAGAGATACGCGGCGATGTCGGCCAGGTCCGCGTCGGCGAGCGTCGTCGCTTGCGCGTACATCGTCGGATGCGCGCGATCGCCGGACTTGTACTCCTTGAGCGCGGCAATCATGTACGCGGTGTGCTGGCCGCCCAGCTTCGGCACGTTGTAGATCGGATACGCGTTCTTGTAGTCCGGGATGCCGTGGCAGCCGTGACAGGTGTAAGCCAGCTTGCCGCCGCGGACGGTGTCAGTGGCCTGCGAAAAGCCCGGGGCAAGCAACGCGAGGGTCAGGCTCAGTGCGAGCCAGGCCGATCTCGGGGTCATGGAACACTCCTGCGGAATCATCGTTCGGACTGCGGCGGCCGGGGCGCGGCCCCGGGGTCGGCTAAGGGGTCGGGCATGTTAATAAAATTGATCTGGCGAGTCGAATGAAGGTCCGGTCACCGCTGGCATAGACTGCGTCTTTCGACCCCCTCGCAAGGATTCCCGCGATGACTCAACCGGTTCGTACCCCATGGATTGCCGTTCTCATGGTCGCCTCGATGCTGGCGTCCGCAGGTGTCGTGTCGGCGGCCGAGGTCCCGCTGAGGTTGGTCAGCGTGACCGGCGCGGGCGAAGTGAAGGCCCAGCCCGACATGGCCTTCTTGACCCTGGGGGTGGAGGCGCGCAGGCCCACGCTGGCGGAGGCCCGGACCGAGGTCAACGCGGCGGTCGAACGCGTACTGGCCCTGACCCGCGAACTGAAGATCGAACCGAAGTTCGTGGACTCGACGCGGCTGCAGGTTCAGCCCGACTATCGCTGGGACGAGAAGTCGTCCAGCCAGGTGCTGCTCGGGTATGTCGTCAGCCGGCAAGTCGACGTGGAATTGCATGATCTCGACCGCCTCGGGACGTTGCTCGAAAAGTCGGTCTCGGCCGGTATGAACCAGGTGGGCGGCGCGCGACTCGACTCGTCGCAACGCAAGGAACTGGAGCGCGCGGCACTGACGCAAGCCGTCGACGACGCGCGCCTAAACGCGGAGGCCCTGGCTCGCGCAGCAGGCGCAAGACTGGGTCCGGTGCAGAGCCTGAGCACCACGGGAACGATGCCGGTGCCCATGTACCTGGAGCGGGCAAAGTCAGTTGCCGCGGCTCCCATGGCCGATGCAGCCGAACAGAGTTACCAGTCGTCCGAGATGAAATTCACGGCGAGCGTAAGCGCGCAATTCGAGCTACTGGCGCCCTGAGTGGAATGCAGGGTTATTCAGTATTTCGATGCACAAGTTCTACGGGACATCGAAAGCTAGGGCTATTGTTAAGTTTTTAGCTTAAATTTTAGAGCCCGGAGCAGCATACCGACGGGAGCGATCAGCGGCTGGACATCCGGTCGACGATCAGCACGCGGCCGTCGACGCCCGTGATGCGAACCTGGGCACCGGCGGGTACGTCCGGCCCTCGCAGCGACCACTTCTGCGGACCCAGTTGCACGCGACCCAGTCCGTTTTCGATGCCTTTCGGCACCGTCACGACCTGGCCGATGAATCGCTCACCCGTGCGCTGCGGCGACGAGGCGCTTTCGAGGTCGCGCTGCTGTACAGCGTAATGCCGCCAGGACCAGATACCAAACGCGGACAGGGCGAAAACGACGAACCAGGTCATGGGTGTTCTGCGGCAGCTGTTTCAGTTCTGGAATCGTCGCAAGCCGAGGGTGCCGGCTCAACTCCTGAGCGGTCCGGCATGAGCAATCTGTGACGCGACCCTCAGGGAGCCTGCGGCTCGAACTCAAGGTCCTTGCTGTAGACGACATTCATGACGTTGTCGGTCCAGCCGCGAACCCACGGCTTCACGAGATGCTTGTTCACGTAGAAGTACAAAGGCAGCACCGGATGATCGGCCAGCATCACCCGCTCGGCGTCTTCGAGCAGCGCCCGGCGGCGCGCCGGATCGGCTTGCTTGACCGCGTCGGCCAGCAGTGCGTCGTACCGGGGGTTCGAGTACCCGCTCAGGTTGATGCCGAAACTGGTCTGCAGCAGCTGGGCGAAGGTGTAGGCGTCATTGAAATCGCCGACCCAGCTCGACCGGAACACCTGCGTGTCCTCGCGGGCCTGGATGCTCTGCAGCAACGCGCGGAATTCCTCCGCATACAGGGTCGTTTCGACGCCAAGCGCTTCCTTCCACATGGCCGCGACGGCGACGGCCAACCGGTTGTGCTGGTCACCCGAGTTATAGCGCAGCTCGACCTGCAGCGGCCTGGCGGCGGAATATCCGGCCTGCGCATACAGGCGGCGGGCCTCGGCCAGCCGTTCGGCGTACGGCTTGCCCGCGTAGTCGAACTGCTGCGGCGTGTAGTTCCAGACCCCACGCGGCACCCAGCCGTAGGCGGGCGCTTCACCCACGCCCGTCACCGCAGTGGTCAGCTTGTCGCGGTCGATCGCCATCGACAGGGCGCGGCGCAACTTCGGGTTGTCCTTGAATGGCGGTCGCGTCAGGTTGAACCCGTAGTAATTGACGCTGAGCTGCGGCGCGACGTGCAGCTCACCCAGCAGGTTCTGCTTGATCCACTGGAACTGCGGCGCCGGCACGACGTACGTGACGTCGAGTTGTCCCGCGCGATACTGGCGCAGTTCGGTGCCCGCGTCTGCGATGTGTACGAAGCGGACTTCCTCGAGCTTCGTCGCCGCGTTGTTCCAGTAGTTGGGGTTCCTGCGCAGGACGACATGCGAGCCGATGACCCAGTCCTCCAGCGCGAAGGCGCCGTTCGACACGAGCTTGCCGGGTCGCGCGTATGTCTCTCCATGGGCAGCCAGCGACGGACCGTGAACGGGGAACGTCCCCGGCTGCGACAGCAAGCCAAGCAGGTACGGCGCGGGGGTCGCGAGTCGGATCAGCACGGTGCGATCGTCGGGTGCGGTGACGCCGAGTTCCCCGGGCTTTTTTTCACCGCGCGTGATGGCGCCGGCGTTCAGCACCGGATCGATGAACTGCGCGTAGGGCGAGGCCGTCCCCGGATCGACGAGCCGGCGCATGCCGGCGACATAGTCAGCGGCCCTGAGTACGTCGCTGTTCGACCAGCGCAGGCCTTCGCGCAGAGTGAATCGGTACTCGAGGCCATCCGGGGTCACGGTCCAGCTTGCAGCGGCGGCAGGCACGGGCGAGCCATCGGGACCGATCGCGGTCAGGCCTTCGAACACGTCGCGCAGGATGTTGAACGCGCCATCGGTCCGCGCGAGTTGCGGGTCGAGCGTGTCCGGCTCTGGGCCATTTCCCCGCCGCAGGACGGTGGGATTGAAGTCGGACGGCACCGTGCTCCCTGTTTTCGCCGCGTCACCGGCCTTGTCCGCACCGCCGTTGCCGCCTCCGCATCCCGCGAGCGCGAGCGTCGCCGCGCACAGAGCGACGGCCCATGCGCTTGGCGCGGGCACGGCTCGACAGCTCGATCGGAGGAAAGACTGCGGCATGGAACGCGAACCTCGCGCGCGAAAACTGCGCCCGATCTTACCCGGCAGCACCGGCTCGCGTGGGCACCGGCGTCACTTGCTGCCGCTTCAGGTGAATGAGCAGGATCGAGATCGCCGCGGGCGTGAGCCCCGGAATGCGTGCCGCCTGACCGAGCGTCGTCGGCCGCTGCTGCGCAAGTTTCTGCCGCACCTCGTTCGAAAGGCCGCGCACCTGTGCATAGTCGAGCGACTCGGGCAGCCGGATTTCTTCGCTGCGTCGCTGGCGCTCGATCTCGTCGCGCTGGCGGTCGATGTAGCCGGTGTATTTCGCCTGCACGTCGACCTGCATTGGCACCTGCACCGCAAGTCTTTCATCGTCGCGCCAGTCGTCGCTGCCGCCACCCAGCGCGGCGTCGAGCGCCTCGTACGGCACTTCGGGCCGACGCAGCACTTCGAACGCGCGCTGCTCGCGCGACAGCGGCGCACCGAATACCGGTTCGAGCTGGATGGCAGCCGGCGTGCCCGGCCGGACCCAGGTCGCGTGCAGCCGCTCGAGCTCGTCCGCCACGGCGCTGCGCTTGCGTTCGAAGAGGCTCCAACGCTCGTCGTCGACAAGGTCGAGTTCACGACCAGTGCGCGTCAGGCGAAGATCGGCGTTGTCTTCGCGTAACGTCAGGCGATACTCCGCGCGGCTCGTGAACATGCGGTACGGCTCGGGCGCTCCGCGCGTGATGAGGTCGTCGACCATGACGCCGATGTAGGCGTCGCCGCGGGTCGGGAACCACGGTTCGCGCTCCTGCACCTGCAGGCTCGCGTTGATGCCGGCGAGCAGGCCTTGCGCGGCGGCTTCTTCGTAGCCGGTGGTGCCGTTGATCTGGCCTGCGAAATACAGGCCCGGCACGTGCTTCGTCTCCAGCGTGGGGTGCAGGTCGCGCGGATCGAAGAAGTCGTACTCGATCGCATAGCCCGGCCGCGTGATGTGCGCGCGTTCAAAGCCCTTGATGCTGCGCACGAACGCCTGTTGCACGTCGAACGGCAGGCTGGTCGAAATGCCGTTTGGATAGATCTCGTGCGTGTCGAGGCCTTCCGGCTCGATGAAGACCTGGTGCGAGGTCTTGTCGGCGAAGCGGACGACTTTGTCTTCGACCGAAGGGCAATACCGCGGCCCGACACCTTCGATGACGCCGGTGAACATCGGCGACCGATCGGCGCCCGACCGGATCAGCGCGTGCGTGCGCTCGTTCGTGGCCGTGATGTGGCAGCAGACCTGGCGCGGGTGTTCGTCGCGGCGCCCGAGGAACGAGAAGACGGGCACCGGTTCATCGCCCGCCTGCACCAGCAGTCCGGTGTAGTCGATCGAACGGCCGTCGATTCGCGGCGGCGTGCCGGTCTTGAGACGGCCGACGCGCAACGGCAATGCACGCAGCCTTGCCGCAAGTCGGTTCGACGGCGGATCGCCGGCTCGTCCTCCCGGCGACTGTTCGAGACCGACATGCATCTTGCCGCCAAGGAACGTGCCTACCGTGAGGACGACCGCACGAGCAGCGAACTCGAGGCCCACCGCGGTAACGATGCCGGCAACGCGGCCTTGTTCGATCCGGAGATCGGCGACTTCGGCCTGGAACAACGACAGGTTCGGCTGGTTTTCGACGAGCAAACGGATCGCTTGCTTGTAGAGGGCACGGTCGGCCTGCGCTCGCGTCGCACGAACGGCTGGGCCCTTGCTCGCATTGAGCGTGCGGAACTGGATGCCGGCACGGTCGATCGCGCGCCCATGGCACCGCCAAGCGCATCAATCTCGCGGACGAGATGCCCCTTGCCGATGCCGCCGATCGCCGGGTTGCAGCTCATCTGCCCCAGGGCTTCGATGCTCTGCGTGACGAGCAGCGTGCGTGCACCGCGACGTGCCGAGGCGAGCGCCGCCTCGGTGCCGGCATGGCCGCCACCCACCACGATCACGTCGAAATACTCGGCGAAGCGGGTCATTGCCGTCTTTCAGGTGGCCACTGCCGGGCGCGCCATCGCCACCCGGAACGCGGCAAGCCGCAATTTCACGAATCGCCGGGCCTGCCGCTCGTAACGATTCTGCCAGTATCCGTGCCGATACCACTCGAGCAGGTAATCGACGACGTTCATGCGCCCGCGGTTCCACTGTCGCAGCACGTGGAAATATTCGTGCAGCAACAATTCGGGATTGGCGCAGAACTCGTCGACGGAACCCCGCAGGTAGATCGCGTTGTGGCGAGTCGTAGCCGCGGCGTGCCCATGCAGCTTTGCGAACCAGGAATGCTCGCGCAGCACGACGTCGTCGACGGGATCGCCGAAGACATCGGTCAGTGCCCGTCGCAATTCGGGGGACATCCGGTCGCGCGTGCGCATTGCCGTCAGGCCGGGGGCCTGGGCGCCGCGACCTTGCGCCTGCGACGCTTCCTGGTCGCCACTTTGGCTTTGACGGCGCGCGGCGCGGCTTTCGCGTGCACGCGGCGACGGGTCGATTTGCGAGCCACTTTGCCTTCGATGGTCCTGGCGTCCTCGATCGGGGCAAGCGCAGCCATTTCGGCAACGGTGAAAGCCGCTTCGCGCGCTGCCGCTTCCTTCATCTGGTTGAACGCCGATCGCAGGCAGTCAGCAAAAAACGATGGATCCGGCAGCATCTCGCGACACGACACCGCACAGATCCACATGTTGCCGGCATAGCTGAACGCGGTGACGTTGAGGCCCATGCCGTCGAGCGAGATGCTGATCGGGGCGTAGTTCATCAACCGCGCGCCCGCCATGTACAGCGGGACGTCAGGCCCGCGCACGTTGGAGACGATGAGGCCGATGCGCGGCAGCCGCACGTTGCGCAGCAGCGGGTCGGCCACGATGCTCGGCAACGTCTCGAGCAGGTCGCGTGCCAGTTCCTTGCCGATGGCGTCGGTCACGCGCTTGGCCGTCTCGGCCGCGGTGCTGATCGTGCGCAGGCGTTCGAGCGGGTCCTCGATCTCGGAGTGCACCGGCATCAGCGTGAAACCGACCTGGTTGCCCACGTCGCCGCCCTTCTCCTGGCCGCGCAACGTCATTGGCACCATGGCGACCATCGACGTGTCGGGCAGTTCTTTCTTGGCTGACAGGTAGGCGTGTAGCGCGCCGCCGACGATGCAGAGGAACTGGTCGTTGATGGTGGCCTTCGGCACCTGCTGACGGATCGCACGGAAATCGACGAGCGGCAATGAGACGGCTTCGAACACGCGGTGTGCGGAGACGTCGTGGCTGAAGCGGGTCTGCGGCGGCATGCGCGGTAGCAGCGTGCTCAGGTCACCCGACAGCAGCGACCGCACGTTGGCAATGAAGCCACCCTCGCCGAGGTTGTTGAACCTGGTCAGCGCATCCGCGCCGAGCGAAGCGACCTTGCGCGCGGTGCCGAGCGAGAAGCGTGCGATGCCCGGCAGCTTCTGCACGTTGTGCGCCAATGCGCGTGAGTACAGCTCGACCAGTGTCGGTTCACGGTCGGCATGGTAGATCCCGCTCGCGCTCCGTTCCTCGGCATCGAAATCGATCGATTCCGGCGTCAGCGAATGCAGTGCCCGCATGATCTCTGTGCCTGATTCGCCGTCGACGATCGCGTGATGCATTTTCGTGTACAACGCGAAGCTGCCGGGAGGGACGCCGGGCACGTTGTGCAGGCCTTCGATGACGTAGGCCTCCCACAGCGGCTTGCTGCGGTCGAGCGGCCGCGAGTGCAGGCGCGCCACCTGGATACAGAGCTGCCGCCAGTCGCCCGGGTGCGGCACGGCAATGTGACGCACGTGGAATTCGACGTCGATGCTGTCGGACTCGATCCAGTACGGGCGGTCGAGCGAGAGCGGCAGCGAGACCAGCCGGCGGCGGAACTGCGGGAACTGGGCGATGCGCGTGGCGAAGTGCCGCAGCACGTCCTTGAACCGCACGCCGCCGCCCGGGGCGGTCGACGGGTCGTAGATCGCCAGCGAGGCGACGTGCATGAAATTGTTCCCGCGCTCGAACTGCAGGAACATGGAATCCGCACCGGAAAGCTGTCTCATCGCCGCCCCTCTGGCCCGGCGTCGATCCTTGCCGGGTCGGGAATGATATGCCAATCCGCACGCCGGGCAGAGTGTCAAGACTGGTAGGCCGCTGACGGGAAGTGCCTCCGGGTATCTAGGCCGCCGTGGTCTTGCCGTACGGTAGCACCGGGTGGTCGTCGCTTGTGAGCAGCCGTAGGAAGTTGGGGTGGATGAAGAGTTTTTCGCGTCCCTGCTTCACCTCCGTCAGCATGCCTATGGTCGCCAGCTGCTTCAGGTAGACGGCTGCGGTCTGTCGCTTGGCGACGCTGGCGTCGACAAGGTTCTGGATGCGGCAGGTACGGCTGCGCGAACAACACGTCCATGAGTTCGCGGCTGACGATTTTGGACGCGCGCGATCTTGCAAATATGGCGCCCTCAGACTGCAGCCGGTGGATCGCTCGGATTTTGGCGGTCGTCCATTGCGCGGTCTCGGTCACCGCTGCCAGCATGAATGCGATCCAGTCCTGCCAGGCGCCTTCGCGCGTAACGGCAAGCAATCGGCGGTAATAGTCGATCCGGTTTCGCAAAATGTAGCGGGACAGGTACAGCACCGGCTGGTTCAGTAATTTTTTTTCCACCAGCAGCAGCAGATTGAGCACCCGGCCGGTGCGGCCGTTGCCGTCGGTGAAGGGATGGATGGCCTCGAACTGGTAGTGCATCACCGCCATACGGATCAGCGGATCGATCTCGGTTGCCTCATGGATGTACCGTTCCCAGTTCGCGAGTTTCTCTCGCAATACTGCTTCACCTGCGGGCGGGGTATAGACCACCTCGCCAGTGGCCGCATTGGTCAGGGCCGTGCCTGGAATCCGGCGCACCTGCATGTCGCGGTCTTTTAGCCAGCTGCAGACAAGCACGGCCGTGCCAGTGGAAAGCGGCCGGTCCTGCAGCGAAAGAAATCCCTTATGCAGGGCGCTGCGATATCGCAATGCTTCCTTTATGGCTGGGTCGCTGGCCTGATCTTCCTGCTGTGAATAGCGGAACAGCGCGTCACTGGTCGTAACGATGTTTTCGATTTCGCTGCTGGCCTGGGCCTCCAATAATGGAATGGTGTTGATCAGCACTGCCTGATTCGGGATCAGGTCACCAACACTCTTGAGTTCGGCCAACGCAGCCCTGGCCTCGATGCAGGCCTTCAGCAATGCCTTGCTTTCGACATCGACCGCCGGCGGGAGGTCCGGGAGATCGTTGTAGGGCTCACTGGCTACGAATGACATATGTCGATATTATAAGATTTCATCGACATATGTGTCGAATTTGTCGACTGTATCGACATCATGACCATAAATGTCGACAAATATTCTTTCTGTCGACATATTTTTCCCATGCGTCGATCTTATCGACAAGCGGTCCGCGTCGATTGCAGCGCAGCCACAACAATCTCGAGCTCGCCGTGCCGCCTCGTCCGTCCCTATTTGCCGATGCAGAAGCTGGAAAAAATCCGTCCCAGCAGGTCGTCGCTCGACACTTCGCCGGTGATCTCGCCCAGCGACTGGTGCGCGTCACGCAGTTCCTGCGCGACGAGCTCTCCCGCATGCCGTGTCGTCAGCAATTCATGCGCGGTCTCGACGTGCTCTCGTGCACGCCGCAACGCATCGATGTGTCGCGTGCGTGCGGAAAGTGCACCGGCAGGCGGGGGATGAAAGCCGATGCAGTCCTTCAGGTGCTGGCGCAAGCCATCGAGGCCCGCGCCCGACCCGGCGCTCAGGTAGACGCGCTGCGTGCCGTCCTGCCCTGCTTCGACTTTCACCGCATCGCCGCTGCGATCGACCTTGTTGAAGACGAGCGTGAGCGGGATCTTGGCGGGCACGTGCTGCAGATCGTTTTCGATCGCGTCGATCGCCTGGGGATCGGAGGCATCGACGACGAACAGCACGCGGTCGGCGCGTGAGATTTCGTGACGGGCGCGTCGAATGCCCTCGGCTTCAATATCGTCCGGGGATTCGCGCAGCCCGGCCGTGTCGAGGATGTGCAGCGGCAAGCCATCGATCGCGATGCGTTCACGCAGCACGTCACGCGTCGTGCCAGGTGTCGCGGTGACGATCGCGGCGTCGTAACCGGCGAGGCGATTCAACAGGCTCGACTTGCCGGCATTCGGTCGGCCCGCGATGACGACGGTCAGGCCGTCACGCAGCAAGGCGCCCTGGCGGGCGGTTTCCGCCAGTTCGGTGAATCGTTGCCGCACGTCCCGCATGCGCTCGCCGAGCGCGCGGTCCGCGAGGAAGTCGATTTCTTCCTCGGGAAAATCGATTGCCGCCTCGATCCAGAGTCGCAGCAGAAGCACGGAATCGGCGAGTTCGTGCACGCGAGCGGAGAACTCGCCCTGCAGTGAGCGCAACGCCGCACGCGCCGCCTGCGCGGAGCCGCTGTCGATCAAGTCGGCGATCGCTTCGGCCTGCGCGAGGTCGAGCTTGTCGTTGAGGTAGGCGCGTTGCGTGAACTCCCCTGCTGCAGCCGCGCGCGCACCAAGGGCCAGCACGCGCTGTAACAGCATTTCCATGACCACCGGACCGCCGTGCCCCTGCAGTTCGAGCACGTCCTCTCCGGTGAACGAATGCGGGCCGGCAAAGAAGAGGGCCAGTCCCGTGTCGATGGGCGAGCCTTCCGCGTCGAGAAACGCTCGCAATTCGGCGCGGCGTGGTTCGACCATGATCCCAAGCACGGTCCGGGCAATGTTTACGGCCTGCGGGCCCGAGACACGAACGATGCCGATCCCGCCGCGACCGGGTGCCGTGGCGATCGCCGCGATCGTGTCATTCGACGGAGCACTCATGGAGCGCTGCTCATGCCGCCGGCAACGGCAGCTCGCCATCGACGAGGAACGTGTCGAGCGAAAATTCGCGAATGCCGCCGCCAGGGCGGCTGTAGTAGCTCACGCGGCCGGCGGTGGTCTGGCACAGCCACTCATCGAGGATGTCGGGCTTGGTGGTTCCAAGCGCGGCCGGCGTGAAGAGCGCTACGTTCAAGCCCTGCCGCGGATCGCGCGCCGAACGGTATTCGAAGGCTTGATTCCCGCGTCGCGCATGGCCGAGCCAAGCGCCTGGGTTGCGTCGTAGAAACGCCGATCGCGCAATCCGTCGGCGAATTCGTCAAACGGCGCTTGCTGCAGTTTGAGGCCACGGCTCGTCGCGATTGCGGCGCTGAACAGCGTGTGCCGCGTGTCGAGTGGCGCGGCTGGCGGCTCGGCCATCCCGGACCAGAAGACAAACCGGTAGTACGCGCATTCGGCGAGCACGGTGTCGGCGGTGCGCGCGGCATAGAAAAGGCTGGGCTCGAAGCGCCTGCCGAACCGCGAGCCCCAAGGGCAGCGGCGGATAGCGAAACGGCGTGGCCAGCAGGTAGTGCAGGCCGATCGCAGGCGCGGGCAGCTTCGGCTTGGAAGCCTCGATGAGATCTTCCAGCAGCGCCTGCTCAGCAAGGGTCCGCACGAGGGAGTTGGTCGCCACCTGCTCCTGGCTTTCGACCAGGCGCAGAACGGTTCCGCTCAGCGTGACCGGCGTGACTCGCTTGGAGCAAGCCGCCCAGATGTCGCTCACACACGGCCCCGGATGGCGTCGAGGTATTCGACGACCCGCACGAGCCCGGCCACGGAACGGACGAGCTCAGCAGGCACGCCGCCCACGTGGAGATTGTGGGTGTGCATCCAGTGCTTCATCTGCCGCGGTTCGCCGCCCTACGAGCACGAACAGCGCGCGATAGGCACGGATCACCAGCAGCGCCAGTTCGCCGGACTTGGTGCCCGGTTCGAGCGCGCCACGACTCAACGCAGTACGGTCCCGACCGACGATCGAGCCGAGTTCGGACTGCGTCAGTCCCAGCTCTTTCCCCGCTTTCACCAGGGCAGACGCGAGGACCCCGGCGGCGCTGAGGCTTGCTCCATCGGCCACGGCATGGCTGGCCACGTTGGATGGAATGCGATCCATGCGCACATTCTAGGCCTATTTGATGCTTTTGCAACAAAACCTGCCCTAGATGCGAGGTTGCAGGCGGTCGATCCGGTCCCTTTCCCCGTGCGCGTCTGCCGACGCGCGAGGAAGTGAAAAAAGGGTCAGGCCGACGAACCGCTCTTCTTGGCCTCGGCCAGCACGACCCGGTTGATCTGCCACTGCTGCGCAATCGACAGCAGCGTGTTCGTGAGCCAGTACAGCACCAGCCCTGCGGGGAACCACGCCATCATCACGGTCATGATGACCGGCATGAATGCGAACATCTTCGCCTGCATGGGATCCGGCGGCGCCGGGTTCAGCTTGAACTGGGCGAACATGCCGAAGCCCATCAGGATCGGCAGGATGAAGTACGGGTCCTTCGACGAGAGGTCCTGGATCCAGCCGAAGAACGGCGCCTGGCGCATCTCGACGCTCTCGAGCAGCACCCAGTAGAACGCGAGGAACACGGGAATCTGCACGAGGATCGGCAGGCAGCCCGCGACCGGGTTGATTTTCTCGCGCTTGTACAGCTCCATCGTCTGCTTCGCGAGCTGTTCGCGGTCGTCCTTGTAGCGCTCCTGGATCGCCTTGATGCGCGGTGCGATCGCACGCATCTTCGCCATCGAGCGGCCGCTTTTTTCGGTCAGCTTGTAGAAGAGGAGCTTCAGCAGGATCGTCACGATGATGATCGTGACGCCCCAGTTCTGGACGTACTTGTGCACCCACTGCAGCAGGTGGAACAGCGGGTTCGAGAGGATCGTGAGCTTGCCGTAGTCGACCGTCAGCTCGAGCTTCGGACCGGCCTTCTGCAGCTGCTCCTGCAGCTTCGGACCGACGAAGACCGTCTCGCTGAAAGTGGCGCTGGCGCCCGCCGGCACGCTCTTCAGCGGGCCACGATAGCTGACCAGCGAGTGGCTGCCCTCGAGCTGCTGCGTGAAGTCATAAGTCTCGCCCTTCGGCGGCACGGCAGCCGCAACGAAGTGATGCTGCATTTCGGCCATCCAGCCATCGGCGAACGCCTGGCGGAATGCCTCGTCGTCCTTGTCGACGCTGAGCTTCTGGTACTTCTCGCCGTCGTACACGGCCGGACCGCGGAACGCATAGCTCTCAACGTCGAACATCGAACGGCTTTGCGGATACACGTGACGCGCAAACTGCACGTACGAGGCCGCCTTCCAGTCGGCCCCCGATGCGTTCTGCACGTCATAGATCACGTCGACGGCGTACTGGCCAGGCTTGAAGACGTAGGTCTTCTTGACGGTGACGCCCTGCCCGTCCGTCCACGTCAACGGCACGCGCAATTCCTGCGCGCCCGGCGCGAGACGGAATTCGCTGGCTGGCGCGGTGTACAGCGCAAGGTGCGTGGGTTCGGCCCGGCCGTCGGCCGCGCGCAAGCCGCTGCGCACGACGCCATAGGTCGCGTCGTCGGTCGACAGCAGGCGCACAGCGGGACTGCCCGGCTTCTTGTCGCGCGGGTACTGCAGCAGGTCGGCGCGCAGCAGGTCGCCGCCCTGCAGGCTGATGTCCATGTCGATCACGTCGGTGACGACGCGAATACTGGGAGCAGCGGCAGCGACAGCACTGGTCGCCGGTGCCTGCGTGGCAGCGGCGGGGGTTGCCGCGGCCGGCACAGTGGCTGACGGCATCTCAGGCAAGCTCGACGAGGCCGCGCCCGGCGCTGCGGGTGCCGCGACGGGCGACGTCGCGCTCGACGCTGTCGTCGCGGTGGTCGCAGCGGACTGCGCACCGTAATCCCGGTCCCACTGGATGATGTTCATCCAGGCGAGCAGTGCGAGGCCAATCCAGAGAAACAGGCGCGGGTTATCCATGGCTCGGTCGCTTGTCAGTTTGGTCGTGCGGCGTGTGCGTGCATTCGGGCACGGGATCGTAGCCGCCGGGATTCCAGGGGTGGCAGCGTCCGAGGCGACGCGCCGCGAGCCACGAGCCGCGCAGCGCCCCGTGACGTTGAATGGCATCCTGCGCGTAGCAGGAACACGTGGGATAAAAGCGGCAGTTCGGCCCGAGCAACGGGCTGATGAACCACCGATAGAACGTGATGAAGGCGATCAGGAGCGGACGCATCGTCGCACGATCCTATCCCAGTGCGATTGCAGGCTCGCGCGGATCTCGACGCTGCTGCTCCTGGTGGCGGCAGGTCGCGCGTTGACGACGACGTCCAGGGCCGGCAGTTCGTGCTGGCGGTGGCGGAATGATTCGCGCGCGAGGCGCTTGATGCGATTGCGCTTGACGGCATTGCCAGCGGCCTTGATGCCGACGGCGAGCCCGAGCCGGGCCTGGCCTGCGTCGTTGGGACGAGTGATCACGAGGAACAGCGCATCGGAAGATCGCTGGCCTTGCCGATGAACGGCGTCGAACTGGGGCTTGTCGGTCAGGCGGCTCGCGCGCGGGAAGCGTCGCGAGACAGGCGTGCGATCGTTACTGGTCGTGAGAACGGTCAGACCGCAAGACGCTTGCGGCCCTTCGCGCGACGACGGGCGAGGACGAGGCGACCGCCCTTGGTGGCCATACGCGCACGGAAGCCGTGGACTCGCTTGCGGTGCAGGTTGCTCGGGTTGAAAGTGCGCTTCATCGTCGGCTCCGAAAGTGTCCTGGACAGGACCGGAAAACAGGACCAGAAACAACAACATGCACTGGCCGTAAAAGGGCCGGGAAGAATACGCACGGACCCCGCCGGAGTCAACCTCAACCGAAGATATCCACAGGCCGGGAGCCGGTATACACTCGCCGCCCCTTCCCGCTCGCAAGCGCTCGCCGTCCCTGAGAAAGGCCCGTCGGTTCGTGCAGATTTCGCTCTGGCATCAATGCCTCCGCCGGCTCGAGGCGGAGCTCCCGGAACAGGCCTTCAACACCTGGATCCGCCCGCTGCAGGCCGTCGAGGACGGGGACCGGCTGCGACTGCTGGCGCCCAACCGGTACGTCGTCGATTGGGTCAATCAAAACTGCACTGCACGCATCAGTGAGTTGGTCGACGAGCTGGTACCCGCCCCGGTCCCACAAGTGACCGTGGAAATCGGTTCGAGGCGACAGCCGCTCCCCACTCCTGCCCAGATGACGGACGGAATCGGCCTGCCGGTGCAACCGCGGCCTGCGGCACGGTCCACCAGCCAACCAGAGTCGCAGCCCGGTATCGCCTACCGCCGCCCCATCGATCCCCTGCCCCAGTTCGGCGGCCGGCTGAATGCCGAGTTCACGTTTGCGAATTTCGTCGAGGGCAAGAGCAACCAGCTGGCGCGCGCCGCCGCGGTTCAGGTCGCCGAAAACCCGGGGCGGGCTTACAACCCGCTGTTCATCTACGGCGGTGTCGGCCTCGGCAAGACCCACCTGATGCACGCCGTCGGCAACCAGATCCGCGCGCGCAACAAGGACGCGAAGGTCGCCTACGTGCACTCCGAGCGCTTCGTCGGCGACATGGTCCGCGCGCTGCAGCACAACACGATCAACGAGTTCAAGCAGGCGTACCGCACGCTCGACGCGCTGCTGATCGACGACATCCAGTTCTTCGCAGGCAAGGATCGTTCGCAGGAAGAGTTCTTCCATACGTTCAACACGCTGCTCGAAGGGCAGCAGCAGGTGATTCTCACTTGCGACCGCTATCCGAAGGAAGTCGAAGGCCTCGAGGAGCGTCTCAAGTCGCGCTTCGGCTGGGGACTCACGGTGGCGATCGAGCCGCCCGAACTCGAAACGTGCGTCGCGATCCTGATGAGCAAGTCTGCAGCCAGCGGCGTCGAGCTGCCGGAGGAAGTCGCGTTCTTCGTCGCCAAGCGTATCCGCTCGAACGTGCGCGAACTCGAAGGCGCGATGCGCCGCGTGATTGCCAACTCGCAGTTCACGGGTCGGCCGATCACGCTGGATTTCGCGAAGGAAGCGCTCAAGGACCTGCTGGCGCTGCAGGAACGCCTGGTTACGATCGAGAACATCCAGAAGACGGTCGCCGAGTACTACAAGATTCGCGTGGCCGACCTGTTGTCACGCCGGCGCAGCCGCTCGATCACGCGGCCGCGGCAGATGGCGATGGCGTTGTCGAAGGAACTCACCAATCACAGCCTGCCGGAAATCGGCGACGCGTTTGGTGGTCGTGACCACACAACGGTGCTGCATGCGTGTCGCGTCATGAAGGAGTTGCGAGCCTCGCAGCAGCGGCTCAACGAGGACTATTCAAACCTGTTGAGAACGCTTGCGGGATGACATGATTAACCTGTGGATGAAAGCGGAGGCCGAGTGCTCCACATTTCATCCACAGGCTGCGGACAGGGCTTGCGTGGGTTGGGAGGGGTGCTGACCCTGCCCGCAAACCTGCTCCGCCACTGGGGAAACTGAGGTTTTGCACAGACATGCGCTGTGCTAAAAGTCATAACAATAGATCTCTTATATAAAGACTCCGGAACTATAGAAGATGAAGATCATCGCGAAGCGCGAAGCGATCCTGAGCCCGCTGCAGGCCGTCATCGGTGTCGTCGAGCGCAAGCAGACGATGCCGATCCTGGCGAACGTGCTGGTATCGGCCAAAGGGGGCAAGCTCTCGATCACGGCGACGGATCTCGAAGTCGAGCTCGTTGCGACGTCCGAGGTGGACGTTCAGCGAGGCGGAGAAATCACGATCCCCGGACGGAAGTTGCTCGACATCTGTCGCGCGTTGCCGGACGGCACCGAGATCACGCTCACGCAGGAAGGCGAGCGGATGCTCGTGCGAGCTCGCAAGAGCCGCTTCACGCTCACCACGCTGCCGGCGGCAGAGTTCCCCACCGTGGAGGAGATCAACGCGGAGCAGACCCTGGAGCTGCCGCAGAAGGACTTCAAGCGGCTGCTCGACAAGACCTACTTCTCGATGGCCCAGCAGGATGTCCGTTATTACCTGAACGGTCTATTGCTGGAAACGTCGGCGAAAATGCTCCGAGCTGTCGCGACCGACGGCCATCGGCTGGCATTGTGCGAGGTTGAGCTGGCCAACGGCGGAAAAGCGGGCCAACAGGTCATTGTGCCGCGAAAAGGCGTGCTCGAACTGCAGCGAATCCTGGGCAACGAAGACCAGTTGCTCGAAGTTTCGATCGGATCCAATCATCTTCGCGTCCAGATCGGCGAAATTCGCTTTACTTCCAAGCTGATTGATGGCCGGTTCCCGGAATACAGTCGTGTATTCCCGGCCACGCCGCCCAAGACGATTGGCGCAGTTCGCGATGATTTGCGCCAGGCGCTGCAGCGTGCAGCCATCCTGTCGAACGAGAAATATCGCGGCATCCGGTTCGCGCTCAAGCCGAACGCGCTGATGATCCAGGCGCACAACCCGGAGCAGGAAGAGGCTGAGGAAGAGGTCGAAGTGACCTATGACGGCGAAGAGCTCGAGATCGGCTTTAACGTCAATTACCTGTTGGATGCTTTGGCGGCGGTGGATGGCGCGGACGTCCAGGTGGGCCTGACCGATGGCAACAGCAGTTGCCTGATCCGGGCCACGCAGGACGGGTCGGCCCGCTACGTTGTCATGCCGATGCGGCTCTGAGCAGCGGAGGGCGGACGCCCGCCGTTGCCGTTCCGTTCCGCTTGGTTCCACGTGGAACAACGGCTCGGCTTCAGGCGTGGGCGTTGGTCTCGGTTTCACGTGGAACATCGGGTTGACCCCGGCCCCCGCCCCCCCCCCCCCCCCCCCCCCTTTTCCCCGAGAACTCCCCCGGTCCTGATCCATGAGCCTGCGTCGCCTCGAAGTCCGCGACTTCCGCTGCATCGCGGCGACAGATCTCGAATTCGATGGTCGATGCAACCTGATCAGCGGCGCCAACGCCTCCGGCAAGACCAGTCTGCTCGAGGCGATCTTCTTTCTGGGCCGGGGACGTTCCTTCCGCACGGCCCGCAATGAAACCCTGATCCGCAAAGGCGCCGAGGAGCTGCTGCTCACGGGACGCTTCGAGGCCGGCGAGAGTGTCCGCCCGGTCGGAGTTCGATACAGCCGTGAAGGATTCGAGGCCCGGGCAGGCGGCAATCGGATCGGCAGCCTGGCTGAACTGGCGACCATCCTGCCGGTCCAGGCGATCGACCCTGAAGTTCACCGGTTGGTGGAAGAGGGCCCGCAGGAGCGCCGACGCTACCTGGACTGGGGTGTGTTCCACGTGGAACCAAGGTTCGTGGACCAGTGGCGCCGGTACCAGCGCGCCCTCAAACAGCGCAACGCCGCTCTCAGGTCTGAGGCGCCTGAACAGGTGGTTCGAGCCTGGGACCCGGAACTGTTGGACTCCGGCCGTTCCCTGGCTGCTTCCCGGCGGGAGTACTTCACCCAGTTGGTGCCTCACGTCGCGGCGGTTGGCGAACGACTTCTTGGGACGACGATTGAGCTGTCGCTCAGCGACGGTTGGATGGCGGGGACAGACCTGAAGGATGCGATCGAGCATTCCTGGCCCAGGGACCGGGAGCGAGGCACGACGCATATCGGACCTCATCGGGCGGATCTCTCGATTCGTGTCGGCGGCGATCTGGCCAAGCACCGCGTGTCCCGTGGCCAGCAAAAGCTGACGGCGTCTGCGTTACTCCTCGGACAGCTTAAATGTGACCATGCGCTAGGCAGTCCCACGGCGGCGCTGCTTGTGGATGATCCCGCGGCTGAACTCGACGAGGCCAACCTGGAACGGCTGATTTCCGTGGTGCTGGACCTCCCTGGCCAGCTCTTCGTGTCGGCCCTGGATCCCTCCATGGCGGCTTTCCAGCGGCTTCCCGTGACACGAAGGTTTCACGTGGAACACGGAAAAATCACCCCTCTGCTATAATTCCGCGTTCCTCTGAACCGGGTATCCCATGAGCTCTGCGGACGTCTACGACTCCAGTAAAATCAAAGTCTTAAAAGGCCTAGATGCGGTCCGCAAGCGCCCGGGTATGTACATCGGTGACACCGATGACGGGTCCGGTCTGCACCACATGGTCTTCGAGGTCCTGGACAACTCGATCGACGAGGCGCTCGCCGGTCATTGCACCAACATCATCGTCACCATCCATGCCGACCAGTCGGTCACCGTTCAGGACGACGGCCGTGGAATTCCTGTGGATATCCATCCGGAGGAGGGGGTCTCGGCGGCTGAGGTCATCCTCACCGTCCTGCACGCGGGCGGGAAGTTCGACGACTCCTCGTACAAGGTCTCGGGAGGCCTGCACGGCGTCGGCGTGTCCGTCGTCAATGCTCTTTCGGAGACGCTGAACCTCACCATCTACCGCGACGGCAAGGTCTACACGCAGGAATACCGCCTGGGCGACCCGGTCTCGCCGCTTGCGGTGACCGGTACCAGCGACAAACGCGGGACCACCATCCGCTTCAAGCCCAGCGACACGATCTTCACGAACATCGAGTTCGAGTACGAGATCCTGCAAAAGCGGTTACGCGAACTTTCATTCCTGAATTCAGGTGTACGCATCGAGCTGGTCGACGAACGCGACGAGCGCAGCGAGACCTTCCACTACGAAGGCGGCATCAAGGAGTTCGTCAAGTACCTGAACCGCAGCAAAACTGCAGTTCACGAATCGATCTTCTGGTTTCGCGGCGAGCGCGACGGCGTCGTCGTGGAAATCGCGCTGCAGTGGAACGACTCCTACGCGGAGACGATGTACTGCTTCACCAACAACATCCCGCAGAAGGACGGTGGCACGCACCTCGCCGGGTTCCGTGCAGCGCTCACGCGCACGCTGAACGACTACATCGAAGGCGAGCTGGCGAACAAGAAGGACAAGGTGCCGACCACGGGCGACGACTCGCGCGAAGGTCTCACCGCGGTCCTGTCCGTGAAACTGAGCGACCCGAAGTTTTCGTCGCAGACGAAGGACAAGCTCGTTTCGTCCGAAGTAAAGAGCGTAGTCGAGGCGATTGCCAGCGAAAAGCTCGGCGAATTCCTGCTCGAGCAACCGGCGCAGGCGAAAGCCATCGTCAACAAGATCATCGACGCGGCCCGTGCGCGCGAAGCCGCGCGCAAGGCGCGCGAACTCACTCGTCGCAAGGGCGCGCTAGACATCGCGGGCCTGCCCGGCAAGCTCGCCGACTGCCAGGAAAAAGATCCGGCGAAGTCCGAGCTGTTCATCGTCGAGGGCGATTCCGCAGGCGGTTCCGCCAAGCAGGGACGCGATCGCCGCTCGCAGGCGATCCTGCCGCTGAAAGGCAAGATCCTGAACGTCGAGCGCGCGCGTTTCGACAAGATGCTGTCGTCGGCGGAGGTGGGTACGCTGATCACTGCGCTCGGGTGCGGCATCGGCAAGGACGAGCTCGACCTCGCGAAGTTGCGCTACCACCGCATCATCATCATGAGTGTCGACGGCGACGACCACGTCTTCGTCCGCGAGCGCGACGGTCTTGCGCGCATGGTGCGCATCGGCTCGTTCATCGACTCGGCGATCGAATCGCATCGTGAATCCGGTCACGTCGAAGACGATGGTCACGCCCAGAAAGTGCTGGCCGAACGACTGGGCGATGGCGAGCTCGGCGACGTGCTGTGCTTCGGCAGCGACGATCATGCGATCCGGTTCCGCCCGATCAAGGCGGTGATCCGGCATCCGTTGCAGGACAAGCTGTTCCGCGTACGCACAGCCTATGGCCGTACCGTGCGGGTGACGTCCAGCCATAGCGTATTCACCTGTGAAAACGGCGAATTGCTGTTGAAGCGGGGTGACGAACTGCAGGCTGGTGACCGCCTGGTCGCGCCGAAGCAGTTGTCGCTGCCCGAAAGCGCTCCCGGACACGTCGACGTCCTGCGTTCACTGTGGCAGGAGCGCCGCCCGGAGCTGAACGCGTGGCTGCGCGGACCTGCGGTAGAGGAATGGTTCAAGAACCGCGTGCGCCAGCAGCACGCGGATAATCCGCAGTTCACCGAGAGCCGCGTCGAGATCC